>CP013099.1:1214166-2428333 GCA_001447805.1 Candidatus Tenderia electrophaga
ATCAAAACGGCCGCCTGTTGTCACGCCCCGACGGTGAGACCGAATTCGGTCAGTCGTCCAACCAGTTTGAATACCGCAAGAACCTGGAGCAGTATTACACCAGCCGTATCGAGCAGATACTCGAGCCCATCGTTGGCATGGGCAAGGTCAAGGCTCAGGTGGTGGCCGATCTCGACTTCACCGTCACCGAGCAGACCCATGAATCCTACAATCCCGACCTGCCTTCCATTAGAAGTGAGCAGACCATTGAGGAGGAGAGCAGCGCAGCTGCAGCCAAGGGCGGCCTGCCCGGCGCGCTCAGCAATCAGCCGCCCGGTGCCGCTGCGCTGAATGAAGCGGCGGGGGAAGGGGCGAATAGCGGTGCCAGCAACAACAGTCGCCGCGTCGTGCGCAACTACGAACTTGATAAGACCATTAGCCACACCCGCTACCAGACCGGCGAGATCAAGCGCCTGTCCGCGGCGGTCGTGATCGATAACAAACAGGGTGAGGACGGTAGCGTGCCGCTCAGTGGCGAGGAGCTGACCCGCATCAACGGCCTGGTGAAGGAGGCGATCGGCTTTAATCCGGCCCGCGGCGATAGTGTCAATATCATCAACGCGCCCTTCATTACCGAAGCCGAGGCCGAGCCCCTGCCCGAGACATCCTTGCTGGATCAGCCTTGGATCTGGGATGCGGGCAAGCAGCTCGCCGGCCTGGCGCTGGTATTGTTCCTGGTCTTCGGTGTATTGAAACCGGTGCTCAAGAGTCTGGCAGAAAAGGGTGCCACCGTGCGCCACTCCGCGCCGTCCTCGAATAACGACGTGGCCTTGCAAGGGCCGGCCTCCATGCCGGCGCTGCCCAACGCCCGTGCTTACGAAACGACGCTGGAGACCGCCAAGGCGGTGGCTCAACAGGAGCCGCAGCGGGTGGCGCAGGTAGTCAGGGAGTGGGTGGACAAGGATGGCTGAAAACAATAAGCGCCGCGATGCGGGTGGTCTGAGCGGTGCTGAGCGCGCCGCGATCCTGCTCATGAGTCTGGGCGAAACCGATGCCGCGGCCATTCTAAAACACATGGGCCCGAAAGAGGTACAAAAGGTCGGCACGGCCATGGCGCACACCTCTAACGTATCCAAAGAGGTCGTGCTTGATGTGATTAACAGTTTCGTCGAGGAAGTGGATGCCAAGGCCGCACTGGGCGGTTCTGAAGACTATATCAAGAACCTGTTGATGCAGGCCCTGGGTGAGGACAAGGCCTCCCAGGTGATCGACCGCATCCTGCTGGGGCATTCTTCCAAGGGGCTCGAGTCGCTGAAATGGATGGAGCCCAAGGCGGTGGCGGAGTTGATTCGCACCGAGCATCCGCAAATCATCGCCATCGTGTTGTCTTATCTCGACGGTGACCAGGCCGCAGCGATTCTGTCCATTCTGCCGGAGCGTACGCGTTCCGATATTGTCATGCGCATCGCCTCCCTCGACGGTATTCAACCCTCGGCGCTGCAAGAACTCGATTTGATCCTGGAAAAACAATTTACCGGCAACAGCTCGGTGCAGTCCTCCAGCGTCGGTGGTATGAAGACCGCCGCCAATATCCTTAACTTCATGGATGGCTCGGTGGAATCCGAGATTATGGATGAGGTCAAAGAGGCCGACGCCGAGCTGGGGCAGGGCATCGAAGAGCTGATGTTCGTATTCGACAACCTCGTCGATATCGATGACCGCGGCATTCAAACCCTGCTGCGCGAGGTCTCCTCCGAGACCCTGGTGCTGGCACTCAAGGCCGCCGACGAGACGGTCAAGGAAAAGATCTTCAAAAACATGTCCAAGCGCGCCAGCGAAATGTTGCGCGACGATTTGGAGGCCAGGGGGCCGGTCAAACTCTCCGATGTGGAGGCGGCGCAGAAAGAAGTGCTTGCCATTGCCCGCCGCATGATGGAATCCGGCGAACTGGCCATGGGCGGCAAGGGCGGGGATGAATATGTCTAAGCTGCCGGATAATGGCGGGGAGGCCAAGGTCTGGGCCGTGCCCGAGATCAAGGCGGACTCCAGCCGCAATCTCACCCATACCGATACCAGCTTGTCGCCACGCGAAAGAAAGGCGGTCGAGGAGAAGGTTAACAAACTCAAACACTCCGCCTACCAGGAGGGCTTTGAAAAGGGCCGCCGCGAAGGGGCGATCCGCGGCCAGCAACAACTTGATCAGACGGCTCAATCCGTGGCCAACGTAATGGATGCCATGAGCGCGCCCTTGCAGCGTATGGAAGAACAACTGGAATCCGAGTTGGTCAAACTGGCCGTTGCCATCGCCAAGCAGATCGTCCGGCGCGAGCTCAAGACCGATCCCCGTCAGGTAGTGGCGGTGGTGCGCGAAGCACTCGCCATTATTCCCTCGGCGGCGCAGCATATTCGGGTGTATTTGTGTCCCGACGACGCGGCGCTGGTGCGCAAGCTCATTCCGGCCAGCGGTGGTGATCGCAGTTGGGAGGTCGTCGACGACCCGCTCCTGAGCCAGGGCAGCTGCCGAGTGGAAAGCGATAGTGCTACTGTCGATGCCAGCTTCGAGGCCCGTATCGCCGCCATCGCCGCCGAGCTGTTGGGCAGCGAGCGTGCCGATGACTGAGCCGCAAGCCGCTCCCCGCGTGTTCGCCGATCTCCCGGCGCGACTGGCCCGCCATAGCGAAACCCTGGAAAACAGGATCCCCTTGGCTGTCAGCGGCAAACTGACGCGCATGGTGGGCCTGACCCTGGAGGCGGTCGGCATCCAGGCGGCGATAGGCGGCCGTTGTTTGGTGATGCCGCCCAGCGGCGAACCCGTAGAGGCTGAAGTCGTCGGCTTCGCCGGAGACAAGACCTACCTCATGCCCACCGGGGACATCCGCGGCTTGGTGCCCAATGCCAAGGTGGTGCCACTCAATAAAGTGTGCGCGGCGCCTGCCGGCATGGCGTTGCTGGGGCGCATTCTCGACGGTGCCGGCCGGCCGCTGGATAGCAAGGGTCCGCTGGGCGTCGATACCTGGGTGCCGCTCAATGGGCGCAGTATCAATCCCCTGGCGCGCCATCCCATCGACATGCCCTTGGATGTGGGCGTCGGCGCCATTAACGCCATGCTTACCGTCGGCCGCGGTCAACGCATGGGCCTGTTCGCCGGCAGCGGTGTGGGCAAGAGTGTGCTGCTGGGTATGATGACCAAGTACACCACCGCCGATGTGATCGTGGTCGGTCTGATCGGTGAGCGCGGCCGCGAGGTGAAGGAGTTCATCGAAAATATCCTCGGTCCCGAGGGCATGGCGCGTGCCGTGGTGGTGGCCACGCCGGCGGATAATTCGCCGCTGATGCGTCTGCACGGCGCCATGTTGGCCACCAGCATCGCCGAATATTATCGCGATCAGGGGCTGCAGGTGCTGCTGTTGATGGATTCCCTGACCCGTTATGCACAGGCCCAGCGCGAAATCGCCCTGGCCATCGGCGAGCCGCCCGCCACCAAAGGCTATCCGCCCTCGGTGTTCGCCAAATTGCCGCAACTGGTGGAGCGTGCCGGCAACGGCGACAAGGGCGGCGGTTCAATTACTGCCTTTTATACCGTGCTTACCGAGGGTGACGACCAGCAGGACCCCATCGCCGATGCCGCACGCGCCATTCTCGACGGCCATATCGTGCTGTCGCGTGAGCTGGCGGAGATGGGCCATTATCCGGCTATCGACATCGAGGCCTCCATCAGCCGTGTCATGAACGAAATCGTTGTGCCCGAGCATATGCAGCAGGCGCGGCGTGTTAAACAGCTCTATTCCACCTACCAGCAGAATCGTGACTTGATCAGCGTCGGCGCCTATAGCAAAGGCAGCAATCCGCGTATCGACGAGGCCATTGCCTACTATCCCCGGCTTATGAATTTTCTGTCGCAGCCCATCGGCGAGGCGGTGCAGTTTGAGCAGAGTCTGGGCGGCTTGGCGGCGCTGTTTAAGAATCCCCCCAGCACCCAGCCCCAGGCAAAGGAATAAGCGTAAATGGCGGATTCGCGGCGCTTCGAACCCATCGCCGATTTGGCTAGAAACAGCGAGCGCGAGGCCGCCAAGGCCTTAGGACAGGCCCTGCAGCAGCTCGAAGCGCACCAGGCGCAGCTGCAGCAGCTAATCGACTATCAGGCTGAATACCGGCGCCGATTGAGTGATTCCGCCAGTCAGGGGATGAATGCCCAGGCCCTGAATGAATATCGGGAGTTTGTCGCCAAACTGGCCCAAGCCATCGACCGGCAGGAGCGGGTAGTAGAACAGCTGCGCCGGGAACTGGAGGACAGTAAACGCTACTGGTTCGCCAAACGGGGACACTCCAAGGCGCTGGACATGGTGCTTGAGCGATATATAAAGAGTGAGCGCCGGGCGCTGGAAAAAAAGGAGCAGCGTGACCACGACGACCGCAACAATCGGGTGAAGCACGACTAACTCACTGTCGTTCAGGCAAGTGCCCGTTCGGGCGCCGTTTTTTGGGTTTAAAGGTATCCAATTTCTATCTAAAGCTCACTATTTGTTTGCCGTTAACAAAGGTGTGCGATTCGAGCGACCAGAAACCGAAAGCAGGGGTGTCTATGACGCAAGAGAATGAAACAGCGGTCTCCGAAACCGAGATGCTGATCGAGTGCGATGAAGCACTGGATATCTCGGTAGCGTCCGATTTCAAGGCGCTGTTGCAGCAGGCCATGGTGCAGGGTTGCCCCGTGGTTTTGGACGGCTCGCGCGTTGAGCGCATCGATTGCGCCGCGCTGCAACTGCTTTCCGCCTTTTTTTTAGAAGCGCAGGAAAGCGGCTTTGAGGTTAGCTGGCGCAACCCCAGCCAGGCATTACGATACGCCGCCGATATGACTGGTCTGAAAGAGACGCTCCATTTGTAGTACATCCACTTCTGCAGGCCATGCACGGAAGAATAATGAGGGGAAATAGCAATGCCGACAATACTTGCAGTTGACGATTCAGCATCCATGCGCCAGATGGTGACCTTTACCTTGAAGGGTGCGGGATTTACCGTCATCGACGCTGTCGACGGTGTCGATGCGTTGGGCAAGGCCAAGAGCGCCAAGGTGGACCTGGTGCTGACCGACGTCAATATGCCGAAAATGGATGGCATCAGTCTGATTAAAGAACTGCGCGCGCTGTCCAATTACAAATTCACTCCAATTTTGATGTTGACCACCGAGTCCGGCGGCGACAAAAAGATGGAAGGCAAGAGTGCCGGCGCCACCGGATGGATAGTCAAACCCTTCAACCCGGACCAGTTGCTGGCGACGATCAAGAAAGTCCTGGGTTGAGGGCGCAGCAATGAGCATCGATATCAGCCAATTCCTCGATACATTTTATGAGGAAAGTTTCGAAGGTCTGGATACTATGGAGACCGAGTTGCTGGCGCTCAAACCGGGCGAGGCCGATGGTGAATCGATCAACACCATCTTTCGCGCTGCGCATTCCATCAAGGGTGGCAGCGGCACCTTCGGCCTTGGCGCCGTCAGTGACTTCACCCATGTGCTGGAAACCCTGTTGGATCAGATGCGCGACGGCCGGCGCGAGGTGACACAAGCGGCGGTGGAACTCATGTTGGCCTCGGTGGATGTGTTGCGCGACATGCTCAATGCCCTGCGCGACGGCAGCGACATCGATAGCGATCGTGTCAACGAAGTACATGGCCAGCTGGAGGCCCTGCTGCAGGGTGATGCCGCGCCGCAAACAGAGCAGGCCGACGCGCAGCCGCTCACCACCGATGCGCAGGCCGCGTCGGTGGCGAACGGCTGGACGGTGCATTTCAAACCCTTTGCCCACTTGTTTAAAACCGGCAACGATCCGGTCCGGATTATCAGAGAGCTGGCCGATCTGGGCAGCATGCAGGCCAGCGTCGACCTCACCGCCCTGCCCGAATTCGATTTGCTCGATCCGGAAGAATGCTACCTCGCCTGGCGCATCAACCTGGACGGTGATATCAGCGAAGCCCAGATCAGAGACGTATTCGTCTGGGTGGAAGATGACTGCGACTTGAGCGTGGAGGCATGTGCTGCCCCCCCTGAAGCCAGCGACTCAAAAGCGCATCTTGAACAGGGTGAAGCCCCGGGCGGGAACGACGCAGGCGCCGTTGAAATTCAGGCCGATGAGACACGCGCGCGTGAAACCGTACAGCAGCCCCAGGCCGGCGCTGAGCAAGCCAAATCTCAGACAGCGGCCCCTGCGACGAAGAAGCAGGCCAACGCTGAATCCGGCTCCATCCGCGTCGGAATCGATAAGGTGGACGCGCTCATCAATATGGTGGGCGAATTGGTCATCACCCAGTCCATGCTCAATCAGCTGGGCGAAGAATTCACTATGGACCGGGTGCAAAAACTGCAAGAAGGTTTGACCGAACTCGAACGACATACACGCGAATTACAGGAAAATGTCATGCGCATTCGCATGCTGCCAATCAGCTTTTCCTTTAACCGCTTCCCGCGTCTAGTCCACGATCTGAGCACCAAGCTCGATAAGAAAGTGGAGCTGAAGATGTCAGGTGAACAGACCGAGCTCGACAAGACGGTGATGGAGAAGATCGGCGACCCGCTGGTCCACCTGGTCAGGAACTCCTTGGATCACGGCATCGAATCGCCCGAAGAACGCCAGGCCAAAGGTAAGCCCGAAACCGGCACCTTGCATCTCAACGCCTATCATCAGGGCGGCAACATCGTTATCGAGATTCATGACGACGGGGCCGGTCTGGATGCCGAGCGCATACGTGCCAAGGCCATCGAGAAGGGCCTGGTTAATGAGCATGAAGAGCTGTCACACGACAAGATCTATGACTTGATATTTGCGCCGGGATTTTCCACCGCCAAGGAAGTCAGCGATGTCTCCGGCCGCGGCGTGGGCATGGACGTGGTCAAGCGTAATATCAAAGACCTTGGCGGTGTGGTCGAGGTGAAGTCGGAGCAAGGGTTGGGGTCGACGTTTACCATCCGCCTGCCCCTGACCCTGGCCATCCTCGACGGACAGCTGGTGCGCATCGGCGATCAGACCTACGTGGTGCCTCTGGTATCCATCATCGAGTCCCTGCAGATCAAGTCGGAAAAAGTCAGTTCTATCGCCGGCGGTACGGAGTTGTACAAGCTGCGGGATGACTATCTGCCGATTATTCGTATGCATGAGCTGTTTAATATCGAGTCGGACAACACCGAACTGGTCAACGGCCTACTGGTGGTGGTTGAAGGCGAAGGTCAAATGGCCGGTATATTCGTGGACGATCTACTGGGTCAGCAACAGGTGGTGATCAAGAGTCTCGAAACGAATTATAAAAAGGTGAAAGGCCTCTCTGGAGCGACCATTTTGGGCGATGGTACCGTCGCCATGATACTGGATGTGCAGGGTCTCGTGGCCTTGTCGCGAGAACGGCTTAGATCCCTCAGGGACCGGTCCGCGGTTGCCTAGTGCGGAATTAAGGAGATTGCAATGAATATGATTCAGGGCCTGGATATGGATACGATCGCGGGCGACAGCGACGGCAACCAGTATCTAACCTTTATGCTGGCCGGTGAGGAATACGGGCTGGATATTCTGAGAGTGCGGGAGATCAAGGGCTGGGACAATGTGACACCCATTCCCAATACACCCAAATACATCAAGGGCGTGATCAATCTGCGTGGCACGATAGTGCCGATTATCGATCTGCGCCAGCGCTTTTCCCTGGACGCCATCGAATACGGCCCCACCACGGTGGTGATTGTACTCAAGGTGAATAGCGAAAAAGGCAGCCGCACCATGGGTATTGTGGTGGACGCGGTCTCCGAGGTCTACAACATCGATGAAGAATCGCTAAAGGCGGCGCCTGATTTCGGTCAAGCGATCAGTACCGATTTTGTAAAAGGCTTGGGTACGGTGGATGAAAAGATGATTATCGTTCTGGATATCGATCATCTTCTGAATTCAAGCGTGCTGAACGCGGTGGTTGACCAAGCGACCGAATAGAATCAAATTGCTATAGAACGCATTCTTTTCAACAAAACAAAGCATCCCATGTCGCGCCGCTCGATGGTCGCTGGTCAGGAAGAAAATTGAATGTCGAGGGAATTCGAGTTTACCGATAAGCATTTTCAACAAATTAGAAAGCTGGTTCTAGAGCATACCGGTATTCATCTTTCCGATATCAAGATGGATATGGTCTATAGTCGTTTGGCGCGCCGTCTGCGGCAACTCCATCTCAACTCCTTCACCGACTACCTGGAACTGCTGGCGCAGGGCGATGATGGTGAGCTGGGCAATTTCGTAAACTCCATCACCACCAATCTAACGTCGTTTTTTCGTGAGCAGCATCATTTTGAATATCTGAAGGCCACCGTACTGCCGCAGCTGATGCGACTCAATGCGGCCAGCAAGACCATCCGCATTTGGTCGGCCGGATGTTCCTCCGGTGAAGAGCCTTATAGTCTCGCCATTACAGTGAAGGAGGCCATCCCCGACAAGCTCGGCTGGGACGTCCGCATTCTGGCCACCGACCTCGATACCAACGTGATCGCCACCGGTAGTGAAGGCGTCTATACCTTGGAACGCGTCAACGGCCTGCCTCCGGCGGTGCTGAAACGCTGGTTTTATCGCGGCACGGGTGAGCGCGCCGGTCTGGTCAAGGCTTCCTCGGCGCTGCGTGATTTAATCATATTCAAACAACTCAATCTGATGGGCGACTGGCCCGTCAAAGCGGGGGTCGATGTCATCTTTTGCCGTAACGTGGTGATCTATTTCGATAAGGATACCCAGCGCCGCCTGTTTCACCGCTATGCCGATATCCTGCGCTCCGACGGCTACCTCTTCGTCGGGCATTCAGAAACGCTCTATAAGGTCTCCGAGCGTTTTAGGTTGTTGGGCAAAACCGTTTATCAGAGGATGGCCTGATGACAGGCGGATTCACTACAGCGCGGCCGGAGGCGAGGCAGCCTAAGGCATTGCCCGGCTTTTCCCATATCAATCGTTATTGGGACAAGATGCACGATGTCTATGCCGCCAAGATCCTGCCCGGCGAATATTATGTCAGTCTGGAAGGGGAAATGATCGTCACGGTATTGGGCTCTTGTGTCTCGGCCTGTATTCGCGACAGTGTGTTCGGCATCGGTGGCATGAATCACTTCATGCTGCCCATCGGCGCCGCGGGCGGCGGTAGCAACAGCACCTGGAACAATGCCGCCACGCGTTACGGCAATTTCGCTATGGAGGCGTTGATCAACGATGTGCTGAAGCACGGCGGCCGGCGCGAAAATCTGGAGTTGAAGATTTTCGGCGGCGGTATGGTGATGGAGCATATGACCAACATCGGCAAACAGAATATCGCCTTCGTGCATGAATTCATCAAAACCGAGGGGCTCAAGTTATTGGCGGAAGACTTGGGGGGTATCTATCCCCGGAAGGTCCACTATTTTCCCCAGTCCGGCAAGGTGAGGATGAAGAAGCTGCGCTCCATGCACAACAGGACCATTATCGAGCGTGAAGCCGATTATATGGACAGCCTCGAGACCAAGCCCATCGAGGGTGAAATCGATCTGTTCTGATCGATGCGGACGCGATGGCTAAGATCAAAGTCCTAATCGTTGATGACTCCGCCCTGGTGCGTAAGCTGCTGACGGAAATGTTGTCCGATGCCCCCGGCATCGAGGTGGTCGGTGCGGCGCAGGATCCCTATATCGCCCGTGAAAAGATCAAGCAACTGCAGCCCGACGTGCTTACCCTGGATGTGGAAATGCCACGCATGGACGGACTCACCTTTCTCAAGAACCTGATGCGTTTGCACCCCATGCCGGTGGTGATGGTGTCGTCCCTCACCGAAGCGGGCGCCGATGTCACCCTCGAAGCCCTGGAAACCGGCGCCATCGATTTCGTCACCAAGCCCAAGCTGGATCTGGCCGAAGGCCTCGGCGCCTATCGCGATGAACTGGTTAACAAGCTGAAGACCGCCGCCGCCGTCAGCAAGACCGCCTTGCTGATACGCTCCGCTTCGCTCCAGGTGCGCCAGAAGAACAGTGTCGATGCGGTGATCCAAAAGGAAATCGGTAAGCACTATCGCACCACCGATCGGCTCATCGCCATGGGTGCGTCCACCGGGGGCACGGAGGCCATCCGCGAGGTGTTGGTCGACATGCCCCCGGATGCGCCGGGCATTGTGATCGCACAGCACATCCCCGCCGCCTTTAGCGAACCGTTCGCCCGGCGTATGGACAGCCTTTGTGCCATTCACGTCAAACAGGCCGAGGATGGAGATCAGATCCTTCCCGGTCATGCCTATATCGCGCCGGGCGACGCGCACTTGCTGGTGGTGCGTGACGGGGCCAAATATCGCTGTCGTCTCAGCGACGGTCCGCCGGTGAATCGGCATCGCCCGGCGGTGGACGTATTGTTTCGCTCGGTGGCGCAGACTGCCGGTCCCAATGCCCTGGGGGTGATCCTGACCGGAATGGGCGCCGATGGCGCCGACGGCTTGAATGAGATGCGCCAGGCCGGCGCCCAGACCATCGCCCAGGACGAGAAGACCAGCGTGGTCTGGGGCATGCCGGGCGAGGCGGTCAAGCGCGGCGCTGTGGATTTCGTCCTGCCGCTCAACACGGTCGTGCGCAAGCTCATCGAACTGATTCGGAAATAGCACCGCGCGGCGCTGCCGCCGGCGACCAAGCTTTTCTCCCGAGGTATTCAATGCACGTTGGTACGTTAATTGCTCTATATCTAACGCGAAACCAGGATATATGACCGAATGCAAACAGCGACACCCGATATTTCATCTCTCTTAGCCGGACTGCTGCCGGGGCAGGGGCCTGCCTCCGGCGCCGTGATCGGTGCCGGAAGGCCGGCGCAAGGGGTTGAAACAAAAAGCGAAAATGGCCCGTCGCCGTTTTTGAGTGCGCTCCGAGCGTCGCAGCAACAATTGCCGCTCGACAGCCCGAGCGGCGCGGCGGGGCTGAACCCCGAAGCCTTGCGCGCCGTCGTTGAGCAGCTGATCGGCGGCCAGGCGGCAACAGCTGGCTCGCCTTTGCCGCAGCAGCCGGGGCAAGGTCTTGCCGCTGAGGAGTTGGAGGCGCTGCTGGCGCAGCTGGAGTTGCCGCCGGACAGCCTGGCGGCGGTATTCAAGCAGATTAAACTGGCCACGACTCAGCGCGACGCCGAGGCCGCAGCGAATCCCGTCGCCGATGCCCCAGCGGATCCCATCGCCGATGCCCCCTTCCCGCCACTGCTGACCATGACCCCCGCGCCGTCCCCGGCCGCCGATGCGCGTCTGCTGGACGAACGGGTGGCGGCCCTGGCCAATGCCCACACGCCGGTTCAAGCCCCATTGGCCGCCGGGCGTCAGCCCCAGCCGCCGACGGCGGCTCCGGCCCTCGAGCTAGACAGTGTCGAGGTATCCGCTAACCCGGAGGCGGGTCAGCGGCTGAGTGTCAATCCGGTGGCCGCCATTTCGCCCGCCATGCTGGAACGCGTGATGATGAACACGAACCTGGAACGCCGGCCGTCGGCCGAGCTGCTCAACTGGAGTGACGGCCAAATCGATTCACTGGCCACCCTGCAGGGCGGCTCACAAGGACGCCCCATGACCACCACCGCCGGCGATGCCCGGCCGACGCAAAGCTTTATCCAGACGCCCTTGAATGATCCGCAGTGGCAGCAGGATTTCAGCAATCGGGTGGTGATGCTGGCCAGGGGCGGCGCAACGGGCCAGGCCCAGGTCGCCGAGATTCGCCTCAATCCCGCTCATCTGGGGCCGGTGGAGGTACGCGTGGTGATGAACGACGATAAGGCCTCGATCACCTTTTCCGCCCACCACACGGCGGTGCGCGATGCGATCGAGACCTCGTTGCCGCGGCTGCGTGAAATGTTCTCCGGTTCCGGTGTGCAGCTGGCGGATGCGACGGTGTCGGACCAATCCTTGCCGGATCGGCGTCAGCGCCATCAGCAGGGACAGGCGGATGGCCACGGCTTCGCCGCCGCTCCGTCGGGCTTCGATGACGACGCCGAACGGGTGATCGGACAGGTCGATCTGTCCGCGCTGCCGTTGCAACGCGGCCTGGATCTGTACGCGTAAACCCCCGTCGCTTTCTTGTCGTTGTCTCCCGCCGCACCTCAATACGCCCAGTCAAAAATCCGTCGCCATCTCCTTTTAAGATTGTAAGCCGTTGTAATTATTAGAACATTTTCGTGGCATGCTAATTGCTATTCCAGATTGGGTGATCCAATCAGCTTGAGGAAAGGCAATGGCAGACGCGGACGACGACGATACCAAACCGGCCAAGAAGGGCAATGCCAAGAAGATGATCTTCATGGTGCTGACCCTGCTGGTGCTGCTGGGGGCGGGCACTGGCGGCACGCTCTATTTCACCGGCATGTTGGGCGGCACGGGCGACCCGGACGTCGCGGAAGAAGAGCAAAAGCCGCAACAGGACGCCAATAAGGTGCCGATCTACTTCGCCTTTCCCGAACCCTTTACCGTCAACTTCGAGACCGACCAGGGACTGCGTTTCCTGCAGGTCAGTGTTGAGATCATGACCTACAACCAAACCGCCGTGGACGGCATCCAGACCCACATGCCGGCGCTCAAAAATAACATCATCCTGCTGCTCAGCAATCAGAGCTACGGCACCCTGGTCACCCTCGAAGGCAAAGAAGAGCTGCGCCAAAAGACCCTGAACGAGATCCTGAGCATTCTGAAAAAGCATAAGGTCGAGGGTAAGGTCGAGGAAGTCTATTTCACAACCTTTGTAATGCAATAAGACTATGTCAGTAAACGACCTGTTATCACAAGACGAAATCGACGCCCTGTTACACGGCGTCGACGGCGGTGACGTCGAGACCGAAGAAGACATCTTCGACGGCGAGGCCAAGGCCTACGATTTCACCAGTCAGGATAGGATCGTGCGCGGGCGCATGCCTACCCTGGAGATGATCAACGAGCGCTTCGCCCGCTATTTCCGGACCAGCCTGTTCAACATGCTGCGCCGCACCGCCGAGATCGCCGTCGGCGGCGTGCAGATGCTCAAGTTCGCCGAATACGTTCACACCCTGTTCGTGCCCACCAGCCTGAATCTGGTCCACGTGAAGCCACTGCGCGGTACCGGACTGTTCGTCTTCGATCCCAAATTCGTATTCATCGTGGTGGACAACTTTTTCGGTGGCAGCGGCAAGTTCTACAACAAGATCGAGGGCCGCGAATTCACCCATACCGAGAACCGTATCATCGAGATGATGCTGCAAAAGGCGTTTCAGAATATGAAGGATGCCTGGGCGCCGGTCATGGATGTGGATTTCGAATTTCAGAACTCAGAGGTCAATCCGCACTTCGCCAATATCGTCAGCCCCACCGAGGTGGTGGTGATCTCCACGTTTCATATTGAATTGGACGGCGGCGGCGGTGACATCCATGTCACCATCCCGTACTCCATGCTCGAGCCGATCCGTGAATTACTCGACGCCGGCACCGTCAGCGACCGTACCGAGGTGGACGAGCGCTGGACCCGGGCGCTGATGGAAGACATCAAAGAAGCCAATATCGACGTCAAGAGCACCCTCACCGAGGTGGATATGAGCTTGCGCGAGGTTCTTAACATGAAGGCGGGCGATATCATCCCCTTTGATTTTCCCGAACGGGTCATTTTGGCCACCGAGGACGATGTGCCCGTGTTTCGCGGCAAATTCGGCGTCCACCACAGCAATAATGCCATCCGCATCATAGAGCCGATCAAGGCCGGCCTACCCGTTGTTACCAAGCCAGGAGTTGACCGATGAACGACGAAACCGAAAACCCGGATATCAGCAGCGATGACGCCGCTGCCGAGGATGCCTGGGCTGCCGCGCTGGCGGAGCAGGACGAGGAAGAAAACAACGCGCCGCAGGCCGAACCGGCCGAATTGGACGAGTTCACCGACCCCGTACCCCATGTGCCGGGCGAGGAAAACCTGGACGTCATCCTCGACATCCCGGTCACCATTTCCATGGAGATCGGCCGCAGCAAGATCAGTATCCGTAATCTGCTGCAATTGAACCAAGGCTCGGTGGTGGAGCTCGATCGGCTCGCCGGTGAGCCCATGGACGTGCTGGTCAACGGCACCCTCATCGCCCACGGCGAAGTGGTGGTGGTAAACGAAAAGTTCGGCATCCGCCTGACCGACGTGATCAGTGCCCAGGAACGTATCAAGAAACTCAAATAAGCGCAGGTATTCAGTGATTCCTTACCGATACATAGTCCTCTTTATGGCGCTTCTGCCCGGCTTGGCGGCGGCCCAGGAACAGGCGGATAAAGTGCAGAAAAGCCTGCCGCATACCTCGGCGGACCAGATGATCAAGCTGGTGCTGGGGCTGTTGTTCGTATTGTTCCTGATCTTTCTATTAGCCTGGTTGTTCAAGAAATACCTGGGCGGTTCGGTTATCTACAACGCCTCGCTCAGGAGCGTCGCCGGTGTTTCGGTGGGACAGAAGGAGCGCGTGGTACTGATGCAAGTGGGCGAGCGCCAGATCCTGGTAGGCGTGGCGCCGGGCCAGGTCAACATGCTCTATGCCTTGGAAAAGGGAGATGAGATCAAACCCCCGACACCGGCCGAGAAGGGCGCCTTCGCTGAAAAACTCAAACAGAGCCTGACCCGGCTGGACAAACAATGAAAGGTTTGCTCATTCTTTTGGCCCTGTTTTTTCCCGCTGTCGGTTTCGCCGAGCCCGGTATGCAGGCCCTGTCCATGAGCGTCAATCCGGACGGTACCGAAACCTATTCCCTGAGTATTCAGGTGCTGGTCCTGATGACCCTGCTGACCTTCATCCCGGCGGGGGTGTTGGCCATGACCAGCTTCGCGCGCATCGTCATCGTGCTGGCATTGCTGCGTCAGGCGCTGGGCACCATGTCCACGCCGACCAATCAGATCATCATCGGGCTGGCCTTGTTCATGACGTTTTTCGTCATGGCGCCGGTGTTCGACCGTGTTTATAACGATGCCTTCGAACCTTACATGAACGAGGAGATTTCCAGCGAGGACGCCTTGCTGCGCGCCTCTCAGCCGTTCAAGCGCTTCATGCTCGACCAGGTGCGCGAGACCGACCTTGCCCTGTTCGCCGATATGTCGGGTCAGGAATTCAGCGAAGACAATCTCGGCGATATTCCCTTCTCGGTGCTGGTGCCGGCGTTTTTGACCAGTGAATTGAAGACTGCCTTCCAGATCGGCTTCATGATCTTTATCCCCTTTCTGATAATCGATCTGGTGGTGGCCAGCGTACTCATGGCCATGGGGATGATGATGTTGTCGCCGCTGATCGTGTCTCTGCCGTTCAAGATCATGATGTTTGTCTTAATTGATGGCTGGGTGTTGGTACTGGGCACCCTGGCCTCCAGTTTCTATGTCGCGTGAGGTCAATGTATGACACCTGAAGTCGTCCTCGATATCGGTACTCAGGCATTGCAGGTGTTGACCGTGCTGGTGATGATTATTCTGCTGCCGGCGTTGGCCGTGGGGCTGCTGGTGAGCGTGTTCCAGGCCGCCACCCAGGTCAATGAACAAACCCTCAGTTTCATCCCCAAGCTGTTGGTGACCTTCGGGGTGATCATGTTCGCCGGCCCCTGGCTTCTGAATCTGCTGGTGAATTACTTTCAGCGCCTGATCAGCGGCATTCCCGGCGTGATCGGCTGAGGCGCTGGCTGGTGAATCTCGTCTATGACCAAGTCGTCAATCAACTGCTCTGGTACCTATTGCCGTTTTTTCGCGTCAGCGCCTTTATCGTGGCGGCGCCCATTTTCAGTACCGGCATGGTGCCGATGAAGATACGCCTGATCGTTGCCGTGGCCATTTCAGTGGCCATATTCCCCGGTCTCACGCCTGCCGACAGCGTCGATCCCTTGTCGTTGAACATGTTCTTGCTGGTATTCGAGCAGATTTTGATCGGTGCCGCGCTCGGCTTTGTCATGCAGTTCATCTTCGCCGCCGTGGTCAACGGCGGTCAGTTGATTGGCATGCAGATGGGCCTCGGCTTCGCCCAGATGATGGACCCGCAGACCGGCGTCAACGTACCGGTGGTGAGCCAGTTTTACAACATCATTGCGGTGCTGTTCTTCCTGTCCCTCAACGGCCACCTGGTGTTGCTGCAGATCCTCGGCGAGAGCTTTGAGATCCTGCCGGTCGGCGGCGAGGGATTGGCCCTGGCGGGCATCGAGGCCATGGTCTATTTTTCCGCCTGGATGTTTTCAGGCGCCCTGATCATGGTCCTGCCTGCGGTGGTTTCTTTGCTGATGATCAATATGGTGATGGGTGTCATGACGCGTGCCACGCCGCAGATGAATATCTTCGCCGTCGGTTTTTCCATCACCATAACCGCCGGTTTCGTGGTGATCATGTTGACCCTCTCCACTGCCTTGCCCCAACTGGCCACTCTGTTCAACGAAGGGTTTTTGTTCATGCGCGAGATGATGAGTAGCTGATATGGCGGAGTCGTCAGACGGTCAGGAAAAAACCGAAGACCCTACCGAGAAAAAACTGCGTGAAGCGCGGGAAAAGGGCCAGGTTGCCCGTTCGCGCGAACTCACCACCACTGTGATGTTGATGACGGCGGCCTTGGGGTTGTTGGCGTTCGGGCCCATGGTGGTGTCGGCCCTGGGCAGGGTCATGGTGAGCAACTTCAGCCTGCGCCGCGCCGAGGTATTCGACACGCGTTACATGATCGATGGCTTTCTCAGCGCGGTCGCCGAGGCCTTGATCGCCCTGGCGCCGTTCCTGGTGTTGCTGGTGGTCTCGGCCATTGCCGGGTCCATCGCCCTGAGCGGCTGGAATTTCAGCGTCCAGGCCTTGGCGCCCAAGTTTTCCAAGATGAATCCGCTCTCAGGCATGAAGCGCATCTTCGGGCCGCAGGGGGCGATGGAGCTGGGCAAGGCCCTGGCCAAGTTCTTCGTCATTGGTATCTGCGGCCTGACGGTGCTGTACTTCGCCTTCGAGCCGGTCATGGGTTTGGGCATGGAGCCGGTGAATCAGGCCATTGCCCACTCCGGCGAACTGATCTTCTGGGGTTTTTTCGCCGTCAGCGCCAGCATGATTGTGATCGCCGCGTTTGATGTGCCGTTTCAGCTGTGGAATCACAAGCGCCAGCTGAAGATGACCAAGCAGGAGGTCAAGCAGGAGAACAAGGATACCGACGGCAGTCCCGAACTCAAGGCTCGCATCCGCCGCACCCAGATGGATATGGCCATGCACCGCATGATGGAGAAGGTGCCCGAAGCCGATGTGGTCATCACCAACCCCCACCACTTCTCGGTGGCCATCAAGTACGACCAGAACAAAATGAATGCCCCCATCTTGGTGGCCAAGGGCGCCGATCTTGTGGCCTTTGAGATCAGAAAGATCGCCCAGGGCAATGACGTGCCCTTGATGGCCTCACCGGCCCTGGCGCGTGCGCTGTTCTTCACCACCGAGCTGGACGAGGAAGTGCCGGAAGGCCTGTATCTGGCCGTGGCCCGGGTACTGGCCTACGTCTACCACCTGAAACAGCAGTTCGGCGGCGCCTATGAGCGTAAAGATCTGGAAATGAATGATCTGCCCATTCCCGAAGATATGCAGTTTGATGCCAAGGGGAAAAAACAGTGACAGCAGTAATAGAGCAGGGGAAGACGTATGGAAAACGCTAAGAACATGCCCAGTATGTCGGAGGTGATGCGCATGGGGCTGGGCGTGCCCGTCATCCTGTTGATGATGCTGGGCATGATGATTGTGCCGCTGCCGGCACTGGGCCTGGATGCGCTGTTCACCTTTAATATATCGCTCTCTTTGATTGTGCTGCTGGCGGTGATCTACAGCAGGCGGCCGCTGGATTTCGCCGTCTTTCCCACCGTGCTGCTGCTCGCCACCCTGTTGCGCCTGGCGCTGAACATCGCCTCCACGCGCGTGGTGCTGCTCGACGGGCATACCGGCACCGACGCCGCCGGTCAGGTGATCGAGGCCTTCGGTGAATTCGTCATCGGCGGCAACTATGCCGTCGGCCTGGTGGTGTTCGCCATCCTGGTGATCATCAATTTCGTGGTGGTCACCAAGGGTGCCGGGCGCGTCTCGGAAGTGTCGGCACGCTTCACCCTGGACGCCATGCCGGGCCGGCAGATGGCCATCGACGCCGACCTCAATGCCGGCCTGATCGGTCAGGAAGAGGCCCAGCTACGGCGTAACGAAATCATCCAGGAAGCGGATTTTTACGGTTCCATGGACGGTGCCAGCAAATTCGTGCGTGGCGACGCCATCGCCGGCATCTTGATTCTGTTCATCAACATCATCGGTGGTTTGGCCATCGGCGTGGCCCAGCACGACATGCTGTTCGCCGAGGCGGTGCGCAATTACACCCTGCTGACCATCGGTGACGGCCTGGTGGCGCAGATCCCCTCGCTGGTGCTGTCCACCGCCACGGCCATTATCGTGACCCGCGTCTCCAGTTCGCAGGACATGGGCGGTCAGATCCTGGGTCAGTTATTCGAAGATCCGCGCGTCTTGATCGTCACCGCCGTTATTCTCGGAGTGTTGGGCATTATCCCCGGCATGCCCAACCTGGTGTTCCTGACCCTGGCCGCCATTATGGGCGGTGGCGCCTACATGGCTATGCAAAAGCGGCAGCGCGCCGCCGCCGCGGAGGCGCAGCAGCAGCGCGAACCGGTGCCGCAGGCGCCGGGGCCGGAGATCAAAGAGCTTAGCTGGGACGATGTGGTGCCGGTGGACACCCTCGGCCTGGAGGTGGGTTATCGTCTGATCCCGCTGGTAGATAAGAATCAAGGCGGCCAGTTGATGGGCCGCATCAAGGGTATTCGCAAGAAGCTGACCCAAGACCTGGGCTTCCTGATTCCCTCGGTGCATATCCGTGACAATCTGGAGCTGGCGCCCAACGTCTATCGCATCACCTTGCTGGGGGCCACCGTGGGCGAGGCCACCATCCATCCCGACCGGGAACTGGCCATCAACCCGGGCCAGGTCTACGGCAACCTGCAGGGCATCCCGGGCAAGGACCCGGCCTTCGGTCTGGACGCGGTCTGGATCGAGACGTCGCAGCGCGATCATGCCCAGGGCCTGGGGTATACCGTGGTCGATCCCAGCACCGTGGTGGCGACCCATCTGAGTCATATCATCGGCGCTCACGGCCAAGAGCTGTTGGGCCGTGAAGAGGTGCAACAGCTGCTTGACAACGTGGCCAAGGTCGCGCCCAAGCTGGTGGAGGGACTGGTGCCCGACATCCTGCCGCTGGGCGTGGTGGTGAAGGTGCTGCAAAGCCTGTTGGAGGAGGGCATTCCCATTCGCGACATGCGCCGCATCGTCGAAACCTTGGCGGACGAAGGCAGCCGGAGTCAAGACCCCGGTATTTTGACGTCGCAGGTGCGTATTGCCCTCGGTCGGTCAATTGTCCAGCAAATCAACGGCATAGCGAACGAGCTGCCGGTCATTACGCTGGATCCAACATTGGAACAGTTATTGCAAGAGTCGGTAAAGAACGCCGGCAGCGGCGGTCTCGGGCTGGAGCCCGGGCTGGCGGAGAACATGTTCTCTGCCCTGGGTGAGGCGGCGCAGCGCCAGGAAGTCAACGGACAGCCGGCGGTGTTGCTGGTCTCGGCCTTGATCCGGCCGGTGCTGGCGCGCTTGACCAAGGGGGGCATCCCGTCGCTGCGAGTGCTGTCATACAACGAGATACCCGATGACAAGCAGATCAAGGTCGTGGCGTCCGTGGGCGGACAAGCGACTCCGGCCCTGGGTTAACCGACATGGCACGTCGGCGCAGTGTAAATGAGGTAAGTGTGCGATGAAAATAAAACGATTTTTTGCTGCGGATGTGAGAAGCGCCATGCGCATGGTGCGCGAGGAATTGGGCGAAGACGCCGTCATCCTCTCCAACCGACGCGTCAACGGCGGCATTGAAATCATTTCGGCCATCGATTATGACGAAAACGCCCTGCGCCGCGAGGTGCAGCAGGAACATGCGCGTGACACCCAGCGTGCGTCGTCCCGGCCGAGAATAGATGACGTTCACCACCCGGCCCCGACCAAGCCCCAAGTCATCTGGAATGAGGAACCGGCCCTGATGGAGATGCGCGGCGAGAT
Organism: Candidatus Tenderia electrophaga; assembly: GCA_001447805.1. Taxonomy (NCBI): domain Bacteria; kingdom Pseudomonadati; phylum Pseudomonadota; class Gammaproteobacteria; order Tenderiales (SeqCode); family Tenderiaceae (SeqCode); genus Tenderia (SeqCode); species Tenderia electrophaga (SeqCode). Next base: position 1,234,205 of record CP013099.1, read on the forward strand.
CAAGACCTTGCGCGGCCTGCTGGAAAGCCAGCTGGCCGGCATAGGCCGTGCGGAACCGGAACGCCCCCACCCGTTTTATCAAACGCTCAAACAACGTCTGGCCATGCTCGGCCTGGGCAGCAGCATGGCGCGGGAATTGTTGGAATCCCTGGCGCTTGAGGGCAGCGAGGAAGAGTTGTGGCGTCGCCTGCTGGGCAAGATCGCGGTCAAACTCGCGGTCACTGACGACGACATCCTCAACCACGGCGGCGCCGTCGCCCTGGTAGGACCCACCGGTGTGGGCAAGACTACCACCGTGGCCAAGCTGGCGTCGCGCTTCGTGATGCGCCACGGCGCCCGCAGTGTCGCCCTGATCTCCACCGACAGCTACCGCATCGGCGCCCATGAGCAGCTTAAGGCCTATGCCCGCATCCTGGATGTGCCGATCCGTTTCGCCAACAACGCCGCTGGCTTGCAAAGTGCCTTGGATTATTTCTGCGACAAGCGTCTGGTGCTGATTGACACCGCCGGCATGAGTCAGCGCGATCTGCGCCTGTCGGAACAATTCTCTGTATTAAAAAGCGAAAGCGAGCGTGTGCGCAGTTACCTGGTGGCCTCAACCACCTCACGCCTGTCCGGCCTGCAGGAAGTGGTACGCGGTTTCCAGGGCGTAAATCTGGCCGGTTGCATCCTCACCAAGATGGACGAAAGCACCTGCCTCGGCCATGCCCTGGACGTGGTGATTCGGCACCGGCTGCCGGTGGCCTATGTCAGCGACGGGCAGCGCGTGCCGGAAGATTTGCAGCCGGCGCGGGCCCATACCCTGGTCAGCCGCAGTGTCGCCGTGATGCAAGAAAGTACCGACCTGCTCGACGATGAAATGTCGGGCGTGCGCCTGAATGAGGCGGGTTATTAGTATGTTGATGACGGAGACACAGATGGATCAGGCAGCAGGGCTACGAAAAGTGAGTAAGCCGCACCCGGTGAGGGTGATCGCCGTCGCCAGCGGCAAGGGTGGGGTGGGCAAGACCAATGTTTCGGTCAATCTGGCGCTGGCGATGGTGGCGGAAGGCAAACAGGTAATGTTGCTGGACGCCGATCTGGGTTTGGCCAATGTGGACATCATGCTGGGTCTGCGTCCGCAATTTAATCTCTCCCACGTCATCAACGGCGAACGCACCCTGGAAGAGGTGATTGTCGCCGGGCCCAGTGGTTTACAAATCGTGCCGGCCTCGTCCGGTATGCAGAACATGGCCGAACTGACCCCGGCGCAGCATGCCGGCATGATTCAGGCCTTCAGTGAAGTCGGACATGATCTGGATGCCTTGATCATCGATACCGCCGCGGGCATCGCCGATTCGGTGGTGAGTTTCACCCGCGCCGCGCAGGAAGTCATTATCGTCGTCTGCGACGAACCCACCTCAATTACCGACGCCTATGCCTTGATGAAGGTGCTCAACCGAGATTACGGGATTCAGCGTTTTAGGGTACTATCGAATATGGCGCACAGCATGCAAGAAGGGCGTGAGCTATTCAATAAAATGGTCAAGGTTACCGACCGCTTTCTCGACGTAACCTTGGATTTTATGGGCACTATCCCCTACGATGAGTACCTAAGAAAGGCGTTGCAGCGGCAAAAAGCGGTAATTGAGGCCTATCCCAGAAGTAAGGCCGCAATGGCATTCAAGAATTTGGCGAAGAAAGCCGATAACTGGCCCATACCCAGGAACGCGGGCGGACACCTGGAGTTTTTTGTCGAACGGCTGATTCAGAGTGCACAATAAACGTGAAGGGACGCTGCAATGAACGGACTCGCAATGTACAGCAATACTATGCAAACGACTAAAAAAAACAGTAAGGATGACCTGGTCGTACAACATGCGCCGCTGGTCAAGCGCATTGCCTACCACCTGATGTGTCGTTTGCCACCCAGTGTGCAGGCCGACGACCTGATTCAGGCCGGCATGATCGGCTTGCTCGAGGCGGCCCGCAACTACGATTCCAAACAGGGCGCCAGCTTCGAGACCTATGCCGGTATCCGGGTGCGCGGCGCCATGCTCGACGAGATCCGCAAGAACGATTGGGCACCCCGCTCAGTGCACCGCAAGGCGCGCAAGGTGGCCGAGGCGGTCCGCCAGATCGAAAGCATGAAAGGCCGCGACGCACGCGACAATGAAGTCGCCGAAGCGCTGGACATGTCCCTCAGCGAATATCACCAGACCTTGCAGGCGGCCAGTGGTTATCTGATGCTCAGCTTCGACGACCTGGGCGCTGATGACGAAGCGGTTGCCACCACCCTTTCCCAAGCCGCCACGACGCCTTTCGACGGTCTGCAAAAAGAGGATTTCAAACGCAGCCTGGCCGAGGCCATCGCCGGCTTGCCTGAACGCGAACGCCTGGTGATGACGCTGTATTACGACGAAGAACTCAATCTGCGTGAAATCGGTGCGGTGTTGGGCGTCAGCGAATCCCGCGTCAGCCAAATCCACAGCCAGGCCTTGATTCGTCTGCAGGCCCGCCTGGGTCAGTGGACCAAAAACGAATCGGAATAGTCTCGGGCTAAGCACCATTCTGCTGCCGGCACTCGGCCGCCTGGTCTGCGCGCAGGACATTGGTCGCTGCGCCCCCTTACCCCTTCAATGATTTGTCGCAACGGCCGCTTGGGCCGGTCTTAAGTGGCGCGTGCCCACTAGGCTAACCCGTATGACGGGTCCCCGTTGTGGCGCCATGTAAATTAGTCTCAATGCGGCCTAAACATTTTCCAGCAAGTGCAGATAATAATAGAGAGCTTACAGGGCCGTAATTCAATACCGATGTGTCCGTAACCTCTTTTTCAAGAGCCACTAGGTAAATGGAGGTTTCTAGTCTTGGACAAGAACATGAAAATCCTGATTGTAGATGACTTCTCTACGATGCGTAGGATTATAAAGAATCTGCTCAGGGATCTGGGCTTCAATAATACCGACGAAGCCGACGACGGCAACACCGCGTTGCCGAAACTCCAAAACGGCGATTTCGATTTTCTGGTGACTGACTGGAACATGCCCGGCATGCAAGGTATCGACCTGCTCAAGGCCGTGCGCGCCGACGCCAAGCTTGCGAGTCTCCCCGTGCTGATGGTGACCGCCGAGGCAAAAAAGGAACAGATCGTGGCCGCGGCCCAGGCCGGGGTCAATGGGTATATCGTCAAGCCATTTACCGCAGCTACCCTGAAAGAAAAAATTGACAAAATATTTGAACGGCTCGAAGCGAGCCAGGGCTGAAAGCATGGCGTGGGTAAAGGGACTTTAAATAATGATTCAAAACCAAATATGCAGTGACCAAGGTCTCGAGTACGCCAAGAAATTGCTTGAGTGCATCGAACAGGGAAGGGCTGAAGAAGCGGAACAGGTGCTGGAAGATATTTCCGCCTTGCGCGAGAGCGAACTGTTTCAGGAGCTTGGCAAGCTGACACGCGATTTGCATGATTCTCTGATGAGTTTTCAGTTGGATCCCAAGATGGCGGACATGGCGCAAAAGGATATCCCGGATGCCAAAGAGCGCCTGAATCACGTCATCACCATGACCGAGGACGCTGCCGACAAAACCCTAACCGCAGTGGAAGGTTCCCTCAAGCAGTTTGATGAGCTGAGGGAAAAGGCCACGCGGCTGCAGACCAATTGGGTCCGTTTCAGAAAACGGGACATGGACGTGGATGAGTTCCGCGCCATGAGCGCGGAGATCGATGAATTTTTTAAGTGGCTGGACGACAAAGGAAGCGCAATCAACGCCGGTCTGTCGGACATCATGATGGCGCAGGACTTCCAGGATTTGACCGGGCAGATCATTCGCCGCGTCATTACCCTGGTGCAGGATGTGGAAGACGGGCTGGTGAGTCTGATCCGCATGACCGGTCACAAGATGCACACAGAGGAACAGGGACAGGGGAAACAGGAGAAACAGAAACAAGGGCCGGATATTGAAGCCGTGGGTCCGGCGGTCCCGGGCGTCGATCAAGCCGACGTGGTCAATGGCCAGGACGACGTTGACGACCTGCTGTCCAGCCTCGGTTTCTAAGGACAGACCCTAAGCACGATAGGATATTGAGCTAGATGGCAATCGATCTAAACGATGAAATTCTGCAGGACTTTCTAGTCGAAGCGGGCGAGATCCTCGACCAGTTGGGCGAACAATTGGTTGAATTGGAGCGCAGTCCCGACGACCTCGACTTGCTGAATGCCGTTTTTCGTGGCTTTCACACCGTCAAGGGCGGTGCCGGATTTCTTGGGCTGAATGCCTTGGTGGAGGTGTGTCACCGTGCCGAGGATGTGTTCAACCTGTTGCGTCAGGGCGAGCGTCAGGTCAACCCGCAGTTGATGGATGTCATTCTGAAGGTCACCGACATCGTCAATGAGATGATGGATTACATCCGCTCCGGCGAGGACCCGCCCGAAGCAGCGCCGGAAATCCTGCAGGCCTTGGAGGCCATCCTCAAGGGTGAAACGATCGCGGCTGCACCGGCTGCCGAGGCCCCTGAATCGATTCCTGAGCCGCCGGCGGCTCAGGCCGCCCCCACGGCCGACGAAGCGCGAGCAGGCGCCTCCGACGAAGAAATCAGCGACGACGAATTCGAAGCCCTGCTGGACGAATTACAGGGCAGTCCCAAGCCCGCCGCCGAGACTGAAACAGCGGCTCCCGCTGCGGACAATGACGTGGCCGGCGCGGCCGACTCGGATGAGATTTCCGAGGAAGAATTCGAGGCCTTGCTGGATCAATTGCAGGGTTCGGGTGAAGTGGCAACGCCCGCCCCCAGCGCCAGCGACGCGGCGGTCTCCACAGGGGCGCCGCAGGGCGCAGTCGCCGGCGGCGATTCCGACGAGATTGGCGAAGATGAGTTCGAGGCCCTGCTGGACGAGCTCGAATCCAAGAAGCAGACACAGCCTGACGCGGGCCAGGTCTCTCAGCCTGCGCCTCAGCCGCCGGCCGAGAAGGCGCCGCCGCAAACCGCCGCCAAAGCCGCGCCCGCCAAGCCCGCCAAGGAGGCGGCGCCGGTTGCCGAGACCAGTGTGCGCGTGGATACCAAGCGTCTGGACGACATTATGAACCTGGTCGGCGAGCTGGTGTTGGTGCGCAATCGCATGGCGACCCTGAAAACCAACATGGCCGCCGACGGTGAGGTGAGTAAGGCCATCGCCAATCTCGATCTGGTCACCGCCGATCTGCAAAGTTCGGTGATGAAGACCCGCATGCAGCCGATCAAGAAGGTATTCGGCCGTTTCCCCCGCGTGGTGCGCGACTTGGCCCGCAGTCTCAAGAAAGAAGTCAATCTTGAACTCATCGGTGAAGATACCGACTTGGACAAGAACCTGGTGGAGGCCCTGGCCGACCCGCTAGTGCATCTGGTGCGCAACTCCGTCGACCATGGGATCGAAATGCCGGACGAACGCGAGCAAGCGGGCAAGGACCGCACCGGCACCGTCGTGTTGTCGGCGCAGCAGGAGGGTGACCACATCCTGCTCATGATCGAGGACGACGGTAAGGGCATGGATCCGGACACCTTGCGCCAGATCGCGGTGAGCAAAGGTGTGATCGATGAAGACACCGCCGCGCGTCTGGATGACAAGGCCTGCTACAACCTGATTTTCGCCCCGGGCTTTTCCACCAAATCAGAGATCTCCGATATCTCCGGGCGCGGTGTCGGTATGGACGTGGTCAAAACGCGTATTGCGCAACTCAACGGCGCAATCGAGATCGACTCCACGCTGGGGCGGGGCAGCCGCATTATTATCAAGCTGCCGCTGACCCTGGCGATCATGCCGACCCTGATGGTGGTGCTCGGCGAGCAGGTGTTCGCCCTGCCGCTGGCCAATGTCAGTGAAATATTCGATATGGATTCGGCCAAGCGCAGCACGGTTGACGGCAAAGAGGTGGTCATCATTCGTGAAAAGGCCGTGCCCCTGGTGCGCCTCAGGTCTTGGCTGATCAAGGGCCATGCCGCCAATGTCGAGACCGAGGGCGATGGTTTCGTTGTCGTCACAGCGGTGGGCAATCAATTGATCGGTTGCGTGGTTGATCAGCTGGTGGGCCAGGAAGAAGTGGTGATCAAACCCCTGGGCGCCATGTTGCACGGCACTAAAGGCATTTCCGGTGCCACAATCACAGGTAATGGTGGAATCGCCCTAATACTGGATATGCCAGGGCTCATGGAAGCCTATGCCAGCCGTTTGTAGGAGAACACCATGCCGGTTCGGGTCCTGGTTGTCGATGACTCATCATTTTTCAGAAAGCGACTGACCGAAATACTCAATGGCGATAACCATATTGAAGTCGTCGGTGCGGCGATCAATGGCAAGGAGGCCATCGAGCTTGTAAAAAAGCTTAAACCCGATGTCGTCACCATGGACATCGAGATGCCGGTGATGGACGGCATTACCGCGGTGCGCAAGATCATGCAGTCCGATCCGCTGCCTATCCTCATGTTTTCATCCCTGACCACCGACGGCGCCAAGGCGACGCTGGACGCACTTGAAGCCGGTGCGACTGATTTTCTGCCCAAGCGCATGGAAGACATCTCGCAGGACCGGGAGTCGGCCAAACGTCAGCTCTGCGCGCGCGTGCGTTTGATCGGTGCCCGGGGCTTGCAAAAGGGCCCGCTACTCGCGGCCAAACCCCAGTTCGCCGCGCCGGCGCCAAAACCGGCCCCCGGGCTGCGGCGCGGCAAGTTCAGATTGGTGGCCATCGGGACGTCGACGGGCGGACCGGTGGCCTTGCAACAAGTGCTGACCGGTCTGCCGGCCTCTTTTCCTTTGCCTATCCTGCTGGTGCAGCACATGCCGGCCAGTTTCACGCCGGCCTTTGCCGAACGTCTCAACAAGTTGTCGGCCATTCGTATCAAAGAGGCCTGCGACGGCGATCGTTTGGAAAACGGCTGCGCCTATCTGGCCCCGGGCGGGATGCAGTTGCTGCTGGAGGAACGCCACGGCGGCGCCGTGATCCGCATAGTCGAAAGCCGTCCGGGACAGACCTACAAGCCCAGCGTGGACGTTACCTTCGGCTCGGCCTCGAAACTGTTCGGCGCGGATGTATTGGCCATTGTGCTCACCGGTATGGGTGCCGATGGGCGCGAGGGTGCGCGCATGCTGAAGCACGGGGGTGCCAGCGTCTGGGCTCAGGACAAGGGCAGCAGTGTGATCTACGGCATGCCAGCGGCTGTAGTCGAGGCCGGGCTGGCCGATAAGGTATTAGCGTTGAATGCAATCGGCCCCAGCTTAATGGAAGTGGTGTAACGGCTTTATATGGATATCCTCACACTCATCGGCCTCGCGCTCGGCTTTGGCGCCATTCTTGTCGGCAACATTCTCGAGGGTGGGCATACCGACTCCCTGGTACAGGGGGTCGCCTTTTTGATCGTCGCCGGCGGTACGGTCGGCGCGGTGATGGTCCAGACGCCCCTGTCGGTGTTTCTGCGTTCCTTGAAGATGTTCATGTGGATCTTTCTCCCCCCCAAGGTGGAGCAGAAGGCAGCGGTGGAAAAGATCGTCAGTTGGAGCAACATCGCCCGTAAAGAGGGCTTGTTGGGGCTGGAGTCGTTGGTGGAGTCGGAGACCGACAGCTTTGCCCAAAAGGGGCTGCAACTGTTGGTGGACGGCTCCGAGCCGGAGACCATTCGCAGTATTCTGGAGGTCGAAATCGGCGTCAAGGAACACTTCGACACCCAGGCGGCCAAGGTCTACGAAGGGCTGGGCGGCTATTCCCCCACCATCGGCATCATCGGCGCCGTCATGGGCCTGATCCACGTGATGAACAATCTGGCCGATCCCAGCAAGCTCGGCTCGGGCATCGCCGTGGCCTTCGTCGCCACTATTTACGGTGTCGGTCTGGCCAATCTCATCTTTCTGCCCGTCGCCACTAAATTGAAAGGCATCATCCACAACCAGACCCAATTCCGCGAAATGGTGGTTGAGGGTGTTATCTCCATCGCCGAAGGCGAAAACCCCAGGAATATCGAAACCAAGCTGGATGGCTATCTGCATTAAGGCCTGTGAACACTAATTTCAAAGCAGCGCCGGCGGCCCATTTTTCTCGGGACAAGGCGCATTGAGCGGCAGTGTACTTACTGTACATGAGCGAAATGCAACGCCGTCCCGAGGAAAATGGGCCCCGTCCCTTCGGGTTGCGCCCCAGAACGGGCCATGCGGCGTTGCTCGGCGCTCATTTGGAATCACCAAACTACGCTTCTCGCGCCTTGCCTGGCCCGTTCTGGGGCGGCAACGCTGCTTTGAAATTAGTGTTCACAGGCCTTGGCCCGCATTTCTCACCGGGCCGCCGGCGGTTCGACGAGGCACAGAAATTGCACCATCTCCTTGGCAGTCACTTTTTTGACTCGCGGATTGGGACATGTTGCTGACTGAGTTGATATGGCGCGCAAGAAAAAACCCGAAGAGCACGAAAACCACGAACGTTGGTTGGTCTCATACGCCGACTTCATTACCCTGTTGTTCGCCTTTTTCGTGGTGATGTACGCCCTGTCGTCGGTTAACGAAGGCAAGTATCGCGTGCTATCGGACTCCCTGATCGCCGCGTTTCGCAACGCGCCGCAAAGCCTCAAGCCGATCCAGATCGGCGCCCCGGTGAAGGCGCCCGACAAGGTGATGCCGGACAGCCAGCCGCAATTGAAGGCCATTCCCTACAGCCCGCCTATGAACGTCTCCTCGAAGGAGATGGAAGAGGGCGGAGAACAGGGCCATGGCCGCGACCGGGAGAATTTGAACAAGATCCAGAAACAGCTGGAAAAGGCGCTGGGGCGCATGATCGAACAGGACCTGATCGCGGTGAAACGCACCGGCCGGGGGTTGGAGGTGGAGATCAATACCGCCGTGCTGTTCGACAGCGGCAGTGCCCTGATCCAGCCTGCGGCCGTGCCCACCTTGACTAAGGTGGCGGCGGCGTTGAAGGGATTTCCCAACGCCGTGCAAGTGGAAGGCTTTACCGATGACGTGCCCATCGACACGCCCGCCTACCCCTCCAACTGGGAGTTGTCCGCCGGCCGTGCCGCCAGCGTCGTGCACGTGTTTTCCGACGAAGGGGTGGATCCGTTCCGCATGTCGGCCATCGGCTATGGTGAATATCGACCGGTGGCCCTGAATACTACTGCCGAGGGGCGGCGCCGCAATCGCCGCGTGGTGATCGTGATCCTCTCCGAGGCGGCGGAAAAATTGTACAACCTGGACAAGGTGGTGGAACTCAAGGCCAAGGACAGGCCGGCGCAGGACATCGATTTGGATAACCCCCCCGACTTGATCGAACTGCCGCTAATGACGCCCAGCGCGCCGGTGCCCGAGACCGGCTTTCCGCAAGAGTTGCCCTTGCGCGGGCGTGATACCAACTCCGGCAACCGCGCCGAACAGCAGCGGTTGATGGACATTATGGATCAGGCGGAAACGGACCCGCCGCGCGAGGAGGACGCGCCGTGAGGGTCTGGGCCGTGGCCAATCAGAAGGGCGGTGTGGGCAAGACCACCAGCGCCGTCAGCCTGGCCGGGCTGCTGACCCAGCGTGGCCGGCGCGTGCTGCTGTTGGACATCGATCCGCACGGCTCCCTGACTTCGTATTTCCGTTTCAATCCGGACGAGCTGGAAAGCAGCATTTTTACCCTGTTCCAGGACCAGGTTGTCAATCCCATCAGCGTCATCCGCCCGACCCGCTTCGAGAATCTGCACCTCCTGCCGGCGACCATGGCGCTGGCCACTCTGGATCGTCAGCTGGGCGCGCGCAGCGGCATGGGCTTGGTGCTAAGCCGCGCCCTGAAGACGCTGGCCGGGCGCTACGACTATGCGTTGATCGACTGCCCGCCCATGCTCGGGGTGTTGATGGTGAACGCCATGGCGGCCTGCGATCATTTGGTGATTCCGGTGCAGACCGAGTTTCTCGCCCTCAAGGGGCTGGAGCGCATGCTGAAGACGCTTTCCATGATCACCCGTTCACGCAGCGTGCGCCTGCCGTACACCATCGTGCCAACCATGTTCGATCGCCGCACCCGCGCCTCTAGCGACACCCTGCGGCTGCTGAGGACGCGCTACAGCGCCGAATTGTGGAATGCCGTGATCCCGGTGGACACCCAGTTTCGCGAGGCCAGTCGAATCGGTGTACCCCTGCCGTTGTTGGCGCCCCAGGCACGCGGCGTGGCGGCCTATACGCGCTTGCTGGATACCCTGGTGAGCACTCATGCCGGCGAGCGGCAGGCGGCGGTCATATGAGCCGGGACGACGAACAGGATTTCGTTACCGTGGTCGAGCATGAGCAGGCGCTCAAGGTCTACATCGATGCCTTGCTGCTTGAGCCCCCCGCTGACGACGCTGCGTCCGTCGAAACCGCCGCGCCGACCCCGCTGGTTGCGCCCGTGGCGGCCGAGCCCGACGCTGCGACGGTGGCAATCGACGCGGTTGAACCGCCGCCTCAGCCGCGGCGGCGGCAAGCACCAGCCGTCGACCGCGATGCGCCGTTTGAGTGTTTGCTGTTTAAAGTGGCAGGTGGCTTGAGGCTGGCCGTACCCCTGGTGCGCCTGACCGGTATTCTGAAATGGGAGGGACACCTGACGCCCATTCCCGGTTACGCCGATTGGTTTCTCGGCCTGATGTCCAAGCGCGGCCGGCAAGTGAAGGTGATCGATATCGCCGCCTTTGTCATTCCCGAAAATCACAACGCACGACAAGCCCTGGCGGACACGCGCCGCTATCAGCATCTGTTATTAATCGACGACGGCAAGATCGGCCTGGCCTGCGACGACCTGGGCCGGGTGTTGAAATTGTCTGCGGATAAAGTGCGCTGGCGCAAGGACGCCGGCAGCCGTCCCTGGTTGGCCGGTACCGTGATCGAGCAGATGAGCGCGTTGCTCGACGTCGAGCAACTGACGGCCATGCTAAAGGAAGGCGCACCATCGGACGACATACATGAAGATACCAGGGAACCGGTTGATTTATCGGATGTTAGACACCCGAGTCGACCCGACGACATTTAGCTAGACCAGGAGCACAGCGATGAGCACAAGCGAGCAGGCAGAAAATAATCCGATTACACAGTGGGTGACTTTTCGCTTGGGTGAAGAAACCTATGGCATCAATGTCATGCAGGTACAGGAAGTCCTGCGCATGACCGAAATCGCCCCGGTGCCGGGGGCGCCAGGCTATGTGCTGGGCATCATCAATCTGCGCGGCAATGTCGTCACCGTCATGGACACGCGCAGTCGCTTCGGCCTGCCGCCGCACGAGGCCGACGAGGCCACGCGTATCGTGATCATCGAGGCCGAAGACCAGGTCGTGGGCATTCTGGTGGACAGCGTCGCCGAGGTGGTCTACCTAAAACAATCCGACATCGAGATCGCACCCAATGTGGGCAACGAAGAGAGCTCGCGTTATATTCAGGGGGTGGCGAATCGGGACGAAGGCCTGCTGATATTGGTTGACCTGGACAAACTCCTGACAGACGAAGAGTGGAAGGAGTTCGCCAGCCTGTAACCGCCAGGCCGCAAGGGAGGGTCGCCATGGCTGAAATCGACAACTCGAATCCTATCGGCCCGGTCTGGCCGCAGCGCCCGATACGACGGGTGGAGGACGACGACAAGGCAAAGGACGAGCGCCGTTGGAAACAACAAAAGCGGCGCCAACAGGGAGGTAATAATGATAAAAAGGATGATGGCAAGCCGCATATCGATGAATATGCCTAATGCATCCCGGGGAGCTCCGTATCCATGGATAATCTCGTTTACATAGCCGCCGTTCTGAGTCTGGTGCTGGTGGTATGTGTGGTGCTGCTGGCAAAGCGGCAGTCGCGTCTGCAACGGGGACTGGCGGAGAACCGGGAACGCATCGATCATTTAATGGATGAACTCAAGGCCTTGTATGCCGGCGCCGCCGGGCAGGGCAGTCATATCGCCCGCATCGAGGAACAGATCGGCCAATTGTCAGACCGGCAGGAACAAATCGATGAACAGGACCCGACCAGCCAAAGCTACAGCGAAGCTATCGAACTGATCCAGAGCGGCGCCTCCGTCGACGAACTGGTGCGCCACGGGCTGCGCCGCGAAGAGGCGGAACTGTTGATGCGCCTGCACGGCGAGCAGTCGCTGGATTAACCCCCATTTTCCACCACCGTCCGTAGCGGGACGATTCAAGCTGCGGCTGCCCAGGCAGGGCGTGCCATTGGGTCGTCACAGCAGGCGGGGTGAGACACGGGGGTGACCGTGGCGCGGCTTTTCTTCAGGCCTGCGCATCCTCTGTCACGCTGTGTCTGCCGGACAGGTGATAGGCAAAGGCGATGACTTGCGCCACCGCCACGTATAAGCTTTCCGGGATTTCATCCCCCAGCTCGATTTGCGCCAGGGCGGTGACCAGCACTTCGTTGTCTTCCTGAATGGGAATGTCGTGGGCCCGGGCGATGGCCAGGATCTGCTCCGCCAGATCGCCCTGACCTTTGGCGGTGACCGTGGGGGCGGCCTTGCCGTCCCACTTCAATGCCACTGCCTTGGGCGGTTTTCGGTCTTGTTCGCTCATGCCTTGATATCCAATACGATCTGCGTCGCGGCCCGTTCCCGGGCGCCCGGTGGCGTTCCTTGAAAACAGCCCAGCTCGCCGGGCTCCAATCCCGCTGCGCGATAGCGCTGTGACAGGTCGGCCAGGTGTTGCTTGAATAGCTGGCTGGTGTGGGCATTTTCGGCCCAGAACAGGGTGGAAACTTTATCCTTGATCAGGCGCAGCCGGGCGTACACCGGGCCCAGCCCGTCAAGATTAAAGGCCAGGGTGACGCTCCAGGGAGGGTTGCCGTCTTCCTCACCCTGTTCGCGCGCCGTGTCTTCTTCGATGACCATGTCGAAGATATCGATCTGTTGACCGTTGCGCAGCGGCAGTTCGAAGGCCCAGCTGTTCGGTGTTTGCTCGCCGGGCGGCAGGGAGGCGGCCTGGTGCAACTGTGTGCGGGCCAGCGCTGCCTCAGTCTGTCTGCCCAGCTCCTGCAACAGCAGTTGCAGCGTGCCCAGTTGCTGCAGCGTCGCGGCGGCGCGCGCCTGCGCCTGCGGCGCCTGGCCGCGCAGGGGGGGCGGGGTGGCGAGGGGCTGCGACGCTGCGGCACTGGACTGGAATGCTGATGCCTGCGGCGCGCTGACGCGCGGCGCTTGTTGCACCGCGCCCAGCAGGCGTAACAGATTGGCCTTCAGATCGCCGGCAGTGGCGGAGTATGCGCCCGGGGCCGGCTTCTCGCCGCCGGTCTGCACGGTGTGTTGTAATGCCTGCTTCAACTGCATGCCGCCTGGGTCCGCGGCGTTTTTAGCAAGCCTGCTTTCCAGGAATATGCCTGAATTGGCAATGCTCTGTTTAAGCTGCTGGGCATTGCCGATTTTATCCGCCGTCGGCAATTGGCGATAAAGCTGTTTGGTAATGGCCTCCACCGCCGGCGGCAGGGGCATTAGGCGGCCGGCCTGACTATTGAGCTGACTGAGATTGGCCAATAGGCCGGCCATGCCGGCCTGTTGCGGTAGCGCCTGTTTTAACAGGGCATTAACGGCGGTTTGCATGGGTGCCGATGAGCTGTCGGCGCGCCCCGGCGCGGCCGTGGAGAGATTCGTCGGTGCCGCGGAGCCGAGCAGCCGTGCCTGCAGCACCGGTTTGTCACCGAGCTGGGTCACGGTCAATTCCAGCCGTTGACCGGCGGCAAGTTGTACATGGGTCTTTGCCAGCAACTGCTGATTATCGACTTGCAGCAGCACGGCCTGGGGCGTGGCCTGCCTGACCACCCGGGCGTGCATGATCTGGCCGATCTGCCAGGCGTTGACGGTCGCCCGAATCTGGCGGGGCGTCATGGTGGTTGGCGGTGGGCCGTTGATTTCCATGGGGGATAAAGAGAAGCCCTGATTGTCCGATTTACTCTTAGGGGGTTTATATATTGCCAAGCCGTAACTCGGATGTATAGATAATCGGCCTTAACGGAGTTTTTCTGAATTCATCATGACCTCGAAGAAACAACACCTGCTGTGGTATGTGCGCCGCAACCGGGATGTGCGCGGGCCGTTTCCAACGGCGGTCATCTCCCAGTTCCTGTTGCTGGGGCGCCTGCAAAAATCCGACTACGTCAGCCTTGATCGTCAGGAATGGCGGGAGATCGGCAACGTGGTCGAGTTGCAGCCCGAGGTGTTGAGGGCCGACTTGAGCGAAACCGCGAACCAGTCGAATCTGGAGGCCGCCAGGCGCGGTGCCGATGAGCGCGATGTGGGCGATCGGCGTCGGGCCGATGATCCCGACTATGTCGACCAGCGTAAGGGCGAACGCCGCGGGGTGGAAAGCGAGGAAATGCGTATCCACCGCGAACGGCGCGCCGCATTGCGTCAGGGGGAATCGGAAAAGAAGAAAAGGCGGCAGCAAACTTTTTTGACAATTGTTTTGCTACTGGTGTGCGCAGGTGTGCTGGGCCTTTTGTTTATCTCCACTCCACGTCAGACGGACGGGGCGATCGATTGCGCCGCCGATCCGGCGCCCGGGGTCAACTGGAGTAATTGTAATTTGCAGGCCGCCGCATTCGATGGTGCCGATCTGAGCCGCGCGCATATTCGCAACGCTAATCTTACCAATGCCTCATTCTATCGAGCCACGCTGACAGGCGCCGATCTGGCCTATACCAATCTGGCATTGGCCAATCTCCGCATGACCGACATGGCCCAGGTCATCATGACCGGGGCGACATTGCGCGGTGCCGATTTACGTGGCGCCGATTTGCGCGGTGCCGATCTCTCCTATGCCGACCTGCAAGGCGCACAACTGGCCGGTGTCAGCCTCGAGGGCGCCAGGCTGGACAAGGCGGTCTGGATCGACGGAACGCTGTGTGCGCGCGAGTCGGTGAGTGGCTGTGTGCCCGCCGCCGTTTCCAACTAGCCATCACTGCATCGTTTTGTCCGCTGCCCTGACCGAGAATATCGTCAATTTTGACAATACCGCCGATGTCGGTGCCCATCCGAGTGCCAATTTTTATTTTTGAGTATCAAACTGACCCAAAGCTATGGGAACGAGGTGGTGATGTAGCGCCATACCCGCAGCGAAGGCGACCAGTGCTTGGGGGACAGCCCCGCCTTTAATTTGAGATGGGCAAAAAACTGTTCCGGCTCGGGCAACTGTTCCCAGACACTGGGCAGGAAGGTGCCCCTGTGGCCATCTTGTTGAATAATCAGGCCGTCGATACCCGGACGCAGCTGGGTGATCAAATCGGTTTGCGAGTCAAACTGCATCTCCTCTGCGGGATTGAGAATGGCGATATGAATATCGATGCGTTCGAACTCCGCCATTGTCACGGGCAGGAAACGTGGATCGCTAAAGGCGGCTGCGTAGGCGTTGCGGGCCACGTCCAGCACCACAGGCTGGTAGGCCTCCAAATTACCGATGCAGCCGCGCAGCTCATGGTCCAGGTGCAGGGTGACGAAAGCGGCGCGCTGTTGCCTTAGCCGATCCGGATAATCCTGTATCTCGAGCCGGATCTGTTCGCCGTGGTTCAGCGTGTGGGCGATACTCTGTCGCGCCACGTCCAACAGGGTGTCCTGTTCTGCCGCAGTGACGGCAGCCGCTGCGGCCTCATCTGAAGACATAGGCACCGTATCCCACCACCTGATCTCTCGGCCCGGCGGTATCGCCGGAGTTACGCAGATCGACGATCTCCGCCTTCAATCCCAGCTTGCGCGCCAGCGTCAGCATGCCGCTGACGGGGATGCGGCCGCAGGCGTCTTCATAGCCGAGCGTGTCGGGCGCCAGGTGTTTGATGGCGTCGGAGGTGTGCTGGTCCATCTGTTGTGCGGTGGCATAGTCGTGGTAATGGCTCAGGTCGGAACTGATGACGATCAGGGTCGTCCGGTCCAGTCCGGCCTGTTCCAGTACTTCGCAGACTTCATCGGCGCTGGCATCGCCAACCACTAAGGGGACCAGTTTGAAGTCAGCCAAAATGGATTGCAGAAACGGCAGTTGCACTTCCAAGCTGTGTTCCATTATGTGCGCTTCGTCCAAGATGTTGACCTGGGGCAATTGGCTCAGCCGTGCAATCATGGTCCGATCCAGCGGCACGTTCCCCAGCGGAGTGGCAAAGCTCTCGGCGCTGCTGGCGGCCAGACCCAGCAGCGGCACCCGGTGTGAGGGTCCGAGCAGCACGACGCGTTTGATCGTGTCGCGCTGGCCCTCCAACAGGTGGTAGGCGCTGGCGGCCACGCAGCCGGAATAGATGTAGCCCGCGTGCGGGGCGATGATGGCCTTGGGCGCGGCGCCGCTGGAGGTGGCCTGATCCAGAAATTGGCGCACCATGTGTTTCAGTGTGGCCGCGTCATCGGGATAGAACATACCGGCAACGGCGGCGGGTCTGACCTTGCTCATACGACACCTTCCTGAATCTGTGAATGGACGCTGTCCGCAACACAACAAGTATAACGTCGGTCTGTCGTGATTCCAGGCGCACACCAATCGCGGGCTTGCAATCTGGCGCTGTTAACACTATTAAATTCCAGTATGAGTGACGCGATGCAGATGCAAACAGTGGTTCCTACCACATTTTGGCACAGGCTCGAGGATGGCCGCATACAGTGCGATGTCTGTCCCCGTTTTTGCAAGTTACACGAGGGGCAGCAGGGCTTGTGTTTTGTGCGCGCCAACCAGGGCGACCAGATCGTGCTTACCACCTATGGCCGTTCCAGTGGCTACTGTATTGATCCCATTGAGAAAAAGCCGCTAAACCATTTTCTGCCGGGCACCCCGGTGCTGTCCTTTGGCACAGCCGGCTGCAATCTGGCCTGCAAGTTCTGTCAGAACTGGGACATGAGCAAGGCCCGCGAGATGGATGTGTTGGCCGATGAGGCGCCGCCCGCGGCGATCGCCCAGGCGGCCAAGGAACTGGGCTGTGCCAGTGTCGCCTACACCTATAATGATCCGGTGATTTTCCTCGAATACGCCGTGGATGTGGCCAAGGCCTGTCATGAGCGCGGGATCAAGTCCGTTGCCGTCACGGCGGGCTACATCACGCCGCAGCCGCGCAAGCTGTTCTTTGAGCACATGGATGCTGCCAATGTGGACCTGAAGGCCTTCACCGATGAGTTCTACTATAAGGTCTGCGGTGGTCACTTGCAGCACATCCTCGATACCCTGATGTATATCAAGCACGAGACCGATTGCTGGTTGGAAACGACCACGCTCATTATCCCGGGCAGCAACGACTCGGACGATGAGCTTAAGCGCATGACCGAGTGGGTGGTGGAAAACCTGGGTCCGGACGTGCCCATGCACTTTTCCGGCTTCCATCCCGACTGGAAGATGATGGACGTGCCCGCCACCCCCATGGCCACCCTGGTGCGCGCGCGCAATATCGCCCTGGCCGCCGGTGTGCGTTACGCCTATACCGGCAATGTGCACGACAAGGCCGGCGAGAGCACCTATTGCCATCAGTGCGGCAAGATGCTGATCGGTCGCGACTGGTACGTGTTATCGGATTGGCATTTGAGCGAGGATGGTCAGTGTGAATTCTGCGGTGCGCGATGCAGCGGGGTATTCCATGGTCCGCCGGGGGCGTGGGGCGCTAAGCGTATGCCGATTAGGTTAAAGGATTACGCAGCGCTCGCGTGATGCGGACTAGCTCGCATCGGTCATCTGGTACAGCTTGGAGATGCCGTCTGTGCTTTCGAAGGTCACGCCCAAGTCACGCAGCAGACCGTCCTTGATGCTGTAGATCCAGCCGTGTATAGAGAGTTCCTGGCCCCGCCCCCAGGCGCTCTGGACGATGTTGGTGTGGCAGACATTGAACACCTGTTCCACCACGTTCAGCTCGCACATGCGGTCCCAGCGTTGTTCCCGGTCGGCAATCTGCTTCAGGGCTTGATGGTGCTTCTGATACAGGTCCTTGAGGTGGCGCAGCCAGTAGTCGACAATGCCGAAAGACTGGGTTTGCATGGCCGCCTGTACCCCGCCGCAGCCGTAATGACCGCAGACGATGATGTGCTTGACCTTGAGGACGTCAACGGCATATTGGATCACCGACAGGCAATTCAGATCGGTATGAATGACCGCATTGGCGACGTTGCGATGTACGAACAATTCGCCCGGCAGCAGGCCGACGATTTCATTGGCCGGCACACGGCTGTCGGCGCAGCCGATCCACAGGTATTCCGGTGCCTGCTGCGCCGACAGCTTCTTGAAAAAGGTCGGGTCCTCGGCGTTGATGGCCTCGGTCCAGGCCTTGTTATTTTCAAATAAGTCGTTGAGGTCGGTCATGATCTTCATACTACGTTAAGGGGCGGCCTGAGCATACCAGTGTTGCCCGAAATCGGGCTAGTCCGAATGGCTCAGTGCTTCCTTTTCTTCCAATTGTTCGGCCGGGGTGCGGGCCTGAAAATTGGCCAGGTAGCGGGCGCCTTTTTCGATCTGTTCCGCGAGGCGGCGGATCTCGCTCATGAGCTCCAATTGACTGACCATTTCGCGCGCGCTAACGCGTGCCTCGGTGCCGGCGCGCAGCAGTTGCGCCTTGAGCGCCTGGTATTCGCTCTGCAGCTGTGCCAGCAGCTGGGCGCAGGTCTCGCTGTGGTACTGCTCGCGGCTGACGTCGGCTGCCAGGGTCAAGTGCACCGCGCCGCCCTTGAAGTGGTTGATCGCCTCGTCGAGAGCTGTGTCGTGCAGCTCGTGACGCTGGGCCTGGGCGGCGGCAATGTGTTCGGCCAGATGGGCGACGGTGCTGTAATAACGCCCTACACGGATGGCATTGGGAAGGGCCTCGGCCAGTTCCGAGGGCAGGTCGGTCTTTTGTAGCGAGGTGCAGTACTCTCCCGTGCTGGTCACCAGCCGGTCCAGAATTTGGCGGTCACTACGCAGTTGACCGCCGGGCCCGAGCTCAGCGCTGATGGCGCCCTTGGCGACGCGACGGCCAATCTCGGCGATACGCTGCAGTTCCAGACCCAGGGCGCGGAAGGCCAGCACGGGGGTGCCCAGCAGGGTGCGGTCCAGATGATGGGGGCGGGCCTCGTCCTCTTCGGTGGAGCGGAAGCGCGGTTCGAGAAAGGCCACCAGGCGGTCGGTCATGGGCCACAGCAGCGCGACGCCCAGGATATTGAAGAAGCTGTGGAACAGGGCCAATACCGCCGGCACTTCGGCGATGTAGCCCAGCATATTCTGCAAGCCCTGTACCGCGGCCAGCATCCAGGGCAGGATCAGCAGGGCCACGGCGCCGGTGATCAGATTGAAGGCCACATGGGCGGCCGCCACCCGTTTGGCGTTGGCGGTAGCACCGATCACCGCCAGCAGGGCGGTGCTGGTCGAACCCACATTGGCGCCGATGGTCATGGCCGCGGCGGCGGGCAGGGGGATCACGCCGCCGCCTGCGGCGGTGAGAATGATGGCCATGGCGGCGCTGGAAGACTGCATCAGCACGGTCATCACAAAGCCGCTGACCACCAGCAGTAACAGCCCCAGCCCGTCGGGTTGCAGTGTGGCAAACTGGAGCGAGCCGCCCAGGCCCTCGAACCCCCCTTTGAGGACCTCGATGCCGAGAAAAAATACGCCGAAGCCCGCCAAGGCCTGGCCCACGGCGCCGGCGCGGCTGTCGTTGCGGAACAGCCACAGCCCCATGCCCAGGCCGATGGCGGGCAGGGCAAAGCCCTTGATATCGATATGAAAGCCGATCAGGGCCACTAGCCAGGCGGTCATGGTGGTGCCGATATTGCTGCCGTAAATCACCGTGATCGCTTGGCGCAGCGACATCAGCCCGGCGTTGACGAAGCCCAGTGTGGCCATGGTCACGGCACCTGAGGATTGCACCAAGGCGGTGATGCTAAAGCCTGCCAGAATGCCGCGCAGGGTGGTACGGGTAGCGCTTTCCAGAATGCTCTGCAGGGCCTGACCGGCGGCGAGCCGCAGGCCGTGGGTCATCAGATACATGCCCAATAAAAAGAGGCCGATGCCCCCGAGCAGGCTGCTGCCGATACTGAAATCCATCTCAGGTCTTGTAAGTATGTGGCTTAATTGTGCCGCATTGTGAATGGTTATAGCGGCCGACTATATTATATTTAAAATAAATATATAATATTCGAAACTATATAGGGTAATCTTATATCGAATTGAAGAGGCGATCCCTCGATTTCAAATTAAGCATAATCCGGAATCCTTTTATATGACGACAACCGCAGTCCAGACCCCCAGCCGCTCGCTTGAGGAGCAGCTGCATGATCTCAACGCCCGCTACCATGGCCTCACACCGGAACAGCGGGTCAAGCAGCTGTATCGTGATTTCGACGCCGGTGAGGTTATGCTGACTTCCTCGTTTGCCACCAACTCGGCCTTCTTGCTGCATCTGTTTGCCACCACGGCGCCGGATCAGGTGATCCATTTCATCGACACCGGCTATCACTTTCCCGAAACCCTGGCCTACAAAAAGAAGCTCACCGAGCTGTATCACCTGAACGTGGTGGACGTGCATCCCGAGCCTTGGAAGCACGAGTATACCCTCAAGGACCAGACCTGGAAAACCGACCCCGATTTTTGTTGTTCCATCAACAAGGTCGAGCCCTTGCAGGAGATCAAAAAGGATTACAATGTCTGGGTCTCCGGCCTGATGCGCTGGCAGACCGAGCACCGCGCCTCACTGGATATATTCGAATATCGCGGCGGCATTATTAAATTCTACCCCCTGCTGGATGTCACCAAGGAGCAGCGTGATGCCTATATTCGCGATCATAAGCTGCCCTTCCATCCGCTGGTGGCGCAGGGCTATTCTTCGGTGGGCTGTACCCATTGCACCCGGGCCGGCGACGACCGCTGCGGCCGCTGGGTGGACTCATCCAAGTCCGAGTGCGGACTGCATTTATAGATACCGCTCCGGCTGAATTCCCAACCTGCAGGGCCCCCTGGGTATTGAGCCCAGGGGGCTTTTATTTACGGCCGATAATCGGGGTTGGGGATTAAGCTTTTCTAATAATTAGGTCGATATAGGGATAGGCCCCGTCGCACATGGAGAGGCGGGCGCAAGCGAAAGGAACAAGCATGAAGTACGACGTCGTCGATGCACGTATCACCCCCGAAGGACATCTGGATGTACTGTCCCAGCTGGAGGTCGCCAAGCTGCGCGATACCAGTCAGGGCGGCCTGTATCACATCTTCCGCAACTGTTCGCTGGCGGTGTTGAACTGCGGCGGTCATCTGGATGACGGCCGTGAGCTGCTGCAACGCTATAAGGATTTTGATATCTGGGTGGTGCAACAGGAACGCGGTATCAAGCTGGAAGTGCAAAACGCACCGGCCACCGCCTTCGTTGACGGTAAGATGATCAAGGGCATCAGCGAACACCTGTTCGCCGTGCTGCGCGACGTGGTCTACGTGAATGACGAAATCCATGGTACCGGCCGCTTCGATCTCAACGACAGCGAAGGCATTAGCAATGCCGTGTTCCATATCCTGCGTAATGCCAATGTGCTGCAGCCCAACTCGAATACCAATATGGTGGTCTGTTGGGGCGGCCATTCCATCGAGCGCAGCGAATATGAATATACCAAGGAAGTCGGGCATGAACTGGGGCTGCGCACTTTGAATATCTGCACCGGCTGCGGTCCGGGTTCCATGAAGGGCCCCATGAAGGGCGCCACCATCGGCCACGCCAAGCAGCGCATTAATAACGGCCGTTATCTCGGTATTTCCGAGCCGGGCATCATCGCCGCCGAATCACCCAATCCCATTGTCAACGAGTTGGTGATCATGCCCGACATCGAGAAGCGGCTGGAGGCCTTCGTGCGCACCGCCCACGGCGTGGTGGTGTTTCCGGGCGGTGCCGGCACGGCCGAGGAGATCCTCTACATACTGGGTATCCTGTTGCACCCC
Organism: Candidatus Tenderia electrophaga; assembly: GCA_001447805.1. Lineage (NCBI taxonomy): Bacteria > Pseudomonadati > Pseudomonadota > Gammaproteobacteria > Tenderiales (SeqCode) > Tenderiaceae (SeqCode) > Tenderia (SeqCode) > Tenderia electrophaga (SeqCode). Next base: position 1,256,025 of record CP013099.1, read on the forward strand.
GACAATGAGGAGATTCCCTTTCCGCTGATTTTTACCGGCCCTGCCTCGGCGCAGACGTATTTTAACGGCATCGATAGATTCATCGCCCAGACGTTGGGGCCCAAGGCGCAGAAGCTGTATCAAATCATCATCGACGACCCCGCCCGAGTGGCGCGGGAGATCGAGAACGGCATACAGGCGGTGCGCCAGTTTCGCCGCGAAAAGGGCGATGCCTACTATTTCAACTGGCTGCTGACCATCGACCAGGCGTTCCAGAAGCCCTTCGAACCCACCCATGAAAACATGGCGGCGCTGGAGTTGCACAAGGACCAGGATGCCCACCTGCTGGCCGCCAATCTGCGCCGCGCCTTTTCCGGCGTGGTGGCGGGTAACGTCAAGGACGAAGGCATCCGCGCCATCGAAGAAAAGGGTCTCTTCGAGATCCGCGGTGACCACGGCATCATGGAACCGCTGGACGTGCTGCTTGCCAGTTTCGTGGAACAGCAGCGCATGAAATTGCCGGGCAGAGGCTACACCCCCTGCTACAAGGTGATCAAATAGACTGACAACCCCGGCTTGCCTGAATGGGCTTGGCTAGCGTCACCTCGATGACTGTGTCGGGATCATCGCCCTGAGATAGCGCTATGGCCGGCGCTGGTTTACAGTTTTGTGTTTCCTGTGCTTCGTTGCCTAGCGACTCTATGGTCGGGGCCTGACTGGCAAGATCGATAAAGCCGGCATAATTTACGGAATAGTTCATTGTTAACCCCCGTGTGATAAAAGTGTTAATGAGACCTGCGTGATTGGCGTAACAATGTCCGTGCCAAGTCGCTATCCGCCTGCAAAAACAATGATTTCTGCACCGCGCCGGAAGGGTGTTCAGGGGCGTATGCTGCGTTTTGGAGCATACGCCAGGCGAAAATGGTGCGGTATTGGAGGTAAACCAGGGGCGGAGCAACATCCCGCGTGTCCGGTTTCAGTTGGGATGACGAAAGGGGGAATGAGTTTCGAGCCGCTGCATCAATTTGTCCATCTCCGCGGCCTCGGCGGCGGTATAGCGCGCGATGGCTTGGCGAAATTCCGGATGGCTGATCCAGTGCGCCGACCACGTGCGTGTCGGTAGAAAGCCACGTGCGATCTTATGTTCCCCTTGGGCGCCCGGCTCAAAGCGCGTCAGGCCGTGCTTGAGGCAGTATTCCAGGCCCTGGTAATAGCAGGTTTCGAAATGCAGGCCCGGTAGCGCTTCGTCACAGCCCCAGTGACGCCCGTAAAGGGTGTGATCGCTGCGCAGATTGAGGGCGGCGGCGATGCAGGTATCACCGCGATAGGCCAGTACCAAGACCACCTGACGCGGCAGAGCGCGGCCGATTTCCTGAAAGAAGTCCAGGCTCAGAGTGGCAAAGCCCCATTTGCGATCGTAGATCTCGCGGTAGAATCGATGGAAGAGGGACCACTCTTCCGGGCTGATTTCATCGCCATGCAGCAGACGAAAACTGATCCCGGCGTTTTGCACCTGGCGTCGCTCCTTCAACACGTTTTTTCGTTTGCGTGAAGCGAAATGACTCAGGTAGTGATCAAAACTCTCATAGCCCTGATTGTGCCAGTGATACTGACAACCCTGGCGGATAATCAGTCCCTGCCGCGCCATGATGTCCTTTTGCGCCTCGCTGGGAAACAGCCAGTGCGCCGATGAATAGCCCATTTCCTCGGCCAATTCGGTGATCGCCGTAATGAGTGTGCCGGCCACCTGCGCGGCATCGGCCTCGGGCGCGATCAGCAGTCGCTCACCGCTCATCGGCGTATAGGGAATGGCCGAGACCAGCTTGGGGTAATAGGCCAGCCGGCTGCGTTGATAGGCCTCGGCCCAGGACCAGTCAAACACAAATTCACCGTGGGAGTGAACCTTTGCATACAACGGTGAGGCGCCCACCAGGCGGCAGCGTTCGTCATGGACGACGATATGTTGCGGCTGCCAGCCGCTGTCCTGGCCAACGCAATGATGGCGCTCCAGGGCGGACAGGAATTCGTGCCTCAGAAAGGGATTGTTGTCGCGCACGAGCCGATTCCAGTCGCGCCGCTCGATCTGTTCGAGCGAGTCGATCAGGGTGACTTGTAAGGCGTGACCGATTACTGACTCCACGGGTAAAGTTTAGTCCATGAGGTGGGGCGTATAAAACACAATAAATCAGCCTATATCATCGGCCCGATCTGGCGGGATGCTTGTGCTGGGCCATGGCTATGCTTCATGATGACAATTATAACGGGGTCTAGGCTGGCAAGGGCCCAACCGTAATTGAATATGAGGTACGTCGTAGATGGGCAGCGCCCTGGAAACCAAACCCCGTATCGGACTGGCGCTGGGCAGCGGCTCGTCGCGCGGCTGGGCCCACATCGGTGTCATCAAGGCCTTGGCCAGGCACGGCATCGAGCCGGATGTAGTCACCGGCTGTTCTATCGGCGCCCTGGTGGGCGCGGCCTATGTCACCGATCATCTGGATAAGCTGGAGCGCTGGGTGTGCTCCCTGGACCGTCTCGACGTGGCCCGGTTCTTCGAAATCTCAACGAGTTTCAGCGGCTTCGTCAATAAGGACAAGTTCCACAAGTTTTTGAACCAACACGTGTGCCGGGACGACACCCAGATCGAGTCCCTCGACAAGGCGTTTGCGGTGGTGGCCACCGACTTGGCCAGCGGCACCGAAGTGTGGTTTTCCAGGGGTGCCTTGATCGAAGCGGTGTGGGCGTCCATCTCTCTGCCCGGACTGTTTCCGGCCATCCGTCACAAGAATCGCTGGCTGGTGGATGGTGGCCTGGTCAATCCGGTGCCCATCTCCACCTGCCGTTCCCTGGGGGCCGATGTGGTCATCGCGGTCAATCTCAACGGCGATATTGCCGGTAAACATTTTAAGAAAATGGCGCCCAAGGTCGAGAAGGTGGAACGTACGGAGACCGAAATTCCCGCGGACGAGGGTTGGATAGACACCCTGACCCGTACAGTGCGTGAATACTCGATGAGTCTATTCACCAATCATAAGGATGGGCGTGAGGAGGCCCCGGACCTGTTCGATGCCATTGCCGGCTCGATCAATATCACCCAGGATCGTATTACCCGCTTTCGCATTGCCTCCGACCCGCCCGACATCCTGATTACGCCCCGATTGATGCATATCAGTTTGCTGGAGTTTCATCGTGCCAAAGAGGCCATCGAGGCGGGCGAGGCGATGATCGAAACGATGTTGCCCGAGATACAGGATGTGGTGTCATCCGTGTAGGCGCCTGGCCCGCATTTCTCACCGTTTAAGACAGCCGCATGTCCGTCGCTGCCAGGCCAAGTATTAAAGTTTCGCTCCGGACCCGACGATATACCAAACGGCCAAGACGCTGTTTTTAACCCGTTTTTTTATTGGGAAAGGGCGTTGAGTCGGTCGCTTGCTAGACACGTCGCAAACAGGATTTGAACAACCATGCAAACCATGTTGAGCCAGGCACAGAGGCAGCAATTCGCCGATGAATTTCGTCGGCGTCTGGCACATGTCGAAGAACTGCCGGCCTTGCCAGAGGCGGCCATGGAGTTGTTGGCCTTGCGTAATCACCCGCAGGCCGACGTCAAGGACCTGGTCAGCATCATCTCGCGGGATCCCGGTGTCAGCGCCCAGGTGCTGCGCTACGGCCGACTGTCGATCTTCGGCTACGGTGAGCGGATTCAGACCGTGGAGAACGCCGTCACCCTGGTGCTGGGCTATGAAAAGGCCCTGTATTTGACGCTCGGCCTGGCGGTGGGCAATAGTCTGACCATGCAGGCCGACGGGCCGCTGGGTCGGCGCGAGTTCTGGCGTCATTCATTTACCAGCGCCATTCTCTGCCAGACCTTGGCGCAGGCCATGCCCAAGCAACAGCAACCCAACGCCGATATGGCCTACCTGAGCGGTTTGCTGCACGATATCGGCTCGATGCTGATCGGCTATTTATATCCACGTGAATTCGCCATGCTCAACGTCCTGGTGGAACGCTATTACGATCAGGAGCCGCGCGAGCTGGAGCTGCTCAGCCTGGGGATCAGCCATGATATGATCGGGCTGCATTTAATGCGTACCTGGAACATGCCGGAAGAACTGTTGGTGGCCATCGGCGAGCATCACTTCCCCGAATACGGCGGCAAACACAGCGCGTATTGCAAGCTGGTGTACTTATCGAACTATCTGCAACGGCAGATGCGTCAGCCCGGTCTGGCGGTTGAAGAACGCCGCTATGTCATGGTTCGGCAATACCTGGGCTTGGACGAGGAAAGCGTCGAAGCAGCGGTGCGCATGATGAACCAGGCCACTGCCGAGATCGGACAGCTGTCCGAGGACATGGCCGCCTGAATCGCTTAGGGGTAAAGCGGCAGTAAAACCTGATTGTCCGACCTGTCCCGCTTTGCATGATTAGCGCTCGCCTTTTTTAGGCTTTGCCACAATTCATCACCCCGCCATCCGGTTTGTCGCGAGCCGTAGAGCGTTTGATTGAGCGATTCTATTTCCCCTTGTACGTCTTCATCAAGACGCCGACCGATGTCGCCCAGGCTGGCGGGAGGGGCCGCGGGCCAAAAAGCCGCGCCCCATTCCAGCAATGCCCGTTTCGTCCCGTGCGGGTCATTGCGTTCACAGGCCTTCTTGACCGCGCCTAAGCAAAGCTTTGCGCCGGGTGTGGTCGGCCGTCCCCGTAGCAGCGCTGTCCGGCGTCGGCTGACAACCCAGGCCAGTGAGGTGGTCAACCATGCCGCTGCGAAAAAGAGACTCAGCCACAGATATATGCCCGGCGTGGCTTGGTCCGTGGTCCCCGCCGGCGCGGCGCGGGTCTCGGCCGTAACCGTGTTGGTGTCGGGCTGGGTGATCGAGGACGTTGCTTGAGCGCCGCCCACGCCGGGCTGGACCTGGACGGTGCGCGCCGGCAGTTTGGCCACTTCGCGCTGTTGGCGATTAACGTTCCACCAGGGGATCTCGATGGCGGGCAGGGTGAGTTCGCCGGGGCGTGTGGGAATGATGGCGATCTTCTCTTGTCGCGTACCGTTGATGCCTTGACTGCCGCGTTTATCGTTGAGACGCGGTTGATCGGGATAGGTCTTGAAACCGTCGCCTTGCGGCATGGGCAAGGCCGGCAATTGGGCCGCGCTCAAGCCGTCGGCCTTGAGTGTGAGAGTGCGGGTGATCGGTTCGCCGACGACAAACTCCGGGGATTGCTGCGACCAGCTCTCGCTGAGGCGCAAATCCTCGGCCGGCAGCCAGGGCTGATTCTGCATGGCCGTCGGGATGGGTTTGATATCCAGCTTCACGCGCTTTGAGTTGAGCCGCCGCGTGCTGGTGTTCTGGCCGAAGGGGTCGAAGACACCGGCGCGGCTGTTGACCACTTGCGCGTCGAGCGTGATGGGGTTGATGGTGATGGCGCCGCTTTGCTGCGGAAACAGCGCGTAATTGCGCTCGATCACTACATAGCGTCGGCCGTTGCGGCGCGTCTCGAAGCTGGAATCCTCGCCCAGCTGCTGCACCCGTACCTCGCCGCCACTGAATGTCGGTTCCGGCATGGTGGCGCTGTTGAGGTTGACGGCGCGATAGAAGCGGATGGTGTAGAGGATCTGCGATTGCACATAGGCGCTGGTGGGTTGCGCCTCCACTTCCAGGAACATGTCCATGTTCTCGGCGGCGGCGCCGCTATCACCGGCCGCGTTGACCGTGATGCTGATCTGTGGGCTGTGATCCGAACCGATCTCGATCGAAGGGATGTTCAACTCGCCGCTGCGCTTGGCCATGACGAACAGGGTCCAGCGGGTTTGTTGGGTGATTTCGCTGTTGAGGATTTGCATGTTGCTGCTGCGGCTGCGACTCAGGATGTCGAAGTCCTGTTCCAGCGGCGCAAAGTCCGGGTCTGCGTTGATATTGTCATCCGCCTCGAAGATGATCTTGAAGGATTCGTTAAGCCGCACCGGGTCGCGATCCACCCGGGCGGTGATGTTGGCGGCCATGGCGGTGACGGTCATCAGGCTCAGACATAAAAAAAGAAATACGCGTTTCACCATGGCTCCCGTTCATTGTTGCGCCGCTGGCGCGCCTGTTGTTGATATTGATACTGGAACTTGCGCCGCAGCAGACCGCCCGGGTCGTCGGGGATGCGGCGCAGCCACTGTTCGGTGGCGATGTCGGTTTCCGCGGTTTCGCTGTATTCCCGCGACGGCAGGGGACGTTGTTCTTCGCCTTCCGCTTGTTCACCGTCCTGCTGCCGCCCGAGTTGTTGCTGTTCACCTTCGATCTCATCGGCCTCCTGTTGTGCCTGTTGTTGCGCCTGTTGCTGTTGCGCCGTCGGATCCTGTGTTGGGCCGGCCGAGTCGGCCTGTTGCTGATCGCCGCGCTGAGCGGGCTGTTGTTCGGCGGACTGTTGCTCGCCCTGTTGTCCCGGCCGGTCTGATTGTTGTTTCCCCTGACCGTCCTGCTGCGGTTGATCACCTTTTGTTTGATCCGATTGCGACTGCTTTTGTTGTTGCAGTTGTGCCTTTACCAGATCGCGGTTGTGGCGTGCGTCCTCGTCATCCGGGTCCAGCTTCAAAGCCTGTTCATAGGCCTCAATGGCTGCTGGATAGTCGCCCAGCCGGGCCAGGGCGTTGCCTTTATTGTAGAGGGCGTCGGCGGTATTGATGCCCTCCAGTGTCTCTACCGCCGCTTCATACTGTCCGGCCCGGTAACGGGCCGCCGCGCGCCAGTGGGGGGCATTGAACAATCGGGCCGCCGCTTCCGCATTGCCTTGTTTGAGTTGATGCAGGGCTTGTTGATTATCATTGCGCCACAGATCGGCCAGTTCGACGGCCTCGGCGTTTTGTGGCAGGGGCAACAGCGCCACCACCGCCAGCAGCGCCAAGTGACCGCGGCGGAAGGCCAAGGCCGCCAGCAGCAGCACGGGCAACAACAACCACGGCCCGGCCTCACGCCATTGATCACTCTTCAGGCGGCTAAGCTGTGCTTCGGATTTGCGCAAGCTGTCGACGCCTTCGAGCAGGTGATTGATATCCCCATCACCGGCCGTGATGCGGTGATAACGGCCGCCACCCTGGCGCGCCAGTTGTTGCAGCGCGGCCGTGTCCAGTTTGGGGACGACGATGGCGCCCTGGCTGTCCTTGAGAAAGCCGCCGTCACGCAGGGCGATGGGGGCCCCTTCCGCCGTGCCCACCGCCAGCACGGAGAGGCGGTGCTGATGCCCCTTTAATTCAGCCAGAGTGTGTTCCAGGTCCTGGCGATCGATGCCGTCGCTAATCAGCAAAATATCGCCCTCGGGTACACCGGCCTGTTGCAACAGCTGCGTCGCCCTGGCCACGGCGGCCGAGGTGTCGCTGCCCTGCAGCGGCATCATATTGCTGTCCAGGGCGTTGACCAGGGAGATAATGGTGTTGGCATCATCGGTCAGCGGTGACACGGTGAAGGCCTCGGCGGCATAGACGATGAGCGCGGCCTGACCCTCGCGACGTTGTTTGAGGATATCGATCAACTTCAAGCGGGCGCGCGCCAGCCGGCTGGGTTTGATATCGGTGGCGTCCATGGAGCGCGACAGGTCCAAGGCGATCACCAGCGCTGAGGGATCACGAAACACCGGTTGCTCGCGCTGTTCACAGGCCGGACCGGCCAGCGCCAGGATGGCCAGGAGTCCGGCCAGGGCGGTGACCGGCAACGGCCAGCGCGCCGCCCGGGCCGCGCCGCTCTGTAGGATGTAGGGCAGCAGACGGGGCTCGCAGACCGCTTGCCAACGGCCGGCGTTGCCGCGGCGTCGACCCAGCAGCCACAACAGCAGGGCCAGCGGCAGCAGCAGCCAGAGCCATTCCGGGCGCAGCAAATGACAACTAGCCATGCCGCCGCCTCACCTCCGGCAGGCTCAGGGCCAGGATCAGCGCGGTGGCCAATGCCATGGCCGCGCCGAGGGGGTAGACATACAGGGCCTGCAGAGGACGGAACACCTGCGCCTCTTGCTCGCTGGGCTCCAGTTGATCGATCAGGCCATAAACCTGTTGCAACTCCTCGGTATCGCGGGCGCGAAAATAACGGCCGCCGGTCTTGTCGGCGATGGCGGTCAACAGTCCTTCATCCAGGTCGGCCGAGGGATTGACGCGCTGCCGGCCGAACAGGGATTGCACCACCATCTCATCGGCGCCGATGCCGATGGTGTAGATCTTCAGGCCTTTGTCCGCCGCGAGTTCGGCGGCCTTGAGCGGTGACACCTCGCCGGCGGTGTTGGCGCCGTCGGTGAGCAGGATCATCACCTGGTCCGTGGCGTGTTCATCCCCCAAGCGTTTCACCATCAGGCCGATGGCGTCGCCGATGGCGGTGGCCTGACCCGCCAGGCCGATGACGGCCTCGTAGAGCAGGGTGCGCACCGTTTGGCGATCGAAGGTAAGGGGTGTCTGTAGATAAGCCTGTGCGCCGAACAGGATCAGGCCCACCCGGTCGCCGACGCGGCGCTGGATGAATTCACCGGCGATGGCCTGGGTCGCCTCCAGGCGGTTGACCACCCGGCCGCTGAGCTGGAAGTCGAGGGTGTCCATACTGCCGGACAGGTCCACCGCCAGCATCAGATCGCGGCCCGTGGTGGGCAGTTCGATGGGCTCGCCGAGCCATTGCGGCCGCGCCGCCGCCGTCACCAGAAATAGCCAGGCCAGGCTCGCCAGCAACAGCGGCCAGCGCCGTTGCTTGAAATGCACGGAGCGTTCGCCGATGACCTGAAAGTCTTCAATGAAGGGCACGCGCAGGGCGGCGTCCTGACGTGATTGGGCCGCCGGCAACAGCAGGCGCAGCAACAAGGGTAAAGGCACGAGTGCAAAGGCCCAGAGCCATTCGAACTGGATCATGCCGAGCCCCCGGGCAGTTGCTGCAGCCAACGGCGGCAGGCGTTCAACAAGGCCTGCGGGTTGCCGGTGATGTCTTTTTCATAAGGCGCGTGCAGTAGGGTGGCGGCGGCCGCGTCGTCGAACGGACGCGTCTTGCCGTGGCGGTTGAGAAAGTCCAGCCAGGCCCGGCCGGTGAGCCCCGCCACCTCTTGGCGCGGATAGCGGCTGATGGCGACACGGCGCAGTAGCACCGAGCACGCCCCCGCCAGTTGCTGAGTGTTCGCATGCTCGGCAAAGGCCTGTTCGATGCGTTGCAGTTCGTCTAGGGCCTGTCTGCGCAGGCGTTGGCGTTGCCGGGCGTGGCGCACGGCCCAGAGGATCATGCCGATCACGATCAATAATACCAGCAGCAGCCACCAGCCCGCTGCCGGCGGCCACCAGGGTACGCCCGCGGGCAGGTGGATGTCGCGCAGCGGTAACTCGCCGTTCATGGCCGCCCGCCGTATTGCAGCGTGGCCACGAGATCGGCATCGGTGGCGCAGCTGAGATAATGGATGCCGGGAAAACGGCAAAGTTGTTTGAGCATAGCGCTATGCTCACGGAAGTGCTCGCGGTGTTGGCGCTGAGTCGTTTTGTCGTCGCCGCTGAAGCGGCTGCTGCGTTCGCCCCAGGCGACACGATAGATGCCGTGCCGCGGCAGTTCGGCCTCCAAGGGGTCATAGATATGAAACAACACCACATCGTTGTGGCGCGCCAGCTGCGCCAGGTGGGATTCGGCCTGGGCGCCCAGCTTGCGGAAATCGCTCAATAGAAAGATCAGGCTGCCGGGTTTGGCGACGCGGCGCAGCCGCGCCAGGGCCTTGTCGGCGTCGGGTTCAGTTTCGTTGTATCGGCTTTGCCACCGGGACGTCTGACTCAGTTGGCGCAGCAGATTCAACACAGCCGACTTGCCGCGCTTGGGACGCAGTTCGTGATGCACATCGGCTGTGAACACCAAGCCGCCGAGGCGGTCGCCCTGCCGGTTGGCACTCCAGGCGATGAGGGCGGCGGCGCGGGCGGCGATCACCGATTTGAAGGCGCCGCGGGTGGCGAAGAACATGGTGGGGCGCATATCGACCCAGGCCAGTACGGCGCGTTCGCGCTCTTCGCGAAACAGTTTGGTATGCAGGGTGCCGCTGCGCGCGGTGACGCGCCAGTCCACATTGCGCACGTCGTCGCCGGGCTGGTAGAGGCGTGCCTCGTCGAACTCCATGCCGCGGCCCTTGAAGCGGGATAGATAGCCGCCGCTTTGTTGTGCCTTGATACGCAGGGTCTTGAGTGACAGCTTCTCGCCGGCGCCGCGCAGGGCGATCAGGGCCTCGCTGGACACCCGCACCAGGTTGTCGCCGGCGTCAGTGGGTTCAGGCGCGTGGAACAACGTCATGGTACGGCAACGGTGCGGATCAAGGCGTCGATGAATGTGTCGCTGGTGACGCCGTCGGCCTCGGCCTCGTAACTGAGGATGATGCGATGGCGCAGCACATCGTGGGCCAGCGCCTGGATATCTTCCGGCGCCACATAGTCGCGTCCCTGCAGCCAGGCAAGGGCGCGGGCGCAGCGGTCCAGGGCGATGGTGGCGCGCGGACTGGCGCCGAATTCGATCCATTGACTCAGCTCGCTGCCGTAGCCTTCCGGTTTGCGCGTCGCCAATACCAGTTGCAGCAGGTACTCCTCCAAGGGGTCGGCCATGTGGATCTGCAGCACCTCCTGGCGCGCGCCGAACAGGGCCTGCTGGGTGATCATGGTGGCGGGGGCGTGGTGCGCGTGTTGCGCCTCGCCGCGTACCAGGTGCAGGATGTCGCGCTCGGCGGCGGCGTCGGGATAGTCGACGGTCACATGCAGGAGAAAGCGATCCAGCTGCGCCTCGGGCAGCGGGTAGGTCCCTTCCTGCTCGATGGGGTTTTGGGTCGCCATCACCAGGAACAGCTCGGGGAGTTTGTGGGTCACAGCGCCGACGGTGATCTGGCGTTCGGCCATGGCCTCCAGCAGGGCGGACTGCACCTTGGCCGGGGCGCGATTGATCTCGTCGGCCAGCACCATGTTGTGAAACAGCGGGCCGGGCTGAAATTCGAAGCGGGCCTCCTGGGGCCGGAACACCTCGGTGCCGGTGAGGTCGGCGGGCAGCAGGTCGGGGGTGAACTGGATGCGTTGGAAATCGCCCTCGATGGCCTCGCTCAGGGTCTTGATGGCGCGGGTCTTGGCCAGCCCCGGCGCGCCTTCCACCAGCAGGTGGCCGTCGCACAGCAGGGCCACCAAGAGGCGCTCCACCAGGGCCTCTTGGCCGATGATCTGGCGGCTGATCTGTTGTTTGAGTTGTTGGATTTCGTTTTGATACGGCATGGGCATCCTTGACGTCGATTAACTGCATGAACCGGGGAATCTTAGCAAGCGTCGCGATGCGGCGAAAACACCTCATTGCAGAGTGAAGATATGACTCGACTGAAGCACGGGAGTTCATCCATAGCGGGTCCCGCTAACCGGATTAGCGTATAATTATTCAAATAACAAACAATTCATCGCTGCCGCCCCCCTGTCGAGTTGGAAACCGGGTGGCCCTGAACTTGCACGCCATATTCGTTAATCGAACAACAACAGAGTCTTTATCATGATCTTCGAACGCCTAAAAAACAGCGACCCCCTGCCGGAGTTGACCGAGGTCGCCGAGCTGGGAATGAGCACCGAGGACCTGGCGGAGGATTTTCGCCGCCATTTCAGCACCACTTTGGGGCGCGACCGTTTTTGCCGCTCTACCCATTATCCTTACACCGCCCTGGCGCTGGTGCTGCGCGACCGCTTGATGGAGCGCTGGAAGAACACCCGCTACGCCTACCAGGAGACCGATACCCGCCGGGTGCATTACCTGTCGCTGGAATTCCTGATGGGGCGCGCCCTGGGCAATGCCATGCTCAACCTCGGTGTCACCGATGAGGCCTCGGCGGCACTGGAGCGTTACGGTATCGAGCTGGAGGAAATCGCCGAGGCGGAGCACGACGCCGGGTTGGGCAACGGCGGTTTGGGACGTCTGGCGGCCTGTTTTCTCGACAGCTGCGCCACCCTGCAACTGCCGGTGATCGGCTACGGCATTCGTTACGAGTACGGCATGTTCCGTCAGGAGATCCTCAACGGTTATCAGGCCGAGGAGCCGGACCACTGGCTGCGCAATGGCAATCCCTGGGAGCTGGAGCGACCCGAGTTCACCCAGCGGGTGCACTTCGGCGGCCGCACGGAATCCTATCGTGACGCTCACGGCATCAACCGCATGCGTTGGGTCGATACCCAGGATGTGCTGGCCGTACCCTATGATGTGCCGGTGCCCGGCTATCGCAACGGTACGGTCAACACCCTGCGGCTGTGGAGCGCGGCGGCCACCGACGAGTTCAGCCTCGACGAGTTTAACGCCGGCGACTATACCGGTTCGGTGGCGAGTAAGAACGACGCCGAGCAAATCACCATGGTGCTGTATCCCAACGACGCCAGCGAGAGCGGTAAGGAGCTGCGCCTGAAACAACAGTATTTTCTCGCCTCCGCCAGTTTGCGCGACACCTTTCGTCGTTGGATTCGCGACCACGGCGCCGAATTCGAGCAGTTCGCCGAGAAGAATTGCTTTCAGCTCAACGATACCCATCCCACCATCGCCATCGCCGAACTGATGCGCCAGTTGATGGACAATCACTGCCTGGCCTGGGAAGAGGCCTGGCGCATTACCAGCAGCACCATGGCCTATACCAACCACACCCTGCTGCCCGAGGCATTGGAAAAATGGCCGGTGCGCGTGTTTCAACAATTGTTGCCGCGCCACTTGGAGATCATTTACGAAATCAACGCGCGCTTTCTCGGCCAAGTGGCGCGGCGTTGGCCCGGCGATACGCAGCGCCTGACGCGCATGTCCATTATCGAAGAGGGCGACGATCCCCAAGTGCGCATGGCCTATCTGGCCATTGTCGGCAGTTATTCCGTCAACGGTGTGGCGGCGCTGCATTCCCAGTTGTTGCAGGAAGGCCTGTTCCATGACTTCTACGAATTCTGGCCGGACAAATTCAACAACAAGACCAACGGCGTCACCCAGCGCCGTTGGCTGGCCTGGTGTAATCCGGACCAGAGCCAATTAATCAGCGATACTATCGGCGATGAATGGGTTACACGGCTGGAACACCTGGAGAAACTCAAACCCTATGCCGAAGATGCCGCCTTCCGCAAACAATGGCGCGAGGTAAAACAGGCTAATAAGCAGCGCCTGGCGGATCTGGTGAAAAAGGATTGCGGCGTGGATTTCAGCACCGATGCCATGTTCGATGTGCAGGTCAAGCGCATGCACGAATACAAACGCCAGTTATTGAATGTGCTGCATGTAATCCATCTCTACGACCGCATCAAGCGCGGCGATACCGATAACTGGACGCCGCGCTGCGTGCTCATCGGCGGCAAGGCCGCCCCCGGTTATGCCATGGCCAAACGCATCATTAAGCTGGTCAATAATGTCGCCTTTATGATCAACAATGACCCGACGGTGGGGGACCTGCTCAAGCTGGTGTTTTTGCCCAACTACCGGGTCACGGCCATGGAGATCATCGCCCCGGGCACCGACCTGTCGGAGCAGATTTCCACGGCCGGTAAAGAGGCCTCGGGCACCGGTAATATGAAATTCATGATGAACGGCGCCATCACCATCGGCACCCTGGACGGGGCCAATATCGAGATTCGCGAAGAGGTGGGTGACGATCACTTCTTCCTCTTCGGTATGAGCGCGCAGGAGGTGGTCGAGACGCGTGGCTATTACGATCCCGGCGCCATCATCCGCGACGACGCGGACCTGCTGCGGGTGATGAAATTACTGGAATGCGGCCACTTCAATCAGTTCGAGCCGGGTCTGTTCGATGACATCATCCAGTCCATTCGTAATCCGCTTGATCCCTGGCTGGTGGCGGCCGACTTCCGCAGTTTCGTCGATACTCAGCGGCGCGTTGCCGAGGCCTATCGGGATGAGGAGCGTTGGACGCGTATGAGCATTCTTAATGCCGCCAGCAGCGGCAAATTCTCCACCGACCGCACCATGCGCGAATACAACGAGGGGATTTGGAAGTTGGCGTCGGTGTCGCCGTGATTGATTATTGAGTCCGTAAATGAACGCAAATTAAGGCTCCCCTCTTCAATTAAAGAGGGGCTGGGGGAGATTTAAAGCTAAGCGTTTCAAATCTTTAAATCCCCCTCAGTCCCCCTTTAAGAAAGGGGGAGGCTGGGACGTGTATTTAATGTGTGTTCATTGGCCGGACTGATATCGATCAGGCCGCCCAGCCCAGTTCCTCGGCACGCGTACGCGCCATCTCGGGTACGTCGGTGGCGACGAAGTGGCTGTGCAACACCTGGATGCCGATCATATGATTGATGACGGCGTCGAGTTGGATCTTGGTGGAGGCGCTGGTGTCTTGCGCTTCGTGCAGATCAAACACCGCTTTCACGCCGTCCTTGTCCAACACGCCGGCGGCGTCGATGGCCTGGTCCGACAGATATTCATCGGCCAGTGCCTTCATCGCGTCCCATTTTTTGGGATCGGTGTGGGCCGGCGGCGCCATAAAGGCGAATTTTTCACGCTCATACAAGGTTTTGGGCAGGATGCCCTTCATCGCCTCACGCAGCACGTATTTCTCGGTGCGGCCCTTGATGCGCATGGTCGGCGGCAGCTTGGTGGCCGCTTCAGCCAGGTGGTGATCGAGGAAGGGCGGGCGTGCCTCCATGGAGTTGGCCATGTCGACGCGGTCGCCGCCCCAGGTGAGGATCTGGCCTTCGAGCATGGTCTTGATCCAGACGTACTGGGCCTTGTCCAGCGGGTGGCGATCCTTGAGCATGTCGCCGTCCAGGGCCTCGGCGATGGCCTTGCCCGGCTGGTAGCCTTCGGTTTGCTTGCGCAATTCGGGGTGCAGCAGGCCGGGCACGTGCTCGGCCGCGGCCAGCCACGGCTGCAGGCAGCTGGGCGTGAAGCCGACCAACGCATCCAGGGCCGGATCATGAAGTTCGTTTTCCGCCAGCATAGCACCCTGGAACAGCTTGTTGCTCTCATCCAGCAGTGCCTGCCACTCCTTGCGCTCCTCCGGCGGCAGGGTGTCCAGGCCGTGCAGGAACATGTCGCGGCGGAAGGCGGGATAGCCGGCGAACAATTCGTCCGAGCCCTCACCGGTCACCACCACCTTGTAGCCCGCCTGGTTGACGTGGCGACTCATCAACAACTTGGCCACGCCCAGGGTGTTGTAGATGGTGCGTTCGGTGTGCCACAGGGTCTCGACGAAGTTGTCGTAGAGGTGGTCGGCCTTGAGGCGCATGATGTCCTGATCGGCGCCCACCGATTCGGCCATCTCGGTGGCGATGACGCTTTCGTCGTAGTCGGCGTCGTCGAAGCCGATGGTAAAGGCCTTCACCGGTGACTGCTGACTGGCGGCGGCCAGGCCCAGGGTGGCGCAGGAGTCGATGCCGCCGGAGAGGTAGCAGGCCACCGGCACGTCGGCCTCCAGGCGCAATTGCACCGCCTCGAGCAGCTTTTCGCGAATGGCCTCGATATAGAATTCCTCCGGCTGCGACTCGTCGCGCTCGCCCATGAGCGGGAAGTCCATGTCCCAATAGCGCTCATCCTTGATCTCGAACTTGCCGTTGTTGCGCTCGATGATCACCACGTGACCGGGCTTGACCTGATGCACGCCTTCGAAGGCGGTAGTGCCGGGCACGATGGTTTGCATCAACTGGTGATAGACGCCTTGGGCACTGAACTGGCGCGGCACCTCGGGATGGGCGAATAACACCTTCAGTTCCGAGCCAAACACCAGCGTCCCATTGTGCTCGGTCCAGTAGAGCGGCTTGACGCCGAAGCGGTCGCGCACCAGCATCAGGCGGTCGTGTTCGCGGTCATAGAGGGCGAAGGCGTATTCGCCGCGGCAGGTCTTGAGCATTTCCTCGAGGCCGAAGCGCTCGTAGAGGTGCAGGACCAGCTCCGAGTCGCTCTTGGTTTTGAAGCGCGCGCCGCGCGAGGTGAGATCGGCACGGATGCGTTTGTAATCGTAGAGTTCGCCGTTCTGGGTCAGCATCAGATTGCCGTCGTTGGAGAAGAACGGCTGGCGGCCGCGGTCCTCGTTCAGGTCGATGATGGAGAGCCGGGCGTGGCTGAAACCGATGCCGCGGTCGTTCATGGTCTTGTAGCCGAAGCCGTCCGGTCCGCGATGGTGTTGGATGGCGGCCATGTTGACCAGGGTCTGTGGGTCTACCGGCCGGGCCGGGTCTGCATGTAGGTAGCCTGCAATTCCGCACATAATATTGTAGTTCCTCTGGAGTCTTGGTGATTGATTAAGATAATAGTTCGTCGGGTGTGTCGATGACATGCTGGACGCGCTGCACCACGCTGGTGAGCAGGGCCATGCGGATGTAAACGGCGCCGCGGGCCTGGGCGAAGTACCAGTTGTGCTCGGTGTTGTCCAGGTCGGTCGACAGCTCCTTGCCGCGCGCCAGCGGGTGCATGATGATGGAGCCGGGCTTGAGCGGTGACTTGGCGTTGAGCTTCAGGTCTTCACCCATTCGTTCGAAAGTATCGCCCACCCAGGCAATGGAGTTGATGTAGACCACGTCCAGCTGCGGCAGTTCTTTGTTCAGGGATTGGCTGACACGGATGTTGAGTCCCTCTTGCTGCAGTTCTTCCAATTGCCCTTGATCGTACGGATGGTCATCCTCGCAGATCACCACCACCTCTTCGAAGGCGTGGGCATAGAGCGACAGCATGATCAATAGGGAGCGCACCGTGCGCATCTTGTTGGGCACGCCGATGATGCCGATGCGCGCCTTGTCGCCGTCGGCCACGTGCTCGGCCAGCAATTGAGGGCGCCATTTGAAGATGGCGAACATGTCGGTC
Source organism: Candidatus Tenderia electrophaga (assembly GCA_001447805.1). Lineage (NCBI taxonomy): Bacteria > Pseudomonadati > Pseudomonadota > Gammaproteobacteria > Tenderiales (SeqCode) > Tenderiaceae (SeqCode) > Tenderia (SeqCode) > Tenderia electrophaga (SeqCode). The sequence continues at coordinate 1,272,764 of CP013099.1, forward strand.
AGCGCCTGGGTGGGGTGCTCATCGACGCCGTTACCGGCATTGATGATGGGGATGCGCAGTCCGTCCAACATCTCATAGACGGCGTCTTCGTTGCGGTCGCGCAGCACCACCACATCACCGTAGTGATTGAACATCTCGGCCACGTCGCCGAGCGATTCACCCTTGGCGATGCCGGTGGTGGCGGGGTCCGTGATGCTCATTACGTCGCCGCCGAGGCGATGCCAGGCGCTTTCGAAGGATAGCCGCGTGCGCGTGCTGGGTTCGTAAAAGGCATTGATCAGGATCTTGCCCTTCAGCGGTGGGAACAGGTTGGGCGAGGTCTCGTATAGGGCCGCCAGGCGACACACCTGGGCGATCCTGTCACGCGTGAATTGGCGCGCCGAGACGATGGGCATGCCGGCCAGGTCGACCAGGTATCGCGGATCTTCCTCCACCTGATCGAGCAGGCGCTGCGGCCGCTCGATGCCGTCGCGCCATTTGGCGGGGATGACCGGGTTCCTGAGTAGGGGGTGAAGCGGTTTCACCAGACGTCTCCTTTTGTTCCAGCAATGAATCTACAGGTGAGTGATGACAACGCCGTCGGGCGTGTCGTCGTCAGTAATTCGCGAGTCTTGCTCATTGGCTTCTGGCCTTTACATCCGCCAGTTCCGCCAGCGCCTCTTGCGTGGAAATGACGCGGGCATAGCGGTCCTTCATAGTGGTGATGGTGGCCTGTTGCAGCTCGGGTGTCACGGTTGCGCAACCGTCTTCTATCAGTGTCACATAAAAGCCCAAATCGCAGGCGTCGCGGATGGCGGTGGAGACACATTCGTTGCTATACACACCGACCATGTACAGGCCGGTGATCTCCATATTGCGCAGGATGTACTCCACATTGGTGGCATTGAATACGCCGCTGGCAGTCTTGTTGATAATGATCTCGTCGCCCTGGGGCGCCACTTGGGGCAGGAATTCGGCCTCTTTCGAGCCGGGCGGCGCGTGCAGGTTGAGGCGCTTATGGCCGGGGCCGCGGTCGCGACCGTCCTGGGTCAATGACTGGATGCGGGTGTGAATCACCTCCAGTCCTTTGCGCCTGAAGCCGTCCTGCAGTTTGCGTACGTTGGGTAATACGGTCTCTTCCAGCCGATTGAAATAATATTCCTGCGCCTCTACCGGCACCCCCGATTTCTGCACGTCGGCGAACACGCCGTAACCGGGTGCGGCGTCGAGGAATTGCAGGTCGATGGTGAGCAGGGCGGTGTGGTATTGCTCCAGCGACTTGTGTACCGCCGGGGCGTCGGTGATCGATTCGCGATAGGTCTCGCGTAAGGGGTCGACATTGACATATTCTTCGTACTTTATCGTCATTTTTCGCTAGCCAGCTTGTGGAGGGTATTCAGTAATATATTAGCTCCGTTTTCGATGTCCTCCCAGGCGGTCCATTCGGCCGGTGAATGGCTGCGACCGTCCTTGCTGGGGACGAAGATCAAACCGGCGCGCGTCATGCGTGACATGATCTGGGTGTCATGCGCGGCGCCGCTGGGCATTTGCAGCATGGACAGGCCGTCGGCCTGGGCCGCCTCGCTGATCAACTGCATGACGCCGGGGTCGCATTTCACCGGGGCGATATCGCTCAGTACTTCGAATTCGAACATCAGGTCGCGGCGTCGGGCGATGGCGGAGATGGCACGGCGAAAGGCGCTGGCCAGCTGTTCCAGTTTTTCGTGATTGGTTTCGCGCACGTCGAGGGAGAATTCCACCATGCCGGGCACCACGTTGGCCGCGCCCGGCGACAACTCGACCCGGCCGACGGTGGCGACGCTGCTGGGGCTGCCGTGTTCCTCCAGGATGCGCGGGATCTCGCCGGAGAATTCCGCCAGGCCCTGAAACGCGTCCTGGCGCATGTCCATGGGCGTGGAGCCGGCGTGGGCGGCCATGCCGGCGAGCCTGACGTTCCATTTGAACAGGCCGGCGATGGCATCCACCACGCCGATCTTGATATGGCGGCGATCCAGCACCGGCCCCTGTTCGATATGCAACTCGATAAAGGCGTGAATGCTCTCCGCCGGCCGCGCGGCGTTCAGGGCGTCCATGGCGTTCATGCCCCAGTGCGCCATGGCGTCACTGATGGAGACGCCCTCCAAATCACGTGCGTGATGAATGCTCTCAGGTGTCAGGCGGCCGCATATGGCGCTGGAGCCGAAGATGCCGCCGAAGCGTCCCTCCTCATCGGAAAAGGCCACCGCTTCCAGCGGCCGGGCAAGATCGATCTCTTGTTCCTTGAGACAACGTAGGCACTCCAGGCCGGCGACCACGCCCAGGGCGCCGTCCAGCTGTCCGCCGCCGGGCACCGAGTCGATATGGGAGCCTGTCATGATGCTGGCCTTGCCTTCGCGCCAATTGAGCCGGGCGTGAACGTTGGCCGCACCGTCTATATAGTGCTCCAGCCCGGCGCTCTCGATACGTTGACGCAACCAGTCCCTGGCCTGCATGTCGGCGGCGCTGAAGGCCATGCGGTAAATACCTTGGTCTTCGGCTTTGCCGATTTCCGCAAGTGAGGCGAGATCGTCGCGCAGACGTGTGGCATTGACTTTGAGGTTACTCATAATCGACGGCTCCGATAGTGCTAAGGGGATAAAGCGGCGCGTCTGACGCGGCGCCGCCACGGCAGGGGCGGGGCTTTGCAGTTTGATGGTCGTGTATGCAAATTCGTTTCGGCTGTAAAGCGGCGACTGGGCGGCTTGTTGTGGGGTTGATCCATCCCGTCTCGGGATCGCTGGCAGAGAGCATATTGTCCTGTATCGAGTTTTCCGTCATCTGACACGGGGTGGCTTATCTCAACTCCGTTCACGGTACAATTATGAACGCCAACTATCATGTGCGAGTCAGGAGATTAGATTAATGGCGGCGGGGCATTCATCACGCAGTCACGCTGGCGCCGTCGCCGCGCCGTTCGGGTGTCTGGGTCGTATGCACATGTCGATGCGCGCCGGCATTTTTTCGTCTCATATCCAGGCCGGGGCCGAAAGCGAAAGCATGCTCCCGTGTCGGACGATATTCGCTAAGCTCTTATTCATTCAAAAGGTTTTGGCCCTGAATGTCAAATCAGGCGCGGCTTGTGCAGGCCCGTTGAGCGGTGCAAAGGGGCTTTGAAACAGTCGCTTATGCTGATGCGAACGGCACGTGATATTTCCAATGTTTGTGGCATGTGTGCGCGCGGCTCGGCCGCCACCCCGGTGAAAGACGCTTGGCGCACGTGCCGCGATCAAGCAGCCTTACCTCGTTGGGCCCGGATTGAAGTGCTAAATTATTCGGTTTTTCATTGCCTGCGCGCCGTGGCGCGCGTGGGATTGACACGTGTCGTCGCGGGCGTCTATTAAATCTTCGGTGAGATGAATCACCTTCTCCGTGTCGCGGTCGACGGCAGGCGGAAAGTGGGTATTGATAATTATCATACTCGAAACCTTGTTGCCCCGGTATGATAATCACTGATGCCCTGGACGAGGGAAAATAACAATCGTCAACCGGAAAAGACGTTTATTCACTGTTAAGAAAAAGGAGAGTCAGATGAGAGTGATGGCTGTTTTAATGCTGCTGGTCTTCGCTGCCGCGCCGGCTATGGCCGCTGAAGACCTTATGGACAGGGCGAAACAAGTATTCGAACCCATTCCGACCACGCCGCCCAAGGATAAAATCATATCGCCGCAATCGGTGGAGCTGGGCAAGATGCTCTATTTCGATCCGCGCCTGTCCAGCAGCTGGCTGGTCAGTTGCAACACCTGCCATAACCTTGGCACCGCCGGGGTGGATTTGCAGGAGACATCGGTTGGCCACGGCTGGAAGCGCGGCCCGCGCAACGCACCGACGGTGCTCAACTCCGTCTACAACATTGCCCAGTTCTGGGACGGCCGGGCATCGGATCTGAAGGAACAAGCCAAAGGCCCGGTGCAGGCGGCGGTGGAAATGAACAACACGCCGGATAGGGTCGTCAAGACGCTCAAGAGTATGCCGGAATACGTCAAGCGCTTTGGTGAGGTCTTCCCGGATCAAAAAGATCCGGTCACCTTCGAAAATATGGCCCGCGTCATTGCCGACTACGAAGTTACCTTGCTGACACCCAATGCGCCCATCGACAAATTTATCAAGGGCGATGACAACGCCTTGTCGAAGGCGGAAAAGGAAGGTTTGCGCTTGTTCATGGATAAGGGCTGCGCTACTTGTCACAGCGGCATCAATATCGGTGGCGGTATGTATCAGCCCTTCGGTGTCGTGGAAAAGCCGGGCTCCGACATTCTGCCGCGCGATGATAAGGGGCGTTTTGCCGTGACCGAAACGCCCAGCGACGAGTATGTATTCAAAGTACCGTCATTGCGCAATGTAGCCCTGACGCCACCCTATTTCCATTCAGGCAAGGTCTGGAGCCTGAGGCAGGCGGTGGGAGTGATGGGGACGGCCCAATTGGGTGTCGACCTTACGGACAGTGAAGCGAGCAAGATCGTTACCTTTTTGCATGCCCTGACGGGTGATCAGCCCGATGTGGATTACCCGATTCTGCCGCCTATCACAGATAGCACACCGAAGCCGGAGCTGGCGGTAACCCAGCAGGGGGGTGGGCACTAGCCACCGCCGGGTCAAGGTGAATGCGTCCAAGGCAAAGTCTGACTTTGCCTTGGATTTTTTTTATGTAAGGACGACGCTTGGGTTGACGTCTTTAGTGGCTTGATGGTTGGGCCGCAATGACTTCATACTTGGCAGTGTGTACATGCCCGGCAGTAACCGTTCCAGCGGATACGCCGCCGTTCTTGACAGTGTATGGCCCCCCGTCTACTTTTTGAAGGTGTCTTGGTTAAAGTCTCGAATAACAATGTGGTCTTTTGGCGGCCGTCGTCCGCAGCTTGATCCAGGGAGGGGGCAATGAAATGAAAAGAATCACCCGGCGTGAGTTTCTCGGCATGTCTCTAAAGACCGGTGCAGCGACAATGTTTGCAGGGATGTTCGCGCCATCGGCAACCAGCCTGATGGGCTTGGGCGGAGTGGCGCAAGCCACCACCAAAACCATTTCACCGTTTACCTTTGCCGTAATCACCGATTCACACCTTTACGATATTCCCGACCACAAGTTCGACGCCATTCTGGAAAAGGCCGTGGCCGATGTGAACGGCCTCAGGCCACAGCCTGACTTCGTGCTCTATTCAGGTGACCTGGCACAGTTCGGCAAGGAGGCCGAATTTGTCAAAGGAAAGCGCATTCTCGACAAGTTGAAGGTGCCTTATAAGATCATCCCCGGCGAGCATGACTGGTACCTGGATATGGGGAAGGCCTGGCGCAAGATGTTCGGTGATGAGTATTGGTCCTTCGATCATAAAGGCACACACATCATCGGTATGAACTCTATTCTCGTCGATGATTTCTGGACGCTGCGTGAACTGACCCCGGCCGAGCGCATGGGTTACATGGCGGAGCTGGAGTGCCATCAATGCGGCCTCTGGGGCGTGCATGATAAACAGCTCGATTGGCTGGAAAAGGATATCAAAAACCTGAGTCCGGATACGCCGGTGATTATCATGACGCATTCGCCGCTGTGGGATTACTACCCGCGCTGGAACTTTCAAACCATCGACGCGCCGGAGATCCGTCTGCTGCTGCGCAAATTCGAAAAGGTAATGGCGATTCACGGGCATATCCACCAGGTGGTTTACAACTCCATCGGCAATATCAGGTCGGCCGGGCTGCTGTCCACCTCCTGGCCCTGGCCTTATCCGCCGGTGGAGCTGCCTTATCCTCATATCAAGATGAACCGTGTCGATCCAGGCGATTTCGAAGACGGTTTGGGTACCCACGCCATCGATCTTGCCAAAAATTTTGACGGCGTCTTGAACTACCGCGCGTTTTCCGACTTGTTGCCGGACAACGTCAAACGCGGTGTCAAACTCTGATTCGGGGGACGGGACGATGAAGACGCACCAGCATCACGCCAACGCCATTTATATTCTGCTTGTGTTGCTTAGTATGACGACGCTTCAGGCCAAGGAGCCGCTTAGCAGCGCGGCAGCGGAAGATCAAAGAAATATGCTGATCGATTTCGTCGCGCGCGGCGATGCCCTTTGGCACAGTGAAGACTTGGGTACCAATGGTTTGGCCTGCGGTAATTGCCATCCGGACGCGAGCGCGACCAACCCCCATACCTGGCCCAAATATCAGACCAACCTGGGCAAGGTGGGAACCCTGCGCGAGATGATCAACTGGTGCATTGCGGTGCCCATGCTCGGCAAACCCTTGGCGCTGGACAGCGACGACATGATTGCCATGGAGGCTTATGCCACTTATATGCATCGCGGTGTCGCTATCGCGCCGGCCAAGGATGAGCAGCACGGCGGGATTCCCGTCATCAGTGGGCCGGGATATCCCACCGCCGTCGGCGGCAATCGTTAGTCGCCCTGGGCGAGCCAGAATCCATACGGAGTGTTGTCATGCTGAAGCGCATATTCGTGTTGCTGTTCATTGTTTCCTGCTGCTCATCGGCCTGGGCGGAGAGTTGCCGCGATGACCGGTCGGCCTCGACACCCAGTAGTCGTTTCACCACCCACGGCGATACGGTCACGGATCAGGACACTAAGCTGTCATGGATGCGCTGCGCCGTGGGGCAGCGTTGGAATGGCACAAGCTGTATCGGCACTGTGCAACACCTCGATTGGCAGCAGGCCATGGCGCACGTAGAGCGCATCAACGCCCTGCGGCTCGGCGGCCACAGCGACTGGCGCATGCCGGTGGTCCCGGAACTGGCCTCCATCGTCGAACGCAAATGCTTTAATCCGCGCATGAATACCGAGGTGTTCGCCGGTGCGCCGTCAGTGATTTTCTGGACCGCCATGGAAAAGATGGGGCGGCCGGACTATGCCTATACCCTGGATTTCGGCGCGGGCGCGGCGCGGGCAACGGATAAGCATCATGCCGCCGCCGTGCGCTTGGTGCGTGGCGGGCCGTGGTGGGAGCCGCCGCGAATGTCGCAGCGCTGATACCGGTGCCGTGCCCGGCGGTACAGGCCTTTAGGCGCCGCTTTCAGGATTATCGCAGCTCCCAGACATTGTTGTAATTGACGTGTAGTCTGCGTCGTCTGACGGTGTCGTCGTCATGACCGATGCCGTCGATGCTGTAACGTATGTCGCTGTTGACCGGACCCCAAAGGTAATAGCTGTGTTCCACCAGCCCACCGACTAGGACGGCGCAATCCACTTGGTGCGCCTTGCGGTGCAGTTGCGCCGGGCGAGCAGCGCCTTCATGGCCGAGCCGGTCCGGGTGGCCCTTGGTGTAGTCGGAAACATACATGGCCATGTCACCCTTGTTGTGATAAACCGTCACGCTGCGGGCAATCTCGTGCAGGTCGCACATCTCCTTGCCGGCCTCGAGCACATCATCATCCACGTCCGGTGCACACAAGAAGATATGGGAAAACAAGCGCGGAAGATTCTTGCCGTTGGCGAAGTCGCGCAGTCGCACCAGCGTGTTTTGTAATACATAATTGCCCATGGAATGACACAATAGGTGTAGATCCTGATCGCACAGCGGACTGCCGCTGCGGGCGCCGTCGGTCTTGAGCTCGGCGAGAAAATCGCGCAGCTTTAGTAAACCGCGACCGAAGGCATACCCCGATCCTTTGGCCTCGGAACGGTCGGATTTGTATGAAACAAAGGGTAGAGCCTGGCCGTCCGAGGGCCAGGTGAATAGCACCACCAGAACGTCTTTACCGCCTTGATATTTTTGCCGGTTGAGCATCAGCTGCAGGGACAAGGCCCCTCCCACAGCCTGATACCAGTCGACATTGAAGCCGTGGATATAGACCAGTACATCGGATCGCTTGAGCATGACCTTGCGCAGGTCGTCGAACATGGAGTTTGAGCCGAACTTGGCATTGGGTTGATGGGCGTCGGCGATATCGGACCTGATGCGTTCGTGGTAGGCCTTGATGGTGGAGGATTTCAAACAGCACTTGGCCAGATAGTCAGCGAGTTTCTCGCCGTCGCCTACATCGGTTTGGGCGCCCTTTTTGCGCTTTAAATGACGCTCGACGAGCGCAGAGTCGGCCTCCAGCGTGACTTGGCCGAAGCGCAGATTCTCCATGCCATCGCTGCTAAATTCGGCGCCGTATTCGTCCGGCGCCCAGCGGTTGTCGCCCCGATGCCGCCGATTGGTGGCATAAAACAGTCTCAATTTCATCCCCTCTCCTCCCAGTAGCACGTTGTGTTCCGTTACGCTCGATGTTGATTGTCTGCGGTCGCTGAAGCGCGGTCAGTCTGCCAATCCTTGTGGAAGTGTCGGGATGTGTCAATCGCGAAATGCCGCCGCGGGCTAAGCGTTGGTGACGCAGGGCAATTGCCTGGACAAGTTCAGTGCGCGCTTGCGGCTGCTGTTGAGGTCCAATATCGGTGCCGGATAGTCGCGGCCGATGCGCACATTGCAGGCGTGCTGAACATCGGCGGGCGTCAGCCAGGGGCGGTGCAGCCAAGGCAGCGGCAGCTGCGCCAATTCCGGCAGCCATTGACGTAGATAGTCGCCATGGGGATCGAAGCGCTCGCTTTGTCTGACCGGGTTGAAGATGCGGAAATACGGTGCGGCGTCGAGCCCGCAGCCAGCCACCCATTGCCAGTTGAAGCTGTTGCTGGCCAGATCGGCATCCACCAAGGTGTCCCAGAACCAGCGGGCCCCCGTCTGCCAGGGCTGCAGACCGTTCTTGGTCAAAAACGAGGCGACGATCATGCGTACGCGGTTGTGCATCCAGCCGCTATGCCAGAGTTGGCGCATGCCGGCATCGATGATGGGAAAGCCGGTCTTGCCTTGTTGCCAGGCCCGCAGCAGCGCTTTGTCGTCACGCCAGGGAAAGGCTTCAAAACGGGGGTTGAGCGGTGTGTCGGTGGCATAGGGGAAATGATGCAGGGTGTGATAGGCGAACTCGCGCCAGCCGAGTTCGCTGAGAAAACGATCCATGCTGTCGCCCTGAGTGGCGTGGTCCATAAATGCGTTAAGCACGGCGCTGACCACCTGGCGCGGGCTGATTTCGCCAAACGCCAGATGCGGCGACAGACGTGAGGTGTCGAGCCGGTCCGGGCGGTCGCGACCCGCGTCATAATGCGCCAGCGCCGCGTCGCAAAAACCTTGGAGCTGTTCCAGGGCATTGTCCTCTCCCGGTCGCCAGCTTGATGCCAGGCCGTGGTGCCAGGGAATATCGGGCAGCAATGCCAAGGCCTCGACGGCTTCGGACGCCAGTCTGCATTCGCCCAGCCGTTGCGGCACCGGCAACGGCGGCGCGCCTAGACCTTGTTGTCGGCAGGCGCGCCAGAACGGGGTAAAGACGCGAAACGGTTTGTGTTCTTTGGTGAGCACGCTGCCCGGCGTGTAAAGCAGGTTGCCGTGGTAGGTATGGACCTCGATGTCGTGCGCTCTGAGCCAGGCCGCGATATGCGCGTCGCGCCTGGCCGCCTGCGGCGCGTAGCGATGATTCCAGTAGACCGCACCGGCGCCGGTTTCGCGGATCAGGCGTTGCAGGACGTCCTGGCTGGCGCCGCGCCGGATGATCAGACGGCTGCCGCGGGCATGCAGCGCCTGCTGCAGTGTGCTGAGGCTGTGATGGCACCACCAGCGGCTGGCTGCGCCCGGCGCCCAGGGTTCCAATTCTTGCGGGGCATGGATGTATACCGGGATGAGGGTATCCGCCGCCTCGGCGGCGTGGTAGAGCGCAGGGTTGTCACTCAGGCGTAGATCCTGGTGCAACCATACAAGGCAGGTCTTCATCGATGCGACTCCTTCATCGGTTTGTTTATCGCGCGCTTGAATGGGTGACGAGTTCGGCTTCGATACGCTTCAGCGCCGTCGGAATATCGGTGCCGAGTGGAATAGCCCCGGCGGCGACAATGGCGTCGTTGAATTGCAAGGCCGTCTGGCCGCCGATAAAAACCGGCACCGTGACATCCTGCACCAAGGCCGGCAACTGGCGGTGCAACACCTCATCCGTCGGTATCATCGAGCCGGACAACAGCACGCCGCACGCCTCGGTACGCCGGCAGGGGTCGCGCAGTTCCGCCAGCGGTGTGTCGGCGCCCAGCAGTACGACGCGGTAACCCCTGGCCATGACCGACAGGCTGGCCAGTAGAATGCCGGTCTCGTGCTGTTCGCCGGGCAGGCACGCCGCGACCAAACGCGGCCCGCGGGCGCGGCTGGCCTCATGGTGAAAGCGGGCGCCCAGCTTGTTGCGCATGTAGGCGCCGAAAAAGTGTTCCTCGGCGATGCTGCCAGCGCGGCTGGCCCAGCGCTTGCCCAGGGTCTGCAGCAGCGGCACCACCAGGCGGGCGGTCACCATATCGATCGGGTGCAGGGATAAGGCCTCGTTGTAGGCGCCCTCCAGGGACTGATCGTCAAAGCGTACTACCGCATTGAGCATGCGCCGCTGGTAGTCCGGCCAGGGGCCCTCAAGCGCTTCCTGGGGTGCCTGCTGATTTAAATAGGACTTTGTCTGGCTGATGGGTACACCCTTGTGCAAAAGTTCTACAACCTGGTTGATCAGGTCGATGTCCTTGTGCGTGTAGAGGCGGTGTCCTTTGTCGCTGCGTAGCGGCGTGAGCAGGCCGTAACGGCGTTCCCAGGCGCGCAGGGTGATGGGATTGACGCCGGTGAGGCTGGCGACCGTGCGGATGGGGTAAAGTCCGGACTCGGGTAGTCCTTCTGCGCTATCCATGATATTCGTACCTAATTGATTTGTACATAAATTGTATAGTTGAATTTTATAAAAAACATCCGATAATTGCTAGTGAATGTTATGATGTATAATGTTTGTATAAGTTCATTTTGAGTTTCGAGGAGCGCGCAAATGAAGCACAGCAGCAAAATATTTTTCACCTGGGTGGCTGGCTTGGTGTTGGCCGGCACGGTCAGTGCCGCCGATACGGTCTGTTCTGAGGTTCTGGATTTCGAGCGTAAGCCGCTGGCGGGCGAGGGCAGTATCAATCTTTGTGAGCACTATCGGGGCAAGGTGATCGTGGTGGTCAACACCGCCAGTAAGTGTGGGTACACCTATCAATACGAGGGACTGGAACAGCTGTACAGCCGCTACGAGGCGCAGGGTCTGGTGGTGCTCGGGTTTCCGTCCAATGATTTCGCCAATCAAGAACCCGGTTCGGCCGACCAGATCAAAACCTTTTGCCGCCTGACCTACGGCGTGAAATTCCCCATGTTTGCCAAGACCCGCGTCGCGCGCGGCACCGATGACCCGCTGTTCCGCGCCTTGGCCCGGCATGCGGGCGAGTACCCGCAGTGGAACTTTCACAAATACCTCATAGATCGGCAAGGCCGCGTGGCGGCCAGTTATGCCAGCAAGGTGGAACCCTTGGGCGGTGAATTGGAAGCCGCCGTCAAGGGCTTGTTGTAGTCATGGAGAAGATCCGTCTGGGCGTCAGCAGCTGCCTGTTAGGTCATCCGGTCCGCTTCGATGGCGGGCACAAGCACCAGCCCTTTATTACCGCCACCTTGGCGCAGTACTTCGACGTGGTGCCGCTATGCCCCGAACTGGCCATCGGCCTGGGCGTTCCGCGCCAGTCTTTACGGCTGGTGGGGCGGCCCGAGCGGCCGCGCGTGATCGGCAACAAAGATCCTGGTCTGGATGTCACCGATACCCTGGCGGACTACGGCCGTGAGGTGGCGGCGCAGCAGGATGACATCTGCGGCTACATCGTCAAAAAAGATTCCCCCAGTTGCGGCATGGCCCGGGTGCGTGTTTACGTGGACGGGCAGATGCCGCAACGCGCGGGGGTGGGCGCCTTTACCCGTGCCCTGATGGCGGCCAAGCCCTGGCTGCCGGTGGAAGAGGAAGGGCGTCTCAATGACGCCGTGCTGCGCGAGAACTTTTTCGAGCGGGTCTATGTTTGCCATCGCTGGCAGAGGCTGCTGCGGGTGGGCCTGACACCGGCGGCGCTGGTGCGCTTTCACACGGCACATAAATACCTGTTGATGTCGCGCGCTCAGGACCCATATCGGCAATTAGGGCGCATGGTGGCGCGCGCCGGTTGCGCCGACATACAGCGCCTTGGCGAGGACTATTTTCTCGCCGTGATGACGGCCCTGAAGCGCCCGGCCAATCGCAAGCGTCATTCCAACGTGCTGTATCACCTGCTGGGTTATTTCAAACGTCAGTTGCCGGGGCGGGACCGGCAGGAGCTGGCCGGGCTGATCGAGGCCTATCGTCGGGGGCGGGTGCCCTTGGTGGTGCCGGTGACCCTGCTCAAGCATCATCTCGGCCGCAACGGTGACCGCTATCTGGCCGGGCAATACTATTTTGATCCCTATCCCCCGGAGTTGAGCCTGCGCAACTCTATCTAGCCGGGATTTCTCCCCGGGATCGCGGCAGCAGAAAATAATCACCCGCCGGTACGAAACCATACCCTTCAGTGAACTATAATCCAGGCTGAGACTCGACCGTACCTATTCTTTAATTTTCAAGAGGAGCTTTTGTAATGACCCAGGGTGATCCGCTAAATAAATCGACATACGAGTCCGCCAGGGCGTATCTCAAAGATGCGCTGGAGCAAATGCTTGCCGCCGGTCGCAGTACGCGCGAGTTCGGTGAGTTCGCACTGGAAAAGTTCGGCGACAAGTTCATACCCTATTTGCAGGAGTTTTCGCAGGATGTCAGTAAGGGAAAAATCAAGATAAAGGGGCTCGGCCAATCCGCCAAGACCGCGGTGTTTGGACGGCACGTCACCCTTGAAGAACGTAACCAGCTGATACGCGAGGCCGCCTATCTGCGCGCCGAGCGGCGCGGTTTCGTCGGCGGTTCGCCGGAGCAGGACTGGTGTCTGGCCGAGCAGGACGTGGATCAACGCTTGGCACAGGAGACGGGGTTGGTGGAGAAAGGGCGTCAGGCCTTGCATTCGGCGAGCGCGGTCATGGAACGGGAGTTTGATGATATCAAGCACGTGGTCGGCCGCTGGCTGGAGGGCCGCCCTGCGGCCCCTGACGACACGCCGGCGAAGAATAAGGCCGGCGCCAAGAAAAAGGCCGTGAAGAAGGCCGTGAAGAAAAAGGCGGCAAAGACAGCCGAAACAAAGGTCGTAAAAAAGAAAGCGGCAAAGAAAAAGGCGAGCAAGAACAAGAAAAAGCCGGCAAGCGGCACGGCGGCGCCCCCGGCCTGATGGCGCGCCCCGGCCTCCGGCCGCTGTAAAAAAATCACACTCGTCCCCCTTGAAATCCTGAAAAGCGTCCCAAATATCACTCTCGGCGCTCGCCCGTGCATCGGCCGCGAGCGCCCCCTAACAATTATCGGTAACAATAACTTTATTAATTTGTTTCTTTAGGAGGAACGCAACAGTGAATATTCGTCCTTTGCATGATCGCGTTGTGGTAAAACGCCTGGAAAGCGAAGAGAAGACCTCCGGCGGCATCGTGCTGCCGGGGTCGGCTCAGGAAAAACCCATCATGGGTGAAGTCGTGGCCGCAGGTGCGGGTCGTGTGCTGGATAACGGCGACAAGGCAGCCCTGGATGTCAAAACCGGCGACAAGATATTGTTCGGCAAATTCGCCGGCACCGAGGTCAAGGTCGAAGGTGAAGACTATCTGGTGATGCGTGAAGACGACATCTTCGCTATCGTCGAATAACTACTTATTTAAAGTATTTGGAGGAATCAAGTAATGGCTGCTAAGGAAATCAATTTTTCTTCAAAGGCACGTCGCAAAATGCTGGACGGGGTCAACGTCCTGGCCAATGCGGTCAGAGTGACCCTCGGTCCCAAGGGCCGCAACGTGGTGTTGGAAAAGAGCTTCGGCGCGCCCACCGTCACCAAGGACGGTGTTTCCGTCGCCAAGGAGATCGAACTGGAAGACAAGTTCGAAAACATGGGCGTGCAGATGGTCAAGGAAGTGGCCTCTAAGACCGCCGACATTGCCGGGGACGGCACCACCACCGCCACCGTGCTGGCCCAGAGTATTTTGAACGAGGGTATGAAAGCCGTCGCCGCCGGTATGAATCCCATGGATCTGAAACGCGGCATCGACAAGGCCGTCATCGCTGCTGTGGAAGAGCTGCAGAAGCTCTCCAAGCCGTGCACCGACAACAAGTCCATCACCCAGGTGGGCACGATCTCCGCCAACTCCGACACCGTGATCGGCGAGCTGATCGCCCAGGCCATGGACAAGGTCGGCAAGGAAGGCGTGATCACCGTCGAAGAGGGCACCGGTCTGCAGGACGAGCTGGAGGTGGTCGAGGGGATGCAGTTCGACCGTGGCTATCTGTCGCCTTACTTTGTCAGCAACGCCGAGAAGATGCAGGTCGAGCTGGATGATCCCTACATCCTGATCTGCGACAAGAAGGTCTCCAACATCCGCGAACTGCTGCCGCTGCTGGAAGGCGCCGCCAAGGCCGGCAAGCCGCTGATGATCATCGCCGAAGACGTAGAAGGCGAAGCCCTGGCCACTCTGGTGGTCAACAACATGCGCGGCATCCTCAAGGTGGCCGCGGTCAAGGCCCCGGGCTTCGGCGACCGCCGCAAGGCCATGCTGCAGGACATCGCCATTCTTACCGGCGGCCAGGTGATCTCGGAAGAGGTCGGCCTGTCCCTGGAGAGTGCCACCCTGGAGCAGATGGGGAGCGCCAAGAAGATCGTCATCAGCAAGGACAACACCGTGGTGGTCGACGGCGCCGGTACCAAGTCGGAGATCGACGCCCGTGTGGGCCAGATCCGCGCCCAACTGGAAGAGACCAGCTCCGAGTACGACCGTGAAAAACTGCAGGAACGCGTCGCCAAGCTGGCCGGCGGCGTGGCGGTGATCAAGGTCGGTGCCGCCACCGAAGTGGAAATGAAGGAGAAGAAGGACCGCATCGATGACGCCCTGCACGCCACCCGTGCCGCGGTGGAAGAGGGCGTGGTGCCCGGCGGCGGTGTCGCCCTGATCCGTGCCCTGCAAGGCATCAAGGATCTGAGCGGCGCCAACCACGATCAGGACATCGGTATCAAGATCGCGCGCCGCGCCATGGAAGAGCCGCTGCGTCAGATCGTTGCTAACGCCGGTGAAGAACCCTCCGTCATCGTCAACAAGGTGGCCGAAGGCACAGGTAACTTTGGTTACAACGCTGCCACCGGTGAATACGGCGACATGTTCGAAATGGGTATCCTGGATCCCACCAAGGTGGCCCGTTCGGCGCTGCAGAATGCCGGCTCCATCGCCGGCCTGATGCTGACCACCGAAGCCATGGTGGCCGATAAGCCGCAAAAGGATGGCGGCGCACCGGCCATGCCCGATATGGGCGGCATGGGGGGCATGGGCGGCATGATGTAACGCCGCCAAAATGCCGCAAAACAAAGGCCCCGCCGGCAACGGCGGGGCCTTTTGTTTTTGACCGGCTTCGTCGCAGCCACATGGGCGGGGTTTGGCTGGCGCATGGGCGGTGATAAAGTGACGGCTCTACACCGAACAGGAGGCGGCGGTGAGCAGCGCCCAGGCAGGTTTGATCATTATCGGCGATGAAATCCTTTATGGCAGCCGTCGCGACCGCCATTTCGACCATGTGCGCGAGACCCTGCGGCCCATCGGCTGGCAATTGACCTGGGTGAGTATTCTCCCTGACGAGGAGGACGCCTTGATTGCGCAGCTCAGCCGAACCCTGGCGGCCCAGCAGCCGGTGTTCTGTTTCGGCGGCATCGGTGCCACCCCCGATGATGTCACCCGCCGCTGCGCGGCCCTGGCCGCGGGCGTCGAGCTCCATGCCCATGCCGGGGCGCTGGCTGAAATCGAAGCGCGCTTCGGCGCCGCGGCCTATCCCCACCGCGTCAAGATGGCGGACCTGCCCGTCGGCAGTCGCCTGATCCCCAATCCGATCAATCGCGTGCCCGGTTTCAGCCTGCGGCGGCATCACTTCTTCCCCGGGTTTCCCGAGATGGCCTGGCCCATGCTGGAGTGGGTGTTGCAGCACGAGTACCGCGCCGAACTTGAACCGCTGCAGGAATTGTCGCTCAAGGTCTTCGACGTGGGCGAGAGCGAGCTGGTGGAACTCATGGAGAGGCTGATCGACCGCCATCCCGGGGTCAAACTGTTCAGCCTGCCCCATCTCGGCAGGGGCCGGCATATCGAGCTGGGTTTTCGTGGTCGGCGCGGTGTTGAGCAGGCCATGGCGGACCTGACCGCGGGCCTGCGACAGGCGGGCTTGACGTTCGAAGCGCCGTAGTGCGCGGAGTCACATCTTGCCAAACCTCACCCATATTCCACCGTGTTTTCATTCGTCGTCTGAGTCCGCGCTCAAGCGTGTCTTCAAGCATGAGATTGAAGCGCGTCGCCAAGACAGAGTCCAGGGTGAAGATGGGGCGATGACTGTAATTTCCAGCCTGTTCTTGTGCAAGTTAATCGTTGTTTAATGTCACCGAGTCGCAATATTTTGCTGCTAACTTCGTCCTTGATCTTATACCCACCCATGCGATATCAAGGAGCGGAGGAACACCATGAATCACGACGACGGCATTAGTAACAAATCAAACAACCGGCCTTTCGCCGACGTGCTCAACGTCCATATCTCGCGGCGCAAAGTGCTGGCCGGTGGTCTGGCCATGGCGGCCAGCAGCTTCTTTGCCGGCTCGGGGCTGGCATTTGCAGCGCCGCCGCCGTGGGCGGGCAGACCGGAGCGTGGCGGACCGCATGCGCAAGGGGGGCCATTGATGGATTTCACCCCGGTTCCCGTCGCCGAGGGCAGCGGCCCCTGGCCCAGTATTTCGCCGGATTATGAATTCGATGTCCTGATTCCCTGGGGCGAGCCCCTGGAGCCCGGTGGCCCGGCCTTCAGCTATCCGCCCACCGCCGCCGACCAGGCGCAACAGATCGGCATCGGCCATGACGGCATGAGCTATTTTCCCCTGCGGCACGGCAAATTCGGCCGCGGCGGTGACGATCACGGCCTGCTCTGTATCAATCATGAGTTCGGCGGCAACCGGCATGTGCTCGGCAAGCCGGCACCCACCAGCCTGGAGGATGTGCGCGTCTCCCAGCACGCTCACGGTGTGTCCGTGGTTGAGATCAAAAAAATCGGCGCCAAGTGGCGCCAGCTGCGCAGCCACCGCGCGCGCCGTATCCACGTCAACACCCCGGTGAGTTTCAGCGGCCCGGTGGCCGGCCATGGCTTGCTCCAGACCCCTAACGGCAATGTCCCGCTGGGTACGGTCAACAACTGCGCCAACGGTGAAACCCCCTGGGGCACCTATCTTACCTGCGAGGAAAACTTCAACGGTTACTTTGGCGCGACCAATCAACAGACCACTTGGGTGCCCAGCGAGGCGCAGGCGCGTTACGGTTTCAGCGCCGGCGGGTTCGGCTACGGCTGGGAGACCTTCGACCGCCGCTTTGATCTGTCCGATGCCGATTACATCAACGAGGAAAACCGTTTCGGCTGGATCGTGGAAATCGATCCCATGGACGCCACGCGAACCCCCGTCAAGCGCACCGCTCTGGGCCGTTTCAAGCACGAGGGCATCGCCCTGACGCTGGGGCGCGGCGGCCGCGTGGTCGGTTACATGGGCGATGACGAACGCTTCGACTATATCTACAAATTTGTTTCCGACGATAATTGGCGCGCCATGCGCGCCCAGGGCCAGAGTCCGCTGGACCATGGCCGACTCTATGTCGCCAAATTCCACGACGACGGCAGCGGCGAATGGCTGGAACTGAGCATTGACAATCCGGCCCTGGCAGCGAAATTCGCCGATCAGGCCGAGGTATTGACCTTCGCCCGCCTGGCCGCCGATATCGTCGGCGCCACTCCCATGGATCGTCCCGAGTGGACCACGGTAGCCCCCAACGGCGATGTCTATTGCACACTGACCAACAACAGCCGGCGCGATACGGCCACCGGTCCCAATCCGCAGGCGCCCAATCCCGACGGTCATATCATCAAGTGGCATGACAGCGACGACCACCTGGGCACCACCTTCCAATGGGAGATCTTCCTGATCGCCAGCGACAGCCACGGAACGGAAGACAGTTACAGCGATCCCGACGGCCTGTGGGCCGATCCCGACGGCCGCCTGTTTATCCAGACCGACGGCGGTCAGAAGGACGGTTTGAACAATCAGATGTTGGTGGCCGATACCGCCACCGGCGAGCTGCGCCGACTGCTGACCGGGGTCAGCGGCGACGAAATCACGGGCATTGCGGTCACCCCGGACCGCCGCACCATGTTCGTCAACACCCAACACCCAGGCAACGGTGATCCGAGCTTGACGAATTTCCCGGCGCCGTTCGACGGGGTGACGGTCCCCCGCGACTCAACGCTGGTCATCACCCGCAAGGACGGCGGCGTTATCGGTTCGTAAGCAGCGGCCCGCCGCGATACCCCACGCCCCGGTCAGCGCCGGGGCGTTTTCGTTTGACTCGCCCCATCCAGGCCGCCACGCGCCTGTTTTCCTAAAAGTCAGGTGGCTGCGGCGTTGAAAACATATTGTAATAATCCGCGTTCTACCTTATAAAACTTCCGCCGAGACCGGCCAGGTGCCGGGGAACCACCCTGTCACGGCAAGGGTCTGAGATTTATCTCGCAGAGTAAGGAGAGAAGTATGCGTGATGACGACGACGATGAAGAGGGTCTGGTCTCTGACGAGGATGACGACATGTTCGATGACGACGACGCGAGTGAAGCGGCGGTCACCGCTGCGGAGAGTAACCTGACCAAGCTTGAGGTGCGCCGCAGACTGGAGCGTTTGTCCGAGCTCAAGCGCCTGCGCCAGCAATTGGGTGACGACTGGTCAGACGACCTGTTCGACGACGATCTTTAGTCGGCCGCAAGCCAAGCCCTGGTCCACGGCATAAAGTGGACCAAGCCTTCCACAATCCCGGCGCTGTAGTTGCCGTTCATCCCGAGAAAATCCCCCCGCGCCACGTAGAGATGATCCGTGTTGCCGTGTTGCGCCGCCTGTTCGCGGGCCTGTTGCCGCACGTCTGCGCGGGCATTGGCGACCAGGACTGAATTCACCTCACTGGCCATCACCGCCAGGTCATTGCCGCTGTCGCCGGCGAACAGGGTTTTGTCGTGGGCGTAGCCCTTGCGCTGCATTAGAAACTCGACGGCGTGCAGTTTGGTGGCGTTCTGCGGCAGCAGATCCAGCAGGCCCACGTGTTCCAAGTCGTCGACGCTCCAGATCAGGCTGGCGCGAATGTTGTTTCGCTGTAGGCGTTGCTGCATGTCCTGCAACAGGGCGTCCACGTCGGTTGTTTCGGGTACGTAATAGCTGAGTTTGAAGGTGTTCTGTTTTTCGGGCTCCTGTTGGGTGAGCAGTTCCATGTCCTCGAACAGCGCGGCCAGGCGATCATGGGTATAGCCGGCCCAGCAGGGGGCGATTTCGTCCTGCCACTCCTGCCAGAGACGCCATTCGCCTGATTGAATTTCGTAGATGGTGCTGCCCACGTCGCCCAGGACGTAATCGGGTGTGGGGAGTCGGTATTCTTCGATGGCGGCGAGCACCAGCGCCTGGTGGCGGCCGGTGACATAGGCCACATCCACATCGGGACGTTGCACCAGCGCGGCGAAGTGCGCTCTGGCGGCGGCGGACTCGGGTGCTTCGCCATTGGGCAGCAGGGTACGGTCCAGGTCGGTGCAGATCAGGAGTTTGTCAGACACGGCGGATTCCCTTGGTCAGCGGTCGATCGCCACAGTGTAAAGAAAAAGCGGGGCTGGTTAAAACTTGGCACCGATATACAGCCCCAGGCTGTCGGCGTCGATCTGGGTATTCCCCGTTTCGTAGTCCATGGCGCGCAGCTTGACCGCGATATAGGTATCGGTGGTATAGCTGGCGGTTTCCGCCCGGGAAAAGATGTAGTGGTATGCCAGAAACACGCCGGTGGCGTTATCAAAATCGACTTCGCCATTCAGGAGCGGACTGCTGGATGAGATCTGGTAGGTGGGGTTGATGTGGATGCTGGGGCCGACACCGAATTCGTGCCGGTCCCAGGTCTTGAACAGCCCCAGCTCTAGCGGAAAACTGTCGGCCTCGGCGTCACCGTCGGGTGAGTTGAACTCGACGCTATTAAACAAGTAGTGCAGTACCACCCGCAGGCTCATGGTCGAATGGTCGGGTGTGAAGCTGAGTCCGGCACCGAAGCTGATGCCGCCGCCGGCATTCAAATCGGTGGTGGTGGTTTGCACCAGCTCGTCGCCGCCGAATTCATAGCCGGTGGTCAGGATGGGTTCGACCGCGGCATGGGCGCTAGCGCTGGCAAGAGTGAGGAGGGCGAGGATAGAAGCCTTGCGTAACAGCATAAATAATGACCCCTTATAATTTTTTTAGATAGGCGCGCAAATTATAGCATTGATCGGCGTGTTCCCTGCAGGCACAAAAAAGCGGACCTTGTCGCCAAGGTCCGCTATATCAGAGCGGCGTAGGTGTAGGGTGCGCACTGCGCACCATGACCGGCTTAACCGGCCAGCACCTGCTGCGCCGCTGCGAGCGCCACGCCGTGTTCCACCGGCGCCTTTACGCGGCCCAGCACGTCGTCCAGGGCGCCCAGGCAGAGGTAGACATTGCGCGCGTTGCAGGCATGACCCATGAGGCCGATGCGCCACACCTTGCCGGCCATGACGCCGAGCCCGGCGCCGATCTCCAAGGAATAATCCTTGAGCAGGGTGGTGCGCACCGCCGCATCGTCAACGCCCTCGGGAATGGTGACGGCGTTGAGCTGGGGCAGGCGCTCCTCTGCGTGGACCACGAAGTTGAGGCCCATGGCCTCCAGCCCGGCGCGCAGGGCCTGGTGATGTTTGGCGTGGCGCGCCCAGGCGTTTTCCAGGCCTTCCTCTTTGAGGATCACCAGTGCCTCGTGCAGCCCGTACAGGGCGTTGATGGGCGCGGTGTGATGGTAGGCGCGCTTGCCTGCGCCGCCCCAGTAGCCCATGACCAGATTCAGGTCGAGGAACCAGCTCTGCACTTTCGAAGAGCGCTTGCGGATCTTCTCCAGGGCGCGTTCGCTGAAGCTCACCGGTGACAGGCCGGGGGTGCAGGAGAGACACTTCTGGGTGCCGGAGTAGATGGCGTCGATGGCCCAATCGTCCACCCGCAGCGGCGTACCGCCCAATGAAGTCACGGCATCGACGATGGTGAGGCAGTCGTGCCGGTGGGCAATCTCGGTGAGGGTCTTGGCATCAGATTGTGCCCCGGTGGAGGTTTCGGCGTGGACAAAGGCGACGATCTTGGCATCGGGATTGGCCTTGAGCGCCTCCTCCACTTTGTTGGGATCCACCGCCTTGCCCCAGTCGTCCTCGACCATGACGGCGGTGCCGCCGCAGCGTTCCACGTTTTCCTTCATGCGGCCGCCGAAGACGCCGTTTTGGCACACGATCACTTTGTCGCCCGGCTCGACCAGATTGACGAAGCAGGTCTCCATGCCGGCGGAGCCCGGCGCCGAGACCGGCATGGTGAGTTCGTTCTGGGTCTGAAAGGCGTATTTCAGCAGCTCCTTCATCTCGTCCATCATGGCGACGAAGACGGGATCGAGGTGGCCGATGGTGGGGCGTGACATGGCCTCCAGGATGCGCGGGTTGACGTCCGAGGGACCCGGGCCCATCAGGGTGCGCTGCGGGGGATGGAAGGATTTTGTGGTCATGATGTTTGTCTCCGTTGCGTTTATCGAAATTAAGCTTGATCCAATAACTCTATCCAGTGTTTTACAGGAATCCCTGCCTCGCTCTCCAGATGCAGCTGGCAGCCCACGTTGGCCGTGGCGATGACATCGGGCTGGCCGCCCTGCAGTGCTTCGAGTTTGTTGTGCAGCAATTGCTGCGACAACTGGGGTTGCAGAATCGTGTAGGTGCCGGCGGCGCCGCAGCACAGATGGCTGTCGGGTACCGGCGTTAATGCGTAGCCGCAGCGCTGCAGGATGGCTTCCACCGCGCCGCCGAGCTGCTGGCCGTGTTGCAAGGTACAGGAAGAATGATAGGCCGCCTGGATGCCCTTGCCGACATGCTTGAATTCACTCAGATCCTCGTCGCGCAGCACTTCGCTCAGGTCGCGAGTCATGCTGCTGATATGCCGGGCCTTGCCGGCATAATCGGGATCATTCTTTAATACTTGGCCGTACTCCTTCACCATCAGGCCACAGGCGCTGGCGCTGAGCACGATGGCCTCCGCGCCGTCTTGCACCTGGGGCCACCAGGCGTCGATGTTATTGCGCATGCGCTGTTTGGCGGTTTCCGTATCCGACAAGTGCTGATTGACGGCGCCGCAGCAACCGGCCCGCTCGGCGCTGATGAGCGAGATGCCGAGCCGATCCAATACCCGTGCCGCGGCGGCGTTGGTGTTGGGGGTGGTGAGTGGTTGCACGCAGCCCTCCAGGGTCAGCATGCGGCGCGCGTGTCGGGTGGTGGGCCGGGGCGCGGCGGTCTTTTGTGGCGGCAGTTTTTTCTTCAGCGTGGCGGGCAGCAACGGCCTCAGCAGGCGTCCGATCTTGAGCACCAGATTGAAACGCTTGGTGTCGGGCAGGACTTCAAGCAAGGCCTTGCGCAGTATGCGTTCGCCCAGCGGCCGCTCGGTCTTTTCCTCCACCAGGTCACGACCGATCTCCACCAGTCGACCGTAGCGCACACCCGAGGGGCAGGTGGTCTCGCAGGCGCGGCAGGTGAGACAGCGGTCTAGGTGCAGGCGCGTCTTCTCCGTGGCCTCTCTGCCTTCAAGCAGATCTTTGATCAAGTAAATGCGGCCGCGCGGGCCGTCCAGCTCAGAACCCAGCAGTTGATAGGTGGGGCAGGTGGCGGTGCAGAAGCCGCAGTGGACGCAGGCGCGCAGGATGGTATCGGCCTCGGCGACGTCCTCGCGTTGTTTTAAGTCGGGATCGATACGGGTCTGCATGCTTATAACTCTGCGTACATGCGGCCGGGGTTGAAGATGCCGTTCGGATCGAAACTGTGCTTCAGGCGTTGCTGCAACGCGCGCAGCGGTTGCGCCAAGGGCTGGAAGATCTCAGCGTCGCGGTCGCCGCCGCGGAACAGGGTGGCGTGGCCGCCGTGTTGCTGCACCTTGTTGCGAATCTGTTGCGCGTCCAGGTCGCTGATCAGCCAGCGCTGGGCGCCGCCCCAGTCCAGCAGCCAGTCGCCGGCGAGGGGCAGCGGCGGGGTATCCGGTTTCACCACGATGCGCCACAGCGGGGTGTCGCTGTTGAAAAAGGAGAGCTGCTGCTCGCGCAGCCGCTGCCAGAAATGACTGCGCGCATTGAGGCTTTCGCCCGGCAGTTTGCGCTGGGCTTCAACGACCGACTGGGCGCTGCCCGCCAGTCGCACATAACACTGGCCCTTGTAGTAGCAGGCGCCATCGACGGGCAGGGCCTGGCTCAACAGACCGCTCATGAGTTCAATGGCACGCGCGGCGCTGCATTCGTGAAACAGGGTGGCGCTGGCGGCGGGTCGGGGCAGTACCTTGAGACTGATTTCCAGCAATACGCCCAGGGTGCCCCAGGCGCCGGCCATCAGGCGCGAGACGTCGTAACCGGCGACATTTTTCATCACCTGGCCGCCGAAGCGCAGGATCTCGCCCTTGCCGTTGAGCAGCTGGCAACCGAGTACGAAATCGCGCGCCGCGCCGACGTAGGGGCGGCGCGGGCCGGAGAGGCCGCAGGCGACGGTGCCGCCCAGGGTGGCGCTGGCGGCGAAATGGGGGGGCTCGAAGGCGAGCATCTGATTGTTGTCGGCGAGGGCCTGCTCGATCTCTGCTAAGGGCGTGCCGGCGCGGGCGCTGAGCACCAGCTCGCGCGGATCGTAATCGACAATGCCGCGTTGGCCGCTCACATCCAAGGTCTCGCCCGCGGCGATGCGGCCGAGCATGGCCTTGCTGCCGCCGCCGACGATGTTCAAGGGGCGCTTTTCCTGCGCCGCCTGCTGCACCTGCTGTTGCAGCGCCGCGCTCAGATCGTGTTCGACCATCAAAAACGCTCCAACTCGGGGTGGGGCAGCTGGCCCTTGTGGACATGCATGGCGCCGAATTCGGCACAGCGGTGCAGGGTGGGCACGGCCTTGCCGGGGTTGAGCAGGCCGTCCGGATCGAAGGCCGCCTTGAGGGCGTGGAACTGACTCAGCTCGGCGCTGCGGAACTGGACGCACATCTGATCGATCTTCTCCATGCCCACCCCGTGTTCGCCGGTGATGGTGCCGCCCACGTCCACGCACAGTTCCAGGATTTTACGGCCGAATGCTTCGGTGCGCTCCAGCTCGCCGGGCTGGTTGGCGTCAAACAGGATCAGCGGGTGCAGGTTGCCGTCGCCGGCGTGGAAGACATTGGCCACCGGCAGCTGGAAATCTTGTGAAAGTTGGCTGATGCGGCGCAGCACCTCGGGCAGCTGGCGCCGCGGGATGGTGCCGTCCATGCAGTAATAGTCGGGCGCGATGCGCCCCACCGCGGGAAACGCCGACTTGCGTCCCTTCCAGAACAGCTGGCGCTCGGCCTCGTCGCGGGCGGTGCGCACCTCGGTGGCGCCGCGTTCCTTGAGCACCCGGCGCACGGTCATGATCTGTTCCGAGACCTCGGCATTGGTGCCGTCCAGCTCGCACAGCAGGATCGCCTCGGCGTCGCGCGGATAGCCGGCATGGACGAAATCCTCGGCCGCCTGGATGGCCAGCCGGTCCATCATCTCCAGCCCGGCGGGGATGATGCCGGCGGCGATGATGGCGCCCACCGCCTCGCCCGCTCGGGCCACATCGTCGAAGGCGGCCAACACCACCTGGGCCCGTTCCGGTTTGGGCAGCAGTTTCACCGTCACCTCGACGATGACGCCGAGCATGCCTTCCGAACCGGTCATCAGTGCCAGCAGGTCGTAGCCGGGGCTGTCCAGGGTCTCGCCGCCGACGGTGAGGAGTTCACCGTCTACGGTGACGATCTTGAGTTGCAGGATGTTGTGCACCGTCAGGCCGTACTTGAGGCAGTGCACGCCGCCGGAATTCTCCGCCACGTTGCCGCCGATGGTGCAGGCGATCTGGGACGAGGGGTCCGGCGCATAATAGAGGTTATGAGGCGCGGCCGCCTCGGAGATGGCCAGGTTGCGCACCCCGGGTTGCACCGTGGCCATCGCATTCCGGGCATCTAGGTCGAGAATCTTGTTGAACTTCGCCAGGCTCAGCAGCACGCCTTCTTCCAGCGGCAGGGCGCCGCCGGACAGCCCAGTGCCCGCGCCACGGGCGACCACCGGCACCTGGAGTTGGTGACACAGACGCATGATGCGGCGCACCTGGTCCACGGTGTCCGGCAGCACCACCACCATGGGCAGGCGCCGGTACATGGACAGGCCGTCGCATTCGAAGGGTCGCAGCTCTTCAGGTTCGGTCAGTACCGCCTCATGGGGCAGCAGTTGTATCAGCGCCTGGATCAGACGATCCTTGGGCGCAGCATGGTCCTCCCCGCTCATCGACTTCTCGTAGTAACTGACTAAATTGGTAGGGTGGGCTATCTCACCAGAGTTGGACCCTAAATGCAAGATAAGACCCTGTTTAGTGTGTGAGTATTGCGCACAAAAAAGCCCTCGACTGAGAGGGCTTTTGCGGCGCAGGGCGGCGCCCGATGCTATTGCGCTGCGGTATCCGTCGCCTCCCCGGAGGCTTGCTCAGAGCTTTGTTCGGGCGGAGCCTCGGCCGCTGGTTCAGGTTTCGGTTGCGGCGGCAGCAGCTTCTGCAAGCGTTTGCGCAGCCCCGGATTGGCGTTGGTGTCGAATTGGTTGAGGACCTTGGCCAGCTCCTTTTCGCCCTCGAAGGCGCCGACGTCGCGCAGTACCCCCCAGACCAGGTCCTTGTCCTCCGCTTTGACGCTACCGTTCATGTTCAACATGGCCTTGGCCAGCGCCTGTTCGTTAGCGGTGACGTTGGTGCCGTCGGCGATCTGTCTCAGCACCTCGTGCTGCGCGGGTGTGGGCGTGTTTTCCATGTTCAGCAGGATCTCCGCCATTTGTTGAATCGCCACGCTGGCCGCCGAGGCGGGTTGAAGCGCCAGGCTCATGGGGATGAGTAAAGACAGGATTAAGGCCTTTAACTTCACTGTGATCTCCTCCGCATTGTTGTTGTCGGTGTGCGCTTTACCTTACGTGCCTGGTGTTCCCGTGTCCACTGTGACGCCTGGCGCGCCATTCTTTAAGGTGCCGATTGGGGGTATAGTTGCTGCAGTGAGTTTTATCGGAGAGCAAAGCCGTGACCAGAATACTGTCGCTAGTTGTGTTGTCGTTGAGCTTGACCGCGTGTGCCGTTTCCCCCACCGGCCGTAAGCAATTGGCCTTTATGCCCGAATCCCAAATGGAGACGATGGGCATGCAGTCCTTCCAGCAATTGAAGCAGGAAACGCCCCTGGTTGAGGACCCCGCCATCAATCGCTATGTCCAGTGTGTGGCCGATGCCATCACCGCCTTGCCGCAGGTGCAACAGTACAGCCGCGACTGGGACGTGCAGGTATTCGACCAAGACATGGTCAACGCCTTCGCCCTGCCCGGCGGCCATATCGGTGTTTACAAGGGGCTGTTGTCGGTGGCGGAGAACGCGGATCAACTGGCGGCGGTGATGGGACATGAGGTGGCCCATGTGTTGGCGCAGCACGGCAACGAACGCGTCTCTCAGAACCTGGCGGTCAATCAGACCCTGGCGCTGCTGGAAAATTGGATGGCGGCTAACAATACCGCCTATCGTCAACAGGCCATGGGGCTGCTGGGGGTGGGGGCCCAGGTGGGGGTATTGCTGCCCTTCAGCCGGGTGCATGAGAGCGAGGCCGATGAGATCGGCCAGACCTTGATGGCCAAGGCCGGTTTCGATCCGCGCGCCAGCGTCGCCCTGTGGCAGAACATGGCCAAGGTGGGCGGCGATGCACCGCCGGAGTTTCTTTCCACCCATCCCACGCATGAAACCCGCATCGATCAATTGCAAGCGGGTATGGATGCCGCCATGCAACACTATCGGGCGGTGAGCGATAAGCCCGCGTGTACGCCACCCCCATTGTGAGTCAGGGCCGCGAGCGCGTCTTCGCGGTATGCCAGTCGTTGTTGTTGATCCAGGCC
This sequence comes from Candidatus Tenderia electrophaga, assembly GCA_001447805.1. NCBI lineage: Bacteria > Pseudomonadati > Pseudomonadota > Gammaproteobacteria > Tenderiales (SeqCode) > Tenderiaceae (SeqCode) > Tenderia (SeqCode) > Tenderia electrophaga (SeqCode). The sequence continues at coordinate 1,299,761 of CP013099.1, forward strand.
TCGAGCTCTGATTGTGGCAGCGGCGCGGCGATGAAATAGCCTTGCGCCACGTCGCAGCCGCAGCCGCGCAAGGCATCGAAGGTGGGGCGATTCTCCACGCCCTCGGCGACCACGGTCAATCCCAGGTTATGGGCCAGGTTGATGGTCGATTTGACGATGATCTCATCCTGTTTGTCCTGCAGCATGTGGGTGACGAAGGACAGGTCGATCTTCAGGGCGTGCAGCGGCATGCGTTTCAGATAGGCCATGGATGAATAGCCGGTGCCGAAATCATCGATCGCCAGTTGTGCGCCGGTGCGATGCAGACGGTTGAGGTTTTTCAACACCCGTTCCGGGTCCTTGATAAGCGCGCTTTCGGTGATTTCGAACTCCACGTATTCGGGGGCGAGTCCGTATCGGTCCAGCAGGGTCTCGAGCTTTTCACTGCAATCCTGGTTTAACAGATTGCGGGTAGAGAGATTGACCGAGACGGAGATCATATGGCCGCGTTGATGCCATTTGCGGCATTCGCGTATGGCATTTTCCATCACCCAATAGGTCATCGGATGAATGGACTCGCTGAGTTCGGCGAAGGGTACGAACTGGGCCGGCGGGATTAAACCGTGTTGCGGATGTTGCCACCGCACCAAGGCCTCGAAACCGATCAGTTCCATGCTGTCGAGGTTGATCTTGGGTTGGAAGCAAAGCCGCAGCTGGTCGTCGCTGATGGCGTTGCGCAGTTCCGATATCAAGGCCAGCCGGCGCGTCGAGTGACGATCGATGTCGGTCTGGTAAAAGGAATAGCCGTAGCGCTGCTCCTTAGACACATACATGGCGACGTCGGCGCAGCGCAATAGGGTGTGCGTATCGCGGCCGTCCTCGGGAAAAAATGCAATGCCCAGGCTGGCGCCCAGCTCCAGGCGCATGCTCTCGAAATAGAACGGTTTTTCCAGCGCCTTTAGGGTCTCAGCCGCCGCCGATGCGACATCGTCTTGGTTGCATGTATCGTGCAAAACCATGGCGAATTCGTCACCGCCTAGGCGTGCCAGCTCGCCGTTCAGATGTTCCAGGGTGTGTTTGAGCTTGGGACCGACCTGCTTAAGCAAGTGATCGCCGGTGTGATGTCCGAGGGTGTCGTTGATTTCCTTGAATTGGTCCAGATCCAGTATCAACAGGGCGAATGGGGTGTCCCTGGCGACCAATTCGTCGATGCGCGTCTTGAGCCAGTTACGGTTATACAGGCCCGTGAGGGGATCATGGGTGGCCTGATATTCCAGTGCCCGGGTGATTTTTTTGGTATCGGTAATATCCCGCGTAACCGAGACCAAACATCCCTCGCCATTGAAGTCGATCACCTCGGCCGAGGTGAGACAATCGCGGATCTCGCCCGACTTTATCCTGATCTTGGTCTCGAAGTCGCGCAATGAGTGATGTTGACGAATGATGCTCAGCATTTCATCACGCTGCATCGGGTTTGCCCAGATACCCAGCGTCAGGGTGCTTTTGCCAATGGTTTCACCGATGCTGTAGCCGGAAATCTTGGTGAATCCTTCGTTGGCCTCGAGAATGGTGCCGTCCTCGATCCGGGTAATGATGATGGCCTCGGGGCTGGCATGAAAGGCCTTGGAGAATTTCTCTTCGGAAATCCTTAAGGCTTCTTGCGCCATCTTTTTATCGTGTATATCGCGACCCACCGACTGCAGCGCCACGATGTGGCCCGCGTCATTGAAAAAGGCCCGGTCGAGCCAGTGGTGCCAACGCAGCTCGCCACTGGGCGTCACGGCTTGGTGTTCGTCCGAGGCCAACGGTTGTGCCGGGGTCAGAGCCGCGATCTTGTCGCGCACCGCCTGTTGTTGTTGCGGCGGAATTAGGGGGAAAAGGTTCTCGCCGACGAGTTCCTGGCGTGACTTGCCGAAGTAGCGGCAATAGGCGTCGTTGACGAAGGTTCGGGTGCCGTCCGGCAGCCAGCGGACGATGAAGTCGAGCTGGTCCTGAACGATACGACGGTATTGTTCCTCGCGCTCTTTCAGTGCATTTTCGATACGCTTGCGTTGGGTGATGTCACGCAGATGGCAGAGCAGTGCGGCCTGTCCTTGGTGGGTGATTTTGGAAAGACTGACTTCGATATCGATCGGACTGCCGTCGCCGCGAGTGTGGATCCATTCGAAGATTTGGCGTTCGCCTTTCAATCCGCGGCTGACGTAATCGCGGGCCTTGGTCTTGCTGTCCTGGCCGTCAGCCTGCTGCGGCGGTGAGATGTCCGCGGGGGTGTGGCCGACCACTTGCTTACGTTTGCGCCCCAGCAATTGCAACAGGCGTTGATTGCAGTCTACGAAGCGACCATTCTGCAATAACATGATGCCGTCGTTAGAGTGCAGGTACAGCGCGCGATAAAACGAATCTTCCAATTTTATCGGTCCGCTCTGAACAGTTTGTGTCCCCCCCGAATTTTTTGTAGAACCCATAGCTTTATTCCCGCAGCGCTATTCTTTAACTGTAATGAGCACTCTGTTTGCATCTTTTTGGCGCGCGCTGATTCAGGATCACGATATCCTAATAATTCCACTATAGTCCAAAAATACTGAGTAAACTTCTCCGGTTTATAGGGGCATGGATAGGCGCGGCCGGCAACGCCGCCAGGCGGGCGAGGGGGTGGGCCAATGATCTGTTGGCGTCGGATTCGGCGTGGGCTGGGGCCTACTGCTGCGCGGCGGGATGGATATGGCTGCGAATGGCGTCGAGCAGCTGGCGCGGCGACACCTTGGACTTGGTCAGCACCGCGTCTACCCGCTGGGTGTCCTCGCTTGTTACATCGTAGCCGGACAGGATAACTATCCGGGCACCCGGAAGTTGTCGGCGTATTTCCGGTAACAGGTCCCAGCCGGAGCCGTCCGGCAGGACCAGATCGAGGATGACCACATCGAAGCGATCCAAGGCCAGTCGTGTGCGGGCCTGCGCCAGTGTCGCCGCCCGGGCGAACTCGAACTCGGGGCCCGCCATGCTGCGCACCACTTGCAGCAGGTTGGTGTCGTCCTCGACGTGCAGCAGCCGCGGACGTTGACTGCTCGGTGCGACCAGTCCGGCCAAAATTGTCAGTAAGTGGCTTTCGTCGATGGGCTTGGCCAGCCAGGAGAGATTGGTGAAGTCACCGTTGATCGCCAGGCGGCCGTCTTCCATCTTGGCCGATATCACCACGACGGGCAGTTCCGCGGTGTCCGCGTGTTGGCGCAGGCGGCGAATGATTTCCAGGCCGCTGATATCCGGCAACAGCAAATCCAGGGTGACGGCGGCGTAGCGCTGATTTTTCAGCGCCGCCAGTGCCTCCTTGCCGCTACCTGCAATATCCACCTTGTAGCCGGCGCGACTCAGTATCAGGCCCAGCATGCGGGCCACATCGGCTTCGTCTTCCACCACCAGAATGCGTGCCGCGTCCAGCGCCTGGGGGGTGTGTGCTTCGAAGAGGGAGGCGGCCGCGTTCTCGTCCCACAGCGGCAGCTCAAAAAAGAACGTCGCGCCGCGGCCTGGGGTCGAATCAAAGCCGATCCTGCCGCCCATGCGTTCCACCAGTTCCTTGGTAATGGCCAGGCCCAAACCGGTCCCGCCTTTTTGGCGTGTATCCGAGGAATCCGCCTGAACGAACTTCTCAAAGATGCGATCACGAAACGCCTCAGGCACACCGGGGCCGTGGTCGCTCACCGTGACGCGGACCGACTTGCCGCACCGTTCCATGGCGATCTCCACCGTGTCTTGCGGGGGTGAATATTTGATGGCGTTGGAGAGCAGGTTGGACATTACCTGCATGAAACGTTGGCCGTCCACGCTCACCTGTACGTCGTCTTGGCTGCTTGTCAAAGTGAGTTTGACCTGATGTTCCGCACCGTAGCCGCGGTTCGCTTCAAGGGCTTGATCGATCAACGGCATCAGTGTCTGCACTTGCATGTCAAACGGCATTTTGCCGGCCGCCAGTTTCTCAATGTCGAGCAGGTCATTGATAAGGTGGGTCAGGCGCTCGCCGTTTTTGCGGGCGATATCGACCATGTGCTGCGCTTGGGCGGGAAGTTCACCGAAGGCGCCGCCCGATACCAGACCCAGCGCCCCACCGATGGCGGTCAGCGGCGTGCGCAGTTCGTGGCTGACGGTGGAGACGAACTCGCTCTTCATGCGTTCCGCCCGCTTGCGCTCGGTAATGTCGCGCACCATGCCGACATACATGGGCCGCTCCTGACGCGTGATTTCGGAGACGGCCAGCTCCATGGGAAACAGGCTGCCGTCTTTGCGTTGGCCTTCCACTTCGCGGCCGATGCCGATGATGCGCGCCATGCCGGTGGCCTGGTAGTCGCGCAGGTAGCTGTCATGGGCGTCGCGATGGGGCGCGGGCATGAGCATCTTGATGTTGCGGCCGAGGACTTCGGCGGCCAAGTAGCCGAAAATGCGCTCCGCCGCCGGGTTGAAGGAGTCGACCATGCCGTCCTGGTTGATGGTGATAATGCCGTCCACCATGTTGTCGAGCACGGCCTGGGTCTGCTCGGCCTGATCACGCAAGGCGGTTTCCGCCTGCTTGCGCTGCGTGATGTCGGCATGGGTGCCGGACATGAGCAGTGGTTTGCCGTCCTCGGTCCAGCTCACCACACGGCCGCGATCGTGCACCCAAATCCAGTGGCCGTCTTTATGGCGCATGCGGCACTGCACGTCGTAATAATCCAGTTCGCCGGCGAAATGCGCTTGCAGCGCGGCGTTGGATTTTTCCAGATCGTCAGGATGGGCAAGGTCCATCCAGGTCTGAATGCTGATCGGTTCCAGCTCGGCCAGGGAACAGCCGACCATCTCGGCCCAGCGTTCGTTAAACACGGTGGTGCCGGTCTGCACGTTCCACTCCCAGGTGCCGATGTTGGTGCCTTCGATAATGGCGCGCAGGCGTTGTTCGCCGTCTTGATGTTGTTGTTGCACCCGCGCCGCGACGGTCAGTTGTCCAAGCGTGGCCAACAGCGGCTGCAGAAAGTCGAGTAGCTGCTGGTCATAGCCCTCGGGCCGATTGGCAATGCCCAACATAGCCACCAGTTCACCGCCGTGATGCACCGGTACGCCGAGAAAGGCATTGAGCGGGGGGTGTCCCTCGGGCAGGCCGCCGCGGCGTGGGTCATGCGCCGGATCATTGGCGATAACCGGCTCGCCGCTGCTGAGGGCAGCGCCGAACAGGGAATTGAGATTGAAAAACTCCGCGTCCTGCGGGGCGTTGTTCTGGTAAAACGCGCGGGTGTCATCGTCCCAGGTGATATTGGAAATGGCGTAGGTCTTGAGGTAAGGATCGCCCGCGGCCGTGTAGCGCACCTCGCCGAGAAATCCGTAGTCACTCTCGGTCAGATTCAAAATATCCGAGAGTAAGCCGTCGAAGGCGCGGTGGCGATCTGTCTCACGGATAAACTGCAACTGGGCACGGGCGAGGATTTCAAGCTGCTGGGCCTGCTTGAGCAGCTGCCGCTCGTGTTCCACTTGAATCCGATTGATTTGCTCTTCTGCGCAATCGGCGAGATCGCGCAAGGCGCGCAACTCCCGGGTCGACAATTGGCGTGGCTTATCGTCGATGATGCAGAGGGTGCCGATGCGCAAGCCGCGCGATGTCTTAAGCGGCGCGCCGGCATAGAAACGGATATGCGGTGGCCCGGTGACTAACGGATTGTCGGCGAAACGCGGATCAAGACGGGCGTCGGCGACGTGAAAGATATCCGCCCCCAAGATGGCATGGCCGCAAAACGACACATCCCGTCCCGTTTCGGAGGCCTGCAGACCCTGACAAGACTTGAACCATTGGCGCTTGGCGTCGACCAGGGAAATCAGCGCGAAAGGTACGCCGAACATATGTTGCGCCAGGCGCGTAATGCGGTCGAAACGTTCCTCAGGCGGCGTGTCGAGCAGGCCGCGTTCCTGCAGCGCCTGCAGTCGTTGAATCTCGTTTTGCGGCAGTGAAGGGGCTTGCATTGCGGTCAGCTCGCTTGGGCGCAATCGGGGTGGCAGCGTCTGCGGCGGTAAGCCACAGACGCTAGGCGCGGCGACAAGCGTCGAGTCGAGATGGGCGGGTAATACGAAACAGACTCGGGCACGGTGTGTATTCCCAAAGACCAGGTGTGGAGACTATGCAGGATATCGGCAAGCTTGGGTGACCGTGCAACAAAGCGGTCGCGTTTTGCGCTGAATATAAGGCAGATTTAACAAGATTTAACAATAAATGGCTGTGCTGCCGATTCCGAAAACGGGAATCGAATCGACCTACCTGCCCGGCAGTTCCGTGCCGCGACTCATGATTTCGATATAGCCTGCATAGCTGAACAGGCGGTTGCGTTTCTGGGCGGTCAGCTCCTTGACGATGCCGAGTTGCTCCAGGTGGCCGAGCGCCTTGTTGACGGTCGCCGGAGTAATGCCGGTCTTCTCCACCAGCGAGCCCGAGGTGGCGATGGGATGCTCCATGAGCGCCCGGTGGACCTGCAGGGTGGATGGCGCCGCCCGTCCGAGGCCGCTGATCTTGTCACGGTCCTGGTTCGACAGATCGAGAAGTTGCTGGGCCGTTTCCACCGCCTGGGTGGCGGTGACAATGACCGCCTCGGTAAAGAAGCCGAGCCAGGCTTCCCAGTCGCCGGTTATGCGCACGTTATTGAGCAGCTCGTAGTAATACTGACGGTGCGTCTTGAAGTAGAGGCTCAGATAGAGCATCGGCTCCCGCAGCACCTTCTGTTCACACAACAGCAGCGCGATCAGCAGACGCCCCAGACGGCCGTTACCGTCGAGGAACGGGTGGATCGTCTCGAACTGCACATGCGCCAGCGCCGCCTTGAGCAGCACCGGCGTCGGCTCCGGCTGATCATGCAGGAAGAGCTCCAGCTGGCTCATGCACGCCAGTACCTCTTCGGCCGGAGGCGGAACAAAGGCCGCGTTGCCCGGCCGGGTGCCGCCGATCCAGTTCTGGCTGCGCCGGAACTCACCCGGGGTCTGGTTGCTGCCCCGCCCCTTGGTCAGCAGCACGCCGTGAATCTCGCGGAACATGCGCAGCGACAGCGGCAGCCCTTCCTTCAGCAGGCGCAGACCATGGTCGAGGGCGGCAACATAGTTGCTGACCTCCCGCACATCATCCAGCGGCACGCCGGGTTCCTGATCCAGCTCGAACAGCAGCAGGTCGGACAGGGACGACTGCGTTCCCTCGATCATGGAGGAGAGCACGGCTTCCTTACGGACGTACATGTAGAGGAACAGCGAGGTGTCCGGCAGCAGAGTCGAAACGCTATCCAGCCTCCCGAGCGCCAGCAGCGCCTGATCGAACTTGCTGCGCAGTTCCGGCGTCCAGTCGATGGGCGGACGCGGCGGCAGCGGCGCGGGCACGAAGGCCTGAGCCTTTTCACCCACCGTCGATAGGGTTACGTATCTGCCTTGGCGTTTTCGCTTCATCCTGCCTGCCTCGAACCTAAAATAAGACGTGTCTTTATTTTATCTTTACTGAATATCCTAAAATAAAGAGCCGGAAAGGATAAATCAAGCGGATTCCCCGATTGGCCGTTTCGATTTCCTCAGACGGGCGCTCGACGCTGCAACGCCTCTGCTAAAGCGAAAAACGTAACGACCGCGGCTCCGATTTTTCGGTTGCCGGAAAGTTCCTGTTATCGAAGGGTTTCGTCATCTTGCATAACCGCTTCCCGCCAACCCGGCCAGAGAAACGAATTTCTCCCCTGATTTCCCGGGCGAGGGTGACGGGTTCGCAGTAACACCGGATACCAGGCGTCGAGCCGCAACACCTTCGAATCCGGTTTTCGGACGCCGGTTCGGTTGCCAACGTGGAATTGAATTGGCTATGCCTGCCCGCCGAAAACCGTGCTGATCAGGTAGGCCGTGTAGCCCACGTAACAGGCCAGCAGCACCGCGCCCTCGATGCGGTTGATACGTCCCGGTCCCCGGAACCCGTAGCCGATGACGAACAGCGACAGCGTCAGTGCGGCCATCACCAGCATGTCCCGATTGAAGACCTCCGGCCCAACGGCCAGCGGATGAATCGTACCGGCGATCCCCACCACCGCCAGCGTGTTGAACAGGTTGGAGCCCAGGATATTGCCGAGAGCGATGTCATGCTCTCCTTTGCGAGCGGCAATCACCGACGAGGCCAATTCCGGCAGCGAGGTACCCACCGCGACGACGGTCAGGCCGATGATCAGGTCGCTGACTCCGAACCCATGAGCGATCTCCACGGCGCCCCAGACCAGGATGCAGGAGCTCACAATGAGCAGCACCAACCCCACCACCAGCCAGAAGACCGCCCGGCGGATGGGTATGGCGCGGACGTCCATTTCCTGCTGCATCTCGCTTCCCAGCGCATCCTCTTTCTTGCGCAGCCCCTGCCAGATGGTCCAGGTCATCAGCCCGCCGAAAACAGCCAGCAGCACGACGGCATCAAGCCGGGTGATCTCACCATCCCAGAGTTGCCATGCCGCCAGCGCAGTCACCGCCGCGAGGATAGGCAGCTCCTTGCGCAGCACCTGCGAATGGACGGCGATGGGGCTGATCAAGGCCGTCACCCCCAGGATCAGGGCGATGTTGGTGATGTTCGAGCCGTAGGCGTTCCCCAGCGCAATGCCCGGGTTGCCCTGCGAAGCGGCCAGCGCCGACACCACCATCTCCGGCGCGGAGGTGCCGAACCCGACAATCACCATGCCGATCAGCAGCGGCGGCATACCGAAATGGCGGGCGGTGGAGGCTGATCCCTCCACAAAACGGTCGGCGCTCCAGACGAGGAGCGCCAAGCCAAAAATTACAGCGACAAAGGCAAGGGTCATACAGTTCCAGTTCTCATATACAGTCCGGATCATCCGGATTGCCTAAATTTCACCCAATGTGGGGTGTGAACCTACTTGGTCGGTACTTGATCGCTGCGTCAGTTATGCCGCAAGCTGTGTCGCGAGTTTGTCGCAAGTATGCCTCTATTACTCGTCGGCATGATATTGCAGCCAACGATGGCCTTTATCGGTCAACCGATAGCGCTGAGTCGGGCTGCGCGGGGAATCGGGTTGTGTGCGTTCGATCCATTCGTCTTCCATGGCCGGATTGAGGTAGTTGTTCCGGAACGTGGGACGGTGTGACAAACCCAAAGCCTGCATCAAATCGTTGCTGCCCAGTTCGCCGTTCCCAATCGCCTGAATCAATGCCGCTACTTGGTCGGTTACTTGGTCGCCTACATGGTCGGTCGACACAGCTTCGCGCACGGCATCACGCAACGCACCCAGCATGAACTCGACAAAAGGAGTGGCATCCGCTTGGCTGTCGGCCGCCGCAAGTACCCGGTAATAATCCTCCTGACGATCACGGATCACTGTCTCCACCGGCAGGTAAGCCAGCAGCGGCTTCCAGTTTCGGAGAATCAGGGTTTGCCACAACCGACCCATGCGGCCGTTGCCGTCGGCAAAGGGGTGGATGAATTCGAACTCGTAGTGAAAAATGCAACTGGCCACCAAGGGATGCTCGCGGGTAGTTGCAAGCCAATCCAGCAGATCCGCCATCAGCTTGGGCACGCGTTCAGCGGGGGGAGCCATGTGAACCAGTTGTTCTCTCCGGAAGATGCCGACCCCGCCGGATCGATATCGACCCGTTTCATCCACCAGCCCGCGCATTAACAACTCGTGCGCCGCCAGCAAATCATCCTCGACACTGGCGTCCCAGTGCTCCATGGCCTCGTAGGTCGCAAAGGCGTTTCGCACCTCCTGAATCTCGCGGGGGTGTCCCAACACCCGTTTGCCCTCAATCACGGCGGTCACCTGTTCAAGGGTGAGCGTGTTGTTCTCGATGGCCAGCGACGCCTGGATGGTACGGATGCGGTTCTCCCGGCGCAGGCGCGGAGTCAGGTTCTGTTCGGCCAGCACGGTGTAGCGGCCGATGGTTTCGCCAATCTCTGCGACCAGATTCACTATCGCCGGGGTGATGGTGTAGGGTGGCTGATATTTCATATTGCATCCCTCGCTGATTGAAATATCCGAAACCATGTCGTGAAGTTGTCGAAACTTTGACCCGGTTCAACACGAAGCCAAACAGACCGAGCCCACTCGATGCGGGTGATTGCGGAGGTCTGCCGCCTGGCACTGGTGAACTCGGGCTGAAATATGGGCTTCCTCAATAGTTCTTGTAAAACGCTTCGGCGTTGAACTTGACGAACTCCTCATCCCTTCTCAGTAGTACTGCCGGATATATCCGAACGCCTTGTCGAACAGATCCTGGTCTTTAACCTTGTATTTTACGTAGATCACCTTCCGAAGATGTTGCTGAATGAGACGCTCGCCTTTGAGAGTATTCTGCCATCCATCGAACCTGACATTTCTAACAATCTCGTCAATATCATTGACAATCCGCTCGACTACTACCGGCGTTTCCCCGTTCTTCACCTCGGCGAACAGTTCGGTCAGGGCCGCTTTGGCCTTGGCCTGTTCATCGACCGGGTCCACCTGCTTCTCGGCCTGGACGACTTCCTTGGCCAGGGTCAGCAACTCCTTGAGGAAGTCGAGGCTGTGGAGCAGGCCCTGTTCGTGCCGTTCCTTGAGCTTTTCGAGGCGTTCGCCCAGGGCGACAAACTTCGGATTGTCCTTGTGCTTGCGCAGGCGGGCGATGAGCTTGATCTCGATTTCCTTGGATTTCTTGTCCGCGTCCTTGGCATCGAGCAGCCCTTCGAGGACCTCGGCGTCCATCACCAGGGTGTCCAGATCGTCGCGCACCGTTTCCAGATGCACGTTCTCATGCACCAGTTCGATGGTCTTGGCCCCCAGGGCGTGCCAAAGCAGCTTGCCGTTACCGCTCGGCGGCTTCACCGACTCATAGACCTGGGTCAGCCACTTGTAGTCCTTTTCATAAAGGCCGAGACAGGGGTCGGGAGACAGCGCCTCCCACAGACGGGAGAGCACCGAGTATTCCGCCGCGAATTTGTCCCGGGTCTCGTTATCCGGCAGGCAATCCTGCGCCGCGATCAGCCCCTCGTAGCCGCCAACGGTGCGGTCCACGCCAGGGAAGAACGCCAGGCATCTCGCCACCACGCCGGGCAGCTCCTTCTTGAGCTCGTCCAGATTGCTGATGACCTTCTGCACCGCCTTTTCATCGAAATCGAGGGCCGTGGCCACGTCATCGAAAATGCCCAGATAATCGACGATCAGGCCGTGGGTCTTGCCGGGGTAGACACGGTTGGTGCGGCAGATGGCCTGCAGCAGGTTGTGGTCCTTCATCGGCTTGTCGAGGTACATCACCTGAAGAATGGGCGCATCGAAACCGGTCAGGAGCTTGGAGGTGACGATCAGGAACTTGAGCGGGTCAATCGGATCGCGGAAACGGTCGAGGAGTTTTTCCTCCTCGTCCTTGGCCAGCTTCCATTCCGCGTACTGATCGGACTTGCCGCCCTGGGTGTGCATGACGATGGCGCTGGCCTCCGGGCCGACCAACTCGTCCATGGCCTTCTTGTTAAGCACGCAGCACTCCCGGTCGAAGGTCACCACCTGGGCCTTGAAGCCGTTCGGCTCCACCTTCTCCTGGAAGTGCTTGACAATGTGTTGGCAGATGGCGTTCACTCGCACCGGGGCCTTGATCAGCACCGCCATCTTGGCGGCCCGCTTGGCCAAATCGTCACGATCCAGCTCGCTCAGCTCATCGGTCATCTGAGAGTAGGCTTCGTCGATGGCGTCCTTGTTAATGTGCAGCTTCACGTCCACCGCCTCGAAATGGAGCGGCAGCGTGGCCTTGTCCCGGATCGAGTCCTGGAACGAGTAGCGGCTCATATAGCCTTGCTCATCCTCGTCCGCGCCGAAGGCCCAGAAGGTGTTGCGGTCCCGCTTGTTGATCGGCGTGCCGGTCAGGCCAAAGAGAAAGGCGTTGGGCAGCGCGTCGCGCATCTTGCGGCCTAAGTCGCCTTCCTGGGTGCGGTGCGCCTCGTCCACCATCACGATAATGTTCGAGCGCTCGTTCAGGCGGCCATCCGCCTCGCCAAATTTGTGAATGGTGGTGATGATGATCTTGCGGGTATCGGCCGCCAGCAGGCTTTGCAGTTCCTGCCGGGTGGCCGCTCCGATCATGTTCGGGATATCGGCGGCGTTGAAGGTGGCGGTGATCTGGGTGTCCAGATCGATGCGGTCCACCACGATCATCACCGTGGGGTTGCCGAGCTTGCGGTGCATCCGCAGCTTCTGCGCCGCGAACACCATTAGCAGCGACTTGCCCGAACCCTGGAAATGCCAGATCAGGCCCTTCTTGGGGTAGCCCTTGACCACGCGGGCCACCATCAGGTTAGCGCCTTCGTACTGTTGATAGCGGCAAATGATCTTGATGCGCCGGTGTTTCTTGTCGGTGGCGAACAGGGTGAAGTTCTGCAGGATGTCCAGCACCACATGGGGGCGCAGCATGGAGCGGATGGAACGCTGCACATCCGCAAGCGTCCCCTCGGCCTTGTTCTCGCCTTCGTGCCACGGCCCCCAGATATCGATGGGCATGCGTACCGAGCCGTAGCGATAGCACTTGCCCTCGGTGGCAAAGGAGAGGACGTTGGGCACGAACATCTGTGGCACGCTCTGTTCGTAGCCGTTGTGGATGTCGCTGGCCCCGTCCATCCAGGTCACCGCCGGGCGCACCGGCGTTTTGGCCTCGCCGACCACCAGCGGGATGCCGTTGACCAGCATGACAATGTCGAAGCGGCGGCCGCCTTCCTTGACCGGGTAAACCCACTGGTTGGTGACCACGTAATCGTTGTTGCTGAGATTCTCGAAGTCGATCAGGCGCACCGGCGTATGTTCGCCGCGCTCACCGAAGGGCATGGACTTCTCGCCCCGCAGCCATTCGGCGAACAGCTCGTTGGCCCGCACCAGGCCTTCGCTCTGTACCGACAGCGGAATGGTTCGCAGGCGGTAGAGCACCTCGTCGGCGCGGTCTGGCTGGGCCTTGATTTCCGGGTTCAGGCGGATGAGGGCGTCGCGCACCATCGACTCCACCACCACGTCGGAGTGCTGGCGGGGCAGCTCCTCGGCGGCCACGAAGCGCCAGCCTTTTATCTCGCCGCCATAACTGGCAAGCTCTTCGGCAACCATGTTCGAAGTCACGCCGCCGCAGAGCGTGTCGAGAACCATCTGTTCGACCGTATTTTCTTCGTTAAACACAGAGTGCCTCCTCGGAGAGGCCAGTATTGATTATGGATCGCCTCAATTCAGACAGTGCGTCGATATGTACTGCGATAGCTTGCCTGGCCTTATCCCACTGGCAAGCTATTTTCTCAATATTATTTCTCTCTTCCTCTGGTGGGACGGGAATAAGATGCTCCGTAAGCCACGATTTTCGTATGTGAACTAGCTCCTTCTTAAAGCCATGTGCATCCTTTTCTACTTCGGACGTTATGAGCTGCAAAATTTCAAACAGCCATCTTTTGCCGATACTTGAATTTGGCTCAATCTTAAAAATGTGCTGATTGAGACCACCGGTAGGCCCATCCCAGATACGAGGACCAAAAGACATTCCTTTAACACCGGCCCAGGCGTATAAAAGCTGGCCGGGTCGTACTAACCATCGTTCTTCCAGCTCACCATCAAAATGATTAAATTCTCTAGAACCATTCAGGTTCTGGATTCTGATTATCGGGTACCCACTCTGTGACCACTCGGACGACTTAAACCCTCTACCATTGCTAAAAGAACAGAGTTGGCCAATTGGCTTTTCTTCCCATCCTCGCCCCCCAGCTTTCAGTCTTACAGCAATATCCAAGCGGTAAGCATTCTCAGCTTCGGCTCTGCATGTTTTCCAGTATTCAAACGCCTCATCCGCCGCCAACAGGATCTCGGCAATGCGCTTCTGTTCATCAAGCGGTGGCAGCGGGAATTCAAAGTCCTTCAATGCCGTCCAACTGGTTCTCGGTGACAGCGAACCGGCTGAGGTGCCAAGTGCATGATCAAAAAAGGCATCGCTCTGGCAGATAAATGGCAGAAGCTCGGGCAGTAGAACCTTTCTGTTTTTCGGCTCGAACGTCAGGATGTCCCCGGAGCAAATGCCTTCAAACTCGGCATAGGCGACCTTGCGTTGATAGGCCCGGCGCTTGCCGAAAAGCGTCTGTCCCGGTACGAATTTGCGGGTAAACGAGGTGCCATCCGCAACGGAGTTCCAGCGACGGATATGCAGATTCTCGGGGTCGATGTGTTCAAGCCCGACGATTCTTTCAACGCCATTGGTCTCGGGATCTCGCTCCACAAGATTGGCGTTCTTCACCACCTCGCCGAACTTGACCATCTTCCAGCCGGGCTTGAGTTGGCTGCCTGTCATACCTTGACCCTCACAGGCAGTCTCGCCTCTAGTTGCATCTTGACTCTTGAATAGAGTCGCGCCTCCTCATTTTCCTGGTCACGCAGGCTGACCACCAGAGAATACGCTTCTTCGGTGTCGCACAAATTGTCACCCCAGGGAAAGTCATTCCGGGTCACGACGACAAAGAGCTTCTGGTTGCGCAGTTTGGATTTGGCGTTGAATTGTCGGAAGCGCCAGAAATCGGCCTGGACCGTGCCCTTGCTGCGTGCCTGCTGGCCAATGGTGGCGGTCTTCAGTTCGGGGATGTTCTCGTAGTCATCCTTCTCGGTTGCCTTGTTGAACATGGTGGTGACGTGCTCCAGATCAGGCGCAGTGACCAGGCGGAAATCAATGCGAGTTGCACGGTATTTGACCCGGGTTGATCGAACCGGCGGCGTGTAGGCGAGCGCAACGGCAATTTCTCTCAGACGGCGTTTGCCACCACTGACGAACTCATCGGGAATGGGAATTTCATAGAAGTGGTGGCGTTTGTTCCCGATGGGACCGCGCGCAATCAGCGTCACGGCATTTTCCAGTGAGCGATGAAGAGATTCCTCATTCACTTGTCCATAGCCGCAGACGCTCCTGAACGACTTGTCCTGTTTGATCAGCTTCTGGCTGGCCTCTGGCATAAAGGCGTTCAGACAGAGCAACGCCCGGATGAAATTGGCGTCGGCATCGGGATGTTCAAGAAGAATGGAGGCGGCCAGATGCGCGACCTGTGGCGCGGCCATGCTGGTGCCAATATCAACGGCGAAGGGATGACCTTTTGCGAATTGATGGTTCGTTGAAACGACGCCCAGTCCAGCGACACGCTCCATAAGCGAATGGCTGGCCCGCGTATTGATGGCCCAGTTGCCGCCGTGTGCCAGAAGCTCTGGCTTGATGGCACCGTCAACGGAATATCCGCCTCGGGTGAAAGGCGATGGTTGCTCAGGTTGAGCAATCGGCACCTCTGACGGATCGTGGGTGTGGGTCTGACTGTTCCAGCTTTGGTTATGCCGCGCCAAGCTGCCCACGGTGAGAGCATTTAATGCGGGAGCAGGATCAACGATTCGCCAGGCATCGTCCAGCAAGTAATTCGGGTAGTTGTCCCGCCACTCCAACCCATCAGGAGACTCCTCACCAATGCGATGGTTGCCCGCAGACACCACGAACAGGACGTTCAGTTCCCGAGAGAGGGTATCCAAGGTTACGGAAAGTCCTTTCAGATGGCTGCCGTTATAAGGTTTGTTCGCATCACCCAATGAGAGATTGAAGATTCGGCAGCCGTGTTGTTCTACAAAGTGACGTACTGCCTTTTCAATGTGGTTCTCAACAAAACCGGTTGCATTGTTGTCTTTGTCGAGGACTCTGCCGCTGAACAGGCGCAGAGTTGGGACGAAAGCACCGGCGCGCAAGTGGCGCTCGAAGTCCCCATAGAGAGCCAGACCTGCGACATGGGTGCCATGGCCATTCTCGTCATGGGCTCCTTCTCCTGGCAGGAAGCTCTGTGCATCCCCGATGGCAGAACCCAACAGAGGATGACCGGTCGCAAGCCCGCTATCCAGGACAACGATGCCTGGTGCTTCCTCACCCGGATCGGGAATCTCTGAGAAATTCTGTATATCCTGAAAAACAACTGATCGTTCCAGACCAAAGCTGGGAGGCAGGTCAACCGTACGTACATCGCGGTGGCGGAGGAGCTGTTCTGCCTGATCGGGGTTGCAGAGAACGCGGCAAAGGGTCAATCCTGGCTGCTTGACCTGATCCTTTTTCTCAATGCCTTGCCGCTTCAGCCATTCTTCGAACTTGGCCCACTCCTGATCGCGTCCCTGGTGGTTATCTTCAAGGGGCCAGAGTTCGACATCAATCAGGAACTCATCGGATTCCGGGAATCCCTGCTTTCTGAGAGCCCACCCTCTGCGATCCTCGGCGCTCCAACCATCGATACTTTGCAGGGCATAAATAACCTGCTTATTCGTGACATCGCCACCACTAGCCATAGTGGAAAGTCGCGCTTCAAATTGGGCAAGAGCGGCATTGCTGGCAAAACCAATAACAACCGTTTCATCCTCTTGGCTGACAAATTCGATCTCGGTTGAAATCTTTCGAAGATCCTCGGGGTTGAATCCCTTATGTACCGTAAACCGGAATAATTTACGGTCATCGAAACCGCCCACATCACTGGCAGACTGCTCTTTGGCGTTGGCGAGCTTCTGCAACAGCCCTCGCCCGTGTCCACGGACATCGCTTGGAGGCGGCGGTGGCCTATACTCGCGAGATCGCTTCTCGTTGACCGGCGCTTCCCGCTGGATGGTGAGGTGGGGAAAGGTCTCTTCCATGATCGATTAGCTCCTCTTGGTACGTGCTCTACGAGCATCCTCGCGTTTGATGGCCGATTGCAGGTGACGCTCACTGAGGAACTCTTTCCCCGCCAGAACCATATCTTTCGCGGCACGGCGCAAAACGCGTTCCACGTCGGCGTGACTCATGCCTTTGAACAACGTTGCTATACGGGCATCGTCAATTTCGAATTCCCTACGAAGCCCGCGGAGCTTGACTGACAATAAGCGACGCAACTGTTCAAGGTTTGGCGATTCAAAAACCAGCACCTCATCAAATCGCCGCCAAACGGCGGAATCGAGAATACGTTCATGGTTGGTTGCCGCCACCAGAATGCTCTTACCCTCATACGCATCGAGCATCTGGAGGAAAGCATTCACTACGCGCTTCAGTTCGCCGTGTTCCGCCTCATCTGAACGTTCCTTGGCCATTGCATCAAATTCATCGAACAAAACCACCATTGGCACGGTAGAGACGAAATCGAAAACTTGCCGCAGATTGGCCGCTGTTTCGCCAAGGAGTGACGAAATCACGCTGTCAATGCGCACGATGGCGAGGGGTAAGCCAAGCTCACTAGCGAGGACTTCAGCAGTCAGGGTTTTTCCGCATCCCGGAGGACCGCAAAACAGTATTTTGTCTGCTGGGTGCAAGCCATAACTCTGCAATGTCTCGACCCGGTGATGCTCCTGCAGTAGTTCATCCAGGAGTGAGGCGTTTTCATCTGAAAGCACAACGTCTTCCAGACGCCTTACCGGCTCCTTGATCTGCAACAGTGGAAGGTTCCGGTCTTTATCTTTAGGCAAACGGTCGTTTAACACAGAATGCAGTGGCGCGGAGGTGCTACGACGCCCATAAAGAATTTTTTCCAGATCATTCGCCAGCAGGTGATGGTTCTTGGCTCGCTCTTCCAGGATCAGTTGCTCGGATACGCGCTTGAACGCTTCATGGTTACCTTCCGATCCTGTTTTAACTAGCTGCCTCAGTAGCTTAGCTGTTGCCATATTTGTTCTCCTGTTTCACCTATTCTCCCATGTCACGCTATTGTCTTACTGGATCATTTTCGTGGCATCACGAAAATGATCCGTTTGTTGTTCAAGCACCTCAAAAAGATCATCCATCGACTCCCGCAAGGCCATCGAGCTTTGCTGCCAGTTTGCTATGGCCTGTTTGAGGCTGACGGTTTCGGTCGCGCCGTTGCCATTGCCATTTCCGTTGTCCGCCCGCACGTAGAGCGGGATGCTGAGGTTGCTGGCTTTCTCCCGGATCTCGTCATTGCTGACCACCCGGGCAAAGCCGTCCTCGTCGTCAAAGGCCTGATAGGCGGAGACAATGCGCTGGAGGTGGTCGTCGGTGAGGAAGCTCTGTGCCCTCTCGCGGGTCACCTCGTTCACCGCGTTGATGAAGAGCACCTTGTTTCTGCGCTCCTTGGGCTTATTCATGCGGCAGATGACGACGCAGGCTTCCATGGGTGAGTTATAAAAGAGGTTAGGACCGAGGCCCAGCACACACTCCACCACGTCGTGGGCGACCAGTTTCTCGCGCATGGCCGACTCTTCGTTGCGGAAGAGGACGCCATGCGGAAACAGGATGGCGCAGCGGCCACTCTTGGCCTTCATGCTCTTGATGATGTGCTGCCAGAAGGCGTAGTCGGCGCGGCCCTGGGGCGGGGTGCCGTAGATGTTTCGGCCCCACGGATCGGCGGACCAGGCATCGCGGTCCCACTGTTTGATGGAGTACGGCGGATTGGCCAGGACCACATCGAACTGCATGAGCCGGTCGCCTTCGACAAAGGCGGGATTGGCCAGGGTGTCGCCACGGACGATACGGAAGTCCTCAATGCCGTGCAGGAACAGGTTCATCCGGCCGATGGCGGAGGTGAGCAGGTTGCGCTCCTGGCCGAACAGCCGCAGATTCCGCCACTCCTTGTGCTGCCGTTTCAGATGGGCGACGGCGGACAGCAGCATGCCTGCCGAACCACAGGTGGGATCATAGATCGACTCACCCGGTTTGGGTTCGAGCATCTCGGTCATCAGATGAACCACGGTGCGGTTGGTATAGAACTCCGCAGCGGTGTGGCCGGAATCGTCGGCGAACTTTTTGATCAGAAACTCGTAGCCCACGCCCAGCTCATCCTCCGGGCAGTTGGAGAGCGAAAGCGTCTGCGAGCTGAAATGCTCGATGAGCTCGCGCAGCATGTGATCCGGCAGGCGGTCCTTGTTGGTCCACTGAGCATCGCCAAAGACCCCATACAGGGTGTCGGGGTTGGCTGTTTCAATCGCCCGCAGAGAGTCCTGGATAGCCTTGCCCACGTTCTTGACCTTGGTGCGGGTAACCTTCCAGTGGGCGTCCTCCGGGATCTGGAATCGATGCTGCTCGGGAAGCGCGGCGTATTCCTGATCGCCGCCGGACTCCTCCAGCGCATCGGCCAGCTCCTCGTCATAGACGTCGCACAGGCGCTTGTAGAACAGCAGCGGGAAGATGAACTGCTTGTAGTCCCCGGCGTCAATGTATCCGCGCAGCAAGGTGGCCGCGCCCCAGAGGTAGGATTCCAGCTCCGATTGGGAAATGTGTTTGCTTTTCTTCATCGCGCTACTACTTCCCATTCAGAAATGTCCGTTGGAATATCGACGCCATCCAGGGAGTCCCAGTCGTAATCGCCGGTCGCCTGCATGTAGACGTCATCGGCGGCCGCCATGGCCGAGTGATAAGAGCCGAGCAGGTCATCCTTGAACCACAGCCCCCAGCGACCGTTGGCTTGCGGTTTAATGAGGAAAAGACCGATGGGCGACCTGTACTGATACACCTTCATAGCAGGCCCTCCCGGATCAGCAGTCCTTTCAGGCGATCTTCAGCCGCATACGCCGCCTGCAACGATTCCTTGAGGTTGACGATGGCCTGATCGATGGTCATGGATTCTTCCTCGATCACCGGCTCCACGTAGCGGGGGATGTTCAGGTTGAAATCGTTCTCGCGGATCTCGTCGAGCGTGACCACCCGGCAGATCCCTTCCACATCCTGATAGCCCTCGTACCAGCGATGGATGTTGTCCACGTGTTCCGGCAGTAGCTCGTTCTGGGCGCGACCGGTCTTGAACTCCTTGGAGGCGTCGATGAACAGCACCTTCTGGCGGTGGGCCTTGGGCTTGCTGTCGCGGAAGACCAGAACACAGGGCGCGAGACCGGTGCCGTAGAAAATGTTCTGACCGAGGCCGATCACCGCTTCGAGCATGTCCATCTCCAGCAGCTTGCGCCGAATCTCGCCCTCCTTGGACATGCGGAACAGCACGCCATGGGGAAGCACCACAGCCATGCGGCCGGTCTTGCGGGCCATGGACTTGATCATGTGCTGGACCCAGGCGAAGTCACCGGACTTGGCTGGCGGCAGCCCGGCAAAGTTGCGGCCGTAGGGGTCGTTGATCCAGACATCATCTCCCCACTTTTCCAGGGAAAATGGAGGATTGGCGATGACGCAGTCAAAGGTGGCGAGGCTGTCGCCTGAATAAAAGGCGGGCAATCGCAGGGTGTCGCCGCGTTCGATATGGAAATCTTCCGCGCCGTGGAGAAAAAGGTTCATCCGGGCGATGGAGGATGTGGTCAGGTTCTTTTCCTGGCCGTAGAGCTTGCCCAGCATGAGGTTCTCGTCGCCGCCATGCTCTTTGACATGATGTAGAGCTTCGAGGAGCATGCCGCCGGTCCCGCAGGCCGGGTCATAAATGGTTTCTCCGGCCTTGGGCGCAAGGATGCGAACCATCAGCGCGACCACAGAACGCGGGGTATAGAATTCACCGGCCTTCTTGTTGGTCAGGTCGGCAAATTTCTTGATCAGGTATTCATAGGCCTGGCCGAGAATGTCCGCCTTGCAGTGCTCATTGCCCAGGTTGAGCGACGAGAAGTGTTCGATCAGGTCCTTGAGCAGTGCGTCCGAAAGGCGGTCCTTGTTGGTCCACTGGGCATCGCCGAAAATGCCGTGCAGGGTGTCCGGGTTGGCCTGCTCGATGCAGCGCATGGCCTTCTGGAGAGCATGGCCGATATTGGCGCTCTTGGCCCGGACATCTTTCCAGTGGCAGCCCTCCGGAACCTGGAACCGGTGGTTCTCGGGGAACTGGGCAAATTCCACATCGCCGTCGGACTCTTCCAGTGCCACGGCATACTCCTCGTCGTAGACATCGGAGAGCCGCTTGAAGAACAAGAGCGGGAAGATGTAGGTCTTGAAGTCGGCCGCGTCGACAGGGCCGCGCAGGATATTGGCCGCCTCCCAGAGATGCCCGGAGAGGGTCCCGATATCCAGATCGACTGAATTATTATTTCCGTTCTTCCTGCTCATTCAGCTTGATCCTGTCTGCTCTTGTCCGCCGCACCGCCAGCCTTCACCCACTCGTCAACCTCGTCTTTCTTGAACTTCCAAAGACGGCCCATGCGATGGGCGGGCATCGCATGCTTGTCGATCCAGCGGTAGACGGTGTCACTGCTGACACCGAGGTACTTGCCTATCTCGTCTACTGATAACCAGCGGTCTTCTATCTCGGCCATATCTCTATCCTCATGGGCGATTGGTTTTCTTGCCACGCCAGAGGCGGTAACGGGGGATGCTGAGCGCAACTTCCCCAACTTAAAACGTCGTTTAATATATTTAGGCAATGGCCGATTGTAAAACGATTTCGTCCGGATAAGACCGCAAAAGTCGGCTCACGGGTGTAACCAATGGCGGCTGATTTCCCGTTCAGCGGGATGAAATCCCACTTCACCTATCTCGGCGTAGTGCGATGACGATCCCGGCGCGGATGGGATGGTTGTTGCAGTTATTGACCTCGTTGCCCCGGGTGCGCCTGCGGATATGCATCATGAAGATGGTGGTCTCATTGGCGATCTGCCCGAGCAGCTCCTGGAACGGCTTCTCGCACACCAGCTCGTGCGCCCGCATCGGCCGCTTGAGATCCGGGCCAGAGTAAAGAATGGCTGGAGAATAGGGAGGATTGATGGTGCGGCGAGGTGCTAGGGAAAGATGTAAAACGGGCGCAACCCCCTTTGGAAAAAAGGAGAAAAAGAAAACCCGTTACCCCGGCGAATGGCCCCGGAGAGACGGATTTGTCTTTTTTTTAAATAGTGGAGGCGGCGGGGATCGGCACTTAGAATCCCTTCGGGCTTCATCAAGTGTACCTCAACCACTTCCAGTGGTTCGAGGCAACCCGGAACGCGGGCTCTCACCCGGCACCACCGCCACCAAATAAAAAAGGGCTGCCTGTCGGCAACCCTTGTTTATTTGGTGGAGGCGGCGGGGATCGAACCCGCGTCCGCAAATCCTCTGCCTTCGGCTCTACATGCTTATCCCGGTCTATTCATTTAACCGCATGCTACCCGACGGGCAGGGAAAACATACGGCGAGTTTGGTTTAGGTTTTAACCAATCCACCCCAAACGAGCTTCATGGCGAGCTTGTATGAGTCGACCCCGGTTGACCAAGCGTACAAGCACACATTGGGCCGAGGGCACCCTACCGGGTTTTAAGCGGCGAGTGCGTAGTTGTCTTCGTTGGCAACTATGAATTTGCGAATGGTTTTACGAGGTTATCCGCACCTCGGCATGCACCTTGGGTTTCGCGATCCACGTCGAAGCCAAATCGCCCCCTTGGTTACGAAGATAAGACATTGTACGCGAGGAAATAGTTCCCGGCCAGGGTATTGCAGGCTACCAGTGCAGGGCGCGCATGTGGGAGCGCTTCTTTTGCTGATGATCCTGCATGCGCACCAGGATGGAATTGAGGGTGCCGGCGGCGCTGAGGATGTATGGGCCCTTGTTGAGCATGACGCATTCGGCGCGGCCGGACATGGCGGCGTCGGTGAGTTCGGGGCGGCTGGAGATGCCTTTTTTGGCCAGGGTCTCCAGCACCTGGGTGGCCCAGATGACGGGCACGTGGGCGGCCTCGCAGAGCCATAGCAGTTCTTCCTGGATTTCGGCCATGCGCACGCCGCCGAGTTCCACGGCCAGATCGCCGCGGGCGATCATGACACCGAGACGGAAACGGGGCAGGGCGCTGAGGATGATTTCGGGCAGGTTTTTGACCGCCATACGGGTCTCGATCTTGGCGACGATGCCCAGGTGGGCGGCGTGACGTTGGTCCAATTCGGCGATCAGGGTCTGCATGTCGGCGCGGCTTTGGACGAAGGAGAAGCCGACCAGGTCGGCATGGCGGCAGACGAAGTCCAGGTCGTCCAGGTCCTTGGCGGTGAGACAGGGTAGCTGGATGTGGGTGTCGGGGAGGTTGATGCCTTTGTCCGCGCGCAGTTTGACGCCTTTGGGACGGCAGTGCACCACGTGCAGCCAGGCGCCGTGTTCGTCGATGCTGTCGACGATGGTGCCCAGTTTGCCGTCGTCAAACCAGGCCCACTGGTCCGCGTGCAGGCTGTCGATGAGCTGCGCATGGGAACAGCCTACGGCGGCGACGCCGCCGGGTGCGGTGGTGAGGTCGCGCGCCAGCAACAGGCGGTCGTCCAGGTGCAGGTGCAATTTGGCGGCGGCGGGGTCGAGGCGGGTGCGGATCTTTTGCCCGGCCAGGTCCATCAGCACGGCGCAGTCGGCACCGGTCTCGGCGCGCGCCTTGACGATGTTGTCCACCATGCACTGCCAGCTGGCATGGTCGTCGTGGGCGCAGTTGATGCGGGCGCAGTTCATGCCGCGCAGCATCAGATCGCGCACCAGGCGGGGGTCGTCGGCGGCCTCGCTGGGCAGGGTGACCATGATGCGCGTGCTGCGGTGTGCATCCGGCGGGCCGAACAGGCGGGCGGTGTTGTCGCTCAGCAAGCGCCGGCCCTCGCGGTAATCGGGGCCGCCGTAGAGGTCGGCTGGGTCGATGGGGGCGGCGACGTCACGCTGCAGCATATTGATGACCCGGTTCAGGGTGTACATGACGTGGGCCTCGCAGCGACCCAGGGAGGAGAGGCCGGCTTCCGCCAGCTGGTCTTGTAGCTGTCGCAGATCGTGGCGCCGGAGTGCTAAATAATGCCCCAAGTTCCTGGCGCTCTTGCTGTGCTGCAGGCAGGCCTCATTGGCACAGTACTGGGTCAGGATCTGGTGGGATTCCTGCTCGATTTGGCTGCGCAGGGCAATGAGCGGGTCGCTGAGAGAAGTTTGCAGGCGTTGCACGGGGGAACAGGGCATGATGAAGGTCACGGGTCACTCGGTGTTCCCGAGTGTAGGGGACGTGTATGACAATTGGATGACGGGGGTGTGCGCCCGCCCGTTTGCCCTCAGCCGCGTTTGAGAATGCGCTGTTTCTCGCGCGCCCAGTCGCGTTCCTTGAGGGTGGCGCGCTTGTCATGGCTTTGTTTGCCCTTGGCCAGGCCGATTTCGACCTTGACCCGGTTGTTTTTCCAGTAGAGGGCGATGGGCACGATGGTGTAGCCCTGGCGCTCCACC
Source organism: Candidatus Tenderia electrophaga (assembly GCA_001447805.1). NCBI lineage: Bacteria > Pseudomonadati > Pseudomonadota > Gammaproteobacteria > Tenderiales (SeqCode) > Tenderiaceae (SeqCode) > Tenderia (SeqCode) > Tenderia electrophaga (SeqCode). The sequence goes on from CP013099.1 coordinate 1,323,795, forward strand.
GCGCCGACGAGGCGATCTATCTCGCGCCGGTTGAGTAGCAGCTTGCGGGTACGGTTTTGGGTCGGCGTGACATGGGTGGAAACGGTCTGCAGGGGGGTGATCAGCACATTCACCATGAAGGCCTCGCCGTTTTTGACGAAGACGTGGCTGTCACGCATCTGCACCCGCCCGGCGCGCAGGCTCTTGACTTCCCAACCCTCCAACGCGATGCCGGCCTCGAATTTATCTTCGATGAAAAACTCGTGCTTGGCCTTTTTATTGAGGGCGATGGTGGAAGAGGGTTTTTTATCCTGTTTTTTAGGTTTTTTTGCCATGGCGGCAATTATAAAGCCTGACTGGCGTTAAATGTAAGTTTTCGGGGGTGATTTCAGCCCCGGCGAGTTGAGCATTAAGGATATTTTGCGGACAATACCGCGTTAGGGTCGCCGGCGCATAATTAGAGACAAGGGGAGCATCAATGGCACAACGGCGTAGCAGCATGCACGGGCAGTGGTCATCGCGCTGGGTGTTTGTCCTGGCGGCCACCGGCTCGGCCGTGGGGCTGGGGAATATCTGGAAATTTCCTTATATCACCGGTGAGAACGGCGGGGGTGCCTTCGTCTTGGTGTATCTGGTGTGCATCGCCGGCATCGGCATTCCCATCATGATGGCCGAAGTGCTGCTGGGACGGCGCGGTCGCCAGAGTCCGATCAATACCATGGCCACTCTGGCGCGGGAGGCCAAACACAGTCCGCACTGGAAATACCTGGGTTGGTCCGGTGTGCTGGCGGGGTTTTTGATTCTCTCGTATTACAGCGTGATCGCCGGGTGGGCGCTGTCTTATGTGTTTCGTGCGGCTTCCGGTCGATTCACTGACGCCTCGGCCGACGAGGTGGGCGCCATTTTCAATAATCTGTTGGCCTCGCCCGAAAGTCTGTTGGCCTGGCACACCATATTCATGGTGATGACCATGGTGGTGGTGGCGCGGGGGGTGCGCCACGGCCTGGAAAAGGCGATTCGTTTTCTCATGCCGGCCCTGTTCATGTTGTTGCTCATCATGGTGGGCTATGCCCTCAACACCGGTTATTTCGACGAGGGGCTGGCATTTCTGTTTGATGCCGATTTCTCCAGCCTCAGCGGCGATAGCGTTCTCATCGCCATGGGGCATGCCTTTTTCACCCTCAGCCTGGGCATGGGCGCGATTATGATTTACGGGTCCTATGTGCCGGAAAAGGCCTCCATTGCCGGGACCACTTTCATGATCGCCGGGGCCGATACCCTGGTGGCGCTGGTGGCGGGCATGGCCATCTTCCCCATCGTCTTCGCCAACGGCCTGGAGCCGGGGCAGGGGCCGGGACTGATCTTCGTCACCCTGCCCATCGCCTTCGGCCAGATGCCCGGCGGTCTGTTCTTCGGCACCCTGTTTTTTGTGTTGGTGGTGTTCGCCGCGTGGAGCTCGGCGATTTCACTGATCGAGCCCGCCATCACCTGGCTGGTGGAAAACAAGGGCATGAAGCGCGCCACAGCCAGTATCGGCGCCGGCATCGTGACCTGGTTCGTGGGGCTGGGGACGGTGTTGTCGTTCAACCTCTGGTCCGGCTACACCTTGTTCGACAAGACCTTTTTCGACTTGCTCGACTACCTCACCGCCAATATCATGTTGCCCCTGGGGGGCTTGTTCATCGCGGTTTTCGCCGGTTGGATCATGACCCGGGAAGCGACGCAGGATGAACTGCGCATGCGTGATCACGTCGGTTATCGGCTGTGGCGCTTTCTGGTACGTTATGTGACCCCTGCGGCGGTGATAGTTGTGTTTCTCGAAGCCACCGGTTTGCTGGGTTGGCTGATGACAGTATTGGAACGTTGATATGAAGACCATTAACCGTAACGCCCTTGTGCCCTATTCCGCGGCGGAGATGTTCGCCCTGGTGGACGATATCGAGTCCTATCAGGATTTTCTGCCCTGGTGCAGCTCCAGCAAGGTGCTGAGCCGGGACGAGGACCTGGTGCGCGGCGCCATCCGGCTGAGTAAGGGCGGCATCGAGAAGTCATTCACCACGGCGAATCGCATCCAAAAAAATAAAATGATCGAAATGCGTCTGGAGGAGGGACCGTTTCATCATCTGGAAGGCTTCTGGCACTTCGATGCCTTGGATGAGCAGGCCTGCAAGATCTCGCTGCTGATGGAGTTTGAGTTTTCCAGCAAATTACTGGGTCTGACCATCGGTCCCGTCTTTAATCAAATCGCCAACAGCATGGTGGATGCCTTTGTCAAACGAGCGGCCGATGTCTATGGAAAACGATAACAAGATACGCGTGGAGGTCGCCTTCGCCCGCCCGGATAATCAATTGATCATTCCTCTGGAAGTCGCGCCCGAGGCCACGGTGGAAGAGGTGATCAAACTCTCCGGCATTCTCGATAAGTTTCCCGAGATCGATCTGGAGGAGAACAAGGTCGGTATCTTCGGCAAGCTGACCAAGCCCAGCAATACCCTGCGCGAGGGCGATCGCATTGAGATCTATCGCAAGCTCTTGGCCGATCCCAAAGAGGTGCGCCGGCGCCGCGCCGCCGAGGGCAAAAAGACCAAAAAGGGCGGTGGCGATGATGCCTGAGCGGCGTCGCGCTTAGTCGTCGCCCTTCTCGTGTTCGATGCGGCTCAGCGTGTCACCGTCGAAGTAGAGAATCAGATGTTTGTAGGCGACGCGCTCGCCATCCTGCCTCAGGCTGTAAATATAGTCCCAGCGCTCTGGGTGAAACGGATCGTTGAGCTGCGGCGACCCCATTAGAAACCGCACCTGGCGGGTGCTCATGCCGGGCTTGAGCTGGGCCAGCATTTCATCGGTAATGATGTTGCCTTGCTGAATTTCCAGCTGGTGCGGACTGCAACCCAAAACAAAGGTTGCGCAAAACATGATAGAAATGAGAAGCTTTTGCATTGCTAAAATAATTATCTATTATTGAGGTTTCCGGGACGCCGCCACTATTTGGGGCGGAAATACGGGCGGCCTGATGCGGCAAGCAGGGCTTGCCCACAGCAACCGTTCGGCAGCCGGAAGCTTACACCAATCCCGGCCGTACTGTCATGGTGGCCGATTGTGGAGGAGTTGAACTTGGTGCAGACACAAGAATTAAAAAAGGCGGGGCTGAAGGCGACCGTGCCCCGGCTCAAGATTCTGGAAATCCTGGAGGCGCACAAGGATCAACACATGCGCGCCGAGGATGTCTACAAGGCCCTGCTGGACAGTAACGAAGACATCGGCCTGGCCACCGTCTACCGGGTATTGACCCAGTTCGAAGCCGCCGGCCTGGTGGAGCGTCATCACTTCGAGGGCGGCCATTCGGTGTTCGAGCTGGACCAGGGCGAGCATCACGATCATATGCTGTGCATCTCCTGCGGCCGGGTGGATGAGTTTGTCGATGACACCATCGAGGAGCGCCAAAAGGCGATCGCCAAGAAGGCCGGCTACAAGATCACCAATCACAGCCTGCATATCTATGGCGTGTGTCCCGAGTGCCAGAAGAAGGAAGCCGAGGGTAACTAGCCCGCATTTCTCACCACTGTTCGTTGCGAGAGCGCCAAGGCGCTGATTTGACGGGGTGCTCGGAGCGGAAGACGGTGCAGGCGTAGTCGACACTACGTCAAGCTGGCTGGAGTGAGAACGCCCCGTCAAATCAGATGGGTTGGCGTTCGCAGTAGGAGAGTGGTGAGAAATGCGGGCTAGCCTGCATTCCCCGCCGGCCTAGTCTTCGCGGCCGATTCAGTCCCCCCAACCAGCCACGCAGGCATCAGGCGTCATGCCGTGGCGGCACGGTTGATCATTTCCTCGGCATGGGCGCGGGTCTGATGGGTGATCTCCACCCCACCCAGCATGCGCGCGATTTCGTCCTGGCGCGCCCGCTCGTCAAGCCGTGCGATGCCGGTGCGGGTGCTGCCCTTGTCGATCTGCTTGCTGACCTGAAAGTGATGATGGCCGAGCGCCGCCACCTGCGGCAGGTGGGTGACGCACAGCACCTGGTGGCTCTTGCCCAGGGTGCGCAGCTGGCGGCCGACGGTTTCCGCCACGGCGCCGCCGATGCCGGTGTCCACCTCGTCGAAGATCAGGGTGGGGATGCGTTGGCTGTTGCTGAGCAATACCTGGATGGCCAGGGCGATGCGCGACAGCTCGCCGCCCGAGGCGACTTTCGCCAGCGCCTTGGCCGGCTGGCCGGGATTGGCGCTGACTTCGAAGCAGACCGTCTCCAGGCCGTGGCGATGCGGCGTGGTGGTGTCGCGCGGCGTCAGGGCGATGCTGAATTTGCCCGCCGGCATGCCCAGCGCCTGAATGATGGTCGTGGCCTGTTTGGCCAGCTTGGCGGCCGCCTTGCGGCGCTTCTGGCCCAGTTGGGCAGCGCTGTCGCTATAGTCGCGGCGTAACTGTTCGATTTCGCGTTCCAAGGTTTCCAGTTCGATGTCCACATTTTCCAGCTGCTGCAGTTCGGCGCTGAATTGGCTCAGCAGTTCGGGCAGGGCCTCGGGGTCGACATGGTGTTTGCGGGCCAGGTCGTGGATGCTGCCCAGGCGCTGCTCCACCCAGGTCAGGCGCTCCGGGTCCAGCTCCAGGCGGTCGACGTAGTGGCGCAGTTCGCCGCAGCCTTCCTGAATCTGGATGGCGGCCTCGCTGAGCAGGTCGCACACCGCTGCCAATTGCGGATCGAGCCGGCGCAGCGCCTCCAGTTCGGCGAGGTGCTGGTTGATCAGCTGCAGGGCATTGCCTTCGTCGCGCTCGTAGAGGGCCTCCAGGGCCGCGCCGCATTGCTCCAGTAGTTTGCCGCCGTTAGCCAGGCGGCGTTGTTCTTCATCGAGTTGTTCCAGTTCACCCTCATCCAGGTCGAGGGCCTCCAGTTCCTTTACGTGATAGCGCAGCAGTTCCAGGCGGGCGTCTTTTGCGCGTGCGTTGTCGCGCAGCGCCTCCAGCTTTTCGCTGGCCTCTTGCCAGCGCCGCTGCAGTGTGCGGACCTGCTCCACCAGCGCCTTGTGATCCGCGTAATCGTCCAGTAGCAGGCGTTGGACGCCGGGTTTGAGCAGGGATTGGTGCTGATGCTGGCCGTGGATATCCACCAGCATTTCGCCCAACTCCTTCATCAGTTGCAGCGGGGCCGGGCTGCCGTTGATATAGCCGCGTGAACGGCCTGCGGCGGAAATGACCCGGCGCAGCACGCATTCTTCGCTGGCGTCCAGGTCATGGCGGGCGAGCCAATCGCGCACCGTGCTGAGATGGGCGAGGTCGAAATAGGCGCAGATTTCGGCGCGCTCGGCGCCGTGGCGAACCACGTCACTCTCGGCGCGGTCGCCCAGCACCAGGCCCAGGGCGTCCACCAGGATGGATTTGCCGGCCCCGGTTTCGCCGGTCATGACGCTCATGCCCGACTCCAACTCGAGTTCGAGTTGGTCGATAATGGCGAAGTTGCGGATATAGATCTGGGTCAGCATCGCGACGCTGTGTCAGCCCCAGTTCAACTTGGCGCGCAGCAATTGAAAATGATCGTGGCCGGCCGGATGAATCAGGCGAATCGGCGCGTCTTTTCTGCGGATTACGATGCGGTCGTCATCGTTGACCTCGAAGTTGTCCTGGCCGTCCAGGGTGATGCGCACATGGGGCTGGCTGCCGGTGTTCACAATCAGTTCCACCACGCTGCCGCCGTCGATCACCAGCGGCCGGTTACTGAGAGTATGGGGGCAGATGGGCACCAGGGCGATGGCGTTCATGCTGGGATGCAGGATCGGGCCGCCACCGGACAGGGCATACGCGGTTGAGCCGGTGGGGGTAGACACAATGATGCCGTCGGAGCGCTGGCAGTTGACCAGCTGGCCGTCGACGCGGGTCTCGAACTCGATCATGCGCACTGAGTTCCATTTGTGCAGCACCGCATCGTTGAAGGCATAGCCCTCGATAACGCAGGCGCCGGCGCGTTCCACGTGGGTGGTGAGCAGAAAACGCCGTTCCTCGAAATAGTGGCCGTCCAGGATCTCGCCCAGCTTCTCGATCATCTCGTCGGGCAGGATGTCGGCCAGAAAACCCAGGCGGCCCAGGTTGACGCCCACCAGCGGGATGTCGGCGTCCGCCAGGGCCCGGGCGGAATGAAGAATGGTGCCATCGCCGCCGACGACAACGGCCAGATCGCAACGCCGGCCCAGGCGAGCCAGGTCGACCGTATCCAGTTCGGAGGGCGGCAGGGTCTTGGCGGCGCTTTCATCCAGCACCACGTTACAGCCCCGTTCGAGCAGAAAGTTGATCAGGGTGGTGACGCTGGCGCCGACGCTCAGGTCGCTGAACTTACTGATAATTCCGATGGTTTTAAATTCTGCCTTCATAACCCCCAACTCTATGATAACCGGGCTGGATTTTCCATCTTCTTTTTATATAGGCTCGGCTTGACACTCTCCAGGGCAGTTGATAGGTTTTTTGCAGGCTTGGCGTGTGGCGACCGCTTTCTGTCAAGCGCGATCCCTTGAAAGCGAATCTCAGCCCGGAAGAAGCGTTTCAACATGGCGATAGAAGGTCTCAATGAGCGTTCCCAGCACCTGCTTCGCACGCTGATCGAGACCTATATCCAGCAGGGTCAGCCGGTGGGTTCGCGCAGCCTGGCGCATGACTCAGGACTCGACATCAGTGCGGCCACGGTGCGCAATGTGATGGCTGACCTGGAAGCACTGGGCCTGATCGTCTCGCCCCATACCTCCGCCGGTCGCATTCCCACCGCCAAGGGCTATCGTCTGTTCGTTGACAGCCTGCTCCAGGTCAAACCGCTGCAGTCCGCCGAGGTGAAACGTATCGAGCACGAGTTGCAGGGCGCGTCGCTGCACAATACCGAGATGTTGATCAGCCGCGCCTCTGGCCTGCTGTCCGATGTCACCCGCCTGGCCGGGGTGGTGATGGTGCCCAACCAGGGCGGCATGTCGCTGCAGCACATCGAGTTTATGCCCTTGTCGGGCAAGCGGGTGCTGGCCATCCTGGTGATCAGCTCCACCGATGTGCGCAATGTGATCATCGATGCCGGGCGCGACTATGCCAAGTCCGAGCTGGAGCAGATCGCCAACTACCTGAATGCCGCCTTCGCCGGCAAGGGGTTGCGCGCGGTGCGCGAGACCCTGCTCAGGGAAATGCGCGAAACCAAGGCCGACATGGACGCGGTGATGCAGTCGGCCATCGAGATGGCGGACAAGGTGTTTTCCGGCTCCGAAGGCGGGGACGGCGATTACGTCATGGCCGGGCAGACCAATCTGATGGAAGTTTCCGAGCTGTCTCAGGTGGAGCGGTTGCGCCGGTTGTTCGAGGCCTTCAATGAAAAACGCGACATACTTTATCTGCTCGACAACTCGATGCAGGCCAAGGGCGTCAAGATCTTCATCGGCGAGGAATCCGGCTACCAGGTGCTGGACGAGTGCAGCGTGGTGACCGCCCCCTATGAGGTCGACGGCCAGTGCCTCGGCGTGCTCGGCGTCATCGGCCCCACACGCATGGCCTATGAGCGTGTCATTCCTATCGTGGACGTGACCGCAAAATTGTTGGGTTATGCCTTGAATCGGCGCTAAGCACCCCCATATCCCATAGTCAGTTTTGGACTAAGTGTTATCATGGCCGCCGCTATGACGGGGTTCAGTTTGGAGGAAAAGGCCGAAAGTCATGACTAAAAAGCATCAGGAAAACAACCAAGCAGAGGCACACGAGCAGCCTGAAGCCGAGGTTTTGCCGCCGCAGGAGGCGCAGACCGAGGCCCCGCCCGAGGGCGAGCAGGCGGCCCAGGAAGCAGCCGCCAGCGAGGCGCTGACGCAGCAGTTGCAGGAGGCCCAGCTCAAGGCGACGGAACACTGGGAACATGTGCTGCGCCTGCAGGCCGAGCTTGAGAATGTCCGCCGCCGCGCCGAGCGCGATGTGCAGGGCGCCCACAAATACGCGCTGGAAAAATTCGTCAACGAGCTGCTGCCGGTCAAGGACAGCCTGGAGCTGGGCGAGGCCGCGGCCCAGGTGGAAGAGACCGATCTGAACAAGGTGCGCGAGGGCATCGAGCTGACCTTGAAGATGATGGGCGATGTGATGGGCAAATTCGGCGTCACCGAAATCAATCCGGCGGGTCAGCCTTTCAATCCCGACCTGCACCAGGCCATGTCCATGCAAGATGTGCCGGACGCCAAGCCCAACACCGTAGTGACCGTCTACCAGAAGGGTTACCAGCTCAACGATCGCCTGGTGCGCCCCGCCATGGTGGTGGTGGCGAGCTCCAATTCCGGTTCGGACACGCCGCCCGGCGGCGGCAACGGCAACAACGGCAACAACATCGACGAAATGGCTTGAATTCCCGCGGCGCTGTCCCCATATGAGGGATAAGCAGCTGATACAGCCAAGAAAATTTGCACTACGAGATTAACAACGGAGATTTTTTCAATGGGTAAAATCATCGGTATAGACCTAGGTACCACTAATTCATGTGTGGCCATCATGGAAGGCGGCAAGCCGCGCGTCATTGAAAACAGTGAAGGCGGTCGCACCACCCCGTCCATCGTCGCCTATGCCGACGACGGTGAGGTGCTGGTGGGGCAGTCGGCCAAGCGCCAGGCGGTCACCAATCCGCAGAATACCCTGTTCGCCATCAAACGCCTGATCGGCCGCAAGTTCAAGGACGCCGAGGTGCAGAAGGACATCAAGATGGTGCCCTACAAGATCATCGCGGCGGACAACGGCGACGCCTGGGTCGAAGTCAACGGCAAAAAGATGGCAGCGCAGGAAATTTCCGCGCGCATTCTTATGAAGATGAAGAAGACCGCCGAAGACTATCTGGGCGAGCCGGTCACCGAAGCGGTGATCACCGTGCCGGCCTACTTCAACGACTCACAGCGCCAGGCCACCAAGGATGCCGGCAAGATCGCCGGGCTGGAGGTCAAGCGCATTATCAATGAGCCCACCGCCGCGGCCCTGGCCTACGGCATGGACAAGAAGGGCGGCGATCGCAAGATTGCGGTCTACGACTTGGGCGGTGGTACCTTTGATATCTCCATTATCGAGATCGCCGAGATCGAAGGCGAGCATCAGATCGAGGTGTTGTCCACCAACGGTGACACCTTCCTGGGTGGTGAGGATTTCGACCTGCGCCTGATTGATTATCTGGCCGACGAATTCAAGAAAGAGAACGGCATTGATCTGCACAATGATCCGCTGGCCCTGCAACGCCTCAAAGAGGCCGCTGAGAAGGCCAAGATCGAGCTGTCCTCGGCGCAGCAGACCGATGTCAATCTGCCCTATATCACCGCCGATGCCTCCGGGCCCAAGCATCTCAACATCAAGGTGACCCGCGCCAAGCTGGAGTCGCTGGTGGATGAGCTGGTGACGCGCACCATCGGACCCTGCCGCACCGCCCTCAAGGACGCCGGTCTGTCGGCTTCCGACGTGGACGAGGTCATCCTGGTAGGTGGCCAGACCCGCATGCCCAAGGTGCAGGACGCGGTGAAGGAATTCTTCGGCAAGGAGGCACGTAAGGACGTCAATCCCGACGAGGCCGTGGCCGTGGGCGCAGCGATCCAAGGCGGTGTCCTGGGCGGCGACGTCAAGGACGTGCTGCTGCTGGACGTTACCCCGCTGAGCCTGGGTATCGAGACCCTGGGCGGCGTCATGACCAAGCTGATCGACAAGAACACCACCATCCCGACCAAGGCATCGCAGGTGTTTTCCACCGCCGACGACAACCAGAACGCGGTGACCGTGCACGTGTTGCAGGGGGAGCGCGAGCAGGCCACGGCCAATAAATCCCTGGGCCGTTTCGACCTGGCCGATATCCCGCCGGCGCCGCGCGGCGTGCCCCAGATCGAGGTCACCTTCGACATCGACGCCAACGGTATCCTCAATGTCTCGGCCAAGGACAAGGCCACCGGCAAGGAGCAGTCCATCGTCATCAAGGCCTCTAGCGGTCTGAATGACGAGGAGATCGAAAAGATGGTCAAGGACGCCGAGGCCCACGCTGAGGAGGATAAGAAGTTCCATGAACTGGTGGCGGCGCGCAACGCGGCGGACAACATGATTCACGCGACCACCAAGTCCATGGAAGAGCTGGGTGACCAGGTCGAGGCCGACGAAAAGTCGCGTATCGAAACTGCCATCGAGGCCTTGCAGACCGCCATGAAGGGTGAGGACAAGGACGAGATCGAGGCCAAGACCAAGGACCTGGCTGAGGCCTCCGGCAAGCTGGCCGAGCGCGTTTATGCCCAGAAGGGCGGTGAGCAGGGCGCCGGCGAGGCCCAAGCCGAGGCCGAGAGTGGCGGTTCGTCATCCAAGGAGGATGTGGTGGATGCCGAGTTCGAGGAAGTCAACGACGACAAGAAGTAGTTTGACTCAGGTGTCCGGCGATGACAGGCGCGGCTGCCAGCCGCGCCTGTCATCGCACGTTAAAAAGAATGGAAAAGTTTACGCCCTCGGAGGGCTATAAAACCAGAAGTAGGCGATAAATGGCCAAACGAGATTATTACGAAGTACTAGGGGTGGCGCGCAACGCCAGCGAGGCGGATGTTAAAAAGGCCTACCGCCGCGCGGCGCAGAAGTACCATCCCGACCGCAATCCCGACGATGCCGACGCCTTGGCGAAATTCAAGGAGGCCAAGGAGGCCTACGAAATCCTGTCCGATGCCCAGAAGCGTGCCGCCTACGACCAGTTCGGTCATGCCGGGGTGGACGCCTCTATGGGCGGCGCCGGTCCGGGCGCAGGCGGCTTCGGCGGCGGCAGTTTCAGCGATATTTTCGGCGATGTCTTCGGTGACATCTTCGGCGCTGGCCGCGCCGGTGGCGGCGCCAATGTCTATCGCGGCGCCGATCTACGCTACAACCTGGAGCTGAGCCTGGAGGAGGCGGTGGCCGGCACCACGGTCAAGATTCGCGTGCCGACCCATGTGACTTGCAAGACCTGTCACGGCTCCGGTGCCAAGAAGGGCACCAGCCCGGTGACTTGTACCACCTGCGGCGGACGCGGTCAGGTGCGCATCCAGCAGGGCTTTTTCTCGCTGCAGCAGACCTGCCCCCAATGCCACGGTAAGGGCAATGTCATCAAGGATCCTTGCGGCACGTGTCACGGCCAAGGCCGGGTCAAGGAGCAGAAGACCCTGTCGGTGAAGATCCCGGCCGGCGTCGACAGCGGCGATCGTATCCGCTTGGCGGGCGAGGGCGAGGCCGGCGAGAACGGCGGTCCGCCCGGTGATCTCTATGTCCAGATCAAGGTGCGTCCGCATGCCATTTTTACCCGCGAGGACAGCGACCTGTATTGCGAAGTCCCCATCAGTTTCACCACCGCGGTGCTGGGCGGCGAGCTGGATGTGCCGACCTTGGAGGGCCGGGTCAAACTGAAGATCCCGCCCGAGACCCAGACCGGCAAGCTGTTTCGTCTGCGCGGCAAGGGGGTTAAATCGGTGCATGGCGGGGCGGTGGGTGATCTGCTGTGCCGTATCGAGGTGGAGACTCCGGTCAATCTGAACCGCAAGCAAAAAGAGCTGCTGGAAGAATTTGAGCGCTCCATGGAAGAAGGTAAGGGCAAGCATAGCCCGCGTACCAGCAACTGGTTCGATGGGGTAAAGAAGTTTTTCGAAGACATGAAGTTTTAGCCCGCCTTTCTCACCGGCGGGCCAACGGCTGTGGTATAGGTGATTTAAGCCGATGCAGGACGATCAACAATGTTGATCAACCCGGCGCTGTTCACGCCGCGCCTATGCCGGTGGGAGATACGGGCTAGGCTGAACACGCGACGCGATCAGTTCCAAGGGAGAGAATCATGACACGAGTGGCGATCGCCGGTGCCGCCGGCCGTATGGGGCGCAATCTGGTGACGGCCTGTCATCAGCATCCGGATCTAACGATTACCGCAGCCACGGAGCGTCCCGGCGGCGCCTTCGTGGGCGCCGACGCCGGTGAAGTGGCGGGTATCGGTAATATCGGGGTCAGGCTGGTGGAAGACCTGTCCAGTGTGATTGATCAGTTCGATGTCTTGATCGACTTTAGCTCCGTCGAAGCCACCCTGAAGCATATTGAGGTGTGTAGCGCCGCCGGTCGTTCCCTGGTGATCGGCACCACCGGTTTCAGCGATTTGCAAAAACAACAGATCGGCGTGGCGGCCAAGGACGTCGGCATCGTCTTCGCGCCGAATATGAGTGTCGGTGTCAATCTGTGTCTCAAGCTGCTGGATATGGCGGCGCGGGTGTTGGGCGACGCGGTGGATATTGAAGTGATCGAGGCCCACCATCGCCACAAGGTGGATGCGCCCTCCGGCACCGCGCTGCGCATGGGTGAGGTGGTGGCCGAGGCGCTGGGGCGTGACCTAAAAGAGTGCGCCGTCTACGGTCGCGAAGGCCAGACCGGCGCGCGCGAGCGCCACACCATCGGCTTCGAGACCATTCGCGCCGGCGATATCGTCGGCGAACACACGGTGATGTTCGCCGACATGGGCGAACGGGTGGAGATTACCCATAAGGCGTCCAGCCGCATGACCTTTGCCAACGGTGCGGCGCGGGCGGCGGCCTGGCTGGGTGTCAAGGAAAGCGGCTTGTACGACATGCAGGACGTCCTGGGCTTGAAAGAGTGAATTTGAAAACGCCTGAGACGGCGGGCTCCGCGTGGACAGGCAGAGCCCAATTTAGTAGAATTTGCGTAATTAAATTTGTCAGACGCAGGGGCGGGGTGAGTCGTAAGGGTCACCCCGTTTTTGCAGCTAGCGCTCGGAGGATCAATTGGATAAGTCGGCCCTGTTAGTCTTGGAAGACGGTACTGTGTTTCACGGGAGAGCCATCGGCGCGGAAGGGCAGACGGTGGGCGAGGTGGTGTTCAACACGTCCATGACCGGGTATCAAGAGATCCTCACCGATCCGTCCTATTGCAGTCAGCTCGTCACGTTGACCTACCCCCACATCGGTAATGTCGGCGTCAATCCCGAAGACGATGAATCGTCCAAGGTGTTTGCCAGCGGCCTGATCATTCGCGACCTGCCGCTGCTGGCCAGCAGCTGGCGCAAGCGTGAAGGCTTGGATATTTATTTAAAACGCAACGACGTGGTCGCCATCGCCGACATCGATACCCGCAAGCTGACTCGTATTCTGCGTGAAAAGGGCGCCCAGAACGGCTGCATTATTGCCGGCGACAGTGCGGATGAAGCGACCGCCCTGGCGGCGGCCAAGGCCTTTGGCGGCTTGCAGGGTCTGGATCTGGCCAAGGATGTCAGCACCCACGCACCTTATGAATGGGCCCAGGGGAGCTGGACCATCGAGAAAGGCTTGCCGGCGGCGCTGCACCCGGTCGATGAAATGCTGCCCTATCACGTGGTGGCCTATGACTATGGCTGTAAGCGCAATATTCTGCGCATGCTGGTAGACCGCGGCTGTCGCCTGACCGTCGTGCCGGCCCAGACCCCCGCCGGCGACGTGTTGGCCATGCAGCCCGATGGGGTGTTTCTCTCCAACGGTCCGGGTGATCCCGAGCCCTGTGACTATGCCATCACAGCGATCAAGGAGATCCTGGAGACCAATATCCCGGTATTCGGGATTTGCCTCGGGCACCAATTGTTGGCCCTGGCCAGCGGTGCCAAGAGCGTGAAGATGAAGTTCGGCCATCACGGCGCCAACCATCCGGTGTTTGACGAAGACGCCCGGCGCGTCATGATTACCAGCCAGAACCATGGCTTCGCCGTGGACGAAAAGACATTGCCCGACACCTTGCGCGTCACTCACCGTTCGCTATTCGACGGCACCCTGCAGGGCATCCATCGCACCGATGCGCCGGCGTTTAGTTTTCAGGGGCATCCCGAGGCAAGCCCGGGGCCGCATGATGCGGCGCCGCTGTTTGACCATTTTATTGAATTAATGCGATCAGTCCGCGAATGAACGCGGATGGACGCATATAAGGCTCCCCTCTTTTCTAAAGAGGGGCTGGGGGAGATTTATGGCTAACAGCTCCAAACCTTTAAATCCCCCTCAATCCCCCCTTTAAAAAAGGGGGAAGCTGGGAGTGTTTTTAATTTGAGTCCATCCGCGTTCATGCGCGGACTAAATTTTATTCAGAGTTAAAAAATGCCAAAACGTACTGACATCGAAAGCATCCTGATTATCGGCGCCGGCCCCATCGTCATCGGTCAAGCCTGCGAGTTCGACTACTCCGGCGCCCAGGCCTGTAAGGCGCTGCGCGAAGAGGGCTATCGCGTCATCCTGGTCAACTCTAATCCGGCCACCATCATGACCGATCCGGAGATGGCCGATGCCACCTACATCGAGCCCATCACCTGGCAGACCCTGGCCAAGATCATCGAACAGGAAAAGCCGGACGCTTTGCTGCCCACCATGGGCGGTCAGACGGCGCTGAATTGTGCCCTGGATCTGGACAAGCAGGGGGTGTTGCAGAAATACGGCGTGGAACTGATCGGCGCCAGCAAAGACGCCATCGATAAGGCCGAAGACCGCGACCGCTTCGCCCAGGCCATGCGCAAGATCGGTCTGGACCTGCCCACCTCGGCCGTGGCCCACAACATGGAAGAGGCCTTCAAGGTTCAAGAGACCGTCGGCTTTCCCACCATCATCCGCCCCTCTTTCACCATGGGCGGCAGCGGCGGCGGCATCGCCTATAACAAAGAAGAGTTCGTCGAGATCTGCGAGCGCGGTCTGGACTTGTCGCCTACCAACGAATTGTTGATCGAGGAATCCATTATCGGTTGGAAAGAATTCGAGATGGAGGTGGTGCGCGACCATCAGGACAACTGCATCATCGTCTGCTCCATCGAGAATCTCGACCCCATGGGCGTACATACCGGCGACTCCATCACCGTCGCCCCGGCCCAGACCCTGACGGACAAGGAATACCAGATCATGCGTGACGCCTCATTGGCGGTGCTGCGCGAGATCGGCGTTGATACCGGCGGTTCCAACGTCCAGTTCGCCATCAATCCGGTCGACGGTCGCATGATCGTTATCGAAATGAATCCACGCGTGTCGCGTTCATCGGCCTTGGCGTCCAAGGCCACCGGCTTCCCCATCGCCAAGGTGGCGGCCAAGCTGGCCGTGGGCTACACCCTGGACGAATTGCGCAATGAAATTACCGGCGGCGCGACGCCGGCCTCGTTCGAGCCGACTCTGGACTATGTGGTCACCAAGGTGCCGCGTTTTACCTTCGAGAAATTCCCGCAGGCGCAGCCGGTGCTGGGCACCCAGATGAAGTCGGTGGGCGAGGTGATGGCTATCGGCCGCACTCAGCAGGAGTCCCTGCAAAAGGCCTTGCGCGGTTTGGAGACGGGCGTCGACGGCTTGGACGATATTATGGATTTCGCCAACATCAGCGCCGAGGATGCCCTGTCGAAGCTGCGCCAGGAACTGCGTATCCCCGGCCCCGAACGGCTTTGGTATGTCGCCGAGGGTTTCCGTCTCGGCTGGTCGGTGGAAGAGGTGCACGAGCACAGCATGATCGACCCCTGGTTTTTGGTGCAGATCGAGGACCTGGTCAAAGAGGAAAAACTGGTCAAGGAGCAGGGTGTCAGCGCATTGACCAAGTCGCGTCTGTATAGCCTGAAGCGTAAGGGCTTTTCCGATCGCCGCCTGGCCACGCTGCTGGATACCGATGAGGATGAGATCCGCAAGCTGCGCCATGATCAGGATGTGCATCCGGTCTACAAGCGTGTGGATTCCTGCGCCGCGGAATTCGCCACGGCGACGGCCTATATGTATTCCACTTATGAAGAGGAATGCGAGTCCGATCCCACCGGCAAGGACAAGATCATGGTCCTGGGCGGCGGTCCTAATCGTATCGGACAGGGCATCGAATTCGACTATTGTTGCGTCCATGCCGCGTTGGCCATGCGCGAGGACGGTTATGAAACCATCATGGTCAACTGCAATCCGGAGACGGTCTCCACCGACTACGACACCTCGGATCGGCTCTACTTCGAACCGCTGACCCTGGAAGACGTATTGGAGATCGTGCGCAAGGAAAACCCCAAGGGCATTATTGTCCAGTATGGCGGCCAGACGCCGCTCAAGCTGGCTCGCCCTCTGGAGGCCGCCGGCGCGCCCATCATCGGGACGACGCCCGACTCCATCGATCTGGCCGAAGACCGCGAGCGCTTCCAGAAGATGCTGGAAAAGCTCGGTCTGCGCCAGCCGCCCAACTGCACCGCCCGCAACGCCGAAGCGGCGGTGGAGGCGGCGCGCGAGATGGGCTTTCCTCTGGTGGTACGGCCCTCGTATGTATTGGGCGGTCGGGCCATGGAGATCGTCTACAGCGAAGAAGGACTGCTCAACTATATGCAGAACGCGGTCAAGGTCTCCAATGATTCGCCCATTCTGCTGGACCGTTTTCTGGATAATGCCGTGGAGCTGGATGTGGACGCTGTCAGCGACGGCAAAGATGTCGTCATCGGCGGCCTGATGGAACACATCGAACAAGCCGGCGTCCATTCCGGCGACTCGGCCTGTTCGCTGCCGCCCTACAGCGTCTCCGCCGAGCACCAGGCCGAGCTGCGTGAGCAGGTGGTCAAAATGGCGCGCGAGCTCAACGTGATCGGTCTGATGAATGTGCAGTTTGCCATCCAGGACGACGAGATCTATGTTATCGAGGTGAATCCGCGCGCCTCGCGCACCGTGCCCTTCGTCTCCAAGGCGGTGGGTAAGCCGCTGGCCAAGGTCGCGGCCCGTTGTATGGCCGGCCAGACACTGGCGCAGCAGGGGTTTAGCAGCGAGATCGTGCCCAAGTATTTCAGCGTCAAGGAGGCCGTGTTTCCGTTTGTGAAGTTCCCCGGCGTGGACCCTATTCTCGGTCCGGAGATGAAATCCACCGGCGAGGTCATGGGCGTCGGACGCACCTTTGCCGAGGCCTTCGCCAAGGCCCAGCGCGGCGCCGGCGTGCTGTTGCCTTCGAGTGGCAAGGCCTTCGTCAGCGTGCGTGATGCCGACAAAGGCGGGGTGGTCAGAATCGCCCGCGATCTGGTTGAACTGGGCTTCCAGGTCTGTTCCACCCGCGGTACGGCGGAGGTGCTGTCCGTGGCCGGGGTTCCGTGCGAGGTGGTCAACAAAGTGGATGAGGGTCGTCCCCATATCGTGGATATGATCAAGAACGATGAAATCACCTTGATCGTCAACACCACGGAAGGGCGCCAGGCGATTGCGGATTCCTACGTCATCCGGCGCCAGGCCTTGCAACACAAAGTCACCTATGCCACCACGCTGGCGGGTGGCCGGGCCATGTGCATGGCGCTTAAGCACGCCGATGAATACGGCGTAAACCGTCTGCAAGATTTGCACGAGGAGTTGTCGGCATGAGTACCGTACCAATGACTGCCAAGGGCGCTGAACGCCTGCGTGAAGAATTGTCGCGTCTAAAAGCTGTGGACCGTCCGCGCATCATCCAGGCCATTGCCGAGGCACGCGCGCACGGTGATTTGAAAGAGAATGCCGAATACCACGCCGCCAAGGAGCAGCAGGGGTTTTGCGAAGGACGCATCGCCGAGTTGGAATCCCAGCTTTCCGCGGCGCAGATCATCGATGTCACCAAACTCAATGCCGGCGGCAAGGTAGTGTTCGGCACCACCGTCGATCTGTTGGAGTTGGAGACGGAAAAGCAGGTGACCTATCAGATTGTCGGCGATCTGGAAGCGGACATCAGCCAGCATCGTATCTCCATCAGTTCACCCATCGCCCGCGCTCTGATCGGCAAGGAGGCGGGTGACGAGGTCATCGTCAAGGCGCCGGGCGGCGACAAAGAATACGAAATCGTCGCTGTTCACTACGTTTAGATAGAAAATGAGTCCTTGGATAATGAATGCTTATCTCCTGAAACACGGCGTCCATACCTCCCTGCGCGCGCGGTGGCTGCGGCCATGCGGCCAACGGTTTCGGGAGACGAACATTCATTATTCCCGCGCCAGTGGTAAGTCTCGTTGACCCGTAAATTTTTAGTTGGTTTAGAAAGCGTCCTGCAAACCCTTTGG
Source organism: Candidatus Tenderia electrophaga (assembly GCA_001447805.1). NCBI lineage: Bacteria > Pseudomonadati > Pseudomonadota > Gammaproteobacteria > Tenderiales (SeqCode) > Tenderiaceae (SeqCode) > Tenderia (SeqCode) > Tenderia electrophaga (SeqCode). Next base: position 1,341,742 of record CP013099.1, read on the forward strand.
GTCGGTGGCCTGTGGGTGATCGGTTACCTGGTCGCCCCGATTCTGTTTGCCAGTCTTGATGAGCGCCGCCTGGCCGGCGAATTGGCCGGGCACATGTTTACCGCGATGAATTATGTCGGTCTGGTATGTGGGGGCCTGTTGCTGATATTTGCCCTCTTGCGCGCGGGTAGAGCATGGTTGAAAGAGCTCAGAGTGATTGCTCTGGTATCGATGCTGGCGCTGGTTCTGATTTCACTGTTCGTACTGCAGCCCATGATGCAGGAATTGAAACTGGCCGGACTGACGCCGGGCAGTGAAGCCGCTGGACGTTTCGGCATGTTGCACGGTGTTTCCTCGATCTTGTATCTGATCACCAGCTTGCTGGGCCTGCTGCTGGTGGTTCGCCGCGAGACGGGAGATTATCGTTCCAGATGAATTTTTGGGTTTTCCGGATTGCGGCGGTAAACTAAGGCCACATGACCGACGCGCTGTACGAGTTCGGCGGCGCAGCGCTCACAGAGTGATGCGATGATGGCATCGCGCTCGTCCCGGTCCGCGGCATTGACCTTGACTTTGAGTAGCTCGTGATGGGCCAGTGAGAGGTCGGCCTCATTGCACACAGCCTCGGTCAGGCCGTTGGCGCCGATCATGACCACGGGTTTGAGATGATGGCCGAGTTTGCGTAACTGGCGTTTTTGATGTTCCGATAATGACATTTCTGAAGTAACTCCGATATGGCCCAAGCGAAAGGCGACGAGAGTCTATCACGGCAAGGCAAAGGATTCACCGTCCCGGCCAGTCCGTTCAATGCGGTCAAGCTCGATCTGGCGCTGATCATTATCATCGCCGTGGTGCTGTGGTTGATCCATGATCGCCTGATTGCAAATCAGTTGGGGCAGTTTCTGCTGTTGTCGGGCTACGGCCTGGCGGCCATGGGCTGGATCGTATTCAGAACCCGGCGTGTGGCCCGGCGCTTGGCCGCGGCCGATAGTGCAACAGCTGTGGCCGCCGGCGCTGCCGCGCAAGCGCATGGATGGGAACGTGGCGAAGAGTAAGAGTAGTCGGCGCTGGTTGAAGGAGCACGAAAATGATCCCTTTGTGCAGCGTGCCCGTCAGGCAGGGTATCGTTCACGCGCGGTGTACAAGTTTCTCGAAATCAATGACAAGGACCGCCTGGTCAAACCCGGCATGACCGTGGTGGACCTGGGCGCCGCTCCCGGTGGTTGGTCCCAGGTGGTCGCCGGCATGGTCGGCCCCAAGGGGCGCGTCATCGCTATGGATATTCTGCCGATGGAGCCGTTAGCTAACGTAGCCTTCCTGCAAGGGGATTTTCGCGAGCAGGAGGTGTTGGACCAGTTGCTGGCGATGATCGGCGACCACGGGGTTGACCTTGTAATCTCGGATATGGCCCCCAATGTTAGTGGCATGGAGGCGGTGGATCAGCCGCGCGCCATGTATCTGGCGGAACTGGCATTGGATATGGCGCGGCAGGTGTTGAACCCCGGCGGCGATATTTTGGTCAAAGTGTTTCAGGGCGTTGGCTTTGATGAATATTTGCGTGATATGCGCGCTTGTTTCGCCACGGTGATCACGCGCAAGCCGAAGGCCTCCAGACCCCGCAGCAAGGAGGTCTACCTGCTGGCCAGAGGCTTTCAGATGTAGTATTTTGGGTTTCTTAATTGGCATATGTTGTTCCGGCTATCCCTGTCTGGACAGCAATACAAAAACCTTCCACTGGAGGGAAAATCGTTGAGTGATATGGCAAAAAATCTGATTCTATGGGTGGTCATCGCCGTTGTGCTGATGTCGGTATTCAGCAGCTTCGGTCCGACGCAGATCGGGCAGCAATCCACACCTTATTCGCAGTTTATCAACGACGTGCAAAACAACGTCGTGGATAAAGTGGTTGTCGAAGGGCGCACCATCCACGGTGTCACCCGTACCGGCGAGCGCTTCACCACCTACAGCCCCGGCGACCCCGGCCTGGTGGGCGATTTGCTCGACCACGGTGTTCAGATCACCGCCCGGCCACAGGAACAGCAGGGGCTGCTGACGCAGATCTTCATTTCCTGGTTCCCCATGCTGTTGTTGATCGGTGTGTGGATCTTCTTCATGCGCCAGATGCAGGGCGGCGGCGGTGGCCGTGGCGCCATGTCGTTTGGTAAGAGCAAGGCCAAGCTGCTGAGTGAAGACCAGGTCAAAGTGACCTTCGGTGACGTGGCGGGTGTGGAAGAGGCCAAGGACGAAGTCAGCGAGTTGGTCGAGTTCCTGCGCGATCCCAGCAAGTTCCAGAAGCTGGGCGGCAAGATCCCCCGCGGCGTGCTGATGGTCGGATCACCGGGTACCGGTAAGACCTTGCTGGCCAAGGCCATCGCCGGTGAAGCGAAAGTGCCGTTCTTCTCCATTTCCGGTTCTGATTTCGTGGAAATGTTCGTCGGTGTCGGCGCCTCCCGTGTGCGCGACATGTTCGAACAGGCCAAGAAGCACGCGCCCTGCATTATCTTTATCGATGAGATCGATGCGGTGGGGCGTCATCGTGGTGCCGGTCTGGGTGGCGGCCATGACGAACGTGAGCAGACCCTCAACCAATTGCTGGTGGAGATGGACGGCTTTGAAGGTAACGAAGGCGTCATCGTCATCGCTGCCACCAACCGCCCCGACGTATTGGACCCGGCCTTGCTGCGCCCCGGTCGGTTCGACCGTCAGGTGGTCGTGCCACTGCCCGATCTGCGCGGCCGTGAACAAATCCTGCGGGTGCACATGCGCAAGGTGCCGTTGGGCGATGATGTACAGCCCAGCCTGATCGCGCGCGGTACGCCCGGTTTCTCCGGTGCCGACCTGGCCAACCTGGTGAACGAGGCGGCGCTGTTCGCTGCGCGCGCCAATCGGCGCCTGGTGAGCATGGAGGAATTCGAGAAGGCCAAAGACAAGATCATGATGGGTGCCGAGCGCAAGTCCATGGTCATGAACGACGATGAGAAGAAGCTCACCGCCTATCATGAGGCCGGGCATGCCATTGTCGGTCGTCTGATGCCCTCACACGATCCGGTCTATAAGGTGAGCATCATTCCGCGCGGCCGTGCCCTGGGTGTGACCATGTTCCTGCCCGAGGAGGACCGCTACAGCTATAGCAAGGAGCGCCTGGAAAGCCAGATCAGCAGTATGTTCGGCGGTCGTATCGCCGAGGAGCTGATCTTCGGGCCGGAAAAGGTGACCACCGGCGCCTCCAATGATATCCAGCGCACCACCGAGCTCGCGCGTAACATGGTGACCAAGTGGGGGCTGTCCGAACGTCTCGGTCCGCTGACCTACAGTGAAGAAGAGGGCGAAGTATTCCTCGGTCACTCGGTGGCGCAACACAAGAATGTCTCGGATGAAACTACGCATATTATTGATGAAGAGGTGCGCGCGATTGTCGACCGCAACTATGAGCGGGCGCGCAACATTCTGACTGAGAAGTTGGATATCCTTCATCTGATGGCCAATGCCCTGATCAAATATGAAACCATCGATGCCAAGCAGATCGACGACATCATGGAGGGCAAGGAACCACGCCCGCCGCAAGGCTGGGTGGATCAGGAGCCGCGCGGCGGTTCCGGCTCCGGGTCTGATGCCGTGGCATCCGCGGATCAGGATCAGGACAAGGATACCGGCAAGGCCGACAAGCCGGGTGATGACAAGCTCGGGGATCCGGCCGGTTCGCACTGATCAGATATCCAAATGTCACCTGCAACGCCCTGCCTCTGGCAGGGCGTTTTGCTTACGGGTCTACTCACCCGCTGAGAAATACGAGCTAAAAGCAAAAGCGAGCGAGGCATACTGATGAAGCTGGTATTTGACCGCCCTAAAATTATGGGTATTCTCAATGTGACGCCCGATTCCTTTTCCGACGGGGGGCGATTTAATGCCCCTGATCGGGCCTTGCAGCGTGTCGAACAGATGGTGAGCGAGGGTGCGGATATTATCGACATCGGCGGTGAGTCGACGCGACCCGGTGCCCAGCCGGTCAGCGAGGCGGAGGAGATCGAGCGTGTCGCGCCCCTGATCGAGGCCGTGCGCAGCCGTTTCGAAATCCCGATTTCGGTCGATAGCAGTAAAGCGGGGGTGATGCGCGCTGCCGTGGCTGTCGGTGCCGATATGTTGAATGATGTGCGTGCCTTGCGCGACGAGGGCGCGCTGGCGGCGGCGGCCGAACTGGATGTGCCGGTTTGTTTGATGCACATGCAGGGGGAGCCGCGCACCATGCAGGCCGATCCGGTTTATGGCGATGTGGTGGGCGATGTGACGGCGTTTCTCTCCGGCCGGGTCCAGGCCTGCGTGGCGGCCGGCATCGCCAAAGACAGGCTGTTGATCGATCCCGGCTTTGGCTTTGGTAAAAAATTGTCACATAATCTGCTTTTGCTAAAGGAGTTGCATCGTTTCAAGGCTCTGGGGGTGCCGCTGTTGGTCGGTATTTCGCGCAAAAGCATGATCGGCGCGATCGTCGATAAGCCGGTGGAGCAGCGCCTTTGTGGAAGTCTGGCGGCGGCGTCCCTGGCGTTGTGGCAGGGGGCGGACATTGTGCGGGTGCATGATGTGGCGGCGACGGTGGACGTATTGAAGATTTGTCAGGCGGTCAGGCAGGCCTCTGCGTAGAACATAACAGGTGATTGGAATGGCGGGCGAGCGTAAATATTTCGGTACCGACGGGGTGCGCGGCGAGGTGGGACAATTCCCCATTACGCCCGAATTTATTATGAAGTTGGGCTGGGCCGCCGGTCGCGTGCTGGCTCAGTGTGAGGGCGACCAGAGCAAGGTGGTGATCGGCAAGGATACGCGCATTTCCGGCTACATGTTTGAGTCGGCGCTGGAGGCGGGATTGTCCGCGGCCGGCGTGGATATCATGCTGCTCGGGCCCATGCCGACACCGGGGATCGCTTATCTCACCCGTACCCTGCGTGCTGAGGCCGGGATCGTGATCAGCGCGTCCCATAACCCTCATTATGACAACGGTATCAAATTCTTTTCCGCCCAGGGTCTGAAGCTTGCCGATGAGGTGGAGTTGGCTATCGAGGCCGAGTTGGACAAGCCCATGGAAACGGTGGCGTCCAGCCGGCTGGGCAAGGCGGCGCGGGTAATCGACGCGGCCGGGCGTTACATCGAATTCTGCAAGAGTACCATCCCGTCGCGTATCTCATTGAACGGTCTAAAGATCGTCGTGGATTGCGCCCACGGCGCCACCTATGATATCGCACCTAAGGTGTTCGACGAGCTTGAAGCACAGGTGATCGAGATCGGGACGGAGCCCAACGGGCTCAATATCAACCAGGCGTGTGGCTCGACTCATCCTGCTGAATTGCAGCAGAGGGTGTTGGACGAGGAGGCCGATTTGGGGATCGCCCTGGACGGTGACGGTGATCGTGTCATCATGGTCGATCACAAGGGCGAAATCGTCGACGGGGATGAGATTCTTTACATCATCGCCTGCGCCAGTATCGATAAACCCGATTTTCGCGCCGGGGTGGTCGGCACCCTGATGAGTAATCTCGGCCTGGAACATGCCCTGACCGAGAAGGGTATCTGCTTGCATCGCGCCCAGGTCGGTGATCGTTATGTCATGGAAATGCTGCAGCGCCACAATCTGCTGCTGGGCGGCGAGTCCTCCGGTCACATCATTTGTCTGGAGCGCACCACCACGGGCGACGGTATCGTCTCGGCCCTGCAAGTGTTGGCGGCCATGGTGGAGCGGGACGTGTCCCTGCATGAGCTCAAATCAGGGATGACCAAGTACCCGCAGACCATGATCAATGTGCGCACCGCACAGCGCTTCGATTTTTCCGGCTCCGCCGAGGTGGCCGCTACGCAGCGCGAGATTGAATCCCAACTCAATGGCCGCGGGCGGGTGTTGTTGCGGGCCTCCGGCACCGAGCCGGTGATCCGGGTGATGGTCGAAGGGCAGGACGCCGACGAGGTCGATGAATGCGCCCGCCATCTGGCGCAAAAGGTTGAAGCCGCCTATCAAAGTTCACATTCCTGAGCAAGCCCCGGGGCTCCCGACGGCATTTCCAAGTGACTCAAAATATTTGATTTATCCCGTCCGGATCGGTAAGCTTGGCCTTCTTTTTTCAAAGCCCGGAAGAGGAATGTAATGCGTAAGCCGTTAGTAGCCGGAAACTGGAAAATGAATGGTTCCAGGGATGCCGCCCAGGACCTGATCGCAGGGATCAGGCGCGGGTTTGAGGCGGGTGTGTCCGCCGATGTGGCGATCTGTCCGCCGTTCGTTTATCTCACGCAAGTGGGCGGCCTGCTCGACGGTAGCGATATCGCGCTGGGCGGACAGAATGTGTCCCAGCACGAAAGCGGTGCCTATACCGGCGAGGTTGCACCGGCCATGCTCGCGGACGTGGGCTGCGAATACGTCATCCTGGGCCATTCCGAACGCCGTTCGTATTACGGTGAAGACGACGCGCTGGTGGCAGACAAGGTGGTCGCCGCTCATGCCGCGGGCCTCAAGCCTATTCTCTGTGTCGGTGAGACATTGGACCAGCGCGAAGCCGACCGCACCGAGGCGGTGGTGGCGAGCCAATTGGATGCACTGCTGAATTCAGCCGAGGGGCTGGCCGCCTTGAAGACCGGCGTAATCGCCTACGAACCGGTGTGGGCCATCGGTACCGGTAAGACGGCTAGCCCGCAACAGGCGCAGGATATGCACGCCTTTATCCGCCAGCGGGTGGCCGCGAAGGACGCCGAGCTGGGGGCCAAAATCCGTATCCTCTACGGCGGTAGTGTCAAAGGCAATAATGCGGCTGAGCTGTTCGCCATGGCCGATATCGACGGCGGCTTGATCGGCGGCGCTTCGCTGCAAGTGGACGAGTTTTTGACGATTTGTCAGGCGGCACAATAGCCCCGACAGTCGCAACGAGGTAATGCTTTAATGTTGAAGGTACTCACTGTATTTCATGTGCTGCTGACCATCTCCCTGATCGGGTTGGTACTGATTCAGCGCGGCAAGGGGGCGGATGTGGGCGCCGCCTTTGGCAGCGGCGCGTCCAATACCATGTTTGGCAGTCAGGGCTCGGCGTCTTTTCTGACGCGCACCACTGCCGCGGTCGCCACGCTGTTTTTTGTCACCAGCCTGACACTGGCCTATATGAGTGGCCAGCGGGTGGAGCGCAAGAGCGTGACCGAGATGGAGCAGTCGATCGCACCGGCGCCCGCCGAGGAAACGCAAACGGATGTGCCGACGGTACCGTCCGATAAGCCAGATTTACCCGCGTCGGGTAACTAGGCTTCATATCAACAGAGTTCACAATTTGTTGCCGATGTGGTGGAATTGGTAGACACGCTGTCTTGAGGGGGCAGTGGCGCAAGCCGTGCCGGTTCGACTCCGGCCATCGGCACCAACATTAGTAAGTAAAAGTAAAATAATTAAATTTTAGAAACTTAATCGAGGCTGTTGTTTTTTGTTAAGTTTTGCGCAAGGGGAAGCAATCTAACCTCATGAAATTAGCGGGTATTTGATGGGTTTCTTTTGGGTTGACACCCAAGAAAAGATAGGCCTAGACTGGCCGACCAATCCCGCTAAAAATAACAATAATATGTACCTTGGAGAGAAATGAGGGGTAAACCTTTCATTTTAGGATAAAGGGCTGATTAGGGGCGGCATCCGCACTATGCTAGAAAATTATCTACCGATTCTGGTTTTCATCATTCTAGGCGTTTTGTTTGGTCTTGGTCCCATCATCGTCGGCTTCGTTTTGGGGCCGCAGCGTCCGGACAGCGAAAAGCTCTCGCCCTATGAATGCGGCTTCGAAGCCTTTGAGGACTCGCGCATGAAGTTTGATGTGCGCTATTACCTGGTCGCCATTCTATTCATTATTTTCGACCTTGAGATTGCATTCCTGTTTCCCTGGGCGGTGGTGTTGGAAGACATCGGAATGTTCGGTTTTCTGGCCATGGTGTTGTTCCTCGGTATCCTGGTCATCGGTTTCATCTACGAATGGAAGAAGGGGGCGCTGGAATGGGAATAGCCGCACGAGTAGGGAGCAGGGGCCCCACCCAGTGGGGATGTGAGCGGCCACGCGTGCTGCCGGTCTATGCCCGTGCCGGCGCCGAAATGTTGAGAGGCGTGCGTTATGGGTATTGAAGGCATCCTTGAAAAGGGCGTGGTAACCACCACGGCCGACAAACTCATCAACTGGGCGCGTACCGGTTCACTCTGGCCCATGACGTTCGGCTTGGCCTGTTGCGCCGTCGAGATGATGCATGCGGGCGCGGCCCGTTATGACCTGGATCGCTTCGGTGTCGTATTTCGTCCCAGCCCGCGTCAGTCCGATGTGATGATTGTGGCGGGCACCTTGGTGAACAAAATGGCGCCCGCCCTGCGCAAGGTTTACGATCAGATGTCCGAGCCGCGCTGGGTGATCTCCATGGGATCCTGTGCCAACGGCGGCGGTTATTATCACTATTCTTATGCCGTCGTACGCGGCTGTGACCGCATCGTGCCGGTGGATATCTACGTGCCGGGCTGTCCGCCGACCGCCGAGGCATTGCTGTACGGTGTGATTCAACTGCAGAACAAAATCAAGCGCACTAACACCATCGCGCGCTGAGGGTAGGGACGATGTCAACTTCGAATGAGAAATTGGTCGAGCGCCTGGAAAATCGTTTTGGCGACAGTATTAAGAATTGTCGTGTGGCGGCTGACGAGGTCACTATTGAGATCAATCGCAACGAGCTGCTCGAGGTTTGCGCCGCCTTGCGTGATGATGCCGGGCTCCATTTTGAGCTGCTGATCGATCTTTGTGGCGTGGACTATTCCGAGTATGGCGAGGGCGCCTGGCAGGGGTTGCGCTTTGCCGTGGTGTATCACCTGCTGTCGATCAAGAATAACTGTCGCCTGCGTCTGCGCGTGTTCACCGACGATGACGAACCGCGGGTGGACTCGGTGGTCGGTATCTGGAGCGGCGCCAATTGGTTCGAGCGCGAGTGCTTCGATCTGTTCGGTATTCTGTTCGACGGCCATCCTGACCTGCGCCGTCTGTTGACCGACTACGGCTTTATCGGCCATCCCTTCCGTAAGGACTTCCCGCTGCTGGGGCATGTGGAGATGCGCTACGATCCGGAGCGCCGGCGTGTGGTGTATGAGCCCGTGGAGACCGAGATGCGCATGATCGTACCGCGCGTGATTCGCGACGACAATCGCTACGAAGCAGACTCAAAAGGGATTCCGGACCGTGGCTGAGATTCGCAACTACACCATGAACTTCGGGCCCCAGCATCCCTCCGCCCATGGGGTGCTGCGGTTGGTGCTGGAACTGGACGGCGAGGTCATCGAACGTGCCGATCCGCATATCGGTCTGTTGCACCGCGCCACCGAGAAGCTGGCCGAAGGCAAGCCCTATCATCACAATATCGGCTATATGGATCGGCTCGACTATGTTTCCATGATGTGTAACGAGCACGGTTACGTGCTGGCCATGGAAAAACTGCTCGATCTCGAAATCCCGATGCGGGCGCAATATATCCGTGTCATGTTCGACGAGGTCACCCGCATCCTGAACCACCTGCTGTGGCTGGGTGCCCATGCCCTTGATATCGGGGCCATGACGGTATTCCTCTACGCCTTTCGCGAACGCGAAGACCTGCTCGATGCTTACGAGGCCGTCTCCGGCGCTCGCATGCATGCGACCTATTATCGCCCCGGCGGTGTGGCGCGTGATCTGCCCGACACCATGCCCGCCTACCAGACCTCCAAGTGGCATAACGCCAAAGAGGTCGAGCGCATGAACCACAATCGCGGGGGTTCATTGCTGGACTTTCTGGAAGACTTTACCCGGCGCTTCCCGACCTATGTGGACGAATATGAGACCCTGCTGACCGATAATCGGATCTGGAAACAACGTACCGTCGGCATCGGCGTGGTCTCCCCCGAGCGTGCCATGCAGCTTGGGTTCACCGGCGCCATGCTGCGCGGTTCCGGTATTGAATGGGACTTGCGCAAGAAGCAACCCTATGAAGTTTACGATCGCCTGGATTTTGATATACCGGTCGGTGTGAACGGTGACTGTTATGACCGTTATCTGGTACGGGTCGAGGAGATGCGCCAGTCGAACCGTATTGTGCGCCAATGTATCGAATGGTTGCGCAAGAACCCCGGTCCGGTCCGGGTCGACAATTACAAGGTCACGCCGCCCAAGCGCGAATTGATGAAGGGCGACATGGAGGCGTTGATCCATCATTTCAAACTGTATACCGAAGGCTTTTGCCTGCCGGAAGGCGAGGCCTATGCGGCGGTGGAACACCCCAAGGGTGAATTCGGCATCTATCTGGTTTCCGACGGCGCCAACAAACCCTATCGCATGAAGATCCGGGCGCCGGGCTTTGCCCACATCTCGGCCCTGGATGAAATGTCCCGCGGCCACATGATCGCCGACGTCGTCGCCATCCTCGGCACGCAGGATATTGTATTTGGAGAGGTTGACCGCTGATGTCCCAAGCTAAGTCCCAGAGTAAATTAGATTTGATTAGCGACGCAGCACGCGCCGAAATCGATCAGTGGGTCGCCAAGTACCCGGAGGACCGCAAGGATTCCGCCTGTATGCCCGCGTTGCGGATTCTGCAGGATCAAAACGGTGGTTGGTTGACCACCGAACTGATGGACGCGGTGGCCGAATATCTCGACATGCCGCCCATCGCCGTCTATGAAGTGGCGACCTTTTATTCAATGTACGAGCATGAGCCCGTCGGTCGCCACAAGATTTGTGTCTGTACCAACATTTCGTGCATGTTGTGCGGCTCCGACGATGTCGTCAAACACCTCAACGAGAAGCTGGGCATCAAGTTCGGCGAGACCACCGAGGACGGTAGGTACAGCCTCAAGGAAGTGGAGTGCCTGGGTGCCTGCGGCGGTGCACCGATGATGCAAGTCGGTCGCAGCTATTACGAGAACCTGACCCCGGAAAAGATAGACGCTATCCTGGATAGCCTCGAGTAAAGACCATGGCTAACGAAGTCTGTTTTCGCAACAATCATCTGGACAAGCCCTGGACGCTGGATACCTATCAGAGTACCGGCGGCTATGAGGTGTGGAAAAAGATCCTCAAGGAGAAGACCTCGCCGGAGGAGATCATCGAGCAGGTCAAGCTCTCGGCCCTGCGCGGTCGCGGCGGCGCCGGTTTCCCCACCGGTCTCAAGTGGAGCTTTATGCCGCGCAATTCCGCCGGCCAGAAATATATCGTCTGCAACTCGGACGAGGGCGAGCCGGGGACCTTCAAGGATCGGGACATCCTGCGCTATAACCCGCACCAATTGGTGGAGGGCATGGCCATTGCCGGTTACACCATCGGCGCCACCATGGGTTACAACTATATTCGTGGTGAATTCTGGGAGCCCTATGAGCGTTTTCAGGCTGCCATTGAAGAGGCGCGCGCCGCCGGTCTGCTGGGCAAGAACATCATGGGCTCGGGCATCGATTTTGATCTTGAGACCCATCTGGGCGCCGGCGCCTATATCTGTGGTGAAGAAACCGCGCTGCTGGAGTCCCTGGAAGGCAAGAAGGGTCAGCCGCGTTTCAAGCCGCCGTTTCCCGCCAGTTACGGGCTCTACGGTCGGCCGACCACGATCAACAACACGGAGACCCTGGCCTCCGTGCCCATGATATTGAAGAACGGGGGGCAGTGGTTCCTGGATCTGGGCAAGCCCAACAACGGCGGCACCAAGATCTTTTCCGTTTCCGGTCACGTCAACAAGCCGGGCAATTATGAAGTCGCCATGGGTATGCCCTTCGCCGAATTGTTGGAGATGGCGGGCGGTATCCGCCACGGCCATACGCTGAAGGCGGTTATCCCGGGTGGCTCTTCGGTACCGGTGCTGCCGGGCGAGGTGATGATGGAAACCGATATGGATTACGATTCCATCGGCAAGGCCGGCTCCATGCTCGGCGCCGGCTCGGTCATCATCATGGACGAGACCACTTGTATGGTCAGGGCCTTGGGACGCTTGTCGCATTTTTATTATGAAGAGTCCTGCGGCCAATGCACCCCGTGCCGTGAAGGCACCGGCTGGCTGGCGCGCGTGGTGCATCGCATTGAACACGGTGAGGGGCGTCAGCAGGACTTGGACATGCTCGACGACGTGGCCGGCAAGATCATGGGGCGCACGATTTGCGCCTTGGGCGACGCCGCCGCCATGCCGGTGGCCAGCTTCCTGAAACATTTCCGCGATGAGTTCCAATACCACATCGACCATGGCAAGTGCATGGTGTGAATGTCGGATTGCATCGGATTGAGTGGATATAGCAGAACCTAACGGGGCCGATTGATGGTTAAGATAGAGATCGATGGAAAGAGGATCGAGGCGCAAGACGGGGCCATGATTATTGAGGCCGCCGACGAGGCCGGTATTCCGATTCCCCGTTTTTGTTATCACAAAAAGCTGTCCGTCGCGGCCAACTGCCGCATGTGTCTGGTGGAAGTGGAGAAGGCCGCCAAGCCGCTGCCGGCCTGCGCGACCCCCATCACCGAGGGCATGAAGGTCTTCACCCGCTCAACCAAGGCCGTTGACGCGCAGAAGAGCGTGATGGAATTCCTGCTCATCAATCATCCCTTGGACTGCCCCATTTGCGACCAGGGCGGTGAGTGCGATCTGCAGGACCTGGCTATGGGCTACGGCGGTGATCATTCTCAATACACCGAAGAGAAGCGTGTCGTTTTCGACAAGAACATCGGTCCCCTGGTGGCCACCGACATGACCCGCTGCATCCATTGCACCCGCTGCGTGCGTTTCGGTCAGGAGATTGCCGGTATTCGTGAGCTGGGCGCCACCGGTCGCGGGGAACACATGCAGATCGGCACCTATGTGGAAAAGGCCGTCGATTCCGAATTGTCGGGCAATATCATCGATCTGTGCCCGGTAGGCGCCCTGACCAACAAGCCCTTCCGCTTCGACGCCCGCAGCTGGGAGATGAATCTGCGCGAATCCATTAGCGCCCATGATTGTGTCGGTTCCAATCTGCAGCTGGAATCCCTGCGCGGTGAAGTGCGGCGTGTGACGCCCAAGGAGAACGAGGCGATTAACGAGACCTGGATCTCCGATCGCGATCGTTACAGCTGCGAGGGCCTGAATAGCGCTGATCGTCTGCGCGTGCCCATGATCAAGCAAGACGGCGAATGGCGCGAGGTGGATTGGCAGACGGCCCTGGAGACAACCGTGGCCGGTTTGAAAAAGGTCTTGGAACAGCATGGTGCGGGTCAGTTGGGCGCGCTGACTTCGCCTAGCGCCACGCTTGAGGAAATGTACCTGCTGCAAAAACTGGTGCGCGGCCTGGGGGGGTCCAATATCGACCACCGTGTCGGCCAGCTCGATTTTAGTGACCAGGACGCGATGCCTCTGTATCCGTCGCTGGGTCAATCCATCGCCGACTTGGAGCAGCTCGATGCTGCCCTGTTGCTCGGCGCCAACATCCGCATGGATCAGCCCTTGCTGGGCCATCGCATTCGCAAGGCGGCCTTGGCCGGCGGCAAGATCATGTGCGTCAACCCGGTGGATTACGAATTCAAGTTTCCCGTCAGCGAAAAGATTATCGCCGCCGGTGCGGCCCTGGAACAGGCCCTGGCGGGTGTCGCCAAGGCCCTGATCGACGGCGGCGCCAGCGCGCCGGAGGGGTTGGCCGAACTGGTGGGCGGCGTCCAGGTGGACGACGCGCATCGCCGTATGGCCGATACCCTGAAATCCTCCGGCAAGGCCACCGTGCTGGTCGGCAGCTATGCGATGGCCACCCCGGTCGCGGCCAATCTGCGCGCCCTGGCCCAGGCCGTCGCCATGATGAGCGGCGCCACCCTGGGCTACCTGACTAGCGGTGCCAACAGCGCCGGCGGCTACCTCGCCGGCGCCCTGCCGCACCGCGCGCCTGCCGGCAAGGGCGCCACCTTCGGTCTCAATGTCCAAGGTATGTGGGAGAAAAGGCTGGCCGGCTATGTACTGTTGGGTATCGAGCCTGAATATGACTGTGCTGATGGCGGCGCCGCCCTGGCGGCCTTGCGCAACGCGGATTTCGTCGTGGCCATGACACCTTATAAGAACGACGCCATGCTGGATTACGCCGCGGTGCTGCTGCCGGTGGCGCCGTTCAGCGAGACCTCCGGCACCTTCGTCAACGTCGAAGGCAAGTGGCAGAGCTTCGGCGGCGGCGTCAAACCCCTGGCCGAGACCCGCCCTGGCTGGAAAGTGATGCGTGTACTGGGCAATCTGTTCAGCCTGGACGGCTTTGATTACGTCACCTCGGAAGAGGTGCGCGACGAGCTGCACGCTCAGGCGGCCGGTTTGGAGAACAGCGCCGCGCAGTGGCGCTGTCCCAAGGCGCTGCATGTCCCCGGCAAGACCCTGGTGCGCGTGGCCGACAAAGCCGCGTATGCCGTCGACGCCGTGGTACGCCGTTCCGTGCCGCTGCAGCAAACCGCCCATGCCCAAGCGGCGCGCGCGGCGAGGATCAACTCATCCGTCGCCCAGGCCCTGGGCTTGAGTGACGCGGTGCGGGTGGAGGCGCGTCAGGGTGACGCCAGCTGTACGGTCGCCCTGGAGATCGACGACCGCGTCGCCGACGGCGCGGTGTGGCTGGCTGCCGGCATCGACGCATGCGCCGGTGTTGGCTGTGACGGGGCCGAGATCGGCCTCAAACCGGTATAGGAATGAATCGGGATAATAATAATGACTGACGCTGTCCTGAGTTTTTGGAACGACTTGCCTGAACTGGTCCAGATCAATTTCAAGATCATGGCCATTGTCATTCCGATCATGCTTTCGGTGGCCTACCTGACCCTGGCCGAACGCAAGGTGATCGGCTATATCCAGGTGCGTATCGGACCCAATCGCGTCGGTCCGCGCGGCCTGCTGCAACCCATCGCCGACGGACTCAAACTGGCGTTAAAAGAGATCATCGTTCCCAGCAACGCCAACCGGTTTCTGTTTTTATTGGGACCGATCGTCACCCTGGCGCCGGCGCTGGTGGCATGGGCGGTGATTCCTTTTGATGAAGACATGGTGCTGGCCAACGTGGACGCCGGTCTGCTCTATATTCTGGCCATGACCTCGGTGGGCGTTTACGGCGTCATCATCGCCGGTTGGGCCTCCAACTCGAAATACGCCTTTCTCGGCGCGCTGCGCTCCTCGGCGCAGGTGGTGTCCTACGAAATCGCCATGGGGTTTGCCCTTGTGGTGGTGTTGATGGCGGCCGGCAGTCTGAATCTGCAGGAGATCGTGTTGGCGCAGAAGGGTGGCTTGGGACTGCTCGACTGGTTCTGGTTGCCCTTGTTGCCCATGTTTGTCGTCTATTTCATCTCCGGCGTGGCCGAGACCAACCGCGCCCCGTTCGACGTTGCCGAGGGTGAATCGGAAATCGTTGCCGGTTTCCATGTCGAATATTCAGGCATGACCTTCGCGGTGTTCTTCCTGGCCGAGTACGCCAATATGATTCTTATCTCGGCCCTTGCGGCCGTGATGTTCCTGGGCGGCTGGCTGTCACCCTTCGAAGGCATCCCCGGATTGGCTGCGCTGTTCGCCTGGGTGCCGGGTATCGTCTGGCTGTTGGCCAAGATCGCGTTGTTGTTATTTTTGTTCCTGTGGTTCCGCGCCACATTTCCCCGTTACCGCTATGATCAGATCATGCGCTTGGGCTGGAAGGTGTTCATTCCGGTGACCATTGTCTGGATCCTGGTCGTGGGTGGTTTGGTAATGGGCAATGTGCCTCCGTGGTTCGATTAATAGGAGGAACTGCTATGAAGACCATGAATTATTACATCAAGAGCTTTATCCTCTGGGAATTGCTGAAGGGCTTGGCCCTGACCGGGAAATACCTGTTTGCCAGGAAGATCACGGTCCAGTATCCCGAGGAAAAGACACCGCAGTCGCCCCGTTTCCGCGGCCTGCACGCGCTGCGCCGCTATGCCAACGGCGAAGAACGCTGCATCGCCTGTAAGCTGTGCGAGGCCACCTGTCCGGCGCTGGCGATCACCATCGAGTCGGATCAGCGCGAGGATGGCAGCCGGCGCACCACCCGCTATGATATCGACCTGTTCAAGTGTGTTTATTGCGGTTTGTGCGAAGAGGCCTGCCCGGTGGATGCCATTGTCGAAACGCGCGAGTTCGAGTATCACTTTGAGAAGCGCGGTGAGAATGTCATGACCAAGGATATGCTGATGGCCGTAGGGGATCGCTTGGAGACACAGATTGCCGCCGACCGCGCCGCCGATGCACCCTATCGCTAATCACAATAAATCGACAATAATATGGAATCTCTGATTTTTTACGCTTTTGCCGCCATTCTGATCGCCTCCGCCTTGGCGGTGATCACTGTGCGCAATCCGGTGCACGCCGTGCTGTTCCTGGTGCTGACATTCTTTACCAGTGCCGCCATCTGGCTGCTGTTGGAGGCGGAATTCCTCGCCATCACCTTGGTATTGGTTTACGTCGGCGCGGTGATGGTGTTGTTCCTGTTTGTAGTTATGATGCTGGATATCAATATCTCGGTGCTGCGCGAGGGCTTTGTCAAAAATGCCTATATCGGCGTGCCCGTGGCACTGATCGTGGTCTTCGAACTGATTGCGGTGGTGGGCAGTGAGCGTTTTGGTCTAGAGGAAATGGCGGCCCCGGCGCGCCACGCCGCCGATTACAGTAATACCAAGGAACTGGGCCGGGTTCTGTATACCGACTATGTCTATGCATTCGAGCTGGCTGCGGTGGTGCTGGTGGTGGCGATCATCGCCGCCATCGCCCTGACCATGCGGCGTCGGCCGGATACCAAATACCAAGATCCTGCGCAACAGGTCAGCGTGCGCCGCAACGATCGCGTTCGTATCGTGAAAATGGCGGCTGAGAAAAAGAATAAGGCAAACCAGTAACAAGCCTTATCAAATAAAACTAGGGGACACAATGATCGCACTGTCAGATTTTCTGGTTCTGGGCGCCATCCTGTTTTGTATCAGCGTGGCGGGGATCTTCCTTAACAGGAAGAACGTCATCGTGTTGCTGATGGCCATCGAATTGATGTTGCTGGCGGTCAACATGAACTTCATCGCCTTCTCTTATTTCATGGGCGACCTGGCGGGCCAGGTCTTCGTCTTCTTTATTCTGACCGTGGCGGCTGCGGAAGCCGCCATCGGCCTGGCGATACTGGTGGTGTGGTTCCGTAATCGTCGCACCATCAATGTAGAAAACCTCGACACTCTGAAGGGATAGGGCAGAATAATTATGGAAAACGTCTATCTCGCCATCGTTCTCGCGCCCCTGGTCGGCGCCATAGTCGCCGGTCTGTTCGGCAGACAAATCGGTCGCAGCGGTGCTCACTGGGTCACTATCGCCGGTGTGGCGATCGCCTGTCTGCTATCGGCCGTTGTCTTTAATGAGATCGTTCTGAATGACGCCGCGACCTACAACCAATCTCTCTACACCTGGTTGGTGAGCGACGGTATTCGCTTCGAAATCGGTTTCCTGATCGACGAACTCACCGCCACCATGATGCTGGTGGTCACCTTCGTGTCGCTGATGGTGCACATCTACACCATCGGTTATATGCGTGACGATCCCGGTTATCAGCGTTTCTTCAGTTATATTTCGCTGTTCACCTTTTCCATGCTGATGCTGGTGATGGCCAATAACTTCATGCAGCTGTTCTTCGGCTGGGAGGCGGTGGGCTTGGTCTCCTACCTGTTGATCGGCTTCTGGTATAAGCGCGAGTCGGCCATTTACGCCAATCTAAAGGCCTTCCTGGTCAATCGGGTGGGCGACTTCGGTTTTCTGCTGGGCATCGCCGCGGTGGTGATGTATTTCAACAGCCTGGACTATGCCGATGTCTTCAACGCCGCGCCGCATCTGGCCGACCTCACCATCCAGGTCATCCCGGGTGTGGATTGGTCCCTGATGACCGTGATCTGCATTCTGCTGTTCATCGGCGCCATGGGTAAATCGGCCCAGGTGCCGCTGCATGTGTGGCTGCCCGATTCCATGGAAGGCCCGACGCCGATCTCGGCCCTGATCCACGCCGCGACTATGGTCACCGCCGGTATCTTCATGGTGGCGCGCATGTCGCCGCTGTACGAACTCTCCACCACCGCACTGAGCGTGGTGTTGATCATCGGCGCCATCACGGCATTGTTCATGGGGTTCCTCGGCATTGTGCAGAACGACATCAAGCGCGTCATCGCTTATTCCACGCTGTCCCAGCTCGGTTACATGACCGTGGCCCTGGGCGCCTCAGCCTATGCCGCCGGTATCTTTCATCTCATGACCCATGCCTTCTTCAAGGCGCTGCTGTTTCTGGCCGCCGGCTCCGTCATCGTGGCCATGCATCATGAGCAGGATATCCGCAAAATGGGCGGCTTGAAGAAATACTTGCCCATCACCTACTGGTGTATGTTGATCGGTTCGTTGGCCTTGATCGGCACGCCGGGCTTTTCCGGGTTCTTCTCCAAGGACGCCATCATCGAGGCGGTGCATGCCTCTGATATCGCGGGATCGGGCTTCGCCTATCTCTGTGTGCTGTTGGGGGTGTTTGTCACCGCCCTGTACAGTTTCCGCATGTTCTTTCTTGTGTTTCACGGCGAGGAGCGTATCGACCCCCATGCCAAGGAGCATTTGCATGAGTCGCCGGCGGTGATTACCCTGCCCTTAATCCTGCTGGCGATCCCCTCGGTTGTGATCGGCGCCATCGCCGTCGGTCCATGGCTGTTCGGCGATTATTTTGGTGATGCCATTACCGTGCTGGAAGAGCATGACGTGCTCGGGCAATTGGGCGAGCATTATACGGGTGTGATGGGCTTCATCCTGCACGGCGTCATGGCCCTGCCGTTCTGGTTGGCGCTGGCCGGTGTCGGCACCGCTTACTACCTCTATATGAAGCGTCCCGATTTGCCGGCGCAGATCAAGCAGCGCTTTGCCGGCATCTACAACATATTGGATAAAGCATATGGTGCGGACGCCTTCAACGAGAAGTTTTTCGCCGGCGGTAGTCGCAAGGCGGGTAACTTCTTCTGGCAGCTCGGCGATGTCAAAAGTATCGACGGCGTTATGGTGAACGGTACGGCAAAATTGGTCGGTTGGGTCGCAGGGGCGATGCGCCACATGCAGACCGGTTACCTGTACCATTATGCCTTCGCGATGATTATTGGATTGCTTGTTCTGGTGAGCTGGATGCTGGCTCACGCATAAGAATAAAAAGGATTGCACGGAATGTCGGATTTACCGCTCCTCAGTTTGGTTATATGGCTGCCGATTATCGGAGGCTTGCTCGTGTTGGCCGTCGGTGCCGGCGGCAATAATAATGCCGTGCGCTGGTCGGCTCTGGCGGTTTCCGTGGTTACCTTTTTAGTCTCCCTGCCGCTTTGGACGGGGTTTGACACCACCACGGCGCAGATGCAATTCGTCGAGCAGGCGGCCTGGATTCCGGCCTTTAATATCGTCTATCACCTGGGCGTGGACGGTATCTCCATGCCCTTGATCCTGTTGACCACCTTCACCACCATCCTGGTGGTAATCGCCGGTTGGGAGGTGATCCAGTACAAAGTCGCCCAGTACATGGCCGCCTTTCTGATCATGGAAGGGATGATGAACGGCGTCTTCGCCGCGCTCGATGCGGTGTTGTTCTATGTCTTTTGGGAGGGCATGCTCATCCCCATGTTCCTGGTTATAGGTATCTGGGGCGGGGTGCGCCGTATCTACGCCACCATCAAGTTCTTCCTGTACACCTTCCTCGGTTCCGTGTTGTTGTTGGTCTCGCTGATCTATCTCTATTTTCAGACCGGTAACTTCCAGATCCTGGATTTCCATACCGTACAGATCGGTATGACGGCGCAGATCCTGATGTTCCTGGGGATGCTTATCGCCTTCGCCGTCAAGGTGCCCATGTGGCCGGTGCATACCTGGCTGCCCGATGCCCACGTCGAAGCGCCCACCGGTGGCTCGGTGATCCTGGCGGCTATTATGCTGAAGCTGGGCGCCTATGGTTTTGTCCGTTTCATGTTGCCCATGTTGCCCGACGCCAGCGCCGAACTGGACTGGCTGGTGATCACCTTGTCGCTGATCGCGGTGGTCTACATCGCCTTGGTGGCTCTGGTGCAGGAGGATATGAAGAAACTGGTGGCCTACTCATCCATCTCGCACATGGGTTTCGTCACCCTGGGCTTCTTCCTGGTCTTTTCCATCTACGAGCAGACCGGCAGTGTCTCGGGTGCCGCCATGGGCATGGAAGGTGCCCTGGTGCAGATGATTTCGCATGGTTTTGTTTCGGGCGCCATGTTCCTTTGTATTGGCGTCATGTATGACCGTATGCACTCGCGCAAGATCAGCGACTACGGCGGCGTGGTGAACACCATGCCCTGGTTCGCCACCTTGCTGGTATTTTTCGCCATGGCCAACGCCGGCTTGCCGGGCACGTCCGGTTTTGTCGGCGAGTTTATGGTGGTGCTGAGCGCCTTCCAGGCCAATTTCTGGTACGCCTTTCTGGCGGCCACCACCTTGATCCTGGGCGCCGCCTACACCCTGTGGATGGTGAAGCGCGTGGTGTTCGGCGATATTAAGAACGACAACGTGGCATCGCTGAAGGATATCAACGCGCGAGAGGCGCTGGTGTTGGGTTCCCTGGCTGTAATGGTTTTGCTGCTCGGTATTTATCCGGCGCCGCTGCTGGAGGTGATGCACGCCACGGTGGATAACCTGTTGCAGCAGGCCGTGACCTCTAAAATTTGATTATTGACTGAATTGATCGCCGGCTGGTGATAAAGGCAGAAGGCTGAGAGACGGATGGCTATGGTGAATTTTGAAGTGCCGAATTTTGTACCCGCATTGCCCGAGATATTTGTCTTGGCCATGGCGTGTTTTATTTTGATCCTCGATCTGTTCATCAAGCAGAGTGACCGGGTCTTGACCTACCTGTTGTCGATAGCGACCTTGGCCGGTGCCGCCATCCTGACCATCAGCCTGTCGGACGGTACCCGCCAGTTGACCTTCAACGGCAGCTTCGTGTCCGATCCCATGGGCGACGTGCTCAAGGTCTTTATATATCTGGTGACGGCGGTGGCGTTTCTGTATTCGCGTCAGTATCTGCAAAAGCGTGATCTGTTTAAGGGCGAGTATTATGTCCTGGGCCTGTTTGCCGTGCTGGGTATGATGGTCATGGTCTCCGCCCACAGCATGTTGACGGTGTATCTCGGTCTCGAACTGCTGTCCCTATGCCTTTATGCCATGGTGGCCTTTCAGCGTGACTCGGTGACTTCCACCGAGGCGGCTATGAAATACTTCATTCTCGGCGCCCTGGCCTCGGGCATGCTGCTCTACGGCATGTCGATGATCTACGGCGCCTCGGGCAGTCTCGATTTGGGTGAGATCGGCGCCTACGTGGCTCTCAACAGCGATAGCACCGTGCTGCTGTTCGGTCTGACCTTCGTTATCGTCGGTCTGGCCTTCAAGCTGGGTGCCGTGCCGTTCCATATGTGGCTGCCCGATGTCTATCACGGCGCGCCGACGACGGTAACGGTATTCATCGGTACCGCGCCCAAGATCGCCGCCTTCGCCATGGTCATGCGCCTGCTGGTGGAAGGCTTGGGGGGGCTGCACACCGAATGGCTGACCTTGCTGGTGGTGTTGGCGGTGCTCTCCATCACCATCGGTAACATCATCGCCATCGCCCAGACCAATATCAAGCGCATGCTGGCGTACTCGACCATTTCCCATGTCGGTTTTATCCTGCTGGGTATCCTGGCGGGCACCGAAAATGGCTACTCTTCGGCCATGTTTTATGTGGTGGTGTATTCGCTCATGACGCTGGGTGGCTTCGGTATGGTTATATTGCTCAGCCGCGCCGGTTTCGAGGCCGATAAGCTGGACGATTTCAAGGGTCTGAACGAACGCAGCCCGTGGATGGCTTTCATGATGTTGATCCTCATGTTCTCCATGGCCGGGGTGCCGCCCACCGTCGGTTTCTACGCCAAGCTGTCGGTGTTGCAGGCCGTTGTTGAGATCGACCTGGTTTGGCTTGCCGTATATGCAGTCATCTTCTCCGTCATCGGCGCCTTCTACTATTTGCGTATCATCAAGTTGATGTATTTCGATAAGCCGGAGGACACGGCCCAGATCGAGGCGGGTATGGACATGCGCATCGTGCTCTCCGCCAATAGCTTGGGGATGCTGTTGCTGGGTATCTATCCGGCCGCCCTGATGCAATGGTGTATGGCGGTAATGTGATCCAGGCGGGACGCGGCGGCAGGAAGCACGGCGCGATCCCGGTACTCCGAGGCCTTTAAATGAACACTTTCCGGCTTGGCAATAAGGTAGACTGAGCCATGCGCATTTTGGTTAGTAATGATGATGGTTTCCAGGCCCCGGGCATCCAGGTCTTGGCCCAGATCTTGCGCAGCATGGCGGAGGTCACCGTCGTGGCCCCGGATCGCAATCGCAGCGGTGCCAGCAACTCCCTCACTCTGGAACGTCCCCTCAGGCCGCGCACTATCGAAGAGAATCTGATTTCCGTGGACGGCACGCCGACCGATTGCGTGCACCTGGCCATTACCGGATTGTTGCAGCATGAGCCGGACATGGTGATTGCCGGCATCAACGCCGGGGCCAATCTGGGCGATGATGTGCTGTACTCCGGTACCGTGGCGGCGGCGACGGAAGGACGATTTCTCGGTCTGCCCGCCATCGCCGTATCGCTGGTGGGTGAGCAGCTGATCCATTACGATACCGCGGCGCGGGCCGCCATCACCTTGATCAAGCGCTTGCACAATAACCCGCTGCCGGTCGATACCATCCTCAATATCAATGTGCCCGACGTGCCGTGGGACAAGCTGGAAGGCTTCGAGGCCACGCGCCTGGGACGACGCCACAAATCGGAGCCGGTGATCCGCAGTCACGATCCGCGCGGCCGCGAAATCTTCTGGGTTGGTCCCGCCGGCGCCGAGCAGGACGCCGGCCCCGGCACGGATTTTCACGCCATCCGTTATAACCGCGTTTCGGTAACCCCTATCCAAATCGATTTGACCCGCTACACGGCTCTGGATCAGGTGGCGAGCTGGCTGCATGGAGTGAAGTAAAGTGGCTGTGGGTATTCATAACGGCATCGGCATGACGTCGCAGCGCACCCGTGAACGCCTGGTGAGCCGGTTGCGCGAGTCGGGCATCCGCAACAAGAAGGTGCTGGAGGTGATGCTGAAGACACCACGCCACGTCTTCGTCGACGAAGCCTTGGGCAGCCGCGCCTATGATGATACCGCCCTGCCTATCGGCTTTGGTCAGACCATTTCCCAGCCCTACATCGTCGCCCGTATGACTGAGATCCTGCTCGAGACCGGTCTCTGCGACAAGGTGCTTGAGATCGGCACCGGCTCCGGTTATCAGGCCGCGGTGCTGTCCCAGCTCGTGGGGCAAGTGTATAGCGTGGAACGTATCGGCGCATTGTTGACCCGGGCGCGCAAACGTATTCGCGCACTCAATCTCTACAACGTGCGCATGAAGACCTTCGACGGCCACCTGGGCTGGCGCGAAAACGCGCCTTACGACGCGATCATTCTCACCGCCGCGCCGGAGGAGATACCGCCGGAATTGCTGGCGCAATTGAAGCACGGCGGGCGCCTGATCGCGCCGGTGGGGGTTGCCGGGCAGCAGCAGCTCCATTTGATTATGCACACGCCCAGCGGTTACGAATGTTCGATTATTGAGGATGTGAGTTTCGTCCCCTTGTTGCCGGGGAATCGGTAAGCGTCCATGGGTTTCTTCTCCCGCCTCTATGACAAGGTGCTGATCTGGGCCGCGCATCGTCATGCCGCCTGGTACCTGGGCGGGCTGAGTTTCGCCGAGTCGTCGTTCTTTCCCATTCCGCCCGATGTGATGCTGGCCCCCATGGCCCTGGCGCGACCCGAGCGCGCCTGGCACTACGCCCTGATCACCACCGTCACCTCGGCGCTGGGCGGTGTGTTCGGCTATTTGATCGGCGTGTTCGCCTTTGAGCTGATCGAACCCTTGTTGCATGAGTTCGGGTATTGGGAGAACTTTCAGTCGGCGGTGGAATGGTTTAAGGAGTGGGGCTTCTGGGTGGTGTTTCTGGCCGGTTTCTCGCCCATTCCCTATAAGGTCTTCACCATCTCCGCCGGCACCGTCGGCATGGCGTTTTTGCCCTTCCTGGTGGCGTCGTTGATCGGACGCGGCGCGCGCTTCTTTTTAGTGGCCGGTTTAATTCGCTGGGGTGGGGTGCGCATGGACCGCATGTTGCGTAGCTATATCGACCGTCTCGGCTGGATTTTTGTTGTGGCGGCGATCGTGCTATATCTAGTGCTTAATGGCGTTTAAATGTAAGCGATTATTTCATTCCGTCCGCCTCGGCCTATGCGTGCTTCTCGGTGTTTTGCTTTCCGGCTGCGGCGCGCATGTATATCATCAGGTGCGGCCGGGCGACACCCTGTATTCCATCAGTTGGCATTACAAGCAGGATTACCGCGAACTGGCGGCCTGGAACGGCCTCGCGCCGCCGTACACCATTCGCCAAGGCCAGTGGCTGCGCGTCGCCCCGCCCGGCCCCGAGGCCGGACTGGCGCCGCCGGTCTATACCCAGCGGCCGGACCTGGCCGAGGGCAAAAATGCCTCTAAAACTATGGAAACTAGCCGTCGTCCTGATTCCACCGCGACACAAGCAGAGGAATCGCTAGCCTCTCTCTCTGCATCGTCGCCAAGTGATTGGATCTGGCCGGTAAAGGGGACGCTGTTACGCAAGTTTGCCGCCGGCACGCCCGGTAAGCAGGGTATCGATATCGGCGGCGAGGCCGGTGCCGTGGTGCGGGCCGCCGCCGGCGGCAAGGTGGTCTATAGCGGCAATGGTTTGCGCGGTTACGGCAATCTGATCATTATCAAACACAATGAAAAGTTTCTCAGCGCCTACGCCCATAATCAGAGTATTCTGGTTCGCGAAGGGGCTCTGGTAAAACAGGGTGACGCGGTTGCCCGCATGGGTAACAGCGAAACCCGTGAGCCAAAGTTGCATTTCCAGATCCGCATTAGCGGCCAGCCGGTCGACCCGTTACGCTACCTTCCCGAGTGATTTTCATGTTAGGCTTTTGTGGACAATGAAACACATACTGGGTTACCCAATTTCATCAAACAAAGACGTGAGCGGCGAATCTTTATCTCTTCGCCGGCGGGTCACGCAAAGCAGCGAGGGGGCTTTGTAGTGGTTGATAAGCGGGATGATGACAGCGCCGTTGACGAGAATGTTGAATTGAAAGGCGTTGATGAAGAGTTGAAAACGAGGTCGTCATGGCCCGAAGATGAGGACAGCGGCAGCAAGCCGGCTGCAACAGCTCCCCAGGAAAATGCAGAGTCATCCTGGCAATCGGTGGAAACCTCCCTGGACGCGACGCGCCTGTATCTCAATGAGATCGGATTTTCGCCTTTGCTGACGGCGGAGCAAGAGGTCTATTACTCGCGCCTGGCCCAAAAAGGGGACGAGGCGGCGCGTAAGAAAATGATCGAGAGCAACCTGCGCCTGGTAGTCAAGATTGCGCGTTACTACATGAAACGCGGTCTGGCCTTTCTCGATCTGATCGAAGAGGGCAACCTGGGTCTGATTCATGCGGTGGAGAAGTTCGATCCCGAACGCGGTTTTCGTTTTTCCACCTATGCCACCTGGTGGATTCGCCAGACCATCGAACGCGCACTGATGAATCAAACCCGCACCATTCGTCTGCCAGTGCACGTGGTCAAGCAAATCAACAGCTATCAAAAGGCGGCGCGCAGGCTGGCCCAGACCCTCGACCACGAGCCCAGCGCCGAAGAGGTGGCAGAGAACCTGGATCTGCCGCTCAAGGATGTGCAGAACATCCTCGGCCTGAGCGAACAACTGTCCACGGTGGAGTCGGCCAATCTCGACAAGGACAAAATGCTGCAAGAGACGGTGGCCGACGACAAGCAGCTCGATCCCTCATCCGTGCTGCAAATGGAAGAGGTGCAGGCCTGTCTGCATGACTGGCTGGCCCAGCTCAATGACAAGCAACGGCAAGTGGTGGAGCAGCGCTTCGGCCTCAACGGCGACGACGTGGCTACCCTGGAAGAAGTGGGCGAGCGTATCGGCGTGACCCGCGAACGGGTCCGCCAAATTCAGGTGGAGGCGCTGAAAAAGCTGCGCAAGATTCTGGAAAAAGAGGGTGTGTCCGGCGACCAACTATTGGGCTAGCCCGCGTCCTGCGCGGGCTTAGATCATCATCAAGGCCGCCGCGACGCGGCGTTCTTCATACGACAACACATTGTAGGTACGGCAGGCGGCCGCCGTATCCATGATCTCGAAACCGATACCCGCCTCGACCAGCGGTCGCAGCAGGGCCCGCTTCGGCCACTGCAGCCGGGCGCCGGTGCCGATGATGGCCACCTCCGGATTCAATTGCGCCAGCGCCGCCACATGCGCTTGGGTCAATTCTTCGACGCACTGCGGCGGCCAGTCGCGGATCAGCTGTTTCGCGGTAATGATGGCGCTGCTGGTGAGGCTCTCCTGCTGCAGGCCCTTGGCCGGGTTTCCCGCGGCATCGGTCTCTTCATTGAGTTCTGCCAGCAGGGGGACCAGCACCACGACTTCGCCCCTGTCATAGCCCTTGATGCTGTAGTGGTGGATGTCCAGATCCTGGTGGATTTGCATCGTCCCCGTCCCTTGATGATAAAAATGTCTATTTTTACTGACTGTAACGCTGGGTTCAAGGGTGAAAATCTAGCATAATTGACAGTTTTTGGGGCCGTCGGTATGTTACGCCCTTTGGTTCGGGTGCCCGCGAACCCGCTAGCTGGAAGTACGACTTTGATCGAAGAATTTCCGAGAATAAAACGACTGCCGCCGTATGTCTTTAATATCGTCAACGACCTCAAGGCCAAGGCCCGGGCCCGCGGCGAGGACATTATCGATTTCGGCATGGGCAACCCGGATCAGCCCACGCCCAAGCACATTGTCGACAAGCTGGTGGAGGCGGCGCAACGCGGCGATACCCACCGTTATTCCCTCTCGCGCGGCATTCCGCGGCTGAGGAAGGCGATCTGCACCTGGTACCGCAACCGCTACCAGGTTGAGTTGGACTATGACAGCGAGGCCATCGTCACCATCGGCTCCAAGGAAGGGCTGGCCCATCTGGCCCTGGCCACCGTGGGGCCGGGCGACGCCGTGCTGGTGCCCAATCCCTCGTATCCGATACATCCCTACGGCTTCGTCATCGCCGGGGCGGACATCCGCCACGTGCCCATCGTGCCGGGCGGTGACTTTTTCGACGAGCTGGAAAAGGCCATCCGCGACTCCTGGCCCAAGCCCAAGATGCTGGTGCTGAATTTCCCCAGCAATCCCACCACTCAGTGCGTCGAGCTGGAATTCTTCGAAAAGGTGGTGGCCATCGCCAAGGAGCACCAGATCTGGGTGGTCCATGATCTGGCCTATGCGGATATCGTCTTCGACGGCTACAAGGCGCCCTCCATCCTGCAGGTGCCGGGGGCCAAAGAGGTGGCGGTGGAATTCTTCACCCTGTCGAAAAGCTACAACATGCCCGGCTGGCGCGTCGGTTTCATGGTGGGCAATCCCGTCCTGGTGGCGGCGCTGGCGCGCATGAAATCCTATCTCGACTACGGCATGTTCACGCCGGTGCAGGTGGCCGCCATCCACGCCCTGGAGGCCTCGCAGGAATGCGTCACGGAGATCTGCGCCATGTACCAGAGTCGCCGCGACGTGCTCTGCAACGGCCTTAACTCCATCGGTTGGCAGGTGGAGCCGCCCAAGGGCACCATGTTCGTGTGGGCGCCGATCCCCGAGCAATATCGCCACATGGGCTCGCTGGAGTTTTCGAAAAAGCTGCTCAAAGAGGCTAAAGTTGCCGTATCGCCCGGGGTCGGGTTCGGCGAATACGGCGATGATTTTGTGCGCTTCGGTCTGATCGAAAACGAACATCGCACGCGCCAGGCGATTCGCGGTATTCGTGATATGCTGCGCCACGATGCGCAAGCATAAATCAAATAAAATATATTATAAATAACAGGTTAGGAGATATATCTTGAAACCAGTTAAAGTCGGTTTGTTGGGCTTAGGAACGGTCGGCGGCGGTACCGTCAGTGTTTTGCAACGCAATGCGGAGGAGATCCAGCGCCGTGCCGGGCGCGGCATCGAAATCGCCATCGCCGCCGCCCGGGACCTCGATAAAGAACGCCCCTTCGACAGCTCCAAAATCGAACTCACCACCGATCCTCAGGCCGTGGTCAGCCACCCCGAGGTGGAGGTGGTGATCGAGCTCATCGGCGGCACCGACACCGCCCGCGAATTGGTGATGCAGGCCATCGCCAACGACAAGCACGTGGTCACCGCCAATAAGGCGCTGATCGCCAAGCACGGCAACGAAATCTTCGCCGCCGCGCAAAAGCAGGGCGTGATGGTGGCCTTCGAGGCCGCCGTGGCCGGCGGCATCCCCATCATCAAGGCCATCCGCGAGGGCCTGGCGGGCAATCGCATCGAATGGCTGGCCGGCATTATCAACGGCACCGGCAACTTCATCCTCACCGAGATGCGCGACAAGGGCCGCGACTTCGCCGACGTACTGGCCGAGGCGCAGAAACTGGGATATGCCGAGGCCGATCCCACCTTCGATGTGGAAGGTATCGATGCCGCCCACAAGCTCACTATCCTGGCCTCTATCGCCTTCGGCATCCCCTTGCAATTCGACGCCTGTTATACCGAAGGCATCAGCCACATCACCCCCGAAGACGTGGAATACGCCGAGGAACTGGGCTATCGCATCAAGCACCTGGGCGTGTCGCGCCGCACCGATAGCGGCGTAGAATTGCGCGTGCATCCGACCCTGATCCCGTATCGTCGCCTGATCGCCAATGTGGACGGGGTCATGAACGCCGTGCTGGTCAAGGGTGATGCCGTCGGGCCCACACTGTATTACGGCGCCGGCGCCGGCGCCGACCCCACCGCCTCCGCCGTGGTGGCTGACGTGGTCGACGTGGTGCGGGTGCTGACCGCCGATCCGGAGAACCGGGTGCCGCATCTGGCCTTCCAGCCCGACCAGCTGTCGGATCTGCCGGTGTTGCCCATGGCCGATATCGAGACCGCCTACTACCTGCGCCTGGAGGCCAGCGACAAGCCCGGCGTGTTGGCCGACGTCACCCGTATCCTGGCCGACTTGGATATCAGCATCGAGGCCCTGCTGCAGAAAGAGCCGGCCGAAGAGGCCGCCAGCGTGCCGGTGATCATCCTCACCCATCGCATCCGCGAGGGGCGCATGAATGACGCCATCAGCCGCATCGAGGCGCTGGCGACCATCCAGGGCAAGGTGACGCGCATCCGACTTGAGGCCTTAGACGCCTAATCGAGCCCAACTAATAGGCCCCCCCCCTTTGAAAAGGGGGGCTAGGGGGGATTTAAGGCCGAGCCCCCACACCCGGCAATGGAATAAAATCCCCCCAACCCCCCTTTACAAAAGGGGGGAACAGGGCGAGGTGGCCAATAACTGGTGCTGCCCTGCGGTCTGGGGATCGTTTATAATTGCCCGCCCGATAAAGAGTTTTTGTAAAAGTTAAAGCAGTTTCTCAAGGAGCCGCAGCCATTAGGTTCCCCCCTTTGAAAAGGGGGGCTAGGGGGGATTTAAGGCCGAGCCCCCACACCCGGCGATGAAATGAAATCCCCCCCAACCCCCCTTTACAAAAAGGGGGAACAGGGCGGGGCGGCCAATAACTGGTGCTGCCCTGCGGTCTGGGAATCGTTTATAATCGCCCGTCCAACAACACATTTTTGCAAAAGTTAAAGTAGTTCCTCAAGGAGTCACAGCCATGCCTTTCCGTCCCCGCTATACCGGCCTGATCGAAAAATACCGCGACCGCCTGCCGGTGCACGACGACACCCGCATCATCAGCCTGGGCGAGGGCAACACGCCGCTGATCCGCCTTAACAACATCCCGCGTGAGCTGGGCAAGGACGTGGATATCTACGTCAAATACGAAGGCCTCAACCCCACCGGTTCCTTCAAGGACCGCGGCATGACCATGGCCGTGACCAAGGCGGTGGAAGAGGGCAGCAAGGCCATCATCTGCGCCTCCACCGGCAATACTTCGGCTGCTGCCGCGGCCTATGCCGCACGCGCCGGTATCACCGCCTTCGTGCTGATCCCGGAAGGCAAGATCGCCCTGGGCAAGCTCTCCCAGGCCATGATGCACGGCGCCGTGGTGATCCAGATCAGGGGCAACTTCGACGCCGGCATGCAGATCGTGAAGGACGTGGCTAAACAGGCGCCGGTCACCATCGTCAACTCCATCAATCCCTATCGCCTGCAGGGCCAGAAGACCGCCGCCTTCGAGATCGTCGAAGAGCTGGAGTGCGCGCCCGACTACCACTGCCTGCCGGTGGGCAACGCCGGTAACATCTCGGCCCACTGGATGGGGTACAAAGAGTACAAAGAGCACGGCATCGTCAACAAGCTGCCGCACATGGTGGGTTATCAGGCCACCGGTTCCGCGCCCTTCATGCGCGGCGCGATGGTTGACGACCCCGACACCGTCGCCACCGCCATCCGCATCGGTCATCCGCAGAGCTGGGATCTGGCCTGGAAACTGAAAGAGGAGTCCAACGGCTGGTTCGACGAGTGCAGCGATGCAGAGATCCTGGCGGCGCAGAAACTGCTGGCGCAGAAAGAGGGTGTCTTCTGCGAGCCCGCCTCCGCCGCCTCCCTGGCCGGCGCCATGCGCGATATCCAGAGCGGCAAGATCCCCGAAGGCAGCAAGATCGTCTGCACCCTTACCGGGCACGGTTTGAAGGATCCGGACGTGGCCATCGAGCAAAGCAAGGGCGGCATGGTCACCGTCGAGGCCAGCATGGATGCGGTCAAGCAGGCGATTCTGGACAATATGGCGGATTAAGGCTTGAGCGCATCCGGCTGAAAGGGGGTTGACAAACCGGCAACCGACCGTGAGAATCATTCGCTAATGAAGCAGACGATCTCATTAATGCTGTTAATCACCACCCTTTGGTCGGGGCTGGCCTTCGCTTGGGATAGCCACCCCGAGGCCGCCATGGGCCATGGGGCGGCGCTCGTGTTGGCCGACGACCCCGCCGACCATCCTGATAACGATCTCCATCACGCCGATCACTGTTGTCACGGCGCCTCACACCTGACGGGGATTTTCAACGACTTCGCGATGCACCTGGATGCCCCGCACGGGGCTTATCAACGGCCTCGCGCCATTGCACTACCCTCGCTGTATATTCCCCCTTTCCTGAAACCGCCCATCGTTTAAATCCTTCGTCACCCGATATGTGCCGCGTCCCCGTTGACGGCGGTGCCTAGATTCGTCACCTCTCCGAAGGATTGAACAATATGTCTCTGAAACGCGTGTTTTGCGCGGCCGTGTCCGTCTGTCTGGCACTGCCCGCGTGGGCGGTCACCGCGCCCGCTACGAAAACGACGCCGTTATCGATCGCCGCCGGCCCGGCAGCGCAGATCGATCCGGCGTTGCAGATCTTCATACAGCAGGTGTGGGCCGAAAGTCCGGCGCTGCAAAAGGCCCAGGCCGAACTCGAAGCGGCCCGCGCCCATGCCGCCGGTGCCGACAAACCGTTGCACAATCCGGTGCTGGAACTGGAGACCGAGCGCACGGAGATCAACACCACCACCGTCGGCGTGAGTCAGACCCTTGACTGGAGCGATAAGCGTGACGCCGCAAGCCGCATCGCCGCGCGCGAAGTGGAGGCGGCGCAGGCACAACGCGACCAGGCCCGGCAACGGGTTGCGATCGACGCATTGAATGCCCTGGCCGATTACTACAGCGCCGGCGAGATGCAGGCCCTGGCGCTGCGGCGCAGCCAGTTGATGAAGGGGTTTATCGACGTGATCGACAAACGCCAGGCGGCGGGCGACGTGACGGCGTTGGAAGCCAATTTGGCCCAGGTCGCCTACAGCGAGGCGTTGATGGCGCAGGCCAACAGCGAAAGCGCGTTGGCCGAAGCCGAAGCGGCATTGCAGGCCGCCAGCGGCCTGGCGCCGCCGCAATGGCCCGGCCTGCCGGACAGGCTGTCGCCGCCGCCCGAACAGGCCGACATCGCACAGCTTGATGCGCTGCCCGAACTGGTGGCGCTGAAAAAGCGTCTGCAGGCCGCCACGGCGCGCATCGACTTGGCGCGGCGCGAGGGGCGCATCGACCCTACTGTCGGTTTGCGCGCCGGGCGCGAAGACTCCGAAACCCTGCTGGGCGTGACGCTGGAGATCCCCCTGTTTGTGCGCAACAACTTTCAATCCGGGGTGCGTGCCGCCGGCCGCAATGCCGCCGCCGAAGAGCAGGCCTATCGTCAGGCGCATCGCCTCGCCGTCGGCCGACTCCGGGCCGCCCTGGGCCGCTACCACCACACCAGTCGCGCTTGGCGTGCCTGGGTCAGCACCGGCTTGCAGGCCCATCGCGAGCAGGCGGCGCTATTGGAACGCATGTGGCGCGCCGGCGAGTTGAGCGCCACCGATTTTCTGGTGCAGGCCAAGCAGAACATCGACACCCAGGTCAGCGCCACCCGGTTGAAGGGTGAAGTGTGGCAGGCCTTTTTCGAATGGCTGGACGCCACCGGCCAAGTGGAACAGTGGCTGGGGCTTACACCTGAGTCAGCCAGCCGGACAAACACTTTTGGAGCACAACAATGAAACCGATTTTTTTACTGATTATGTTGGCCTTTTGCGCACCTGCCGCATTTGCCCAGATGGACAATCACAATCACGATCACGAAGCCGAAGCGGCCTCGGGGCACGACGAAGCAGAGCATGAAGCCGAAGCGGCCTCGGAGCACGACGAAGCAGAGCATGAAGCCGAGGCGGCCTCGGGGCACGATGAAGCAGAGCACGAAGCGCATGGTGACCATGGTGAAGACCAGCACGATGCACACGGCGAGGAGGAGGCACAACACGCCCAACTCGACGCCGCACAGCGCACCACTGCCGCGATCACCACGGTAACGGCACAGCGACAAGCACTGCCGCAATTGATCACCGCCCCGGGCGAGGCGGTGGTCAACCGCTATCGCACCAGTGTGGTCACGCCGCGGGTCGATGCCCAGGTCGTCAAACGGCACGTGCAGCTCGGCGATCATGTCGATGCCGGCCAGGCGCTGGTCACCTTGAGCAGCGTGGCCATGGCCACAGCCCAGGGGGCTTTGTTGGAGGCGGATACCGAATTGCGCCGGGTGAAACAGCTGGGGCGCGACGTGGTGTCGGAAAAGCGTTTCGTCACCGCCCAGGTGGCCTACCAACAGGCGCGTGCCCAAGTCGGCGCCTACGGCATGAGCGATCGCCAGATCGACGCGTTGATTCGCCAGGGCGATGCCGCCCGGGCCGACGGCCGCTTTCAACTGCTGGCGCCGCAAGCCGGTACCGTTATCAACGACCCGTTCGTTATCGGCCAGATCGTGGCACCGGGCTATGAATTGTTGCGTATCACCGATGAATCACGCATCTGGGTGGAGGCGCGCTTACCGGTCAATGAAGCGGAGTGGATTATGAAAGACGTTGCCGCCATTGTCACCGTGGGCGACACCCAGCTCAACGGCAAAGTGGTGCAGCTACACCATCAACTGGACGACACCACCCGCACCCGCGCGGTACACATCGAGGTGGCCAATCCCGACCACCGTTTGCACCCCGGTCAGTTTGTGAACGTGGTCATTGAAGGCAAAGCGCAGCAGGCACAACAAGGCATCGTGGTGCCGAAGGCGGCCGTCATGCGCAGCAAAGACGGCGATTGGCAGGTGTTCGTCGAGACCGCACCCGGGCGTTTTGAAGCCAAAGAGGTGGCACTGCTGCGCACGGCGGGCGAGCGGGTCATGATCGACGGCATCGCGCCAGGCACCACCGTCGTCGCCCGAGGGGCCTTCTTCGTGCAATCCGAAATCGCCAAGGGCGGTTTTGAAATCCACAATCACTGAGGTGTGTGAACGATGCTGAATAGACTCATAGACCTCGGCGTGCAAAACCGCCTGCTGGTAGTGCTGGCCCTGCTCGCCACCCTGGTGGGCGCGGTGCTGGTACTGCCCAAACTCAATCTCGACGCCTTTCCCGATGTCACCAACGTTCAGGTGCAGATCAACACCGAGGCGCGCGGCCTGGCGGCGGAAGAGGTGGAGCAACTCATCACCTTTCCCATCGAGGCGGTGATGTATGCCCTGCCCGATGTGGAAGAGGTGCGCTCCATCTCCAAGACCGGCCTGTCGGTCATCACCGTGGTGTTCGAAGAGGGCACCGATATCTACTTCGCCCGTCAGTTGGTGTTCGAACGTTTGCAGGCCGCGCGCGAGGAGATCCCCGCCGGCATCGGCACCCCCGAAATGGGGCCCAACAGTTCGGGGCTGGGGCAGGTGTTCCAGTATGTACTGGAGGCCGAGAGCGGTTCGCAATATGATGCCACCGCCCTGCGCAGCCTCAATGACTGGGTGGTGAAACTGATGCTGATGCCGGTGGAAGGGGTGACCGAGGTACTCTCCTTCGGCGGTGAGGTACGTCAGTATCAGGTGCAGCTCCAACCGCAACAGCTATTGGCCCATGGCCTGGATGCCCACGATGTGGCCGACGCCATCGAGGCCAACAACCGCAACGCCGGCGGCTGGTATCTGGATCGCGGTGAGGAGCAGTTGGTGATCCGCGGCGTGGGTTGGGTGCGCAGCGGCGCGGCCGGCTTGCGCGACATCGGCAACGTACCGCTGAAAACGGTCGACGGCACGGCGGTGCGCGTCGCCGATGTGGCCACGGTTGAATTCGGCCCCGAGATCCGCCAGGGCGCGGTCACCATGACCCGCCGCGCCGCCGACGGCAATCCGGAACCCATGGGTGAAGTGGTCGCCGGCGTGGTGCTCAAACGCATGGGGGCCAACACCCAGGCCACCATCGAAGGTATCAAACAGCGCCTGCCCGCCATTCAACAGGCCCTGCCCGACGGCGTCAAACTGGACGCCTTCTACGATCAGTCCGACCTGGTGAACAAGGCAGTCAACACAGTCAGCAAGGCATTGCTGGAAGCGTTTGTGTTGATCGTGATTATTTTGATGCTGTTTCTGCTCAATCTGCGCGCCACTTTGTTGGTATTGATCTCGGTGCCCGTCTCCATCCTGCTGGCCTTGATGGTGATGGCGCAGTGGGGGGTGTCCGCCAACCTCATGTCGCTGGGTGGGCTGACCATCGCCATCGGCATGATGGTGGACGGCTCGGTGGTGATGATGGAGCACATCTTCCGCCACCTCACCACGCCGGATCGTGAGCATCACGCCCAGGCGCAGCAATTGGCCGCGGGTGAGGCACACCCGTATAACGCCGCCCAGGATCGCCACGGCATCGCCCTGCGCATCCGGCAGGCGGCGCGCGAAGTGGGGCGGCCGGTGTTCTTCGCGGTGATGATTATCATCATCGTCTTCGCACCGTTGTTCACCCTTGAAGGGGTGGAGGGCAAACTGTTTCAGCCCATGGCGATCTCGATCGTGCTGGCCATGCTCGCCTCGCTGCTGGTGGCCTTGATCGTGGTGCCGGCGCTGGCCACCTATCTGTTCAAAACCGGCGTGCGTGAGCGCCGCAATCTGCTGATGGAAAAGCTGGAGGCGCTTTACCGTCGTGCCCTGAACGGGGCGCTGAAGATGCGCGCCCTGGTGATCGGCACGGCGCTGGCGCTGTTCGTCGGTGCTTTGGCACTGGTGCCGTTTCTGGGCACGGAGTTCGTACCGGAGCTGGAAGAGGGTACGCTCAACATCCGTGTCACCCTGGCGCCGTCGGCCAGTCTCGATACTTCGCTCAAGGTGGCGCAGAAACTGGAGCAGCGTTTGATGACCATTCCCGAAGTCACCTACGCCTCCAGCCGTGTCGGTCGCGCCGAACTGGGCGGTGACCCGGAGCCGGTCTCCAATATCGAAATCTATGTCGGTCTGAAACCGACCGGGCAGTGGCGCAGCGCTGAAACGCGTGAAGGTTTGCAGGCGTTGATGGAGCAGAAGATGTCGGTCCACCCCGGTCTGCTGTTCACCTTCTCCCAACCCATCGCCACCCGTGTCGATGAACTGCTCTCGGGTGTCAAGGCGCAACTGGCCGTCAAACTGTTCGGCCCGGAGCTGGAGCAACTGGCCGACTACGGCAAACGCATCGAAGCGCTGGTGCGTGAGGTGGACGGCACCCGCGACGTGGAGATGGAACAAATCGCCGGAGAATCCCAACTGGTGGTACGTCCCGACCGCGACCGGTTGGCGCGTTACGGCATCCCGGTGGCCCAAGTGATGGAGGTGGTGGAGGATGCCATCGGCGGTCGTCAGGCCGGGCAAGTCATCAAGGGCAACGAACGTTACGACATCTATGTGCGTCTGGCCCAACAGCACCGTGACAGTGTGGAGGCGCTACGCGCCCTGATACTGCAGGCCGCCGACGGCGCCTGGGTACGACTGGGTGATGTGGCCAGTGTGGGCATTGAATCGGGCCCGCCGCAGATTCGCCGCGACGAC
The DNA here is from genome assembly GCA_001447805.1 of Candidatus Tenderia electrophaga. NCBI lineage: Bacteria > Pseudomonadati > Pseudomonadota > Gammaproteobacteria > Tenderiales (SeqCode) > Tenderiaceae (SeqCode) > Tenderia (SeqCode) > Tenderia electrophaga (SeqCode). The sequence goes on from CP013099.1 coordinate 1,378,193, forward strand.
GTGCAGCGCCGGGTGGTGATCCAGTCCAATGTCGAAGGGCGCGACATGGGCGGCCTGGTGGCCGAGTTGCGCCAACGCATCGATCGCGAAATCGAGCTGCCGCCGGGCTACAGCGTGGTCTTCGGCGGTCAGTTCGAAAACCAACAGCGCGCCCAGGCGCGCCTGATGATCGTGGTGCCGTTGTCGCTGGGGTTGATCTTCCTGCTGCTCTATTTTGCTTTCAACTCCGTCGGCCAGGCGCTGTTGATTATGCTCAACGTGCCGCTGGCGTTGATCGGCGGCATTGCTGCCTTGTTTGTTTCCGGACAATACCTCTCGGTACCCGGCTCCATCGGCTTTATCGCCCTGTTCGGCGTTGCCGTGCTCAACGGCGTGGTGATGGTCAATGCCATCAATCAACGGCTGGCGGGCGGCAGTGACCCACGCAATGCCGTGTTCGAAGGCGCTCTGTCACGGCTGCGGCCGGTGCTCATGACCGCCTCCATCGCGGCATTAGGGCTTATTCCCATGCTGTTGGCCAGCGGCGTGGGCTCGGAGGTGCAACGCCCCCTGGCCACGGTGGTGGTCGGCGGACTGTTGTCCTCGACACTGCTGACTTTGTTCGTGCTGCCCGTGCTCTATGCCGTTTTTTCGCGCGCTGTCACGTCATCTTCCAACGACAAATAATTGCAGGAGATTTATCATGAACACACGTTTGATCATGTTGGGCCTGCACGGTGGTGCTCCTCGGCATGCCGATCACCGGCATGGGCCAAGCACCCGTGCCAGTCACTGGTGTGACCATCGAAATCGAGGGCTCTCTGCTGGCGGTGCCGGAGGACATCCAGCTGCGGCGCACCGATCAGGTCATTGAGGTAACGGGCAAACTTAATCGTAGGCGGCACAACAACCAAGGCCTACGCGGCCACGTGGATGTGGAACTGGTGGTTGAAGCCGGTCGGATGATGAAGAGCGAAAGCGTGGCGATTCCACGTTCGCTCGTGTCCGCCAAGCATGATCATTTTCGGGAGTTCAGCGTCATGCTGCCGTTGCTGTAATCGCAGCATTACAGCGCGCGCGTGCGACACAGTATGGGCTCCTAAGACCACAAGTAGAGCCGTGAGGGTTAGCTATGGGGCATATACATCAGCATGACACCGAGGCCATGGGCGACCGTCGGCTGCTGGCGGCCATCGCCGCGAATATGCTGTTGACCCTGGCCCAGGTCGTCGGTGGTATCCTCTCCGGCAGTCTCGCCCTGATCGCCGATGCCCTGCACAACTTCAGCGATGCCGCGGCCCTGCTGATCGCCTGGGTGGCGCGCAGGATCGGCAGGCAACCCGCCGACCATTTGAAGACCTTCGGCTACAAGCGCGCCGAGCTGATCGCCGCTCTGATCAATCTGGTGGTGTTGGTGGTCATCGGCCTCTATCTGGTCTACCAGGCCCTGTGGCGCGTGTTCGAACCCCAGGTTATCCAGGGCTGGACAGTGGTGATCGTGGCCGGCATCGCCCTGGCCGTCGATGTCGTCACCGCCATGCTCACCTATCGCCTGTCGAAACAGAGCATGAACGTGCGCGCCGCCTTCCTCCATAACGTCTCCGACGCTCTGGCCTCGGTGGGGGTGATCGTCGCCGGCACCCTGATTCTGCTCTACGATTGGTACTGGACCGACACTGTGCTCACCCTGGTCATCGCCGGATACGTGCTCTATCAGGCCTTTACCCTGCTGCCCAAGACCATTCACATCCTGATGCAGGGCACGCCGGAAGGCATCTCCATCGATGAGGTGATCAAGGCCATGGAGCAGGTGGACAAGGTATTGAACGTCCACCATGTGCATCTATGGCAAGTGGACGAACACCGCAACAGTGTCGAGGCCCACGTGGTGATCGCCGATTTTGCCGATACCGAAACCGTCAAGGCCGCCCTGAAACAGGAACTGGAACAACGCTTCGCCATCGCCCACTCGACGCTGGAGTTCGAGGTCGAGCATTGTGGCTTTGGGCGTTGTTGAGGGGGCGCGGGTTATGCCCATAAGGCGCAAATGCTAAGTGCAGCGCACCCCAATACGTCCAGCCGGCGAGGCAACGCCATGCGCCTGGACAGGGTATATTCCCCGCCCAACAGCTTAGGCGTTTCCGCGCCGGCCAATGTTCGCTTGCGCTGCACTCACCCCAACTTATGGCGCACGTTTGAATAGCGGCAGGGCGTCCGTGTTGACGCTGCTGATGGGGACCTGATGAATCACCACATCGGCGCTGGGAACCGCCTCCTTGATCTTGCGCTCCACCTCGTCGGCAATGGCGTAGGCCTTCACCAGGGGCAGATTGTCGTCCAGCTCCAGATGCATCTGGATGATCAGTTCGCGCTTGTCCTGCGGCAGTTCATGATCGAGCAGGTCGGTCTTGTAGTGCAGGGCGTCGGCGCGCGACAAGCTGCGACATTATGTCGCATTGTCTGCCGCGCGCCCCGTCGATAATCTTCTTTTCTCACAGAAAAATAATAAGCGGGAGAATGAATGCGCAGATTATCCAAACCCACGGTGGCCTTGATCACCCTGGCGCTGGCCCATACCGGTCGCGCCGCCGAGCCTGTCACTCTGGACGAGGTCACCGTGACGGGCACCCGCGAGGCCCAGGCGATCGCCGAAACCCCCGCCTCGGTGGGTGTGATCATCACCAAGGACATCGATGAGCTGAAGGCCTCCCATCCAAGCGAGATCATGGGTACGGTGCCCGGCGTCCACGTCAATGTCACCGGCGGAGAGGGCCACATGACCGCCATCCGTCAGCCCATCACCACCGCACCGGTCTATCTGTTTCTGGAAGACGGCGTGCCGACCCGGTCCACCGGCTTTTTCAATCACAACGCCCTGTACGAGATCAACCTGCCCCAGGCCGGCGGCATCGAGGTGACCAAAGGGCCGGGCTCCGCCCTCTACGGCAGCGACGCCATCGGCGGTGTGATCAATGTGCTGACCCGCCCTGCGCCGCTGCAGCCGGAGGCGGAGGTGAGCGCGGAGGCGGGCGGGCATGGCTGGCGGCGGTTGCTGCTCAGCGGCGGCGACAGCGACAGCACGGGCACGGACGGCTATCGCGGCGACCTCAACCTGACCCATACCGACGGCTGGCGCGACACCACCGATTACGACCGCCAGAGCGCCACCCTGCGCTGGGACCGCTTCCTCGACAGCGGCGCCGCGCTCAAGACCGTCATCAGCGCCGCGAACATCGACCAGCAGACCGCCGGCACCTCACGCCTATCGAAACAGGATTACCTGCACAACCCCACGCTCAACTACACCCCGGTCTCGTTCCGCGAAGTCGAGGCCTTGCGTATCTCCACCGCCTACGAAGACGAGACCCAGGACAGCCTGCTCAGCCTCACCCCCTACGTGCGCTACAACCGCATGGAGATCCTGCCTAACTGGTCGCTGAGCTACGACCCGCAGCGCTACACCACCGAGAACACCTCGGTCGGCCTGCTGAGCAAGTACCGCCGCGATTTCGCGCCGCGGCGTAGCCGCATGATCGTCGGCCTGGATCTGGATTACAGCCCCGGCAGCTACCAGGAAAACGCCATTGACCCGACCCGGGTCGGCGCGATCTACGTCAGCTACACCGAGCTGGCGCGTACCTATGACTATGACATCAGCTTCACCAGCGTCTCGCCCTATGTGCACCTGGAGACCTCGCCGACAGAGAAACTGCGTCTCCAGGCCGGCCTGCGTTTCGACTACATGCACTACGACTACGACAACCACCTCGGGGTGCAGAGCAGCGGCGCGCACCGCCGTCCCGCCAGCACCGACGTCGACTTCGATCATATCAGTCCCAAGCTCGGACTGACCTATGCCCTTAGCGAGCGGCTCAATACCTTCGCCGCCTACCGCAACAGCTTTCGCGCGCCCAGCCAGAGCCAGCTGTTCCGCCAGGGCCAGGCCGAAAACACCGTCGGCCTGAAACCGGTGGATGCGCACAGCTACGAAATCGGCCTGCGCGGCCAGGCCGGGCCGGGCAGTTACGAGGTGTCGCTGTACTACATGCGCGTCGAGGACGACATCGTCAGTTTCCGCAACACCGTCGACGGCACCCGCGAGACCCAGAACGCCGGCGAAACCCTGCACCGCGGCATCGAGATCGGCCTCGAGACCCCGCTCACGGCCAGCGTGCAACTGGACATCGCCTACAGCTATGCCAAGCACAGCTACGAGGAGTGGCGCCCGGCCACCGGCACCAACTACGGCGGTAATGAGATCAACTCGGCGCCGCGCCAGATCGGCGACGTGCGCCTGAGTTGGCGTCCCGCCCTGCTCAAGGGCGGTCGCCTCGAACTCAACTGGGAACACCTGGGCGACTACTGGCTCGACGACGAAAACACCCATCGCTACGACGGTCACGACCTCTATCACCTGCGCGCCAACTACAAGGTGACCACGCAACTGGAGCTGTTCGGGCGGCTGGAAAACCTCACCGACGAGCGTTACGCCACCGGTGCTTCCTACAGCCAGTTCCGCGGCGAGGAGTTCGCCCCCGGTCTGCCGCGCACCTTTTATGCCGGTGTCAGCTACCACTGGAGATAAACCATGAAACGCCCCCGCGCGGTATTGTTCGCTGTGATCTTCCTGCTGGCCGGCCCCGCGCCCGGCCATGCCCAGCCCCACGCCCATGCCGGGCACACACCGGTCGCGGCGGACGCGCCGGTCAGCATCGCCAACGGCCGCGTCCCCAGCGCCGCCTTCGATGCGCGCGGCCGCCTGTGGCTGGCCTGGGTGCAGAATGATCATGTCTACGTCAACTACTCCGACGACCTGGGCCAACGCTTCAGCCCGCCGGTGGCGGTGAACCCGGAACCGGAACAGATCCACGACAACGGCGAGGCGCGGCCCAAAGTGGCGCTGGACCGGGACGGCCGGGTCTTCGTCGCCTACACCCGGAAACTGCCAAAACGCTTCACCGGCAATATCCGTTTCAGCCGTTCGCTTGATGGCGGGCGCAGTTTCAGCCGCCCGCTCACCGTCAACGACGACCGCGAGATGATCAGCCACCGCTTCGTCTCCATGGCCGTCGACGCCCGCGGAGGTGTCCATCTCGCCTGGCTGGATGCGCGCGACGCCGTCGCCGCCGCGGACAGCGGGCGGCCCTACGACGGCTCGGCGCTGTACTACAGCTATTCCGACGACCATGGCGCCGCCTTCCAGCCCAATCGCAAGCTCGCCGACACTACTTGTCAGTGCTGCCGCATCGCCCTGGCGCTGGATGGCACTCAGCGGCCGGTGTTTTTCTGGCGCCACATCTTCGCCAATGCCAGCGGCCCGGGCAGCCGCGACCATGCCCTGTTGCGTCTGGGGACGGACGCGGCACCGCAACGCATCAGTCACGAAAATTGGCGCGTGGAGAGCTGTCCCCACCACGGCCCGGCGCTGGCCATCGGCGCGGACGGCCGCCGCCACATGGCCTGGTTCAATATTGCGGCGGGCGCTCCGGGGCTCTACTACGCCTACAGCGACGACGGGGGCCGCACGCGCTCGCCTGTCCATCCCTTCGGCGGCGCCGACAGCCAGGCCCAGCATCCCCATCTGCTCGAACGCGACGGCCGCGTCTATCTGGTATGGAAGGCCTTCGACGGCCGCCGGACCACGGTGCAGCTGATGCGCTCCAGTGACGGCGGCGCCAGCTGGGGCGCACCCGAGGCGCTGGCCGCCACCTCCGGCGAATCGGACCATCCCTTCCTGTTGCAGCACGACGGCCAGGTCTATCTTTCGTGGCACAGTGCCGCCGACGGCTACCGCCTGGTGGCCATCCCATGAGGCGGCGGCTGGCCTTGGTGCTGTTGCTGCTGTTGCCGCCGGTGCTGCTGGCGGCCGAAGTGCGGCCCTTCGTCAGCGGTTCCATGGCCGCGATCACGGCCCGGCAGGCCGACGAACCACTGATCGTCAGCTTCTGGTCCATCGACTGTCCGCCCTGTTACAAGGAGCTGGACCTGTGGCGCGCGCTGAGTCGCCGCTATCCGGCCCTCGATCTGGTGCTGGTCTCCACCGACGCCCCGGCGGCGGGCGCCGAGGTGAACCGGGTGTTGCGGCAGCGCGGTGTAGCGCATCTGGAGTCGTGGCAGTTCGCCATCAGCGAGGTGCAGCGGCTGCGCTACGAGATCGACAGGCGCTGGTACGGCGAGCTGCCGCGCAGCTATTTCTTTTCCCCCGACGGTGACGTGTCCGCCGTCAGCGGCGTCATCGACGACGAGCAGGTGGACGCATGGTTGGCGCAGTACTATCCGGCCACCGACTAGCCGGCCTGCCTGCGCCATTGGCGGCGGGGGTTGCCGGCGAAGGCTGGGGATTCCCGGCCCGCACGCGGCGCCATTTTGCTTTCGCGCTGGCCGCCGCCATCCTGCTGCACCTGCTCTCCTTCGCCGCCCTGATCGACGCCGGTCCGGCGGTGGTCGGGCCGCTGTCGCAACCGGCTATCAGCCTCACCCTGGTGACAGCGCCGGCAACGGCGCCCGCCCCGCCGCCCCCGGCCGTCCCGTCCACGCCACCCGCTGCTCACCCCCCGCCGCCCAGGCCCGCCCCGACACAGCCGGCGCCAACGCCAACGCCGCCCGAACCGGCGGCCAGCGTCGCGCCCACCACTCCGGCACCGCCCGCGCCGGTTGCCGCCGTGCCGGCATCTCCGGCACCGTCGGAAGCGGACATTCCCGTCGCCGCCGAGCCCGCCGTGGCCGAGGCGCCTCCGGCGCAGCCGGTCGCGTCCGCCCAACGCCATACGCCGCCCTCCAGCGAGGTGGCCTATCACCGCAATCCCGATCCGCATTACCCCCGCGCCGCCCGGCGCCGCGGCATGGAAGGGGTGGTCGAGCTGGCGGTAACGGTGGATCGCGATGGCCTGCCATTGGAGATCCGCATCAGGCAGTCCTCCGGTTTCGAGGTGCTCGACCGCGAGGCGCAGCGGGCGGTGCGGCAGTGGCGTTTTGAACCGGCGCGGCGCGGCGGCATCGCTGTGACGGGTGAGGTGGTGGTGCCGATACGCTTCCGCTTGCAAGCGGGCTAGGCCGAAATTCTCACGCCTTTAACGAGCGACCTCCGTGACGGAGGGCGCGCGCGGGCGTTGGCGGATGCCAGCGGGATGCTGCAGCCGGCGGCGGGGGAGAAATCGGGGTCAGGGCAGGCGCTTGAACACCGGCAGCGTGTGCAGGTCGACGCTGCTGACCGGGTCCTGGTGGATCACCACGTCGGCGCCGGGGATGGCCTGTTTGATCTTTCTCTCCACCTCGTCGGCGATGGCGTGCGCCTCGATCAGGGGCAGATTGTCGTCCAGCTCCAGGTGCATCTGGATGAATTCGGTGCGGCCGGAGAGCCGGGTGCGCAGGTCATGCATGCCCTCCACCTTGGCGTGGTCTTTGGCGATCTGGATAATCAGCTGTCGTTTCTCGTCCGGCAGTTCGTGGTCGAGCAGGTCGTGGAAAGCGTCGTTGCCGATGCCCCAGGCGCTGTAGAGGACGTAGGCGGCAATGGCCAGGGCGAAGACCGGGTCGATGCCCAGCCAGCCCAGTTCCGACAACAGCAGCGCGGCGATGATGGCGCCGTTGGTGAGCAGGTCGGTCTTGTAGTGCAGCGCGTCGGCGCGGATGGCTGTGGAGTGGGTGCGCTTGATGACATAGTGCTGGAAGGTCATGAGGATGCCGGTGGCGATGATGGCGAAGACGATCACCCCCAGGCCGATACCCACAGCTTCTAAGGGTTTGGGATGCAGTAGCCGGTCCACCGCCTCGATGATCAGGAACACGCCGGAGCCGGCGATGAAGGTCGCCTGGGCCAGGCCGGCAATGGATTCGGCCTTGCCGTGGCCGTAGCGGTGTTCGCGGTCGGGCGGCGCCAGGGCGTAGTGCACCGCCAGCAGATTGATCAGCGAGGCCCCGGCATCCATGAGCGAATCCACCAGCGAGGCCAGTACGCTCACCGAGTTGGTGAGCAGGTAGGCGGCTAGCTTGGCGGCGATGAGAATGGCAGCGGTGACGACTGAGGCATAGGTCGCCAGTTTCAGCAGCCGCGAGCTTTCGGCCTGGGTAATGGGTTCGGACATGGGCGGGTTCTTTTGGTTTTTTACTGCCGGGCGAAAATCCGGACTCATTATAAATGAGTTGAGCGGGGTTCTCGAATTGCGTTTTTCGGCGGGTGTGAGGGGAGGGGGTTTGCGCGCGATGAGTAGATCAAAGGAGCCGCAATCAATGACTCTGACCCTGTTGATTCGGGCCCTGTTGATTCGCTGGTGAGCTGGGTATTCCGCTTCACGTCGCTGCTTACACCATCACGCCAAAGATTGGCCCGTAGCGGGCGATCTTTCAACAGCCTGTCAATCTCGGTAAGCGCCATGACTTCGCTTTTGCGGTGTTGCCTTCCACACAGGCGTACTTAATTTTATAGGCGCCAGAAAAACCCAGCCGCTTCAGCTTGATAGCGTTTCACAATAAAAGCCAAGCCGGTTAAGCTAGCCGCATGACCTTGTCTCTATTTCTTATCGTCTTTGCTGGCAGCGCCCTCACCGCCTGGGTGTCGCGCTTTGGGCGCCTATATTCGGCCTGGGCCGCGGGGGCGGTGACCAGTCTGGCGTTGCTGCAACTCGTGTGGCAACTGCCTGCGGTCTTCGCCGGCGAGACCCTCATCGAACGCTGGACCTGGATCCCCAGTGCAGGCTTGGACCTGGTGTTCCGCATCGATGGTCTGGGTCTGCTATTTGCCTTATTGATCTTGTGTATTGGTCTGCTGGTAATTTTTTATGCACGCTACTATCTGTCGGCGCGGGACTGCATGGGACGGTTTTACAGTTATCTGCTCCTGTTTATGGGCGCCATGCTGGGCATTGCATTGTCGGAAAACATCATCCAGTTGCTGGTATTTTGGGAGCTGACCAGCCTTACCTCCTTCCTGCTCATCAGTTACTGGCAGTTCCGTGCCGACGCCCGCCAGGGGGCACGCATGGCGCTAGCCATTACCGGCGCTGGCGGGCTGGCCCTGCTGGGCGGCTTTATCATGCTGGGCGAGATTACCGGCAGCTATGAGTTGTCGGTGATACTGGCCTCGGGGGATATCATCCGCGCCCATCCGCTCTATTTATCCATGCTGGTCCTGGTGCTGCTGGGGGCCTTTACCAAGTCGGCGCAATTCCCCTTTCACTTCTGGTTACCCAATGCCATGGCCGCGCCAACGCCGGTGTCTGCCTATTTACATTCGGCCACCATGGTCAAGGCCGGCCTGTTTCTGCTGGCGCGGTTGTTCCCGGCCCTGTCAGGCACCCCGGAATGGTCATGGCTAGTCGGTGGCGTGGGCCTGGCGACGTTTCTGGTGGGTGCCTTTTTTGCCCTGTTTCAGCACGACCTCAAGGGGCTGCTGGCCTACTCCACCATCAGTCACCTTGGCCTGATTGCGGTGCTGTTTGGTATCGGCACGCCACTGGCGGCCGTAGCGGGGGTGTTTCACATCATCAACCATGCGATTTTCAAGGCCTCACTGTTCATGGCCGCCGGGATTATCGACCACGAGAGTGGCAGCCGGGACATGCGCAAGCTCAATGGCCTGTGGAAATGCATGCCCCACACCGCGCTGCTGGCCATGGTGGCCGCCGCCGCTATGGCCGGGGTGCCGCTGCTCAACGGCTTCTTGTCCAAGGAAATGTTCTTTGCCGAGGCCGTGAGCGCCGGCACGCACTTTAAACTCGGCTGGATCCTGCCGGCCTTGATCACCCTGGGCGGTATTTTTGCGGTGGCCTATTCGTTTCGTTTCATTCACGATGTGTTCTTCAACGGCGACCCCATCGACCTGCCCAAGATTCCGCACGAGCCACCGCGTTGGATGAAAGTGCCGGTGGAGATGTTGGTGGCGCTGTGTCTGCTGGTGGGCATTCTGCCGGGGCTGACCGTGGAGCCCATATTGCGCATCGCCGCCGCCGGTCTGTTACAGGCCCCGTTACCGGAGTTTGACCTGGCCATCTGGCACGGCTTTAGTGCCGCATTGCTCATGAGTGTGGTGGCCATAGTCGGTGGCGGCATGCTCTATGCCGTACGTAAGCCTCTGTTTGCCCTGCAGGAAAAAAGCGCTGGCCTCCAGGGCAAGGTGCTTTTCGATGCGCTGATCGCGGGCTTGCTGGCCTCGGCGCGCGGCGTCACCCGCCTACTGGATACCGGTAGCCTACAGCGCCTGGTGCTGTTGTTCTTTTGCGCGGTTCTGGTGCTGGGCGTGGCAGGTTACTGGAGCAGTGGCAGCCCGCTCAGCGGCGAACGTGAATTGTTGCCCCTGGACGGCATTAGTCTTATCGCCGTGGTCGGTCTGTTCCTTACAGCCATTGCCACAGTGGTGATGCATCGGCAACGCTTTATCGCACTGGTATTGATTGGCGCCGTCGGCCTGGTGGTCGCGCTGATTTTCGTCAAGTTCTCCGCCCCCGACCTTGCCCTGACCCAACTGTCGGTCGAGATTGTCACCATTGTCCTGCTATTGCTGGCCCTCTATTTTCTACCACAACAACCCGCGCCTGAGTCCGGCCGGACCCGGGTCGTACGCGATGGCGTGGTCGCCACGCTGGTCGGTGGATGTGCCGCCCTGCTGAGCTGGTCGGTGCTCACCCGGCCCTACCAGAGTATTGCCGATTTCTTCCTCGCCAATGCGAAACCTGGCGGTGGCGGCAATAATGTGGTCAATGTCATTCTGGTGGATTTTCGCGGCTACGATACCCTGGGTGAGATTGCCGTGCTGGCGCTGGCCGCGCTGGGTATCTTCGCCATGCTGGAACGACTGCGCCTGCCAGGGCTACAACATGACGGCAAACGCCCCTGGAACTGGGATCTGCATCCGCCGGTCATGGCCTCGCTCACCCGCCTGTTGCTACCCCTGGCCTTACTGGTATCGATATTCATTTTGCTGCGCGGCCATAACCTGCCGGGTGGCGGTTTCATTGCCGGCCTGATTACCGCGATAGCATTGATTATGCAGTACCTGGCCAACGGTGCGGTCTGGACCCAGTCACGTCTGCCGGACAACATGCACCCCACCATTGCCGTGGGCCTGCTCATCGCCACCCTGACCGGGCTGGGCAGCTGGCTGGTGGGACATCCCTTTTTGACCTCCACCTTCACCTACCTGACCTGGCCGCTGGTAGGCAAATTCGAAGTAGCCTCTGCCATGGTCTTCGACCTCGGGGTTTATCTGGTCGTGGTCGGTGCGACGCTGCTGATCCTGATTCACCTCGGCCTGCTGCACGACAGCAGCCACGCCCCGGCAAAAACTGAGGCATCCCACTGATGGAGGCCTTGCTTTCCCTGGTCATTGGCGTGCTTACGGCCTGCGGGGTCTATCTGGCACTGCGCGCCAGGACCTTTCCCGTTGTCCTCGGGCTCACCTTGCTGTCCTACGCCGTAAACCTGTTTCTGTTCAGTATGGGCCGTCTGACCATTGGCCAGCCCCCCATTATTGACGCGGCGGCCGCCGGCTACGCCGATCCTTTACCCCAGGCCCTGGTGCTCACCGCTATTGTGATCAGCTTTGCCATGACGGCCTTTATCATTGTGCTGGCACTCAAGGCCCGCGCCGAGCTGGGGAACGACCACGTCGATGGCAAAGAGGACGACGCATGAATCATCTGGTTTTCGCGCCGGTACTCTTGCCATTGCTCGCCGCTATTCTGCTACTGCTATTGCGCCCGCTTGATCTCGGCCTGCGCCGCTTGTTGAGCCTGTTCGCCGTCGTGGCACAGATCGGCCTGGCTGCGGCGCTACTGCCGGATGTCCATAGTGGCGAAATCCTCACCTACGCCCTCGGTGACTGGGCGCCCCCCTTCGGCATTGTCCTGGTAGCCGACCGACTGGCGGTGTGGATGCTGCTGATTACCGCACTGCTAGCGTTGTTTGCCCTGTTGCATGCCGTGCGTGGCAGTGACAGCAGTGGCCGCCATTTTCATGTCCTGTTCCAGTTACAATTGTTTGGTCTCAACGGCGCCTTTCTCACCGGCGACCTGTTCAACCTGTTTGTCTTTTTCGAAATCCTGCTGCTGGCCTCATACGGGCTGTTGTTGCATGGCGGCGGCCGCCGGCGCACCCGCGCCGGTCTACACTTTGTGGTCATCAACCTCGCCGGTTCAACCCTGTTCCTGTTCGCCGCCGGAACCCTCTATGGAGTGCTCGGCACGCTCAACATGGCCGACCTGGCGCGTCAGGTGGCGACGCTGCCGCCGGAAAATCTCGGCCCGGTCAAGGCCGCCGCTCTGCTGCTGTTCGGGGTGTTTGCCTTAAAAAGCGCCCTACTGCCGCTGCACCTGTGGCTACCGGCGGCCTATGCCAATACCAGTGCCCCGGTGGCGGCCCTGTTCGCCATCATGACCAAAGTCGGGGCCTACAGTATCCTGCGCATCGATACACTGATTTTCGGCGGCAGCGCCGGCCCCCTGGCGGGCATGCTCGGCGGCTGGTTATTACCCCTGGCCCTGCTGACCCTGGTCGTCGGCATGCTCGGCGTGCTTGCGGCGACTGCCCTGCGACAGCAGATCGCCTACCTGGTGGTAGCCTCGGTGGGCTCACTACTCACCGCCTTCGCCCTCGGCTCCACGGCCGGTATCGCCGCAGGACTCTACTATTTACCCCATGCCACCTTCGCCGCGGCGGCCTTCTTTTTACTCGCCGACACGCTGGCCTGCCGCCGCGGCAAATACGATGATCGCTTTGTCCCTGAGGTCGCCCTGGCCGATCGGAAAATCCTCGGTAGCCTGTTCTTTGTGGTGGCGGTACTCATGGCGGGCCTGCCGCCGCTGTCGGGATTTATTGGTAAGTGGCTCACCTTGCAGGCCGCCATCCAGCACCCGCACATGCCCTGGATCATGGGCGTGATTCTCGTCACCAGTCTGCTCGCCATTATTGCCCTGGCACGCGCCGGCAATGTGTTGTTCTATCGCGCCGAAACGGCGGTGATGCGTAGCGACCCCGGTGCTACGCACCATCCCGAGGGTAGTCAGAGAGGGGGCCGGGGATTGGCGCTCGAATTGTTACCCACCGTGGCTCTGCTACTGCTTTGCGGGGCCCTGGTGGTCGGGGCCGGCCCCGTCGATGAATATACCCGCGCCACCTCCATGCAGTTGTTACAACCCGATGCCTATGTACACGCCGTGCTGGGTTCGCCGACGACAACTCATCTGGGCGCCATGCCGGTCTTGACGCAGGAAGACATTCTCGGGGGCAGGCCATGATCAGACGACTGCTCCCGCACCCCCTGCTGATTCTGATCCTGACGATGGTCTGGGCACTGCTGGCCAATAGCTTTTCCTTCGGCAATCTTGTTCTCGGTTTACTGCTGGGCTGGACCATTCCCCTGTTCACTGCGAACTTCTGGCCCGAGCGCGTGAATATCCGCCACCCGCTGACACTGCTGCGCTTTATTGCCACGGTGTTGATGGACATTATCCTTGCCAACTTTATTGTCGCCGGTCTGATCCTGCGGGGCCCGAAGCGACTCAAGCCTGCCTTTATGCGCCTGCCCCTGGATCTGCAATCGGATCTCGCCATCAGTCTACTTTCCAACACCATCTGCCTGACACCGGGCACGGTCTCAGCGGAACTTTCCGCCGATCGCCGCTACCTGCTGGTACACGCGCTCAATACCGATGACGCCGATGCCCTGCTGCGGACCATCAAGCAACGCTATGAAGCACCGCTGAAGGAGGTTTTTGAATCATGATCCATACCGCCTTAATCATCGCCTTCACTCTGGTGGGCATTGCCGTGATCTTCGCCTTCTGGCGGCTGTTGCGCGGCCCCAGCGCCCCGGATCGCATCCTCGCGCTGGACACGCTGTATGTGAACACCATTGCACTGCTGGTGTTATTCGGCATTTATCTTGGCAACAACATTTACTTCGAAGCCGCCTTGTTGATCGCGCTCATGGGTTTTGTCGGCACCGTGGCACTCTGCAAATACCTGTTGCGCGGCGATATCATCGAATAAAGGAAATATTTATGGAGATTCTGTTTTCACTGCTCATCATTGCCGGTGCGGCCTTCACCTTCATCGGCTCGCTCGGTCTGGTACGCCTCAAGGACTTCTACACCCGCCTGCACGGCCCCACCAAAGCAACAACGCTGGGCGTTGGCTGTATCCTGATCGCCTCGGCGGTGTATTTCAGCCATCACGACGATGGCATTAGCCTGCACGAAATTCTGGTGACCCTGTTCCTGTTTATCACCGCACCGGTAAGCGCCCATCTGCTGGGCAAGGCGGCGTTGCACCTGCAGATCGATACACAGGCTCGTCACCAGGACAAAGACAGGCCGCGCTAGCTCAAGAAGTGGTGGCACTGCCGACCAGAAAACGGCGAACCACTTAAAGTGGGTCAGAGCCCCTTAGACTCTTGGCGCGGAAACCAGTGCTGTGTGCGGTTGGCGAAAGCCACCAGCGACAGCATTACCGGCACTTCCACCAGCACGCCCACCACGGTCACCAGGGCCGCGCCCGAGTTGAGCCCGAACAGGCCGATAGCCACGGCCACCGCCAGTTCGAAAAAGTTTGAGGTGCCGATCAGGGCGCAGGGGGCGGCGATGTTGTAGGGCACGCGCCAGGCGCGCGCCGCGGCATAGGCGATGGCGAAGATGCCGTAGGATTGGAACAGCAGCGGCACCGCGATCAGGGCGATGAGCAGCGGTTGTTCGACGATGACATGGCCCTGAAAGCCGAACAACAGCACTACGGTGGCCAGCAGGCCGAGCACCGACAGGGGTTTGACCCGGTGGGTGAAGCGGGCCACCGCCTGTTCAGCTGCTGCCGCCGAGGCGGCCCGGGCGCTGAGCAGCATGCGCGTGGCAATACCGGCGGCCAGCGGGATCACCACGTACAGCAACACCGACAGCAGCAAGGTGTCCCAGGGTACCTCGATATCGGTGACGCCGAGCAGCAGGGCGACGATGGGGGCGAAGGCGAACACCATGATGACGTCGTTGAGCGATACCTGCACCAGGGTGTAATTGGGGTCGCCGCGGGTGAGTTGGGACCAGACGAATACCATGGCGGTGCAGGGGGCGGCGCCCAGCAGGATCAGGCCGGCGATGTACTGGTCGGCGTTGGCCGGATCGATCAGGTCGGCGAACAGGTATTCAAAGAACAGCACCCCCAGGGCCGCCATGCTGAAGGGTTTGAGCAGCCAGTTGACCGCCAGGGTGATGATCAGCCCTTTGGGTCGGGTGTGGACGCGTTTGAGGCTGGTGAAATCCACCGACACCATCATGGGGTAGACCATGCACCAGATCAGGACGGCGACGACGAAATTGACCGAGCCGTATTCGAATCTGGCCAATCGCTGAAACAGGCCCGGAAACAGGTTGGCCAGGGCGATGCCGGCAAAAATGCACAACGCCACCCAGAGTGACAGATAACGCTCGAAAAAGCCGATGGCCTGCGGTTTGCTCATGATGACGGTTCTTCCATGTGGGGCAGGGCGGTGAACTCGTCGAAGGCGGCGATCTCGGCGTCGCAGACACCGGTGCTGCAGCACAGGGCGGGGTCACAGATAGGGATGGTTTTCATTTTAATGCTCCATCGATTATTGAAATAATGCTTACGGCAAAAGGCGGCCGATGCGATCCAGCTCGGCCTTGAGGCGTTCGCGGTCCTGCTCAAGCGCGTCCAGCGGCAGGGCCAGAAAGGCCTCGATGCGGGCGCGCAGGATGCGGTAGGCGGTCATGAAGGCGGCATGGATCTCGGCGTCGCTGCCGCTGGCGTGGGCCGGGTCATCGACGCCCCAGTGGCTGCGCAGCACCGGGCCCAGGTAGGCCGGGCAGGTCTCGCCGGCGGCGCTGGCGCAGACGGTGATGACGATGTCGGGTGTGACCGGCAGGTCGTCCCAGGATTTGCTGTGGTAGCCCGCGGTGGCGATACCCTCGCGCTGCAACAGGGCCAGGGAACGCGGATGGACCTGGCCGGTGGGCCGGCTGCCGGCGCTGACGGCGCGCCAGCCGGCGGGCGCCAGGTGGTTGAAGGTGGCTTCGCCGAGGATGGAGCGGCACGAGTTGCCGGTGCAGAGAAACAGGACATTCATGATTTTGATCGCGTCGGGATTGGGGACTCGGGAGATGACACGGGCGGCGCGCAGGGCGACAACGTGCCCGGATCCAGGCATTGTTCCGGCTGGCCGGCGCAGCACTCCTCGGTCAGGTAGGCGATCAGGTCCAGCATCTGGGGCAGGTTGGCGCGGTAACGCTGATAGCGCCCCTCCTGCGTCACCGTCAGCATGCCGGCCTGGGTCAGCGCCTTGAGGTGGAATGACAGGTTGGTGGGCGGCACATCCAGGGTGCTGGCGATCTCACCCGCCACCATGCCCGCGTTGCACTGTCTGACCAGCAGGCGATAGATGTCCAGCCGTACGCCGGAGGCGAGCGATTCAAACAGGGTGATTGCCGTGATCTTGTCCATATTTTGATTCTACAACTATTATTGAAATAATGGCAAGGGTGGCGGAACGGGGATATTCAATAAAGCAAGTTTGGAGGTCTGAAGGGCGGAATTCCGCCCGCCAGGCTGTTGCGGCTAATGACGGCTTTTCATAGAGAAGACGCCGGACAATTCCATGTCGATGGCAAACACGTAGTCGAGGGATCCATAGGGTCGGATCAATAGGATCAATAGAGTCAGAGTCATTGATTGCTAGTCCCGGCGGGATTAACTTCGTATGCTGATCTCAACAAGGAAGATCAAATGGCCCGGTTACCACGACTCTATTTACCCGGCTGTGCCCAGCATATCATCCAACGGGGCAATAACCGGGACGCCTGCTTCTATGGCGAAGCGGATTACCAGGCCTATCTGGCATTCCTCAAAGACGCCGCAGCCAAATACCAGGTTGATATTCATGCCTTTGTATTAATGACCAACCATGTACATTTGCTGGCGACCCCGGCTGATGAACAGGGAATTGGCCGTCTGATGCAGGCACAAGGCCGCAAGTATGTTCAATATTTTAATCACACCTATGGCCGCACAGGAACGCTGTGGGAAGGGCGCTATAAATCGACCCTGGTTGATGCTAACGCCTACCTGCTTACCGTGTATCGCTATATCGAACTGAATCCGGTGCGGGCGGGAATGGTCACACACGCCTCTGAATACCCCTGGTCCAGTTACTCATCCAATGCGATGGGTAAAGCAATCCAACTGTTAACACCCCACCCTCAGTATGCTCAACTGGGCAAGACGGCGAAGGAACGGCAACAAGCTTACCGGTCGTTATTCCGGGGTAGGATGTCGGAGCGAGACCTGATGGCGATCCGTGAATCGACGAATAAAGCCTGGGCGCTCGGAAATGATCGATTCAAGGCTCAAATTGAAGCCAAGACGGGGCGACGGGCTATCCCACTCGGTCGGGGAGGGGATAGGAAATCGGAGAAGTACCGGAGGACTAAATATCAATGACTCTGATCCCATTGAACTATCTGCTAACACATACTGGAGCGGAGGCTAAATGAGAAAGTTTACAGGTTTACTATTGGCATTGTTCATACATGCGTTATTCCTTCAAACAGCATTAGCACAGGAAGAAAAAACAGCTTTGGTGCCTTTGCCTTCGATCGACGACTTCACGAGGGGTAATGATGGCTGGAGCTTTGGGCTGGGCCTGGGTGTTGAATACGAATCTGCCTACGAAGGATCGGATGAGTTTGGCTTCGAAGTCCAGCCTGCTGGTGCAGTACAATGGCGTAGAGGTGATGATATTTTCTTCTGGGCCGGTGAGGCGCTGGGGTGGCGTGGTCTTCGTTCTGACACGTGGCTATTAGAGGCCATCGTCGGCTTCGAAGAGGGCCGCGAAGAAAGTGATTCCGATGACGGTCGGTTGGATGGACTCGGCGATACAGATGAGGGTTTTGAACTCGCGCTGCAGGCGCGTCGTGCTTTCGATGCTGATTGGCGTTATTGGTTAGATGGTCGAATTGTAACCGGTGAAAACGGAAGTCTTGGTATTTTTGGGGTGGGTCGTCGCTTCGGCGAGCGGAAAGACGGCTCCGGTTCTGAATTTTCTATCGTTGCGGTTTTTCATGATAGCGATCTTGCCAATACAGAGTTTGGCGTAGACCCAATGCAGGCAGCTGCATCTGGACTGAATGAGACCAACCTAAGCGGAGGATTCCGCGCGATTGGAGCCCATTACAATTATCGTAATTATATCAACGATAATTGGCAGATTTTCGGCGAGGTGCTCTATGAACGATATAGCAGCGACATTGCGGACAGCCCAATAGCACGCAACAACTATGAAGCCGAAGTAGGCGTCGGAGTCATTTACGTATTCTAGACCGCCTAACGTGAATTAGTTTCGACTTGATCTGATAGTCACTTCCGCAAAATCGGTATCTGTCAGATCAGGTCGCGACTACTACAACTAAAAATCAATGACTCTGACCCGAATGGCACTTACTTAAGCCCAAGCACTTGATTATCAAATAGAAAGACCGGCACCATGGTAGGGTGTAAATCGCCAAACCCACAACCTACCAAAAGGAACCGGTCTCGATGAAGCTTAGCCATACTGCCAAAAAACATCAACATACTCGAGTTGAGGCATACCGTGGAAACAGCAACAGCTATCGTTTCTTCAATCTTCTCACCAGCGACACGCTGCTGGACAAAGTGGAAGCGCTCTTGCCCGAGCACCGGGAACGCCTCTATCCACCTACGGAAACCTTATCCATGTTCCTGGCCCAAGCCATGAGCGCCGATCGTTCCTGTCAGAGCATTGTTAACCAGGCAGCAGTCCAGCGACTCGCCGGCGGGTTTAGCGCCCGAAGCACATACACGGGTGGCTATTGTCGTGCCAGGCAACGATTGCCTTTGACGATGGTCGCAGAACTGACCCAACATCTGGGCGACCAGCTTGACGAACGAGCGCCTGATGAATGGCAATGGCAGGGTCGACACATCAGGATTATCGACGGCACCACCGTCACGATGCCCGACACGGCTGCCAACCAAGCCGTATTCCCACAACAACGCGGTCAACAGCCTGGTTTAGGGTTTCCCATTTGTCGCATCGTCGGCATCACCAGTCTGGCCAGCGGTGCGCTATTGAATGCAGCGATCGGCCGTTTCAACGGCAAGGGGGGTGACGAACAAACCCTGTTGCGCGCCATACAGAACACCTTGCAGCCCGGTGATATCGCGCTCGGCGATGCCTTCTTTGCCACCTATTTCTTTATTGCCGCCATGCAGGCCGACGGGATCGATATTCTAATGGAGCAGAACGGTTCCAGAAAGCGCGTGACAGATTTTCGTCTCGGTCAAAGGCTGGGAGAACGCGATCATCTGATCGTGATCGACAAGCCCAAGCGACGACCGGAGTGGATGAGTGAAGAGGACTATAACGCGGCGCCAGAAAGACTCACGGTCAGGGAATTCCAGGCCGGCGGCAAAACAATGATCACGACTTTGGACGATCACAACAACTACCCGAAAGAGAAGCTAAAAGCCCTGTACAAAATGCGCTGGCATATCGAACTGGACCTGCGCAACATCAAAGACACTATGGGCATGAATGTGCTCAGTTGCAAAACGCCCGAGATGGCGATCAAGGAAATATGGATCCATCTACTTGCCTATAACCTGATCCGCCTCATGATGGCGCAATCCGCCTTGCTGGCGGATATCAGCCCAAGACGTATAAGTTTCAAGCACTGCTTGCAGATATGGCTGATCTATCTACAAAACGCGCAGTATTTGGATGATGAATATATCGGTTATTTATTCCGCATGATGGTGCAGAAAAAGGTGGGGAATCGTCCTGGCCGAATCGAACCGAGAGCGGTGAAGCGAAGACCAAAAGCCTATCCCTTATTGACGAGAACACGGCATGAAGCAAGAGCGGAAGTGATGAAAAATGGTCACCCTAAGAAGCTTAAGTAAGTGCCATTCGACTCTGACCCACTGCTGTCCCATAAACTTTTACACCAAGCATAGCTGCCGTATTTCCAGAGCATTTTGTTTTGGCGGATCACCACGAAGTAATGCCATCAGGTCTCTTCGTAGAAACAAATTCAGATGCAATAATCGCAACATACTTTGTAAGGACCATCCTAGCTTGGCACTGAATTTCAAATAGGCCAGTATCAAATAGGTACAGAGCGCGATCCATATCTGCGTCATAATGGCATTCTTGCTATTGCCCACGAAGGCCTTGATCTTTAGATTTTGTTTGATCCATTTGAAGAATAATTCTACTTGCCACCGTTCTTTATAAATCTCTGCGATGGTCTGTGCACTTAAAGCGAAATTATTTGTCAGGAACTCATAGGCTTTTCCGCTCTCAGGATCTCGATAGCCAATTCGTCGTAGCTTTGGCATGCCGATCTTTTTTGGCTTAACACCTGTTAAAACGATTGTTTGATCCGATGTCAGTCCTTTGGATTTATCGACGGCTCTTCGCTCTTCAATCTTCCATATGGCATTCTTCCTGATCCGGGTAACAAAGAAAATACCCTTGTTATTAAGGGCCTTAAACCATTCATAGTCCGTATATCCTTTGTCAAAGACGACGATGCTGCCTTTGCTATAGTGGAGTGTTCTCCCTATTTCTATATCGGATGCTTTACCTTCGGTAATAGCTGCGAAATTCGGGATGTATCCATCATGATCTAAACTCAGGTGGAGTTTCATTGCTGATTTTCCCAAGGCATAGTGGGCCCAGGGAAATATTTTTAGTGATAAGTCAATCAAGGAGGCGTCTAATGAATAGAGCTTGTTCTTGAAACGGAACCGGTGGCCGGACGTCAGCTTCTGACAGTTGGCATAAAGCTTTGCAAACAAGGCCTCATATAACTTAGCAGGTTGCTTTTCATTTAATCTGGCCAGGCTTGAGCGTGCAATGGGTTTGGCTCCTAAGTGATAAAGACGACTGGATTGTGCGCTCATATTGCTCTCAATATCCCTTAGGCTATGGCGGCCTGCCAATTGCCCCAGAGACAACGCGACAAACTGGGACCAGCGGCTTGTTTTCCGCAACTGTCTACCTTCATGATGCGTTTTTGAGAGGCTTTCAAATTCATGTCTCGGTACGAATTTTAGCAATTGTGCGAAAATAGTATTATGATGTGCCATGGCTTAAATCTCTCTGTTATTACAGTGTTTGGTCGCACTTTCATTGTAACAACTTGTTGGGATTTAAGCCTTTTTTATTCCATGTTTATGGGACAGCAGTGGGTCAGAGTCGAATGGCACTTACTTAAGCTTCTTAGGGTGACCATTTTTCATCACTTCCGCTCTTGCTTCATGCCGTGTTCTCGTCAATAAGGGATAGGCTTTCGGTCTTCGCTTCACCGCTCTCGGTTCGATTCGGCCGGGACGATTCCCCACCTTTTTCTGCACCATCATGCGGAATAAATAACCGATATATTCATCATCCAAATACTGCGCGTTTTGTAGATAGATCAGCCATATCTGCAAGCAGTGCTTGAAACTTATACGTCTTGGGCTGATATCCGCCAGCAAGGCGGATTGTGCCATCATGAGGCGGATCAGGTTATAGGCAAGTAGATGGATCCATATTTCCTTGATCGCCATCTCGGGCGTTTTGCAACTGAGCACATTCATGCCCATAGTGTCTTTGATGTTGCGCAGGTCCAGCTCGATATGCCAGCGCATTTTGTACAGGGCTTTTAGCTTCTCTTTCGGGTAGTTGTTGTGATCGTCCAAAGTCGTGATCATTGTTTTGCCGCCGGCCTGGAATTCCCTGACCGTGAGTCTTTCTGGCGCCGTGTTATAGTCCTCTTCACTCATCCACTCCGGTCGTCGCTTGGGCTTGTCGATCACGATCAGATGATCGCGTTCTCCCAGCCTTTGACCGAGACGAAAATCTGTCACGCGCTTTCTGGAACCGTTCTGCTCCATTAGAATATCGATCCCGTCGGCCTGCATGGCGGCAATAAAGAAATAGGTGGCAAAGAAGGCATCGCCGAGCGCGATATCACCGGGCTGCAAGGTGTTCTGTATGGCGCGCAACAGGGTTTGTTCGTCACCCCCCTTGCCGTTGAAACGGCCGATCGCTGCATTCAATAGCGCACCGCTGGCCAGACTGGTGATGCCGACGATGCGACAAATGGGAAACCCTAAACCAGGCTGTTGACCGCGTTGTTGTGGGAATACGGCTTGGTTGGCAGCCGTGTCGGGCATCGTGACGGTGGTGCCGTCGATAATCCTGATGTGTCGACCCTGCCATTGCCATTCATCAGGCGCTCGTTCGTCAAGCTGGTCGCCCAGATGTTGGGTCAGTTCTGCGACCATCGTCAAAGGCAACCGTTGCCTGGCACGACAATAGCCACCCGTGTATGTGCTTCGGGCGCTAAACCCGCCGGCGAGTCGCTGGACTGCTGCCTGGTTAACAATGCTCTGACAGGAACGATCGGCGCTCATGGCTTGGGCCAGGAACATGGATAAGGTTTCCGTAGGTGGATAGAGGCGTTCCCGGTGCTCGGGCAAGAGCGCTTCCACTTTGTCCAGCAGCGTGTCGCTGGTGAGAAGATTGAAGAAACGATAGCTGTTGCTGTTTCCACGGTATGCCTCAACTCGAGTATGTTGATGTTTTTTGGCAGTATGGCTAAGCTTCATCGAGACCGGTTCCTTTTGGTAGGTTGTGGGTTTGGCGATTTACACCCTACCATGGTGCCGGTCTTTCTATTTGATAATCAAGTGCTTGGGCTTAAGTAAGTGCCATTCGTATCTGACCCCATTGACCCTTGTCTGGCACCATGTCCTTTTGAACGCCTGCGTTGATCTATAGTCTTATTCGCAACGCATTTGTTTGCATGTCATATTTAAGCTTGGATTTAAAAGCGTCTAAATTGCCCTATGAAAAATCAACTATTCCAGGAATCTGCCCCTAGCGTCTCGACGTTAGAAGACCTCGCTAAACTCGCCGACTATTCCTTCATGGACACGCTCAATAGCGATCCTGAGGCGAATGAAAGCGGCGCTGATCACGCACCGCGTCAGGTGTTCTCGGGACATTATGTCCCGGTTAAACCCACGCCCCTCGATAACCCCGAGTACGTCGCGCATAGCAAGCACTTTTTTCAGGAACTGGGCTTTGCCGACAGCCTGGCAGAGTCCGACGGGTTTATGCGTGTGTTCAGCGGCGACCTTTCGCAGGTTCCGGAACCGATGCGCAACGTGGGCTGGGCGACGGGTTACGCCCTCTCTATTTTCGGCACTGAATACGTCCGGCAGTGTCCGTTTCAGACTGGGAATGGCTATGGTGATGGCCGTGCCGTGTCTGTGCTTGAAGCGGTGATGCCTGATCGGAACGGGGATCGGAACAGGGGTCGACGCTGGGAGATGCAACTCAAAGGGGGCGGTCGCACGCCCTACTGCCGCGGCGGAGACGGCCGCGCGGTGTTGCGCTCGAGTGTCCGGGAGTTCCTGGCACAGGAGCACATGCACGCCCTGGGGGTACCGACATCCCGGTCTTTGAGCCTGTATGTATCGAAAACGGAGCAGGTGCAGCGGCCCTGGTATTCGGAGGGCTCGCGCTCACGCGATCCCGACAGAATGGTCTCTGAAGCGGTGGCGATCGCGACGCGCGTGGCACCGTCATTCATTCGGGTGGGTCAGCTCGAGCTGTTTGGTCGCCGTGCGCGTAAGCAGGAACACCCCGCTGCGATAGAGGAGCTGGAAAAGCTGGTGCTGCACCTGATTGACCGTGAGTACCCGGATGTCATCGACCGGAATCTGAGCACCCCCGAGAAAGTGGTGTCGCTGGCGCGGGAATTTCGCAGCCGCCTGACCTCACTGGTGGCGAACTGGATCCGTGTCGGTTATTGCCAGGGCAATTTCAACAGCGACAACTGCGCCGCCGGTGGCTTTACCCTGGATTACGGCCCGTTCGGCTTCATGGAAGTCTTTGATCCCTATTACCAGCCCTGGACGGGCGGCGGGGAGCACTTCGCGTTCTGGAATCAACCCGTGGCAGCGGAACGCAACTTCGAGATGTTCTGTACGGCGTTGATGCCGTTACTGGAAAAGCATTCTGAAATGTTGCAACAGCTTGACGAGCTGCGAAATGGCTTTGCCGCAGTGATGCAAACGGAAATTGAAAAGGTGTTTGCGGACAAGCTGGGACTGGATGCGTTTGACACAGAGTTGTTCGGTGAACTCGTCAAACTCATGATGAAAACGTCTGTCGATTATACCATCTTCTTTCGCGAACTCTCGTCGATACCGGGTGATATTGGCCCACTTAAAAAGAGCTTCTACAGTCATTTGAATGCAGAGATGGAAAAGCACTGGTCTGAATGGCTGACAAAATGGAAGTCGCTCGTTACCGATACACCGCGCACGCTGGAAGACATTTCAGCACAGATGAAACGCGTTAATCCAAAATACAGTTTGCGAGAATGGTTGCTTGCCCCCGCATATCAGCAAGCGGCCCTGGGTGACTACGCGCTAATCAGAGAACTGCAAGACGTGATGACGCAACCTTACGCCGAGCAATCGCCAGAGGTGGAAGAGAAATACTATCGACCGAAACCCCCTGAATTCAAGGAGCTCGGTGGGGTGTCGCATATGAGCTGCTCGTCATGAAGACCTGGGCGGGGTCTGACTCGCGTAAGTTAAGGCAACGGCGTGTGCCTTGTAATGGTGCGGATTGACGTTTTAAAGATTATTTTGGGGGCGCTTGGATGACCATCTGGCGCTTTGAGCGTTGGTTGACACAGAGTTTTGAACACCCTCCTTGTAGCATTCGGCCACAAACGAGCACCGCGGAAGACTGTCCGAACTAATTGGTATGGTTAGGTGTATTCGCCCAGATAGAATCGCGTTTATACGAATACAAGTACAACCCACTGCTGTCCCATAAACTTTTACACCAAGCATAGCTGCCGTATTTCCAGAGCATTTTGTTTTGGCGGATCACCACGAAGTAATGCCATCAGGTCTCTTCGTAGAAACAAATTCAGATGCAATAATCGCAACATACTTTGTAAGGACCATCCTAGCTTGGCACTGAATTTCAAATAGGCCAGTATCAAATAGGTACAGAGCGCGATCCATATCTGCGTCATAATGGCATTCTTGCTATTGCCCACGAAGGCCTTGATCTTTAGATTTTGTTTGATCCATTTGAAGAATAATTCTACTTGCCACCGTTCTTTATAAATCTCTGCGATGGTCTGTGCACTTAAAGCGAAATTATTTGTCAGGAACTCATAGGCTTTTCCGCTCTCAGGATCTCGATAGCCAATTCGTCGTAGCTTTGGCATGCCGATCTTTTTTGGCTTAACACCTGTTAAAACGATTGTTTGATCCGATGTCAGTCCTTTGGATTTATCGACGGCTCTTCGCTCTTCAATCTTCCATATGGCATTCTTCCTGATCCGGGTAACAAAGAAAATACCCTTGTTATTAAGGGCCTTAAACCATTCATAGTCCGTATATCCTTTGTCAAAGACGACGATGCTGCCTTTGCTATAGTGGAGTGTTCTCCCTATTTCTATATCGGATGCTTTACCTTCGGTAATAGCTGCGAAATTCGGGATGTATCCATCATGATCTAAACTCAGGTGGAGTTTCATTGCTGATTTTCCCAAGGCATAGTGGGCCCAGGGAAATATTTTTAGTGATAAGTCAATCAAGGAGGCGTCTAATGAATAGAGCTTGTTCTTGAAACGGAACCGGTGGCCGGACGTCAGCTTCTGACAGTTGGCATAAAGCTTTGCAAACAAGGCCTCATATAACTTAGCAGGTTGCTTTTCATTTAATCTGGCCAGGCTTGAGCGTGCAATGGGTTTGGCTCCTAAGTGATAAAGACGACTGGATTGTGCGCTCATATTGCTCTCAATATCCCTTAGGCTATGGCGGCCTGCCAATTGCCCCAGAGACAACGCGACAAACTGGGACCAGCGGCTTGTTTTCCGCAACTGTCTACCTTCATGATGCGTTTTTGAGAGGCTTTCAAATTCATGTCTCGGTACGAATTTTAGCAATTGTGCGAAAATAGTATTATGATGTGCCATGGCTTAAATCTCTCTGTTATTACAGTGTTTGGTCGCACTTTCATTGTAACAACTTGTTGGGATTTAAGCCTTTTTTATTCCATGTTTATGGGACAGCAGTGACTCTGACCCCATTGATCTTGACCCCATTGATCTCCCAGCCGCTCAGCAACGTTGCGGTTAGTATCGCGACTAAACTTCGCAGCATCGTTATGTGATGGCTAACGCCATGCTCAGCGTCCGCTGCAGCAACTTATTGGGCTACAACTCATATATCAGCAAATACCTTCAGGATGGCTGCAGAAGGGTAGCTCGATAAAGATGCAACACCGTTGGCAAGCTCTACCGGAACCAAAGCGCATTCGTGTCGATGACTGAGAATCGGCGGCAAAGAAACAAGTATTTTATTCAGGCTCAGAAATACATCGAGTGAACCGGTGTCAGTGTAATGTCCGGTAGGAGAAAACCGGGTCAGGAGAAAACCGGGTCAGAGAGCAATAGTTTCTAATATACTAGTCAATCAAATATACCCCATCATTCTCCTCAACTCTTGGTCGTCCTGGCTGACCTAGACGGGCTTGCCTTTGCGTAACTCTCTCAATTTTGTCTTTGAAATATGAGCGCCCCAAAACCAACTCATGATTCAATGTTTCCCGTATCTCATGTAGGACATCATTATCCATGTGATGCCTAAATAATTCCCTATATGATACTTGGCGCACTTCTCTTTTCGAACCCAATTCCTCGTAAAGAGGATGTGCCTCGACAACCGGATCAATACTTCCTTGGGCATTTGCATGATAACTCGACCATTTATACTCACCAGGATGTTCAACCATATTGGCACGAATGGGATTAAGTTCGATATAGCGCATACACGTCAATAAATACCTGTCACTGTCAATCAGGCTGGATTTATATCTGCCTTCCCAGAGTGTCCCCGTCCGTTTGTAGGTTTTATTAATATAGTAAACATATCGCCGCCCCAACGCCTGCATCATTTGAGAAACACCCGAATCGACCATAGGCGTCACCAATAGGTGAACATGATTGGTCATAAGAACGTAGGCGTGAATATGACAATTGTACTTAGTCGCCGACTTGGCCAAATCGTCTAAATAACGCCGGTAATCTTCTTCTGCAAAAAAACATGGCTCGCGATTATTGCCACGCTGGATAACGTGCTGAGGTATACCAACAAGATTAAATCTAGCTTTTCTCGGCATTATTCGCCCCCGTAAAGAATGCCTGTTAGATAGGTGCCTAATCCCTATCTTACCCATAAACCATATTAGAAACTATTGCTCTCTGACCCGAATGGCACTCTTTATTGCCGCCATGCAGGCCGACGGGATCGATATTCTAATGGAGCAGAACGGTTCCAGAAAGCGCGTG
The DNA here is from genome assembly GCA_001447805.1 of Candidatus Tenderia electrophaga. NCBI lineage: Bacteria > Pseudomonadati > Pseudomonadota > Gammaproteobacteria > Tenderiales (SeqCode) > Tenderiaceae (SeqCode) > Tenderia (SeqCode) > Tenderia electrophaga (SeqCode). Next base: position 1,405,564 of record CP013099.1, read on the forward strand.
ACAGATTTTCGTCTCGGTCAAAGGCTGGGAGAACGCGATCATCTGATCGTGATCGACAAGCCCAAGCGACGACCGGAGTGGATGAGTGAAGAGGACTATAACGCGGCGCCAGAAAGACTCACGGTCAGGGAATTCCAGGCCGGCGGCAAAACAATGATCACGACTTTGGACGATCACAACAACTACCCGAAAGAGAAGCTAAAAGCCCTGTACAAAATGCGCTGGCATATCGAGCTGGACCTGCGCAACATCAAAGACACTATGGGCATGAATGTGCTCAGTTGCAAAACGCCCGAGATGGCGATCAAGGAAATATGGATCCATCTACTTGCCTATAACCTGATCCGCCTCATGATGGCACAATCCGCCTTGCTGGCGGATATCAGCCCAAGACGTATAAGTTTCAAGCACTGCTTGCAGATATGGCTGATCTATCTACAAAACGCGCAGTATTTGGATGATGAATATATCGGTTATTTATTCCGCATGATGGTGCAGAAAAAGGTGGGGAATCGTCCCGGCCGAATCGAACCGAGAGCGGTGAAGCGAAGACCGAAAGCCTATCCCTTATTGACGAGAACACGGCATGAAGCAAGAGCGGAAGTGATGAAGAATGGTCACCCTAAGAAGCTTAAGTAAGTGCCATTCGACTCTGACCCACTGCTGTCCCATAAACTTTTACACCAAGCATAGCTGCCGTATTTCCAGAGCATTTTGTTTTGGCGGATCACCACGAAGTAATGCCATCAGGTCTCTTCGTAGAAACAAATTCAGATGCAATAATCGCAACATACTTTGTAAGGACCATCCTAGCTTGGCACTGAATTTCAAATAGGCCAGTATCAAATAGGTACAGAGCGCGATCCATATCTGCGTCATAATGGCATTCTTGCTATTGCCCACGAAGGCCTTGATCTTTAGATTTTGTTTGATCCATTTGAAGAATAATTCTACTTGCCACCGTTCTTTATAAATCTCTGCGATGGTCTGTGCACTTAAAGCGAAATTATTTGTCAGGAACTCATAGGCTTTTCCGCTCTCAGGATCTCGATAGCCAATTCGTCGTAGCTTTGGCATGCCGATCTTTTTTGGCTTAACACCTGTTAAAACGATTGTTTGATCCGATGTCAGTCCTTTGGATTTATCGACGGCTCTTCGCTCTTCAATCTTCCATATGGCATTCTTCCTGATCCGGGTAACAAAGAAAATACCCTTGTTATTAAGGGCCTTAAACCATTCATAGTCCGTATATCCTTTGTCAAAGACGACGATGCTGCCTTTGCTATAGTGGAGTGTTCTCCCTATTTCTATATCGGATGCTTTACCTTCGGTAATAGCTGCGAAATTCGGGATGTATCCATCATGATCTAAACTCAGGTGGAGTTTCATTGCTGATTTTCCCAAGGCATAGTGGGCCCAGGGAAATATTTTTAGTGATAAGTCAATCAAGGAGGCGTCTAATGAATAGAGCTTGTTCTTGAAACGGAACCGGTGGCCGGACGTCAGCTTCTGACAGTTGGCATAAAGCTTTGCAAACAAGGCCTCATATAACTTAGCAGGTTGCTTTTCATTTAATCTGGCCAGGCTTGAGCGTGCAATGGGTTTGGCTCCTAAGTGATAAAGACGACTGGATTGTGCGCTCATATTGCTCTCAATATCCCTTAGGCTATGGCGGCCTGCCAATTGCCCCAGAGACAACGCGACAAACTGGGACCAGCGGCTTGTTTTCCGCAACTGTCTACCTTCATGATGCGTTTTTGAGAGGCTTTCAAATTCATGTCTCGGTACGAATTTTAGCAATTGTGCGAAAATAGTATTATGATGTGCCATGGCTTAAATCTCTCTGTTATTACAGTGTTTGGTCGCACTTTCATTGTAACAACTTGTTGGGATTTAAGCCTTTTTTATTCCATGTTTATGGGACAGCAGTGACTCTGACCCCATTGATCTAAAAATCAATGACTCTGACCCCATTGATCTCTTGAGCTTCTTTTTCTTAAGATCGGCCTGGGTGCCGCTCCACTCCTTGCTGGCATTGCTGGGCAGCTTGCAGCCATCGATGGCGAACATGTCTTTGCCGATCAGGCCTGCCTGGTCACAGACCATCAATACCTGAAGAAATAGCTTTTCGATCTCTTCATGTGAGGATGAGATGAAGTCGGCGATGGTGGTGAAGTGAGGCTGTGTATTGGCAGATATTGCTATAAATAGAATGTTATCGCGGCACAGCTGCTCGATCTTGCGGCTGCTGGTGATGCCTTTTGAATAGGCCAACAAAACAATCTTTAACAGGATCGCTGGATCATACGCTGGACGACCGCCATCGTCGTTCTTGTAGCGATGGTGAAAAATAGAGGGGTCCAGGCACTCTTCAATGAGATAGGTGAGATTGTATTCGAAACTGCCGGGAAGTATCTGTCGATCAAACGACACCGGCAACATGGTCATCTGCTCGTAGCTGTAGTCTTTGAAGCGTGCCATCAATCCCCCCGACGATGTTTTTATATATAGAGTGATGTTAGCAAATTTGGGGTTTTTCTACAGCCTCAACGAGTCTGTAGAAAAACCCAAATACAAGTCACTCCACCATCACTCGCCTCAGTTGATTTTTTACTGCTCTATATTTGGTCTAATCCCGTACCGGGAATCAATATAAATTGTATTCTTCCCGATACTTGATACCTATTCCATTCTTTATGAACCATTCCATGCATATCGGTGTATTTTTAATATGTTGTGGATCATGCTAATCAATTGCCACTGGCCGTTGACCTTCTGTTTTCCTCGCAGACTAAATCGCTTGAATCCTATACTGCTGGTGATATTTCCGAATACAGGTTCAACAGTGCCCAGTCGTTGGCTGTAGATATGCCGTCCCATGGCGCTGTCGATCTTTTGTTTCATCTTCTCGATGAGACTGGTTTGTTGATGTTTTTTGGTGTTGCCTAGCTTTACGGCAAACTGGCGCGGGCTCTTTTGTTGCTCTGATCTGAGGCAGCGTTTTCTAAGATGACAGTGACGGCAATCATTTTCATAGCCCTGGAATTTCATGAACAGGCTGTTGCCGATTTTTGTCTCTTCGCACTGCAACCACATGGCATTGCCGGCGGGACAGATACAGGTTTTGTGCTTGAGATCGACCTTGAATTCATTTGAGGTGAAGCGCTCTTTGGGCTTGAGCCGTGTGACGGGCTTGTGGCGTTCGTAGTCCTTGAAACGGGGATCGCGTGATCGAAAGCCAACATCGGCGATGTAGCCGTCGAGCTTTTCCTGATCCAGGTATTGCAAGGCGCTTAGGTTGTGATAGCCGCTGTCGGCGGTGATCTTGATCTGGCGACGCTCCTGCTTGTTGAGTTTGAGATTGGCACTGGCCGATTCGAGGCTGGGCTTGAGCAGGTTGTGCTCCTGACCTTGACCGTGGGCTTGGGCACTGACGATGACCTGGTGCTTGGCGTCAACGGTGGCGACGCCGGTGTAGCCTTGAATGACGCCGTGACTGGTTTTCATCTTGGCGCTGTCGTTATCAGTGATGTTGCTCTGTACGGTGCGACCACTGACGCCTTTGCGGTCGTCGTGGCTGTCGAGAAAGGCCTGGATCTTTTTGGCGGTCTTGGCCAGCTTTCGGCACTGTTGTTTTTGCCGCTCGACGATCGTTTCATCGAGACCATGCTTGTCTACTTCGCGATGTTTGCTGAGCATGCGCCGCACGGCCTTTTCCATTTTGAGCTTCTTTTTCTTAAGATCGGCCTGGGTGCCGCTCCACTCCTTGCTAGCATTGCTGGGCAGCTTGCAGCCATCGATGGCGAACATGTCTTTGCCGATCAGGCCTTCCTGGTCACAGACCATCAGTACCTGGAGGAACAGCTTTTCGATTTCTTGATGAGAGGAGGAAATAAAATCGGCGATGGTGGTGAAGTGAGGCTGACTATTGGCGGATATGGCTATAAATAGAATGTTATCGCGGCACAGCTGCTCGATCTTGCGGCTGCTGGTGATCCCTTTTGAATAGGCCAACAAAACAACCTTCAACAGGATCGCTGGATCATACGCTGGACGCCCGCCATCATCGTTTTTGTAGCGATGGTGAAAAATGGAGGGGTCCAGGCACTCTTCAATGAGATAGGTGAGATTGTATTCGAAACTGCCGGGAAGTATCTGTCGATCAAACGACACCGGCAACATGGTCATCTGCTCGTAGCTGTAGTCTTTGAAGCGTGCCATCAATCCCCCCGACGATGTTTTTATATATAGAGTGATGTTAGCAAATTTGGGGTTTTTCTACAGCCTCAACGTCGCCGGTAAGCGGCATGCCGCAGCAACGAGAGGCTTGTGGCATTCGCCACAAACGAGCGTTGCGGAGGCATGTCCGACTTAACCGGCCTTGTTATACGCATGATAGATAACTATATGTAACCACAACCAATATCACTAAATGAAATCCACCAAACACAAATGGTATTGCTTTTGATCTAGCTGCATATTTATACCGATGAATTTTAACAGCCCAATTTGGTTCAAATGACGAAGGAGTGTGCCCAGTTATTAATATACTTTCTTGCTTTTCTCGCCAATTATATAGGTTTGTAAATGTTGAAATACCCTTGAAACTATCTTTTGCTTCCATACCTCTAAGTTCCCACTCAAAATAACTATTTTGACCCGAAAATCTAGATAAAGCGACGGCCATTTGAAATGCCACGAAGATTCCAGTTAAGGCAACACTAAAACAGACAATAGCAAGTGCTCCGTTATGTTGGGACTCTAAAAACGATTTCGCTAACAGTATGCTAGCAGCTATGAATATTGAGTTAGCAGTAAGGTATGCTGAGAAAAGACTATGATAGGACGAAACTCCCGATGACCAGGCAGACATTATGGCCTTGTATTGATCATGTTCTTCCATAGCCCTTCCTAAAACTTATTTTGCGTATAACAGCTGGATAAACGAGACCCGCTGTCTCGTTATCCTTTTTTAGGCTTGCTTACCATTTATCTATTGTTTCTTCCCAGCCTTCTGACTCTGGCAATTCATTTTTCTCAACCAGTACTGGTTTACCATTTTTGCGTACAACCCTGTAGCGCTTACCTTCTTTAACATTAACTATAATCTTTTCAGGAGCACCATATTCGTGAGTAAACTCAACAGGCTTTGCATATCTAACCGTTAATCGGTGTAAACCTTCACCGACTTGCACCAACGGAACCACTGTAACAAATGACCCGTGCTTAGCACGCTCAGCGGGAAGACCATCAACTTCAACGATTTCATACTCTGCACCTACAATATAATCATCTATTGTTATTAGTTTTTTATTTGCTCCACAGCCAACAAGAAAAGAAACAAGCACTGATACAGAAATTATTATATGAAGATTATTCATTTCCTAATGAGCCTAACATCTAAGCATTTATACGCCGTGCCGCGCATGGCGTATAAATGTCTGTTGGACTAAGCCGCGGCGCCACGACTGTCATATATAGGGGATTGTATTTTGTCGGGCCATGGAAACCAAGCCCATTATGTGGTTTTGTTGGGACTCTTTTCAGCTCGATATCGAATTGGCAAGGTAATTTTTCATACGCGACTCGGTCTTCTGGTGATTGAAATGCCGTCTGTTTTGGGTGTTGACGCGTGCAGCCCCAGGGGGCTCTGCCCTGTATAAACATCAGCCGGCTGTAATATTGGGTTTAGGGTTAATCGGTCACCTCTCGTCGTCGTTGGGGCAACAGCGTTGCAATGATGACAAGTCTTCCGTTTTTGCAGCGTGGGCAGCGACAGACCGTTGCCGCGGGTGGAATAGGCGCCGGGCTGTGAGGACTGTCTTGATCGCGCGTATCTACATCGAGTTCAGCCGTGACGGCCAGGGCGTGCTTGATGGAGTCGGTTCGCTGTTGCCGACAGCGGTTGGCGAGAATGCCGTAATGGCGGATGCGCATGAAGCCGTCGGGCAGGATATGTTGCAGGAAGCGGCGGATGAATTCGCCATGCTCGAGCTGCATGATTTTGTGCTTGTCGTGGTCGCGGTAGTCTTTGTAGCGGAAGCGTACATGCTGGTCATCGCTGTCGATGAGACGGTGGTTATCCATCGCGATCTTGTGAGTGTAGCGGGCGAGGTAGTTGATGATGGTCTCGGGACGCTGGATGTTGGCTTGGGTGTAGACCACCCAGTCGGTCTGCATGAGTTGTTTCAGGGTATCGTTGAAGTGTTTGTCATCCGTGAGGCGATGCAGCGCCTGCGCTTGACGTGATTTCCTCAAGGCATTGACCATCGCGCCTCTAAATTTTCGTGACAGGGCGCGCACCGGGAAGAGGTAGCTGCTCTTGGCCGGGTGCCATTGCTGTGTCTCTTCGTTCCAGGCGCCGCCGGGGATCAGGCAGTGGAGATGGATATGGCGGCTGAGGTTTTGGCCCCAGGTATGGAGGACGGCGATCATGCCGAGGTCGCCGTCGAGCCGTTTGGGGTCGTTGGCGAACGTCTTGAGGGTCGACCAGACGCATTGAAACAGCAGGCGGTAGATCACCTCGGGGTGCAGGTCGACCCAAGGGTTGAGCTGATGCGGCAAGGTGAACACCAGGTGAAAATAGGGCACCGGCAGTAGTTGGGCGGTGCGTTGCCGGCTCCAGGTTTCACTGGCATTGCGCTGACATTGCGGGCAGTGGCGGTTGCGACAGGAGTGGTAGCGGTATTGTTCGAAGTCGCATTGGCTGCAGCGGACCTGTTCGCCGCCCAAGGCGGCGCTACGGCACAACCCGATGCGATGACAGGCCCGGGCCTGTTGTGGGGTAAGCGTATGATGTTGGCGATAGTGGTCCAGATGGGTGGCGAGGATGGATTGCATTGAGACATTACTCATGACCCACCTCCAATCCTTGAATCAGGTCCGTCCCATGAGCTTTGGTGTATTGCGGTACCCAGTGGAGATAGCGCATGGTCGAGTGCAGGTCGCCGTGTCCCAGCATTGCTTTCAGTTGCGGTAGCGGCATGCCCGCCGCCAGCTGATGGGTGGCATAGGCGTGACGCAGGCTGTGGATGCCGCCGACCTTTTCTATTCCCGCCCTTTGCTTGGCTGCCTGAAACACCTTCTGCGCTGTGGTGATACTCAGGCGCGTCAACGGACTGCGGCCATAGAAGAGCCACGTCGCAGGATGGAAAACAGACCAGTAACGGCGCAACAGATGCAGCAACGATTGGGAAAGCAGCACCTGTCGGTCTTTGCCGCCCTTGCCTTGGGTCACGCGCAACAACGCGCGTTCGCCATCGATGTCACTGACCCGCAGCGCCACTAACTCGCTGACCCGCAGACCACAGCCGTAACAGGTGGTCAACATCATGCGGTGTTTGCGGTTCTCCACCACTGCCAGCAGCCGCGCCACCTCGTCGCAGCTCAACAAGTCGGGGATGCGTTGCTTGCGTTTGGGCGTATTGATCTCCAACGCCATCTCGTCCCAGCCCACCACCTCGAGGTAGAGAAAGCGGATCACATTCAAATACAACCGGCAGGTCGCCGGTGATAGTTGCCGTTCCTTCGCCAGATAGAGAAAATAGTCCTGCAATTGCGCTGTCGTTAACTGCTCGGGTGAACAGCGGTAATACTTCACCAGCTGAATCACGGCATCCAGATAACTGCGTTGTGTCCGCACCGCAAAACCACGCACCAGCATGGCATCGATCATTTTTTGACGTAGTGGGGTCATGACTTATCTCCTGGGTTAACCCCCGGGATGGGGTGGAGATAAGTATGGAAATTATGGTGCGGTAAATCGAAGGGAAAAAGCCCCGCGTAAGCGGTTTAGTTCAACAGCTGGATAAACGAGACCCGCTGTCTCGTTATCCTTTTTTAGCTTATTTTTTTTATAACTTTAGATGGCCAACATCCACGACCTTGCCCACCCTTAAACCAAATACGGTAATTTGAGCTTATAGAAGAAATAACATCTTCTTTCTCATGACCATATTGCTCACTAATAATTATGTCGCCTGCTTTTAATTTTAATTTTTTTATTGCAGCAATGTTTCGTTTTTGTAATTCTTCGTCAATTAATGCAGAAACAATAATAAAGTCATTAGATTTAGTGGTTACACCTAATGCAGCCAAAAAGTCCTTTTGTTTTTCTGTAGCTTCTCTTCTTTCAACATCAGGATAAATAGCCTCAAATACTTCACTTTCTATTTTTGCAGCAGCAATAATGCTACTGTCTTTTGCTACATTAATGCCAAGCTTCTTGGATATTTGAATTTGTTCTTCTGTTGCGGTTTTCATCGATTTTATTTATATAAGCTAACAGTGTAAAACAGAATGCGTAGATATTGCGCTACACAGATTCTGTATAGCACTATCCCACACGCCAACAGCGAGGCTGCCGAATCCATGTATTATCATGAGAACCCGACGTGCAAACCGGGATGATCGCTCTGGCGCGCACGGAATAGACATGACCCCACACCATTGTTTTTATACTCAAATCCGAGTTTCCACAATATGGCCGCAGATTGTCAACGGCCACCAACGAGTCATGGTGGCTCACCGCCCAGAGGAAGGACCCCGCAATCACTGAGGCCATGCTATACAGAATGCGTAGATAGGTGGCTATACAGAATTCACCCATTGCGATTATCAGCGGGGCCCATGCTGCACAAAACCACAGCATCATGACTGGCGGGGAGTGTGGGCAACTTATCTGACAACGCTTAACGCCGCCTGCACACAGCGCAACACCCCGTAATCCACCTCACCCTCCAATGCCTCAAACACCGGTTTCAGTTTGCCGTCTTCGTGTTGTTCGAAGGCGAAGCGGATCGCTTTGAAAGTTTCATCATCCAGCGCCACCGCATCTTGCAGCTCGATCTCGCCGCTTTCGATAGCCTTGGCCAGGTGGTTGTAGACGCTGGTCAGCGTCAGGTCGCGCTGTTGGGCGATGGCCGGCGGCGTCATGCCCTGGCTGAGTAATTTCAGCGTTTCGTCCACCGTGTCGGTGACGGCGGCGGGCTGGCTGTGTTCGAGGATCACATCGAGGAAGGCGTCGCCGTAGGCATCCAGTTTACGATCGCCGATGCCGGAGATGCGCCCCAGTTGTTCCAGGGTCTGGGGCTGGCGCTCGACCATCTCGGCCAGGGTGGCGTCGTGGAAGATGACGTAGGCGGGCACGCCTTGTTCCTCGGCCAGTTCGCGGCGGCGGTTGCGCAGGGCGTCCCACAGACGTTGGTCGGCCGCCTTGCCGAACTGGGCGCTGCGTTTGCGTTCGGCCTTGGCCGATTTGCGTAGCTTGCGCAGCATCAGTTGGGTCTCGCCGCGCAGTACCGGGCGCGCCGCTTCGGTGAGCTGCAGACCGCCGTAGCCTTCCAGGTCCACACTCAGCAGGCCGCGGGCGATGAGCTGGCGATAGACGCCGCGCCATTCATTGACGCTGTACTCCTTGCCGATGCCATAGGTGCTGAGCGTGTCATGGCCGAACTGTTTGATGCGTTCACTCTCGCTGCCGCGCAGCACGTCGATGAGATAGTTCACCCCGAAGCGCTGGCCGGTGCGGTGCACGCAGGAGAGCGCCTTCTGCGCCGCCACCGTGGCGTCCCAGGTCTCGGGCGGGGTGAGGCAGTTGTCGCAGTTGCCGCAGGGTTGGTCCATGACATCGTCGAAATAGTGCAGCAGTGCCTGGCGCCGGCAACTGGTCAGTTCGCACAGGCCGAGCATGGCGTCGAGCTTGTGGCGTTCGACGCGCTTGTGCTGTTCGTCGGCGTCCGAGCCCTCCTGCATCTGGCGCAGGGTGATCACGTCCTGCAGGCCATAGGCCATCCAAGCGTCGGCGGGCAGGCCGTCGCGCCCGGCACGGCCGGTCTCTTGATAATAGGCCTCGATGCTTTTGGGCAGGTTGAGATGGGCGACGAAGCGCACGTCCGGCTTGTCGATGCCCATGCCGAAGGCGATGGTGGCGACGATGATCACGCCGTCCTCGCGCAGGAAGCGTTCCTGGTGCTGCTGGCGTTGTTGCTGCGACATGCCGGCGTGGTAGGGCAGGGCGGTGAGCCCCTTGTCGGCGAGCCAGCGCGCGGTCTCGTCCACCTTTTTGCGCGACAGGCAGTAGACGATGCCGGCCTCGCCTTCGTGTTCGTTGCGGATGAAGCGCAGCAGCTGCTCGCGCGCGTTGCCCGGGTTCTCGCTGATGCGGTAGCGGATGTTGGGGCGGTCGAAGCCGCTGTTGAAAATCCTCGCTTCGTGCAGTGACAGCCGTTCCACGATTTCGCGCCGGGTGGGGGCGTCGGCGGTGGCGGTGAGGGCGATACGCGGCACCTCGGGGAAGCGCTCGTGCAGCATGGAGAGCTGAATGTACTCGGGGCGGAAGTCATGCCCCCATTGCGACACGCAGTGGGCCTCGTCGATGGCGAACAGGGCCAGCTTGAGCCGGCCGAGCAGCGCCAGCATGCGGCCGTTGAACAGGCGTTCCGGCGCCACGTAGAGCAGGTCCAGCGCGCCGCGCTGCAGCTGTTCCTCAATGTCGGCGGCCTCGGCCGGATTCAGACTGGAGTTGAGATAGGCCGCCTTGACGCCGTATTGGCGCAGCGCCGCCACCTGGTCCTGCATCAGGGCGATGAGCGGCGAGACCACCACGGCGACGCCGTCGCGGACGATGGCGGGGATCTGGTAACAGAGCGACTTGCCGCCGCCGGTGGGCATGAGCACCAGGGCATCACCGCCGTTGCAGACCTGCGCGACGATGGCGGCCTGCTCGCCGCGGAACTCATCGTAACCGAAGACGGATTGCAGGATGTGCAGGGCGGGAGAGATGTCCGGAGTGGTCGCAGTCATGGCGGGCATTATACCGGTTCAGCGCCAAAGAATCGTGGTGCCTGGGGTGGGGATTGTCTATCATCGGGGCATGGCTAAGCGCAACAGATGGATGATTCTAAACATAAGCGTCGCGCTGGGCATGAGCCTCGCACTGGCGGCCTGTGCCGGCAAACCCACGCCCCGCGTCGAGGCGGCCGAGCGAGTCGCCTGGCAGGCGGCGTTTTACCAGGAAGAGGCCGCCGGGTGGCGTGGGGCCGGTAACGCGGGCATGGCACGACATTTCGAACAGCGCGCCGCGCGTACGCGCGCCCAGCCCGATGACGCGGAAGATAATTTGTTCGATTTTCTGTTCGATATTGTCTTCGAGTAAGGCCGCTCAATGCAGCTTCCAGAACTTCTCCATGGCGAGATAAGTGAACGAGGCGCTCCAGGTAATCATCATCAGGCCCACCAGGGATTCCATGGCGGTGAGCAGGCGCAGTCCCTCCATGGGCGCGAAATCGCCGATGCCCAAGGTGGTGTAGGTGGTCATGGAATAATAGAAATAATCATAAAAGCCGGCCAGGGGCAGACCGCTGATTTGCCCGGCGCCCAGCACCTCGGCCAGGGCCAGATAGCTGGCGGCATAGAGCGTGACCTCCACCAGATGGGCGAAAAAGGCGGCGCCGATGACCACTAGAATACGCTGGCGCGGCGACATGTGCAGCCGCGCCAGCGACAGGGAGGTGAGGCGCAGGGTCTCGTAGTGGATCAGCACCACTGCGACGGCCAGCGCCATGGCGAGGCTGAATTCAAGCAAGGTGTTCACTGCGTCCCCCCTTTTGGCGTTGATGATGTCCGTGTCGGCTACTTCAGATATGTCTGCAGGCGCGCACGCCAGCCCGGCAGCCAACGCGATTCGTCACGCGGCGCATTGGCCACCCGGCGCGTGAGCACCGCGTCGGCGGCGCGCACGAATTCCGGCAGCGCCGGCGGCGTATCACGCATCGTTTCCAGCACCTGTAACAGGCCCCAGCCCTGCCCCCGGTAACGCTCCTTGGGTGACGTCCCTTCACCCTTGAAATTGACATAGTCGATCAGGGCATAGAGGCCGTTGGGTTGTTGCGCCACACGATAAAACTGATCTTTTACATGCCGGCGTTGTGCTTCAGTCGGCAGGGCGGCCAGTATTTGCGGCAGGGCCGCCTCCATGCGCGCGACGATGAAAGCGACCTGTTGCGGCACGGTCTGATGCAATAGATGGCGCAGTTGTTTCATCTCGGTGCTGTCGATGGCGGCATAAAATTGCTCACGATTGCGCCAGGGCGCAGCGGCGCTCTGCGTCAGCCAGCGCGGTAAGGCAGTGTGCTGTTTGAGGTGTTGTAGAAGTTGCGGAAAGCTTTCACGGAACGGACCCTCGATGCCGGCCGGGTACCAGATGAAATGGCCGATGCCGAAGGACGGGAAGTCCTCGCCCTTATTCCACACAGTCAGGTTTTCAATCTTACCGGCGCCTTCGTTGAGCCAGATACGCTCGCCGATGCTGTGCGCCTGGTTCGGTGTCAGGTGCAGATTCGGCGCTGCCGCGACGGGCCAGATAAGCAGACACAGCAGGGTGAGCAGGGCGCCGCGTAATGACTTCATTGGCCTCCCCCTTTGTGTTTGAGCGCGACGCGCGCGGCCTTTGGTGCGGCCGGGCAGATAGGACAGGGCATGTAGAATATACAGGGTCATGAGGTCAAAGGCTTATGCTGCTCCCGCCCATTGTAGCCCGAAGCGGCTCTGACCGGGTGGCCGCGCGATGTTAGAATCGGGGCGCCGGCGTCAAACGCCGGCATTCAAACAATAGCTCTTAGGGAGAGGATTATGAAACCAGGCGTCACCGTATTCGCTGTAATGGCCCTGCTGGCGACGGGCTGCAGCCAGCCCAATAATTATGTGCCGCGCGTCGGTGCCAGTGGCGAAGATATGTTCAGGAATGCCTGTTTCGAATGCCACAAGCCGCAAGAAAACGGCCGTTATTTCGATTTGGACGCCGAGATGGCCAGTGTCGCGGCCATTGCCGACAAGATCTCCGAGGGCGGCTTCAGTATGCCCGCCTTCCCCCACATCGAAGGCGAAGAACTGCAGCGTCTGAGTGAATACGTGCTGGCACACAGCAAGACGCCAGAGGGCGACAACGACTGAAACCATGGCCGTTCAGTTGTTCATTCTACGCGGGGTCCCCGAGGACGAGGCGGAGGAAATACGCGCCTTGCTGGCTGAGCAACACATCGATTACTACGAGACGCCGGCGGGCAGCTGGGGCATGTCCCTGCCCGCCCTGTGGCTGACGGACGAGACCCAGCTGGAGCGCGCCCAGGGTCTGTTGGCACAGTATCAGCAGCAACGTCTGTCTCAAGCCCGGAGCGAATTCGAGGCCTTGAAGGCAGAGGGCCGACAACGCAGTATTATAGATTTGTTTCGCGAACATCCGCTGCGGTATTTGTTGTACTTGGTGTTAGTGGGCGTGATCGCCTATTTTTCCATCTCCCCCTTCGTCACATTGGGTCAGTGAGCGTGACGCTCGCGATTTATGCGCGGTTGTCCGATACTCGCTGGATATAAAGGAAAACGATCCATATGACCGACCGAGGCGATCATGTTCGAAGCCGTTGAGCTGGGACAATCCCTGTCGAAAGCCGAATTCAAGCAGGCCGAGACGACGTTCCGCGCCGAGTTGCTGCAGTTGCAGCGGCAATTGGCCGAGGCCAAGGTGGCCGCCCTGATTGTCATTGCCGGGGTCGAAGGGGCCGGCAAGGGCGCGGTGGTCAACCGTCTCAATAAGTGGTTGGACAACCGCGACATGGCCACCCACGCCTTTTGGGATGAAACGGCGGCGGAGACACAGCGACCCGAATACTGGCGCTACTGGATGGGTCTGCCGGCGCGCGGCGCCATCGGCATTATGTTCGGCGCATGGTATTGGGATCCCATTTATCGTCACTGCCGCGGTCAGGCCAGCGATGCCGAACTGGACGATGGCGGCCAGCGCATCAAAGAGCTGGAGCACATGTTGCACCAGGACGGCATGTTGATCATAAAGCTCTGGTTTCACCTTTCCAAAAAGACCTTTCATCAGCGTATCAAGCAGCGCAGCGAGGCGGCCAAGCATGTGCGGGCTGAGAAAGGCGATGAACACGGCGGCGTCGACTATAAGCCGTTTGTGCTCTCCGCCGCACGCCTGATCAGTCGCACCGACACCCGTGTGTGTCCGTGGAACTTGATCGAGGCGGAGGATGATTATTTTCGCGACATCAGTGTGGCGCAGGCGATCCGCGCCGGGCTTACGCAACGCTTGGCCGAGCATCGCGTCGCGGATCGTCGCCTGGCGGTGCCGAATCCTCTGGTCGGCGTCGATGCATCCGGCGCAAGTATCTTGGATACGCTGGATATGGGCACGGCCTTGGCCAAGTCGGACTACAAGGCGCAACTCAAACACTATCAGAAGCAACTTTCCGAATTGGCCTGGCAGGCCTACGACGCCGGTATGTCCACGGTGATCGTGTTCGAGGGCTGGGATGCGGCCGGCAAGGGCGGCGCTATCCGTCGGCTTACCAGTGCCGTGGACGCGCGGTTGTATCGCAGCCATTCCGTCGCCGCGCCCAGCGACGAGGAGCTGGCTCACCATTACCTGTGGCGGTTCTGGCGTCAGGTGCCCAGGGCCGGTTACATGACACTCTACGATCGCTCCTGGTACGGCCGGGTGCTGGTGGAGCGGGTGGAGCAACTGGCCCGGACGGATGAGTGGCAACGGGCCTATCAGGAAATCAATGATTTTGAAGAGCAGCTGGTGGACAGCGGGGCGGCGGTGCTCAAGTTCTGGCTGCACGTGACACCCGAGGAGCAATTGAAGCGTTTTGAGCAACGCCAACAAACACCGTGGAAACAATACAAGCTCACCGATGATGATTGGCGTAACCGCGACAAGCGTGATGCCTATGAGGCGGCGGTGAACGAAATGGTGCTGCGCACCAGCACCGGCAAGGCGCCCTGGTGTCTGATTCCGGCTGATGACAAATACTATGCCCGTATCAATGTGCTGAAAGAGGTGTGTGAGCGTCTGGACCAGGCCTTACACACAAACTAAGCCTGTTTCCGTTATTCTTAGGCGATGGCTGCGCAAACCTCAACAAGACTACTCGCCTGGGTCGAGCGAACCGGTAATCGCCTGCCCCATCCGGCCACGCTGTTTGGTTTTGCCGCCCTGGGGGTCATGCTGGTTTCACAATTGGCGGCCGCACTGGATTGGCGTGTCAGCAAAAGCGTCACCGACGTGGCGGGCGTGAAGCAACAGGTCGAGGTTGAAGCGGTGGGGCTGCTGGACAGCGACGGCATCTGGTGGGTGCTCAGCCATCTGGTGGATAACTTCATCAACTTTCCGCCCCTGGGCCTGGTGTTGGTGGCCATGATCGGCATCGGTGTGGCCGAGCGCAGCGGCCTGGTGGCCGCCCTGTTACAGAGCGGCGTGCGCAAAACCCCCGGTGGGTTGCTGACGCCCATGGTGTTTTTCCTGGGTGTCATGTCGTCCATGGCGCTGGATGCCGGTTATGTGGTGCTGCCGCCCTTGGCCGCAGCCTTGTATTTAGCCATGGGGCGTTCGCCCCTGGCGGGCATCGCCGTGGCCTTCGCCGCCGTGTCGGCGGGCTTCAGCGCCAATCTGTTGATCACGGCGCTGGATCCGCTGTTGGCGGGCTTTTCCCAGGCCGGTGCGCAATTGGTCGACCAGGCCTATCGGGTCAGCGCCACGGCCAATTGGTGGTTTATGATCGCCTCCACTATTGTGTTAACGCTGACAGGTTGGTGGGTGACGGCGCGCATTGTCGAGCCTCGGTTGGCCGCGGCCGACTATGATTATGTCCGTGTAGATGACGACCCTGCCACGCAGATCTCCGCTGACAATATGCGCCGCGGGCTTAAAATGGCGCTTGTCTCAGTGGTGATCTCACTGGCTATCGTCTTGGCATTGATCTTTATTCCCGATGCCCCTTTGTACGGACAAGGCGAACGCTTCGCGCGTTGGATCGAGGCCATTGTGCCCTTGATCCTGATCCTGTTTCTCATCCCCGGCCTGGCCTACGGCTTTGCCGCCCGCACCCTGCAGTCGGAAAAGGACGTGGCGCGGCTGATGAGCGAGACCATGTCGGCACTTGGTCCCTATATCGTGTTGGCCTTTTTCGCCGCCCAGTTCATCGCCTTTTTCAATCATTCCAACCTGGGCGAGATGTTGGCCGTGGTCGGCGGTCAATTACTGGCCCAGGCCCAAGTGGCGCCCTGGTTTCTGATCGCGGCCTTCGTCATGGTAGTGATGCTGGGTAATCTGTTCATCGGTTCGGCCTCGGCCAAGTACGCCTTTTTCGCGCCGGTATTCGTGCCCATGTTCATGCAGGTGGGCATCAGCCCGGAACTGACCCAGGCCGCCTACCGCGTCGGCGATTCGGTCAGCAATGTGATCACGCCGCTGAATCCTTACATGGTCATCGTGTTGGCGTTTCTGCAGCGTTATCTGCCTCAGGCCGGTTTCGGTACGCTGGCGGCCTTGATGTTGCCCTATGTCGTCGTCTTCGCGGTGATCTGGATTGCGCTGCTGCTGGTATGGATGGTAATTGGTGTGCCCTTGGGGCCCGCTGGACCGCTCTGGTATCAGGCGGGTTAGGAGTTTCCTTTGACGCAGATTCACAGGCGCGAAAGGAAACGCTTGCTGCGTGACATCCTCAAAGGGGTGTCGCGCAGTTTCTATCTCACCCTGCGCGTGTTGCCGGGGCCCTTGCGCGAGCCCATCGGCCTGGCCTATTTATTGGCGCGTGCCGCCGATACCCTGGCCGATACTCCCGTGGTGCCGCCAAATCGGCGGCTGCAGTATCTGCAGTGTTTTAAAACCTATATTGCAAGCCCGGGCGCGGCCGGTGGCTGCGACGAGATTCAATTCGCATTGCGGAACAGGCTGGCCAATCGGGATGAGGCACGTTTGCTGGAAAGCTTGCCGCAACTGTTCACCTTATTCGCGGCACAGCCCGCGGCGGACCGTGAGCGCATGCGCCAGGTGGTCACGACACTGACCGACGGCATGGTGTTTGATCTAAATACCTTTCCGGCCGAGGAGAGCGGCGCGATCAAGGCATTGCAGCGGGAGGATGAACTCGACCGGTACACCTATCTCGTGGCCGGCTGCGTCGGGCAGTTCTGGACCGAAATGAGCATGGTCCATGTCGCCGCACTGAAGCACTGGGACCAAGACGCACTGGTGGAGAAGGGCGTGCGTTTCGGCAAGGCTTTGCAGCTCACCAATATCCTGCGCGACCTGCCGCGCGACCTGCGCATCGGCCGCTGTTATCTGCCCCGGCAATGGCTGCGGCAATACGATCTGAGCGTGGCGCAGTTATTGGAACCGAACAACAGCGCTCACGCCAAGCCCTTGCTCGAGCACGGCATCACCCTGGCGCTGCAACACTTTGCGGCGGCGGAGGCGTATGTGCTGGCTATCCCGCGCCGGTGTGTGCGTCTGCGCCTGGCAGCGCTGTGGCCCTTGATGATCGGCTTGGAGACGTTGGCAAGGCTGGCGTCCAGCGATCACTGCTTGGATGCGGACATCAGCATCAAGGTGGAACGGCGGCGGGTCTATGCCATCATGCTCAGGTCGGCATTACTGGTGCTGTCGAATACCGCCTTGCGGCGTTGGCTGGTTGCGGCCAGGGGCGCTGCTCACGCGCGCCGCCAAAGCGGGTAGAATGGGCGCGTGGGGGCGCCGAGGCAATCAATAAATCAGCAGCATAAGTGTGGATGGACTATGTCATCAGCCGTGATATCGATTTCGAATCAAAAAGGGGGAACGGGTAAAACCACCCTGACCATGAATCTGGCCGCCGGCCTTGCGCGGCGCGGGCGTACCCTGGTGGTCGACGCCGACCCACAGGGCTCGGCGCTGCAATGGGCCGGTCTGTCGAGCGATGAAAAGCCGTTTCCGGTGTCGGTCATCGCGGTGGCCGATAATCTGGGGCGCGAGGTGGGGCGCTTCGCCGAGGACTATCAATACGTCCTGATCGATTGTCCGCCGACACTAGAGACCGAGGTAACCCGGGCGGCCATGCGCATCGCGGATACGGTGTTGATACCGACCCTGCCCTCGCCGGTGGACCTGTGGGCCAGCCTGCGCCTGGCCAATGCCATCGAGGAGGTGAAGCTGCGCAACCCGCGCCTGGCGGCCTATATCCTGGTCAATCAACTGGAACCGCGTTCCGCATTGTCCCAGGGTATGAAACAGGCGCTGGAGGAATTTGATATCCCCGCACTGAACAGCCACCTGCGCCGTCGCGCCATCTATCGCAATGCGGCACTGGAAGGGCTGAGTGTGTATTGTATGGGTAAGCGCGGCGAGCCCGCCGCGGCGGAAATTGATGCAATCATCGAGGAGGTGTTATGAGTGAAAGAGCGCAAACCGGAACCAAACTGGCCAACAGCGTGCGCCAGGCCAAGATGAAACAGGCGGCCGGGCAGCACACGCCCGCGGTGCGGCCCCGGATCTCGGCCGAGCAGGACGCGCCGGCGATAGTGTTTGCTGCGCGTCGGGTCTGGCCTGACTGATGGGTGCGCCACCGGCTGTCGTACTTGGGGCGGCGCCGCGACAGACTTAGGGTTTGCGTCCGGCGCGGCGCGCGCGTGGCCAGCCGCCGCCAGGCCAAACCCGCCATGGCGGCACTGAATGAGTCCAACAGCATCCCGTGCTACGCCAGCAGCACTAATTCCATCGTGTCGTCGTACACCAGAGCGGCGCTATGCAGCGACAGGGTGACGCCGGCGTCCGCGCACAGGCTCACACCGATGACGTGCGTGCGCCCGGTCTCGTCCGGCAGTTCACCCAGGCCGCTTTTGACACCTGTCCTGCCTAACGCGGTAACGCCGTTGGATTTGCCCGCACCCAACCCCAAGCGAACCCTGAAGTGACCGGATGCAGCAGGGGTGGCGCCAGGATGTCGGGATTAATATTGGAATTTCTTTAAAGTCGATGAAAGGGACGTACGTGGAACCGGTAATATCGATCGCAGGTCTTGGCAAAACCTATGACTCCGGCTTTCAGGCCTTGGCCCATATCGATCTGGATATTCGGCGCGGCGAGATCTTCGCCTTGTTGGGCCCCAATGGCGCGGGCAAGACGACCCTGATCAATATCATCTGCGGCATCGTCACCCCGAGCGCGGGCAGCGTGCGTGTCGACGGCTGCGACATCATCAGCGACTATCGTTCGGCGCGCGCCAAGATCGGCCTGGTGCCGCAGGAACTGTTCACCTCCGCCTTTGAAAGCGTGGAAGCCACCATGAAGTTCAGCCGCGGCCTGTTCGGCAAGTCAGCGAATGCGGGGGTGATCGAACGAATCCTGCGTGAGCTCGCCCTGTGGGATAAGCGTAAAACCAAGGTGATGGAGTTATCGGGCGGCATGAAGCGGCGCCTGCTCATCGCCAAGGCGCTGGCCCATGAACCAGAGATCCTGTTTCTCGACGAACCCAGCGCCGGTGTGGATGTGGAGCTGCGGCGTGACATGTGGCAAATGGTGCGCCGCCTGAAGGCGCAGGGCGTGACTATTATTCTGACCACCCATTACATCGAAGAGGCGCAGGAGATGGCGGATCGTATCGGGGTGATCAACCGCGGCGAGATCGTCATCGTGGAAGAGAAGGCGGCACTGATGAAACAACTGGGCAAGAAGCGGTTGAGTCTGTCGCTTGCCAAGCCCTTGGCCGCCGTGCCGGAGGCACTGTCGGATTATCCCCTCGAACTGTCGGAAGACGGCTATACCCTCGACTACAGCTTCAATACCCAGAACGAACACAGCGGCATCCATGAATTATTGCGGCGTCTGGATCAATTGGGCATCGAGTTTAGCGACTTGCACACCAGCGAAAGTTCGCTGGAAGATATCTTCGTCGATCTGGTGAAATGAATATGAATATCTACGCTATCGGCGCAATCTATAGACATGAAATGGCGCGCACCGCCCGCACCCTGACCCAAAGCGTCGCCTCGCCCATATTGTCGACCTCGCTGTATTTCGTGGTGTTCGGGGCCGCCATCGGTTCACGTATGGGCGCGATCGACGGCATCAGCTACGGCGCCTTTATCATCCCCGGCCTGCTCATGCTGTCCCTGCTCAACGAAAGCATTTCCAATGCCTCGTTCGGAATCTACTTTCCGAAATTCATGGGCACGATTTACGAAGTGCTCTCCGCGCCCATTTCGCCAATCGAAATCGTGCTTGGCTATGTTGGCGCGGCGGCGTCCAAGTCGATTGTGCTCGGTTTGTTGATCCTGGCCACGGCGCGATTGTTTGTCGATTACGATATTGCCCACCCGGGCTGGATGGCGGCCTTTCTGCTGCTCACTGGGATTACCTTCAGCCTGTTCGGCTTTATCATCGGGCTGTGGGCGGACGATTTTCAAAAGCTGCAGATCGTGCCGCTGATGGTCGTCATGCCACTGACCTTCCTCGGTGGCGCCTTTTATTCCATCGATATGCTGCCGGAACCCTGGCACACCATTTCACTGTTCAATCCGGTGGTCTATCTCATCAGTGGTTTCCGTTGGAGTTTTTACGGCGTCGCCGACGTCCACGTCGCGCTCAGCCTGGCTATGATCTGCCTGTTTATGCTTGCCTGCCTGGCCCTGATTGCCTGGATATTCAAGACCGGCTACCGCTTGAAGCAATGACAGGTGGGCAGGCTTCGTGGCCAGCGCTAAACGCAACAGCGGTGCGCCCCGCGCCTCGTCCAACAATGGATTTGCAGCCTTACCCGGCTCCATGCGCCGCCGGCGGAGGCGTGTCTCGGCCTGGGGCTGTAACCGCGGGGAGCCGCCTTAATCGAGGTGGCTGACGATCTCGTCCAGTCGCCGCCGTTGGGTGGGCTCGGGCAGTTCCGCGGGGTAGCCGAGGCTGAGCATGGCGACGGGCACCGGCCCGGACTCAAGGCCAATGATCTCCCTCACCTTGGCTTCATCGAAATAGCCGACCCAGGTGGAGGCCATGCCGGCGGCGACCACGGCCAGCTGGGCGTAGGCGGCGGCGATGGTGGTGTCCTGCAGGGCGTAGAGGTCGCGCCCGCGCTCGCCGTATTTTTGCGCGGAGCGCTCCGGTTCGGCACAGAAGATCAGGCACACCGGGGCTTCGGCGATGAAGGCCTGTTGTTGTGCCGCGCCCGACAGCGCCCGGCGTTTTTCCGGGCTGCTGACCACTATGATCCGGTAGGACTGAAGGTCCCCGGCGGAGGGGGCGCTGCAGGCGGTCTCGAGAATGGCGTGGAGTTTTTCCTGTTCGACGGGCTGATCGCTCTGATAACTGCGTACCGAATGACGATGACGTACCGTTTCAAAAAAGTCCCACATGCGCTGGTTCCTCGCGTCAGTTGAGTTGGTTCAGGGCCTCGTGATCGGGGTAGTTCAGTTGCATTACCTCTAAGGCATCGGCGGCCAGGTCTGCGACGCCGAGGCGGCGATAGGCCTTGATCATTATAACAAGGGCGTCGGGGATGGCCGGTGTCTGAGGATAGTTTTCCAGGGCGTATTTGGCGCGGTTGGCAGCGGACAGGTAGGCGCCGCGGCGGAAATAATAATCGGCTACATTGAGTTCGTAGCGCGCCAGTTGATTGCGCAGATGCAGCATGCGCTGTTTGGCGTCAGCGACGTATCGGCTGTCGGGAAAGCGCTTGATCAGTTCTTCAAAATAGCGGTAGGCGTTACGGGCGCTTTGCGGTTGACGCCTGTCGGCCTCCAGGCCGAGCCACAGGTCGAGACTGCCCATGCCGCGTTCGAAACTCACCAGGCCGCGCAGGTAGTAGGCGTAGTCCACGTCTGCGGCGCGCGGATAAAGCTTGATGTAACGGTCGGCGGCGGCGATGGCCGACTCGGGCTCGTCGTATTTATAGTAGGCGTAGATCACTTCCAGCTGGGCCTGCTGGGCGAAGGGACTGAAGGGGTGGTGGATCTCCAGATCCTCGTAATATTTGATAGCGCTTTGATAATCCTCCACCTCCATGGCGTCGCGGGCTTCGTCATAAAAGCGCTTGGCGGACCAGGTGCTCGGGTCCTGCGTCGAGGCGCAGCCGCTCAGCAGGGCGAGTAGCAGGGAAAAGGCGACTATCTGTTTCAAAAATGACATAGCGGTTCCGGAATGGTTTGTGCTGGTGCGGGTGTGCGGCGCGGTCCGGCGTAGCCTAGCATAGTGCTGCCGGCCTGTGGGCCGGATTAATTGTCGTGGCCTTCCATGATGGAGGCCTGCACGTCGTTAAAGCGCCGGATCCAGATATTGTCCAGCCCCAGTTCGGTCTTGAGCCGCTCGGCGGCGTCGATGGCCTGGTCGCGGCTGCCGTAGTTGCCGTAGAGCAGGGAATACCAGGCTTTATTGTTGTGCATGCGGCGAAAGTAGGCGCTCTGATCCTGCAGCTGGTGCTGCTCGATATAGCGCTGCAGACCTTCCTGGCTGCTGGTGCCGGCGATCTGCAGGGTGAAGTGCCGGGGGTTTTGTTGTAGCAGCCATTCTTCGCGGTGAATGGATTCCTGCGCCAAGGTGGGGGCGATGGGCGCGGTGACCGGCATTACCTCGACGCCCGAGATGGTGGTGCTGGCGGAGGAGGTGATCAGCTCCAAGGCTTCGCGCGCGGCGGGGGTCTTGGGATATTGTTCGGCGATATATTTGGCACGTCGGATCGCGGCCTGCTGCCGGCCCTGTTCGAGTTGTTGCCTGACGCTTTCCAGTTCGTGGCGTGCCAGCAGGTTGCGCAGCTGGGCCATGCGCTGCAGGGCGTTGTCGCGATAGCCGCTGTCGGGAAAACCTTGCACCAGCAGGGAGAAACTCTGGAACGCTTGGCGGGCATGCTCGGGATCGACGATGGCCTGCTGAGCGGGCGCCGCCTCCGGGTTGGCCGTGCCTTGGGCGGAGCGGATCAGGCCCTTGAGATAATAGGCGTAGTCCAGATTGGCGTGCTCGGGATGGTTGGTGATGAAGCGCTCGGTCTGGGCCGCGCCGGCGTCGTATTCGCCCAGTTTGTATTGCGCGTAGGCGATCTCCAGCGGCGCCAGCTGGGCATAGGGGCTGAGTGGATACCGGTCTTCTAGTTCCTTGAAGGCCTGGATGGCGCCGGCGTGGTCGCCGCCGGCCTGGGCCTTGCGCGCCTCGCCGTAGTAGTGTTCGGGGGACAGGCTGGCCTGCACTTGCTGAGTTTGCGGTGTCATGCTGGCGCAGCCGCTGATCAGGGTAATGAGTATCAGGGCGGCGAGTGGGGAGTACGCTTTCATGTGCAAAGTTTGAACAAGCAATCGTTAAGAAGTCAGGCTAGAATACCGACTGCATATCCATTTGGCCAGTGGGGCTGTGGACGGTGGCGAGGAGGGGGATGACTCTGCTCGCATCGCGGTGTTTGGTGTAGGTGCGATTTTTTATTTTTCAAGTATTTATGTCCGATTTAGAAACTCTTTCTGCAGCGGTACCGGCGGCCCTGGCCGGACAGCGCCTGGATCAGGTGCTGGCGCAGCTGTTTCCCGATTATTCCCGCGCCCGTTTGCAGCAGTGGATCAAGGCGGGCCAGGTGCAGGTGGATGGCAAACAACTGCGCCCCAAGGATAGACTGCTGGGCGGCGAGCAGGTGGCGGTCCAGGCCACCGCCGCGCGCGAGGTGACTTGGCAGGCGCAGCCCCTCCCGTTAAACATCGTCTATGAGGACGAGCACATCCTGGTCATCGACAAGCCGGCGGGGCTGGTGGTGCATCCGGCCAGCGGCAATCCGGATGGCACCCTGGTCAACGCCTTGCTCAACCACGCCCCGGAGCTGGACGCGGTGCCGCGCGCCGGCATCGTCCACCGACTCGATAAGGAGACCAGCGGCCTGCTGGTGGTGGCACGCACTCTGAAGTCGCAAAAACACTTGGTGGACATGCTGCAGGCGCGGGTCATGAAGCGCCAGTACCAGGCGGTGATCTGCGGCGTTATGCCCAGCGGCGGCACGGTGGAGGCGCCCATCGGCCGGCATCCGGTGGACCGCAAGCGCATGGCAGTGGTGGCCAACGGCAAGCCGGCCGTGACCCACTACCGCGTTATCCGGCGTTTTCGCGCCCACAGCCATATCCGTGTCGATCTGGATACCGGCCGCACCCACCAGATCCGTGTCCACATGGCCCATATTCGCCATCCCCTGGTGGGCGATCCGGTCTACGGCCAGCGTTTGCGCATTCCGCCCGATAGCAGCGAGCAGATGATGGCAACCCTGCGCCGCTTTAGGCGCCAGGCTCTGCACGCGGCGCGGCTCGGGCTGGAGCACCCCGCCAGCGGCGAGCCGCTGGAATGGCAGGCGCCGTTGCCCGACGACATGGTCCGCCTGCTGGAAGTCTTACAACAGGACGCCGATGAGCATGCCTGATCAGAATGTTGGCTGGATTGTGCCTGACTGGCCGGCACCGGCGCGGGTACGGGCGGGCAGCACCACACGTTTGGGCGGGGTGAGTGTGGCGCCCTATGACAGCCTTAATCTGGGTGACCATGTGGGCGATGTCCCCGATGCAGTGGCTGAAAATCGTCGTCGCTTGCGCCAACAACATCAGCTGCCCGCAGACCCTGTCTGGCTCAAGCAGGTGCACGGTGTGGTGGTGGTGGATGCGGCGACCGTCCACGGCAGGCCCGAGGCCGACGCCGCCTTTAGCCGTCAATCCGGTGTGGTGTGCACGGTAATGACCGCCGATTGCCTGCCGGTATTGCTGTGCGACCGGCATGGCACCGTCGTGGCCGCGGTCCATGCCGGTTGGCGCGGCCTGGTGCACGGCGTGATCGAGGCGACCGTGCGGCGCATGGGCGTGTCGGCGGACAAGCTGATGGCCTGGCTGGGGCCGGCCATCGGCCCGGCCGCCTTTGAGGTGGGCGAGGCGGTGCGCGCCCAGTTTCTCGACGTCGATGCGCAGGCCGCGACCGCGTTTCAGCCGTCACCCCGGGGGCGCTGGCTGGCGGACATCTACCAGTTGGCGGCACAGCGTCTGACCCGGCTCGGGGTCGAACGGGTCTATGGCGGTCATTGGTGTACGTTCAGTGATCAGGAACGCTTCTATTCCTACCGCCGCGACGCTGTCACCGGGCGCATGGCCAGCCTGATCTGGCTGGCCCACGAATGAGCTATGATGAGGCCGGACACGCCTTGTCGGAGGTAAACGTATGACCCATTGGTACATCCTGTCAGTGGTCGGTAAAGACCGGCCGGGTATCGTCTCCCATGTCACCACCGCCCTATATGATGGTGGCTGCAACCTGGGCGAGACCTCCATGATCCGGCTCGGCGACAGTTTCACCATCATGATGATGGTGCGCCACGACGGCACGGTGAAATCGCTGCAAAACCTGCTCGCCACGGTGGCCGAGTCCATGGGCCTGCATGTGCACGTGGATAACATGGACGGCCACCTGCACCGCCACCTGGAGCCGGATGTGCACATCACCGTCTACGGCGCCGACCGTCCCGGCATCGTCGCCCATGTCACCGGGGCCTTGGCCGAGGCCGGGCTCAACATCGTCAATCTGGACTCCGATGTGGGCGGTACGGAAGACCAGCCCCTCTACGTCATGCATATCGACGGTGTCGCCGGGGAGGGGATCAAGGCACTGGAATCGGCGCTCGACGTGGTGGTTAAAGAGGGCGTCGAGGCCCGGCTGAGCCCCATCGATACCATGATCGGTTAGCCGTGGCGGTGTTGGAAATATTGAAGTATCCCGACCCGCGCCTCAAGCAGTCCTCGACGCCGGTAGAGACCTTTGATGACTGTCTGCGCGAATTCATCGCAGAGCTGGAACGGACCATGCGCGCCGGGCCGGGCGGCGTGGGCATTGCCGCGCCGCAGGTGGCTGAGTTTATCCGCGTGGCCGTCGTCGATGTCTCAGGCAAGCCCGACATCGAGCATCACGGCCGCCTGGTGCTGGTGAATCCGGAAATCGTCGCCTACGACGGTTTCACCAAGGGCCGCGAGGGGTGCATGTCGGTGCCGGACTACACCGGCAACGTCGTCCGCGCCGAGCACATCAGCGTGGAATATTTCGATGAGTACGGCCAGCCGCACGCCCTGCAAAGCAGCGGTTTCGAGGCGCGCGCCATTCAGCACGAACTGGATCATCTCGAGGGGCTGCTGTTCCTCGACCGGCTGGTGAGCCGCCGTAGCGATCTGTTTCGGCGCAAGGTTTACACCTAACACGCAAAAGCGTTGGCTATGAAGCTGCAAAAAATCATGATGAGCCTTGTCTTCGGCGGTTTGATTCTGCTGATGCTGGTGCTTACGGTACTGAACGGGTTTATCTAGTGTCTGATCTCCCCCCGGCCATTTTTGTTATGGGCCCGACGGCGGCCGGTAAGACCGACTTGGCCATCGCCCTGGCCGAAACACTGCCCTGCGAGTTGATCAGTGTCGATTCCGCCCTGGTCTATCGCGGCATGGATGTGGGCACGGCCAAGCCTGAGCCGGAGATATTGCAGCGGGCGCCGCACCGCTTGATCGATATCCTCGATCCGGCCGAGACGTATTCCGCCGCCCGCTTTCGCGAGGATGCCCTGGCGGCTATGGCGCAGATCACGGCGGCCGGGCGCATTCCCCTGCTGGTGGGCGGGACCATGCTTTATTTCCGTGCCCTGGAGCAGGGCCTCTCGCAACTGCCGGCGGCGGATGCCGCGGTTCGCGCCCGGCTTGACGCCGAGCTGGAGGAAACGGGCCTGGCGGCGATGCACAAGCGCTTGCAGCAGGTCGATCCTCAGGCCGCCGCGCGCATTCATCCCCACGACCCGCAACGTATCCAGCGCGCCCTGGAGGTCTTTGAAATCAGCGGTAAACCCATGAGCGAACTGCAGGCCCGGACCGCCGGGAACCGCCTGCCCTATCGCCTGTCGAAGCTGATCATCGCCCCCGCGTCCCGCGCCACTTTGCATGCGCGCATCGAAAAACGGTTTAAGCGCATGCTTGAACAGGGGTTTATCAACGAGGTGGCACGGCTGCGGCAACGCAGCGATTTGGCGCTGTCTATGCCCGCCATGCGCGCGGTGGGCTACCGCCAGGCGTGGGAATACCTTGATGGAAAGTACGGTTATGAGGCATTGGTCGAACGCGGCGTCGCGGCGACGCGCCAGTTTGCCAAGCGTCAGTTGACGTGGTTGCGGGCCGAGCAGGGCGCGGCCTGGCTGGATAGCGAAGCCGACGATTTGTTGCCGCAGGCCTTGAAATATATAAGTACTACCCTCAACTTATCCGAATAGATGTGGGTGTGCTAGTATTTTCAGGTGTTGCGTATCAGGGAAGAACGCGCCAAACCGAACCCCGGCCCTTGAAGACAAGGCGTCCGGCGGCTTGGCATAACGAAGTACGCTCCATAAACAATAACTAAAGGAGAGTAACGTAATGAGTAAAGGGCAAAGCTTACAAGACCCTTTTTTGAATACCCTGCGTAAGGAGAAGATTCCGGTCTCCATCTATCTGGTGAACGGCATCAAACTGCAGGGTCAGATCGATTCATTCGATCAGTTTGTGGTGTTATTGAAAAACAGTGTCAGTCAAATGGTTTACAAACATGCCATTTCCACCATTGTGCCGGCCAAAACGGTTAAACTGCCTCAGGCTGATGATGCCGCCGGTTAATCATTCAGGCCGTCGGGTAAACGATTAAGTGGAGTTTTTTGAACGCCCCAATGTGGGTGAACGTGCCGTTCTGGTGCACCTGGACTTTCAGGTGGAGGACGCGCGTGAAGAGTTAGAGGAGTTCAAAGAACTCGCTTTGTCGGCCGGCGCTGCCCCTGTGGCCATCGTGCAGGGCAGCCGCCGGGCGCCTGATCCCAAGTATTTTATCGGTGGCGGCAAGGCCGAGGAGATCGTTGATATCGCCGGGGCCGAAGCGGCCGAGCTGGTGATCTTCAACCACACCCTGTCGCCGTCCCAGGAGCGTAATCTGGAGCGTTTATTGAAATGCCGGGTATTGGACCGCACCGGTCTGATCCTGGATATCTTCGCCCAGCGCGCCCATACCTTCGAAGGCAAGCTGCAGGTGGAACTGGCCCAGTTGCGCCACTTGTCCACCCGCCTGGTGCGGGGCTGGACCCATCTGGAGCGGCAAAAGGGCGGTATCGGCCTGCGCGGCCCGGGGGAGACCCAGCTGGAGACTGACCGCCGCTTGATCGGTCAGCGTATCAAGCAGCTCAACAAGCGCTTGGAAAAGGTGCGCCGCCAGCGCGAGGACCGGCGCCGGTCGCGGCGCAAATCCATGGTGCACACGGTGTCGCTGGTGGGCTATACCAACGCCGGTAAATCGACCCTGTTCAATACGCTGACGGACTCGGATGTGTATGCCAAAGACCAGCTCTTTGCCACGCTGGACCCGACCCTACGCAAGTTGGAGGTGGAGACCCAACATGACACCATCCTGGTGGATACGGTCGGGTTTATTCGCCATCTCCCCCATAGCCTGGTGGCGGCGTTTCGCTCCACCCTGGAAGAGACCGAACAGGCGAACTTGCTGCTGCACATCATCGACGCCCATGATGATGAGCGACACGAGCGCATCAACGAGGTCAATGAGGTATTAAAAGAGGTGGGGGCCGAGAACGTCCCCCAGCTTGAAATTTATAACAAGATCGATTTGATCGCCGGCGCGGCACCGCGTATCGACCGCGACGCAGACGGCCGGCCGCTGCGGGTCTGGGCGTCGGCCAAGAGCGGAGCCGGTTTGGACTTGCTGAAGCAGGCCTTGACGGAACTACTGCAGTGGCGCGAGGCCAAAGAAGCAGGTGAGGAGATTTCCTTCGGGCAGGTAAGCTGCCGTCAGCACTACCGTTTACGTCTCGAACCCCAGGCCGGTCGTTTGCGCGCCGAGCTCTTCGAGCGCGACTTGGTACAGCACGAGGAAGTGCTTGAAAACGGCGACTGGCTGCTGGAAATCCTCGCCTGGCCGCGTCAGGTGGACGCCTTGTGCCACGGTAAGGAGTGCAAGGTTGTTTCAGACGAACCGCTTAATTCGGTTATAAATCTTTAGTTTAGCCTTGCAGCTAAGGGCTAAGATTCCTAAAATTGCCAGTTCCGGTTTAGCAATGCCGGCTGGCTTACGACTTTTATAGCGATTGGAGAAACGAATGGCCTGGAATGAGCCGGGTGGGTCGAAGGACAACGATCCCTGGGGAAACAAGAACAAAGGTGATCAAGGTCCGCCGGACCTGGACGAAGTGATCCGCAAGATGCAGAACAAGCTGGGCGGCCTCTTCGGTGGTAAGAAAGGCGGCGGTGGTGGTGGCCAATCCCCGGGTAAGGGCGGCACCGCCGGCATGGGGATCATGATCCTGGTGCTGGTCGGGGGTTGGTTGGTCTATGACATGGTCCACATCATACAGCCGGCGGAACGCGGCGTGGTGATGCGCTTCGGCGAGTACGTGGACACCATGCAGCCGGGCCTGGGCGTGCGCCTGCCGCGACCGATTGAAACGGTGGAGCGCGTCGATGTCGCCCAGATCCGTAACGTCGAGATCGGCTATCGTTCTTCCAGCGGCGGTCGGTCGACCACGAGCACCTCGGTCGGCAGCGAGTCGTTGATGCTGACCCGTGACGAAAACATCGTCGACGCCCAGTTCGCGGTGCAGTACCGCATCAAGTCGGCGCGCGATTATCTGTTCAATGTGCGCAATCCCGACCTGACCCTGCGTGAGTCCACCGAGAGTGCGGTGCGCGAAGTGGTGGGTAAAAGCAATATGGACTTTGTGCTGACCGAAGGTCGCGGTGAAATCGTCAATCGTATCCAGGCCCTGACACAGGACATCCTCGACCGCTATGAGACCGGCCTGATAGTAACCAGTGTCAACATGCAGGATGCCCAGCCGCCGGACCAGGTTCAAGACGCCTTTGACGACGCGGTCAAGGCGCGTGAGGACAGGATCCGTTTGATCAACGAGGCCGAGGCCTACTCCAATAATGTTCTGCCCCGAGCACGCGGTGCCGCGGCACGGCAAATCGAGGAGGCCAATGCCTACAAGGAAGAGGTGGTTGCCAAGGCCGAGGGTGAGGCGCAACGTTTTGAGAACATCCTAAGTGAGTATACCGCCGCCCCGGATGTGACACGCCAGCGTCTTTATCTTGAGACCATGGAAGAAGTGCTGTCCAATTCATCCAAGGTGATGGTGGATGTGGAAGGCGGCAACAATATTATGTACCTGCCGTTGGATCGGATTATGCGTGATTCGGACTCGACACCGCTTTCATCTTCCTCATCCGATTTCAGTTCGGCCCTGTCGGGCCTGAAAGATCAGGCGCAATCGGCCCAGCAGTTAATGCGGCGTGACAGCGACGTCCGCAGCAGGGAGAGACGTTAATGAATCAGAATAAGAGTATCGCCATTGTCATCGTCCTGGGTTTTGCCCTGATCTTAGGGCTATTCTCGGTCTATACCGTCAATGAGCGGCAGAAGGCCATCCTGTTGCGCTTGGGTGAAATCGAAAAGTCGGAAATTGAGCCCGGCCTCCATTTCAAGATCCCGTTCATCAATAACGTGCGCAAGTTCGACAGCCGTATCCTAACCATGGACGCCGAGCCCGAGACCTTCCTCACCGCGGAAAAGAAGAACGTGGTGGTGGACGCCTTCGTCAAATGGCAGATCACTGATGCGGCCGAGTTCTTTACCTCCATGGGCGGGGATGAACGGCTGGCCAATGTGCGCCTGTCGCAGATCATCAAAAACGGCCTGCGCGATGAGTTCGGTAAGCGCACCATCCAGGAGGTGGTCTCCGGTGAGCGTGCCGAGATCATGGACATCCTGGTGACCAGCGCCGACAAACAGGTGGAAGAGTTCGGTATGGACGTGGTGGACTTGCGCATCAAGCGTATCGACCTCAAAGGCGATATCAGCGAGGCCATCTACCGTCGTATGGAGGCGGAACGTACCCGCGTCGCCAACGACCTGCGTTCGCTGGGTGCCGAGGAAGCGGAGAGAATCCGCGCCGATGCCGACCGCCAGCGCACCGTGATCCTGGCCGAGGCCTACCGTGAAGCCGAGCAACTGCGCGGTGAAGGGGACGCGACGGCGGCGAAGACCTACGCCACCGCTTTTGAAAAAGATCCCGAGTTCTATGCCCTGTATCGTAGTCTCGGCGCCTACCGCAGCTCGTTCAGAAGCAAGAACGACATGCTGGTAATCGAGCCGGATGCGGACTTCTTCCGCTATTTTGCGGACCCGAAGGGGACGGCTAAATAGTCGCAGACCTCCATTTTCGCGCATAAACAGGTACAATAACCCCGTCGGGCATCATTCCATGATGCCCGCTTTTTTTGAAAATTATGATGTGGCAAGACTTATGGGCCGCCCTGGCTCTGGTACTGGTGATCGAGGGCTTGTTGCCCTTTATCAGCCCCAGCGGCATGCGCAGCGCCTGGCAACAAATGACGCAGATGGACGATAAGACCCTGCGCCTCACCGGTCTGGTAAGCATGATCGCCGGCCTGGTGGTATTGGGCCTGGTGCGTTAGCCACGAACACGAGACGAATCCGTACAGACACATGGCTGGAAACGTGACACCCAAAAATGATCGCTGGCTGCTGCCCGAAGGCATCGTCGAGCTGTTGCCGGCCCAGGCGCAACAACTAGAACAGTTGCGCCGCCGTCTGCTCGACACCTTCAACGGTTGGGGCTATGAACTGGTGATGCCGCCGCTGATCGAATATCTGGAATCCCTGCAGGTCGGCACCGGTAACGATCTCGATCTGCAAACCTTCAAACTCACCGACCAGCTCACCGGCCGCCTGATGGGGGTGCGCGCCGACATGACGCCGCAAGTGGCGCGCATCGATGCCCACGTGCTCAAGCGCGACCTGCCCACCCGGCTGTGTTACATCGGCCCGGTGCTGCATACCCGCCCCTCCGGTTTCGCACGCGCGCGCGCGCCGCTGCAGGTGGGGGCCGAACTCTACGGCCACGCCGGTATCGAGAGCGACGTGGAGATCCTGCGCCTGATGGTGGAGACCCTGAAACAGGCCGGCGTGGACAACATCCACATCGATCTGGGCCACGTCGGTATCTACCGCGAACTGGTGAAGGAGGCCGGTCTCAGCGCCGAGCAGGAAGTCACCTTGTTCGAGGCCCTGCAGCGCAAGGCCAAACCCGAGATAGACGCCTGCCTGGCGCAGTGGTCGGTCAAGCAGCCGCTGCGCCGCCAGCTCGCAGGCTTAGTGGATCTGAACGGCGACCGTTCCGTCTTGGAGCGCGCGCGCGAGGTGTTCGGCAATGCCGGCGCCGGCGTGCAGGCCGCGCTGGAGAACCTGACCCGCATCGCCGAAACGGCCGCGCGCCATATCGGCGACCTGCCTTTGTATTTTGATCTGGCCGAACTGCGCGGCTATCGCTATCAGACAGGCGTCGTGTTCGCCGCCTTTGTCCCCGGCCACGGTCAGGAGATCGCCCGCGGCGGCCGCTACGACGACATCGGCAAGGCCTTCGGCCGTGCCCGGCCGGCCACCGGTTTCAGCAGCGATCTCAAGACCCTGGTGGCCCTGAGTCAAAATCATCCGCCCACGCCGGCGGGGATCTTCGCCCCGGCGGTGGAGGATGCCGCCTTAGATGCTAAAATCGCCCAGCTGCGCGCACAGGGAGAGCGTGTCGTCGCCATGCTGCCGGGCCAGACCGGCGAGGCCGCGGATTTCGGCTGCGACCGTCGGCTGGCGCAGGGTGACACGGGTTGGGATGTAATGTCTGTTTAGCGGCTAAGCCACTTTAGCCACAATCTTTTTTAAATGGTGAACAACAATGAGCAGTGGTAAGAACATAGTTGTCATCGGCACCCAATGGGGCGATGAAGGCAAGGGCAAGATCGTCGATCTGCTGACCGACAAGGTCGCGGCCGTGGTGCGGTTTCAGGGCGGCCATAACGCCGGGCACACCCTGGTGATCAACGGCGAGAAGACGGTCCTGCATCTGATTCCTTCCGGCATCCTGCGCCAAAACGTGCAATGCCTGATCGGCAACGGTGTCGTGCTGTCCCCCGAAGCTTTGCTCACGGAGATCGAAGGCCTGGAGGCCAAGGGCGTGCCCGCGCGCGAGCGCCTCAAGATCAGCCCCTCCTGCCCCTTGATCCTTTCTTATCATGTCGCCCTCGACCAGGCGCGTGAAAAGGCGCGCGGCAAGCTGGCCATCGGCACTACCGGCCGCGGCATCGGCCCGGCCTATGAAGACAAAGTGGCCCGTCGCGGCCTGCGTGTCGACGACCTGTTCCACCGCGAGCGTTTCGCCGCCAAGCTGGGCGAGGTTCTCGATTATCACAATTTTGTTCTGCAGAACTACTACAAGACCGACCCGGTGGATTTTCAGCAAGTCCTGGAGCAGAGCATGAGCTGGGCCGAAGAGCTGGAGCCCATGGCGGCCGATGTCACCGGTATGCTGCACGCGTATCACGACCGCGGCGAAGACGTGCTCTATGAAGGCGCTCAGGGGGCCTTGCTCGACATCGACCATGGCACCTATCCCTTTGTCACCTCGTCCAACACCACCGCCGGTGGCGCCGCGACCGGCAGTGGCATGGGGCCGCGCGAATTGGACTACGTCATCGGCATTACCAAGGCCTACACCACCCGCGTCGGCGCCGGCCCGTTTCCCACCGAACTGTTCGACGAAATGGGCGAACACCTGGCCAGCCGCGGTCACGAATTCGGCTCCACCACCGGGCGTGCGCGCCGCTGCGGCTGGTTCGATGCCGTCGCCCTGCGCCGCTCCAACCAGATCAACAGTGTCACCGGGCTGTGCATCACCAAGCTTGATGTGCTCGACGGCCTCGACACCATCCGCATCTGCGTCGGCTACAACTGCAACGGGCAGGAATACAACTCAGCCTCCCTGGCCGCCGAAGTGCTGCAAGAGTGCCAACCGGTCTACGAAGACATGCCCGGCTGGAAGGAATCCACCGTCGGGGTCAAACGCTATGAAGAGCTGCCCGAAAGCGCGCGCGCTTATCTTAAACGTATCGAAGAGATCGTCGGTGTGCCGATTGACATCATCTCCACCGGGCCGGACCGGGAGGAGACCATTGTGCTCAGGAACCCGTTCGAGGACTAGCCCGGACCGATCCCGGTTGTGAAAAAGGCCGCAGCGCTGGCAATGCGCTGCGGCCTTTCGCTTTGAGGGACTGTGCCCACCCTTGGTCTATCACGGCTCAGGCGTGTCTTCGCGCTCCCCTTCACTCAAAGCGTAGTTGACAGCTAGGCCTTGTGCTCCGGCGCGGCGTCTACGAACACGAATCCTGCGCCTGCTCCCACGATCCCGGTGAGAAAGGCGGGCGCGAATTACTTGTCCTTGAACGCCTTGGCAATACGATCACCAACATCCCTATCGACCTTGCGCCAATACTCAAAGGCGCGCTCGAGCACGGCTTGAGTAACCCCGTCCTTGAGGTGGCCCACGACGTTCGAGACCAACCGATCCCTGGCGGCGGCGTCCATGACTTCGCGAACCAGGGTGCCGGGCTGGACAAAGTCGTCATCGTCCTCGTGCGGCGTGTAGGCGGCGTGCATGAACTCGCCACTGGCCTCCCATTTTTCCACGTAGGGATAGCGCTCGGGATCGGCCTGTGGGCCGCCCTTGGAATTCGGCGCGTAGACCGGATCGCTGACGTTCTGCACCCGCATCGCGCCGTCTTTGCTATAGCTGTGCACCGGCACTTGCGGCGAGTTGACCGGGATTTGTTTGTAGTTGACGCCGAGGCGCGCGCGATGGGCGTCGGCGTAGGAGAAGACGCGCGCCAGCAGCATCTTGTCCGGGCTGACACCGATGCCGGGCACCAGGTTGTTGGGCTCGAAGGCGGCCTGTTCGATCTCGGTGTGGAAGTCGGTGGGGTTGCGCGTGAGTGTCAACCGGCCGACCTCCATAGTCGGATAGTCGCTGTGCGGCCAGACCTTGGTCAGGTCGAAGGGGTTGAAGCGATAGTCTTTGGCATCGTCGAAGGGCATAATCTGCACCTTCAGGGTCCAGCTCGGGTGGTCGCCGCGTTGGATAGCGTCGAACAGGTCGCGACGGTGATAATCGGAATCCTCGCCGGCGATCCGGTCGGCGTCTGCCTGGGTGAGGAAGTCGATTCCCTGATCGGTCTTGAAGTGATACTTCACCCAGAAGCGCTGGCCCTTGGCATTGACCCACATGTAGGTGTGGCTGGAGTAACCGTTCATGTGCCGGTAGCTTTTGGGAATGCCGCGGTCACCCATCAGCCAGGTGACCTGGTGGGCCGACTCGGGTGACAGGGTCCAGAAATCCCACTGCATGTCGTGATCGCGCAGGCCGGAATCGGCGCGACGTTTTTGTGAGCGGATGAAATGTTGGAACTTCATCGGGTCCCGGATGAAGAACACCGGCGTGTTATTGCCCACCATATCGTAGTTGCCTTGGCGGGTGTAGAACTTCAGCGCGAAGCCGCGCGGGTCGCGCCAGGTGTCGGGGCTGCCGCGTTCGCCGGCGACGGTGGAAAAACGGATCA
Source organism: Candidatus Tenderia electrophaga (assembly GCA_001447805.1). Lineage (NCBI taxonomy): Bacteria > Pseudomonadati > Pseudomonadota > Gammaproteobacteria > Tenderiales (SeqCode) > Tenderiaceae (SeqCode) > Tenderia (SeqCode) > Tenderia electrophaga (SeqCode). The sequence continues at coordinate 1,440,850 of CP013099.1, forward strand.
GGGTATCGGTCTTGGTGCCCGGCTGAAAGACCGCGGCCTTGGTGTATTCGCTGACGTCCTGAGTCACTTCGAAATGGCCGAAGGCGCCGGAGCCTTTGGCATGAGGCTGGCGCTCCGGGATGCGCTCGCGATTGAAGTTTGCCATCTGTTCGATGAGATAGTGATCCTGCAACAGAAGGGGGCCGTCTGGACCGACGGTGAGCGAGTACTCATCGCTGGGGACGGGTATACCGGCATCGTTCGTGGTGGGTGTGCGGTCATCTTTCTTCATTGTAATACCTCCGTTGTATGATGCGTTTCGACAATTGGCAATCATTGCCATTGAGTCCTGTTTGCGTCTTGAGTATATCGAGTGGCAGCATTGGCATGGAGAGCTTTGCTGCCTGATCGGCTTGATCGTGATGAGGGTCATGCCTTAGCTCATCCCTGCCTGCCCGCATAAAATAACACTTCTCAGGTGTGATCTTGTTATGCCACACTGGGAATCAGTCTTCCAGTTTTCACCGTCGTTCGTTTAGTTTTCTTGCTATGCACCGTAGCCCCTATCCTAGGAACACGTGAAATGACGGGCGTCCGGAATATTTTTCGTCATTGGCACGTCACTTGCTCACTCAGACGTGGGGGCAGCATCGCTGTCGCATCGCTTAGTTTTATATCGTCAATAATCAACCCGGGAGTTTCGCAACAATGAAAATACTAACAGCAGTCCAAGGGGTAGGGGTGTGTCTGGCCGTAATGTTGTTTGCGGCGCCGGTGTCGGCAGGTAATGCTCAGCAAGGCAAATCTTTGTCAGCGCAGTGCAGCAGCTGCCACGGCCCTGAGGGCCAGGGCATGGGCAGCAATCCGGCGCTGGCGGGGATGGACGCGGATGCTTTCGTTCAGAGTCTCAAGGCGTACCAGGCAGGCGAGCGCAAGCACATGATGATGGAGATGATGGCGAAAAAATTGAGCGAGCAGGAGATGGCCGATCTGGCTGCCTATTACGCCTCACTTTGATGCAGTGCCCCGGTTTTTGCACGGTCTTTGATCCATAAGTTCTCATCAGCAGGGGCATCGCGCTCGATGGGGGATTGATCTCTTGAAGCAAGACAGCTGACCCTTGCTGGCAGGCATTAGTAATCCTCACTGTCAGGCGGGCGCTGCCAGAGGCCTATCGTGCTTGGCCGTCATGCTCATCTAACCAGTGGCGCATCGCGTCCAGTTCGCCCTGGAGCAGGGCACGACCTTGGGACGCTACCTGACGCTGATACGTGCCAAGCGGCGCATGTGCCCGGCATGCATCGCGCAGTGCGTCGATATCCTCTTGCGCCCCTTCCTGTAGCGCTGCTTCAGCGGTCCTGAGGGCCTTGCGCGGCACCTCGACGCGGGAATGGTGCATGGTGTTGCCCACCACAAAAACAGAGACGACCAGATACGGCAGCGCGTAGACAGCAATGAACACGATGTCGCCCTCCGTGTTGGGATCGTTGACCACCGGCACCGCCACTAATAGGACGAAGCATACGATGGTTATGAGGGCGGTGACGGCCACGATCAGGAAGCGCTTGTCCAATGAACGCAGGCGTTGGTGCTCCGCCAGGAGCTCCGCCCGTACTGCAGCGATCCGCGCGCTGTCCGGCGGTGCGGACGTGATGTCGAAATCAAGTCCCATGCATTCTCCCCAAGAAAACCTCGTACTGATTTGTTATGAGTCTTATATTTGTATTTTCAGCACCATCCGGTGCCGTGCAAACATCATACTACGTATTTTTTGCAACAGCAGCATATTGGTCTCGGCTTCAAGAGTCTCATACGTTCAATAAACAGTGGCTTACAGCTGCGGTAGCGTGTCTGTGTCTGGAGCCGCCGCGACAGCGAGCCGATATAGTGGGGGAACTCATGGGCTGTATCTGGGTCTTATCGCCGCAATGCCGCAAGCGTTAAACAAATAGCACGTTTCTGGTTGGGTTGTGTCGTGCGTCAGCGGCGACGTCGTCATCTTTACTTTGGCAGGGAGTTGATTTTTGGATTCACTCACGCAATTTGCCCTCGGTGCTGCGGTCGGCGAGGCTACGCTGGGCCGGAAGGTTGGGCGTCGCGCGCTGTTGTGGGGTGGCATTTGCGGGACGTTGCCGGATCTGGATGTGCTGGTTCCGTTCGGGGATGCAGTACAAGACTTTATCTTCCACCGCTCGGCCAGTCATTCGCTGTTTGTGCTGGCTTTGTTGGCGCCGCTGGTGGCATACCTGATTACGCGCATCCATCCCCAGACGCGCCCCCATTACCGGGGGTGGCTGTTGTTGGTGTTCCTGGCCTTGTCCACCCATGTCCTGCTGGACAGCCTTACGGTGTTCGGCACCCAGATCTTCTGGCCCTGGGGCAGTGATCCGGTCACGTGGGGCACCATATTTATTATCGATCCTCTCTACACAGTGCCGTTGCTCGTTGGCGTCCTGGCGGCGTGGTTGTTGCGCTCCCGCTTAAAGGGACGGCAGTGGAACCAGCTGGGACTGACGCTGAGTTGTATCTACCTGGTGTGGACCGTGGGGGCGAAGGTTCATGTCAATGATATCGCCGACCACCAACTTGCGAGTGACGGTCAACCGCCCGCGCAGGTGGTGACCATGCCGACGCCTTTCAACAGCCTGTTGTGGCGTGTGGTGGCCGTGGACCAAGAGGCGTACCGCATCGGTTATTACTCACTGCTGCAGCAAGACAAGCCGATCCAATTCGAGCGTTTCCCGCGTAATCTCGGCGTGCTGGCCGGATTAGAGGACCACGAACCGGTCAGAAAGGTAAAATGGTTTACCAAAGGATTTTATGCCGCTGAGAAACGCAATGGCGATATCTTGATGATCGATCTGCGTGCCGGTCTGGAACCCGACTACGAATACTTTTTCAAGGTCGGCGAGCTTCAGGATCGCCAGGTGCGGCCGGTTCTTTCTCAACGGCTGCCGGTTCAGCGCAGCCTCGCCCGTCTGCCGTGGCTATGGGACAGCCTCACTGAACCCAGACCGATTCTCCGCGGTGCGCTTTTCAAGACCGCCGAGCTGGATACGCATACGTTGCTTGGCCCGCCATAGATCGATGCGGTCGGCGCGTAGCTGGGGCTGAGGGACGAGAGGGCCTAGCTTATTGCCGGTTCTCATCCTCCTTCTCAGTTCCCCATACTTTCTCCAGATACCCGGCACGCCCCGAACCGCTACGATACATCTTGTAGTGCAGCGGATTACTGCGGTAGTACTTTTGGTGATAGTCCTCGGCAGGGTAGAAGTTGGTGTAGGGCTCGACGGCGGTGGCGATGGATCGGTCGTAGCGGCCTGATTGTTCCAGCGCCTGTTTCGATTGTTCGGCGATGCGGCGCTGTTCGTCGTCGTGATAAAAGATCGCCGTGCGGTATTGCGAACCGACGTCGGCGAACTGGCGGTTTTCGGCGGTGGGGTCGATCTGGCGCCAGAAGACATCCAGGACCTCGTCGAAGCTGATTTTGCGCGTATCGAAGGTGACTTGAATCACTTCGGTATGACCGGTACTGCCACTGCAGACCTGTTCGTAGGTGGGGTTGTCCACGTGGCCGCCGGCATAGCCGGAAACGGTGGAGACCACGCCGTCCAAGTTGTCGAAGGGCGGCTCCATACACCAAAAGCAGCCGCCGGCCAGGGTCGCCTTTTCCAGATGCGCTTGTTCGTCCATGCCGTCACCTCCTTGATCACTGAGATTAGTTTGGGCGTGTTGTTTGACCCGGCAATCGGGCGTAGATTCAAACCGGCGCAACGAAAAAAGGAGGCCGGGGCCTCCTTTGTGTTTTTGTTAAGCGGCGCGCTCAGTGCTCGTGGCCGCCGGGGCCGTGCACGTGACCGTGTTCCAGCTCTTCCTCGGTGGCGTCGCGCACCTCCAGCACATCCACGTCGAAGTTCAAGGTGACGCCGGCGAGGGGGTGATTGCCGTCGATGGTGACGTCTTCACCTTCCACCTCGGTGACGGTGACGACACTCATGCCCTGGTTGGTCTGCGCATGAAACTGCATGCCGGGCTTCACTTCGTCGACGCCCTCGAACATCTCTTTGGAGAGGGTTTGTTTCAGATTGTCATCGCGCTCACCGTAGGCCTCGGCCGGCTCGATGGTGACACTCACCTGATCGCCGGCGGTCTTGCCTTCCAGGGCGTTTTCCAGGCCGGGAATGATATTGCCGACGCCGAGAATGAAGGCGAAGGGCTGGTTCTTGTCGGCCTGATCGATTAGGGTGCCCTGCTCGTCTTTGAGTGTATAGGCGATGGTCGCCACTTTGTTGGTTGCGAGTTGCATGATGATGTTCGCTCTGTTGCAGAATAAAGCGAATCAGTTTACGCCCCTGCCACTGTTGTGGCAAGGTTGGGGCCCCGCACAGAAAACGTCGCTTGTTCAAATTTACCGCCAAGTCATACTATTAGCTCTGATACGTAAGTGGATACATGAATGGAAGCCCCGATCGAGCAGACACCATCCAAGCGGCCGCGCCTCTCGGTCGGCGCGATTGTGCGTCACTTCGGCGGGGTGTTGCTGGTCAAGTGTGGCGATCGAGATGGCGCCGCCGCACAGTGGCGCTTGCCGCGCGCCGAGCAAGTGTGGGGCGAAACCTTGCAACAGACGGTTGCGCGCGCCGTGCAGCTGCAAACCGGCATACGGGTGGCGGCCGGGGATATTTTTCAGGTCTATGATTTGATCACGATAGACGGAGACGATCACACGGTAATGCTGGATTTCGAGGCGGCCTACGTGGACGGCGATCTCCGGCCGGGAGATTATGTGGAGGACGTGGCCTGGGCCAGCGGCCTGGCATTAAGATCCATGGAGGTCGAGGAGCACACGTCCGAACTGCTTTCCGATATGGGGTTATTAAGATGAAGCAAAAGTATCTCAGCCGTTATCAGGACATTGAACCGTTTATTACCAAGGACGGCTCGGTGATCCGTGAACTCATGCATCCCGGCCGCCATGCTGCGAAGCAGCAGAGTCTGGCCGAGGCGCGCGTCGCGGTGGGCGCCAAGACCGTGTTGCATCGCCATCACCACACCGAGGAATTGTATTACGTCACCGCGGGCCGGGGCCTGATGACTCTGGGGGATCAACGCTTCGAGGTGAAGGTGGGGGATAGTATTTGCATCGCGCCGGGCACGCCGCACTGTATCGAAAACACCGGCAGCGAGGAGCTGGCCTTACTGTGTTGCTGCAGCCCCGGTTACAGCCATGAGGATACCGAGCTGTTGGCGAGTCAGTTGGCCTAGCCGGCTTTTCTCACTGGGCTAAGGGGGGCCTATTGCATCGCCATTTCCATGAGTACGTCGCGCATCTTGACCTTGAGCATGTATTCGGTTTTTTCATAGACGCGCCGGATGGCGGCGCCTTCATCCAGCCCCGGCACTTCCACTTGCCACTCGGTGCTGCCCAGCACCCGGCCGGTGACCTTGTCTGTCAACACCAGCTTGAGCGTGCCGTGGCCTACGGCCCAGCCGTTGCGTTCACCGATCACCGCCGTCTCCAGGCTGCCGCGCAGCATGTAGTCCGCGTTTTCCGCCGCGGGGTTCAGGTCCTGGGTGAGCAGGCCGCCGCGGATTAATTGCGCTACCCGTTCGGCATTGGGTTCACCTTCCAGGCCGGCGGGTTGGATCTGCAGGGTGGTGAGCAGGTTTTCGGCGTCCTGTTTTATCAGTGCCAGATTGAATTCAGGTTTGATGCCGCGGCCGGTGAGGTCGGCGTGTTGCATGGATTGCTGCAGCTGGGCGCGGATTTGCTGGGCGCGCCAGGCCATGGCAATCGTGCCGGCCTGAACGAAGGGGTCGGGGTCACTGCGCGCCTGTTTCATGTACTCGCGCGTTTGCTCATCCAGGGCTTGAATCTGATCCTGCAGATAGCCTTTGGCGGTGTTGCGCGGTACCGCCGCCAGGGCGTGATACGTATTGGCGTCGTTATCGAACCACTGCTCCACGACCTCGATCTTTTCCAACACCCGTTCGACCTCGGGCGCGGCCACCGTTTGGGCGGACGGTCCCATGTGGCTGCGCTTGAGTTCATAGCCGGCGGCGTCGGCAGCTTGTTGCAGCGTCATGCCGACGGCCTCGGTATCAATGAGGAAGTAATCTGTCAGATTGGCCAGTGCCCGCTGTCGCGCCTGCTCGGCGCTATCGCCCCCGGTACGGCTGGTGAGATAGTGCAGGCGTGGATAGTCCTCGCTTGCGCCGGCCACCCAGTCCGGTTGCGGCCCCGCATCGATGGCGTCGGCCGCGGCTTGGGCGGCCGATGAACCGGTCTGTGGCGCGGCGATCTCGTTCGGTGCGGTGGCGCAGCCGCTGACGATGGTGGCGGCAGCCAGTGCGATCGCGGCAATGCGTCTGGCCATTGCTTCCCCTCTTATGTTTTTTTAAGCGACTGTTATTTTTGTTTGGTTAACTTAAATTCATTGCCCATTGCGGTCAATGATTAATTCGTTTACTGCTGCGCCTGAGTTTCTTGTTGCGCCAGGGCTTGGCGTTTGAGCAGGGTCAACTGGGCCTTGATGCGTTCGGTTTGAAAGCTATTGTCGGCGGCAGTGTGACTGAGGGCGTTTTCCAGCTGTTCGATGGCGGTGCGCAACTGGCCGATCATTTGGTAGTAATCGGCCAGGGCCATATAGGCGTTGCTCTGGCGGTCGGCGGCGCTCTCGGCCTTGGCCAGCAGCTGATAATACGACGGCAACACAAATTGCTGCGGTTTTTGAATCAGCTCGCGCAGGGTGTCGGCTGCCTGTTTGGGCCGGTCTGCCTGGATCAGGGCGCGCGCGTAGAGCACCGTCAGCTGGGGATGCAGGGGAAACAGTTTGAGCGCCTTTTGCAATCGCTGCAGTGCCGCCTCGTGTTCGCCCTGTTCCAACTCGACGTGCGCCCGCAGGGCAATGAATTGCTCCGACTCCGGGGTCTTCTGTAGCAGGGTGCGGCTGAATGTGTCGGCCTGCTCCAGGTTGCCGAGTTGCAGCTGGAACAGGGCGTATTCATATTGTTCCGCCGCCGATAAGGTGTCGGACTGCGACAGCCTGGCCTCGAGTTCCTTGAGCCGATAGCGGTGTTCCTGATCTGCCATGGCGCGCAGGCGCGCCTGAATGAAGGGAAAGCTGTCCGACTGGCGCTGCGTAATGTCGGGGTATTGGCCGGCGCGGTTCTGGGAATCGGCGATGCGGCTGGGCGTCACCGGGTGAGTGCGCAACAGCTCCGGCAGGTTGCTCTCCATGTAGCGGTAGGCCTCCTGCAGACGACCGAAGAAGGCGGGCATGTGGTAAGGATCGAAACCCGAGTTGACCAGGATGTCGATGCCGACACGGTCGGCCTCCTGCTCGTGGGCGCGGGTGAAGTTGAGTTGCTGCTGAATACTGCCCGCCGCCGCGGTGGCGATCATGGCGGAACTGAGCTGCGGCGAGCCCAACAAAATGGCGGCGATGATGGCCGCCGCGGTCTGCAACTGGCTGGCCGAGGCCTTCTGGAAGGCGCGTGCCAGGTGACGCTGGGTGACATGGGCGATTTCATGGGCCATCACCGCCGCCAATTCGCCTTCCGATTGGGCCGCCAGTATCAGGCCGCTGTGGATGCCGATATGGCCGCCGGGACCGGCAAAGGCATTGATGCTCGGGGCATCGACGATGAAAAAGTGAAAGGGCAGGTCGGTGCCCGCCGCCGCCAGCAGACGGTAGCCCAGTGAATTGATGTAGGCATTGAGTTCCGGATCTTCGATGATGTCCACATTCTGGCGCAGATTGCGCATAAAGGCCTGGCCGAGGCGGTAATCCTCTTGCGGCGAGAGGATGGTGGCCGAGGGGTCGCCCAGCTCCGGCAGGTGGGACATCTGGGCCGTGGCAGAGGCGCTGAGCAGCACGCAGAGCGCGGTAAACCAGGCCGCTAGTTGACGCGAGCGGCGGCCGTTGGCAAATGGCTTCATGGAGATGGAGTCAGCGTCTATGGGCATCATCATCAATAGGTGCGAGGTTAGACAGGATGATATCATTGGCCGTTCAATTTTTTGTGGCGCTTGAAGAGGTTGCCGGATGAGTACGCGTGTGGAAAAGGAACTCGACACCAGCGGTTTGAACTGCCCCCTGCCCATTTTGCGCCTCAAGCAGGCCCTGCGCGGCATGGACAGCGGTCAGCGTTTGCGCATGATCGCCACCGACCCTGGCTCCCAGTCCGACGTCGCCGCCTTCGCCGCCCAGACCGGTCATCGCCTGATTGAATCCCACGCCGAGGGCGACACGTTTTACTACTTAGTCGAAAAGGCCTGAGACTCGGCCGGTTTCCTCCCTGCGACGGTGCCAAACCGCCCCCTGTTGCGGTCCTGAAAGTGTCTCCAGTGATCCGTGTTGCGAGCCGTAAAGCTTTTCGCCCGGCTACCGACATAGTATGAGTAGATCGTAATACAATAAATTTATATATAAAAATTATATAGACATACCCCGGAGTATTTGCCATGAGACACCTGACCATCAAGCAGCTTTTCCGGGCGGCGATCGCCCTTATCGGGATACTCATTCTGTGTCAGGCCTTCTTTACGCTTAAGCAAACCGTTGCCGTCGAGCAACAGACCGTTCGCATGTTCAACAGCAGTCTGCCGACCCTGAAGCATGCCCGGGCCCTGCAGTTGCATATCGTGCAGGTGCAGCAGTGGCTCACCGATATCAGTGCCACCCGCGGCTTGGATGGCCTCGACGATGGCCTTAGCGAAGCCGCTCAGCACGCCACCGCGTTTGACAGCAAGATTGATGAATTGACGCAAATGGACCCCGCCCGGGCGGATCAATATCAAAGCATCAAAGCGGCCTTCGAAGGCTATTACCAGCAGGGCCAGATCATGGCGCGGGCCTATATCGATCAAGGCCCTATCGGGGGTAACGCCATGATGGGGGACTTTGACAAGGCCGCCGAGCGCCTGGCCAACCGCTTCGCGCCTACCATCGAAGCCATCGAGTCGGAAGTCACACAACAACAGGCATTTTTAGAGAACAGCGCCATCACCAGCCGGCAAACGGTATTGGGCTTCTCGCTGCTGTACGGGGGGATTCTGGTCGTGCTGTTCGTCAGCCTGAGACAGTTCATTATCAAACCGTTGTGCCAGACCGTGGTGATGTTCCGCGATCTGGCCCGAGGTAGCGGCGACTTGACGAAGCGCTTGCCCGAGAAGGCCATCGGCGAACTGGGCGAGTTGGCCGCCTGCACCAATGTCTTTGTCGCCAAGCTGCAGACAGAGATCTCCTTGGTCGGTGAAGCGGTCAAACAGCTGGACGGGGCCACGGAGCAACTGCACCAGACCACGCAGGATACCCATCAGGTGATGGGCAGACAGAAAGATGAAACCGATACCGTGGCCACCGCCATCGAAGAGATGAGCGCCACCGTGAACGAAGTGGCCAGGAACGCCGTAGACGCTGCTGACGCGGCGCGCCAGGCGGATGAACAGGCCCAAAACGGCGCCGCTGTCGTGAGCAATACCATCGGCGTAATCAATAAGCTGGCCCAGGAGATCGAACGGGCGGCGGCGGTGATCCGCACTGTGGAAACCCAGACCGACACTATCGGCAAGGTCTCCATCGTCATCAGTGAAATCGCCGATCAGACCAACCTGCTGGCCTTGAACGCCGCCATCGAGGCTGCCCGCGCCGGGGATCAGGGCCGGGGCTTTGCCGTGGTCGCCGACGAGGTGCGCGAACTGGCGCGCCGCACTCAGGATTCCACTGCCGAAATCCAGGGCATCATCGAGCAACTGCAAGCCAGCGCCAAGCAAGCCGTGGAGGTGATGGAGACCAGCCAGCAACAGACCGGCGTCAGCGTCGAACAGGCGCGGACGGCGGGCACCGCCCTGGATGAGATCACCGCCCAAGTGGGCAATATCAGTCACCTCAATACCCAGATCGCCAGTGCTGCCGAAGAGCAGGGCGCGGTGTCGGAGGAGATCAACCGCAGCGTGGTGAATATTCGCGACATCTCTGACCAGACCGTCACCGAAATGGACGCGCTGACGCAGTCGGAAACCCAGTTGCTGCACGTGGTCGGCGAGCTGAAAACCCTGGTGGGTAGATTTCATTACTAGCCCGATGAAAAAGACCCGGGAGCACCGGGCTTTTTTTGAGCTTGAAATATTAGATGGTTCTAATATATTATTATTGCCAGGCATTATTCACTATAGTGATAATGTGAACGGAAACTTCGGGGGATGCGAACGTGAGTCACACGCTGACTGCCTGGCTAATCGGACTAGCCTTTCTGTGTAGCAATCAATCTGTACTGGCGGCCGACCTGGCCGTTGCCACGGCCCAAGCTCAAACCATTCAACAGGAACGCGTCTTCGATGCCGTCATCGAGGCGGTGCATCAGTCCACCGTGTCGGCGCAGATCGTCGGCCGGGTGGTGGAGATCAATTACGATGTGGATGATTTCGTGCCCAAGGGCAGCGTCATCCTGCGGTTTCGTGACAGCGAGCAGCGCGCCCGCTTGGAGCAGGCCCAGGCCAGTCTGCAGGAGACCCAGGCACGCCTGAAAGAGGCGCAGGACGAGTACAGCCGCGTCAAGGATATCTACGCCAAGAAATTGGTCGCCAAGGCCGAGCTGGACAAGGCCGAAGCGGGGTTGAAGGCGGCGCGGGCACGGGTCGAGGCGGCCGCGGCGCGCCTGGCCGAGGGCCAGGAGCAGCTCGACCACACCGTCATCAAGGCGCCCTTCGCCGGCGTGGTCACCCAGCGCCATGTGGAACTGGGCGAGACCGTGGGCGTGGGCCAGCCGCTCATGACCGGTTTTTCCTTTGAGCACCTGCGCGCCACCACCCAGATCCCCCAGGCCTTCGTCACCGCCGTGCGCGAGCATGGCGAAGCCCGCATCTCGCTGCCGGACGGCAAGCGCGTGGCGGCCGAATCCTTGCGCGTGTTCCCCTTTGCCGACGAGCAGAGCCACGCCTTTAACGTGCGCGTCAATCTGCCCCAGGGTGATCACGGGGTGTACCCCGGCATGTTCGTCAAGGTCGCTTTCGTCACCGGTGACGCGGAACGCGTGTTGATTCCGGCGGTGGCGGTGGTCAAGCGCAGCGAATTGACGGGTGTCTATGTGGTAGACGCGGCAGGGACGGTGAGTCTGCGTCAGTTGCGTATCGGTGCCCGTCACGACGAACAGGTGGACGTGTTGGCCGGCCTGGAGGTGGGTGAGCAGGTGGCCCTGGACCCCATCGCCGCCGGAATCGCGCTCAAGCAACAACAACGCTAACGGACTTATCATGGCTAAGGAGACGCTGGGCATCTCGGGCAGCATCGCGCAAAAATTCCTGCGCAACCAATTGACGCCGCTGTTGGCCCTGGTCGGTATCCTCATGGGTGTTTTCGCCGTGCTGGTGACGCCGCGCGAAGAAGAGCCGCAGATCGATGTCACCTTCGCCAACGTATTTATTCCCTATCCCGGCGCCACCGCCGTGGAGGTGGAGAATTTGGTCAGCACCCCGACGGAGCAGGTGCTTTCCGAGATCAAAGGCGTGGAGCACGTCCTCTCGGTGTCGCGCCCCGGCATGGCGGTGCTCACTGTACAGTTCGAAGTGGGCGAGGAACGCACCGAGAGCATCGTCAACCTCTACAATCAGATCTATTCCAACGAAGACTGGTTGCCGCCCAATCTCGGCGTAGGGCGCGCCATCGTCAAGCCCAAGGGGATCGACGACGTGCCCATCGTCAGCCTGACCCTGTGGACGGATGACCCGAGCCGCGCCGGGTATGAACTGCAACAGGTGGCCCACACCCTCGAGGCGGAACTGAAGCGGGTGCCGGGCACGCGTGACATCTATACCATCGGCGGACCGCAACAGGTGGTGCACATCCTGCTCGATCCGCAGCGCATGGCCGGTTATGACATCGCCTTCGATGATCTGCGCGCCGCGCTCAGCGCCGCTAACGCCACCCGTGACGCCGGGGAGCTGGTCAGTGACAACCGTGAAATCGAAGTGCAGGCCGGCGCCTTTCTCACCACGCCCGCCGAGGTGGCGGAACTGGTGGTCGGCATGCATGACGGCGTGCCGGTCTATCTCAGCGACGTCGCCGAGGTGGCCTTGAAGCCGGATCAGCCGGAACAGTTTGTCTGGTTCGGCAGCGGCGCCGCCGCCGAACAAAAGGGATTGGCGGCACAAGGTGAGTTTCCCGCCGTCACGATTGCCATCGCCAAACAGCCCGGCACCAATGCCGCCACCATCGCCGATCAGGTGATCGAACGCGTGGAACAGCTCAAAGGCGTATTCATTCCCGCGGGCGTCGAGGTAACGGTGACGCGCAACTACGGCGCCACGGCCACCGACAAGGCCATGACCCTGATCAAGAAACTATTATTCGCCACCGCCTCGGTGGTGTTGCTGGTATTGTTCACCCTGGGTTGGCGCGAGGCCTTTATCGTCGGCAGCGCGGTGGTGATCACCCTGATGATCACCTTGTTCGCCTCTTGGGCCTGGGGCTTCACCCTCAACCGCGTGTCGCTGTTCGCCTTGATCTTTTCCATCGGCATACTGGTGGACGATGCCATCGTGGTGGTGGAAAACATACACCGCCATCGTCAGATGGGCGGCAAGCCTCTGCTGGAGGCCATCCCCCTGGCGGTGGATGAGGTGGGGGGGCCGACGATTCTGGCGACCTTTACCGTCATCGCCGCGCTGCTGCCCATGGCCTTCGTCAGCGGTTTGATGGGGCCTTATATGAGCCCCATCCCCATCAACGCCAGCATGGGCATGTTTATCTCATTGGCGGTGGCGTTTGTCGTTACGCCGTGGCTCACCTATAAGGTTTTCAGCAAACAAAACCAGACACACGAGCACACTGAAGCCGCAGTCGACCAGCGGCTCTACACTCTTTTCAATCGCGCTGTCGGCCCCTTCCTCGCCGGCGACGCCGGCCGTGGCCGCCGTTGGGGACTGCTCGGCGGCGTGATGCTGTTGATCTTGATCGCCGTCGGTCTGGCCTTCGTCAAACTGGTCATTCTCAAAATGTTGCCCTTCGATAACAAATCGGAGTTTCAGGTGGTGGTGGACATGCCCGAAGGCAGCAGCGTGGAGCAGACCAACCGCGTGTTGCAGGAACTGGCGCAATACATCGCCACCGTGCCTGAAGTGACCGACTATCAGATCTATGCCGGCACCGCCGCGCCCATCAACTTCAACGGCCTGGTGCGGCAATACTATTTGCGCAGCGGCGCCAACGTGGGTGACATCCAGGTCAACCTGGTGGACAAGGCCGAGCGTGATCGCCAGAGCCACGCTATCGCGCTATCGGTGCGCCATCCGCTGCAGGCGATCGGTGCGCGCTTCAACGCCAATGTCAAGATCGTCGAGGTGCCGCCGGGGCCGCCGGTGCAGTCGCCGCTGGTGGCGGAGATCTACGGTCTCGACTATTCGGGTCAGATCCAAGTGGCCAAACAGGTGCGTGAGATTTTCGAACAGACCGATGAAGTGGTGGATGTGGACGACAGTGTCGAACATCGCGCCCCGCGTCTGATCGTTGAAGTGGATCGCCAGAAGGCCGCGCGCCTGGGTGTGGCGCAACAGACTGTAGTGGCCACCCTCACCGCCGCCGTCGGCGGTGAGGACGTGGGGTATCTGCACGGCACCACCGACAAGTATCCCATGCCCTTGCGCGTGGAATTGCCGGTGGCCCACAAGGCCGACGCTCAGGCATTGCTTGATCTTCAAGTGCGTAGCCAAAGCGGTACCTTGGTGCGGCTATCGGAGATCGTTGAGTTGGTCCAGGGCGAACGCGAATACACCATCTATCACAAAGACCTGCTGCCGGTGGTGTTCGTTACCGGCAACGTGGCGGGGGAGAGTGACAGCCCGCTCTACGGCATGTTCAGCATCCTGGCAACGTTGAATGACACGCCGGTGCAGGGTGAGAATGTGCTGGAGCAGACCCTGCTGGACCAGCCGGAAAACCCCTATCGCTACAGTCTCAAATGGGACGGTGAATGGCAGATCACCTACGAGACCTTTCGCGACATGGGCATCGCCTATGGCGTGGGCATGATCCTGATCTATGTGCTGGTGGTGGCCCAGTTTCGTTCCTATCTGGTGCCGCTCATTATCATGGCACCCATCCCGTTGACCATCATCGGCGTCATGCCCGGGCACGCCTTGCTGGGCGCCAACTTCACCGCCACCTCCATGATCGGCATGATCGCCTTGGCCGGTATTATCGTGCGCAACTCGATTTTGTTGGTGGACTTCATCAATCAGTCCTATGCCGCCGGTATGCCCCTCGAGGAGGCGGTGATCCGTGCCGGCGCCGTGCGCGCCAAGCCTATCGTGCTGACGGGCCTGGCGGCCATGATCGGCGCCTTCTTCATTCTCGATGACCCCATCTTCAACGGCCTGGCCATCGCGCTGGTCTTCGGTATCTTCGTCTCCACCCTGCTGACGTTGCTGGTGATCCCGGTGATGTATTACGCCTTTATGCGCAAGCGCATGGGCTAATCCTTCGACGAAAGCGCCCGGCGCGAGCGTGTTCCAGTCATGGCGTCGTCTGAGGCGACAGTTAAAAAAACGTATTAAAACAGTGTACTGCATCTATTATGTAAGGTGATGGCTGATATCGGAGGGTGAGGGTATTTGCTTGATCTTTTCACTCAGGAACTATACTTGTGGGTAGAAGGAAACACAGTATTGCCAGGCATGTCGGCAATGGAGAAATTTAGTTGGCAGCCATTAGGAGGGATTCGTTATGAACAGCCAAGTTCAACAGACCCAAGACACCATCGACTGGTCGGAAGTGGTGTTTCTGACCTTCATCTATGCCCTGTATCTGCTCTTTGTTACCGCCCCGATCGGCGCCATTATCAGCGCAATCAAAGTCTACCGCTTTAAGAAACTGGCCGAGCAGGAGGGTGCACAGCTTTCCCATGAACAGGTGCTGATTGCCACCCACCACGAGTGGCTGGCGCGCAGCTTCGTCGTGATGATAGTGCTGTTGATGGTGGCCCTGGGCACGCTGGTCTATATGCTTGGCTACGCGGTATTTTGGGGGGCGGTAATCTGGTGGTTTTACCGCGTGTTCCGCGGTATCGGTGCCCTGATCGCGCATAAGGAGATGCCGGCGCAAATCTGCACCCGGGCGCAGTGCTACGGCCAGGTGAACCCCGCCTGATACGCTTCAAGTCCCGAGCGGCTCGACGGCGTAACGCAGCTGTAGGCGGTGTTCGTCGCCGGGCGCCAGGGTGACCGCATTCTCGGCCGCATTGGCGCTTTCTACGCAGACCATTGTCAGATAGCCGTCTTCCCCCAGGTCGCCCATGCGGGCGGCCTTTTCGGTCCAGGGATTCCATACCACGGTGCTGTCGCTGCCCTGCTTGCTGATGCGGATCTGGCGCGCCAGGCCGGGATCGAGAATCAGACAATCGGCGCGGCTGTCGAGATAGATTCGGTCCACCTCGCCGGCGAAGGTGACGGCGCCGGCCTGCCGCTTGCGCCGAAAATCGTCGACTTTATCGAGATAGTCGCAACCGTCCAGGCCCGTGACGCTGATCTGGCGTACGTCGCTGACATTGAAATAGGTATGCAAGGCCTCGCTGAGGGTAACCGGCTGCTGGCCTTGGTGCTGCGTGACCAGCTCCATTTCCAATGTGTCACCCACGGTAATTCGGCACTGTAGCGACGTGGGGTGGGGCCACAGCCGGCTCGGTATCTGCGCCGCTGGCAGGGCTAAACTGAGCCGGGTGGAACCATCGTCCAATCCCAGGCACTCTTGCACCTGCCACACTGCCGTCCGGGCAAAGCCGTGGGCTGGCCAGTCATTGTGTTCGGCATGAGCGCCGAACCAGGGCCAGCACACCGGCGCGCCGCCGCGAATGGCCTTGCCGGGGGCGAACAGGGCGGCCTTTGACAGCCAGATCACCGGATCGGCGTTATTGGGTTGCCAGGCGAGCAGCTGACTACCCTGCAGGGCGACGGCGGCACTGGCGTGGCGATTGTCGATGCGCGCCAGCGCCCGGCCGTCCGGCGCGGGTTCAAAGCAGAGATGATCGGGCACGGCGAAGCGTTTGTTCAGGTCTGCGATCTCGTTCATCAGGCGTGATCCCGGCTGCGCCGTCTGGTCGGCTATGTACATAGATGTATGCTTATTGAGTCTATGTCAAGTCTTTGTAAAGAGTCTATGTATCGCCGCGGAGTCGCTATGATTCTAAAGTCGATCATGGTCTTTGCGGATGCCGAAGCCCTGCATCACTTTGTGCTTTTCCGCGGTCTGCGTTAAACTATGGCGCTGTTACCAGCTCATAAGCATGCCGAGCGTTGCACCAACGCGATCCGGTGTATGCGATTTTTTCAGGCGGGCACCGCCCCGCCACTCAATTTTGGCCTAACGAGCCATACATCAATTGTCCGCTTGGGCAAATCGATAAGATGAATCTGTAGCAAGACGACGGCCCGTCGCTAACTGGCAGCAGGTGGGTTATTACACCTGAAAATTCCTTAAATTGGTGAAACGAATATGCGAGGCAAATACGTGAACCAGACAACACAAGCACAATCCTTTGGCAAAGACCCAACAACCGTCCGAGACACAAGCCACTACAAAGAAGAATACGTCAAAAGCTTTGTCGAAAAGTGGGACGAACTCATCGACTGGGACAGACGTTGGCAGAGCGAGGGCGAATTTTTTATCGAACAGCTGCGCTCCTACGGAGTTGAGCGCGTGCTCGACGTGGCCTGCGGCACCGGCTTCCATTCCGTCCGGCTGCTGAGCGCCGGCTTCGACGTGGTGAGCGCCGACGGCGCACCCGAAATGCTGGCGCGCGCGTTTCAGAATGCCCGCGACCGTGGCTATATTCTGCGCACCGTGCAGGCCGACTGGCGCTGGTTGAATCGCACCGTCCATGAGCAGTTCGACGCCGTGATCTGTTTGGGTAACTCATTTACCCATCTGTTCAAGGAGCACGATCGTCGTAAATCGCTGGCCGAATACTACGCCACGCTCAATCATGACGGCATCCTGATGCTGGACCAGCGTAACTACGATGCCATTCTCGATGAAGGCTTCAGCACCAAACACCAATACTACTATTGCGGTGAAGACGTGATAGCCGAGCCCGAGCACGTCGATGAAGGTTTGGCCCGTTTCCGTTATACCTTTCCCGATAAGTCCTCCTATCACCTCAACATGTATCCGCTGCGCAAGAAATACACCCGCCGCCTGATGCACGAAGTGGGTTTTCAGCACATCGAGACCTACGGTGATTTCCAGGAGACCTTTAAAGCCAATGACCCGGATTTTCTAGTGCATGTGGCCGAGAAGTCCTATCAGGAAGAAGACGAGGAAAGCTAAGCATGAGCAGTCAATACTCGGACGCGGTGAATACCGCCCGTGAATATTACAACAGCGAAGACGCCGACAATTTCTATGCCATCATTTGGGGTGGTGAGGATATTCATATAGGCCTGTATCAGTCGGACGACGAGTCCATCCCCGAGGCCAGCCACCGCACCGTGCGGCACATGGCGGAGAAGACCAAACTGACGCCGCAAGACAAGGTGCTGGATATCGGCTCCGGTTACGGCGGCCTGGCGCGGTATCTGGCCGAGACCTTCGGGTGTTCCGTGGTGGCGCTCAACCTGAGCGAAAAGGAAAACGAGCGCGCTCGTAAGCTGAATAAAGAGCGTGGCCTGGACGACAAGATCGAAGTGGTGGACGGCAGCTTCGAAAACATTCCTGCCGAAGACAAGGCCTTCGATGTGATCTTTTCCCAAGACGCTATTTTGCACAGCGGCCAGCGCGAAAAGGTGTTGCAAGAGGTGGCGCGGGTGTTGAAACCGGGCGGCAAGTTCATCTTCACCGATCCCATGGCGGCGGATGACTGCCCCGCGGGCGTGCTGGAACCCATCCTCAACCGCATTCATTTGTCTTCTCTAGGGTCGCCCGCCTTCTATCGCGAGACCGCGGCCAAGTTCGGCATGAAAGAGCTCAACTTTGAGGAGCTCACCCATCAGCTGGTGAATCACTACAGCCGCGTACTGCAAGAGACCGAAAAGCACGAGGCCGAACTCACCAAGAAGGTCGACAAGGCCTATGTGGAACGCATGAAGACCGGGCTGGGCCACTGGATCAACGGTGGCAAAAACGGCCATCTCGCCTGGGGCTTTTTCGTTTTCGAAAAAGAGGCCTAAGCACCGCGCTTTGGCGACATGAACAGTCGGGTCCACCGTCACAACGGTAAGACCCTCCCGGATATCAACCTGGCGATATGATTATATCCCCGGTGTTGATTCCGGGGTTTGTGTTGCTCCCCTTCAGCATTGCCCGTGTCTTAAGCGACACAACCCCCTACCGATATAAATTCCCCCCACAGTTGTTTTTCCGAGGTGCTTATTGCACCAGGAGTGCGCTTAGCAGCACAACGGTTTCCGTGATCTCCACCAGCGCGCCGGCAGTGTCACCGGTGGTGCCGCCGATACGTCTGAGCATGAATAGGCGTGCCAGCACCAACGTGACGCCCGCGGCGGCGAGCGGCCAAAGCGCCGCTACACCCAATGCGGCGATGACCGAGGTCAGGGTAATGAGTAGCACGATCTTGGCGCTGCGGCGCGGCAAGTGGTCCGCGAGCATACTGCCGAGCCCGCCGGGGCGGACGTAAGGGGTGGTGAAAAACAGCAGCAACAAGGCCGTGCGGCCGAGCAGCGGGGCGAGCAACAGCAGCGCCCAGTTGGCGTCGGCGATGAGTTGGGTCAGAGCGGTGAACTTGAGCAGCAGCACCAGCACCAGAATCACCACCGCCGCCGGACCGCAGCGGGGATCCTTCATGATCGCAAGTGTTCTGTCGCGATCGCCCAGACCGCCGATCCAGGCATCGGCGCTGTCGGCCAGGCCGTCCAGATGCAGCAGGCCGGTGGATAGCACCCACGCGGCCAGCAGTAGCGCGGCGGCGATGAAC
The DNA here is from genome assembly GCA_001447805.1 of Candidatus Tenderia electrophaga. Taxonomy (NCBI): domain Bacteria; kingdom Pseudomonadati; phylum Pseudomonadota; class Gammaproteobacteria; order Tenderiales (SeqCode); family Tenderiaceae (SeqCode); genus Tenderia (SeqCode); species Tenderia electrophaga (SeqCode). The sequence goes on from CP013099.1 coordinate 1,459,753, forward strand.
GCTGGCGCGCTGCTCAGTCCCCAGCCAAGTCCGGCGAGCAGGGTACCGATCAGCAGGCCGACCAGTGGGTAGAATAGCAGCGAGCGGCCGACCGCTTCGTTGGCCGGTGCGGCCTCGAGGCGTATGGGTAAGGCGGTGAGAAACTGCAGGGCGATAAACATGGGGCGGGGAGGGAGCATGTTATCCCCGACCGAGCGGTTGGAGCGCGGCGCTCCGCTTGTCGCTGCCATCGATACGCAGGCTCAACAATGCGCCGTGCCGGACCTCGATCTCCAACAGCTTGCCGAGCGGGCGGTTCTGAACGTGACTGAGCAGCACCCGGATCACGCCGCCGTGGGTAACGAGCAGCAGCCGCTCGCCGGCGTATTGCCGGGTAATGTCACCCCAGGCCTCCAATACGCGGGCGCGGAACAGCGCCAGGGGTTCACCGCCGGGCGCTGAGTGCTGTTCGGGGTCGTTCCAGAAACGGGCCAGTGCATCCGGGGTGTGCGCCATGATATCGGCGGCAGGCAATCCTTCCCAGGCGCCGAAATGCATTTCCTGCAAGCGTTCATCCACCACCAGGGGCAGAGATCGCTGCCAGGCGAACTCCTCGGCAAAACCGGCGCAGCGTTGCAGTGGCGAAGTGATAACGCGGTCCCAACCACGCTTGGTGCCGGTGGCGCGCCACATCTGCTGTAAGCCGATGTCGGTCAGGGGGTCATCGGTGCTGCCGCGAAACGCACTGCCGCCCTGGACCTCGCCGTGACGCAGCAGATCAATCATTGTCAGCGCACCCATCACAGCTGTTCCGACACCCGGGCCTGTGCAAAGGTCGCCATGTCGTTATGCAGGGCGCAGGCCATGCGCAACAGTGGCACGGCGACGGCGGCGCCGCTGGCTTCACCCAGGCGCATCTGCAACGCCAACAGCGGCCGGGCGCCGAGGGCGTCGAGTACCCGGGCGTGGCCCGGTTCGGCCGAACTGTGTGAGAACAGCAACCACGCCTCCATACCGGGGCGCAGCCGCACGGCGACCAGCGCCGCCACCGAGCTGATGAAACCGTCCACCAGGACCGGCTGGCCCATTTGCGCGCAGGCGATGTAGGCCCCGGCCAGGGCGGCGATCTCGAACCCGCCGAGCCGTCGCAACGCCTCATGGGCCGAGTCGAGGTGGTCGCCATGCCGTTCCAGCGCCGCTTGAATGACCCGCACTTTGTGGGCGATGCCGCGCTCGTCGAGCCCCGTGCCGGGGCCGGCGAGCTGTTTCGGTTCGCAATCGAGCAGGGCGCAGGCGAGCGCGGTTGCCGCTGTGGTATTGCCGATGCCCATCTCGCCACCGATGAACAGCTGGGCGTGGTCCAGCCGGGCGCGTTCGGCGGCGTGGCGGCCGGCCGCCAGGGCCCGCCCCAGCTGGTGTTCGCTCATCGCCGCTTGCTGCAGGAAATTGGCGCTGCCCGGGCCGAGATCGTAATGCTTGACCCCTTTCAGGGGGCCGGTATCGTGCGCCGTGCCCAGATTGATGACCTCCAGCTGCGCGTCGATCTGCCGGGCCGCTGCGTTGATGGCGGCGCCGCCGCGGGCGAAGTTCTTCACCATCTCGGCGGTGACGGCCTGGGGAAAGGCGGACACGCCCTCGGCCACCACGCCGTGGTCGCCGGCGAAGACAGTGATCTGTACCCGCTCCACTCCCGGTCGCGCGGTGCCCTGCAGCGCGGCGAGGTGGATAGCGGTCTCTTCCAGACGCCCGAGTGAGCCGTGCGGTTTGGTGAGTTGCGCCTGGCGCGCCTCGGCGGCCTGCCGGGCGTCCTCGTCCGGGGCGGCGGCCGGCACCTCCAGCCATAAGATGTTTTCATTCACAGGGGTTCTCCTTTTAACACTTGGGGCAGCCCGGCGACGGTCAGTACCACCCGGTCGCACAGTTGCGCCAATTCCTGATGCAGGCGGCCGACCTCGTCACAGTAGCGGCGGCTCAGTTCACCCAGCGGGGTGACGCCCATGTTGGTCTCGTTGCCGACCAGAATGATTTCGCCCGGCAATGTCGGCAGCGTGGCCAGCAGCGCCTCATGTTCACGCGCGAACAATGTCGCGTCGTCCGCGGTTAGCAGATTGGTGAGCCAGAGGGTCAGGCAGTCCACCAGTACGCAGTGGCCGGCGGCGGCATGTTGGTCGAGCGCCGTCGCTAATTGCAGCGGCTCTTCGACCAGCTGCCAGTCGTTCGGCCGGCGCCGTTGGTGATCGGCGATGCGGCTCTCCATTTCACCGTCCCCGGCCGTCGCGGTGGCGATGTAGGTCACCGGCAGGCGGCTGGCGGTGGCCAGGCGCTCCGCCAGCCGGCTCTTGCCTGAGCGCACGCCGCCGAGAATGAGGGTTTTGCGTGTCGTCATGCCGGCATCTCCTTTGTTTGTATCAGTTCGAGTAATCCAGCGCCGTCCAGGTGTTGCGCCACCGCGTCGGCCAGCCGCTCGATGGCGGCGTCGCGCAGGGCGAAGTAGTCGAGTGGCTCCGCATCCGCCAGCCCGGCCCAGGCGAGCAGGGCCTGGCTGGCGCTGGGCGTGTCGAACAGGCCATGCAGATAAGTGCCGAGAATCAGCCCGTCGTCGCTGAGCGCCCCGTCCGGCCCGTGCGCCAGTTGTAACGCCGGGCGCTGCAGCGCGGGGCCTGTGCTGACGCCCGCGTGGATCTCATAGCCACTGACCGGTGCATCATCGAGCGCAAGCGTGCCCTGCACGTTGCGCAGCTGTTTTTCCGCTGCCAGGGTCGTCTCCATGTCGAACAGTCCCAGGCCGTTGCTGCTGCCCGGTTCGCCTTCGATGCCGTCAGGGTCGTGAATGGCCCGGCCGAGCATCTGAAAGCCGCCGCAGATGCCGATCAGCTTGCCGCCGTAGCGCAGGTGGCGTCGGATGGCCGTCTCCCACCCCTGGTCACGCAGCCAGGCCAGATCGGCACGTACGCTCTTGGAGCCGGGCAGGATGATGAGATCGGCGGCGGGGGGTGTTTCGCCCGGGCCGACGAAGCGCAATGTCACCTGGGGGTGCAGGCGCAAGGCGTCGAAATCGGTGTGGTTGCTGATGCGCGGCAGCGCCGGCACAACGACATCCAGTGTCGTGGCGGCCTTGGCCGAAACGGTCTCACGCGGCAGGGCGTCTTCCGCTTCCAGGTGCAGATCCTGCAGATAGGGCAACACGCCCAGCACCGGCTTGCCGGTCTCCTGTTCCAGCCACTTTAGCCCCGGCTCCAATAAAGAAATGTCACCGCGAAAACGGTTGATGACGAAGCCCTTCACCCGCGCCCGTTCACTCTCGCTGAGCAGGGCCAGGGTGCCCACCAGATGGGCGAAGACGCCGCCGCGGTCGATGTCGGCCACCAGGATCACCGGACAGTCCACCGCCTCGGCAAAGCCCATGTTGGCGATATCGTTGTGGCGCAGATTGATCTCCGCCGGTGAACCCGCCCCTTCCACAATGACCGCATCGTAACGCTGCGCCAAGCGCGCGTGGGAGTCGAGCACCGCCGCGCGGGCAGTGCGCTTGTAATCGTGATAACTGGCGGCATCCATCTCGCTGATGGCGCGACCGTGGATGATGACCTGGGCGCCGGTATCGGAGTTGGGTTTGAGCAGTATCGGATTCATATCGGTATGCGTCTCCAGGCCGCAGGCCTGGGCCTGCACCGCCTGGGCGCGGCCGATCTCGCCGCCATCGGCGGTGACCGCGCTGTTCAAGGCCATGTTCTGCGGTTTGAATGGCGCCACGTGCACGCCCCGGCGTGCCAACCAGCGGCACAGTGCCGTGACCAGCAGGCTCTTGCCGGCGTCCGAGGTGGTGCCCTGGATCATCAATGTCTTGTTCGTTGGCATGGTTTATCTCTGTTGACGTGCCTGTTGCAAAAAGCGGCACAACTGTTCGGCGCCGTCCAACACTCTGGGCGTGGCGCGTTGCAACAATTCCGGCGGGATAAAAAACAGCCGTTCGTGTTTCACCGCACTCAGTTGCGGCCACTGGCGCCAGTCATCCAGCCACTCCGGGCGCTCCTCGCCCATGCCGCTGGCGACGATTACCTGCGGATTGCGCTTCAACACCGCCTCGGTGTTGATGTGGGTCGACAGCGTTTTCAAATCGGCGAACACGTTGCGCCCGCCGCACAGGGCGATGACCTGACTGATAAGGTGGTCGCCGTTGATGGTCATCAGCGGTTGGTTCCAGGTCTCGTAGAAAACCGACAGTGGCGGCTGGTCGGCGTGGCGGCGCCGTAGTTCGGCGACCCGGGTCTGGAACGCCGCGGCGGCCCGATCGGCCACGGTGGCGGTGCCGGCCAGTTTGCCCAGGCGGCGGATGTTGTCGGCCACATCGCCCAGCCGGCGCGGTTCGCTGAGGTAGAGGGGCAGACCGAGGTCACGTAGTTTGTCCAGATTGGCGCTGTTATTGCCGCTGACCCAGCCCACCACCAGGTCCGGCTGCAGGGCCAGGATGGCCTCCAGGTCCACCGACTTGTAGCCGCCGATGCGGGGAATGTCATTGGCCGCCGGCGGATAGTCGCTGTAGGAGACCGCCCCGACGATGCGCTCACCGGCACCGGCGGCGAACAGCAGCTCGGTGTTGTGGGGGGCCAGGCTGACGATGCGCTGCGCCGGTGCCACGAGCTGAACCAGCGTGCCGGCGTCGTCGCGCACCTGAATCGCCGCCCAGGCGGGCATACTGAGTGCAAGTAGCACCAACGTTAAGCAACGGTGAAGCATGTGTATGTCTCCTTGATCTGCGAGTCGATATGGGACAGCGCCTGTGCCAGGCGTTGCCATTGCGCCGCGTCGGCGGGCAGGCCGAAGCGTAATGCGGCCGGTTGTTCGAAGCGCCGCACCAGAATGCCGTGCTGCGCCAGGGCGTGTTGAATGGCCGCCGCCTGTGGCGTCAGCACGCGCTGGAACAGGGCCGTGCCGCCGTCCGGGGGCAGTCCGTGTTCGCTCAGCAGCCGCGCCAGGCGTTCCCCCGCGTGTCGCAGTTGCGCACGCGTCGCCTGCTGCCACACCCGGTCGGCCAGGGCCTGTTGTGCCACCCAGCGGGCGGGGCCCGCCACGCTCCAGGGGCCGAGACGCGCCTCCAGTTCGGTGAGCCACGCGGCCGCGGCCAGGGCGAACCCCACCCGCGCCCCGGCCAGACCGAAAAACTTGCCCAGCGACCGCAGCACCACCAGACCGGGGCGGCTGGAATAGGGGGCCAGACTCTGATCCGGCGTACAGTCCATGAAGGCCTCGTCCACCACCAGCCGGCCGCCGCGCCGCCGCAGGCGGTCGTGCAGGGCCAGTAGTTCAGCCACGGCGAAACGATGGCCGGTGGGGTTGTTCGGGTTGATGATGACCACCGTGTCCAGATCGGTCGCCGCCGGTAACACATGCGGCGGCAGCGCCACCACGTTATGCCCGGCGCGCCGCCAGGCGTGGGCGTGTTCGGCATAGCCCGGCGTGGGGATACCCACCCGGCCCGGCGGCTGCAGGGCGGGCAGGGCCTGAATCGCCGCCTGGGAGCCGGCCAGGGGCAACACTGCCGGGGCGCCGTAATAGGCGGCGGCGCTGGCAGACAGACCGTCTTCGGCCTCCGGCAGGCGGGTCCACACGTCGGGTGGAATGGGCGGCACCGGCCAGCCATTGGGGTTGATGCCGGTGGAGAGGTCCAGCCACTGTTCGGCCGGGATGCCGTAGTCCTGTGCCGCCTGCAACAATCGTCCGCCGTGTTCAAGCAAGCCGGAGACCTCCACTGATGACTATCACCCCGAGCCAAAGCCAGGTGGCGTTGCGCACCAGAGCCAGTGCCGCGTCGATATGGTGGGGGGCGGGCGGCGCGCCCCGACCCAGCACGGGGCGCTGTTTTATACACCCGTGGTAGCGGGCCGCCCCGCCCAGCGCCACCCCCAGGGCACCGGCGCCCGCCGCCATCACCGGTCCGGCGTTGGGGCTCTCCCAGCGACGGCCCTGCGTTTGCCAACAGTGCAAGGCGTTTTTGCAATGCCCGACCAGGGTGTAGCTCAGCGCCGTCAGACGCGCCGGGATGTAGTTGAGCAGGTCGTCCAGTCGTGCCGCGGCCCAGCCGAAGGCCTGGTAACGCGCTGTGCGGTAGCCCCACATGGCGTCCAGGGTGTTGCTGAGCCGGTACAGCACCACGCCCGGCGCGCCTGCCACCACAAACCAAAACAGGGCGCCGAAGAGGGCGTCGTTGCTGTTTTCCAATACCGACTCCAGTGTTGCCCGGGTGACCCCGTCGCGGTCCAGGGTGTCGGTATCGCGGCTGACCATGAAGCCGGCGCCCTGCCGTGCCGCATCAAGATCATGGTGACGCAGGGCGTCGCGGACCCGGCGGGCGTGCTGGCCGAGACTGCGGTGGCCGATGGCCAGATAGAGCAGGGCGATATCCAGCATGATGCTCCCCGGCAGGCCGCCGGCGAACAGCGCCAGCAGGGTCAATGGGGCGATAAGCAGGATGACGGCGCTGAGGCCGCGCATGCGGCTGTCGCCATACAGACGCCGCTCCAGCGCCTGGGCCAGGCGGCCGAAGCCGACCAGGGGATGATAACGGCGCGGTTCGCCCAACGCGGCGTCGAGCAGTAGCGCGGCGGAAACGACCAGTGCCGTCATCATGCGTGTTGTGCCGCCCAGGTTTTGATGATCGTATGCAGTTGGCGCACGCCGTCGGTGAGGGCGGCCGGCCCGGGCTGCAGAATATCGGCCGATTTGATTTCATGGAGTTGGCCCGTGCGCACGGCGGGGATGCGCTCCCAGCCCGGTCGTGCCTGCACCTGCTCGGGGCGGAAGCGTTTGCCGCACCAGGAGCCGATGATGATATCGGGGGCCCGTCGCACCACCTCGGCCGGAGCGGCGATGATGCGCTCCCGGGCCGATTGGGCCGCCGCCAGGTCGGCAAAACAGTCGCGACCGCCGGCGCTATCGATCAATTCCGATACCCAGCGGATGCCGCTGATCAAGGGGTCGTTCCACTCCTCAAAATAGACGCGCGGGCGGCCGGGCAGGGCGGCGGCGCTGCGCATGATCGCGTCCAGCCCCTGGCGCAGCTCGTCGATGAGCGCCTCGCTCCGGGGGGTGGCGTGAACCAGGGCGCCCAGGGTGCGGATCATATCGAATATGCCCGCCACACTGCGCTGATTGAACACGTGGACGGCAATACCGGCACGGATCAGTTCGGCGGCGATGTCGGCCTGTAGATCGGAAAAGCCCAGCACCAGGTCCGGCTCCAGTTCCAGAATCTTGTCGATCTTGGCGCTGGTAAAGGCGGCGACCTTGGCTTTGTCCCGGCGCGCCTCGGGCGGTCGGACCGTATAGCCGGAGATGCCGACGATACGGTCCTGCTCACCCAGCAGATACAGGGTTTCGGTGGTCTCCTCGGTGAGGCAGACGATGCGTTGCGGGCCGTTGCCATGGCCGAAGTTCATAGGTCCACCCCGGTCTGTGCCTTCACACCGGCGCGGAAGGCGTGTTTCACGTCGCGTAATTCGGTCACCGTGTCGGCCGCCTCGATCAATGTCTCGGGAGCGCCGCGGCCGGTGATGACCACATGCTGCATGGCGGGCCGGGCGCGCAGGTCGGCCAGCACGGTGTCCAGGTCCAGCCAGCCGTATTTCAGTGGATAGGTGAGTTCATCCAGGATGACCAGCCCCACCGACGCGTCGCGCAACATCTCGCGCACAATGGCCCAGCCGCGTTGCGCGGTTTCGATATCGCGCTCGCGGTTTTGCGTCTCCCAGGTAAAGCCCTCGCCGAGCACGTGCCAGACCAGACCGGATTGGCGGCGCAGAAAGCCCTCTTCACCGGTGTCCGAGCGGCCTTTAATAAATTGGGCCACGCCCACCTGCATGCCGTGGCCGAGGGCCCGCACCGCCATGCCGAAGGCCGAGCTGGATTTGCCCTTGCCGTTGCCGGTGAGCACCAGCAACACGCCCCGTTCCGCATCGGCCTTGGCGATCGAGGCGTCGATGACCGCCTTTTTGCGCTGCATGCGTTGGCGGTGGCGTTCGTCGCGCTGCTGTGGATTGTCGTGACTACTCATTTGCTGTCTCCGATCAGTTTGCCGCTTTCCGGGTCCCTGGTAGACCCGCTCGGGCAGTAGAAAAATTCGTGTAAATCACATTAAGTACATTATTTAATTAATTGTTTATAAATTAATTTTATTGCGCTGAAACAGCGCCGCGGCGGCCGCCGGGTTGGCGGGGAAGTACCAGTGCACATAGCTGGCCAACAGTGAGCCGTGGCGATACAGGGCCTCGCCTTGCCGGCCCTTGCGCTGGCCCACGGCATGGCCGACGGGGTCCAGCGCCATCTCCGCGGCGGAGTGGTGGAAGGTGTGGCCGCGCAGTTCGCCTTGCTCAAATTGCGCCGCCTGCATGCCGAGGCTGACCAACCGCTCCTGCATGCGGGCGCGGCCGGGCAGCAGCCCCACCATGGCCCCTTCATGGCCGTCTCGGTCGGTCAGTGATTCGAGCAGATACAGCATGCCGCCACACTCGGCCAGCAGCGGTTTGCCGGCGTCATGATGGGCGCGGATGGAGGTCTTCATGGACTCGTTGGCCGCCAGCCGCTCCAGGTGCAGCTCGGGATAGCCGCCGGGCAGGTAGACGGCATCGGCCGCCGGCACAGCCGGGTCGGTCAGTGGTGAGAAAAACGCCAACCTGGCCCCGAGTTCTTCGAGCAAGTCCAGGTTGGCGCGGTAGATGAAGGAGAAGGCGGCGTCCCGGGCCATGGCGAGGGTGGTGCCGGTCAGCGGCTTGCCTGAATCGGGGGCGACCACCGGCGCAAACGGCACCGCCGCGGGCAGGGTGTCATCGACCAATTGCAGGGCGTCGGCGGCGCGCTCCAGGCGTTGATCCAGATCCTCCAGCTCGGCGGCCTGCACCAGCCCCAGATGACGCTCGGGCAGGGTGAACTGCGCCTCACGCGGCAGCCAGCCGACGCCCCGCAGGTCCGGCGGCAGGGATTCGGCCACCATCTCGTAATGCGCCGCGCTGCCGACCCGGTTGGCCAACACCCCGGCCATGGGGAGGTCGGGGCGATAGCTGGCCAGGCCGTGGGCCAGGGCGCCGAAGGTCTGGGCCATGGCGCCGGCGTCGATCACCGCCAGCACCGGCATGCCGAAGCGGGCGGCCAGGTCGGCGCTGGAGCTGTCACCGTCGAACAGTCCCATTACCCCTTCCACCAGGATCAGGTCCGCGCTGGCGGCGGCGTCATAGAGCAGGCGCCGGCAATGGTCCTCGCCGCCCATCCACAGATCGAGCTGGTAGACGGGATTGCCGCAGGCCTGTTCCAGCAGGGTCGGGTCGATGAAGTCCGGCCCGGTCTTGAACACCCGGACATCTCTACCCAGGCGGCGATGATAGCGCGCCAGGGCGGCCGTGACCGTGGTCTTGCCCTGGCCGGAGGCGGGGGCGCTGATCAACAGGGCGGGGCAACGGCGCAATTCGCCGCCTGCGTCGTTTGTCCTGTCCTGATTGGGCTCGTGTTGCGGCATCGGCGTTACCCTGCGGCTTGGTGGCGCTTCACCACATCGCGCAGTGCCACCACGGCCAGGTGGATGAGCGCCGCGCCGCCGACATAAACGAGCAGGTTGGTCAGCATGCCGGGGAAGTACTGCAGCAGGCGGCCGCCGAACTCGGCCAGGGTCGGCTCCGCGAAGCGCCCGGAGAGGAAATAAAAGCCGCCGCTGGACAACAGCTCGCAGAGGGTGGCGCCGCCCAGCAGGCTGACGCCCAGCGGCATCAGGGTGCGCCATTGAAAACTATAGCAACGGGCATACCAGCGCCCGGCCAGCCACAGGGCGCCGTAGGCGGGCAGCAGAAAGCCGTAGGCGGGACTGATGCAGAAGCTGCTGACGCCGCCCCAGGTCACGGCGGCGAAATCGAGCAGGCCCGCCCCGGCCAGCAGGGCGGGAAACGCCCAGCGTGAGCTGAGATAGACACCGGCGAGGAAGAAAATGGCCCAGGAGGCGCTGGGGAGTGCCGCCACACTGGCGACGTGATGCCCCCGCGTCATGATCAAGAGTAATACCAGGCCCAGGCCGATCAGCCATTGGTGGCGTGTAGTGAGTGTCATTGCGGACTCCTTGTCTGTGATTGGATCAGGGTTGATAGCGCACGGTCAGATAGGCGCCGCGCCCGGGTTGGTTGTAGTCGGCGGCGGTCTGGTAGTCGCGATCGAAGAGGTTGTCGATGCGCAGTTGGGCGCGCCAGGCCGGGCTCAGGCGATACTCAGCGCGCAGCGCCACCACGCCGTAGCCCGCCAGCCGCTCGCGGTTGGCCAGGTCGTCATAGCGCTGGCCGAAGGCCACCAGGGTGGCGCCGATACTGTGCGCGCCGATGGCCCGATCCGCCGTCAGGCGCAGACTGCGTTGGGCGCGGCGCGGCAGCACATTGCCCTGATTGCTCCCCGCGGTGCGCACCTCCGGGTCCAGCACACTGGCGCCGGCGTTGAAGCGCCAGGCGGCTATCTGCACACCGGCGTCGGCCTCCAGGCCGCGGATGCGGGCCGCGGCGATATTGGCTGGTGAGAAGGTGGCGGCATTGAAGGCGATCAGATTGTCGATATCGGTTTGGTAGGCATGCAGCGACCAGTGGGCGTGCGCCGTATTGCGCTTGATGCCCACCTCGACGCTGCCGGACTCCTCGGGTTGCAGGCCGGGATCACCGTAGCCCGGGAAGTAGAGCTCATTGAAGCTGGGCGCCTTGAAGGCGGTGCCGTAGGCGACGGTGAGGCGGGTCGCCTCGCTCAGGTCATAGCCCCAGGCGGCGCTGCCGGTGGTGTGAGCGTCGAACTGTTCGTTGTCGTCGCGGCGCAGGCTGAACTGCAGATCATGGTCGCCCAGGTCGCCCTGGTACTGGCCGAACAGGGCGGTATTGTCGCGCTCGGTGACGGTGTAGGCGGTGGTGCTGTCCACCGCGTCCTGCCGGTGGTCCACGCCAAGGGTGAGCAGGTGGGCGGCGCCCAGGCTCAGGTCGTTCTGCCAGCTGAGGCTGTCGCGTTGCGTGTCGAAGCGGCTTTGGGCGACGCCGTTGGCGAGGTTCTCCGACTCATCCTGGCTGCGCCCGACCTGCAGGCGGGTATACCAGCCGTTCAACGGCGTGGCGCTGAGCTTGACGCCCATGATCTGCTGCAGGGTCTCTGCCGTGTCGCTGGCGCTGCCGTCGAATTCCGTCTCGCCGGCGGCGCGCAGCCAATGCAGTTCCGCCTCCATGTCGTTGCTGAAACGGTAGCCGGCGCGCAGGGCGGCGGAGAGGTTTTGGTAGCCGTCGCGGTCCGGATTGTGGCCGGCGTCGTTTTTGGCGTCGAAGCCCTCGGTATCCGAGCCGCTGGCGTTGAGGTTGTACCAGCCGCGCGGATTGCCGCCGGCGACCCCGCCGCCCAAGCCGTAGCTGGAATAGCTGCCGCCGCTCACATAGGCATGGGGGCTGGTTTCGCCGTCGCCCTTGCGGGTGAAGATCTGGATCACCCCGCCGATGGCCTCGGAGCCGTACAGGCTGGAGCGCGGCCCGCGCACGATCTCGATACGTTCGATTGCGTGGATGGGCAGGTCTTCAATGGCCGCCTGGCCGGTGGTGGCCGAGCCCATCTCGATGCCGTCGATCAGCACCAGTACGTGATCGGAGGCCGTGCCGCGCAGGAACAGGGAGGTGGCCTTGCCGCGGCCGCCGTTGTTGCTGAAATCCACGCCGGGGGTGGCGCGCAGCAGCTCGGTCACGGAGGTCGCCTGTTGGCGTTCGATGTCGTCGCGGTTGATAACCGTCACCGGCGCCAGGGTCTGGTCGCCGGTCTGGGCCGTGCGGGTGGCGGTGACGATGATGGGGTCGCTGGCGACGGCCTGGGCCGTCCAACTGGAACTCAGACCAAACAGCAAGGCGGTCTGCAGAGTAATGGAACCGGTCTTCATGAAATTTTCCTCCGGCGCACACACCCGTGCGCATAGCATGTAATCGCGACATGCGGAGGAAAAAACAGACGAAAACAGACATATAGCTGCCGTCGTCGCATCGCCCTCCGCAATGCCAACCAACAGCTACAGGCCGGTCTCCGGACTCACGAGTGGGGACGTCTCCCCGGGGCTGCGCCTTCCCGTGTCATGACACAGTGGCGTGTAAATGCAGACCCTTGACTCGTTTACCGTTGCGGGGGCAGTGCCGGGATGGTTGGTTGCCTAAGGGCAACAACGCACCGGCTTCCCGTTTCATCCGGCGGGTGAAAACCCGCCTGGACACCTGAAGCAAGGGGCGGAAATCTATAGCAACGCCAAGGGGGTGTCAAGCAAGAAGGCAGAGGTGATTGCCAATTCCGGACACGGCTCTTATACTGTACAAATAAACAGTAGTTAGGAATAAAGGACGCGGCAGTCGAATGGATGGAGCACTACAACAGCTGTTACGCAATAACCGCCTGCTATGGCGCGGCCGGGGTGGTGTCATGCCGGCGGGCGGCGGCCTGGCGACGGGTTTTGCGGCACTGGACACCATCCTGCCTGAGGGCGGCTGGCCGCGCGACGCCTTGTTGGAGCTGGTAGTGCCGCAGTGGGGGATCGGTGAGTTGCAGTTGCTGCTGCCGGCGATGCAGGCCGTTGCCCGCGCGGGGCGCTGGGTGGTGTGGATTGCGCCGCCCCATATTCCCTATGCCCCGGCCTTGGCCGACGGCGATGTGCCGTTGAACCGCGTGCTGTTGCTGCAGCCGCGGCGCCAGGAGGATATCCCCTGGGCCATGGAAAAGGCGCTGCATAGACATGCCCTGGTGCTGGCCTGGCCGGGGCGCTTGAAACCGGTGATGGTGCGGCGCCTGCAACTGGCGGCCGAGGCGGGGCGTAGCCTGGGGGTACTGTTTCAGACACGCGACCGGGGCGCCTCGCCGGCGGCATTGCGCCTGCGCTTACAGCCCACGGTGTCCGGGCTGCAGGTCCATATTCTCAAGAGCCGGGCCGCCGACCGTCGCCAGACGGTTGAGCTGGCCCTGATGTGACGGGCGTGACGCATGGCCAAATCCGCGCCCGTTCTGCCGCTGCAGCAATCGCTTTTCCCACCGCCTCCGCCGCAGTCCACGCCGGTGGCTGCAGCCGCCAAAACTTCCTTATGGGCGGCGCTGGTGTTTCCCCGGCTGGCCCTGGAGGTATTGCGCGAGCCGGTGGATGAGTCGCCCTGGGTCGTGGTGCAGGCGCAGCGCGGTCAGTCGTTGGTGTATGCCGCCTCCGAGCCGGCGCGTGCGCAGGGAGTGGCGATGGGCATGGCGCTCACGGCTGCCTACGCCCTGTGTCCGGTGCTGCAAACAGAAGAACGCGATGCGGCGGCCGAGCAGAGTTGCCTCGCCGCCCTGGCCGACCGGGCCGGGCAGTACAGTTCCATGGTCAGTCTGGAGCCCGACGGCCTGCTGCTGGAGATCGGCGCCAGCCTGAAACTGTTCGGCGGACTGGGGGCGCTGCAGGCGCAGTTGCGGCACACCCTGCAGCAACTGCCTCATGTCGTAAGCATGGCCGTCACTCCCACGCCCCAGGCGGCCCTGCTGTTGGCCCGTTGCGCTGTCGAGGCGACGGTGACCGAGGCGGAGGCGCTGCGCGCCGCCCTGGGCGATCTGCCGCTGGCGGCGCTGTCGGTGAGTAACAAACAGGCACGGCTGTTCAGCCGTCTGGGGCTGCGCAATCTGCGTGACCTGTGGCGTCTGCCCGGCGATGGCCTGGCCAGGCGTTTCGGCCGTGAGTTTGTCGATTATCTGAACCGCCTGCTGGGCCACACACCCGAGCCGCGTCCGGCCCACCAAGGCGCGCCTGAGTTCAGCACCCGCTGGGTCTTTCCCATCGAGACCGACAACACCACCTTTATCCTGCACGCCCTGGAGCAACTGCTGCCGCAACTGATCCGCTTCATGCGCGCGCGCGAGTTGGCGCTGGAGCGGCTGCAGATTATGTTTTATCACCCCGGCAAACAGATCAGTCGTCTCGAATTGGGCATGCAGCGCCTGTGTCGCGATGCGGCGCATATGCTGGAACTGTTGCGCGAACGCTTGGAACGGGAAGTGTTGATCGCACCGGTGTTGGAGCTTGAGTTAAGCGCCGACGAATTGCATCCCTTCAACGCGCATAATGCGCCGCTGTTCAGCCGGGATGATGAGGACGACGGCGAGTGGCAACAACTGCTCGACCAACTGCAAAACCGCCTGGGCGCGGCGGCGGTGACAGGCCTGCAACTGTTGGATGAACACCGGCCGGAGCATGCCTGGGACTACGGTCCGGCGCAGTCGGGGGAGACGGCGCCCGGCCGGCCGTTGTGGTTGTTGCCGCAGCCGAGCCCGTTACCGGGCGGGATACGCGGCATGACACTGTTGTCCGAGCCGGAGCGCATCGAAAGCGGCTGGTGGGACGGTCGCGACCTGCGCCGTGATTATTACCGCGCCCGTGACAAAAACGGCCGGCGTTTGTGGCTGTTTCGCGATCTCAACGACGGGCGTTGGTATCTGCACGGCCTGTTTGGTTGAAGGGTGATGCACGACTACGCCGAGCTGCACTGCATCAGCAACTTCACCTTCCTGCGCGGCGCCTCTCATCCCGAGGAGCTGGTGGCGCGTGCCGCGCGGTTGGGCTACCGCGCCCTGGCGCTCACCGACGAGTGCTCTCTGGCCGGGGGGGTGCGCGCCCACGTGGCGGCCAAACAGCACGATTTGCAATTGCTCATCGGCAGCCGCTTGCAGCTCGACGACGGCCTGCGTTTGGTGCTGCTGGCCACGGACCGGCGGGCCTATGGTCGCTTATCCTCATTGATCTCCCTGGCCCGACGCGGTGCCGCCAAGGGCCGTTATCACCTGACGCGGACACAGTTGGCGCAACACGATCTGGACGGCTGTTTGGCGTTGTGGTTGCCGGGTACCAATGATGATGAACTCCCGTTTCTGCGTGAACTGTTTCCCGAGCGCTTATGGATTGCTGCGGCGTTGTTGTTGCGCGGCAATGATCGACAACAGCTCCAACGCCTGCAAACGCTGGGCGAGCGTTACGGCGTGCCGTTGTGTGCCGTCGGCAACGTGGAGATGCACAGTCGTGGTCGGCGCGTGTTGCACGACACCCTGACGGCCATTCGTTTAAACACACCGTTGCCGCAACTGGGAAAGCAACTGGCGCCCAATGGCGAACACCATCTGCGGTCTTATGAACGTCTGCTACAACTCTATCCGGCGGAACTGTTACAAGAGACGGTGCGCATTGCCGCGCGCTGCTGTTTCTCCCTCGACGAACTGCGTTATGAATACCCGCATGAATTGGTGCCGCCGGGTTACACCCCGGCGCAGTGGTTGCGCGAGCAGGTGGAGAAGGGGGCGGTGCGGCGTTGGCCTGCGGGTGTGCCGGAGAAGGTGTTGAAGGCCATCGAGCATGAACTGCAACTGGTGGCGGAGCTCAACTACGAACCCTATTTTCTCACTGTTTACGATATCGTCCGTTTCGCCCGCAGCCGCAATATTCTCTGTCAGGGACGTGGTTCGTCGGCCAACTCGGCCATCTGTTACTGCCTGGGCATCACCGAGGTGGACCCGGCGCGCATGAACCTGTTGTTCGAACGCTTCATCTCCAAAGAGCGCAACGAGCCGCCGGATATCGATGTGGATTTCGAGCACGAACGGCGCGAAGAGGTGATTCAATACATTTATCAAAAATACGGTCGCGACCGGGCCGCCCTGGCGGCGACGGTGATCAGCTACCGGCCGCGCAGCGCCATTCGCGATGTGGGCAAGGCGCTGGGATTCAGCCCGGTGCAGGTGGAACGCTTGGCGACGTCATCGCAATGGTGGGACGGCCAAACCCCAGCCCGCATTTCTCACCACTCTCCTACTGCGAACGCCAATCCATCTGATTTGACGGGGCGTTCTCACTCCAGCCGGCTTGACGTAGTGTCGACTACGCCTGCACCGTCTTCCGCTCCGAGCACCCCGTCAAATCAGCGCCTTGGCGCTCTCGCAACGAACAGTGGTGAGAAATGCGGGCTAGACCCCGAGTGTTTGCGCGAGATGGGCTTCGCGCCGGACAGCCCGTTCATCCAACGCCTCACCGTGCTGGTGCAGCTGCTGCTCGGCTTTCCGCGTCATTTGTCACAACACGTGGGCGGCTTCGTTATCTCCGCCGGGCCGTTGACCGAGCTGGTGCCCATCGAAAACGCCGCCATGGCGGAGCGCACCGTCATTCAGTGGGAAAAGGATGACCTGGAGGCCCTGGGTTTGCTCAAGGTGGATGTGCTGGCGCTGGGCATGCTCAGCGCCATTCGCAAGGCGCTGAACTATATTGGTGACTATCAAGGGCGCACGCTCACCATGGCCCATATCCCGGCCGAAGACCCGGCGGTCTACGACATGATCGGCCGCGCCGACACCATGGGCGTGTTTCAGATCGAATCGCGGGCGCAGATGTCCATGCTGCCGCGGCTGCGGCCGCGCAACTACTACGACCTGGTGATCCAGATCGCCATCGTCCGTCCCGGGCCGATCCAGGGCGACATGGTGCACCCTTATCTGATGCGGCGCAGTGGCCGCGCCCCGGTGAGCTATCCGAGTGCGGCGGTGAAGTCGGTGCTGGCGCGCACCCTGGGCGTGCCCATCTTCCAGGAGCAGGTGATGCAGATCGCCATGGTGGCGGCCGGCTTCACCGCCGGCGAGGCGGACCAACTGCGCCGCGCCATGGCCGCCTGGAAACGCAAGGGCGGGCTGGAGCCTTTCGAAGAGAAGCTGCTCGCCGGTATGCGGGCGCGCGGTTACTCCGATGCATTCGCGCAGCAGATCTTCAATCAGATTCGCGGCTTTGGCGATTACGGCTTTCCCGAATCCCACTCGGCCAGTTTCGCCTTGTTGGCCTATGTCTCGTCGTGGTTGAAACGCTATCACCCGGCCGCCTTCTGCTGCGCCCTGCTCAACAGTCAACCCATGGGCTTCTACGCCCCGACCCAGCTGGTGCAGGATGCGCGTCGTCACGGCGTGGAAGTGCGGCCGGTGGATGTGCGCCATAGCGCTATCGATTGTTCCCTTGAATACGAGAATGACGCAGAGCGACCCGCGCTGCGTCTCGGCCTGCGCATGGTCAAAGGTCTGGCCGATGAGGCCATGCAGAAATTGGTTGAAGTGCGGGCGCAACAATCATTCGCCAGTGTCGACGACCTGGCCAAACGCGCCCGACTCAGCCGTGTCGATTTAGAAGCCCTGGCCGCCGCCGATGCCCTGCGCGGTCTGGCCGGTGACCGCCATCGTGCCCAGTGGCAGGTGAGTGGCATCGAGGCGCCGTTGCCGCTGTTCACGCACGCCGCTCAGCCCGAACCGATGGTTATGTTGCCCAAACCCGGCGAAGGACAAAACATTATCGCCGACTACGCCAGCAACGGCCTGAGCCTGCGTCGCCATCCGCTAGCGTTATTGCGGCCGCGTCTTAACCAACGCCGCGTGCGCAGCGCCACCGAGTTGTGGTCGCTGCGCAACGGCGCCGTTGCGCGGGTGGCCGGGCTGGTGATCGGCCGCCAACGGCCGGGCAGCGCCGCCGGGGTGATCTTTGTGACGTTGGAGGATGAGACCGGCCAGGCCAACGTGGTGGTCTGGTCCAAGGTGGCGCAGGCCCAGCGTCGGGCGTTGTTGCAATCACAACTGCTGGAGGTGACCGGCACGGTGCAGCAGGAGGAGGGTGTGTTGCACCTGGTGGCCGGACGGCTGACGGATCTGAGCGAATGGCTGGGTGGGCTGCACACCCAATCGCGGGATTTTCATTAGCCGGACTGTTCAATATGTTCAGCGATGGCCGTCATATGATTTGAGACTCAATTCATCCAAGCGTTTTCAAGTGCGGCCAAAAAATTTAAAAAAGGCCCGTACGCTAAGCGAGCGGAACAGGCTTGATCGGGCCGTCGATATCTATTATTCAGAGTCGCCCTTAAATGAATCAGGTGCGGCGAAAAGGGACGATGTTAGTCGCTTTGATCTTTATTGGTGGGCTTTTCATCGGCGCGCGATGATTCACCGCGCTGGTTAAGATTGAGGCCGGGTAGCGCTGGCGTCTTGCCGCTGACGAGTTGTTCAGGCGAGGGGACGCCGCGACTGGCATAGTCCACGCGCAGCGCCCGTATCAGACCATAGACCGCGATAAGAATAAAAGCCGCCATCGGCAGTCCTGTTGTCAGCGAAGCGGCGCGCAGAGCGGTGAGACCGCCGGCATACAGCAGCACCCCGGCGACCGTGCCTTCGGCCAGGGCCCAGAACAGACGTTGTACCCGGGGCGGATTGGGGTGGCCGCCAGAGGTGACCATGTCGTCCACCAGCGAGCCTGAGTCAGACGAGGTCACAAAAAAGATAATGATCAGCAGCGTGGCCAGACCCCACATCAAGCTGCTGAAGGGCAGATGGTCGAGAACGGCGAATAGTGCCAGCGCTTCGTTCTGTCGGGCCGTCTCGGCAATGCCACCGGGGCCGAAGCGTTCCAGGTGCAGGCCCGTGCCGCCCAACGCGGAAAACCACAAAAAGCCTCCCAGGCTGGGTACCGCCAGGGTAGTAATGATGAATTCGCGAATGGTGCGTCCCTTAGAGATGCGCGCCACAAACACGCCGACAAAAGGAGACCAGGAGATCCACCAACTCCAATAAAACAGCGTCCATTGCGCTTGCCAGTCGCCCTTGGCGCCGGGGTCGATGTGCAGACTGGTGAAGGGGAATTTTTGCAAGTAGTAGCCCAGGCTGTCGAGAAACAGCTCCAGAATAAAGACCGTCGGGCCGGTCACTACCACAAAGGCGAAGATGACCACGGCCAGACCGATGTTGAATTCGCTGAGACGGCGGATTCCTTTGTGTAAGCCTGTGACCACCGACACCGTAGCAATGGCGGTGATGCCCCCCACCAACAGCAATTGCGCCGTGGTGCCTTGCGGCATATCGAATAGCCGGTTAAAACCGGCGTTGACTTGAATCGCCCCCAGCCCCAGCGACGTGGCAACGCCGAACAGCGTGCCCACCGTGCATAAAATATCAACTGCATGACCGATCGGCCCGCGGATGCGCTCGCCCAGCAAAGGGTAAAGCAGAGAACGGGGCGCCAGCGGTAAGCCGTGACGGAAATGAAAATAGGCCAAGGGCAATGCCAAGGCAGTGTAAATCGCCCACGGATGCAGTCCCCAATGATAGAAGGTGTAACGCATCGCCTCGCGCACGGCGGCGTCGGTTTCGGCCTCACCGTGGGGTGGATTGAGATAGTGTTGCAACGGTTCGGCGACGCCGAAGAAAACGATTCCGATCCCCATGCCGGCGCTCATGAGCATGCTGAACCAGCTGAGGTGGCTAAACTCCGGTCGAGCATCGTCACCGCCCAGGCGTATGCGCCCGAAGCGGCTGAACAACAGCCATATCACCACCCCCAGCAGGATGCTGGCGGTGAGAATATAGAACCAGCCAAACGTCTCCACGATGCTGCTCTGTAAGGACTGAAAGGTTTGCCGGGTGGTTTCGGTGAATACCGTGCCGAAAAAGACAAACCCCACCACCAGTCCTGCCGCGGGTAGAAAGACCCAAGGTTCCATAGCCTGGAACAGACGTTGGCTGAGCGTGCGATATAAGCCCATAACGATTTGAGTATAAGAAACATTATTCCCAAGCGAAAGGCAGCGCGCCGGCGAGCTTGCACAGGTTTTTGTTAATACGTCACGTTTTGCATGAGGTGTTGGCGCTTCCAGTGAGTGCATCTCTTAACAACTGTCTGCGACACTAATATGCCCGCCGTCAAATCCGTTGACTCAGCTGCCACTCCGTTCCGTGCATAAATATCTCGGGGCTGAGATCTTCCACCCGTCTCACACCGCTGGCGGCCATCATCGCCAACGCCGTGTGTACAGTGTTCTTATGAAAGTTGGTGACGCGTGTCTTTTTGTCTTCTACCACCAGACCTTGTACCAAGCGGGGATTCTGGGTGGTGATGCCGGTGGGGCATTGGTTGGTATTGCAGCGCAAGGCCTGGATGCAGCCGAGGGCCAACATAAAGCCGCGGGCGGAGTTACATATATCGGCGCCCAGTGCCAGCATTTTGATGATGGACACGGCCGTGAGGATTTTGCCGCTGGCGATGAGTTTGATGTGATCACGGAGGCCGCGGTCTTGAAGGCTTTGGTGTACGAATTTCAATGCCGGTTCCAACGGCATGCCCACTGAGTCGGAGAACTCCAGTTGCGCGGCGCCGGTGCCGCCTTCGGCACCGTCCACGGTGATAAAGTCCGGATAGATGCCGGTGGCCTGCATGGTGTCGCAAAGTGTTGTAAATTCCTCGCGCCGTCCGACGCAAAGTTTGAACCCCACCGGTTTGCCGTTGCTGAGTGCGCGCAAGCGTTGGATGAAGCGTAACAAGCCAGTGGCATCGTTGAACACCTTGTGCCCCGGCGGTGAAACCACCCGGGTGTGGGGGTCGATCATGCGGAATTCGGCAATTTCGGACGTGTTTTTGATGGCCGGCAAGACGCCGCCATAGCCCGGCTTGGCACCCTGGGAGAGCTTGAGTTCGATCATTTTTATTTGCTCATGAGCCGCGCTTTCCCGGAAGGCGTTCGGGTCAAAGCGGCCGTCTTGGGTGCGGCAGCCAAAATAGGCGGTGCCGATTTGCCAAACCAAATCACCACCGCCTTGCAGATGATACTTGCTCACGCCGCCTTCACCGGTGTTATGGTAAAAACCACCCATACGGGCGCCCTGGTTCAGCGCCAGAATCGCATTTTTACTGATGGCGCCGAAGCTCATGGCTGAGATGTTGAGTAGGGCGGCGCTATAGGGCTGGCTGCATTGTTCATTGCCGATGCGAATGCGGGGTGCCGCCTCGGGAATCTCGGCAGGATAAATGGAATGTTTTAAACCTTCATAAGACGGGTCGTATAGGTTCAGCTCAGTTCCATAAGGGTGAGTATCATTGGTCTCTTTGGCGCGCTGATACACGATTCTGCGGTAATTGCGCGAAAACGGCGTGCCATCAGTATGACGCTCGATGAAATACTGCTGGATCTCCGGACTGATAAACTCGAACAGATAGCGAAAATGCCCGATAATGGGAAAATTACGCAGAATTGTATGCTTGTGCTGCACCATATCGTAAACGCCCAGCAACAGCAGGGGGGCGATAATAACCATTGCCCACCAGAAGCCAGGATAAAACCAACTGATAAGGGCGATGCCGGACAATATGCCCGCACTCGAAAGCATAAACAGTTTTCTCATTGAGGTTCTCTCCAGCGGCCCCGCAAAACGCTAATATTTTATACCGATTGGCACATGATTCGATTGATGTTTATCAATGTAAGTTGGGCTAAAGCGCATAAGATATTGCGTTAATCATCGCTACAAGAGGAGTGACTCCAAGTGAGAAACATCGCCCCGACATTGATAAGCAGCACCCTGGCATTGGCGCTTTTCGCCAGTCCCGCCGCGGCCGAATCGAAGTCTATGGATGGTGACGATCATAAGTCCGCAAACGCCAATGCGGGCTACAAGAGTACGGATGTGGTCGGTCGTGAAGTCGTGAGTCAGGACGGACGATCGCTGGGTACGATCCAAGACCTGGTGTTCGACAGCTCCGGACGGTTGATCTATTTTGTGCTTTCAGGCGTCGGCTCTCATGGTAAGAACCTGGACAAAATGCTGGTGCCGTGGGCGCGGCTCGATCACACATCCGAGCCCTATAGGGTCGATTTCCATGCCGAAAAAATGACCAATGCCCCGACCCTGTCATCCCGGGATATCGATAATTTCGCCGATCCCCAGACCCGACGCGAGGCGGATAGCCATTTCGAACCGAATACGTTTAAGGATGTCGGCATGGCGGGCAAACTCAACGAAGAAAAGATCCGCCACCTATTCGCAAAATACGACAGCGATTCCGACGGTGCGCTGGGTCGCGGCGAGTTCGGTGATGCCACCGGGCTGATCTCCATGTTTCGGGAGTTTGACAGTGACGACAATGGGTCTATCAGTCGGTCGGAATTCGGTCATTTCGTTAGGATGAACCGATAGGCGCTGCCCAAGTAGCCGGCCTTATAGTCAGTGAACGCAAACGGGGGGTACTGTACGACAACCCGGGCCAATGCCTTGCGTTTTTGGTTGGTCGGCGCCAAATGGGATATGTGGGCGGCACCATTGGCAGCCGCTTGTTCATTCACCGCGGTGATGACTCGCGGGCTGTCGTTGACCCTGAGTCGAGCGCCCTTCCTGCTCGCCTGTATGAAACGGTTCTGATGTGACGGGCCTACCCTGGGTGCCTTATTCACAGGCTCGAATCGCTGGCGTAGAAAACCTATGAAGCCTTCTTGCGCTTGGCGGGTGGTTTAAGCATCGGTTTTAAAAACCGACCAGTGTGCGAGCTTGTGTGCTGGGCGACATCTTCCGGTGTACCGCAGATCACGATCTCTCCACCTTTGTCTCCGCCCTCCGGGCCGACATCGATAATCCAGTCGGCGGTTTTGATGACATCCAGATTATGCTCGATGATGACGATGGTATTGCCGTGGTCGCGCAGGCGGCTGAGTACGCTGAGCAGCTGTTCGATGTCGTGGAAATGTAGGCCGGTGGTGGGCTCGTCCAATATGTAAATGGTCTTGCCGGTATCGCGCTTGGAGAGCTCGCGCGCCAGTTTGACCCGCTGTGCCTCGCCACCGGACAGCGTCGTGGCGTTCTGTCCCAGGGTGATGTAGCTCAGGCCCACGTCCATCAGGGTTTGCAGCTTGCGTTGGATGGCGGGCACGGCGCTGAAGAATTGCAGCGCCTCTTCGACGGTCATCTCCAGCACTTCGTAGATATTCTTGCCTTTGTATTTTACGTCCAAGGTTTCGCGGTTGTAGCGTTGGCCTTTGCAGACGTCGCAGGGGACGTAGATGTCCGGCAAAAAGTGCATCTCGACTTTGATGACGCCGTCGCCCTGGCAGGCCTCGCAACGGCCGCCCTTGACGTTGAAGCTGAAACGGCCGGGACCGTAGCCGCGCGAGCGTGCCTCCTGGGTACCGGCGAACAGATCACGGATCGGCGTGAACAGGCCGGTGTAGGTGGCGGGATTGGAGCGCGGTGTGCGGCCGATGGGGCTCTGGTCGATGTCGACCACCTTGTCGAATTGTTCCAGGCCGAGCATTTCGGCACAGGGCGCCGGGTCTTCGCCGGCTTTGTTGATGATGATGGCGGCATTGCGATAGAGGGTGTCGTTGATGAGCGTGGATTTGCCCGAGCCGGAGACGCCGGTGACACAGGTCATCAGCCCTACCGGGATGTCGACGTTGATACCTTTCAGGTTGTTGCCGGAGGCGCCGCGAATGCTCAGCATGCGTTCGGGATCGACGGGCGTGCGCGCGGCGGGAATGGCGATCTCCTTCTTGCCGCTGAGATACTGGCCGGTCTCCGAGGCCGGGTTGTTCATGACCTGTTCGGCTGTGCCCTGGGCGACGATCTCACCGCCGTGGACGCCGGCGCCGGGGCCGATGTCGATGACGTAGTCGGCGCTGCGGATGGCCTCTTCGTCGTGTTCCACCACGATCACTGTGTTGCCCAGGTCGCGCAGGTAGGTGAGGGTGGAGAGTAAGCGCTCGTTGTCGCGCTGGTGCAGGCCGATGGAGGGTTCGTCCAGCACGTACATGACCCCCACCAGTCCGGCGCCGATCTGGCTGGCCAATCGAATCCGTTGCGCCTCGCCGCCGGATAGGGTGTCGGCGCTGCGTTCCAGGCTGAGATAATCCAGACCCACGTTGACCAGGAACTTGAGCCGCTCCTGTACCTCTTTGACGATCTTGGCGGCGATCTGGCCGCGTTTGCCCGGCAGGCTCAGGTCACCGAAAAACGTATGGGCCCGGCCCACCGCCATGGCGGTGATGTCAGGTAGGTTGTGGCCGGCGATGAAGACGTTGCGCGCCTCGGTGCGCAGCCGCGCGCCGCCGCAATCGGGGCAGGGCTGGTGGCTGAGATACTTGGCCAGTTCGTCGCGCACCACATTGGATTCGGTCTCGCGATACCGCCGTTCCATGTTGGGGATGATCCCTTCGAAGGGCGCCTTTTTGGTGCGCGGCAGGCCGCGGTCGCTGAAGAAGGTCATCTCGATCTTTTCGGACCCGCTGCCGTAAAGCAGCACCTGGCGGTGATGTTCATCCAGGTCTTGGAAGGGCGTGTCAAGATCGAAGCCGTAATGCTTGGCCAGGGATTGCAGCAGCTGAAAATAATAGGCGTTGCGGCGGTCCCAGCCGCGGATGGCGCCGCTGGCCAGACTGGACTCCGGATGATGCACCACGCGGCCGGCATCGAAGAACTGTTTTACACCGAGGCCGTCGCAGCTGGGGCAGGCGCCGAAGGGATTGTTGAAAGAGAACAGTCGCGGTTCCAGTTCGGTCAGGCTGTAGCCGCAGTGCGGGCAGGCGAACTTGGCCGAGAACACCAGGTCCTGTTTTTTATCCTGGTCTAAGTAGGCCACACGAGCGATGCCGTCGGAAAGGTGCAGCGCGGTTTCAAAGGATTCGGCCAGCCGCTGCTTCAGGTCATCGCGCACCTTGAAGCGGTCCACCACGGCCTCGATGGTGTGCTTTCGCTTTTTGTCCAGTTCCGGCACCTGGTCCAGCTCGACAATCTGGCCGTCGATGCGGGCACGGATAAAACCCTGGGCGCGCAGCTCGGCCAGCACCTGTAAATGCTCACCCTTGCGGCCGTCGATGACCGGCGCCAGCAGCATCAGCTTGGTGCCCTCGGGCATTTCCAGCACGTGGTCGACCATCTGGCTGACGGTCTGGGCCTCCAGTACCACATCGTGTTCGGGACAGCGTGGTTCGCCGACGCGGGCGAACAGCAGGCGCAGATAATCGTAGATTTCGGTGACCGTGCCGACGGTGGAGCGCGGGTTGTGCGAGGTGGATTTCTGCTCGATGGAGATGGCCGGTGACAGTCCCTCGATATGGTCCACGTCCGGCTTTTCCATCATCGATAGAAACTGGCGCGCATAGCTGGACAGCGACTCCACATAACGCCGTTGACCCTCGGCATAGATGGTGTCGAAGGCCAGGGACGACTTGCCCGAACCGGACAGGCCGGTGATGACGATCAGCTTGTCGCGGGGCAGGTCGAGGTCGATGTTTTTGAGATTGTGGGTGCGCGCACCGCGGATGTGGATGGTATCCATACTGCATTTTCCGTCGCTAAGTGAACCTGTTAATATACGATCTTTTCACTCCACGAAGCAAAGTGATTTAAGCCTGATGAAGAATTCCGGGATGACCCCCACCGAACGCCGCGCCGCCGTGTCGCTGGCGGGTATTTTCAGTACGCGCATGCTGGGTCTGTTCATGATTCTGCCGGTGTTCGCCCTCTACACCGAACACCTGGAAGGCGCCACGCCGTTTCTGATCGGCCTGGCCATCGGCATCTACGGCCTGACCCAGGCCATCCTGCAAATTCCCTTCGGCATGTTGTCCGACCGCATCGGCCGCAAGCCGGTGATCTACGGCGGCCTGTTGATCTTCGCCCTCGGCAGCGTGGTGGCGGCCATGTCGGACTCCATCACCGGCATCATCCTCGGCCGTGCCCTGCAGGGCGGCGGCGCCATCGCCGCGGCGGTGATGGCGCTGGCGGCCGACCTGACCCGCGAGGAGCACCGTCTCAAGGCCATGGCCATCATGGGCATGAGCATGGGGGTGTCGTTTTCCATCTCGCTGATCCTGGGGCCGCTGTTCGACAGCTGGTTTGGCGTGCATGGTCTGTTCTGGATGACCGCCATGCTGGCCCTGGTGGCCATGGCCATCCTGGCCCTGGCGGTGCCCACGCCCACGGTCAGCCGTTTTCACCGCGACGCCGAGCCGGTGCCGGCCCAATTCAAGAACGTGCTCGGGGACAGCCAGTTGCTGCGCCTCGATTTCGGCATCTTCGTACTGCACCTGATCCTGACGGCCATCTTTGTCGCCGTGCCGCTGGACCTGCAGAACAAGGCCGGCCTGGCCAGCGAACATCACTGGATGGTGTATCTGTTTGTCATGCTGCTGTCATTTGCGGGCATGGTGCCCTTCATCATCATCGCCGAGAAACGACGCAAGATGAAACAGATATTCGTCGGCGCCATTGCGCTGCTGATTGTGGCCGTACTCTCCATGAGCCAGGTCAGCACCTCGCTGGTCGGCATGGTGGCGGCCTTGTTGGGATTTTTTCTGGCCTTCAACCTGCTCGAGGCCTCGCTGCCCTCACTGGTGGCCAAGATCGCCCCGGCGGACATGAAGGGCACGGCCATGGGGGTCTACACCAGCTCTCAGTTTCTGGGCGCTTTTACCGGCGGCGTCGCCGGCGGTTGGATCTATCAACACGTGAGCGCAGAAGGGGTATTCATTTTCTGCGGCTTCATGGCCTCGCTTTGGGTGATCCTGGCCAGTACCATGAAGGCGCCGCGTCATCTCGGCAGCTACATGATTCATGTGGGGCCTGTGTCCAGGGCTCAGGCCGTCGAGTTATCGGGTGAAATCGCTACAGTCGTCGGGGTGGTTGAAGTGGTGGTCATCCCTGAAGACGAGGTGGCCTATCTCAAGGTGGATAACCAACGGCTGGATCAGGACGCATTGGCCCGGTTTTCCGTGGCCGACCCCGACGCGCAGGACGGCCACCCGTCCGCGCCGGTGACTGCAAACTCCTGAGTTGTGCGTGGCCCGCATTTCCCAACGGGATCGCGGGTTAATTCCCAGTGCTTCGACCGGGGGCTGATACATCGTTATGCCCAAGCGTCGAGATATTTTACATTTTTCGTCACGGCGGCGGGCGTCCGCCGGTAGCGCCGCTGCGCAGGGAAGCGTGCTTGACTGAAAAACGCACAATTCGCGCAATATCAGCCTTAATGGCGTTGCGCATGCCGTGCCATCGGCGCGCCGCTGTCAATGAATTTTACACATTGGCTTATGGTGGTGCTTTAAACACTGTTCTATATTTTGGTAAGCCTTTAGAATACTTGCGCTTAGCACGAATTGGTCTATTTCATGCATCCCGGCATGTCGAGCGTGATGGCTGACAGTATTGCCCAGCCTATGCGTCACCCGTCTCGGGTAACATGGCCGAGCCGCATAGAAACAGCGTATAAATAATGGAATAAAAAACCAAGAATGGGAGTAAGCATGAGTACCGAAAATCGATATGCGAAAATGGTTCGACGTGTGGTTCGCGAATCGGGCGGGTCAATCACCGGAGTCGGCAAGGCGATCGTCGCCGCGATGCTGATTTTATCCTCCCTGATCATGGCGCCGGCCATGGCGCAACAGGCCGATTCCAAGGGCACGGATTTTTGGCTGATGTTCAACGGTAACCTGGCGGGTGGCGGTGAAGTCGTTAATCTGTTTCTAACCGGCGACACGGCGGCCACCGGCACGGTGGAGATCCCTGGCCTCGCATTTTCGACGCCATTCTCGGTCACGCCGGGGACCGTGACCACGGTCACCCTGCCGTTGGCGGTGCGGGTTGACAGCAGCGATACCGTCGAGAATAAGGGGGTGCATGTGACGGCGGACCAAGAGGTTACGGTCTACGGACTCAACCGCCGCGATTCGACCACCGATGCCTTCATCGGGCTGCCGACCGACATCCTCGGCACGGACTACATCAACCTCGGCTATGCCAATGTGAATGTGGTGAATGGCACCCAATTCGGCATTGTCGCCAGCCAAGACAACACCACGGTCACCATAACCCCCAGCGTCACCACCGGTGCGCGCACTGCCGGTGTGCCCTACAACATCACCCTGAACCAGGGGGAAACCTATCAGCTGCGCAATGCCTCACCGGCGCCCGCCGATTTGAGCGGTACCATCATTCAGTCGGATCTGCCCATCGCGGTGTTCGGGAGCCATCAGTGCGCCAACATCCCGCAGGGCTTTACGGCCTGTGATCACATCGTGGAGCAGCTGCCGCCCACCACCACCTGGGGCACGGCCTTTGTTACCTTTCCGCTGGCGACGCGGCTGAACGGCGATACCTTTCGTATCCTGGCCGCCGAGGATGTCACCACGGTGAGCATCAACGGCAGCGTTGTCGCCACCCTCAACCGCGCAGAATTCCACGAGACGATTCTTACCGCCGGTTCCGTCATCAACACGGATAAGCCGGTGCTGGTGGCGCAATACTCCCACGGTACCTCGTTTGATGGGGTGACCTCGGATCCGTTCGAAGTGCTGGTGCCGCCGTTCGAGCAGTTCCTGGCTGGATACACGGTGACCACGCCCGCCACGGGCTTTGCCATCAACTTCGTCAGCGTGGTCGCGCCCAACGCCGCGGTTGGGGCCATCACCCTGGATGGCGCGCCCATTCCGGCGGGTGACTATACGCCCATCGGCGCCAGTGGTTTTTCCGGCGTAGCAGTGCCGGTGAGTCTCGGCAGCCACAACCTGGCCGGGCCGTTGCCGTTCGGACTTTCCAGCTACGGTTTTGATTCCGCCGATTCCTATGGTTATCCGGGCGGTCTGGGACTGGCCCAGGTGGCCGAACTCACCGACCTGGGCCTGACCCCGGCGACGGCGACCAACCCCATCAATACCCAGCATTGCGTGATTGCCACTACCCTGGATCAGGGCGGCAATCCCTTGCCCGGGATTCGCGTGGATTTCACTGTCGCCGGGGTGAATCCGAATAGCGGATTCATTTTCACTGACGCCAATGGTGAAGCAGAGTTCTGCTACACCGGTACAGTAGTGGGGGATGATATCGTCACCGCCACCGTCGGAAACCTCTCCGCCACGGCGTCGAAGACCTGGACCGATATCGCGGTGCAGCGTTGTGATGTGGATAGTAGTGGCGTGGTGGATATCAGCGATATCCGCGCCATCGCAGCGGCACGCAATACGCCGGCCGCGGGCCCCACTGATCCGCGCGATGCCGACGGCAACGGTATCATCAGAGCCAATGATGCGCGTAAGTGTGTACTACAGTGCACCAACTCGCGTTGCGCGCCTTAAGCAAGCAGTCAATTGCCGGGGGCCAAAAGCTCCCGGCAAGCCGTTTTAGTTTAATGGGAAATAATTAAGATTAAGTAAGGAGTAATCCCCATGAAGAAGTTTATGACCCCTATTTTCGGCCTGGCACTGTTGGCCGTTACCACCCAGGCAGGGGCGGTGGTGCTGAGTCTGGAACCGTCCTCGCAAGATGCGGTGCCGACGGATGCCGTCAGTCTGGATCTCACCGTAAGCGGGCTGAGTGCCGGCGGCCCCGATTCCTTGGGTGATTTTGATCTGGATATCTTTTATGACACCGCTGCGCTTACCTTCAGCGGTTATAGCCTGGGGGGTTTCCTCGGTGATATCGGTCTGGGCGAGGCGCTGGATTTCAGTCTGGGCGATCTGGGCGGCGGCATTATCAATCTTCACGAAGTGAGCCTGCTGGAAGCGGATGCGGTGAGCTGTGTCTTTTGTGC
Source organism: Candidatus Tenderia electrophaga (assembly GCA_001447805.1). Taxonomy (NCBI): domain Bacteria; kingdom Pseudomonadati; phylum Pseudomonadota; class Gammaproteobacteria; order Tenderiales (SeqCode); family Tenderiaceae (SeqCode); genus Tenderia (SeqCode); species Tenderia electrophaga (SeqCode). The sequence continues at coordinate 1,489,124 of CP013099.1, forward strand.
GGGCCCGTACCTGGATGATATCCAGCCCGGTAGCTTTGTCTTGGCGACCCTGGATTTCATTGTTGACGTTCTGCCGGTGGGCAGCAGCACCACGGTCGGGATTGGCGGCATCTTTTCACTGGATGACGGCTTCGGCGATCCGCTGGCCATCACCGGCACCGCCGATGCCGTGATTCGCAACCCGGCCCCTGCGAGTGTGCCGGAGCCGGCAACGCTTGCGCTGCTCATGCTCGGCCTGGTGGGGATGACCTTGATGCATCAACGCCGATCGCGGGCCTGAGTTGATGTCCCGCTAGTAACTTAAGCCCCGGGTAAGCACTCGGGGGCAATGGGGTAATCATCGGGCTGATCCTGATTGCAAAGGTACACTTGCCCTATCACGGCTGAGGGTGTAGTAATAGTGAAATCACAAAAATGAGACGGCCCGAAGATAGGCTCGGCGCATGAGATTGCATTGAGAACGTCTGGTGGTTAGTAGCGGGTTTGGCATGAGTGGGGGTCACCATGACACACCGGATACAGGCAATCCTTGCCTCGGTCCTATTATATTTTTCTCTTTTCGGACCCGCACTGGCGGCGGATGTGTGTCCGTCCGGGTGTGCGCACGCCAGCATCCAAGACGCCCTCGATGCTGCAACCTGGGGTGCCACGATAACCGTCGGCCCAGGAGTCTATAGAGAAACCATCGTCACAACAACCAAGTATGTGACCTTGCAAAGTGTAGCGGGCGCCTCGGATACCATTATCGACGCTACCGGGCTGGGGGAGCGTGTTATCACCATCAACACATGGCCCGATGTGGTACTGGAGCGCTGCGATGTGGATGGCGACTATGTCGTGGACATTAATGATATTAGAGCCATCATGGCGGTGCGTAACACGCCTGCAGATGGTCCCGACGACCCGCGCGATGCCAGCGGCGACGGTATAATAGACGCCAACGATGCGCGTCAGTGTGTATTGCAATGCACCTATTCACGTTGTGTGCCCAACCAACCCTTTGTCATCGACGGCTTTACCATTAAAGGCGGGGTGTCAAGCAACGGCGCCGGGATATATGTCAATGGCCGTGCCACCATTCTCAACAACATCGTTAAGAACAATGTCGCTGATCAATCCGGTGGCGGCATCTATGTGCTAGACCAGCGCGATGTAACCGTTGACGCCAATACGTTTGCATCCAACAGCGCTGCCATCCGAGGTGGCGCCATTGCCTTGAGTAGTGATGCCACACAGATTGTCAGCGGAAATATCTTTACCAATAACTCAGCCGTCAGTGGTGGCGCGATTGCCAGCGCGCCTTACGGCAGCGATACCGTTAGAAACAATCTGTTTATCAGCAACACCAATACCCTGTATCTATCCAGTTATGCCAACACCCAGTTAGCCAACAACACGATTGTCAGCAGCGCAGGCTATGCGGCCCAGAAAGGCCCGGACGGAAGCATGAGTATGATCAACGGCATACTCTGGAATAACGAGACCGATCTTCAGGGTGCGGGCTGGACTGAACAAAACTCGCTCATCGGCGTGGATCCCCTGTTTGTGGATGTTGCCAATGGTGACTATCATGTTCGACCCGGTTCGCCGGCCATTGACACGGGCATGGATACGTCCGGCTATGGCGTCATTGCGGATTATGACGGCGTCGCGCGCCCGCAAGACGGAGACAGGCAGGGCGCTGGTGCGACGGGGGATGGCTCGGATTATGATATCGGTGCTTATGAATACGTTGTTGTCGATATTCCGCTGACCGTCACCGTAGATGCGCCGGTCGACGGGATGATGACCAACCAGGCCGCACAGAATATTGTCGGCTATTTGAGCAAGCCTGCCTTCCTCACTATCAACGGCGGCCCGGTTACGGTCAACCCTGACTACAGCTTCAGCCATGCCATCAACTTGGGGGAGGGGCTCAATACTTATATTTTATTGGCCGAGGCCGGTGATGGCGAGGCTGTTCAGGTCTCCTTAGACCTCATCCTGGACACTACGCCGCCTCTTGCGCCCAATAGTGCTCTCATCTCCACGAGTGATGTCTCCGGCGGCATTGCCACGGTCACCGGCGCAGCGGGGAGTGTTGAAGCCAATAGCCAGGTTACGATTACTAATATCCACACCGGTGAAACGGTCACTATCCTCTTGGCGGATGATGAGGGTGGTTTCATCACTCAGATCAGCGCTCAGGACGGCGATACCTTGTCTATCATTAGTACAGACAGTGTCGGTAATGTGAGTGAATCCAGTTCCGTAATCGTGGTGGCCTTGCCGCCGAATCCAGCGGTCATTGCACCGCCGCCTGACCCCTCTGTCGCCACTACGGTCTATACTTCTACGCAATTCCTGTATACCGGCAGCGATCCGATCCAGAGCGGCGTCGCCCCCGGTACCATCGAACTCGAACGGGCGGCGGTGCTGCGTGGTCGGGTGCTGGATCGCAGCAACACCCCCTTGTCCGGTGTCACGATCACCATCAAGGACCATCCCGAGCTCGGCCGGACCTTAAGCCGTGCCGACGGGGTGTTCGACATGGCCGTCAACGGCGGTGGACTGCTCACCGTCAATTATGAAAAAGCGGGCTACCTGCCGGTGCAGCGCCAGTTGCAGAGTCCCTGGCAGGACTACGCATGGGTCGAAGACGTGGTGATGATCGCGCTGGATCCGGCGGTTACCGCCATCGACCTTAACGATACCGCTCAGCCCTTCCAAGTCGCCCAGGGGAGTACTGTGATGGATGTTGACGGTGCCCGACAAGCCACCATCCTTTTTCCGCAGGGCGTGAGCGCAACAATGATGCTGCCCGATGGCACTGCCCAGCCGCTCCCCACAATCAATGTGCGCGCTACCGAATACACTGTCGGCGACAACGGCCCCGAGGCCATGCCCGGCGAACTGCCGCCCACCAGCGCCTACACCTACGCGGTGGAGCTTTCCGTGGACGAAGCCATCGCCGCCGGGGCGACCCGGGTCGATTTCGACCAACCGTTGCCCTTTTATGTTGACAACTTTCTTAACTTCCCAGTCGGCGAGGCCGTCCCCGCCGGTTGGTACGACCGCGAAACAGCCGCCTGGATTCCCTCCGATAACGGCTTGATTATCGGTGTACTCGCCATTGTCAACGGGATGGCCGAGCTGGATGTAGACGGCAGCGGAAGCGCCGCCAGCGCTACTCAACTTGTCGCGCTGGGTATTACCGATTCCGAGCGCGCCCAACTTGCCGCTCTGTATACCGCAGGCAAGAGTCTTTGGCGTGTACCCATCACTCATTTTACGCCTTGGGATTGCAATTGGCCCTATGGTCCACCAGCGGATGCCGAACCGCCACCGTCACCTCCTCCTCCCCAAGATCCGCCACCGGACGAAGATGAGAATGAATGTCCTGGCTGCATCATCCAGCCCCAGAGTCAGTCCCTGGGTGAAAAACTGCCGGTCGTTGGAACACCGTTCAGTCTGTATTACCAGAGCGAGCGCATGCCCGGCAACATCGCCGCGCGCAGCCTGACCATTCCGCTGTCCGGGGACACCGTGCCGGGCAGCCTGGAGGCTATTGAGCTCACCATTGACGTTGCAGGCCAGACCTTCAGGCAATCGTTTCCGGCAACACCGAACCAGAATTACACCTTCGTTTGGGACGGCAAAGACGCCTATGGCCGGCCGATGCATCACCAAACCGCGACGATCCGCCTAGATTACCGCTACCAGCTGGCTTATTTGTCTGCTGCCAGCGGCCGTGCTTTTGCCCGGGTTTCAAGTAGTGGCGCGGCATTTATAGGTAGTCGGGGTAACATGACTATGCGCTCCAGTCGGCAATGGCAACAGAGCCTCACCGGTATCGCAGCAGCGCCTAATCTGGCAAGCAGCGCGCTAGGCGGCTGGGGGCTGGAGATTCATCATGGCTACAATCCCGCAACGAGAACAGTCTACAAGGGAGACGGCTCCAAGCGTACGGACCAAGAAATACAGGAGCGTCTTGAGCTTATTGCCAACGTTTCGGCTCGCGATATCAGCGTTGCGTCGGACGGCAGTATTTACTACTCGGAGCAGCGCCGTATCCTCTCTCTCGATCCCGACGGGACTACACGGGTACTGGTAGGCAACGGAACAGCAGCCAGCCCGGGAAGTAATGATGGCTCTATCGCTACCGATGTAGGCACCGGCTACATCATGGCCTTTGAGATAGGCAGAGACGATACGGTTTACTTTGTCGAAACTAACAGCGGAGGAAGTAGCGGTTCGGTGGTACGGCATGTAACATCGGATGGTCGGCTGGAGACCATTACCGCTGCCTATGCCGGGAGCGATGTAACCGATATCGATATGGGACCGGACAGCGCCCTCTACATCACTCGCGAAGCGGCCAACCGGGTAACACGGATCGGGCCGGACGGTTCAACCGCGGATGTTGCCTCGGTGAATTACTGGCCCTGGGGCGTCGACGCCCATCCCGACGGCACAATCTATATTTCAACTACATTCGGCCATGTTGTGGATGTTATTCGCCCGGATGGAACGAAGGCGCAGATACCTGTCAACTCCCCTCAGGATGTGACATGGGATCAACAGAACAACCTCTATATCGCTGGCTCAAATTACAGCTATGCGGCCAACGGCCTCTATTATTATAACGGCACGGGCAGCCCCATAAAAATATCTGGTGAATCAACGGACCCAGATCCCTTCCCCGGTGCGCATATAGGCGAAGTTAAGCTATGGGCTCGTGAGGTACACTATTCCAGCAAGTATGGCGGTGTACTCATTCCCTATCAGGGCCGCATCTGGTTGCTGGCTGAAAAGAGCAGTAAACTGATTGACGCAGGAGATAAACTCATCTCCTCGCGAAATGGCAATGAACTCTACCGGTTCGATTCGACAGGCCGGCACCTCCAAACTCTCGAAGCCATCACCGGCGCTGCCATTTACACCTTCGACTATAATGTCGATGGACAACTGATCGCCATCACCGATGCCGACGGCGACATTACTCGTATTGAACGCGATGGTTCAGGGAGTCCACAGGCTATCGTCGCCACGGATGGCCAGCGTACCAACGTGTCACTAAATAACAACGGTTACCTCAACACAGTGAGCGATCCCGCAAATGAATCATGGCAGATGGAATACACTGCCACAGGTCTCATGACTGCTTTCATCGACCGTAACGGCAACCGCTCCAACTACACTTTCGATACAGCCGGCCGCCTGCTCCAGGACGTTAATCCCGTCAACGGCGGCTGGCAACTGGCGCGAACGGAAACGGAGAACGGCTACAGCGTCTCCATGACCAGTGGTGAAGGCCGCGTTAGCACATTCCAGGTGGAGCGCCTGCAGGACGGCGTTCGCCGCCAGACCAACACGGCCACAGATGGCAGTATCACCATCACCGAATACGCCAATGCGGTCACCGCCACGACACTGCCCAACGGCGCCATCACCACCGTCACCGAAGGCCCCGACCCACGCTTTGGCATGGCGAGCCCGATACCGAAAAGCTCCACGCAAAGCACCCCGGGCGGCCTGATGCGCTCTGTTACCGTCGCCGCACAGGCCGAGCTGTCTGATCCCAATGATCTGTTCAGTCACACCTCCCTCACGGAAACAGTTACGGTGAACGGCAACGCCACGGTGAGCGAATACGACACCGCCACCCGCACCTGGACATTCACCAGCGCCGAAAGCCGTACCGCCAACACGGTTCTTGACGCTCTGGCGCGTCCAATACAGACACAAGCGGCGGGCCTCGAAGCGATCAGCCTGAGTTACGATGCCCGCGGCCGTCTTGCCACATTATCCCAAGGGCAAGGCGATGAACTCCGTACTACTACATTCGGGTATCACAGCAGCGGACCACAGGCCGGCCGACTCTCCAGCGCCACTGACGCCGTAGGGCGTCAAGCCCAATACAGTTACGATGCCGCTGGAAACGTGATCCGACAAACCTTGGCCGATGGCAGAATGATCGACTTCACCTATGATGCCAATGGCAACATGACCTCAATCACACCGCCCGGTCGGACCGCGCACCTGTTTACATACAGCGCCGGCGATCAGACCGCCCAATATAACCCGCCGGATGTAGGCGCCGGAACCAACGTCACCCAATACAACTACAACCTCGACAAACAACTGGAACTCATCACCCGTCCCGACGGTCAGACCGTAGATCCGGTCTACAACACCGTCAGCGGTAAACTGGAAATGCTTATTATCCCTAAGGGGAACTACCAGTACGGCTATGACACTGTGACAGGCCAACTGAACCAGATCACCGCGCCGGGCAATGAGGTCCTCAACTATACTTATGACGGTTTCCTGCCAATAATAGATACCTGGAGCGGCAGCATCGATGGCGTGCTGACCCGCACTTACAATAACGACTTCCGGATTACGAGCCTGTCAGTGAACGGCAATCCAATCAACTACAGCCACGACAACGACGGCCTGCTGACCGGTGTCGGGGCCCTGACACTCACCCGCGATGCTCAGAACGGCCTGCTAACCGGTACAGTCATCAACAGCCTATCGACCGGGCTGACCTACAATATCTTTGGAGAAGCCACGAACTACGCGGTCTCCAACGGCACTACATCCCTATATGATGCCGCCTACACCCGCGACAAACTCGGGCGCATCACCCGGAAGACCGAGACCATTGCAGGCGCCACCACCACCTATGATTACACCTACGATCTCGCAGGACGCCTGACGGCAGTCAAAACCAATGGCGCTACCACGGCCACCTACAGCTATGACGCCAACGGCAACAGAAGTGGTGGCACCTATGATGCCCAGGACCGCCTGCTCACCTTTGGCGCCAACAGCTACACCTACACCCCCAACGGCGAGCTTGAAACCAAAACCAACACCGGCCTGACCACCAGCTACACCTACGATATGCTGGGCAACCTCACCCAGGTCATCCTCCCCGGGGGGATGACCATTGACTACATTATCGATGGCCAGAACCGCAGGATCGGCAAGAAGATCAATGGCACCTTGACACAGGGCTTACTCTACCAGGATCAGCTCAACCCCATAGCCGAACTGGATGGCACAGGTGCCGTCGTATCGAGATTCGTCTACGGCACCAAGCCCAACGTGCCGGATTACATGGTCAAGAATGGCACAACATACAGAATCATCAGCGACCACCTGGGCAGTCCGAGGCTCGTTATCAACACCACTGACGGATCTGTCGCCCAGCGCATCGATTATGACGTATGGGGCAAAATCATCAATGATACCAATCCCGGCTTTCAACCGTTCGGCTTTGCCGGAGGCGTCTATGATCAGCATACCCAACTCACCCGATTCGGGGCCAGGGACTATGATGCCGAGACGGGAAGGTGGACCGCAAAGGATCCGATTCGGTTTGAGGGTGGGGATACCAATCTGTATACATACGTTTATTCAAATCCTCTTTCTTATATTGATCCATATGGGTTATGGGCTTGGAGCTTTGATGCCTTTGCAGGTCCTGGCGGCGGAATTACTATAGGTAGAAATGAAGATACGAGGGGTTGGTTTATAGAAGGTCGCGTAGGTATAGGTATAGGTGGTGGAGTTGCCTTTGATCCTTTTGATCAAGGTCCCGTAGCTAGACCTCAGTTGCCCCATCCATATTCTGAAGAGCCGTGCTCAGATTCTTCTTCATCTTCTACCGGGACAAGCGCTGGTGGTGCTGTTAATGCAGGTGTGACCATTGGAGCGTGGAATTTGGGTTATGGCGCTGAAGGAGGTGAAAATTTTGATGGTTCCAATACTTTCTATGGAAATAGTGGCCAATGGGGATCAAGTACTAATCCTAGACCTCCAAGGATCGGGGTCTCAGTAGGAGGAAGTGCAGTTGTAGAAGTAGGTGGTTGGTTCTAGGTCAATTGAAGAAGATAATAAAAAATTTTAGTTCTATGCCAGGGATTATGAAAGTAGTCTTTTTGGCAATGCTGATATCGCCTTTAGCAGTGGTTTCGGCTGCTTTTCCTGGAGTGGAAGGTTTAAGCTCTATGCTTGGTCATTTAAATCCTGATGAAAAACCAATAGCATTGATTTTATCTTTAATTGCTTCGATCCCTTCGTTTGTCTGTGCGATTTTGTTGGCGAAAAAAAAACGGGGGGCAATATTGTTGTTTCCCTTTGCTTTTGCTTTAGTTAGTGCTGGCCCGTTCGCATTTGAAATTATTTCAAATGGTTCTTCCGTTCTTTTGCCCTATTTATGGGGAATCATAGGGATTAGTGTCGGATTTACTGGGTATTTTTATTTTTCCAAAGAGTCAAAATTATATTTTTCAAACCAGACAGGTAGAGTGCGCTCAACGCACCAAAACGGTGGATGAAAAGCAAGTGTTGGGTTCAGTGCTACAGGTACGTTCCAAGGGTCATGGGGGATAGGGGATTTAGGCGATAGTCTAAATTGGTGGATGGATCTTTTTGGATTTCCTTCTGATAGCGCTTCAACCAGGGTAGTGTAAAGAATCTTTCGCACTTTTTGATCTGGCGGCTATTCATGCGGTCAGTTGTTCCTCCAGATGTTGCTTGTGCAACGCCTCCATGGAGAGGTAGCGTTTAATGCCCCATTTGGTGCCCGCGATGTGCCTAAGCCAAAATCAATAGGGTCAGTGTCGAATGGCACTTACTTAAGCTTCTTAGGGTGACCATTTTTCATCACTTCCGCTCTTGCTTCATGCCGTGTTCTCGTCAATAAGGGATAGGCTTTCGGTCTTCGCTTCACCGCTCTCGGTTCGATTCGGCCGGGACGATTCCCCACCTTTTTCTGCACCATCATGCGGAATAAATAACCGATATATTCATCATCCAAATACTGCGCGTTTTGTAGATAGATCAGCCATATCTGCAAGCAGTGCTTGAAACTTATACGTCTTGGGCTGATATCCGCCAGCAAGGCGGATTGTGCCATCATGAGGCGGATCAGGTTATAGGCAAGTAGATGGATCCATATTTCCTTGATCGCCATCTCGGGCGTTTTGCAACTGAGCACATTCATGCCCATAGTGTCTTTGATGTTGCGCAGGTCCAGCTCGATATGCCAGCGCATTTTGTACAGGGCTTTTAGCTTCTCTTTCGGGTAGTTGTTGTGATCGTCCAAAGTCGTGATCATTGTTTTGCCGCCGGCCTGGAATTCCCTGACCGTGAGTCTTTCTGGCGCCGTGTTATAGTCCTCTTCACTCATCCACTCCGGTCGTCGCTTGGGCTTGTCGATCACGATCAGATGATCGCGTTCTCCCAGCCTTTGACCGAGACGAAAATCTGTCACGCGCTTTCTGGAACCGTTCTGCTCCATTAGAATATCGATCCCGTCGGCCTGCATGGCGGCAATAAAGAAATAGGTGGCAAAGAAGGCATCGCCGAGCGCGATATCACCGGGCTGCAAGGTGTTCTGTATGGCGCGCAACAGGGTTTGTTCGTCACCCCCCTTGCCGTTGAAACGGCCGATCGCTGCATTCAATAGCGCACCGCTGGCCAGACTGGTGATGCCGACGATGCGACAAATGGGAAACCCTAAACCAGGCTGTTGACCGCGTTGTTGTGGGAATACGGCTTGGTTGGCAGCCGTGTCGGGCATCGTGACGGTGGTGCCGTCGATAATCCTGATGTGTCGACCCTGCCATTACCATTCATCAGGCGCTCGTTCGTCAAGCTGGTCGCCCAGATGTTGGGTCAGTTCTGCGACCATCGTCAAAGGCAATCGTTGCCTGGCACGACAATAGCCACCCGTGTATGTGCTTCGGGCGCTAAACCCGCCGGCGAGTCGCTGGACTGCTGCCTGGTTAACAATGCTCTGACAGGAACGATCGGCGCTCATGGCTTGGGCCAGGAACATGGATAAGGTTTCCGTAGGTGGATAGAGGCGTTCCCGGTGCTCGGGCAAGAGCGCTTCCACTTTGTCCAGCAGCGTGTCGCTGGTGAGAAGATTGAAGAAACGATAGCTGTTGCTGTTTCCACGGTATGCCTCAACTCGAGTATGTTGATGTTTTTTGGCAGTATGGCTAAGCTTCATCGAGACCGGTTCCTTTTGGTAGGTTGTGGGTTTGGCGATTTACACCCTACCATGGTGCCGGTCTTTCTATTTGATAATCAAGTGCTTGGGCTTAAGTAAGTGCCATTCGGGTCAGTGTCATTGATTTGTTCCAGTTCAGGATCAATAGAGTCAGAGTCATTGATTGCTAGTCCCGGCGGGATCAACTTCGTATGCTTGATCTCAACAAGGAAGATCAAATGGCCCGGTTACCACGACTCTATTTACCCGGCTGTGCCCAGCATATCATCCAACGGGGCAATAACCGGGACGCCTGCTTTTATGGCGAAGCGGATTACCAGGCCTATCTGGCATTCCTCAAAGACGCCGCAGCCAAATACCAGGTTGATATTCATGCCTTTGTATTGATGACCAACCATGTACATTTGCTGGCGACCCCGGCTGATGAACAGGGGATTGGCCGTCTGATGCAGGCGCTAGGCCGCAAGTATGTTCAATATTTTAATCACACCTATGGCCGCACAGGAACGCTGTGGGAAGGGCGCTATAAATCGACCCTGGTTGATGCTAACGCCTACCTGCTTACCGTGTATCGCTATATCGAACTGAATCCGGTACGGGCGGGAATGGTCGCCCATGCTTCTGAATACCCCTGGTCCAGTTACCCATCCAATGCAATGGGTAAAGCCATCCAACTGTTAACACCCCACCCTCAGTATGCTCAACTGGGCAAGACGGCGAAGGAACGGCAAAAAGCTTACCGGGCGTTATTCCGGGGTAGGATGTCGGAGCGAGACCTGGTGGCGATCCGTGAATTGATTTTCCGTATCCTGTCTCATCCGATTATGCGGATCAGCCCGGGGCGTCAGGCGCCGAGTTGTTTCATCGCGTTTCGAGGGGCTTCATCAATTTGCTCGCGCTCATATCGAAAATGACGCCCTCCAAGGCAATGGGCTGGTCGGCGTCGTAGATACCCGACCCCTGTTCCTGTACCCATTTGGTTTCACCGTCGAGGGTGATGATGCGATATTCGAGGCAAAAGGATTGTCCTTGAATCAGGGCCTCTTGGACGGCGTTCCAGACATCGTCTCGGTCCTCAGGATGAATCAATTCGCCGTAGGCGATACTTCGGTCGAGTATGAATTCATCGGCACGATAGCCGGTCAGGGCGTAGCAGTAGTCGCTGATGAACTCCATCGTCCAGTTGCGGTTGTACTGGCAGCGGTAAGTAATGCCGGGGATGTTGTTGATCAGGGTTTCCAGCGCCCGCTTGGTTTCCTGAATCTGCTTTTCGTAGTGCTTGCGTGTGGTGACATCCCATTCGAAGCCGGTGCAGCGCAGCGGGCGGCCCGTCGCGTCGCAGATCATGGCGCCCTTGCAGTGTAACCAGCGCATACTGCCGTCTTTGTGCCGGGCGCGGTATTCCACTTCAAACGGATGTTGCGGGTGGTGTTTGCTGGCTTCCAGGGTCTGATCGACGGCGACGCGATCCTCGACCAGAATGCGGCGACGCCAAGCGGCCAATGAGTTGGGCATTTCATCATCGGCGAATCCGAGAAAGCCTTTCATTTGCGGCGACGGATAAAATTCGATGCTTTCCCCTTGTTGTTCGTCGTATTTGAAATGCATGTCCCAGACACCGGCCTGCGATCCCTGCAGCGCCAGATTGAGGCTGTCTTGGGTTTCGGACATTTCTTGCAAGGCCCGATCGCGCTCGGCTACGGCGCTGACAAGTCGGCGATTATGTGCTTGCATCAAGCGGTAACGGTAGGTGAAGAAACAGGCGCCTAACAGCAGGCCCAACACGCCGACCAGCCACACTACCTTGGTGCCGTCCCAGTAGGCCGGCGGAGTGCCGTACCAGCGCCGATAGATGGCTTTGTATTCCTCGCTGACCAGCAACGGGGTGAGGGCCTGGTTGATGCGATTCAAGAGATCCGGATGCTTGGGCGCCACCGCCACGGCGCGTTTGATCTTCAGAATGTGCGGCGCCGCGACTTTGAGTCGCGCCGCCACGCCGCTGTCGACGGCAAAGCGCCAGCCCGCGCCCTCCGGATAGACCACCGCGTCCACCTGTTTGCTGAGCAGGGCGAACATGGCCTCGGCGATGGAGGGAAATACGATCTGCTGCGCCGACGACGTAGAGGTGACCGGGCCACCGATATTGGTTTCCACCACCGCCAGTTTATGCTCGGCCTGCAACTGAGCGTAGCTCATGTCGGCAGCGTCGCGGCGGGTGAACAAGACCAGCCGGGTGGTTGCCAGCGGCAGACTGAAGTCCATCATCTGGGCACGCTGTGCGCTGATGCCCATATTCGGAATCAGTTGGGCCCGGCCGTCGGCCAAGGCGCTTAGTACCTCACTCCAGTTGTCGAAGACGATGTATTCGACCGTGAAGTTTGCTTGCCGCGCCACTGCCTCCATGAGGTCGATGGCGAAACCGGCGGGTTTGCCGTCGCTGACGTGATAATGAGGCGGAAAGTGGCGCGGTACCGCGGCGATGACGGTGTCTGGTTCCACATCGGCGAGCCCGGGCTTCTCGCCACCGTGTGTGGCGTTTCCGGGGGTCGTCGCAGTCGCAGGGGGGTGGGAAATCTGCGCTGGCTGTGTCGGCTGAGACAGGGCGTGAGTCGACCAAGCCATGCAGAGAAGCATGGCGCAACCGAGCCGTAAACTGAATTTTGCAAATATTGGCTGCATCCGTGCCTATTCGAATTGCCGGCGCTCCGCGGTAATAGATTGGGCGCCAGTGCTCCCATCCTGTAACAAGGTATCGGCGTCGGCTGCGGCAAGTTTACGGCGGCCGGCGCGGGGCGTGGAAAATCGGCCGGAAAAATGGGATCATAGCCGCTACCGGGGGCGGAGTTCAGCGCTGTGGCCAGCGCCACGCCGGCGTCTGTGATGAACACAAGCTCATCACTAACTGTATGAATCATCGGGATTTGTCGGCTTCGGGCCGGGCGGCCCACATCATTTTATTAGGAGTTTTTTCCATGGCAAGAGGTATCAACAAGGTTATTTTAATCGGCAATCTGGGGCGCGACCCGGAAGTGCGCTATATGCCCAGCGGCGGCGCGGTCGCCAATCTGGCGGTGGCCACCTCTGAGAACTGGAAGGATAAAAATACCGGCGAGAATCAGGAGCGCACCGAATGGCACCGGGTGGTGATGTTCAACCGTCTCGGTGAGATCGCCGGTGAGTATCTGAAAAAGGGCTCCAAGGTCTATATCGAAGGCAAGTTGCAGACCCGCAAGTGGCAGGGTCAGGACGGCCAGGATCGCTACACCACCGAGATCGTCGCCAGTGAGATGCAGATGCTGGACAGCCGCGGCGGCGGCAGTTCCGATTACAGCGGCGACAGCGCCGGCAGTCGCGGCACCCAGCAGTCCGCCGCCCCGGCGGCCTCCGGCGGCAATAACGGCTTTGACGACTTCGACGACGATATCCCGTTTTAAACGAATCGCTTGAGTTGCCGTTATCCATGCCGAGTTGCAGCTGCGGCGTCTCCACCGCGACTCATCGCCCTGTCCGGGGCGGGTTCGCGGCGCAGACGCCGCTGTTGCATTGCGCAGCAATAAAAAGGGCGAATACGCGATGAATCTTCACGAATATCAGGCAAAACAACTGTTCTCGGAGTACGGTATCCCCGTCCTCAAAGGTGTGGCGGCCACCAGTGTGGCCGAGGCGCAGGCAGCGGCCAATGCCTTGGGCGGCGAGGGTTGGGTGATCAAGGCCCAAGTACATGCCGGCGGCCGCGGCAAGGCCGGCGGGGTGAAGCTGGTCAAGAGTCTGGACGAACTCAAGCGGGCGGCCGAGGGCTATCTCGGTTCGCGTCTGGTGACGCACCAAACCGACGCCAAAGGCTTGCCCATCAACACCGTGCTGATCGAATCCCTGTGCGCCATCGATAACGAACTTTACGTCAGCCTGATGGTGGACCGCGCCAGCGAGCGGGTAGTCATCATGGCCTCCAGCATGGGCGGCATGGACATCGAAGAGGTGGCCGCCACCCAGCCTGAAGCATTAATAAAAGTGGCGGTGGACCCGGTGACCGGGCTGATGCCTTACCAGTGCCGCAAGATCAGCTTCGGCATGGGGCTGCCGGGCGCACTGGCCGGGCCCATGACCAAATTGCTGATGGCGCTTTATAAGCTGTTCGTCGAGCGCGACGCCAGCCTGGTGGAGATCAATCCGCTGGTGATCACCCAACAGGGCGAGCTGCTGGCCCTGGATGCCAAGGTCGGCATCGACGGCAGCGCCCTGTACCGTCATAAAGACCTGGCCGCCATGCAGGACGCCTCGCAGGAGGACCCCACCGAGCACGAGGCGGAGCAGCACGGTCTGAATTACGTCACCCTGGACGGCGAGATCGGCTGCATGGTCAACGGCGCCGGGCTGGCCATGGCCACCATGGATCTGATCAAACTGCAGGGCGGCAATCCCGCCAACTTCCTCGACGTGGGCGGCGGCACCACTGCCGAGAAGGTGGCCGAGGCATTTAAATTGATTCTGGCGGATACCAAAGTGAAGGCGGTGCTGGTCAATATCTTCGGCGGTATCGTGCGCTGCAACCTGATCGCCGAGGGCATCATCGCCGCGGTGAAGGAGGTGGGGGTGTCCATCCCGGTGGTGGTGCGCCTGGAGGGGACCAACGCCCAGCAGGGCCGCGAGCTGCTGGACAACAGCGGCCTGTCCATCGCCAGTGCCGCCGATCTCACCGATGCGGCGCAGCAGGTTGTTGCAGCATCGAAAGGAGGTAACTGATGTCGGTACTGGTCAACAAGCATACCAAAGTGATCTGCCAGGGCTTCACCGGCAAGCAGGGCACCTTCCATTCCGAACAGGCCATCGCCTACGGCACCCAAATGGTCGGCGGCGTCACCCCCGGCAAGGGGGGGCAAACGCATCTCGATCTGCCGGTGTTCGACACCGTCGCCGATGCAGTGAAAGACACGGGCGCCGATGCCTCCATGATCTACGTGCCCGCCGCCTTTGCCGCCGACGCCATCCTGGAAGCGGCCGACGCCGGCATCAAGGTCATCGCCTGCATCACCGAGGGCATACCGGTGCAGGACATGCTGAAAGTGAAGGCCGCCCTGAAAGGGTCGGATGCACGCCTGATCGGCCCCAACTGCCCCGGTCTGATAACCCCCGGCGAGTGCAAGATCGGCATTATGCCCGGCGCCATCCATACGCCGGGCAAGATCGGCATTGTGTCGCGCTCCGGCACGCTCACCTATGAAGCGGTGTTCCAGACCAGCAACAACGGCCTGGGCCAGAGCACCTGCGTGGGCATCGGCGGCGACCCAATCCAGGGCACCAATTTCATCGATTGTCTGGAACTGTTTCAGAACGATCCCCAGACCGAAGGCATCGTCATGGTGGGCGAGATCGGCGGCACGGCGGAAGAGGCGGCGGCCGAGTATATCCAGGCCAATGTCACCAAACCTGTCGTGGCCTACATCGCCGGTGTCACCGCGCCGCCGGGCAAACGCATGGGCCACGCCGGCGCCATTATCGCCGGCGGCAAGGGCACGGCCGAGGAGAAGTTCAAGGCCCTGGAGGCGGCCGGGGTGGCGGTGGTACGCTCGCCGGCCGAGATCGGTGACAAGATGTTGGACGTGTTGGGCGGCTAAACTCACTCATGGTTAATCGTCTTCGCATCGCCATCGCCCAGCAGAACTTCATGGTAGGCGATATACCCGCCAATGTCGCCAAAGTCATCCACACTGCCGAGCGCGCCCGCGACGCGCTGCAGGCCGACCTGGTGCTGTTTCCAGAACTGACCTTGACCGGCTATCCGCCCGAAGACCTGCTGTTGCGTCCCGGTCTGCAAAAGCGGGTGCAAGAGGGGTTGGAGATGCTCAAGTCGGTGACCGGCATCGGCATGGTGGTGGGCTATCCCGAAGTGGCGGGTGAGTACCAATACAACAGCGCCGCCTTGATTGCCTCGGGTGGGATCCAGGCGGTCTATCGTAAACAGCACCTGCCTAATTACAGCGTCTTCGACGAGAAGCGTTATTTCGAGCCGGGTGAGGGCGCCTGCGTGTTCGAGATCAAAGGGGTCAAGCTGGCCCTGTCCATCTGCGAGGATCTGTGGCAGCCCGGAGTGATGGCCCGGGCCGCCGCCGCCGGGGCACAGGTGATGCTCAATCTCAATGCATCGCCCTTTCATATCAATAAATGGCAGGAGCGTGAGGCGGCCATGCGTGCGCGGCTGGCCGAGGCCGCCATGCCCATCGTCTATTGCAACCTGGTGGGCGGCCAGGACGAGTTGGTCTTCGATGGCCAGTCATTCGTGATGGCCGCCGACGGTACGGTGACCCAGCGCGCCGAAAGCTGTGTCGAGGGCCTGTACGTGGCTGAGCTGGAATCAGGCGAACAGGTCAAGCCTGTGCCCGCGACCATGGTCGAGCCCCTGCCAGTAGAGGCCGCCGTGTATGAGGTGCTGGTGTTGGGTACGCGCGATTATATCGAGAAAAACGGTTTTCGCGGCGTGGTCATCGGCCTGTCCGGTGGCATCGATTCCGCATTGACCCTGGCCATCGCCGTGGATGCCATCGGCCCCGAGCGGGTCGAAGGGGTGCGTATGCCGTCGCGCTTCACCGCCGATATGAGCCTGGACGATGCCGAGGCCGAGGCCCAAGCCTTGGGTGTGGAGTGTCACACCATCGCCATCGAGCCGGCCTTCGAGGCCTTTCTGGAATTGCTCAAAGATGAATTCGCCGGCAAGCCCTGGGACACCACTGAGGAGAACATCCAGGCCCGTTGCCGCGGCATCATTCTGATGGCGGTCTCCAACAAGAAACGCAAGATCGTGCTCACCACCGGTAATAAGAGCGAGATGTCGGTGGGGTATTGCACCCTCTACGGCGACATGGCCGGCGGCTACGCGCCCATCAAGGACGTACCCAAGACCCTGGTCTACCGGCTGGCCGAGTATCGCAATACCATTTCTCAGGTGATTCCGCAGCGCGTCATCGACCGGCCGCCCTCGGCCGAGCTGGCGCCAGACCAGCGGGACAGCGACAGCCTGCCGCCCTATGACATCCTCGATCCGATCCTGGAAAAATACATCGAAGCGGATCAGTCCATCGAAGACATCGTGGCTCAGGGTTTCGACGAGGCTGACGTCAGCCGGGTTGCCCACTTGGTGATCCGCAATGAATACAAACGGCGTCAGGCGCCGCCCGGCGTACGCATCAGCCGCAAGGCCTTCGGCCGTGATCGCCGTTATCCCATCACCTCCGGATACAAATAGGCCCTGCAAAGGCAGGCGGAAAGTGGCAGAATACAAACATAGTTAGCGCAAGGGGAGTGCGATGAAAAAAATCGAAGCAATTATCAAGCCTTTCAAATTGGACGATGTGCGCGAGGCGCTGTCCGAGATCGGCGTCACCGGCATGACCGTCCTCGAGGTCAAGGGCTTTGGGCGCCAGAAGGGGCATACCGAACTTTACCGCGGCGCCGAATACGTGGTGGATTTTCTGCCCAAGGTCAAGATCGAGGCCGTGGTGGCGGAAGACCAGGTGGAGCGCTGTGTGGAGGTGATCGCCGGCGCCGCCCGCACCGGCAAGATCGGCGACGGCAAGATCTTCATCACGCCGGTTGAACGTGTTGTCCGTATCCGCACCGGGGAAGAAGACGAATCGGCGATCTAATCCGATTTTTTCTGTCTAACAAAGGGCCCGGCCACGGCGGTTTGCGGGCCTTTTGTTTTTCCGGGCCGCCGTCAATGGTGGTAGGGCGCGGCAATTTAAAACTTTTTTGCAAAAATAGGCTTCAGAATGCTTGAGTTTTGTCTAAGCTTGACGACTAAGTGTATGGAGAATAAACAGAAACGGGCGAACAGCAGGAAATGAGCCAGGATAACTCGACGGATCGATACCAGCGCTTCTTGGCGCACAGTCACTTGTTCGGGGCGAATGCCCCGTTTATCGAAGAATTATATCAGCGTTATCTTCAGGATCCCGAGTCGGTGGAGCCGAGATGGCAGGCCTATTTCGAGCAGTTGCAGCTCGAGCCCGGCCCGGTCGCCTCGGACATCGACCACAGCGCGGTACGCAAGGAATTTTACCAATTGGTCCATGCGCGCCGCGGTACGCCGTCCACCGATACCAGCGGCGCGTCCGTGGCCATGGCCGCCAGCAAACAGGTGGCGGTGCTGCAGCTGATTAATGCCTATCGCGTGCGCGGCCATCAGCAGGCTGTACTCGACCCGCTGGGCTTGCAGGAACAGACCTCTATCTCTGAGCTGGACCCGTCCTACCATGCCTTGACCGAGGCAGACATGGACACGGTGTTCAGCACCGGTTCCCTGGTCGGCGCGCCGCAGGCCAAACTGCGCGACATCCTCGTCCACCTGCAGCAGACCTATTGCCGCTCCGTCGGCGCCGAATACATGCACATCACCGACACCATCCAAAAGCGCTGGGTGCAGCAGCAGCTGGAAGGCAGTCGCAGCACACCCAAATTCTCGCCGCAGATGCGCCATCACATCCTGCGCAAGTTGGTGGGCGCCGAGGGCTTGGAGCAATATCTGCATACCAAATACGTCGGCCAGAAGCGCTTCTCTCTGGAAGGCGGCGAGACCTTGATTCCACTACTGGATGAATTGATCTGGCGCGCCGGCAGCCAGAACGTCAAAGAGGCGGTCGTTGGCATGGCACATCGCGGTCGCCTCAACGTGCTGGTCAATATCATGGGCAAGAATCCGGCCCACATGTTCCAGGAATTCGAGGGCGTCTGCGATACGGAGAACAACACCTGCGGTGACGTGAAATATCATCAAGGGTTTTCTTCCGACATGAAAACGCCGGGCGGCACGGTGCACCTGGCGCTGGCCTTCAATCCCTCCCATCTGGAGATCGTCAATCCGGTGGTGGAGGGCTCGGTGCGCGCGCGTCAGCATCGTCGCCGCGATATTACCGGCAGTCAGGTGCTGCCGGTGTTGATTCATGGCGATGCCGCCTTCGCCGGCCAGGGCGTGGTGATGGAGACCTTGAATATGTCCCAGGCGCGCGGTTTTACCACCGGCGGTACGGTGCATCTCATCATCAATAATCAGATCGGTTTTACCACCAGCAACCCGCTCGACGCGCGCTCCACCATGTATTGCACCGAGGTGGCGCGCATGATTCAGGCACCTGTTTTTCATGTCAACGGCGACGATCCCGAGGCGGTGGTGTTTGTCACCCAGTTGGCGCTGGATTACCGTCAGCAGTTCGGCCGTGACGTGGTCATCGACTTGGTCTGTTATCGTCGCCACGGCCACAACGAGGCGGACGAACCCGCGGTTACCCAGCCGATCATGTATCAATCCATCCGCAGCCACGAGACCACCGTCAAGATGTATGCCCGGCGCCTGATTGAAGAGGGCGTGGTAAGCCAGGAAGAGGCCGACGGCATGCTCGATGATTACCGTGCCATGCTGGACGAGGGCAAGCTGGTATCGCGTGAACTGGCCACCGATGTGGATAAGGAGTTCGCCGTCGATTGGTCGCCGTATAAAAATGTGCATTGGACCCATGAGACTGACACCGCCCTGAGCCTGAAACAGGTCAGGGAGATTGCCCGCAAACTCACCACCATGCCCGATGGTTTTGAACTCCACTCGCGCGCCGCACGTTTGGTCGAAGACCGCAAGAAGATGGCGGCCGGTGAGAGTCCGCTGGACTGGGGCTTTGCCGAAAACGTCGCCTATGGCGGCCTGTTGCTGGAGGGTCATCCCATTCGCCTGTCGGGCCAGGACAGTGGCCGCGGCACGTTCTTCCATCGCCATGCCGTCTTCCACAATCAGAAAAAGCGCGGCATCTATGTGCCGCTGCAGAACCTGAGTGAGGACCAGGCCCACTTCCGTGTCATCGATTCCCTGTTGTCGGAAGAGGCGGTGCTCGGTTTCGAATACGGTTATGCCAGTGCGTCACCGGAATCGTTGGTGATCTGGGAGGCCCAATTCGGCGACTTCGCCAACGGCGCCCAAGTAGTGATCGATCAGTTCATCAGCGCCGGTGAAGTGAAATGGGGTCGGCTGTGCGGCTTGGTCATGTTTCTGCCGCACGGATATGACGGTCAGGGACCGGAACATTCTTCGGCGCGTCTGGAGCGATTCCTGCAGCTGTGCGCCGGCGACAACATGCAGGTGGTTTATCCCACCACGCCGGCGCAGATGTTCCATATGCTGCGGCGCCAGGCGCTGCGTCCCTACCGCAAGCCCCTGGTGGTGATGTCGCCCAAGAGCTTGTTGCGCCACAAGCTTTCCACCTCCAGTCTGGATGACCTGACCAAAGGTAAGTTTGAGGTGGTGATCGACGAGATCGATGCCATCAAACCGGCCCGCGTGAAACGCATCGTGGTGTGCACCGGCAAGGTCTATTTCGATCTGTTGGAAAAGCGCCGCGAGCACGATCTTGACGATGTCGCCATCATTCGCTTGGAGCAGCTCTATCCCTTGCCGGAGGAACGGCTGGCCGAGGTCTTAGGCCGCTATAATCAGGCCGCTGAAATCGTCTGGTGTCAGGAAGAGCCCAAAAACCAGGGGGCCTGGTATTTCATTCATCCGCGTCTGCGCGATTTGGCCGGCGACAACCAGCGGGTGCTGTATGCCGGCCGACCCGAATATGCCGCGCCGGCGGAAGGCCTGCTGTATTCGCATCAGGCGGCGCAGGCCGAACTGGTGGACGCAGCCCTCAAGGGCAAGGCGGAAGCGCAACAGCGCACCTTGCGCGCCGTCGGTTAAACAACAACAAACCTGTCTCTGCCGCTGCGAAGGCGGAACTGATTGAAGGGAGTCAATATGATTGAAGTCAAAGTGCCGGTCTTATCGGAATCCGTTTCGGATGCAACCTTGGCTCAGTGGCACAAGAAGGTCGGTGACTACGTCAAGCGTGACGAAAATCTGGTCGATCTGGAGACGGATAAGGTCATGCTGGAAGTGGTGGCGCCCCATGACGGTATGCTGGCCGAGATCAAGCAAGAGTCGGGGGCCGTGGTGGGCAGCGGCGAGGTGTTGGCGCTGATCGACGAAAACGCCGAGAAGCCGCACAGCGACGACAAGCCCGCGGCCGAAGCGGGAGACGAAAAACAAGCGCCCCGGGAAGAACCCGAGCCGGCCGAGACCGAAGCCAAAAAGGAGACGCCCGAGCCGGAGGCGCCGGCCGCAGCCATGAACTTCAGCCCCGCGGTGCGCAAGCTGATCACCGAAAACAAGCTCGACCCGTCTGCTATCACGGGCACCGGCCGCGACGGCCGCATCACCAAGGCCGATGTGCTCAAACATATCGAACAGCGCGATCAGCCCGCCGCCGCGCCGGCGGCACCGTCTACCTCGGAAGTGGGGGCCGGCGGCCGTCCCGAACGGCGCATGCCCATGACCCGCCTACGGACGCGCATCGCCGAGCGTTTGCTGGAGGCGCAGCAGACCACCGCCATGTTGACCACCTTCAACGAGATCAACATGAAACCGGTGATGGATTTGCGCGCCAAATATCAGGACAAGTTCATCAAGAAACACGACATTAAACTGGGCTTCATGTCCTTTTTTATCCAGGCCTGTTGCGAGGCCTTGAAAGAGTATCCGGTGGTGAATGCCTCCATCGACGGCAGCGACATCGTCTATCACGGCTTTTTCGATATCGGCGTCGCCGTGTCCACCGAGCGCGGCCTGGTGGTGCCCATTATCCGCGATGCCGATCAGATGAATCTGGCTGAAATGGAACAGGCCGTCGCCGAGTTCGCCGGCAAGGCACGCCAGGGCAAACTCTCCATGGAAGAGCTGAGCGGCGGCACCTTCAGCATCACCAACGGCGGTATTTTCGGTTCGCTGCTCTCGACGCCGATCCTGAACCCACCCCAAAGCGCCATCCTGGGCATGCATAAGATCGAGCAACGTCCGGTGGTGGAAGACGGTGAAATCGTCATTCGCCCCATGATGTACGTCGCCATGTCATACGATCATCGCATTGTCGACGGCAAGGAGGCAGTCTCCTTCCTGGTCAAGGTCAAGGACGTCCTGGAAGACCCCGCCCGCATGTTGCTGCAGGTATAACAAGGAGAATAATCATGGATCATTATGATGTAGTGGTTATCGGTGGTGGGCCCGGCGGTTATGTCGCGGCCATCCGCTGCGCCCAGCTCGGTCTGGAAACGGCCTGCATCGACGCCTGGCTCGACGAGGACAACACGCCGGCCCTGGGGGGCACCTGTCTCAATGTGGGCTGCATTCCGTCCAAGGCCTTGCTGGATACTTCACACCATTATCATCGCCTGCAACACGAATTCGCCGGTCACGGCATCAACGTCAAGGGCGCCAGTCTGGACATCAAACAGATGATGGCGCGCAAGGACGAGGTGGTCAAAAGTCTTACCGGCGGTGTCGCCGCCTTATTTGCTAAGAACAAGGTCACCTGGCTGCAGGGCTACGGCAAGCTGCTGGGCGAGAGCCAAGTGGAGTTCACCCCCCACACCAAAGGCAAGAAAAAGCCCAAGGCTGAAGCCCTCGAGGCGGACAATATCATCATCGCCACCGGCTCGGTACCGGCCACGGTCGATGCCCTGCCCGTGGACGGCAATCGCATCGTCGATTCCACCGGCGCGCTGAGCTTTACCGAGGTGCCTAAGCGTCTGGCGGTGATCGGCGGCGGCGTCATCGGCCTGGAGCTGGGTAGTGTCTGGAGCCGGCTCGGCAGCGAAGTGTCCGTATTGATTCGCCGCGATGAGTTCCTGCCCACGGTCGATCGTCATCTGGCCAACGCCGCGTTGAAAGAGCTGACCGAACAAGGTGTGGATATCCGCCTGGCCACCAAGACCAAGGCGGCCAAGGCCACCAGCCGCCAGGTGGTGGTGACTATTGAGGACAATAATGGCGAACAGGATGTTAAATTTGACAAGGTATTGGTGGCCACCGGTCGCTCGCCGAACACCGAAAACCTGAATGCCGAAGCGGCCGGTCTGGAGCTGGACGAGCGCGGCTTTATCGTGGTTGACGAACTCTGCCGCACCAATCTGCCCGGCGTCTACGCCGTCGGCGACGTGGTGCGCGGCCCCATGCTGGCGCACAAGGCCTCGGAGGAGGGCGTTGCCGTGGCCGAGCATATCGCCGGCGAGTTCAGCCACATCAACTACGCGACCATCCCCTGGGTCATTTATACCTGGCCCGAAATTGCCTGGGTGGGCAAGACCTCCCAGGAACTAAAAAAGTCCGGCGTCGATTTTAAAGAAGGCGTGTTTCCCTTCAAGGCCAACGGCCGCGCCCGCGCCATGGGCGACATGAGCGGTCTGGTCAAGATTATCGCCGATGCCCAGGACGATACCATTCTGGGCGTGCATATCATCGGCCCCAGTGCTTCCGAAATGATCGCCGAAGCGGTACTGGCCATGGAGTTCTCCGCCAGCAGTGAAGACCTGGCGCGGACCATCCATGCCCATCCCACCCTGTCGGAGGCCATGCACGAGGCGGCCTTGGGCGTGGAAAAGCGCAGTCTGCATATCTGACTCATGCGCGTTTATTCCCGCCTTTGCAAAAGGGGGCGTTCACCGCGCGGCAGGACACCGAACCCCTAATTTCCGTCGATCCCTTTTCCCAAGGGGAGGCCGGAGACGATACCGGCCATGCCGCCTTCGTCGTGCCTGCGACGTCAACCGGCGCCTGTTAAACACCCCCGACCACCTCTCGGGTTCTTTCTTCCTAACACAAGGGATGTCGCAATAAAATAGCGTCAATCCAAGATTTTACGGCCCGGAGAAATCAGGGTAGCATTGATCCCATCAAGCGTTTGGATCGGAACATCTTTATCATGACCGGTAGAAAACAATAATGAACCCACTGGAAAAGACCGTTGAGTCCCTGATCTTTCGCAGCCGCTGGCTGCTGGCGCCGTTCTTCATCGGCCTGCTCGTCGCCATCATCGCCCTGCTGGTGAAATTTGCCAAGGAATTGATTCATCTCATGGCCGGTTTGTTTACCAGTAGCGCGGAAGAGGCCATTGTCAGTATTCTGACCCTGGTGGACACGGCCCTGATCGCCAGCCTGCTCTTGATCATCACCTTCAGCGGCTATGAAAACTTCGTCTCCAAACTCAGTGTCGGCGAACATGAAGACCGTCCCGCCTGGATGGGCAAGGTGGGGTTTTCCGACCTCAAGCTCAAGCTTATCGGCGCCATTGTCGCCATCTCGGCAGTGGAACTGTTGAAGGCCTTCATCAACGTCCACCAACTGACTAACGAGCAACTGGCCTGGAAAGTGGGCATCCATCTGACCTTCGTCGTCTCGGGCGTGCTGTTCGCCGTCACCGATTGGATCGCGGAGAAGGGCAAGCACAAAGATGAGTCTCCTCACTAAGAAATACAGCCTCAGCAGGGGCTGCGCCTGAAGACGAAATGGCCGTAGCCCTCCACCTTAAATACAAATTCGTTTTCGCTCAGAGTCAAGATATCCATGTACACTGCGCCCGTCTCGTATTCGTGGCGTTGGAACAGCCGTCCGGCGCCTGAGTGACCGTCCACATTGAAACGATAGATCTGGTTTTCACCGGACGAATAGATTTGGCCATGGATTTGAAACCAGTCGCCATAGCGCTCGACGTTGACAAAGGCCTTGGCGGGTTGGCCGAGAGAATCCTTGCCGATAAAACAGCCACTTTGTGGCTGACCCTGGGCTGTTGCCGATAGCACGAAGACCATTAAGGCCGCAAAAACCCTTGTTTTTCGCAGGCACGGTTTTCGAATTTTTATCATGATGACCACCCGCAAGAATAGAGGCGATGGCATGAGTATAGACCCGAGGTCGGGGGTTTGCGCCCGCTAACAGCGGCTATAGTCCACTTTATTGATATTGAAACGCTTGATACGCGATGCCAGGGTGGTCGGCTTGATATCCAGCAACTGCGCGGCGCCGTTGGGGCCGAAGACCTTGCCGCCCGTGGCCTTGAGGGCGTTGATGATGTTTTCCCGCTCCCGTTGCCGGCGCTGCGTATCGGACATGATCTTGATTGGTCCCGTATCGGTCCGTTCCAGCGGATCCCCCGCGTCCACGGCCTCGGGCAGATCGAGCGTGAGCCGTTCGCCTTGGGCCAGGATCACGGCCCGTTCGATGACATTGATCAGTTCGCGGATATTGCCTGGCCAGGGGTAGGCCTGCAGTCGCTGCATGTCGGCCTTGCTTGGCTTTACCGCCGTCTTGTTGAATTTCTCACAGGCACGCTGAATGAAGTGGGAGGCGAGCAGGGGGACGTCATCGCGACGGCTGCGCAGCGCTACGGACTCGATGGGGAAGACATTGAGGCGAAAATAGAGGTCTTCGCGAAAGCCCTTGTCGCTCACCGCTTGTTTCAAATCGCGATTGGTGGCGGCGATGACGCGCACGTCGACGGCCCGGGTGCGGTTATCGCCGACACGTTCGAATTGTTGTTCCTGTAGTACGCGCAGCAGTTTGCTCTGCAACTCCAGGGGAATCTCGCCCACCTCGTCCAGAAACAGGGTGCCGCCGTCGGCCAATTCGAAGCGGCCGGCGCGGTCCGAGACCGCGCCGGTAAATGCGCCTTTCACATGGCCGAAGAACTCGCTCTCGAACAGTTCGCGTGGGATGGAGGCGCAGTTGACCCGGATCAGGGGACGACCGCTGCGCGCGCTGCTTTCATGAATGGCGCGGGCGATGAGTTCCTTGCCGGTGCCCGACTCGCCGCTGATCAGCACGCTGGCATCGGTGGGGGCCACCAGTTCGATCTGCTTGATGACATTGCGAATGGCGGCGCTGGCGCCGACGATCTCCTTGTAGTTGTGTTCGTTGCGGATCTCCTCCAGCAGGTAGGCGTTTTCCTGTTCCAGTTTGTTTCTCAGCGTCTCCACCTCGGCCAGGGCGTGGCGTAGTCTGGCCTCGGCCTCCTTGCGTTCGCTGATGTCGCGAAAGATCACCACCGCGCCCACCAGCTGACCGTTGTCCTCGATGGGGGTGCTGGTGTATTCCACCGGCAGGGCGCGGCCGTCCTTGCGCCAGAAGACCTCGTTGTCGACGAAATGGACCTCGCCGTCGGCAAAGGCGGCATAGATGGGGCAGCTGCGGCTGGGGTAGAGACTGCCGTCACCATGGCTGTGATGGATGGCGCCGTGGATGTCGCGGCCGATCAATTCTTCGGCCTTGAAGCCCAGCATGCGCTCGGCGGCCGGGTTGACGAAGGTGGTCTTGCCGTCGGCGTTGATGCCGTAGATGCCCTCGCCGGCGGCGCTGAGGATGAGGGCGTTCTCCCGTTCGATCTCCTGGAAGATATTCTCGATGGTCTTCCAACGGCGGATGCCGGCGCGGTGATAGCGCAGCGCCTCGGCGCGTTCCCGTTGCGCCAGCAGTTGCTCCTGATCGGCCAGGTTGAGAACGAGGTAGGGATGCTCGCCGTGCTCGACGCGACTGCCGGCCATCTCCACGGTGATGGGGTCGCCGTGGCGGTGATAACAGATGATGTCGTTGCACCAGCGACGGCCCTGGGTCATGACCGCCTCGGTAAACACCACCACGGCGGGGAGCTGGTCACGGAACAGTTCACTGGCCTTGAGGCATTGCATCGCCTCGCTGTCATACCCGAGTAATGTGCGCGCCGCGCGGTTGGCCTGGATGATGCGATTGCCCCAGGGATCGAGCACCAGGCAGGCATCGGCCTGGTATTCCAATGTTTGTGCCGCTAGTGACTGCATTGCTGCTCCGCGCTGTGGATGTATTCAATTTAAAACCCTATCAACATCCATGCCATGGCTACGAAGCTTCGTGGCGATGACTATGAAACTTCGTAGCATTACGAAGTTTCGTTGCCTGATTCACAGCTCAGTGATTTCGATGCAGGCATTCAAAAACAAGCGCTTAGGGTACTTTTACGGGGTTGGCACAGTCTCTGCAATAACGCTTTCGTAGGGCAATGAGAGCCGTCGGTGACACTTTATATAAACCGATTCGATCTGATTGCCGAGACAGGCGCGGCCGCACCTTTTCTGTGCGGCACGCTGAGATGACGAACCATTTGCAAGCAGAGGAAGCACGAGCATGTCCAACAAGAGCCTAGGTAACCCCTTCGATCCCCATATCAGTCTCAAACACGCCAAAGGCTGCGGCTGTTCTACCTGTGCAACAGGTCAGACGGTCGACGGCGAACTCAAGCAGCCGCTCGAGCAGGGCGCCGCTGAGTCTGAGGCACTGAACAGTTCCGAAGCAATCATGGACCGCGCCATCGAGAGCGCCATCGTGCGCGGCATGTTCGGCCATGACGAAATGAGCCGGCGTTCCTTCATGGGCATGGTGGGTGGCGGCACCATGGCGGCTATTCTTGGTTCGCTGTTGCCCATGGATGCGGTCAAGGCGGCGGTCAAGGACAGCCTGGGTCCATTGGAGAAGAAGAAACTCAATATCGGCTTCGTGCCCATCACCTGCGCCACGCCCATCATCATGGCCCATCCCATGGGCTTTTATGAGAAGTACGGCCTGGACGTGGATGTGATCAAGACCGCCGGCTGGGCGGTGGCGCGCGACAAATCGCTCAACAAGGAATACGACGCCTCGCACATGCTCACCCCTATGCCCTTGGCTATGAGCATGGGCGCCGGCTCCAGCGCCGAGCCCTACATCATGCCGGCGGTGGAGAACATCAACGGCCAGGCCATCGTGCTGCATGTGGATCACAAGGACAAACGCGATCCCAAGCAGTGGAAGGGCTTCAAGTTCGGCGTGCCCTTCGAATACTCCATGCATAATTTCCTGCTGCGCTACTACGTCGCCGAGCACGGCCTGGACCCGGACCAGGACATCCAGATCCGCGTGGTGCCGCCGCCCGAGATGGTGGCCAACCTGCGCGCCGGCAACCTGGACGGTTATCTCTCCCCCGATCCGTTCAACCAGCGTGCCGTGTGGGAGAAGGTGGGCTTTCTGCACACCCTCACCAAGGACATCTGGGAGGGCCACCCCTGCTGTGCCTTCGCCTGTTCCAAGGAGTTTGCGGTGAGCAACCCCAACACCTACGGTGCCTTGCTGCGTGCCATCATCGATGCTACTCATTATTCCTCCAATACCAACAACCGCAAGGAGATCTCCGAGGCCATCGCGCCCAAGAACTATCTCAACCAACCGGTGCCGGTGATCGAGCAAGTGCTGACCGGTTATTACGCCGATGGCCTGGGCGAGATCAAGAACGTGCCCGATCGCATCGACTTCGATCCCTTCCCCTGGCACTCCATGGCGGTGTGGATCCTCACCCAGATGAAACGCTGGGGCTATATCGAGGGCGATGTGGACTACAAGAAGATCGCCGAAGAGGTCTATCTGGCCGCCGATTGCGCCCAGGTGATGAAGGAGCTGGGCTACGAGCCGCCCGGCAAGACCTATGAAAACTACACCATCATGGGCAAGACCTTCGACTACAACAAGCCGGAGGAATACCTGAAGAGCTTCGCTATCGGGAGGACATGATGCTGCAGTCCATTAACATGCGCGCGGCGCTGGTCTCCGTCGGCCTGCTGATCCTCGCCCTGGGGATCTGGGAAGTGACGAGCCAGCCGCCCGAGGCCAGCAAGGCGATGACGGAGTACCAACGGCTGATGGGCGGTGCGGACCAGGAGGCCCGCGTCCCGCCGCCCTCGGCCATCATCGCCCTGGCCATCGAGGAGTTGAGCAACCCCTTCTATGATGCCGGACCCAACGACAAGGGCATCGGCATCCAGTTGGCCTATTCCATCTATCGTGTCCTGGCCGGATTTTTCATGGCCGCGGCGGTGGCCATCCCCATCGGTTTCGTGGTGGGCATGTCGCCGTTGATGTACAAGGCCCTGAATCCCTACATCCAGGTGCTGCGGCCCATCTCGCCGCTGGCCTGGATGCCCCTGGCCCTGTTCATCATCAAGGACTCGGAGGCCTCGGCCATCTTTGTCATCTTTATCTGTTCCATCTGGCCCATGCTCATCAACACCGCCTTCGGCGTGGCCGGGGTGCGCAAGGACTGGGTCAATGTGGCGCGCACCCACGAGCTGAGTCCGGTGCGCACCGCGCTGACCGTGATCCTGCCCGCCGCCGCGCCGACCATTCTCACTGGCATGCGTATCTCCATCGGCATCGCCTGGCTGGTCATCGTCGCCGCCGAGATGTTGGTGGGCGGCACCGGCATCGGCTACTACGTCTGGAACGAGTGGAACAATCTGGACCTGGCCAGCGTGATCTTCTCCATCCTCATGATCGGGTTGGTGGGCATGGTGCTGGATTTGATGTTGTCGGCGGCGGCCCGCTTCGTGCAGTACAAGGAGTAAACCCATGACACATGCATTTCTAGAAGTCGAAGGACTGGCCAAGCGTTTTCCCGGCGCCGACAACGGCGCGGGCCTGACCGTATTCGAAGACGCCAGTTTCCAGATCGAAAAGGGCGAGTTCGTCTGCGTCATCGGCCATTCCGGTTGCGGCAAGTCCACCATTCTCAATGTCCTGGCGGGGCTGGATCAGCCCTCCGACGGGGTGGTGATTATGAACGGCAAAGAGGTGGCCGGCCCCAGTCTGGAGCGCGGCGTGATCTTTCAGAACTACAGCCTGCTGCCCTGGCTGTCCACGGTGAAGAACGTCGCCTTCGGGGTGAAGGCGCGCTGGCCCCATTGGAACAAGGAGCAGGTTCACGAGCACAGCATTAAGTACCTGGAGATGGTGGGGCTGAAGGAGGCGGCCGATAAAAAGCCCAGTGAACTCTCCGGCGGCATGCGCCAGCGTGTCAGTATCGCCCGGGCCTTCGCCACCCAGCCGCAACTGCTGTTGATGGATGAACCCTTCGGCGCCCTGGACGCCCTGACCCGCGGCGTCATTCAGGAGGAGCTGATCAAGATCTGGTCGGCGAGCAAGCAGACCGTGTTCATGATCACTCACGACGTGGACGAGGCCATCCTGCTCTCGGACCGCATCCTGCTCATGACCAACGGGCCCTATGCCCGCATCGCCGAGTCGGTGCAGGTCTCCATCGAACGGCCGCGCAATCGCAACAGCGTCATCCACGATCCGGGCTATTACAAGATCCGTAATCACCTGGTGGACTTTCTGGTGACCCGTTCCAAAGAGTTGGCCGGCGGTGCCGGCGAGGCGACGGTGGAGACCCGCTTTGTCGATCCGGCCAAGGACGCGGGGGATATGCCCAAGGAAGAGGCCGAGCGTCTGGCCCGCACCGGGAGTTGAGCCATGGAGGGCCGACCCCCGTTTCCACCCTTTGACCTGGAGACCGCCCGGCAAAAGGTCCAGGCCGCCGAGGACGCCTGGAATAGCCGTGACCCGGCACGGGTCTGCCTGGCCTACACCGAGGACACCGAGTGGCGCAACCGCGACGAGTTTCTCAACGGCCGCGCCGAGGTCAAGGCCTTTCTGGAGCGCAAGTGGGCCAAGGAGCTGGATTACCGCTTGAGGAAATCGCTCTGGGCCTTCACCGGCGACCGCATCGCGGTGCGCTTTGAATATGAATGGCATGACGCCGCGGGGCAGTGGTACCGCGCCTACGGCAATGAAAACTGGGAATTCGCGGCCAACGGTCTGATGCACAAGCGCTATGCCAGTATCAACGACCTGGCCATTGCGGCCGAGGCGCGTAAATTCCTGTAACAACCTTAAGCAACGCTAGACTGGAGAAAACCCATGACCAAGACCGAAATGACCGCAATGATCCTGGCCGCCAAAGAGGCCAAGGGCAAGCGCTGGGAGGCCGTCGCCGAGGGCGTCGGCATGTCCCCGGTGTGGACCACCTCCGCCTGCCTGGGGATGAACTCCATGTCCGCCGACCAGGCCGCCGCCCTGTGCGAGACCCTGGACCTGCCCGACGAAGTGGCCAGCGCCCTGCAGGCTTGCCCGCACAAGCACTGGGACAAGACCATCCCCACCGACCCCTTGATCTATCGTTTTTATGAAATGATCAATGTCTATGGTGAGACCATGAAACAGATCATCCATGAAAAATTCGGCGACGGCATCATGAGTGCCATCGATTTCTCCATGGACATCGACAAAGAGGAAAACCCCGCCGGGGATCGGGTGGTGATCACCCTCAACGGCAAGTTTCTGCCCTACAAATCCTGGTAAGCACCTGCGCGCAGGCCCCGGCAGGACAGCCCTGCCGGGGGGCTTTGCCGTGGTGGATGCCGCGTGCGCAGGAACTGTGCTAAGGTCGTTGCGAGAGTTGTTCTAACGGACTAGACAGCGATACCCGATGGCCATGGCAGCACCCGAGACCCCGGCGCCCTTGCAATTCACTCAGCTCCACATCGATGTGGCGCGCAACGCCACCGACGACTTCAATCTGTTTCATGACCCCAACAAGTGGCAGCGCATCCGCGGCAATCCCTTCGGCGGTCCCATCGCGTTGGGTTTCCAGCTGGAGTGTCTGATTGAAGAACAGCTGCGCCTCTATCGTCAGGCCCATGACGAGACCGCTTTGGTGAGCGAGCACGGGCTGAGATTCAGTAACTATCAGTTCACCTTCGCCGGTGCCGCCAGGCCGGGTGAGGCGCTGCAGGTGGACATCAAAAAGTCACGCTTGACCACGACTGAACAGCCCGGTCTCAGCAATCGTGTGGTGATCAAGAACGGACGCGGGGTGGTGCTGATCGGACACAAGCGCGAATCACCGGCGCCTTTATGTCTCGCCGACGTCGACCTCGCTCATCTACCCGATCTCAGGCGGCTGCCGGATCGCAGTTATGTCCCGGGCGGTGATCTGTTCTGTAAACGCAAATTCATGAGCACCGGCCATGCCAAGAATTTTCTCACCGGCTCGCTGGCGGATCAGGCCGCCTGGTTCGACGAACTGGAGGAGAAGGTCAGATTTCCCGAAATGTTCCCCGCCGCGCTGATCTCCTGTGCCCTGCTGGAGCGGGCCTTCAAGGCGGGGCATGATTTCGAACAGGCGCCCATGGTCTATACCAGCCACCACATCTCGGTGGACCGCGCGTTGGCCGCCGGGCTGATGAGCAATGATGTCTTGCACCTGCTGGTGGACCAGGGCGAGGAGACCATGGCGGGGGGGCTGGGCGGGGCCGGCATCCCGCAACTGCGGCATCGCTGTTTCGGTCTGCTGGGCGACGGCGCTGTGTTATTTCGGGCCGAGATCGCCCTGGCGCCGTTGGCGGCGATTGTTACGAATCCGGCATAGTCGCTTAAAATCCCCCCTAGCCCCCCTTTACAAAGGGGGGAACTTGGAGCGGGCCGGCGCGTTTGGATTACGGGTATGAGAAGTCTAATGGTGCGGGCAGTGCACCCTACTCAAAAGTGAATCGTCTCCCGGATATTCCCCCCTTTGAAAAAGGGGGGTTAGGGGGGATTTATATTGCTCAGGCATAGCGCATCCCGAGATGCGCTACCCTATGGCCATGAGCGACGACACGTTTATCCAACTCCGACACATCCGCAAGGCCTATCAGGAAGGCGAATGCCAGCACTGGGTGTTCCGCGATCTCAGCATCGACTTCCGCCGCGGCGAGTCGGTGGCCCTGCTGGGGCGCAGCGGCACGGGCAAGACCACCTTGCTCAATCTGCTCAGCGGCATCGATCTGCCCGATGCCGGCGAGATCTGGATCGACGGCGATAATATCGCGCGCCGCTCGGAGACGCAGCGCACCCTGTTTCGCCGTCGACACATCGGTTTCGTGTTCCAGTTCTTCAATCTCATCCCCACCCTGACCGTGCTGGAGAATCTGTTGTTGCCGTTATCCCTGTCGGGGCGCCTGGATGATCAGGGCGAGGCCCGGGCCCTGGCGCTGTTGCAGCAGGTGGATCTGCATGGGCGCGCCCAGAGCTATCCCGATGTGCTCTCCGGCGGTGAGCAGCAGCGCGTGGCCATCGCCCGCGCCTTGGTGCACCACCCCAGCCTGTTGTTGGCCGACGAAGCCACCGGCAATCTGGACACCGAGACCGGCGCCCAGGTGCTGGCGCTGTTGTTTGACATGGTGGCCCAATCCGGCAGCACCCTGATCATGGTCACTCACAGCGAGGAGGCGGCGCGCCAGGCGCGGCGGGTGTTGAGCTTGCATGATGGCCGCTTTGTCGAGTAAGCGCCTGTTGTGGCGCTCGGCCGGGCGCCACCTGTTGCGCCACCCCTGGTTGATGGCCTTATCCCTGTTGGGGGTGGCCCTGGGGGTGGCGGTAGTGGTGGCCATCGACCTGGTCAACCACAGCGCCCAGCGCAGTCTGGAACTGGCCAATCAGGCCGTCGCCGGGCGCAGCACCCATCAAATCGTCGCCGGGCCGGCCGGGGTGGATGAGGCCCTGTATCTGCAACTGCGTATAGCGCAGGGCCTGCGCGACTCCGCCCCGGTGGTTGAAGGCCCGGTGGTGGCGCTGGATTTTCCCGGACGGACCTTTCAACTGTTGGGTACGGACCCGCTGGCCGACTCGCCGCTGCGCGATTACCGCAGTGAGCTGCAGGGCGAACGATTTCTGCGTCAATTGATGACTGTGCCCAACGCGGTGATGATGGCGGCGGGCACGGCCCGGGCCCTGGGGCTGGCGGTGGGGGACAGCCTGCGGGTGCGCAGCGCCGGCACGCTGCACAGTCTGCGGCTGGTGGGCCTGATGCAGCCGCAGGACCCCTTGGCGGCCCAGGGCATGGCCGATCTGTTGTTGGCCGATATCGCCACGGCACAGAGCCTCCTGGATCGTGTCGGTCGGCTGTCGCGTATCGACTTGGTGCTGGATGATGGCGCGCAGCTGGAACGGCTGCGCCAGGGCTTGCCCCCCGGTGTGCAGCTCATTGATCGCCAAGGGGCCGACCAGGCCCAGACCCAGATGACCGCCGCCTTTCGCACCAATCTCACCGCCATGAGTCTGCTGGCCCTGCTGGTGGGCGGCTTCATCATCTTCAACACCATGAGCTTCTCGGTGTTGCAGCGACGTCGTCTGTTCGGCTTGCAGCGGGCGCTGGGGGTGACGGCGGCGCAGCTGTGGCAGGTGGTGCTGGGTGAGGCCCTGGTGGTGGGGCTGCTGGGGGCGGGACTGGGTCTGCTGTTGGGCGTGGTCCTGGCCGAGGGCCTGCTGGGGCTGGTGACCCGCACCATCAATGATCTCTATTACACCCTGGAGCTGCGGGCGCTGCATATCTCTTATTGGGGCCTGGGCAAGGGCCTGTTGCTGGGCGTGGGCGCCACCGTCCTGGCCAGCCTGGTGCCCACCTGGGAGGCCACTCATACCCCGGCGCGCGCCACCCTGACGCGCTCCTATCTGGAGGCCCGGACCCGCCGTGCAGTGCG
The DNA here is from genome assembly GCA_001447805.1 of Candidatus Tenderia electrophaga. Taxonomy (NCBI): domain Bacteria; kingdom Pseudomonadati; phylum Pseudomonadota; class Gammaproteobacteria; order Tenderiales (SeqCode); family Tenderiaceae (SeqCode); genus Tenderia (SeqCode); species Tenderia electrophaga (SeqCode). The sequence goes on from CP013099.1 coordinate 1,523,340, forward strand.
CCGGCTGGCCTGGGTCGGACTGCTGGCCATCCTCTGCGGGGCAATCTTGCTGGCCTATTCGGGCACCGGCCTGGGGCCGGCCTTTGTCGGACTGTTCGCCCTGGTGATCGGCTATGCCCTGCTGACGCCGCGCCTGGTGATGGGGGCGATCCACGTCGCTGCGGCCCTGTGGCCCCGCGGTCGCGCCCTGTTGGGGCGCATGGCCCTGCTGGGGGTGGTCAACGCCCTGAGCCGTACCGGCGTGGCCCTGGCGGCGCTGCTGGTGGCCGTGGCCACCATGGTGGGGGTGAGCACCATGGTGCACAGCTTTCGCGGCTCGGTGGTGGACTGGATCGAACACAGCCTGCGCGCCGACATCTATCTCAGCGTCGCCGAGGCGCCCGATCTGCGTCGCCATGGGCTGTCCCGCGACCTGGTCGACGCCATTCGCCGTCTGCCGGGGGTGACGGCCTTGAGCCTGGGGCGGGGCGTTGAGGTGCCGGTGGGCGCGCGCCGCCAAGCGATCGTCGCCCTGGACCTGCCGCCGCAGGGCTTCGCCGGCTATCAATGGCTGCAGGCAGTGGCGCGGCCCTATGCGGCGTTTCAGTCCGGCATGACCGTGCTGGTATCTGAGCCCTATGCCTATCGCCACGGCGTCGCGCTGGGCGATACCCTGTCCCTGCCCACGGCCCAGGGCGAGCGGAGCTTCCGGGTGATCGGCATCTATCGCGATTACGGCGCCGAGCACGGTCGTATTACCCTGCGCCGGGAACTCTACGAACGGCTGTGGCAGGACCCGGTGATTTCCACCATCGGTGTTTATCTTCAGGAATCGGCCGATGTCGCGCACATCATGGATCGTGTGCGCGCCCTGTTGCCAGCGCAAGCGCCCCTGCGTCTGCGCGCCAATGCCGAGATCCGCGCCGCCACCCTCCAAGTCTTCGATCGCACCTTCGCCATTACCGACGTGCTGCGCCTGCTCACCCTGCTGGTGGCCTTCGTCGGCATCCTCACCGCCTTGATGGCCCTGCAGCTGGAACGCGCGCGGGAGTTGGCCGTGTTGCGCGCCATCGGGCTGACGCCGCGGCAACTGTGGCTGTTGGTCAGCGGCGAGACCGGGCTGATGGGGCTGCTGGCCGGATTGTTGGCCCTGCCCTTGGGCCTGGTGCTGGCCTGGGTGTTGATCCATGTGATCAACCGCCGCGCCTTCGGTTGGGGTATGCCGATGGACGTGGATTTCATGCAATTGGCGTCGGCGCTGGGCTTTGCCGTGCTGGCCGCACTGCTGGCGGGACTCTATCCCGCCTGGCGCATGGCGCGCACCTCACCCGCCCTGGCCTTGAGGGGGGAGTGATGCGTCGTCTGCTGTTACTCAGTATGGTGCTGGTATTGATGCTGATGCTGGGGTGGTGGCTGCAACCGGGCCACCAGATACCGACGCCCGCGCAACAACAGGGTAGCGGCCTGGCCGAGACCCTGGCGGGCGACAGTGCGGGCTGGGCCCGCGCCACCGAGCGGCGTGAATTCTCATTCCCCGCAGACCACGGCCCCCATCCCGCGTACAAGACCGAGTGGTGGTATTTCACCGGCAATCTGCAGACCGAGGACGGGCGCCGCTTCGGCTATCAGCTCACCTTGTTTCGTATCGGCCTCAAGCCGGGCAGGGTAGCAGGCGCGCCGTCGGCGTGGCGCGCCAACCATCTCTACATGGCCCACTTCGCCCTCACCGATGTGCAGGGCGAACGTTTCCATTCATTCGAACGCTTCGCCCGCGCCGACCAACGTCTCGCCGGTGCCCAGACCCAGCCCTTCGCCGTGTGGCTGGAGGATTGGCGCGTCGAAGGGGGGCATGACGGCTTTCTGCCCCTGAAGCTTCGCGCAGCGCAGGGTGATATCGCCGTCTCCTTGAGACTCGACAGCGCCAAGCCGCCGGTATTGCAGGGCGAACAAGGTCTGAGTCAGAAGAGCGCCGAGCCCGGCAATGCATCCTATTATTACTCCTTCACGCGCATGCCGACTCGAGGTGAGATCCGTATCAAGGATCAGACCTTTCGGGTCCAAGGCCACAGCTGGTTGGACCGGGAGTGGTCCACCTCGGCGTTGGCGCCGGACCAGGCCGGCTGGGACTGGTTCGCCCTGCAACTCGACGACGGTCGGGACTTGATGTATTACCGCCTGCGCCACAAAGACGGCAGTGTCGATCGCCATAGCGCCGGCGTATTGGTCGGCCCGCAAGGGGATGTACAACGATTGGAATGGGATGATGTGCAGCTGGAGGTGCTGGACCACTGGATCAGTCCGCAGACCCGCATCCGCTATCCGGTCCACTGGCGTCTCACTCTCCCGGATCATGGCCTGCGACTGGACGTCACGCCGCGCCTGCAGCAGCAGGAGATGACTCTCTCGGTGCGTTACTGGGAAGGTGCCGTGGCGGTGACGGGGCAGGCCGACGGCGAGCCGATCATCGGCAGCGGCTATTTGGAATTGGCGGGCTACGAATAAAAAGGGGACGTTAGCTTTTATAGTTCGAAAGGCCTATGTGGTGGGCAGTAATACCTTCAACATTTCAGCGGCACTAAGATCAGCCGCGCAGAGGGGACCCTCTTGCTGGGCTACTATGTGGCGTATATCCTGTATCTGATTCCGGCTGCGGCACAGCACGATGCCTTGCCCCGTTTCAGTGCCGTCATGTTCTATTTCGTGGTCCCGCTCACGCTCATTACCTTGCTTACCTTAGTGCTCAGACAGCTCGGCCGTAATAAGAGTGCGGCGTCGTGAGTTATTGTATTGTGAGGCCAAGGACTATAATGGAGACATAAGTGAGGCACAACATGGATACGTCTGTATCAAAAGGAGAGGCTATGTCTATCGCGCCTTATGCCAAGCACTTGATCGCCTTCGCCGCCCCGATCGTATTGGCGCTGGTGATGGGGTTTGCAGTTCAGCGTCCCGGCGTGCCCGATTTTCAAGGATATGTCGCGGGTCCGGAACGTAAGCAGGCATTTTTTGAATATCTCTTGCCCCTGGTGGAGCAGCGCAACCAGGAAATTTTGCAGACTCGCCGTCGGCTCCAGAGCTGGAACCGAAATCGCCATGCCATCGGCGGCTGGGATGAGCGCCGCATCAAGGTGCTGGCGCAACGCTATCGCGTGGACGCTTTCGATATCCACAGTGATGCGGATTGGCAGACCCTGCTCAGACGAGTGGATGTGGTACCGCCCTCGTTGGCGCTGGTGCAGGCGGCCAACGAGAGTGCCTGGGGCACCTCGCGGTTTGCCCAGCAGGGCTACAATTTTTTCGGGCAATGGTGTTTCGAGGCGGGCTGCGGCCTGGTGCCCTCGAGTCGCGACGCAGGCAAGCGCCACGAAGTGGCCGTATACGACTCGCCGCGGGGCTCGGTGGAGAGCTATATTCGCAACCTTAATACCCATGCCGCCTATCGGCCGTTGCGCGAGCTGCGCGCCCAGTTGCGGGCCGCGGACAAGGCGGTGACCGGCGCCAAATTGGCGGCAGGATTGGAACGCTACTCGGAGCGCGGCAGTGAATATATCAGCGAGTTGCGGGCCATGATTCGCCACAATGAGTTGAGTCAATACGATCTGTGAGGGGGGTTCGTCCATGCCAGCGTCAGGTTTCGTGGTGCTTGGTGCGATAATGTCACTCCACATCCATTTTAATGTCATAACAGGGAGACCTCATGGTTTTACTTGAAGCGTTAGCGTTGCGGCAGACCTGGGGGCGCCGTATGTTGGCGTGCCTGGTCATGTGTTCCGGCCTGTCGGTGCATGCCGCCGCGGCGCAGGGCGTGGCCACGGAACTCACTGTGCGGGTAGTGGCGCAAGACGCCAAGTTGATCCAGGACTCGGTGGGTGGGGCGGCGATCGTGGTGCGTGACGCCGACACCGGCGAGGTGTTGGCCGAGGGGCGGCAACGCGGTGATTCCGGCAGTACCGACAAGATCATGCGCCAGGCGCATAATCGCGGCGAGACGATCTATGCCGTGCCGGGCGCGGCCCAGTTTGCTACTACGTTAAATTTGTCCCGGCCGACTCGAGTGGCGATCAGCGCCGAGGGTCCGTTGGATTTTTCTCAGGCCTTACAGTCGGTATCCACCACCTTGTTGATGCTGCCGGGTCATCACATAAGCGGTGACGGCGTGGTGCTGACACTGCACGGTTTTATCGTTGAAGTACTGGCGCCGGGCGAGCTGTCTGGGGCAGAAGCGGGCGCAGAGGTGGCCGTTGAGGCGCGGGTGCGCATGATGTGTGGTTGTCCCACCCAGCCCGGCGGCCTCTGGGATTCCAATCAATACACCATCAAGGCACAGCTGCTTAACGGCGATGAGGTGGTCGCCGAGACGCCTTTGCGCTATGCCGGCCGCAGCAGTGTCTTCAACGGCCAGATCACCGTGCCTGCTGTAGGCACGCAGCGGCTGCGCGTGGTGGCCAGCGATCCGGACGGGATCAACTTCGGTATGGCGCAGCTGCAATTGACGCATCAATGATCGCTGAATCCATATAGCACACCATGGCGGGTGAATCGGACAAGGAAATACTTTTGGTGTATGACAGGGAGTGCCCCGTCTGCGAACGATATTCTCAGGTGCTGCGCATCAAAGAGAGTGTCGGCGAGCTGAAGATCGTTAATGCCCGGGAAGACAGCGAGATCATGAAGGAGATTACCGCACGGGGCCTGGATGTGGATCAGGGCATGGTGCTGAAAATGGGTGATCAATACTACTATGGCTCCGATGCCATCCATGCCCTGGCGCTGATCAGCAGCCGCTCGGGTCTGTTCAATCGTCTCAATTATTGGATGTTTCGTTCCCGCACCTTGTCACGTATTCTTTATCCGTTGTTGCGCTGGTGTCGCAACCTGTTGCTCAAGATGCTGGGCAGGACAAGGATCAATAATCTCAACAGGGCGGGTAAGGAGAAATTCTAGAGAGCCTCGCCGGTGGGACGCACTTGAATTGATGGTTTCATCCCCCGTGTTTTGGATGCCCGATTGAGAGCGGTTACAATGGCGGCACATTTTTCGTCCTTGGCCATTGTATGAAAGCCGAATCCATACATCGTCGTTTGAGCTTCTTGTTGAAGGGGATCCTGCTGTTGGAGGCCGGTGTTGCCTTGTGGGGACAGCAATGGCTCACCGCGGCGATTACCCTCGGGATTATCGCCATTACCCTGATTCCCGTGCTGTTGCATCGGCGCTTTCGGGTTTATATTCCCCCCGAGTTCGAACTGCTCGCCATCGGCTTCATTTTCGCCTCTTTGTACCTCGGCGAAGTGCATGGTTATTACACCCGCTTCTGGTGGTGGGACATCGCCCTGCATACCAGTTCCGGGCTGCTGCTGGGAATCGTCGGCTTTTTGTTGGTGTATGTACTCAACGAAACGGAAAAGATCGACCTGCACATGAATCCCGGTTTCGTTGCCTTTTTCGCCTTCCTGTTTGCGCTGGGGATTGGTGTCCTGTGGGAGATCTTTGAATACGCCATGGACAGTCTGTTGGGGATGAATATGCAAAAGGCCATGTTCGGCGACCCTTCCGGCCTGACCGATACCATGTGGGACCTGATCGTCGACGCCTTGGGGGCTTTGGTGATCTCGATGCTGGGCTATGGTTATCTCAAGGCGGCCCGCAATGAATCATTCCTGTATCGCTGGATACAGGCCTTTATCAAACACAATCCGGCGTTATTTGATCGGCGCCGCTGACTGTCCCTGGCGTCTGGCCGGGCGGCTTGACGCCATTCTGCCCACGCATCGGGATTGAGATACGTCAATGCCTTTTTTCCCCAGGCCGTCAATAGTTGAAGCCCTCGTCCAGCGGTGCCCTCGTGTGTTCCGCAGTGCCCGCGGCGGCCTTGGAGCTTTGATCAATGCAGGTCACATGGTTAAAAATTAGCGTCACGGGGATGTGCTTGATCACCCCGGCATTGTTGTATGCGGCGCAGCAGGTCGACGCTCTGGAGCCCCCGGCCACACCCACCTCAGACGACATCCAGTTTGGTCCCTTGAGCGTCGGCGGCGCCATGCGGGTGAACTATACCGTTGGCGATTATCCGGAGACCGAGGGCGCCTCGCGCGCCGTGCGCGACGGCGGCAATTTTTCCCTGGACACCTTCCGCCTTAACCTGGACCTGCTCAGTGGCGCCTACCTCGGCAAGCTGGAGTACCGTTGGTATGACGGTTACAATTTTCTGCATACCGGTTGGCTGGGTTACCGCTTCGCGGATCAAAGCGAGTTGCAAGTCGGCGTGAATCGGGTGCCGTTCGGGCCGCATCCACACTACGGTGTATCGCAGAGCTGGTTTTTCGATCAACACTACTACGTCGGACTGGCCGACGATATGGATTTGGGCGTGCGCTATTCCAAGGCCCTGGGCGACTGGCAGTGGGACGTCGGCTATTATCTCACCGATGAAGGCAGCTATATCGGTTTTTCCGAAGATAGCGCCCGCTATTCCTATGATGTGGTGAACGAAAGCGGCGGCGGCTACGCAGAACGCCATCAAGTCAATCTACGCGGCGTCTACACCTTGTCCTATCACGACATCACCAATGAACTGGGCTTTTCCCTGCAATACGGGCAATTGGAGAGTCAGGGCCGCCACGACGACGGTGACCATCGCGCCGCCTCCTTGCACATGATCAACCGCTGGGGCGACTTTGCACTCACGAGTCAGCTCACTTACTATAGATATGATGTGGATGCCGCGCAGCCGCTGGGGACGGATCAGTTGGTGCAAATGGGCGCCTACGATTTTCCGGTGAGCGTGGCGGCAGAGGCGTGGATCCCGGCCTTGTCCTTGATTTACCGCCTCGAAACACCGGGCGTCGGCTGGCTCGATTCCGTCACGCCCTACGTCGAATACAGCGCGGTGCATAAACAGGTCAACGGCTTTAACGACAGCGAACTCATGACCTTGGGCGCAGCCTGGGCCAACGGCGGCTGGTACATCTACACCGATTTGGTGTATTCCAACGGCAATGAGTTTGTCGGCGGTGAAGCCGCTTTCGGCGATCGCCTCGGCGCCAACGCCGACGATACATGGCAGGCGCGCTTCAATATCAATTTCGGCCTCTATTTTTGATGGCCGGATGAAGCCTCGATTCCGGCTTGGGCGTAGCGGCGCTGCCTCAGGTCTTCGCCGTAGCGGCGCTGTTTCAGGTCTGCGCCGTAGCGGCGCAAGGGCGAACGCATTCCAACAGGAGTATTAGCGTGAATGATAATCAGACCGCGGAATTCCCCGCTGAGAAGAAAAAGTCGCAAATCAATCCGCCGGTGTTCTTCGGCTCTGCGGCGTTGATTCTGGCCTTTGTCCTCTTCGGCGTTATCGCCCCCGAGTTCGCCGCTACCGTGTTCACCGATGTGCAGGGGTGGATCGTCCATACCTTCGGTTGGTTTTACTTATTGGCGGTGGCGTTTTTTTTGTTGTTCAGTGTCACACTGGCCTTGAGTTCTTACGGCGATATCAAGCTCGGCCCCGAGCATTCCACCCCTGATTACAGCTATATGTCCTGGTTTGCCATGCTGTTCAGCGCCGGCATGGGAATCGGTTTGTTATTCTTTGGGGTTGCCGAGCCGGTCATGCACTTTACCAGTCCGCCGGTGGGCGAGGGCAGCACGGTGGAGTCGGCACGTGAGGCCATGTCCATCACCTTTTTCCACTGGGGCCTGCATGCTTGGGCAATTTATGCAGTGGTGGGTCTGGCGTTGGCCTATTTCGGTTTTCGTCACGGTCTGCCGTTGACCATACGATCGGCCCTATATCCGCTTATCGGTGAACGTATTTATGGCCCTATCGGTCATGTGGTGGACATATTTGCCGTGCTCGGCACCATGTTCGGTGTGGCCACGTCGTTGGGCTTGGGGGTGTTGCAAGTCAACGCGGGGCTGAATTATCTGTTTGAGATCCCCGAGTCTACCTTCGTCCAAATCGGTCTGATCGCCGTAATTACCGTATTTGCCACCGCTTCGGTGGTGGCGGGCCTGAATGCCGGCATCAAGCGGCTTTCCGAACTTAATCTGATACTCGCCGTCGCCCTGCTGCTGTTCGTGCTGGTCGCCGGCCCCACCCTGTTTCTGTTGCAGACGCTGGTGCAAAACACCGGGCTGTATCTCAGCGAAGTGATCAGTAAGACCTTCAACCTCTATGCCTATGAACCCAGCGGCTGGATCGGCGGTTGGACCCTGTTCTATTGGGGCTGGTGGATTGCATGGTCGCCTTTTGTGGGCATGTTCATCGCGCGCGTGTCGCGTGGCCGAACCATTCGTGAATTTATCTTGGGGGTGCTGTTCGTGCCGGTGGGATTTACCTTCATGTGGATGACCTTTTTCGGCGGTACCGCCATCAGTATGGAATTGGGTGATCTCCCCGGTACCATCTCCGAGGCCGTCGCCGCCAATGTGCCCACGGCGATATTTGTATTGTTCGAGCAGCTGCCATGGAGCCTGCTCGCCTCGGGTATCGCCACGCTTTTGGTGGTAACCTTTTTCGTGACTTCGTCAGACTCCGGCTCATTGGTGATAGACATCATCACCTCCGGCGGCCATGCCGATCCGCCGGTGTGGCAACGTATTTTCTGGGCAGTGATGGAAGGCGTGGTGGCCGCCGTGTTGTTGCTGGCCGGGGGGCTCACGGCATTGCAGACCGCCTCTATCGCCGGGGCACTGCCGTTTACCCTGATCATGCTGGTGATCTGCTACGGCCTGGTGAAGGGGCTGCGTATGGAGGGGGCGAAGCGCCTGGCGCAGGGGGTGCCGGCGACGCCGATCATGGGCGGCGCCAAGGTGAATTGGCGGCAGCAGCTTAAAAAACTGATCAGCTATCCGGATGAGGCCGAGATCTCCCGTTTTCTCGCCGCGGTGGTGAAACCGGCGTTGGATGAGGTGGCGGCGGAGATTCACAAGTCCGGTTTGGAGGTGAATGTCGCGCATGGGGACAAGAGTGTCGAACTCACCGTGCAGCAAGGCGAGTCCCAAGCCTTTGTCTACGGCGTATACGCGGTCAGTCATCTATTGCCGACTTTTGCCTTTCCCGAGTTCGACGCCAGCGTGGACGAGAGCAAGCGCTATTACCGCGCCGAGGTTCATCTCAGCGAAGGCAGTCAGCATTACGATGTGCACAGTTATACCAAGGAGCAGTTGATCGGTGACGTCCTGGCCCAGTATGAAAAGCATATGCACTTTCTTCACTTGGCGCGCTAGCGTGGCCGGATACGGTATAGGGGCGCTGTGCGCGGCCCTGGTCCTGTATGCGGGGGCGCCGGCCGCGGCGCAATCGCCGTCATTGCCCAAGGCGGTATTCGGCTTTGAGCTCGGCACGGTGTTGGATCAATCATTGCGCCGGGGCTGCGATTTGGGGGAGTGGTGCGCGGTGTTGCCCCGCCAGCGCCAGCCCGAATTCGATCGCTATTCGGTGCGCATCACGCCGTCACAAGGGCGCATCTATCGTATCGCCGCCACGCGGTTTGTGGATGATCTACACACCTGCAAGGCCCAGGCGCGGGACTTGATGGCGATGCTTGAGCGTAACCACGGGATCCGCTTTGAGACGGTCGCGCCGGAGCGCGTCGCGCCCCTGGTGCGCGCTGCCTGGCGTTGGGCGCTTACGCCGCCGCCTGATTGGCAGGTTGAATATGATACCGCCTATGAGATCGATATCCGGTGCAAGGGACCGGCCGTGGGGGTCAATGCCGGCGGCGCCGGTCGTTCGGTGCCGGCGGCGACTTTGAAGGTGTTTTTCAACGATTTCAGACTGCTGCAACAAGAGCAGCCCGACAAACCTTAAGGGGTTTTTAAGGGGGGCTGCAAGTGGGTGCATCGACACGACGCCGGGTTGAAGCTATACATAGTGTGACGGCTGGTTCGGCCGTGGGTCTGCAGTCTCACTGTCAGTGGATTGCAATAATGCCCATGTGGCGCATAAACCGCTGCATAGGCCCTAAACTCGTAAAGAATGCCTCTGTCCTCGTGACGGGGACGCCGGTTCCGGCGCGGCTGCAGTCCTTGGGGGTGCGACTTCCATGATGTCACGTTTTCGGCTCAATCGAAGCCATACACAATTGCTTATTGTCTACCTGGTACTGTCTGCGGTCTGGATCGTGTTGTCCGACTACGGATTACGTTTACTGATCGATGACGTGGACAGCTTGACCCGTGGGCAAACCTTCAAGGGTTGGGTCTTTATCACACTCACCGGATTGTTACTCTATTTATTACTGCGCTGGCAGGAGCGTAAGACCCTCAGTCTGAAAAACCAGGTGGAGCGTTTTGCACAGACATTCGGTCACGTCCCCTTGGGGGTGGCCTATCTCAATATCAGCGGTGAATGGGTGGAGGTTAACGACAGTTTGTGTCGCATGTTGGGCTGCGGCCGCGGTGAACTCCGACAGTTGGATTTTGTGACAATGTGCACCGTCGGGAACACGGCGGTGGATAGCACTGATATGCGCCGCTTGTTTTGGGGGGATGTGGATACCCTGTCCGTAGAAACGGACTTTAGACGCGCCGACGGGGCGCGACTGCCGCTACGGGTGACAGGCACCCTGGTGCGAAATGCCCGCGGCGAACCCAGTTATGTGGTCGCTTTTTTTGAAAATCTGAGTCGCCAGCGGCACATCGAGCAGCGCCTGCGCGATCATTTGGAGAACTCGCCGCTGGCCGTGCTGGAATTGGACAGAAATCTATGCGTTAGCTATTGGTCGCCGCAGGCCGAGATCATGTTCGGCTGGTCGGCCGCCGAGGTGTTGGGCCGCCCGTGGATAACCTGGCGCTTTATCCACGATGAGGACCGGCAATGGGTCGAGGACGCCACCGCCGAACTGTTGAGCCGGCGCAGCAGCCGCTCAGTGATTCGCAATCGTAACTACACCCGTAGCGGCGAGGTGCGCGATTGCATTTGGTATAACTCCATTCTCATCGATGAGCAGGGGGATGTGTTGTCCATACTCAGTCAGGGCAACGATATCACCGAGCGTGAGCAGGCTTACCGCGAACTCAGAGATGCAAAAAAGCTGTTGGAAAAGATCTTCGTCAGCCTGCGCGAAGCGGTGTTCGTAATCGACCCCAAAGACCGCCGCATTGTCGCATGTAACGATGCGGTCACCGAAATCCTGGGTTATCGGCCCGAAGAACTCATCGGCCGGGATACCGAGATGCTGCATGTAGACCATGAGCACTTCGAACGATTTAGCCGAGACTACGACGCCAAACTGGCGGAAACGGGTACGGTGCAAATGGAATATCAGCTGCGGCGTCGTGACGGTACGATTATTGATACGGAAAACACCATCACGATGATCGACGCCGGCGAGGCGTTGGAAGCGACTCAAGTCGTCAGTGTGGTGCGCGATATCAGCGCCCGCAAGCAAGCGGCCGAGCAGCAGCGTCTTGCGGCCATGGTGTTCGATAATGCCAATGAGGCGATCGTAATCGCGGATGCCGAGCGCAGCATCGTGTACACCAACCCGGCATTTCATAAAATGACCGGCTACGCCGCCGAGGAAGTGAAAGGTCAAGGACCGACCATGCTGGATCCAGGCATTCACGACGATACCTTCTACAACACTATGTGGGAGACCGTCGACCACGACGGCCATTGGCAGGGCGAGGTGGCCAGCCGGCGGCGCAACGGGCAGACCTATCCGACCTGGTTGTCTATCAGTGCCGTGCGTAATGCAGCGGGTGCGGTGATGAACTATATCCTTATCGCCACCGATCTCAGCGAGCAGCGCCGCCTGGACGAACGTGTGCGCTATCTGTCGTTTCATGATTCGGTAACCGGCCTGCTCAACCGGCCTGCTATGGTTGAGCGTCTTGAACAGGCCATAATTCATTGCCAACGAGCCAAGCGCGATGTGGCCGTGCTAATCCTCAATATCGACCGTTTCAAAATGGTCAACGATTCCCTCGGACATGCCGTCGGCGATCTGCTCCTCAAGCAGGTGGCGCGAGACTTGCGGGGCGCCGTGCGGGCGGGGGATAGTGTCGCGCGCTTGGCGGCGGACCAGTTTGTTGTGGTGCTCTCGGAGCTGGCACGGCCCGACGATGTCGGTCCGGTATTGGAAAAGATCACTGCGAGTGTCGGCAACCTTCAATCCATCGACGGACAGGAAGTGTATGTGGGTTTCAGCATCGGCGTCGCCCTGTATCCCCGTGACGGCGACCGCAGTGAGGTGCTGGTGCGAAATGCCGACGTGGCGATGAACCAGGCGCGGGCGGAAGGCGGCGGGCGCTACCGTTTCTTTACCCGCCAGATGCACGACCGGGCCGTCGACCTTCTGGCCATGGAGGGCGAGCTGCGCCGTGCCGTTGAGCGCGGTGAATTAAAGGTGTGTTATCAGCCACAGATCAGTGTTGTAAATGAAAGGATCGTCGGCGCCGAAGCCCTGCTGCGTTGGCAGTCTAAGCGTTATGGCGCGGTTTCGCCGGCGCGCTTTATTCCCGTGGCCGAGGCCAGCGGCTTGATTTTGCCCATCGGTCGTTGGATCTTTGAACAGGTGGTCCGGCAGACCCGGATTTGGCGCGACGAGGGATTGTTGAGCGGTAGCGTGGCGGTGAATCTGTCGGCACGCCAATTCCGCGAGGCACAGCTGGCGCAGACGATACGCGAATCGCTCGATCGAGAAGGTCTGCCCGCCGAGGCCCTGGAACTGGAACTGACCGAGAGCCTGGTTATGGAGGACGCGGTCCAGGCGGCCAAAATCTTGGCTGAACTCAAGGCCATGGGGCTGCGACTGTCGATGGATGACTTCGGTACCGGTTATTCATCGTTGAGCCATCTCAAGCGCTTTCCGTTCGATACCCTCAAGATCGACCAGTCCTTCGTGCGCGACATCACGGTCGATTCCGACGATGCCGCCATCGCCGATTCCATTATCGCCATGGCGCATGCTATGGGCATGCGCGTGATTGCCGAGGGGGTGGAGGACGCCGAGCAGCTGGCCCACTTACGACGCCGCGGTTGTGATTTCGCCCAGGGCTTTTATTGCAGCCCGGCAGTGGACCCGGAAACATTCCAGGCCTTGCTGCGCGGCGATTGGCGCTTGCAAGATCAGGCGTCGAGATTGGAACACAGCCCGGGGCCATGAGCCGCCTGGATTATTCAGAGCTGAGGTAAATATCTCCATACCAGGCCATGGCGCTTTGTCCGGTATCGTCGCTGTCGCTCATGATGGCGATCGCGTTGGCTTCATCGATGTCTGCGCCGAACAGACGTTTGAAATCCTCGCGCACGTTGCGTTTTTCCGTGATCCACTGATCGGTGTCAGCGGCGCCCGATTGCACGGCGATCATCTTGGCGTTGCCGGTATAGGCATTGTCCCAGGTGGTGTCGACGGCTTGGTTGCTGGACCAGACGTAATTGATGGCCTTGGTCTTCCAGAAAAACAGGCCGCCCGAGACCACCACGTAGACCCGCGCCGGGTAATCATCGCCCTGTTTGCTGCGCTCGTTGTGGCCCGAATAAATGTTGTCCACTCTCCAGGACCAGTTGAGGTAGGGCGTTTTATTGAGATCGATGTCGATTTCGCGAAACAGGCCCGAGGCGCTGGCCTGGGTGTCGGCGCGCAGGACCTTGCGGCCGTTCATTTCGACCACTTGGTAATCGGTGTGCCCGGCGAATGACTCCTCTTCCCACCCGTCTAGTCCGCTCTGGGAAAAATCGCCTAGCGTGACAGTTGCCGCCAGCGCGGTGCCGCTGATACACATTGATAGAATGGCCCAGTGCTTGCTTCGACGCATGTCGACTCCCGTGATAAAGTTGTAGGATTGAATTGGTCGCCGTCGGCGACCGCTCCTTACACGACATTCTGAGCTGTTTTTCCCGGTATGGCCAAATCAAAAACTGTCTATAGCTGCACCGAGTGCGGCGCGCAGCAACCCAAATGGGCCGGTCAGTGCCCGGACTGCAATGCCTGGAACGCCATGGTGGAGGTGGTGGCGGTGGCCGCCCCGGCCAAGTCCAATCCGCGCTTTTCCGGCTATGCCGGCAGTGCCGAGGCGGTGGTGCAGTCCCTGGCCGAGGTCAAACCCGGCGATGTGGCGCGCACTCCCACCGGCCAGACCGAGCTGGACCGGGTGCTGGGCGGCGGCTTGGTGCCGGGTTCGGTGATCCTCATTGGCGGTGATCCGGGCATCGGCAAATCCACCTTGTTATTGCAGACGCTGGCGCTGCTGAGTGAACAGTTGAACACGCTCTACGTCACCGGCGAAGAGTCGCTGGAGCAGGTCAGTATGCGCGCCCACCGTTTAAATCTGACTGCCGACAAGGTGCGGCTGCTGGCCGAGACCAATATTGAGGCCATTCTCAATCACGCCCGCAACGAGCAGCCCCAGGTGGTCGTGATCGATTCCATCCAGACCATCTACACCGAGTTGCTGCAGTCGGCGCCGGGGGCGGTGGCCCAGGTGCGCGAGAGCGCCGCGCAACTGGTGCGCTACGCCAAGAAGAGCGGCACGGCCCTGTTTCTGGTGGGCCATGTCACCAAGGAAGGTACCCTGGCCGGGCCGCGCGTGCTGGAACACATGGTGGATACGGTGCTGTATTTCGAGGGTGACAGCAGCAGCCAGTTTCGCGTGGTGCGCGCCATCAAGAATCGCTTCGGCGCGGTCAACGAACTGGGCGTGTTCGCTATGACCGAGAAGGGGCTGAAGGAGGTGAGCAATCCCTCGGCTATCTTTTTATCGCGTCATCAGGAACAGGTGCCGGGCAGCGTCATCATGGTCACCCGCGAGGGCAGCCGGCCGCTGCTGGTGGAGGTGCAGGCGCTGGTGGCGGAGAGCCATCTGGGCAATCCGCGCCGCGTCACCGTGGGCCTGGATCAGAACCGCCTGGCCATGCTACTGGCGGTGCTGCAGCGCCACGGCGGCATCGCCACCTACGACCAGGACGTCTTCATCAACGTGGTGGGCGGGGTGCGCGTCACCGAGACCGCCGCCGATCTGCCGCTGTTGCTGGCCGGGCTCTCCAGCCTGCGCAACCGGCCCCTGCCCAAGGACATGATCGTCTTCGGCGAGGTCGGGCTGGCGGGGGAGATCCGGCCGGTGCAGGGCGGCCTGGAGCGCTTGAAGGAAGCAGCCAAGCACGGCTTCAAGCGGGCGGTGGTGCCCAAGGCCAATGCCCCCAAGCGCGGCAGTCTGCAGGATATGGAGATTATCGCCGTGGAACGACTGGGCGATGCGGTGGATGTGTTCTAGCCCGGCTTTCTCGCCACCGTTGGCAGCGAGATGAAGCGGAGGATGGGAAGTGCGGGCGAGTCCCGGGCGGCCTATTTCCAGTTGAGCAGTTCCAGCTCCCGGTTCAACAGCGCCGCGTCGCCCAGGTTCAGCTCCACCAGGCGGCGCAGGTGGGCGACGCTGTCCACATCGATGTTGGCGACTTGCAGGCCTACACGGCCATCCTGACGATGGGCCACGGCCACCTCGGCGGAGATGACGGGGCCGGCATCGGAAAACAGGATCTCGGCGTTTAACTGCTGCCCGACCACCGGGTCCCAATCCTCAGGCGCCCTGACCAGCAGGCCGTTGAGCGAGATATCCAGCATGGCGGTACGCCATTCCTTGCCGCCCGTGCTGAGCAGCACGGTGGCATCGAAGGGGATGCGGCTGAATCGTCTTTTTTCGTCAGTCACGGCGGGCTCCTTATTGATTGTGCATCTTGAGTTAGTTATAGCAGCAATTGTTCCAGAATCTTCTCGTATATATCGGACAGGGTGTCCAGATCCGCAACACTGACACACTCGTTGACCTTGTGGATGGTGGCGTTGACCGGCCCCAATTCCAGCACTTGGGCGCCGGTGGGGGCGATGAAACGACCGTCGGAGGTACCGCCGGCAGTGGATAGCTGGGTATCCCTGCCGGTGACTGCGCGGATGGCGCTGCAGGCGGCGCTGACCAACTCGCCCGCCGGGGTCAAAAAGGGCTGACCGGAGAGGTTCCAGTCGATGCAGTAGTTGAGCCCGTGCTGGTCGAGAATGGCCTCGACCCGCTGTTGCAAGCGTTCGGCCGTGGTCTCGGTGGAAAAGCGAAAATTGAACACCACTTCCACCTGGCCCGGGATGACATTGGTGGCGCCGGTGCCGGCGTGGATGTTGGAGATCTGGAAGGTGGTGGGCGGAAAGTGCTCGTTGCCTTTATCCCACTCCGTGGCCGCCAGCTCGGCCAGCACCGGGGCGAGGCCATGCACCGGGTTGTCGGCCAGATGCGGATAGGCCACATGGCCCTGCACGCCGGTGACGATGAGACGCGCGCCCAGGGAACCGCGGCGGCCGTTTTTGACCACGTCGCCGACCTGCACGCTGCTGCTGGGTTCGCCCACCAGGCACCAGTCGATCTTCTCCTGGCGTTGTTCCAGGGTCTGCACCACTTTGACGGTGCCGTTGATGCTGGGGCCTTCCTCGTCACTGGTGATGAGGAAGGCGATAGCCCCCTGGTGCTGCGGATGCCGGCCCACAAAGCGCTCGCAGGCGGTGACCATGGCCGCCAGGCTGCCCTTCATGTCGGCGGCGCCGCGGCCGTAGAGCAGCCCGTCGCGGATCTGCGGCTCGAAGGGATGCGAATCCCACTGGTCCAACGGCCCGGTGGGTACCACGTCGGTATGGCCGGCGAAGGCGAGCAGCGGTCTGCTGTCGCCGCGCCGGGCCCAGAAATTATCCACCTCTTCGAAGCGCAACGGCTCGACCCGGAAACCGATGGCCTGCAGGCGCGCGATCAGGGTCTGTTGACAGCCGGCGTCCTCCGGTGTGACCGAGGGGCGGCCGATCAGATCGAGGGCGAGCTGCAGGGTGGGGGATAGCTTGTCGTCGCGCACGGTTGACCTTTCTGTTTGTGAATTCAATGCCTTGATTATACATCCCTGGCCGCGACGCTGGCGCCGCGAGCATGTAATATGTGCAGTTTCGCACACGCATACGCAAGGAGAACAACATTGCTGGGTAAGCTGATAGGCGCGCTGCTGGGATATTGGCTGGGTGGTTTTCTCGGTCTGCTGATCGGTCTCATTCTGGGGCATCAGCTGGACAAGAATCTGATTCGGCTGGCCGGGGGCTTTGTGCTCAGCTCCCTGGCCAAACACCAAGTCCAGGTTCAGCAGATCTTTTTTGAGGCCACCTTCGGGATCATGGGCCACTTGGCCAAGGCCGACGGCCGCGTCTCCGAGCAGGAGATCGCCTTGGCGCGCCAGGTGATGCAACGCATGGGGCTGAACGACAATGCCCAGCGCATGGCCGTCGACTATTTTGGGCGCGGCAAGCAGCCGGATTTCGATCTGGATGCCATGCTCGAGCGCCTACGCACGACACTGCGCGGTCAACAGAACCTCACCCGCATGTTCATCGAGATCCAGCTCAGCGCCGCCTTTGCCGACGGTCAGCTGCAGGCCAGCGAGCGCGAGGTGATGGAAAAGATCTGTGTCCAGCTTGGCTTCCCCCTGGATGCCTTCGAACGGCTGGTGAACATGATCCAGGCCGAGATACATCACCAGCAGGCCGGACGTGATCAAGGGCCGTCCCTGGAAGACGCCTATGCCATCCTCAATATCGATGAGACCGCCAGCGATGCCGAGGTCAAGAAGGCTTATCGCCGCCTCACCAGTCAACACCATCCGGACAAGCTCGCCGCCAAGGGGCTGCCTAAGGAGATGATGAAGCTGGCGGAAGAAAAGACCCACGAGATCCGCAGCGCCTACGAACGCATCCGCGAGACGCGCGGGTTTAAATAACCCCTGCGGCAGTGCCTGTCTCAGGTCTTTGAATGGGAGAGACGCCTGGTGTCATCGCCATGAGTATTTCCCTTGCAGGACAACACGAATACCAGGAACTCGAGGCAGCCGAACAGCAATAAGAGATAGGCGAATAACTCGCTTCCCTCCTCTACAATGCGTGCTATCAGTCGTAGATAGTGCTCTTGCAGCGCGGCCTCCCAGAATGCCTGGCGGCCGAACAAGCGCGAAAACACGACGGCCAGGAAGGCGGATAACAAGATGCCCGCCGGCGCCGCGGCCAAGATGCGTAGGATCTGTTGCCTGAGGAAAAAGCCGTGTTTCCAGACGATGAATAAGATGTACGCCAACAACAGGCTGACGATGGCCTGCCAGGCGCCATCGAAGATATATTGGTCGAGTATCTGATCCAGCTCGCGCACACTGGCCATCAAGGGGAGTATGGCCAAGGTCACAAAGCCCTCATTGAGCACGGGCATCTGTCGGGCGCAGATCGCCAATAGGATGCCACATGAGACCAGAAGCGTAATCTGCGTCCACTCCAAAATGCCGTTCTCGGCAACGATGGATTCGCTGTCTTGGTCCTGGACCATCATGCCGAGGATCTGGAATACCAGTGCCGAAACGGCCACATAGAACGAGATCCTGAGGGCAGGCGACACTACCTGGCGTTGCCCCGTCAGCACTTGATCCATGATGCGCCGCCCACCTGTTCGTATACGAACAGGTGAACTAGATAGTCTTGCCTTCGTTGAGGCCCCTTTGTAGAGCTGATCCATGGCAGATCTTCCTTGTCTCGAGTATCGGGCTTGCACGCTATTCACCGAAGTGTAAGCCGAGTGCGATGTGTAAAAATATAGTTACTCCCTGTACCGTACTCAAGTATATCGACATCTTTCTGGGCGAGGCGACATCCCCGCTAAAAACAGGGGTGATCGAAGCGGAAAACCCCAACTGGCGCGTGATACCCGACCTGGCCACCGACGCATCCATCCTGGAGGTGATTAATGACGCCGGTGAGCACTATATTCCCGACGTCGACATGCAGACCGGGCGCAAGGCGCTGGAGTGTTACAGCTCTCAGGGTGAGGACTTCAACTCGGTGCGCGGCGAGACCTGGTGGCGGCGCACCTATCAACGCGGTGATTGGCGCATTAAAATCATCACCCGTACCGTCCTCACCTCCAGCGCCACCGATTTTTATCTTCGC
This sequence comes from Candidatus Tenderia electrophaga, assembly GCA_001447805.1. Classification (NCBI taxonomy): domain Bacteria; kingdom Pseudomonadati; phylum Pseudomonadota; class Gammaproteobacteria; order Tenderiales (SeqCode); family Tenderiaceae (SeqCode); genus Tenderia (SeqCode); species Tenderia electrophaga (SeqCode). The sequence goes on from CP013099.1 coordinate 1,542,257, forward strand.
GGTGCTTATCGATAATGCGTTTGCGCGTGTGCGCCGGGAATTGTTCGGCGACGACTACTTAAAAAGCGCTTCGTACTCTTCAGGCTTGAAACCCACCTGCAGCGTCTTGCCCGTATCCAGCACCGGACGCTTCACCAGGCTCGGCTTGGCCAGCATCAGCGCGATGGCCTTGGCCGCGTTGACGTCCTCGCGCTCCGCCTCGGACAGCTTGCGCCAGGTCAGGCCGCGGCGGTTGACCAATGCCTCCCAGCCCAATTGCTTGACCCAGGTCTTGAGCTGTTTCTCATCCAGCGCTGCCTTTTTGTAGTCATGGAATTCGTATTCAACACCGTGCTCGTCCAGCCACTTGAAGGCTTTCTTCATGGTGTCGCAGTTCTTGATGCCGTAGATAGTCGTCATGATCTGTTATTGAAATTGTTAACCGCGAAGGACGCGAAGGGACGCAAAGAAAAATCCTTAGCGATCCTTTGCGTCCTTCGCGGTTAGATGTATTTATATATCCCGCAGCAGTTCGTTAATACCCACCTTGCCGCGGGTCTTTTCGTCCACCTGCTTGACGATCACGGCGCAGTAGAGGTTGCAGCTGCCGTCCTTGGAGGGCAGGCTGCCCGAGACCACCACCGAACCGGCCGGGATGCGGCCGAAGCTGACTTCGCCGGTTTCGCGGTTGAAGATCTTGGTGCTCTGGCCAATGTAAACGCCCATGGAGATCACCGAACCCTCTTCGACGATCACGCCTTCGACGATCTCGGAGCGGGCACCGATGAAGCAGTTGTCTTCGATAATGGTGGGGGCGGCCTGCAGCGGCTCCAATACACCGCCGATGCCGACACCGCCGGACAGATGCACGTTCTTGCCGATCTGGGCGCAGGAGCCGACGGTGGCCCAGGTGTCGACCATGGTGCCGCTGTCCACGTAGGCGCCGATGTTGACGTAAGAGGGCATCAGCACGGTGTTGGGGGCGATGTATGAGCCTTTGCGTACGGTGGCGGGCGGCACCACGCGCACGCCCGAGTCGCGGAAGTCGCGCGAGTTGTAGTCGGCATACTTGGAATCCACCTTGTCGAAATAGTTGGTGAAGCCGCCCTTCATGAAGGAGTTGTCCTGAATGCGGAACGACAGCAGCACCGCCTTTTTCAGCCACTCGTTCACCATCCAGTCGCCGTTCACCTTTTCGGCGACGCGCATGTCACCGTTGTCCAGCTTGTTGAGGGCTTCCAGTACAGCCTCTTTCACATGGGTGTCGACGCTGCGCGGGCTGATGTCGGCGCGGTGTTCAAAGGCTTCTTCGATGATTTTTTGCAGATCAGACATGGGTTACAACTCCGTGTTTGTTTTTAAAGAGAGTTAATGAAATTCTTGATGCGGTTGGCGGCATCGACGCATTCATCCTGCGGCGCCACCAGCGCCATGCGCACATGGTTGGCGCCCGGATTAGCGCCGTGGGCGTCGCGCGACAGATAGCTGCCCGGCAGCACGGTAACGTTCTGTTCTGCGAACAGACGCCGGGCGAACTCGGCATCGTCGATGGGCGTGCGCGGCCAGAGATAGAAACCGGCGGCGGGCTGTGTCACTTCCAGGGCATCGCCGAGAATATCGAGCACCGCGGCGAACTTGGCGCGATAGAGCTCGCGGTTGTGCTGCACGTGGGTTTCATCCTGCCATGCCTTGATACTGGCGGCCTGGTGATAGGGCGGCATGGCGCTGCCGTGATAGGTGCGATAGAGCAGGAATTTCTGGATCAGCTCGGCATCGCCGGCGACAAAACCGGAGCGCATGCCGGGCAGGTTGGAGCGCTTGGAGAGGCTGTGAAACACCACGCAGCGGCGGTAGTCATCACGGCCCATCTGCGCCGCCACCTGCAACAGCCCGACCGGGGCGTTGTCTTCGTCCGGATAGATCTCGGAATAGCACTCATCGGCGGCGATGATGAAATCATGCCGGTCCGCCAGCCCGATCAGCCTCTCCAGCGTAGCGCGGTCGATCACGGCGCCGGTCGGATTGCCCGGGCTGCACAGATAGATCAGCTGACAGCGCTGCCATACCGGCGCGGGCACGGCGTCGAAATCGGGCAGATAATGGTTGTCCGCGCTGCAGTTTAAATAGTAAGGTTCGGCCCCGGCGAGCAGGGCGGCGCCCTCGTAGATCTGGTAAAACGGATTGGGCATCAGCACCAACGGAGGATCGGCGCTGCGATCCACCATTGCCTGGGCGAAGGCGAACAGCGCCTCGCGCGTGCCGTTGACCGGGATGACGTGGCGCTCGGCATCAATACTGCCCGGCGGCAATTGAAAACGGGCGCTCAACCAGTCAGCGGCGGCCTGACGCAGCGCTGGCAACCCCTTGGTGGTGGGGTAATTGGCCAAGCCATGCAGATGTGTGAGAAGCTCTTCCGCCACGAATTGCGGCGCCTCGTGCTTGGGTTCGCCGATGGAAAGGGCGATATGGCCGAGCCCCGCGGGCGGCTGAGCGCCGGACTTGAGGCGGGCCAGCTTCTCAAAGGGGTAGGGCTGTAATTTGTTCAGATCCTGATTCATGGGGCCGTAACGTGCCTGGTTGCCGCCGGCCCATGAGCCGACGCTTACACAAAACGCAGCATTATATCACCGACCATGCCACTCAGACGATTTTCAGACCTGTTCCCCGTCCTCAGCCTGCTGTTCGTCGCCACCATCTGGGGCCTGTTATGGCTGCCGCTGCGCGGGCTCGATAGTGCTGGCATGAACGGCCTGTGGAGCACCCTGGTGGGCTACAGCGCCGCCCTGCTGCTGGCCCTGCCCATGTTGTGGCAGCTGCGGCGCGAGCTGCAGGACAACTTTCCCGCCCTAGTCGGCATCGCCCTGGCCAGCGGCTGGTGCAATATGGGGTTCATCCTCGCCGTGCTCGACGGCAACGTGGTGCGGGTGGTGCTGTTGTTCTACCTCTCGCCGCTGTGGGCCGTGTTGCTGGGCCACTTTATTCTCGGCGAACGCATGACCCCCTACGCCAAGTGGGTGATGACCGTCGCCATGTGCGGCGCGCTGATGATGTTATGGACGCCCGAGCTGGGCTACCCCTGGCCGCAGGACAGCGCCGACTGGCTGGCGCTGTCGGCAGGCTTCGCCTTCGCGCTCTCCAACGTGCTGGTGCGCAAAAACCAGCACGTATCCGTCGCCAACAAGGCCATCGCCGCCTGGTGGGGCGCCATCCTGCTGGCAGTTGGTCTGCTGGCCCTAGGCGACCCTGCTGTGCCGCGAGTGGGCCTGGAGATCTACAGCGGCGCCGTCCTGCTGGGCTTGTTCGGTTTGGCGTTGGCCACCATCGCGGTGCAATACGGCGTCACCCACATGCCGGTGCACCGCTCGGCGGTGATTATGCTGTTCGAACTTGTAGTCGCCACCACCTCATCACAACTGTTCACCGACGAGGTGGTGCGCCCCATCGAGTGGTTCGGCGGGGCGTTGATTCTGACGGCGGCGTGGCTGATGGCGCGGCGCCAGGTCGAGGTGGGGGAGTAAGGTCTGCAGCGCTAATCACCCTTAGAGTGGGCATTATTGTATGCCCATGGGGCTATTCTTATCCGGCATGGACCGATTTGCGCCAAGAAATTTATGATGCACGGCTTCTGGGTGTTGATCCGCAGATCCATCGGCTGAAAGGCAACGATTACCGTCGCGCATCTGCGACAAATTATCGCACTCCCTTATCGGCCAGGCTGCATGCTATAAAGGCAAGACCGACCCGTGTTACACATCAAGAATCAAAAACCGCCGGAACCGCATGGTGCCTTTATCGTCGTATGAAGCTCATCGGCCAAATGACTGATCAATCCGGCTTTAAGTCGTAACCTAATGGGACGCCACTGGCTTTCAGCCGGTGGAGTATTCACGTTGAGATATGGGCAGCTCGATTCGAAAACAGGTGCCTTGCCCGGGTTCGCTGGTGGCAGTGATCCGTCCATGATGTTTTTGGATAATGCCATACGACAAGGACAAGCCTAGCCCGGTGCCCTCACCGACTGGTTTTGTGGTGTAAAACGGCTCAAAGATGCGCCCCAGGTCCTTGGCCTCGATGCCTTTGCCGGTGTCGCAGAATTCAACCCACACAGCGTCCCGCGCTCTACCGCTGGTGATGGTAATGGTGCCGCGGTCATCAATGGCATGGCAGGCATTGACCAACAGGTTGAGAAATACTTGATTAAGCTGTGCAGGAATGCACTCTATGACGGGTAAGTCACCGAACCGCTTGATTACGTCGGCCTTGTATTTGAGTTTATTGTGAACGATATTCAAGGTGCTATTGATCCCCGTGTGAATATCGGCGGGTTGCCATTCGATAGTCTCGACATGGGAAAATTCCTTAAGGTCTTGAACGATCTGACGGACGCGTTCGATTCCTGCTCGCGACTCGTTCATCAGGTCGGGAAGATCCTCACGTAGATAGTTGAGCTCCATCTTCTGCCTTATTGCAACGATATCTTGCCACAGGCGATTGTCAGGCGCTATACAACGCTCTGCATGTTCATACGCATCAATAAGCGCTATTAATTTATTGACATAGTCCATCAGGGTAGTGAGGTTGGAGTTCACATAACCGATAGGGTTATTAATTTCATGGGCAACGCCCGCAGCGAGCTGACCAACGGAGGCCATCTTCTCCGATTGCAGCAATTGCTTCTCCGTCTCCTTTAGTTTCTCATCGCGCAGCTTGATGGCTGCCTCTACCTGTTTACGCTTGGTGATATCGCGCAGAATGCCCAGATAACGGAACTTGCCGGAGAACTCCATGCTGACGATTTGCAACTCCAGTGGGAAGCTGTGACCGTCCTTGCGCAGACCCTCTAATTCTCTGGGACCTTTTTCGATAATCTTGGAGATGCCCGTGGCGTGGTGCCGTGTCAGGTATTGGTCGTGTTGGGACTGATACGGTTCAGGCATTAGGGCAGAGATATTCCGGCCGGTCAGCTCATCGACGCTGTAACCGAATATGCTTAAGGCGGCTGGGTTTATGCTTTCTATCACGCCGCTTTTGTCGATGATAATGATGCCATCGGCGGAGTTATCGAAGATGGCCTTATGGCGGCTTTCACTTGACGCCAGGGCAGCCGAAGCCCGTTTCGATTCATCCAGGGCCACGCGCAGCTGGCGGGTTTGCTTCATGACATTTTGTTCGAGCTCGATATTCTTTTGTTCAACTAGGGCCCTATGGCGTTGTTGCTGCCGCACAACCAACATCAAGGCCACACACAGCATCAGCGAGACGATGCCGCTTGACCAGGCGAAGGTTTCAGCTGACTTTACCTCCGCAGCCCGCCAGAAGTCGGCATCGGGTCTGCTGCTCCAGAGCAGCCAGCGTAAGGCCTGATCATGAAGGTGAATATCTTCAATATTCGAGAATATCAGATTTGGATCGGCCTTCCCCTGACGCAGCCAATCCCACGAGTCCCGCCAGCTTGAATAGTTGTCTGCGGCAAGGATGACTCTTTCGGTCGGGGCGATCAATACAGGATTGCTTTCAACAAGGTCCTTAAGCAGGGCGATGACGGGTAGGGTGCCGATCACGGCGCCGCTCATTTGGCCATTGCTGCCATACACCGGCACGATGAACATGAACACGCTAGCGGACTCAGTGAACTTGAGTAGTTTCCATCCGTCTTCCATGAGTTGCGGTGCACTGGAGTGGACTGTCAGCATTCCCGGATAATTGGCGGCCCGCGCGCTTTTCAAGTCGGGAAAGTCACCCCGAAGGCGCTCCAGATGTTGCCGAATGAGTTGCATCCTGTCCCGCACCAATCTGCGCGCAGAGGCATCGTTCTGTATCTCATCCCGCGTGCTGGAAAACTCAGAGGTGAGCGTGGCAAGCTCGGGGTGAATGCGAAACTCGGGATTCAATGCCAGCATCGGCAACATCGGATTCTGCGTGGTTACCGGTACATCGGTCTGTGGGGCCATGATATACAGGGAGGTCAAGCCAACGTTGTCGCGCAATGTTGAAAATACCTGTTGTATTATATGGAAATCACCGGCATTAAGTTTGCTCACATCTCGGCCCGCCGCGCGGATGTCTGGCAGGTTTGCGACCATGTGCAGGTTCTGTTGTATCAACAGGATGGTGCTTTCAAGCCTGTCCTTCTGCCGACCGGCATCATGTCGGAGCGAGTCAGTGTAGTGCTGCCTATTTACCTCTAAATCGGTCTCATATTTATAGATCACGGCGCCGATAAGAATTATGAGCAATAGCAGAGGTAGAAGATAGGTTCTCATATCTTTAACCCATTCTTATTTGTTGTCTACATATTGTCGGTCATCATCCATGTTACTTGATCCGGCCGCATACCTTGACACCCCGGCGTCGACGCTGATCGAACGTCGAAATACAGGGGGGTCGCTGTAATGTGCGGGCGGATTGACTGCCAGGGGCCGCCACACATTGCCCGTTATAGACAAGAGGTTCATATGCCATCGGTGACAGCTACAGGCAACGAGGTTGTTTATCAGATAGACCACGATAACCGCCTCATCGGTTTCAACAGTGAATGGGATGCATTTGCCGTGACAAATGATAGCCCCCATCTGGTCCACGGCAATATCATCGGCCAATTGCTGTGGGATTTTATTCAGGACCCCGAGACACACCATCTGCATCAAACGTTGTTACAGCGAGTCAGGCAACAACAGCGTCCAATAATTCTGCCGTTTAGATGCGACTCAGCAACCCTGCGGCGATTTATGCAAATGGAAATCCTGCCTTTGCCCAAAGGCACAGTGGAGTATCGCTGCCTCACCCAGCGGACAGAGACACGCGAGGCGGTTAGCCTACTAGAGCCAAACGCCAAGCGCAGCGACCAAGGCCAGTTATTGAGGATGTGTAGCTGGTGCAAAAAGATTGCCGTTAATGATGACTGGATGGAGGTCGAGGATGCCATCAGACAGCTTCAGCTCTTCGCCAGCGCAACCTTGCCTGGCATATCCCATACCATGTGCGATGCCTGTCTTCACAAGTTATCTATGGAGCCGGACTAGCTAGTGTTCTAGCCCACCCCATTCGTGTACCTAGGGCGCGTTTGCCTGCCTAGGGGTATAGCGTCAGATACTATTCTATAATCGTCTATTTTTTCTATAGAATTCTGCATTTCGCATCCCCTGGGTGGCTTGTCGATAATCGCTGATCAGATCATTAAAAAATCATGTTGGCCTTCCGATATATAAATAAACCAATTATTCGGGGCGCAATTTTGAATCACTGTGTCATTAGCCCACAAGGGTGTGTCGACGTTCAAGAACCGCCTGTGGGCAGAGGCTATGAACACGTCTGAAGTACTGAAATCCATCCTGGATACGCTAATGGACGGGGTCATTATGATGGAGAGCGATGGTACTGTGTTCGCCTTTAATCCTGCCGCCGCTCGTATTTTTGGTTACCCAGCGGAGCAAATTATAGGATGCAACGTCAATGAATTGGTGCCGGCGCCTCACAAAGGCCAACATGATATTTATTTAGAGAAATATCTTCACGGTGGTGAGAGCAATCTTGTCGGCAAGGGCGTGCGCGAACTCATGGCGCAGCACCGAGACGGGCATACGCTGCCGGTAGAACTGGCCATCAGCGAGGCGCTAATCAATGGGCGGCGCATGTTTATCGGTATCGTGCGTGACATCTCCAAGCGCAAACAGGCGGACGAGGCTATGCGGCTGGAACGAGAACGCTTTGAGCTCGCCATGCGCGGCAGCACAGACGGGCTGTGGGACTGGAATCTGCTTACCAACGAGGTCTATTACTCACCGCGATGGAAGGAGATGCTGGGCTATAAGGATGAAGAACTGGCCAATAGTGTAAAAAGCTGGAGCGAGCACATACACGACGAGGATCTGCCTAGAGCCTTGCGCACGGTAGATGCCTATGTGGGCGGCGAGATCGATGAATATCATATCGAATATCGCATGTATCACAAACAGGGCATGGATGTGGATATTCTCTCTCGTGCCATCTTGCTGTGCGATGAGGCGGGAAAACCGCTGCGCCTAATCGGAACCCATGTGGATATCACCCAACAGAAACAAATGGAGGCGCTGTTACGTGAGTCGGAAAAGCGTTTCCGCACCATTTTTGATTCGGCGCAAGACGCCATGATGCTGTTGGATGACAACGGCTTTGTAGACTGCAATCCCGCCACCCTTAAGATGTTTGGTTGCGTCGATCGGAAGGACTTTACCCGTCTCCATCCCGCCGATCTCTCTCCACCGCGACAGCCTGACGGAGCTGACTCTCTGAATCAGGCAAATGAACAGATAGCCATCGCCCTGCAAGAGGGGAAGCATTTTTTCGAGTGGCGTCACCGCAGAAACAATGGCGAGGAGTTTTCTGCTGAAGTGTTGCTGAGCGCGATGAAGCTTAGCGGCCGGCGGGTGTTGCATGCCACCGTACGTGATATCTCCGCACGCAAGGCGGCCGAAAAGAAGCTCAAGGAGGCCCAAGCCCAATTGCTGCAATCGGAGAAACTGGCCTCCATCGGCCAGCTCGCCGCCGGGGTGGCTCACGAGATCAACAACCCGGTAGGCTACGTTAATTCTAACCTCGGTTCGCTGAAGCGCTATATCAAAGACTTGCTGGCGCTGGCACAGCAATATGAGGCCTTGGAGTCACAGTTGCCGGACAATAAGGCCAAAAGGGCCTTGATCTCGTCTAAGGAAAGACTGGATATCGAGTTTCTTAAGCAGGACTTGGACGATCTAATCCAGGAGTCGCTGGAAGGAATAGACCGCGTCAAACAGATCGTGCGGGATCTGAAGGACTTCTCTCACGTGGACGAGGCGACATGGGAAATAGCTGATGTCCACCACGGCATCAACAGTACCCTGAACATTGTTCACAACGAACTCAAATACAAGGCTGAGGTCATCAAGGAGTACGGGGAGCTGCCGACGATCTACTGCCTGCCCTCCCAGCTCAACCAGGTGTTTATGAACCTGTTGGTGAACGCTGGTCATGCCCTCCAAGACAAGGGGAAGATCTTTATCCGCACCGGCGTCCAAGGCGGCGACCATGTGTGGATCGAGATCGAGGATACCGGCGCCGGAATTCCGCCGCAGAATCTAAAGCGGATCTTCGAGCCGTTTTTTACCACTAAGGAGGTGGGTAAGGGGACGGGGCTGGGGCTTTCACTGGCCTATGGCATTATCGAGAAACATCAGGGCACTATCGAAGTGGACAGTGAACAGGGCCGCGGTACCCGCTTTCGCATCTTGTTGCCCGTCGGGCGCGGAGATACTTAATCCGTAGCAGCATGGAATAGATATTCCAGATCATCGAGTCCTTCGTCGATACTGTACGGGATATCCTTGGCGAACAGATCCAACTGTACGATGGCGTTGACCGCGGCGTCCTCCGCGCAAGCGGCCCGTAGCCGCTGGGCAAAGGCCCGGTTGACGGTTTGCAGACGCTTATAGATGGCGCGCAAACCGGCCAAGGAGAGGTCCGCCTCCTTACCCGCCTTGGCTTCAAAGTACTGGAACAGCAAATAACTGGAGACCGCTCGATAAGCGGTTTCTTCATCACTGGCAAAGGGGAGGTGAAATCGCGCCATAGGCCTGAGGAAGGTCATGTCGGGGCAGGCGCTGGTGGCCATAACCAGTCCCAGTAAGGAGCTCAGGCCGCGCTGCACACTGCTCTCGGCCGCATAATAGCGGTTGGGGGTCTCGACCTCGATGCGACTGAGTTGGTGCGATTCCAAGTCCCCGCACTGCTGGATCAAAGGCACCAGATTCGCGGCGACGGGGCAGCGAGGAGTGATGTCTCCGGAAAGGGGGCAGTGGGGGCAGCGATGATAGTCCAGCCGGGTCCATGCCGGCCACTGGTCGTAGCTAGGTTCAATCTGCAACAGGGTGTCGGCGTTGAGATCAAGATCAAATAGCTTTGCTTCGGTGCCGACGACAAAGCGGTAGGTGATGCGAAAGGTGTCCATTGCCAAGTTAGCCTCGTACTTGCGTACCCAGGACCCGAAGTATTTCCTCGGCCGTGGTGAGACCGGCGCTCACCTTTTGCTGTCCGTCTTCGATCAGGGTGGAGATACCCTCGGCCTTGGCCAGTTTGGCGATTTCGATAAGACTGGCGCCCGACGAGATCAGGTCCTTCATGTCGTCACTAGGCACCAGGATTTCATAAAGGGCGACACGCCCGGCATAACCCGTGCCATTACATTTTGGACATCCCGTACCCTTGAAGAATTTCATGCCGGCGTCCTGGAATAAATCACCAAGTTTATAGCGCAGCTCGGTTTCTGGCGTGGCCTCGGCACGACAGTGAGAACAGATTCGCCGGGCCAAACGTTGCGCAACAATGGCCTCTATGGCGGAAGCCACCACATAGGGCTTGAGTCCTAAGTCGAGCAAACGGGCGATGGTGGCCACCGTGGAATTCGTGTGCAGGGTGGAATAGACCAGGTGTCCGGTGAGGGCGGCATGAAAGGCCACTTCCGCCGTTTCAAAATCTCGGATTTCCCCCAGCAGTATGACATCGGGATCCTGACGCAGGATGGCGCGCAAGACAGTGGAAAAGTCCAGCCCGATCTTCTCCTTGATCATCACTTGACCGGCCATGTCCAGGAAATACTCCACTGGATCCTCAATGGTGACATAGTTTTTTTCCGGCGTGGCATTGTGCTGCAGCAGGGAGTACAGCGTGGTGGTCTTGCCACTGCCGGTGGGACCGGTGGCCAGGATAATCCCCTGGGGCTTAGTGACCACATTCTCGATGCGGGCCAGATTGGACGGCGACAGCCCCAGCTCACTGAGGCGCTGGACGCTGGCGTTACGGTCCAGCAGCCGCATGACGACCTTTTCGCCGTTGATGGTAGGCAGGGTGCTGATGCGCAAGTCGATGATGCGCATGGGGGTCTTGACCGTGATACGTCCATCCTGTGGTCGCCGCCGCTCGGTCACATCCAGCTCCGACATCACCTTGATGCGCGACACCAGGGCCATGTGGATGCCATGGGGAAAATGGATCTTATCGTGCAACACCCCATCGATACGATAACGCACCGCCACGTTCTTGGTGCGCGGATGGATGTGAATGTCGCTGGCCCCCAGCCTGACGGCTTCCAGCATGATGACATTGGCCAGCCGAATGGCCGGGGGTTCCTCGGTGCCGTGCAGCAATTCCTCGAGGCTGAGGTCCTCATCTTCCTCGATGATGACTTCTATCCCCTCGCTTGGGTCGTCATTGTCGAATATGGTCTGCAGGTCGTCTAGTCCGATATCTTCACCATGGATCTCGGCGAGTTTTTCCTTAATCGCCTGGATATTCGCCATCACCGGCTGAATCTCCATACCGATGCTGAACTTGAGATCGTCTAACAGGCCCATATCCATGGGGTCGGCCATGACCAGGGTTAAGCGTCGCTGGCTCTGGCGAATGGGCAGCACCCACTGCTTTTCGCAGAAGCTGCGCGGGAGCAGCGCCGCGACGGCCGGGTCTACCTGGATCTCGGGCAGGGACACCTCTTCGATCATGAGATCCTGTTTAAGGATGTTGCGAATCTGCTTTTCATTGACCCAGTCGCGCTCCAGAATCATTTTGATAATAGGCTCGCGGCGCTGCTGTTGCAGTTTATATAGTTGTTGGATCTGCTGATCGTTGAGCAGATTGCGTTTGTGCAACATGATGGCCAGCTGGCTGCGATTCGTTACCGTCAATTTGGCAAGTTCATCGATCTCTTTGGCATTGCGCTCATTCTGCTGCTTGAGTGCCTTGTTCTTCTGAATTAGATCGTATTGTTCCAGAGCCAGGGCCACAGTCACCCGCAGATCATCGTCGTTCCATGGCTTGAGTATGAATTTATAGACTGCGCCGTCCTTGATGGCGCCCATCACCGCCTCGGTGTCGGCATGACCGGTCAACATGATACGCATGAGATCGGGATGCTTTTCCCGTGCCTGACGCAGCAACTGGACGCCATTCATGCCCGGCATCATAAAGTCGGAGATGATCAGCTGGCAGGGCTGGCGCTCCAGCAGGCCCAGGGCCTCTTCACCGCTCATGGCCACGTGGATCTGGTAGTTCTCCTGACGAAACACCCGCCGCAGGGCATTGAGCACGCCCGATTCATCATCCACCAGCAGGATGTGATAGCCCCCCGGCTGCTGCTTCGCCGGGGTATCACCGAGGGGGGACGATGGATTATCCCCGGTAAACAGAGAAGCGAAGCGGGACATGGTCAAAACCCAGTGGTAAGCAGCAGCGTTGGATACATATTAGTGACCCCGAGGCAACGGCAGTGAAAGGGTGAATATGCTTCCCTTGCCCTGCCGACTGGCGACACGGATCTCCCCGCCATGGCACTTGACGATGTCCCGCACCACGGCAAGGCCCAACCCCGTCCCCTGGCCCACCTCTTTGGTGGTAAAGAAGGGATCGAAGATTTTATCCATAATTTCATGATTGATACCTACGCCCGTGTCGGCGAATTTCACCAACACCCTGTCCCGTTCCAATCTGGTCTCAACTAATATTCGGCCGTTCTTATCGATAGCCTTAATCGCATTCTGCAATAGATTCATGAAGGCCTGACCCAGGTGACCCGGGTTGCAGATCACAGCCGGCAAATCAGCTAGGTCAAGGCGAAGCTGAGCCGGGCCCGTCAGCTCGGGGAGCACGATATTGCAGGTATTGCGGATGATGTCGTTAATGTCGCAGGCCTCTTCCGCGTTCTTGTCTATGGCGGAAAAGCCCTTCAACTCCTGCACGATCACGGCGATACGCTCCGCCCCGGCGATACTTTCCTGCAGCAGCACCTGGAAATCAGTCATCACAAAATCCACATCCTCGTCTTCCAGATAGGACTGGATTTTGTCGGGCGCGGCGCCCGCTGTCGTTAGCTCCACCAGCCCCGCCATGGCCTGGAGATAGGTCTGGGCTGTGGCCAGATTGCTCTTGACGAAGCCGATGGGGTTGTTGATCTCATGGGCGACCCCGGCCGCCAGTTGGCCCACCGAGGCCAGCTTCTCGGTCTGGTACAGCTGTCGTTGCGTCGCTTCGATAGTCCGTACCTGCTCGGCGACACGCTGCTCTAGTCCCTCCGACAACTCCTTGTAGCGTCGTTCGGATGCCAGCAAGGCGGCATGTTGTTGCTTGAGTTGCTCATAATCTTCGTTGACGGCCTGCAGGTGCAGCGACGAGGCCATCAGATAGCGAACACTGCTGTGCAGCAGCATCTCCAACCACGCGACCGCCGCCTGTCCTTGCGCCCCGGCCCGGGGAGAAACATGAAGATGGCCGACGAGGTCCATCTGCACCCGGATGGGGAGACGAACGCTCTCCATGTTCTGCGCCGCACCGATGACACAATTCCCATTGCACGCGCTGATCCAGATCGGCTCACCCAGCATGCGCACTAAGGTGCTTAACAGTTTCTCTGCATTAATGCCGCTCATCAATTCGCCCAGGTTGAACTCCCGATCGAAGTCCTGCAGCGGCAGGCAGGCTTGGTTCTGATCGTTCTCAGTCACGTCCGACGCCTCCTAACAGCTGGTCAATGAACTGCTGCTGGTCCAGCTGATGATGGCTTGCCAAGCCGAGTTCGGTGTCGACCTGCCGGTAAACCCGTGCCAGCAGGCCCCTGAAGGTTTCGCATACCCCCTCGCCTTGCAGTGCGCTGGCAAAATAGACCGGCCAGGGGGTATGGCCCCAGCGGCCTATAACGTCCTCTTCGCTCACGATAGGGGACAGGTCACGCTTGTTGAACTGGACCACCAGCGGCAGGGCATCGAAGTCCAGGCCCACCCGGGCGGCATTAGCCGCCAGGTTTTCAAAGGATTCGGCGTTATTAATGCTTTGGTTTTGTTGTGAATCGGCAATAAAGGCGACGCCGTCGGCGCGAGACAATACCGCCTTGCGGGTACTGTCATGGGCCACTTGGCCGGGGACGGTAAATAGCTTTATCTTGATCGCCAAACCGGTATTTGTCACCACTCCCAAGGGCAACATGTCAAAGAACAGGGTCCTGTCGTTCTTGGTTTCCAAGACCATCAACTCGCCCTTTCTGTCAGGGGCGATCACTTCATGCAGCTGTATCAGGTTGGTGGTCTTGCCGCTTAAGGCCGGTCCGTAATAGACCAGCTTAAGGATCAACCTGTTTGAAGTCTCATCATATTCCGACATGTCACACCATAAGCCTGCTGCAATTTCACCGTCAACGGATCCGCTTCATGGCGATTTGTATGTCCAACTTTTCCCCGGAGGTCCTGGAGAAACGATGGATCCGTTCAATCATATGTTCGTCCAGAATATGGCCTTCGGAAAGGATTAATATCCCGTGACGGGTGAGCAAGTCCTTCGCCAGCACCATGCCCACCCTGAGCTCCTTGTCATCGATCTTGACAGAGGCACTGCGGACCTCATTGGTGACCTGTTTGTTCGTGGTGATAAAGGCATCGATGACCTTGGGGTCATAGAGCCGGCCCCTATAGCGCAGCATGTGCTCCCGCGCCTCGGCCTCGGTCAAGCGGTGCGCAGACGCACCCCCATGCTGCAGTGTGTCGTAGTCATTGACGGCCGCTAAAATCCGCGCACCCAGTGGAATATCGCCTCCGGCCAGCCCCTCGGGGTAACCACTGCCGTCAAAATACTCATGATGACTGCGAATCAGTTTCGCAGCCTCATGCAAGGGTTCAAAGCCCATCAGGACCGCCTCCCCTAGAACGGGGTGCTTAGCTAACACCCGTTTCTCCTCCGGTGTGAGTGTCTTAGTCGGGCGCATGATGAGATCAGCTGGCAGTCCTATCTTTCCGATATCATGCAGCAGGGCGGCGAAGAATATCTGCTGTGTCTGCTCCTTGCCAAGGCCCAGCTTCTGTGCCACTTTTTGCGCCAACTCGGCCACTCGTTTCGAGTGACCCGATGTGGCGCCCTCGCTTAACTCAATCAAGTTGGAGAAGGTCTTGATGGAAGAAAAGTAGCTCTTTCTCAGAGACTCATGGGCCACCCTCAATTCCTCGGTGCGCTCTTCGACTTTCCTTTCCAGGTTTGAATTCAGATCCTTTAGCTCTTCGTTCTGACGTTGAGTCAGTTTTAGCAGGCGCTCGCGCTCGGCCTGGAGGAACTTGGTCTCCAGGGCATTATGAACGGTGAGCTTAAGATCGTTTTCCTCCCAAGGCTTGCTAATGTATTTGTATATGTGGCCTTCGTTGACCGCCTTGATTGTGGAGCTGAGGTCAGCAAAACCGGTGAGCAGAATGCGAACGGTCTCAGGCCAGCGACTTGACACCGTTGCCAGTAACTGGGCGCCATCCATTTCCGGCATACGCATGTCGGATATAATTATATCCACTTCGGTTTTTTCGAGTATTTCCAACGCCTCGGCGCCGCGTTGTGCCGTGAGCACTGTATAGGGAAGCGGCCTAAAAATCCGTTTCAGCGATGACAGAATATTCTGTTCGTCATCGACGAGTAACAATGTGGAGTAGTTTGCGGGTCTGGGTTCCTGCATTGATATGTTCACTATCCCTTACGAGACATGACCCTGTCGTTCGATTGTGGAGTTCGATATCTGGTTGATGCGATCATCGGAAACACACTCCGATGCACGCCATGACCCTCTTCTGAAGCAGCGGCTGGTGTTCATCACAGGATCTCTACATCTCCGTCAGCACCCCCGTCGATCTCGTGATTTAGCGGAATGGTGACAGTGAATACGGTACCAAGCCCTGGAGTACTGTCTACTGATATTCTGCCATTATGTTTATCTATAATGCTTTCGGAAAGTGACAGACCAAGCCCCGTGCCTTTGCCGACAGGTTTTGTCGAAAAGAAAGGGTTGAATATCTTTTCAGCGATTTCCGGCTCAATTCCTGAGCCATCGTCAGCGATCTTGACCTGGATATATTCACCATCCGCAACGGATGTCGTTATTGTGATAGTGCCGTGGTCCTCGATGGCGTGGGCCGCATTTACCAGTAAGTTCGTGAATACCTGGTTTAATTGCGACGGAATACATTCAACATGCGGCAAGTCACCATAGTTTTTGACGATCTCCGCTTTGTATTTGAGTTCGTTATGGACGATATTCAAAGTACTATCTATACCTTGATGAATATCCGAATACATCCATTCGTCCTTATGTGCCCGAGAAAAGTCCTTGAGATCTTGGACGATTTTCGTTACCCGATTTATACCTTCCTGAGATTCACTCACCAAGTCCCCCATATCTTCCAGCAGATAGTCTAGGTCAATGTTTGACTTTATTTCTCTGAGATGGGCAATGACGTGTTCATCGACTAGGTGAGCTTCGGCATTCCTGTAGGCGTTAACAAGCTTCAGTATATCCGCCAAGTATTTTTTTAATGCGCCAAGATTGGAATTGATGTAGCCGATGGGGTTGTTGATCTCGTGAGCGACACCCGCTGCAAGCTGTCCGATGGTCGCTAGTTTTTCGGCTTGGAGAAGCTGTTCTTTGACCTCTTTTATCTCGCTGTCCTTTGTATATTTATGCAATGCTATTTCAATTGCGATATGCAGTTCCCTTTCCCGGTATGGCTTTAATAGATAGGCATAAGGTTCGGTTATCTTGGCTCGGTCGAGCAAGCGCGTCTCATCATATGACGTCAAGTAAAGCACTGGCACTTCGTGGTTCGACAGGATTGTTTCTGCTGCATCGATGCCGTCCAGCTCCCCATCTAGGACAATATCCATGATCACCAAATGCGGTTTCAGTTTGAGGGCCAAAGCCACCGCTTCCTCACCGTTACCCGTCTTGCCGGCCACCCCATATCCGAGCGCCTCAAGGTTGATGCAGAGGTGATTCGCTATATCGCTGTCATCTTCTACAACGAGTATTTCCGTTCTAAGCTGTTCCATGCTGTTGTTGCCCCCGTAATTGCCTTGATTTATATCGGCAACAAAATGTTTCAGATTAGTGAGGTATGTTGCAAAATCATTATTTTTTGTAGCCAAATTACATTGTTACGGGGCAAGGCTCGTGGCAAAACACGGTGGGGCACGATGCTGTGGTGCCCAAAGAAAGGCACCGTTATCATAGGGGTAAGCGATTGCGCGCGGTTAATTGAGTAATTTTGCAAGGGTTATGATTACAAACTCGTCGGCTCCAAAACGGGAGGCCGTAATGTGAAGCTTGTCACCGTTGTCGCGCGTGATGATGGCGCTCCCGGAGTGCAATAGGCGATCGAGCGACGCTTGCGGCAATAACTGTAAGGCTTCCTGAACTCCGTGTTCCCCGCGAGCAAACATAGTCCGTGCTGCACTGTTGAAAGATATCACGCTGCCGCCGGGATCCATGCCCAACACTGCTACGGGGAGATGTTCAAGAATTTCGTCAGCCTGGTGGCGCTTTTCTGCTACGGCGTCTTGTAAGGTAGCGCCCTCAGCACCGGGGGGGATCGTTCCGTCAGCGGCGTCAAAATATACGCGGTTCTTTTCTTCGTAATACTGGAAGGCATTTTTTACGCTTTCACAAAGCTCGGCGTCATCCCACGGTTTAGTCATGAATTTGTAAATGGCTCCCTGATTGATTGCGTCGGTCACCGAGCTTAAATCGGTATAGCCACTTAACATTATCCTCACGCTGGCCGGATGGGATTGTTTGGCCTTGGCCAGGAATTCGGCGCCATTCATCTCCGGCATGCGCATGTCCGAGAGGATGACGTGGATGTCGTTTTGATCCAATAAGTCCAACCCATCGCGCCCGCTATTGGCGGTATAGATCACATAGCCGTCACTGCGCAACAGGCGCTTAAGGGCGCGGATGATATTCTCTTCGTCATCGACGATGAGCAGTGCCTTGTCCATTTGCCACCTGAGTAAGTCGTTGTCTCGAAATATTCTAGCGGCATTTTTCGGGCAAAAATTAACCTTCCAACTCAGGGTCGGCCGGATTTGTCGCTCAAATTATCGACGAGGACCGTGGGCAGGCAGGGCCTGTGGACAGTCTCAACACTCGTTGTTTTTTCGTTGGCGTCAGTCATCTCGTTATGGCATTTTATAAACTTAACTCAGTGATCCGGATGGATCGCATCCATATCAGTCAGGGGGAGGCGGCGCGCGGACCGATGCTGCACTGGGTCAGGCTGGAGAATGAGCGTATCGTGGAGTACCACATCTCGGCGCCGACGGAGTGGCGACGACGGGCGGGAAGATGCGGGTATCTGAAAATGAAACGACATTGCGACTGCAGGCCACGTTGGCTGGACGCCATCGACCCCTGTGTCGCTTATGAGCTGAGGCTGCACTGATGCATGAGATATCGTTGTGCCAAGGCGTGTTGAGGGTGATCGAGGAACACGCGGCGCTGCAGCAGTATGTCCGGGTCAAAACCGTCTGGCTGGAAGTAGGCGCCTTGGCCGGGGTGGAGCTGGAGGCGCTGCGTTTCGGTTTCGATGTGGTGATGAAGAACTCTATCGCCGCCGCCGCGCAACTGGAGATCATCGAGCGCCCCGGCCGCGCCTGGTGTCTACAATGTATGAAAGAGGTGCCGGTGCAACGGCGTTTTGACGCCTGTCCCGATTGCGGCGGTTATCAGCTGCAGGTCAGCGGCGGGGAGGAGTTGCGGATCAAAGAACTGGAGGTGGAGTGATGTGTGTGACATGCGGTTGTAGCGGTGGCAACGAGATTGGGGGAGTGCACATGGATGACGGACATCATCATCACCATGCCCGCGCCCCCCATCTCAGCGCTGCGCGCAAGGTGCAGATCGAGACCGATATCCTGGCCAAGAACAACGCCTATGCCGCGGCCAACCGGCGCTTCTTCGCCGCGCAGGATATTCTCGCCCTTAACCTGGTCTCCAGCCCCGGATCGGGCAAGACCACGCTGCTGACCCGTACCATCACCGATCTGCGGGCGCAGCTGGAGATGGCTGTGATCGAGGGCGACCAGCAGACCAGCCACGATGCCGAACGCATCCGCGCCACCGGCGTGCAGGCCTTGCAGATCAATACTGGCAAGGGTTGCCATCTGGACGGTCACATGATCGGCCATGCCTTGGAAGAACTACAGCCGTCGGGCGACAGCGTGTTGTTCATCGAAAACGTCGGTAACCTGGTCTGTCCCGCCGCCTTCGATCTGGGCGAGGCGCACAAAGTCGTTATCCTGTCGGTAACCGAGGGGGAGGACAAGCCGCTCAAGTATCCCGACATGTTTGCCGCCGCCGATGTGATGATCCTCAACAAGGTCGATCTGCTGCCCTATGTGGCGTTCGATGTGGATCAATGCGTGGACTATGCCCGCCGCGTCAATCCAAATATCGAGATCCTGCAGCTCTCCGCCACCCAGGGCCTTGGTCTGGATGGATGGTACGGCTGGATAGACGCGCAGCGCCAGACGTTGGCGCAGGCGAAGGAGGCCTGATATGTGCCTGGCCATCCCCGCCGAGGTGCTCACTATCAGCGCTGACGGTGATACCGCCCTGGTCTCTTTGGGCGGTGTAAAAAAGCAGATCTCGCTGGCCCTGGTGGAGGCAGTGAAGGTGGGGGACTATGTGTTGATTCACGTCGGTTACGCCCTCAACACCATCAGTCCGGAAGAGGCGCAAAAGACCCTGGACTTGTTCGCCGAGGCCGGTATGTTGGAGCATGCGCAATGAAATACATCGACGAATTCCGCGATCAAGGGGCGGCCCGCCACATCGCCCTGGCCCTGCGCAAAGAGGCCCGGCCGGAGCGCCATTACCGTTTGATGGAGTTCTGTGGCGGCCATACCCATGCCATTTTCCGTTACGGCGTGCAGGACCTGATGCCCGACAATGTGGAGTTCGTCCACGGCCCCGGTTGCCCGGTATGTGTGCTGCCCATCGGTCGTATCGACGAGGCTATGCAGTTGGCGCAGAGACACGGCGTCACCCTGTGCACCTACGGCGACATGATGCGCGTGCCGGCCGGGCAGCGGCGCAGCCTGATGCAGGCCAAGGCCGACGGCGCCGACATCCACATGGTCTATTCCACCCAGGATGCCCTCAAGATCGCGCGCGACAATCCGGACAAACAGGTGGTGTTCTTCGCCATCGGCTTCGAGACCACCACGCCGCCCACGGCGGTGGCCGTCAAACAGGCCGCGGCGGAAGGTTTGCAAAACTTCAGCGTATTCTGCAATCACGTGCTGACACCTGCGGCCCTGGGGGCAATCCTGAACGCACCGGAGCCGGTGGACATCGACGCCTTTCTCGGCCCGTCCCATGTCAGCACCGTCATCGGTAGCCGCCCGTATGAGCCGTTCGCCGAACACTACGGCAAGCCCATCGTCATCGCCGGCTTCGAGCCGCTGGATGTGATGCAATCGGCGCTGATGGCGGTGCGCCTGCTCAATGAAGCGCGCTGCGTGGTGGAGAACGAATATACCCGCGCTGTCACCCGCGACGGTAATACCAAGGCGCAGGCGCTGGTGGACGAGGTGTTCGAACTGCGCGACAGCTTCGAGTGGCGCGGCCTGGGGCTGATCCCGGAGAGCGCCTTGAAAATCCGGCCGGCATATGCCGAGTACGATGCCGAACGGCGCTTCGCGGTCAGCGCCGAGCCGGTCACCGATGTCAAAGGCTGCGCCTGCCCCGACATCCTGCGCGGTCAGAAAAAACCGGTGGAGTGCAAACTGTTCGGCAGCGTCTGCACGCCGGAAAATCCCATGGGTTCGTGCATGGTCTCATCGGAAGGCGCCTGCGCCGCGTACTGGTCCTACGGGCGTTTTCGCGGTGAGCAGAAAAACAAGGCGGGCGTGGCATGAGTCCCCGCCTGAACTTAGCACACGGCGTGGTGGATATGAGCCACGGTGGCGGCGGCCGCGCCATGGCCCGTCTTATCGAGACGCTGTTTTTGAAACATCTGGACAACGAGCTGTTGCGGCAGGGCAATGACCAGGCCCGCTTTGCCGTCGCCGCCGGGCGCATGGTGATGAGCACCGACGCCCACGTCATCGCGCCGCTGTTCTTCCCCGGCGGCGACATCGGCAGCCTGGCGGTGCACGGCACGGTCAACGACGTAGCCATGTCAGGCGCCACACCGCTGTATCTCTCCGCCGCCTTTATATTGGAGGAAGGCTTTCCCCTGGCCGCATTGGAACGCATTGTCATCAGCATGGCGAAGGCGGCGCGTGACGCCGGGGTGGCCGTGGTCTGCGGCGATACCAAGGTGGTGGAAAAGGGTAAGGGCGATGGTTGCTTCATCACCACCGCCGGGCTGGGCGTGGTGCCGGAGGGTGTCAACATCTCCGGCGAGCGCGCCCGGCGCGGTGACGCCATCCTGGTGAGCGGCAGCGTGGGCGATCACGGCGTGGCCATTTTGTCCAAACGTGAACACCTGGAATTCGATACCGCCATCGAATCGGACTCCGCCGCCTTGAACGGCCTGGTCGCCGACATGGTGCGCGCCGTCCCCGATATCCATTGTCTGCGTGATCCCACCCGCGGCGGCCTGGCCGCCACCCTCAACGAACTGGCCAGGCAATCCCGGGTGGGTATGCAATTGCAGGAAAGCGCCATCCCGGTGCGCCGGGAAGTGGCTGCGGCCTGCGAGCTGTTGGGCTTGGATCCACTGTACATCGCCAATGAAGGTAAACTGATCGCCATCTGCGCCGCCGAGCATGCTGATGCTCTACTGACGGCGATGCGCCATCATCCCCTGGGACGAAACGCCGCCGTCATCGGCCGGGTGATTGAGGATGATCATCAACTGGTGCAGATGGAAACCGCCTTCGGCGGCCAGCGCGTTGTCGATTGGCTGTCGGGCGAACAGCTGCCGAGGATCTGTTAGCCCGCGCGTCGATCGGGACCTGCATTTGGATGTCGCCGACAGGCGCCTAGGTCCCGTAGATATCTTCTTTGAAGCGCCGCTGAATTTTCTCTATTTCATCTTCGTTCTTGATCAAGGCGTTGACACAATCGCTGTCCAGTTGTATGCCCGCCACCTGTTTCAGCCAGGCGAAGGCGGCGTCATTGCTCCAGGCCTCTTTGTAGGGACGTCTGCTGGTTAAGGCATCGAACACGTCGGCCACTGCAACGATACGGGCCTCCAGCGGTATATCGGCCCCCTTGTGCTCCCTGAGGTATCCTTGTCCGTTTATTGCTTCATGATGAAATTCGGCAATATTGCGCAGCATATCTACATGTTCGATAGTCTCTAGACCGAAGTTGGCTAACAAGCTGTCGATGATTTCCCGGCCTTTTTTTACGTGGGTTTGCATTATCAGTTTTTCTTCATCAGTGAGCTTGCCGTTTTTCAACAAAATATTATCCGGGATGCCAATCTTTCCGATGTCATGCAGAGGTGAAAACAAAAATATGTGTTCGATGAAGTCGTCGTCGAGATGGTGCGATTCCGACAATTCGGCGGCGATCAACTTGGCATACCGCGACATGCGGTCGAGGTGGCTGCCGGTTTCCGAGTCACGTAGGTGGGTGATTTCGCCGGTGGTTTTGAGTGCGGCTGCCAGTGTTTTTATATTGGACAGTTCATTGATGACCATTAAGCTGAGTAGATGGCCGAAGATGTCGAGATGATTCATGTCCTCAGGCGCGAATACATCAGGTTCATGACTGTTGAAAAATATAAAACCGAGCAATGCGCCTTTGTTAAACATGGGCATGGTATAGCTGGCTGCATAGCCATGACGACCGATACGGGGACGGTGGGTCGAGTTTTCCTCCTCTTGAGTGACCGTGTTGCTTATTACATTTGGCTGGCCATCTGTTATCAGCGCCTGCAAGTTTGGTACGTCTTGTAGATAGCCATGCTCATGCCCGGGAAGCGAGGATGCCTCACCGCTATGCAGATAGGCGTTCAGGGCGCCGGTTTTCGGGTCATAGAGGGTGATGGCGATACGGGCGACATAGGGGAAGTAGTGCGTTACCACCTTGTGCGCATGGACGAGTTTTTCATTTAAGGGGATGTCTTGATTGAGGGCTGCAAGGATGTCTTTGTGTTTTTTCATCTTGTCTTGAGCGTTCCAGGCTGGTTTGATCCGGAAATAAGTACCATAAAGAATTAATGGATATTGCAACTATTGGTGTCTATCTGCTCTGATCGGCAGGGTCAGCCGACAAGTTAACGTGTATTGAAAATATTCTTGCGGCCGGCCAGCCTTGAGTGTTTCGCCGTTGCTTCGCGGAACAGGCCGGAGGGGATGACGACCAAGTTCGAAATACAGACAGGGTTACCAGTATGTATAACAAAGCTCTCGATAAGGCGTTTGCGCTGGCTTTGCATTACGCTTGATGTCGGACACCAGTGTGTTTATTCTGAACCAGACCGTTGCCGCGGCTTCAACAGTATTGACCCGCTAAGGAATAGCTGAATGTCCCGCTCCTGGATCGTTACCAGCATCATCGTTGCCGTCATAATCTTTTGGGTGTTATCCGGGGTGTTCATTCCCAATGCTGATCCCCATGCGCAATCGGTGCCGCCGGCCGAGAATATAATCCCCAAGGTACGTGTACAGGTGTCCAGCGCCGAGCCGATGGCCAGCCGTTTGAATCTGCAGGGCCAGACCGTCGCTGATCGTAAAGTGACCCTCCGTGCCGAGACCCATGGGGTGGTGGAGGCGGTCTTGGTGGAACGCGGCGTGCGAGTGCAAGCGGGCGAGCTATTGGTGCGCCTGGCCATGGAGGATCGCCGCGCCAAACTGGTGCAAGCCAAGGCGTTGCTGGATCAACGTCAGGCCGAGTACGAGGCGGCGCAGCGTCTGCAGGAGGGGGGCTTTCAGGCGCAGACGGCGCTGGCCCGCGCCAAGGCGGAAGTGGCGGCGGCCCGGGCTGCGGTCGAGCTGGCGCAGCTGGAAATAGAACGGGTGAGCATCCACGCGCCGATTGCCGGCATCGTCAATCAACGCCATCTGGACGTGGGCGATTTTGTCGATCGCGGTGAGCCGGTAGCGACCATTGTGGATCTGGATCCGATTCGCATCGTCGGCCAGGTCTCCGAGCGCTTCCTGGATCAAATCCACCGCGGCAGCGCGGGTGAGGTGCGGTTGCTCGACGGTCGCACGGTGACCGGTACCGTCAGTTACGTGGGCGCCGTGGCCGCCGAACCCACCCGCACCTTTCCGGTGGAGCTGGAGATTCCCAATCCCGACGGTCGCATTATCGAAGGCGTGACGGCAGAACTGGCCCTGCCCATCCGCCAAGCGCGCGCCCACCGTGTGCCGCCGTCGGTGCTGACCTTGTCCGACAACGGCGCGCTGGGCGTGAAGGCCGTCAGCGACGCGAGCAGGGTGGTGTTCCATGAGGTCAAGGTGCTGGGCGATAGTCCCGAAGGGATTTGGCTGGGCGGTCTGCCTGATGAGATTCATCTGATCACGGTGGGCCAGGAGTATGTGCTGAGCGGCCAACGCGTCGACGCCGTGCCGGTGGGCCGGTTGCCCGCGGCGCAGGCCCGATAATGAAACTGATCGAGAGCGTCCTCGGCCATTCGCGCACGGTCATCGCCGCCCTGGTATTGTTGTTCATCGCCGGTAGTTATTCCTATATCTCCATCCCCAAAGAGGCCGAGCCCGACGTCGACATCCCCTTCATCATCGTCAGCGTGACCCTGGAAGGCGTCTCGCCCGAGGATGCCGAGCGCTTGATGATCCGGCCCCTGGAAGAAGCGCTGCGCTCCATCGACGGTCTGAAGCAGATGACCGCCTCGATCTTCGAGGGCGGCGGCAATGTGATCCTGGAATTCAGCGCCGGCTTCGATGCCGACGACGCCGTGCAGGACGTGCGTGAGGCGGTGGACCGCGCCCGGCCTGAACTGCCTGAGGCCACTGACGAGCCGGAGGTGACCGAGATCAACACCAGTCTGTTTCCCGTATTGATTACCACCCTGTCCGGCGACGTGCCGGAACGCACCCTGGTGCGCCTGGCGCGGCAGCTGCGCGACGAGATCGAGGGCATTCCCGCGGTGCTGGACGTGGCCATCTCCGGCGACCGCGAGGAGGTGGTGGAGGTCATCATCGACCCGCTGCTGGTGGAGAGCTACGGCCTGCAAGGCAGTGAGGTGGCGGCCTTGTTGTCGCGCTCCAACCGCCTGGTCGCCGCCGGTGATCTGGAGACCGAATCGGGGCGCTTCGCCGTCAAAGTCCCGGGGCTGTTCGAATCGGTGGAGGATATTCTCAACATGCCGGTCAAGGTAAGTGGCGATGCGGTGGTGCGCTTTCGCGACATTGCCGATGTGCGCCGCACCTTCAAGGACCCCAACGGCTTCGCCCGGGTCAACGGTTATCCCGCCGTGGCCTTGGAAATCAGCAAACGCACCGGTGAGAACGTCATCGACACGGTCGCGCAGGTGCGCCAGGTGGTCGACGAGATGAGCGCCAATTGGCCAGAGGCGGTTCGCATCGATTACAGCCAGGACCAGTCGGAATTCATCCAAATGATGTTGCATGATTTGGAAAACCACGTGGTTACCGCCGTGGTGCTGGTGATGGTGGTGATCGTCGGCGTATTGGGTTTTCGTACCGCGTTTCTGGTCGGGGTGGCGGTGCCCGGGTCGTTTTTGTGTGCCATCCTGGTGCTGCATCTGTTCGGCATGACAGTGAACATGGTGGTGCTGTTTGCCCTGATCCTGTCGGTGGGTATGCTGGTAGACGGCGCCATCATCGTCACCGAATACGCCGACCGTAAAATGGCCGAGGGCCTGGACCGGCGCGCTGCCTACATCGCCGCTTCAAAACGCATGGCCCTGCCCATAATCTCCGCCACGGTCACAACCTTGATGGCCTTCTTGCCCATGCTGTTCTGGCCGGGCATCGTGGGTGAATTCATGAAGTACTTTCCCATCACCCTGGTGGCCACTATGACTGCCTCACTGGTAATGGCGCTGATCTTCATTCCCACCCTGGGCGCTTACATGGGCCGTCGCGGTGCCAATGGTCGTGGCGAACTGAAGCGCCTTGCCGTGGCCGAGCAGGGCGATTTGAGCCAGATAGACGGCTTCGGCGGTTGGTATCTGAAAGTGTTGCGCAGCGCCTTGCGTCATCCGGGCCAGGTGTTGCTGGTCACCGCGGCCTTGCTGGTGGGTATTTGGCATAGCTACGCCATGTACGGCAAAGGCCTGGAGTTTTTCCCCGATGTGGAGACAGACTTCGCCGCCATCCTGGTTCATGCCCGCGGCAATCTGTCCATCTACCAAAAGGACGCATTGATGCGCGAGGTGGAACACCGTGTGCTGCAGTTGTCCGATGAATTCGACAGTGTCTATACCCGCACCGGCAGCGCCGGCGGACTGGGTTGGGAGGTGAGCGAGGATGTCATCGGTCAGATCTCCCTGCAGCTTGCGGACTGGGCAGAGCGGCGCCAAGCCAGCGAGATTCTGGCCGATATTCGAGAGCGCACCCAGGACCTGGCCGGGATACGGGTGGAGGCACGCCGCCAGGAGGCCGGCCCGCCGGTGGGTAAACCGGTGCAGGTGCAGCTGGCCGCGCGTGTCCCCGAGCTGCTGCCGGTGGCGGTGGAAAAGCTGCGCCGTTTTATGACCCAACTGGAGGGCTTGGAGGACGTGGAAGACGATCGACCGCTGCCGGGCATCGAATGGAAGCTGGCTGTGGATCGTTCCCAGGCCGCCAAGTTCGGCCTTGACGTCACCGCCGTGGGTGACGCCATCAGGCTGGTCTCCAACGGCCTGGTGGTGGGCACCTACCGCCCCGACGACAGTGACGACGAATTGGATATCGTGGTGCGTTATCCCCACCACCATCGCACCGTTAATGAACTGGACGACATCCGCGTAGCCACCGGCGCGGGGACGGTGCCCATCAGCAACTTTGTGCAACGCAGCGCCCAGCGCAATGTCGGCACCATCAATCGTGCCGACGGTCGCCGGGTGATGGCCGTGCGCGCCGACGTGGCCCCCGGCGTGTTGGCCGACGACAAGATCCGCGAAATCCGCGCCTGGCTGCAGCAGGGGGCCGATTTGCCCGCCGGAGTGAGTTGGACCTTCAAGGGGCAGGAGGAAGAACAAAAGGCCGCGCAACAATTCCTGGTGCAGGCCTTCTTCGTGGCGATATTCCTGATGGCCATTGTCCTGGTGACCCAGTTCAACAGCTTCTTCAGCGCCTTTTTGGTGTTGTCGGCGATCATCGTATCCAGCATCGGTGCCGTGGCCGGTTTGCTGCTTACCGGTCAGGCCTTCGGCATCGTGGTCACCGGAGTGGGCATGATCGCCCTGGCGGGGGTGGTGGTGAACGATAACATCGTCTTGATCGATACTTACGACCAGCTCAAACAAAACGGTGCCGAGCGCACCGATGCCATCCTGCGCACCGGGGTATTGCGTCTGCGGCCGGTCATCCTCACCACGGTCACCACGGTGCTTGGGCTGTTGCCCATGCTGCTGCGTCTGAATATCGATCTGATTAACCGCGACGTCGCCTATGCCGCGCCCATCACCGATTGGTGGGTGAGCCTGGCCACGGTGGTGGTGTTCGGCTTAATGTTTGCCACCGTGCTGACCCTGCTTATCACCCCATGCGCGCTGAAATTGCAGGCGGATTTTCACGCGTGGCGGCAGGCGCGGCGTCATGGAGCGGCGGCGGAGCGCTGACCCTCGCCTGATTCTGCATGGGCCATGCGGCGGCGGTCATTAATATTGAGAATGAAACCGTGTGCAGACGCGATAATCGAGGTGATTTCAGATCATGAAACGTCGGGCGTTAACGGGCCTGGTGGTTTTCTTGCTGCTGTTGACTGCAGTGCCGTTGCGGGCGACTGCTGAGGTCTCTTCGTCCCGGGACAAAACCGCGAGTGCCGGCGACGCCGACAGAACTATGGCGTGGCACGTTCAGGCCGGCGCCCTGGTATTGGCGTGGCCTGAATACGAAGGGGCTGACAAGTACGAGGTTAAGGCATTTCCCCTGATCGGCGCCGAGTACAAACGACGTTTCTTTATTAATTTTATCAACGGTGCCGGTATGTACTTGCTGAACAGCGGCGCGCTGCAGCTCGGTACCGGCGTGGCGTATGCCTTCGGCCGCGATGAGGATGATTCCGCCCACCTGCGGGGCTTGGGGCATATCGACGGCGGCGCCTTGTTCAATCTTTTCGGAGAATACACTAGCGGCCCCTATTCGCTCGGCGCCAAGTATCTTAATCAAGTGTCGGGTGACGATACTGGCTACATGGTGGAGGTAGGCGCGGGCTACCACAGCAGGGTCCGCGGCGACCTTATCCTTAAGTATGGGATGCAGGCAACGTACGCCGATTCGGACTACATGGCGTCGTTCTTCGGTGTCAGCCAGGCGCAGTCCCTGGCGTCCGGCTTGGTTGGCTACTCTGCCGCGGCCGGCTTCAAAAGCGCGGCGCTGCAACTGCGCAGCATTTATTTGCTGTCGCCCAAATGGGCCATGCAGGGTCACATCAAGCTCGAACGCTTGCTGGGGGATGCGGCGGACAGTCCGGTAGTGCAAGACGAGCGCCAAGTCAGCCTTGTGCTGGGACTGGTCTATCACTTCTGAGCCTGTTGCACCGAAGTGAATCACCCGGCCGCGCTATCAAGCGCCTTGCATTACGATGCCCCTGCGTTTTATTCGGGCCAGGGACGGGTCTGAAGACGTGCACCAAGCGGTCGATCAACAATACTCTCCTAGGGCGAGACGTGTTTGCGCGTGGGGTAGAGGGTGTCGATAGGCGGTGAGCCCGGGGCGCGTGCGCCCCGGTTTGATTTTTAGCGTGAATACGGCCAGCTAGGTTTGGCCGGGTCAGTCCCTCACACGTTCCACCACGATTTTGGCCACGGGATTGCGCCAATCCATCGTCGCGGCGACTAGATCGCCGATGCCGTGCACACCGCTGTGAATGTGCACAAAGCCCTCGCCGCTATCATTGGGTGAATAGCCTTCACCGCCCAGCCCTGCCACTGTTGAACTCAGTTCGTCATTGGTCTCGCTGCCGGCGTCATAGGCATTGGCGAAGTAGGTGACGCTGTGCCTTCCGCGCGGCAGGGGCAGGTCCTTAATGGCGAAAAAGGCGTCATTGGTGGCGCCGAGCATGGCGGCGACGCTGATTGAATTCGCGCCATGCTTGGCCTTGACCATGACGCTGGTGGACTGGCCTGGAAAGGTCATACCCATGGTGCTCACCTGGGCATCGCTGACCGCGTCCATGGACATAAGTTTGGCGGCCATGGGCTGGCCGTTGCCGGCTTCGGCCAACATGGCCAGTTCATCGCTGGGCGCCTGGCCGGCTGCGAAAAAGGCCAGGCCGTTGCGATGGACCGCGGCCATGGTCGGGGCGAAGGGTTGGCCGGGTGTGAGGTTGGTTACGCTCACTTTGTAGGTCTTGCCGGGGCCGGCGGCCTGGGCGGCGGGGGTGGCCAGCACCGCTGCGGACAGCAGGCATCCGATGAATATAGGGTGTGTCTTGCGCATGTCAGTTCTCCCTTGAATGTGGTCGTTGATTAAGCTCTGGACGCGCTTAGGCGTCGGGAAAACTATGCAGGCAAAATGTCACGGAAGCATCACGGCGAGATTGTATTTACTACTGGCGCGGAAATAATGAATACTCATCTGCCGAAACCGTTGGCCGCATGGGAGCGGCCATCGAGCGTACAGGGGCGTATTGACAGCATGTTTCGGAAAATGAATATTTTCTATTAGAGACGTGTTAGTACGTTATGGGACAACAATGCGAACAGGGGAGCGGGGGCGGAGCAGGATCTCTGGGTGGCTTCACCTGATCCGGATAAGCGGCTGGACGCTGGATGAAGTTTGTATGATTACCGGGCTACCACAGCTGACGCTTGCGCCAGTCGCGCACCAACAGCACCAACAGCACGATGGGCGAAATGGCGGTAACGGTCAGGGCGATACTCACGAGCATACTTAGAAACTGTTCTGAGATGATCATTGTGTTTTCTCCGGATTGACCTCTTGCAGTGTCGACCAGTCAAAGTCTTGCGGCCACCACCAGGTACTCGCCAGCACGACGACCATGGATACCGCCGCGCCGATCAAGGCGGCCACATAAAAGCCAATCAGGAAATACGAGGCCAGGCCAACGGCGGTGCCCAATACCATGGCCAGGGTCGCGCCGGTGGTGTTGGTCTGGCGCCAGTACAGTCCCGCCACGATGGGCCAGATGGTGCTGGCGACAAAGGCGCCGGTGAAGTACAACAACTCGGCCAGGGTCCCCAGGCGCGGCAGGCAGATCAGCCAGGTCGACAGGCCCAGCAGTACAACGATGACCTTGGCCGCCTTGCGCAGCTCCTGATCACTGGCATCGGGGCGCAAGTGACCGCGATAAATGTCTTGAGTGATCAGGTCGGTGGTGGCCGCGAGCAGGGAGTCGAGACTGGAGGCGAGGGCGGAGAACACCACGATAAAGACCAATACCGCGCCGCCCACGCCCAGCAGCTTGGCCGCCACCATGGGGCCGATCATGTCGGCGGCCGGCACATTGAGATCCAGCGCCGGGGCGGATAAGGCGACAAAGCCGGCCACGATGGGGATGGGCATCCACATCACGCCGGCGGTGAGATAGGCGGGAAATCCCACCTCTTTACGAAACGCGAAGGCGCGGCTCCACCACACGTTGGAGTGGAATATCTCGCCCACGCCGAACAATAGATTGTTGAACAGAAACATGATGGCGGCGGGCATTAACAGGTTGAGCAGCTCGGGACGTTCCTCGCGCACGGCGCTGTGGATGTCATCGAAGCCGACGTGTTGGATGGCCAGCCAGGCCAGTGCGACGATGCCGACAAGTATCAAGATGGTCTGAATAAAGTCGGTGCCGATGACGGCACGCAGACCGCCGAGCAGGGTGTACGCGACGCAGATGACCAGGATGACCGTCATCCCGAATTGATAGGGAATGCCGGTCAGGGCGTTGATCAGTACCCCGCCGGCCATGCCCAGACTGATCAACCAACCCAGGCCGTAAAACAGGGAGATTACCAAAAATACGCGCCAGGCGGTCTTGCCGTAGCGCAGGCGGATAAAGTCACCGCTGGTATAGCCGTGAGGCAGCAGGCTGCGTATGCGTCGCGCCAGCGGCGCGAACAGCATCAAACCAACCGAGCCCAGGGAATAGCCCACCATGCCCCAGATGCCCAGTTGCAGGGAGAGTTGCGGCGCCGCCATGGTGGTATTGCTGGTGACCCAGGTGGCCATGGCGGTGGCCACGCCCAGGGCCATGCCGACATTACGACCGGCCAACATGAAGTCCTCCAACTCGGTGGCCTTGCGACCCCAATACCAACCGAGTATGACCCACACGACGCTGAAGATGGCCAGGATCAGCCAGCCGATCTGCGGGTCCAGGATTGCGCTATTGACGGGGTCCATAATGTGCTCGATGAGTTAAGCGTGGCTTGATGAGAGGTCAGGCGTCGCGCTGTGCCTTGCGCGCGCCCTTGATGATGACGGTGACGGTCGCGCCGAAGACCACGGCGCCGGCGGCGAAAAAACTCAAGGCGCGGGATAACGGGTGATGGGCAACCGCGACACTGACCGGCGTGCTCCAGGGCGTGTTGCGACCGTCTACGGAGGCGCGCACCCGATAATAGCGTGTGCCGTCGCGTTGACCGCTGATGACCCGTGCGAGATCGGGCCCTTGGTATAGGCGTCGTGCGCCTGAAAACGTTTGCTCGCTGGATTCTTGAAGCTCGAATTGTGGGACCGCTGAGCCCGTCTGGGTGGGCAATTTCCAGCTGACTTGGTAATAGCCCCCCGTGGCGACTTCGGTATTACTGCTTATTTCCGGGGCGGGCAGACCTTGGGCGTGGCTGAGCGGGGACTGGGCCCACAACACTATGGCGAGCATGAGCGGGATAATGCCTAAGCCCCATTGCCTGATCCTCAATCTGTTGGGATTGAACGTCTGCTCAAGTGTCACGGTGTTTTCCTTAAGGTGTCATTACAATCTCGGCGGAAGCGTTTGTCGACGCAGCGTTTCAGTGTCTCACCCATAATTTAACTGAGCCACACACCTATGGTAGTGAAAAATATATTATGTTTTTTTACCCTAACATTGGATGGTTCACATCACAAGAAGCGGGTCTGCGCTTACGCGCCTCGCCGGTCTTGCCCGTGGAGAAGCGTGCTTGGTGCCGAGGCTCAATCTCGATTAGCGCGGTGATGGGCCGGGCGGGCACAAGAAGCGGAAAGACACCAAGTATTGGCCCCTGGCGGCTACGCGGCGGTCGCTAAGGGCAGTTCAATGAAGAATGTCGCGCCGCCTTCGGGACGGTTGTAGCAACCGAGGTTACCGGCGTGACTATGAACAATATGGCGGCTGATGCTAAGCCCCAGCCCGGTGCTGGCCGTGGCGGTTCGTTTTGACGGAGTGGCTTGCCCGAATTCGGTAAAGATGGTCTCCAACTTATCGTCGGGAACGCCCTCGCCGGCGTCCGACACCTCCAGACGCCAATAGTTATCCGTGATTTTGATTTGCACGTCCACGTCGGTATTGGGTGGCGAATACTTGATGGCATTGGACAACAGGTTCACCACCGCCTGTTGGATGCGCATGCTGTCGATATTGAGTTGGATGTCACGCGTCGCTGCCGTGGGGCCCTGTAGGGTAATGTTGTAATCAGCCGCATAGGGATGAACGTCGTCTATGGCCTCGACAATGACCGGTAATACAGGCTGCATGAGCTTGTGAAACTCCATTTTGCCGGATTCGAGTTTTTTCAAATCGAGAATGTCGTTAATCAGCCAGTTCAAGCGCTTGCAGTTGCGTTCTGCGCTGCTTAATAAATCCTCGCCTTGAGGACTGTCCTTTGCAATTACGCCGCTGTTGATCAAGCGGATCACGCCCAGAATAGTGGTCAAAGGCGTGCGCAGTTCGTGGGTCATATTGGTAAAGAAACGGCTCTTGTCTTCGTTCGCCTGTTCGGCTATTCGTTTGGCGCGTCGGGTCGCCGCATTGGAGATAAGCAGGCTATACAGCAGTACACAGATTATGGTCGAGATACCCAGGCCCAATGCCCACACCCAGTTGAGTTTGCGCGCCTCTATGGCCCAGCCGCCGATCGGGGCGGCGGCCAGGAGCCAGGCGCCTTCCGGCAATGAGATGGGCATGATGTCGCTCTCGGCGGCCGCGAACAGCCCCGCCTCGCCGAAGAACACGGCCCCTTCGTGTCCCTTGGCGTCTTCCCCTTTGAGGGCAATTCGCAGTGAAGTGGTGGCCTCATTGATGCCGGTCTTATCGAGAAACATTTCCAGGTCCAAGACCACACTGGTCATACCCCAGTAAGTCTCCTTTTCGTCATCCAGAAATATGGGGATGCGACTGACCAACCCCCGGCCGCCTTGTACCAGTTTCACCGGGCCGGCGATCACCGCTTTGCGTGCGGCGATGGCATGGAGCACCGCGTCGCGCTGGCGGGCGTGCGCCAAATAATTCAGGCCTATGGCACTCTCATTGCCTTCCAAGGGATAGATATGGGAAATGACATTGTCTTTCGCCAAGCCGATGTTTCGGATATAAGGCGCATGCTGGATAATACGTCGCGCCATGTCGGCAAACTCAGCTTGGGTAAGGTCTGGATTGGCGGAAACATAGACCAGTGCCCCCATGGTCAGATTCAGCGTGGTATTGACTTCATATTCGATATCGCCCCTCAGCGCACTGACGCGCTCGTGGACGCTTTCCTGCAGTTGCGCGCGGAGATTGGCGCGCTCGATGCGGACCAAATAGTTGACAAGTGCAGTACAGAAAAGAAATACGATGAGCACGACCCCCAAGGCAAACAGCCGTTGGCGCAGCGGGACTCGTATGCGATCCGGCATGTTATCGGTTGTCCTTAAGGCGCACGCGTTGTGTCATGAGCCTGATCAATTGGGTCGTGGGTCATTGTAAACGTGAGGCGGCCGTGCGGGCGATTCCCGCAAATAAATTCACGCCTGTTGCTCAATAGTGCCAGACTGGGCCGCCTGTTAAACCACAAAAATACACATGTAATGGTCGCGCCGGTTGGTCTGTTCGCCGGGTGCAGGACTGTGACGCGACAGCGGGAATTTTTTGTTAGAGTGGTATTCGCTCCATGCGCTTGCTTGAGATAACAGACCGAGGGGGTGTGCTTTTCGGGACGCCCAACTGCAATCCGGCCTGCGTTTATTATTTCTCCCGGCATATCGGCATTTATAATTATGGCTCCTGACGAATCATTACTGCATCTGCCGCCGCGATTGAAACGGCAGGATGGTGCAGTTCGCCGCATCGGTGTGGAACTCGAACTGATCGGCTTAGAAATCGGCGCCCTGTCACGCATTGTCGCTGACCATTTCGGCGCCGAGGTGGACGTGCGCAGTCAATACGAGCATAAAATCAGCGGTGATCCGCGCGGGGCGTGGTCCGTCGAGCTGGACTTCGCCTTTCTTAAGGAGAGGGGGCGTAAGTCCAGGCAACGCGAAAATTTTATGGCGGAGTTGGATTCCATAGCGGAGGACATATTACGCGTCGGGGCCGAGCACGTGGTGCCGCTGGAGATTGTCAGCCCGCCGCTGCCCATGGATCGTTTAAGCGACATGCAGGCCTTGATCGAGCGTCTGCGCCAGGCCGGCGCCCAGGGCACCAAGGCCGGTTTGGCCTATGCCTTTTCCATGCAGTTCAATCCGGAGTTGCCGGGCACGGACGCCGACACCATTGTGCGTTATCTCAAGGCGTTTTTATGCTTGTTCGACTGGTTGAAGCACCGCGCCGAGGTGGATTGGACGCGCCGCTTGACCTTGTTTATCGATCCTTTCCCCAAGCCCTATGTGCGCAAAGTCGTCGATCCGGATTATTGGCCGGACCAGGATGCGCTCATTGAGGACTATCTCGCGCTCAACCCTACCCGTAACCGGGCGCTGGACATGTTGCCCCTGTTCGCGCATTTGGATAGTCAACGCGTCACGGCGGCGGTCGATGATGCGCGCATCAAGCCGCGACCGACACTGCATTACCGCTTGCCCAATTGCGAAATCGACGAGCCGGGCTGGGGGCTTTACCGCGCCTGGGATGAGTGGTTGCAGGTGGAACACCTGGTGGCGGAGCCGCAGCGCCTGGACAGCCTGTGCCGCAAATATACGACGTTTTTGGACCGAACCCTCAGCGGTTTGTTTGAGGATTGGAAGCAAGAGGTAATTCCATGCTTAAAGGCAAGCAGCGACCTTTAATCGCTGTGACGGGGCCCCGGCGGCGCGGTTTGATGCCGCGCCTGCTGGTGCATTTGGGCATTCTCCTGGCCGGTGGCCGCGGCACCCAGATGACACCGGCCAGCCCCAAGCCCGCGGCGCCGTATCACGGCGTCGTTATCAGCGGCGGACATGATGTGGACCCGGTGCTGTACGCGCAGAAATCCGAAGTGACACCGCGTTATGATCCCGAGCGCGATGCCTTTGAGTCCGAGGTCATAGACGATGCGCTCAAGCGCAATCTGCCCTTGCTGGGTATCTGCCGCGGTGCCCAGCTGCTGAATGTGCGGCTCGGTGGTGATCTATATCAGGAATTGCGTAGCCGTCGTCTGCAGACGTCGAATCGCTGGACCATCTTTCCCCTGAAGACCCTGCACGTTCACGACAACACCTGCCTGTGCGATCTGCTCGGCAGTCACAGCGCCCGTATCAACAGTCTGCACAACCAAGGCATTAACCGGCTCGGTCAGGGTTTGCAGATCTCGGGGCGAGACCTGGATGATATCGTTCAGGCGGTCGAAGATCCGGCGCGACCGTTTTTGGTGGGCGTGCAGTGGCACCCCGAATTTCTGCTGTATATGCGCCGCCAGCGGCGCCTGTTCAAGGCGCTGGTGGAGGCGGCAAAAGAATGTCGTGACCGGGACTGTTAAGCGAGTGTAATCATGGAAGCGTATCTCAGCCTGTTCGGGTTCGCCTTTCTTGCCGCCACCATCCTGCCGGCCTATTCCGAGGTCATGCTGGCCGGCATGGTGGCGGCCGGGTACGATCCGTTCATGCTCTGGGCCTGGGCCACCGCCGGCAATACGCTTGGATCGGCGCTGAACTGGGTGCTGGGCCGTTACCTGCTGCACTTCAAGGATCGGCGTTGGTTTCCGTTTCGATTGAATTCATTGCAGCGCGCCCAGTCCTGGTTTCAGCGCTACGGCGTGTGGACATTGTTGTTGGCCTGGATGCCCGTGGGCGGCGATGCGCTCACCTTTATCGCCGGCATGATGCGCGTGCGTTTTATAGTATTTTTTGTCCTCACCGGTATAGGTAAGGGTGTGCGTTATGCCATTCTACTCGGCCTGTTGGATATTATCGGACAGCGCATCGGCGCGGGTCATTAATCCCGCGATCCAAGCCTGACCCAGACTGATACCGCCGTCGTTAGGCGGGGTCTGGCGCGCTAGGTAAGGTCTTAGCCCGCGCTGCTGCAAGCCCGTCATTACACCCCTGGCCAGCACATGATTCAGAAAACAGCCGCCGCTCAGCAGCACGATCTCGGTTCCCTGGGTGCGGGCGGCCTGCGCACTCCATTCACACAAGGCCTCGATCAGGCTGCCGTGGAATAGGTTGGCGCCGCGTACCGCCGGGCAATCGATGAGCCGAGTCAATAATGGCGTGAGATCGAGTTGACCGTTGTCTATCACCCAGCCATCGTCCATCACCTCGGTCTGCGTGACCAGGCCTTCCAACAGCATGGGGGCCTGGCCTTCGAAACTCACCTTGAGTTTGACGCCGAGCAGACCGCAGGCGGTGTCGAACAGCCTGCCGCAACTGGAGACTTCGGGGGTATTGATATTTTTCTCCAACAGCTGATGCAGTTGTCGGGCGGCCGGCTGTTGCGCGAAGCGTTGGGCGATTTCAGTGCCGCGGCCGATGTGATGCAAAAAGGCGGCGGCCATGCGCCAGGGTTCGCGCGCGGCGATGTCGCCGCCGGGTTGTTTGATGTGATGCAGATGACCGAGGCGTTGACAGCGCGCACCGTTGTACCACATCAATTCCCCGCCCCAGGGGGTCTGGTCCGTGCCCAGGCCGAAACCGTCCAAGGCCAGGCCGACGGCGGGGTCGGTGATGTGATGCTCCGCGGCCACCGCGGCCAGGTGGGCATGGTGATGTTGTACGGCATAGGCCGGAATGTGAAGGCCTTGGGCATGGCGCGTGCTGTGGAAATCGGGATGCAGATCGTGGGCGACGCGCTGCGGCTGCACGTCCAGGATGGCCAGCAGGCGCTTGATGCTTGCTTCGAAAAAGCGCAGTGAGGCGGCATTGTCCATGTCGCCGATGTGTTGCGAGACAAAGGCCTCGTCGCCACGCGTAACGCAGATAGTGTTTTTTAAATGCCCGCCCAGCGCCAGGGTGGGGGGGATTTCATGGGGCAGCTTGACGGCGCGCGGCACGTAGCTGCGGGCGCGGCGTATAAAGCCGGGGCCGGTGTCGGTGACGCGCATCACCGTGTCGTCGCAAGGGATGAGAATGTCGCGGTTGTGGTCGACGATGGTGTCAGCTATGTGGCCCAGCCGTTGGCGCGCTTCGGCGTTGTCGATCACCAGCGGTTCGCCCCCCGGATTGGCGCTGGACATCACCAGTTTCAGCGCCTGCGGCTGCTGCAGCCAGTCCGTGCCGTCGGGCCGTCCGGCGGCCTCGTGGAACAGCAGGTAGTGCAAAGGCGTATAGGGCAGTAACAGGCCCAGCCACTGCAAGCCCGGGGCGATGGACGCGGCGAGTGTCACGCTGTTTCCTTTCGGTAATAGCACGATGGGGCGTTCGGGGCTGTCGAGCACTGTTGCCCCTGCGTCGTCCAGTTCAACCAGTGTGGCAGCGCTATTCAAATTGGCCACCATCACGGCGAAGGGTTTTTCTTCGCGATGCTTACGTTGCCTGAGCCGCTGTACCGCATCTTCATTGCCGGCGTCGCAGACCAGATGAAATCCGCCCAGGCCCTTGACCGCGAGAATCTCGCCGCCATGGATGCGCGTCAGGATGTCCGCTACCGGCATGGAAAGTCTCGGCCCACATACCGGGCAGGCGGTGGGTTGGGCGTGGAAGCGGCGATTGCCCGGCTCGTGATACTCCGTGGCGCAGTCGGCGCACATCTTGAAACCGGCCATGGTGGTGTTGGACCGGTCATAGGGCAGGCTGCGCGTGATGGTATAGCGTGGCCCGCAATGGGTGCAGTTGAGAAAAGGATAACGATAGTAGCGGCTGTCGGGGTCGAACAGTTGTTCCAGGCAGGCCGGGCACACCGAGCTGTCGGGCGGGATACGGGTGGTGACCGCGCCGGTCGCGCTGCTGCGTATGGCAAAGCCCTGTTCCTGCTGCAACGGAATTTCCTGCGTGATGATGTGATCGATGCGTGCCAGCGGCGGGGGCTGCTTGCCCAGCGCCTTGATGAATTCCGCGCTTCGCCTACCTTGGATCTCGATAGTGACGCCCTGGCCGTCATTGAGTACCCAGCCCGTGAGTTGATGCTGTTGTGCCAGGTTGTAGACATTGGGGCGCAAGCCGACCCCCTGCACCAGACCTTTGACTGAAAGCCGAAAGCGTTTAGGTGATGGGCCCATCGATGGAAGGCGGTTGGTCGTTCTCGGGCGTGTGTACTTCGGCGAATTCTTCAACCATGGCCGCCGCCTCGTGCACATGTTCGAAACGGGCGATGTGAAACAGGGCGTCGCCCTCATTGACCAGGGGCAGATTGGTGCGGCCGATGACGATGCCGCTGAAGGGCGAGGTGATCTCGACCTCGCGTTCACCGAAGGGGTCAGAGATCACGCCCAGCAGGGTATTCTTTTTTACCCAGGTGCCCAGTGCCACCATGGGTCGCAGGATACCGCTGCCCGGCGTGCGTACCCAGGAGCTGGAGCGTGCCGTCACCGGTTCGAAGGTCTTTTTCTTAGTGCGCGTCTGCGGCAGCATTTCGAGCTTGCGCATGACATTGATAATGCCCCGCACCCCGGCTCGGATCGAGAACTCGTCAAAGCGCAGCGCCTCCCCCGCCTCGTAGAGCAGCATGGGGATGCCGCGCTCGTCCGCCGCCTCGCGCAGCGAACCGTCGCGCAGGTTGGCGGAAATGATGACCGGCACGCCGAAGGCCTGGGCCAGACCCGCGGTTTCCGCATCGTCCAGGTTGGCGCGGATCTGGGGCAGATTGTTGCGGTGGATGGCGGCGGTGTGCAGGTCGATGCCGTAGCGGCATTTGGCGACGATTTCCGTCATGAACAGGTGCGCCATGCGCGCCGCCAGCGAACCCTTTTCCGAACCGGGGAAGCAGCGGTTCAAGTCGCGCCGGTCGGGCAGATAACGCGAGTGGCTGATGAGGCCGTGGACGTTGACAATGGGCACCGCGATCAAGGTGCCGCGCAGGTTCTTGAGTTGGGGCAGCTTGAGAATGCGGCGGATGATCTCCACCCCGTTGATCTCGTCGCCATGGATGGCGGCGCTGATGAACATGCTCGGTCCGGCATATTTGCCGCAGATCACGTGCACCGGCATGCTCATAGGGGCGTGGGTGTAGAGCCGACCCGCCGGCAGGTCGACGGTGATGCGTGAACCCGGTTCGACTGTGACCTTGTTGATGGTGATGGCGGAATTCTTCTTGCGCTGCATCAGCCGCGGCCTTTGGTACGGGTCTTATGCGGTTTGGCGTTTTTTTCCAAAAACTGGACGATCATGCCCGCTACATCCTTGCCGGTGGCGGCCTCGATGCCTTCCAGGCCGGGCGAGGAGTTGACCTCCATAATCAACGGCCCGCGTCCGGAGCGTAGGATGTCGACCCCGGCCACGTTCAGGCCCATGACCTTGGCGGCCTTGATGGCGGTGGCGCGCTCCTGGGGGGTGATCTTCACCAGCGAGGCGGAGCCGCCGCGATGCAGATTGGAACGAAACTCGCCCTCCAGCGCCTGACGTTTCATGGCGGCGACCACCTTTTCGCCGATGACGAAGCAGCGAATATCGGCGCCGCCGGCCTCCTTGATGAACTCCTGCACCATGATGTTGGCCTGCAAGCCCATGAAGGCCTCGATAACGCTTTCCGCCGCTTTGCGCGTTTCCGCCAACACCACGCCGATGCCTTGGGTGCCTTCCAGAAGTTTGATGACCAGGGGTGCGCCGCCCACCATCTTGATCAGATCCTGCACATCGTCGGGTGAATGGGCGAAGCCGGTGACGGGTATGCCCACCCCCTTGCGCGACAACAGTTGTAGCGAGCGCAGTTTGTCGCGGGCGCGGGTGATGGCCACCGACTCGTTCAGTGGGAACACCCCCATCATTTCGAATTGACGCGACACGGCGGTACCGTAAAAGGTGATGGAGGCGCCGATACGCGGAATGACCGCATCGAAGCCGCTCAGGTTCTCACCTTTGTAATGGATCTCGGGATTGGCGGAGCTGATGTTCATGTAGCAGCGCAGGGTGTCGATGACCCGCGCCTCATGGCCGCGCTGTTGGCAGGCTTCCACCATGCGGCGGGTGGAGTAGAGCTTGCTGTTGCGTGAGAGGATGGCGATATTCATGATACAACTCCCTGTCGTTTATTGCCTGTGAAAATAATGTGAGCGGAAACCTGCGCGTAGACTGGGTATATCAGGTTTCGTCCCAGTCTAATGCGGCGGGGTCGGGCTTGCCCAGCAGGAAGGAGGCATCCGGCCGCACCAGCAGGCGTCCCGCCATGGCGGTGCGTCCCAGCAGCATGCGAAAGCGCATATTGTCGCGGTTGGTGAGTGTCAGCTCGACGGGCCATTGCAATTCACCCGCCTTGAGCAGGGTTGAGATGACATAGCGATTTTCCGTATGACCGCCGGAATCGGTGACGTTGCGTTGATCGATCACCTCCGCCTCGCAGAAGGTTTCCACCTCGGTACTGTGCTGGCGTGGATGCATGCCGAAACGGACCCAGGTCGCGCCGCCCTTTAAATAAGGCTCCACCATAAACGTGTGTAAGGCCGAGGTGCGGGCGCCGGTGTCGATCTTGGCCTTGAGCCAGGGCAGGCCCAGCTCGGGTAACGAGACCCATTCGCGCCAGCCGACGGGCGTGTGTTTGTCCTGGGGGGGTGCCATTTTCATCATTTACTCAATGCGGTCAGGAACGTTAATGAATACCTTGATTGGGCGCAAGACGCAATCTTGACTATGCAAAATCCGGCCTCCAGCCGGTGCTGCAATGCCCCATTCCGTTTTGTGGTAGAGGGTCTATTCTTTAAAAATAGCCGCCGTAATTGAATGCGAAAAAGTCCATGGCCGAGATTTTCGTCACATCGCTCAGCAGTGGCTCGCCCACCGCCTCGCCGATCGAGATCGTCGAGCGCAAGGGGCTGGGCCATCCTGATACCCTGTGCGACGCCCTGGCGGAGGCCCTGAGCCTTGCCCTGTGCCGCTACTATCTGGAGCACTTCGGCCTCATTCTGCATCATAACGTGGATAAGGCCCTGCTGTGGGGCGGCACCACCGAGCCGGCCTTCAAGGGCGGTCGCGTCACCGCGCCCATGGAGATCTTCCTGGCGGGGCGCGCCACGCGCGAGTTCAGGGGCGCAAAGGTGCCCGTCGAGTCGCTGGTCGAGGAGACCTGCCGCCAGTGGCTGAATCAAAACCTGCACGCCCTGGACGCCGAGCGCCAGGTAAAACTGCACACCATGATCCGGCCCGGTTCCCGCGAGTTGGTCGAACTCTACCTGCGCC
Organism: Candidatus Tenderia electrophaga; assembly: GCA_001447805.1. Taxonomy (NCBI): domain Bacteria; kingdom Pseudomonadati; phylum Pseudomonadota; class Gammaproteobacteria; order Tenderiales (SeqCode); family Tenderiaceae (SeqCode); genus Tenderia (SeqCode); species Tenderia electrophaga (SeqCode). The sequence goes on from CP013099.1 coordinate 1,583,759, forward strand.
AGCAGGCGCGCGGCGTGGCGCTGGCCAATGATACCTCCTGCGGCGTCGGCTATGCGCCGCTGGATGAGCTGGAGCAGCTGGTGCTGGCGGTGGAGCAGCATCTCAACTCCGCCGCCGTGAAACAGGCCCACCCCGAGACCGGCGAGGACATCAAGGTAATGGCTGTGCGTGAGGATGACACTATCCACCTTACCATCGGTTGCGCCTTTGTCGATCGCCATATCGCCGACATGGACGACTACATGGCGAAAAAGGGCCAGTTGGCGGCGCTGGTCAACGAGGTCGCGCACCGCTACACCGCAAAACAGCTCGATATCAGTATCAACGCCGCGGATGGCATGGAGCCGGATTCGCTCTATCTCACCGTCACCGGCACCTCGGCCGAGGCCGGCGATGACGGCGAGGTGGGGCGTGGCAACCGGGTCAACGGCCTGATCACCCCTTATCGCCCCATGAATATGGAGGCCGCCGCCGGCAAGAACCCGGTCACCCATGTGGGCAAGCTTTATACCATCATCGCTCAGCGTGCCGCTGCCGCGTTGGTGAATGAAATCGCCGAGGTGGAGGAGGCGCGGTGTTATCTGGTCAGTTGCATCGGTCAGCCGGTGGGTGAGCCGCAACTCGTCGATGTGCAGGTGCGGCTGGCCGATGCGGCGCGGCTCGCCGCCGTCAAGGCGGAGATCCAGGCGATCATGCGCGCCCATCTGCAGCGGGCGGCAAGCATTCGGGACGAATTGATCGCGGGCGGGATCAAGGTTTATTGAAAGGCGAGATTGGAGACAGTTTTCATTATTACTGCAAACAGGGAGGCAGATGATGACTGCAAAACAGGTTCGGTTCGGTGATGCTGCGCACGGCGTGCGGACCCGCGAGGAGATGCGCGGTACGGGCGCGGAGTCTATCGAGTTGTCCGGGGCCGAAGCATGAAATCTATTGATAGTGCATTGCTGACCGACCTTTACCAACTCACCATGCTGCAGGGCTATTACGAGCAGGGTATGGATGAGACGGCGGTGTTTGAGTTTTTCGTGCGCGACCTGCCGCCTGAACGCGGCTTCCTGCTGGCCGCCGGCCTGGAGCAGGTGTTGCAGTATCTTGAGGGTCTGTGTTTCACCCGTGAGGAACTGGATTACCTCAAGGAAACCGGCCGCTTCAGCGACGCCTTCCTCGATTCGCTCGCGGCGTTGCGTTTCACGGGGGATGTGCACGCCATGCCCGAAGGGACCCCCTTTTTCGCCAACGAACCCATCCTGCGGGTTGTCGCGCCCATGCCCCAGGCGCAACTGATGGAGAGCCGCGTGATCAACCTGTTGCATTACCAGACCCTGGTGGCCTCCAAGGCGGCGCGCTGCGTGCTGGCCGCGCCCGGCAAACTGCTGGTGGATTTCGGCATGCGCCGCGCCCACGCCGGCGAGGCCGGTCTGTTGGCGGCGCGCGCCTCGTATCTGGCCGGTTTTGACGGCAGCTCCACCGTGCTGGCCGCGCCCGCCTTCGGCGTGCCTATTTATGGCACCATGGCCCACTCCTTCGTCCAGGCCCATGACCTGGAGGCGGCGGCCTTCGAACACTTCGCCCATGCCCAACCCGACAACGTGGTGTTGTTGATCGACACCTATGATACCGAAGCGGCGGCGCAGAAAGTGGTGGAACTGGCCGCGCGTCTGCAGGGCATCAACATCAAGGCGGTGCGGCTCGACAGTGGCGATCTGTTCGACCATGCCCGGCAGGTGCGCGCCATCCTGGACGCGGGCGGTTTGCGCCAGACGCGCCTGTTTTGCTCCGGCAACCTCGATGAATATCAGCTGCAGGCCTTTATTAAAAACGATGTGCCTATGGACGGCTTCGGGGTGGGCACGCTGATGGACACCTCGGCCGATGTGCCTTATCTGGACTGCGCCTACAAACTGCAGGAGTATGCCGGTATCGCCCGGCGCAAGCATTCCGAGGGTAAGGAAACGTGGCCGGGGCGTAAGCAGGTGTATCGGCGCTACGCTGAAGACGGAGTGATGTCAGCCGACATTGTCACTCTGGAGGACGACGTGCAGGAGGGCAGGCCGCTGATCCGGCCGGTGATGCGGGATGGCCGGCGCGTGCAGCCGCCGCCTGCGCTCAGTGAGTCACGTGATTATGCGCAGCGCGAGTTCGAATCGCTGCCGGGTGAACTAAAGCGGTTGGAGGAGCATCGCTACCGTGTGGAGATCGCCACTGTGCTCAAACAGCTGGCCCACGACGTGGATCTGCAACAGCACTGACGGGCCTATCTAATTACTGAAGAGTACGCCGATACCGAAATGAAAGCGTGTCTCGGGTGAACCGCCCCGCGCTTTGGACCAGAGATGCAGCCGCTCAATAGCCACCACCGGATAGGTGTACTCGCTCTCGCCGATGCGCCCTTGGCGCGTCTGCTGCAATGTGCCGCTGACGCTGATCAGGCGTCCCTGGGCATAATCGGTGGTTTCCAGATAGCCGCTTTGCCGGGCAAGAAAACGTCCTAAGGGTGCCTCATCGAGGTCGGGGCGTTGGTTGGAATCCAACGGATAGGCGAGGACTTCGAGTTGTGTCGCCTCCTTGAGATTGGTGCTGGCGATAATCACGCCACCCCATAACACGCGAGTCCCCTGTAGCGAATCGGCCTTGGCCGCCGCCTGTTGCGGCGTGATATCAAGAGCGATATTGCTCGTGTCGAATTTTGGCGTGGTGGCGCACGCCTGCAGCAGTACGGCGGCGAGTATCAATGCCAGGGTAGGGTGAATTTTATTCATGATGATAGATCCGGCTTACCAACGATAGGGTGGATAAGGTCTGTGGTAGAAAGGCCCGGGATAGTAAGGCCACCACGGGTCATAATACCAGGGCGGCGGCGGATCGTAACGCGCCGGCTCGGGTTCCGCCCCCCACAGGTAAGAAGTGCTTACCGTGACGATGGGAAACGTATAGCTGTATTCACCGATGGGCCGGGTGGACTCGCCCTTGATGGTGCCGGCCACGGTAAGCCTTTGCCCCGCGCCATAGACGATGGGGTCGATAAAGCCGGGAAAACTGGCGATGAAGCGCCCGTCGCTTCTGCTGCCGCTCATGGGTTCGCCATGGCTGTCCAGCTCGCGGCTGACAACCTCCACCCAGGTGCGGTCGCGCTTGTTCTCCACCTGGGTGATAACGCCGCCCCATCGTACGGCGCTACCGGTAAAACGCGGCCCGTCCTGGCGTACCTCGGCGACAGTGGGGTTGCCGGGCGGCGGCTCTTTGATTGGGATTGGAACCTGGCTGGCGCAGCCGCCGAGTAAGGCAATGATAGCGGGATAAAAAAGGCGTTTCATAGAAGAGACTCGCAATCTTGCTTGAATGGGTTCCAGCTACGTCCTGTTATAGTCCAAGCAGGCGCTGCCGGACAAGGCCGTTCATGTCAATCGCGCCCGGACTGAGGATCGCTGGCCCGCTGTGAATCCTCGGCCCACGCATCCTGGTCGAACAGATCACGCAACTCCTGCGAGGCCTGTTTGGCCGATTCGATCAGTTGCTCCTCGTCGTGATAGAACTGTTGCTGGCGTTCCATGAGCTGATCATCGTGTGCGCGAAAGCGCTCCACTGCCTCGTCGGCCCGCGCCGGCGGGATGCCCAGGCCGGTGAGCACATGGCGGGTGAGTTCCAGGCTGGAGAACAGCAGCTCGCGGATCACCGGATCCACCCCCAGCTCTTTTAGACGATAGCTGTGTACCCGATTGCGAGCCCGGGCCAGCACCTTGACCTGGGGAAAGTGGCGCCGCGCCAGTTCGGCGGTCTTGAGCGAGTCCTCCATGTCGTCGATGGCGATCACCAACAGCCGGGCCTGGTCCAGCTTGGCGGCGCGCAACAGCTCCAGCCGCGTGGCGTCGCCGTAATAGACCTTGTTGCCGAAGCGGCGCACGAAGTTCAATTGGTCCAAGCTCTTATCCAGGGCGGTGAAGTGGATGCCCTTCATGCGCAGCACGCGGCCGACGATCTGGCCAAAGCGACCGAAGCCGGCGATGACCACCGGGTTCTCCTCCTCATCGATGCTGTCGTATGTCATCGTCTGTTCGCGGCGCTCGCGCCGCCCGGCGATCCGATCGTCGATGTACAACAGCACCGGGGTCAGGGCCATGGAGAGGGTGACCACCATGATGAGCAGGTCCGACAGGGTCGCCGCCAGGGTGTCCGCCTGCACCGCGGCGGCGAACAGCACAAAGGCGAACTCGCCGCCCTGGGACAAGGTCAGGGCCAGCTTGCGCGCGCAGGTGACATCGCCCAGGCGCCAGTACCCCAGGCCGTAAAGTACCATGAACTTCACCGCCACCAGGGCCAGGGCCAGACCGATCACCAGGGCGGGTTGGTGGGTGATCAATTGCAGGTCCACGGACATGCCCACGGCGATGAAGAACAGTCCCAGCAACAGCCCCTTGAAGGGCTCGATCTGGGCGCTCAGTTCATGGCGGAATTCGGAGTCGGCCATCAGCACCCCGGCCAGGAAGCTGCCCAGGGCCATGGACAGGCCGGCCCAATCCATGAGCAGGGCCGTGCCCACCACCACCAGCAGGGCCGCGGCGGTGAACAATTCGTGATTGCCGGCGGCGCTGACCATGCGAAACAGGGGGCGGAGCAAATAGTGACCGCCGATGATGACCAGGGCGATGAGGCCGATGGCGCGCACGATGGGCCAGAGCATGCCCGCGTCGTTAAGATCGGTGCCCGTGGTCGCCAGCAGGGGGATGATGGCCAACAGGGGGATCACCGCCACGTCCTGGAACAGCAGGATGGAGAAGCTGGCGCGGCCGTGCTGGGTCATGAGTTGATTACGCTCGGCCAGGGTCTGCAGGGCGAAGGCGGTGGAGGACATGGCCAGCGCCAGGCCGACGATAGCCGCGCTGAGGGGCGTCACCCCCAGGGCCCAGGCGGCCAGGCCGATGGGCAGGGCGGAGAGCGCCACCTGCGCCCCGCCCATGCCGAACACCGGTTTGCGCAGCGCCCAGAGGCGGCTGGGTTGCAGCTCCAGACCGATGATGAACAGCAGGAACACTATGCCCAGCTCGGCGAAGTGCAGGATATTGTCCACATCGTAAATCAGCCCCAGGCCGTCGGGGCCGATCACCAGTCCCGCCGCCAGATAGCCGAGCACGGCGCCCAGGCCCAGTTTGCGAAACAGGGGCACCACCAGCACCGCGGCCAGCAGAAAGATCGCGCCTTCAGCCAATGACGACATGGCCCTCTATCCTGTCACGCTGAAATGGTCCAGGGAAAAACCCCGCCGGGTCCGTCTCATGTCAGCGCTTCGCCCCAGCGGCCGGCGAAACAGATCTCGCCCAGAGGTCGGCGTCGACGCGGAGCGGTCTCCGCTTGGCGAAACTCTTCGTCCAGGGCCTGCGCCGGCGCCGGCTTGCCCACGGCGATGACGGCCATGGGGGTGTACTGCTCGGGGATATTGAAGGTCTGGCGCGCCTTGTCCTGGTCGAAGCCGCCCATTTGATGAGCCGCCAGCCCCAGGGCGGTGGCCTGTAGGCAGAGGTTCTCGCTGGCCGCGCCGGTGTCGTATTGCCCCCAGCGGTTGGGCTTGTCGTTTTTGTGAAAATGGCTGGCGGCGTTGGCGATCAGCAGCAAGGGCGCCGCGCCGGCCCAGCGCTGATTCTTCTCCGCCAGGCAGGCCAGGGCCGACGCCCAGGCCTGTGGATCGTCGGCCTTGTGGCACACCACATAGCGCCAGGGCTCGTCACCGAAGCAGGAGGGGGCCCAGCGCGCCGCCTCCAACAGGGCGGTGACCTGTTCGGCGCTCAGGGATGCATCCGGGTCCAGGGCGCGCGGGCTCCAGCGCGCGGCGATCAGCGCGTGGATGGGGACCGAGGTTTGGGCGGGCTTTTCCATGACGTTCTCCTTTCGTCCTGTTCATAATGTTTAGCAAGGCTTGTTCCAGTTCCATGCTTCCGGGCAGGGCGCCGCGCCGGGCCAGGACGGGACTGCCTTGCAGGCCGAGGGTCGGTGCGCCCCGGCACCCACTTGGTGCGGTCGACATGGAGGAGAAGGTGTACTGAGTCACCACCGCCGCCGGGCCAGCGCAGGGTATATGCTCACATCTTGCGCCGGGCCTGGCAAATCGGCGTCAGGGCTGCAATCAGCGCGTATAGGCCTTGTCTCACCGTCGCGCCTTGCGTCTATGCAAAGCGGTCTCGTGTGTAGGCGCTGTGCTTAGCGTTGCAGGTGCGCATAGGGCGGATCCGTCTGGATGCGTGTATCAAAGACCCCTTTGCCGACGGTGAAGTGATACAGGCTCTGCCAGCGTTTGTCCTGAATCCCCAATACTTCATGCACGGCATCGTCGAAATAACAACCGATGCCGGTGCCCTGGATGCCGGCGGCCTCAGCCTCCAGGTACAGCACTTGGCCGATCATGCCCGCCTCCCAGTACAGTCGACGATAGTGCCAGGCGCCGGCTCCAAGCACCGAGGTATCGGCGATCATACCCAGGCTGAAACAGCTCTGGCCGGCGATGCCCTGGTGGCAGGAAAGCGTGGCGGCCAGGGTCTGGCTATCGGCATGGACCAGCTTGTACAGCGGCAGGTGCTCGGGGCACGCGTCGACCTGTTGCCACTGGAACTGTTCACGGCCGAGGGCGGACTTGAACGCATCAAGGCTATGGGGATTTCTGACCAGGGCATAGAGCCCCGGCGCCAAATCATGGACGCGATGGACAAACAGCACCATGTTAATGCTGTCGCGCCAGGGCGTGCAGTCCCAGGGCGGCAACCTAGGGCGTGGCAGGGTCATGTCCAGCATACGCAACAAGGCGTCCCGGCCGATAGGCGTTTGGCCGTCGAAGGCCTGGGCGCTGCGGCGCCGGCGGATGAGGGCGGCGGCCGTCAAATCGCAGGGGCTATTCAGTGGCGCGGGACGCGCGTCAAGGTTTGCTTTAGCAGCCTCGGTCACCGGCTTTCGGGCCGCTCGGCTTACCTCATCGATGATGGGCCATCGATGCAGGTGATGAGGCGACAACACATTGGCTCGCCCGGACCATTCCCCGTGGTTGACGCTGTCGATCAAGCGGTCAATCGCGACAGCGTGCCTTGCGCAGCCGCTGCTGATGTGCAGCAGCAGGTCGGGATGTTCACGTTCGGCATCGCCGAAGTCAGCGGCGCGCGCGAGGCCGAGCAGGGTGGCCTGTTGTGAGTCACTGATTCGATCCAGCAGCTGCACGCGCCAACCCAAGGCCGCGGCGCCGTAGCGCAGGGCGGCGAGGGCGTGGCCGGTGTCCAGTTGGCAGTAACGGTAGGCACGTTCGCCGTATTTCCAGGCCTCGCGCCAGTGGATGGCGCTGATGCCGATTAGCAAGGTATCCGGCGGCAGGACGTCGTCCTGGAATACACAGCGTTGTTCCAGTTGATGGTCGCGACTGAGATAGTGGTGCACACCGCCGGCCAGATCGCCCAGGGTGTTGCAGATCACATAGGCCTCCTCGGCGTGCAGGTTGCCGCTGGAGGGATTGCAGCGCAGGGCCCACCTCGCCTCGCCGTAGCGCTTCCAGGCGCTCAGGCCCAGGGCCAGTTCCAGCAGGCCGCCAAGGTTTTCCAGGGTGAGCGGCTGCGCTTCGATTGTGTCCGGCGCATATATATCTATATAGAGTGACGCCAGCCGGTCGGCGATCAAAGGCAGATCGGTCTTGGCGGCACCCTCGAACCAGCGGAAGGCCTCGGGCTGGTCGTCCCAGTCCAGGGCCTGCGGTCCCGCCGCGTAACGCTGCAGCTGGTGCTTGGTGATATCGTGATAGTGGCGCACGACATCGTGGTCGGTTTTATCATCTGTCATCGCGCTATTGTCCCTCTTCACGTCTTTGTCGCATAGCGGCCAACGGGACCTCAAGGTGTTGTTGGCAACCGCCATCAGGGTGACGTCGATCGGGTGGGTGTGGACGGCAATACTCCGATCATTCAGGATGACTGTAAATCACGGGAATTCCCCGCTCAAACCGATATGATCGAGCTGACAAATGAATTATATATGTGGGATGGTGCCGAGGAGAGGACTTGAACCTCCACGGGGTTGCCCCCACTAGCACCTGAAGCTAGCGTGTCTACCAATTTCACCACCTCGGCATGAAGAAGTGAAAAAAGACGTGTCAACGTCTGAGGCCGCGCACTTTAGCAAGATTAATTCGCGTCGTCAATCGCTTGGCGTGTACAATGTGCGCCAAGTTAAATGATAGGAAAATCAAATCGATGACCAAACGCAAACCCCAGGATCCCAACTTCGAACGCGAGGCGCAAAAATACGATAACCCTATCCCCAGCCGTGAGCTGATCATGGAGATGCTGGCCGACGAGGGCGAGCCCATGTCGATGAAACGGGTGGCGGAGGCCTTGGGGCTGGAGAGTGAGACGGAGCTGGAAGCCCTGCGGCGGCGATTGCGGGCCATGGAACGTGACGGTCAGCTGGTGCGTAATCGCCGCGACCGTTTTGGTTTGGTGAGTAAGATGCAGCTCATCTCCGGCCGCGTGATCGCCCATCCGGACGGATTCGGCTTTTTGGTGCCGGACGACGGTGGCGACGATCTGTTTCTGTCGGCGCGCCAGATGCGCACTCTGCTGCACGGTGATCGGGCCCTGGCGCGGGTCTCCGGCGTCGACCGCCGCGGCCGTCGTGAGGGCACGGTGGTGGAGGTGCTGGAGCGCGCCAACAATGAAGTGGTGGGGCGCTTCATGCTGGAGCACGGCATCGGTTTCGTGGCGCCGGACAACAAGCGCATCACCCAGGACATTTTGATTCCGCCCGAGGGCCGCGGCGGCGCCAGCAGCGGCCAGATCGTGGTGGCGCGCATTATCGAACAGCCCTCCAATCGGGCCAAGCCCATCGGTGAGATCGTCGAGGTGTTGGGCGATCACATGGCGCCGGGCATGGAGATCGACATCGCCATCCGCGCCCATGAATTGCCGCGCGAGTGGCCGCCCGAGGTCAAGGACGAGATCCGGGTGTTCGGTCGTGAAGTGGAAGAGGCCCACAAAGCCGATCGCGAGGATCTGCGTGACCTGCCCCTGGTCACCATCGATGGCGAGGACGCGCGCGATTTCGATGACGCGGTGTATTGCGAACGCCAGGGCAAGGGTTGGCGTCTGCTGGTGGCGATCGCCGATGTGTCCCACTATGTCGATTTTGACAGCGCCCTGGACAAGGAAGGGCGCACGCGCGGCAACTCGGTGTACTTTCCCGGGCGGGTCATCCCCATGCTGCCCGAGGTGCTGTCCAACGGCTTGTGTTCTCTCAATCCGAAAACGGACCGTTTGTGCATGGTGTGCGAAATGGAGCTCACCGCCGCGGGGGCGGTGCGTGATTTCCGCTTTTTCGAGGGCTTGATGCGCTCGTCGGCGCGCCTGACCTATAACGAGGTGGCCACTATGGTGGTGGAGCGCGACATGGCGCTGCGCCGCGAACACCAGCAGCTGGTGCCGCACCTGGATAATCTGCATGAGTTATATAAGGTGTTCCGCGCGCGGCGTGATAAGCGCGGCGCCATCGATTTCGAGACCACCGAGACGCGCATCGTCTTCGGCACCGAGCGCAAGATCGACCAGATCGTGCCGGTGGAACGCAACGACGCCCACAAGCTGATCGAGGAATTCATGATCGCGGCCAATGTCTGCGCAGCCAAATTCCTGCTCGACAACAAGATCCCGGCGCTGTATCGCGTGCATCAGGGGCCCTCGGAAGAAAAGCTGACCGCCCTGCGCGAATTTCTCTCCAGTGTCGGTCTGACCCTGGGCGGCGGCGACGAACCCGAGCCGAAACACTACGCCAAGATTCTGGATCAACTGCAAGGTCGGCCCGACGCCCACTTGATCCAGACCGTGTTGCTGCGCAGCCTGCGCCAAGCGGTCTATACGCCGGAGAACAACGGCCACTTCGGCCTGGCCTTCGACGCCTATGCCCACTTCACCTCGCCCATCCGACGCTATCCCGATTTGTTGGTGCATCGCGCCATTCGCCATGTGGTGCGCGGTAAGCCGGTGAAACAATACAAATACGGCATGAGCGACATGCTGGCCTTCGGTGAGCATTGCTCCATGACCGAGCGGCGCGCCGACGAGGCCACCCGCGACGCGGTGGACTGGCTCAAGTGTGAGTATATGCAGGACCGGGTGGGCGAGGAGTACGACGGCATCATCTCCAGTGTCACTGGCTTCGGCCTGTTTGTGGAGCTGGACGACATCTACGTGGAGGGCCTGGTGCACATCACCTCGCTGGCCCAGGATTATTACCAGTTCGATCCGGTGCATCACCGCCTCATCGGCGAGCGCAGCAACAAGGTCTACGGTCTGGCCGGCAAGATCCGGGTCAAGGTGGCGCGCGTCGATCTGGAACGCAAACGCATCGATTTCGAACTGGCCGAGAGCGAGCTGGAGGCCGGCGCTAAGGGCGCGCCGAAAAAGAAAAAATCGAGCCGACAGCGCAAACGGGGCAAGGGTGACGCGGCCAAACCGGCGGCGGCTGAAAGTGAGGCGCCCAAGAAGAAAAAGAGTCGCCGTAAGCGTAGTCGCAAGAAGTCGCCGAAGTAGGTTTTTATGTCCATCGTGTTCGGTATCCATGCGGTGGAAGCGGCGCTCAAACAAAGCGCTATCGCGGAATTATGGCTGGCTGAGAGTCAGCGCCCCAACGCCCGTCTCAACCGCCTGCTTGACCAGGCCAAACGCGCCGGGGTCAGGATCCAGCACCGGCCGCGTGAGGCGTTGGACCAACTGGTGCAAGGCGAGCGGCATCAGGGCGTAGTCGCCCGGCTGGCGGCTGTCGAGCCCGCAGCCAGGCCGCCGGACCTGATGGCGCTCATCGACGGCCTGGACCATGCGCCCTTGCTATTGGTGCTGGACGGCGTCACCGATCCCCATAATCTGGGCGCCTGTCTGCGCTCTGCCAATGCCGCCGGTGTCGATGCGGTCATCGTGCCCAAGGACAAGGCGGTGGGCCTGACGCCGGTGGTGCGCAAAGTGGCCTGCGGCGCGGCCGAGACCACGCCCTTCTATCAGGTCACCAACCTGGCCCGCACCCTGCGCGAGCTGCAGCAGGCCGGCGTGTGGCTAGTGGGGGCGGCCGGCGAGGCCGGGGCCAGTCTCTATGAGACCGATCTGCGCGGACCCCTGGCCTTGATGCTGGGCAGCGAGGGCAAGGGCTTAAGACGCCTGACCCGCGAGCACTGCGATCTGCTGGTCAAGATCCCCATGGCAGGGGCGGTGGAGAGTCTGAATGTCTCGGTGGCGACGGGGATATGTCTGTTCGAGGCGCTGCGCCAGCGGAGTGCGCGTTGATCTTTGGCCGCGCAATTGCATCCCCCTGGAAATTCCCGTAAAATCACGCCCCTTGCCGCCAGGCGCGGCGAAACCTCCTTGCCTTACCGCATGGTGCGGAAGGCTACATAGCCATAGGGAGCTAGATAAATGAGACATTATGAAGTCGTGTTCTTGGTCCACCCGGACCAGAGCGAGCAGGTTCCGGCCATGATCGAGCGTTATCGTTCAATCGTCGAAACCGAAGATGGCCAGGTCCATCGTCTGGAAGACTGGGGCCGTCGTCAGCTGGCATATCCCATCGCCAAGGCCCACAAAGCCCACTACGTCCTGATGAATATCGAATGCACTCAAAACAGCATCGATGAGCTGTCCAGTGCCTTCCGCTTCAACGACGCCGTGATCCGCAACATGATCATCCGTCGTGACGAGGCCGTGACCGAGCCTTCCTTCATGGTCAGGAGCCGGGATGATGATCGTGATGACGATTCTTCATCGCGCTCTGACAAGAGGTCGGATTCGGAAGCCGCCTAAGGCGTAGCAATCCCATTGCACAACCAACTGGTGTTGTCAGGCGTTGTCTGCAAGGCACCGGAAACACGGTACAACCCAGCGGGTATTCCTCTGACGCGCTTGTCAGTGGAGCACCGCTCCCGCCAGATTGAGGCGGGCTTGGAGCGAGAGGCCTACTGCCGCATCGTGGTGATCGCCACCGGGCAAGAACTCTCAAAGAAGGCCCAGGCCCTGAGCCAGGGGCAGGCGGTCAAAGTGGCCGGCTTTATCAGCCGCGCCGACAGCCGCCAGGGGCAGGCCATGCTTGTGCTGCATGCCCAGGCGCTCCAAGGGTTGGCATCATTGGATCAGGAATAGATAGTTTAGGAGATCAACATGGCTCGTTATTTTCGTCGTCGCAAGTTTTGCCGGTTTACCGCCGAAGGTGTGAAAGAGATCGATTACAAGGATCTCAACACCCTGAAATCGTATGTCACTGAAACCGGTAAGATCGTGCCCAGCCGCATTACCGGCACCAAGGCCCGGTATCAGCGTCAGCTGTCCACTGCCATCAAGCGCGCCCGTTATATCGCGCTCTTACCCTATAGCGACGCGCACAGGAAGTAATATGCATGCCGACCCACAAGTCGGCATTTGTTTTCACCGCAGGGAAGGTCGGGAGTAAGCTCAGATGCGTGGCTTAGGCGCCTACATTATGCGCGGGCCGCTGCAGGCCATGCTGGTGACCGCCGCTCTGGCGCTGGTATCGCTGGTGCCGATTCTGGGCGTGGTGAGCATGCTCAGCGGTGCGGCGCTGGCCCTGGTGACGCTGCGACACGGCGCCCGGCAGGGTATCACCGTGCTGCTGGGCGCGGGGGTGATTACCGGCGTGTTCATGTATTTCGTGTTCGGCGCCATGGCCTTGGGTTTTGTGTTTCTGTTGTTGTGGTTGCCCTTGCTGCTGCTGGCCCTGGTGCTGCGCAGCAGCGCCTCGTGGTCCATCGTGATCGATGCGGCGACGGCGCTGGGATTGGCGGGAATCGTGGTGTTCTATCTGCTCACGGGCGATCCGGTGCAATTCTGGCAGAATGTACTGAGCCAGATGGTTGAGCTCATGAGCGCCCAGGGCGGTGGCATGGAGGGGATGGAGACGATTCAGAACCAGCTGCCCATGTTTTCCCGTTGGCTGACCGGCATGCTGGCGGGGGCGCTGGTGATGGGACAGATATTGAGCCTGATGGTAGGGCGCTGGTGGCAGGCGCTACTCTACAATCCGGGCGGCTTTCGGCAGGAGTTTCTGGAGTTGCGTCAGAGCCGCCTCGCTGCCATGGTGCTGCTGGCGATTCTGGTGCTGAGTCTGCCGGACCTGGGGGGCGTGAGTGACATGGCGGGTGACATGATGATTGTCATGGTCACCGTCTACAGCATTGTAGGACTGGCCCTGGTGCACGCCTTGGTGGACCGCACCGGGCGGCATGTGGGTTGGCTGGTGGCGCTGTATCTATTTTTGTTCATCCTGCCGCCGCAGGCCATGTTGTTGTTGGCCAGTGCCGGCTTTGCCGACAGCTGGGTGAATTTTCGGAGGCGCTTGTCATCGCTACAGCAGAAATCCGATGATGATCGTAATGACAATCAATAAGTTAGCTTAACTACTTAAGTAGAGGTGTGAAATGGAAGTAATCTTGTTGGATAAGGTGACCAATTTGGGCGGCTTGGGCGACCAAGTCAAGGTACGTCCCGGTTATGGTCGCAATTACCTGATTCCTAACGGTAAGGCCGTCATGGCCACACCGGACAACAAGGCCTATTTTGAAGAACGTCGCGCGGAGCTGGAAAAGGCTGCGGCGGAGGCCAAGGCCGCCGCCGAGGCGCGTGCGGAGAAGATCAACGGCACCAGCGTTGAGATAGCCGGCAAGGCCGGCGAAGAAGGCAAGTTGTTCGGTTCCGTGGGGACTGAGGACATCGCCGTGGCGGTGGCCGCTGCCACCGGCACCGAGGTGGCCAAGCATGAAGTGCTGCTGCCCAAGGGTGTGCTGCGCAATGTCGGCGAATACGAGGTCGAGCTGCAGCTGCATGCCGATGTCAGCGCCGAAGTGAAGGTGGTCGTGGTCGCCGAGGCCTAAGCCGGTCGCGGGTCGGCGGCTGTCCCCCAGCCGCTGGCCCGAATCTTGACGGCTTGTCTTTTCGCCGGACTTGCCGCATTGTTACCGTGTTCCGGCCACTGTCGTTAAGCCACTAAAAATGCCAGAAACATCCCCAGTCCCGTTCGCTCAGGATGAAATCCTAGAGGCCCTGAAACGCCCGCCCCATTCGATTGAGGCGGAGCAGTCCATGCTTGGCGGACTGATGCTGGATAACTCCACCTGGGATCAGGTGGCCGACCTGGTCGGCGAAGAGGATTTCTACCGCAAGGACCACCAGCTTATCTTTCGCGCCGTGCGCCGGCTCAGCGAGGAGGGCACGCCCTTTGACGTGGTGACCCTGTCCGAGTGGCTCGACAGCCATAACGACCTGGATAACGCCGGCGGTCTGTCGTACCTGGGCATGCTGGCCAACAACACCCCCAGCGCCGCCAACATCAAGGCCTACGCCAACATCATCCGCGAGCGCTCGGTGCTGCGTCAGTTGATCAGCGTCGGCACCAAGATCTCCGACAGCGCCTTCAATACCGAGGGGCGCAATAGTGTCGAATTGCTGGACGATGCTGAGCGCATGGTGTTTGAGATCGCGGAGAAGGGCGCCAACCAAAAAGGCGGCTTTGCGATCATCAAGGATGTGTTGGTGAATGTGGTGGATCGCATCGACCACCTCTTCAATCAGGACGGTTCCATTACCGGCCTGCCCACCGGCTATAACGACCTCGACGATATGACGTCCGGCCTGCAGCAGGGTGACCTGATCATCGTCGCGGGCCGCCCTTCCATGGGTAAGACCACCTTCGCCATGAATATCGCCGAACATGCGGCCATGACCTGTGACAAGCCGGTGGCGGTGTTCAGTATGGAAATGCCGGCCGACTCCTTGGCGATGCGTATGATTTCATCCCTGGGCCGTATCGACCAGAACAAGGTGCGCAGCGGCAAGCTTGACGATGACGACTGGCCGCGCCTGACCTCGGCCATCGGCATGCTGCAGGAAAAACCGCTCTTTATCGATGATACCGGAGGCCTGTCGCCCAACGAACTGCGCGCCCGCTGTCGCCGCCTCATGCGCGAACACGGCCAGTTGGGGTTGATCGTGATCGACTACCTACAGCTTATGCAGGTGCCCGGTTTCAAGGAGAACCGTACTGCGGAAATCTCTGAAATCTCACGCTCACTTAAAGGTCTGGCCAAGGAAATGGACACGCCGGTGATCGCCTTGTCACAGCTCAATCGTAGTTTGGAGCAACGGCCCGACAAGCGCCCGGTGATGTCGGACCTGCGTGAATCAGGTGCCATCGAGCAGGATGCCGACGTCATCATTTTCATCTACCGCGACGAGGTTTACAAAGAGGACAGTCCCGACAAGGGCACGGCCGAAATCCTGATCCGCAAACAGCGTAATGGCCCCATCGGCATGGTCCGCCTGACCTTCCGGGGCAAATACACCCGCTTTGAGAGTTTTGCCCATGATATTTACGACGCCGGGGATTTCGAATGAGCTTCGCCGTCGAGGCGCACATCGATCTGACGGCACTCCGGCATAACCTCCAACGCGTTCGCCAAGCCGCGCCCGATGCCAAAATCATGGCTGTGATCAAGGCCAACGGCTACGGCCATGGCATGGTCCAGGTCGCGAAAGCACTCCATGAGGTTGATGCCTTTGCGGTGGCGCGTCTGCATGAGGCGCTGGCGTTGCGCCAATCAGGCATTGAAAACACCATTGCAGTCTTGGAAGGCTTTCAAAGTGCAGCCGATCTCGACCAATTCGCCCGCCATGCCTTGCAGCCGGTTATTCACCACGCCCGTCAGATCGAGCTGTTACAGCAGACACGCCTCAGCACGCCCTTGCAGGTCTGGCTCAAAATCGATTCGGGCATGCATCGCATGGGCGTGGCGCCTGAGAATGCCCGCGAGTGTTGGCAAGGGCTGGATGCCTTGGGGAGCGTAGCGGCGGTGCGACTCATGACCCACCTGGCCTCAGCCGACGTGCGCGACAGCAAGCAAACCGAGCAACAGCTGGAGACATTTCAGCAGGCCATCGCGGGTATTGACGCCGAGACCAGTATCGCCAATTCGGCCGGTGTGCTGGGGTGGACTCACAGCCACAGCGACTGGGTGCGTCCAGGCATCATGTTGTACGGCGTTTCACCCTTTTGTACGGGCACCGCGGCCGATGACGATTTGCAGCCGGTGATGACCCTGAGTTCACGCTTGATCGCCGTTAACCACGTCAAGCGCGGCGATGCCGTCGGTTACGGTGCCAGCTGGGTGTGTCCCGACGACATGCCCCTCGGGGTGGTGGCTTGCGGCTACGGCGACGGTTATCCGCGTCATGCGATAGCGGGCACGCCGGTGTTGCTCAATGATGCTTGCGTCCCCGTGGTGGCGCGGGTGTCCATGGATACGATCTGTGTCGATCTGCGCACTCAGCCCAAGGCCGACATCGGCGATCCGGTCGTGTTGTGGGGCAAAGGACTGCCGGTGGAGGAGATCGCTGCGGCGGCGGGCACTATTCCGTATGAACTGTTGTGCGCGGTAAGTCGCCGGGTGAACCTTCACCATCAGGCCTGAACTTCGGCCAGCCGGGGGCGAAGCGTGAAAGGCAAGCAATGATCAGGATTCTGGCATCGATACTGCGCTGGTTGCTGGCGCGTTTGTATAAGATCGAGGTCGCCGGCCGGCACCACCTGGACGACCTGGATGAGAACGTGTTGGTGGTGGCCAACCACACCTCGTTTCTCGACGCCTTGTTGTTGTATCTGTTTCTGCCGTTTCCGGTGACCTTCGCCATCAATACCCATCAGTCCCGCCAATGGTATGTGCGTGCCTTCAGGGACGTGGTGCGTCTGTTTCCCTTGGACCCGGCCAACCCCTTGTCGATCCGCACCCTGATCCAACAGCTGCAGCAAGGCGAACGGGTGGTGATCTTTCCCGAGGGACGCATTACCGTCACCGGCGCCCTGATGAAGGTCTATAACGGCCCGGGGTTGGTGGCCGTCAAGAGCGGCGCCCAGGTCTTGCCGGTGGCTATCAACGGCGCGCAGTACACCACCTTTTCGCGCCTCAAGAACAAGGTGAGACTGCGCTGGTTTCCCAAGATTACGCTCACCATCATGGCGCCGCGCCGTATCGAACCGCCGCAGAATCTGCGCGGTCGTGATCAGCGTGAATACGCCGGCAAGCGGCTGTCCGATCTTATGGTGGAGATGGTGTTCCAGGCCGATGCGGCCAACCACAATCTGTTCAAGAGTTTGCTCGACGCCCGCAATATCCACGGCGGTTCCCATGGCGTGGTGGAGGATCCGCAGAAGACCCGTCTCAGCTATAACGATCTGTTGCTGCGCATCATCTTGCTGGGCCGGTGGTTTAAGACTCGCACCGGGCGAGGCGACAAGGTGGGCGTGCTGCTGCCCAACATGAACGGCGCGGTGGTGACATTCTGGGCCCTGGTGGCCCAGGACCGGGTGCCGGCCATGCTCAATTTCACCGCCGGCGCGAAGGGGATGGTGTCGGCCTGTGAGACGGCCGGCCTCAAAACGGTTGTTACGTCGCGCCAGTTTATTCGACGCGCGGATCTCGATGAGGCGGTCGCGGCGTTGGCGGACAAGGTGGAGATCCTCTATCTGGAGGATCTGGCCAAGGACATCGCCCGCGCCGATAAGTTGAAGGCCTGGATCGCCAGCCGCCTGGAGGCGTTGATCAACAGTCAGGTCGATTGCCAGACCGATCCCGATGCCGCGGCGGTGGTCTTGTTTACCTCGGGCTCCGAGGGCGTGCCCAAGGGCGTGGTATTGTCACACCGCAATCTATTGGCCAATATTCGCCAGCTCACCACGCGTTTTGATTTCAACGCCCACGATGTGCTGCTCAACGCCATGCCCATGTTCCATGCCTTCGGCCTGACCGGCGGTACCTTGCTGCCCATCCTCAGCGGCATGCGCACCGTGCTCTATCCCTCGCCGCTGCATTATCGCGTCATTCCCGAGTTGGCCTACGATACGGGCGCCACCATTCTGTTCGGCACCAATACCTTTCTGGCGGGCTATGCCAAGGCCGCCCACCCCTACGATTTCTACTCGGTGCGTTATGTCTTTGCCGGGGCGGAGCGGCTTAAACCCGAGACCCGTGAGCTGTGGCAGCAGAAATTCGGTGTGCGCATTTTTGAAGGTTACGGCGCCACCGAGTGCAGCCCGGTGGTGGCGGGCAATACGCCCATGGATTATCGTCCCGGCAGCGTGGGTCGGCTGATGCCGGGCATGGCGTATCAGCTCGAGGCTGTGGCAGGTTTGGAACAGGGCGGTCGGCTGCATGTGCGCGGTCCTAATGTGATGGCCGGCTATCTGTTGCATGATCGGCCCGGTGAACTGGTGGCGCCGCAATCCGTGTTCGGTCCCGGTTGGTACGATACCGGCGACATTGTCACGATCGATGCCGATGGCTTTATCTATATCCAAGGTCGCGTCAAACGTTTCGCCAAGGTGGCCGGTGAGATGATATCTCTATCCGTAGCCGAAAACCTGGCCGCCAAGCTCTGGCCCGATGAACAGCATGCCGCGATCGCGGTGGACGATCCGGGCAAGGGTGAGAAAGTCGTCTTGCTGACGGAGCGGCCGGGCGCCGATCGTTCCGCTCTGCTGGAGCAGGCCCGCCGCGAGGGCGTGGGCGAACTCGCCCTGCCGCGCCAGGTGATCACGGTGTCGCAGATTCCGCTGTTAGGCATCGGCAAGATCGATTATCTGCGCGCCGCCGCCTTGGCGGAAGATCGGCTCGCGGCACATCGAGACTAAGCTGGGCGCGTGATCAACCGTCGTCATTTCCTGGTACTGCTGGGCCTCTTCGGTCTCGCCGCCGTGGGGCTGCGCTATTGGCCGCGGCAGGGTTGGTGGAATCCCTGTCTTGAGGGACCGATTCCAGCGGCGTTGCTGCAACACGAGTTGCTTCAGGCCGCCTGGCAGGGTATTGATCCAAACCAGGTGTGGGACAGCCACGTCCATATCGCCGGGGTGGGGGACGGCGCCAGCGGTATCCATATCGATCCGGACATGCGTTCCCCCTTACATCCCATTCAGTACGCCCAGTTCCAGTTCTATCTTGATGCCGCCTGCGTCGATGACGTCGACAGCATCGATGCAGCCTATGTCGCGCGGCTGCTGCATCTGCAGCGGGGATTCCAGTCGCGCAGCCGTCTCATGCTGCTGGCCTTGGATTATCGCCACGATCAGGCCGGCCGCGCGCAGCCGCAGCAAAGCCAGCTATACGTGCCCAATGAATATGCGGCCGCCTTGCATCGGCGCCATCCCGAGGCCTTTGAGTGGATCGCCTCCGTTCATCCTTACCGGGAGGATTGTGTCGAGGCGCTGGCCTGGGCGGCGGCCCACGGCGCTCGGGCGGTCAAATGGTTGCCGTCGCTAATGGCTATCGACCCGGCATCGAAACGCTGCGACGCGTTTTATGCCGCCTTGAGGCGCCACAATCTGCCCTTACTGACCCACGCCGGCTCCGAATACGCCCTGGATGTGTTCGGCTCGCAACGGTTCAATCATCCGCTGCTGTTGCGCTATCCCCTGGAACAGGGCGTGACCGTCATCGTTGCCCATTGTGCCTCTCTCGGCAGCGCCCCCGATCTGGACAAATCGCCGCATGCGCCAGCGCGCCACAATATGGAATTCTTTGCCCGCCTGATGGCGGAACAGGATTACGAGGGACAGCTCTACGGCGATATTGCCGCGATCACGACAGTTAATCGCAGCCTGGATGTGATTCAGACCCTATTCACACGCGAGCAGTGGCAGCATAGACTAATCAATGGCTCGGACTATCCGATTCCCGGTGTCATGCCCCTGTATGCGCTTGAGCGTTATGTGGCGGCGGGCGTCCTCAGCCGGGAGGCCGCCCGGCTGTTGACCGAGATCAGACGCTACAATGTCTTATTGTTTGATTTCCTCCTCAAGCGCAGTCTGTGTTTCGACGGTGCCAGACTTGGGGCTCAGGTGTTTGAAACGCGCCGACTGTTTTCCGTTTAAAGCGATATCGGCATGGTTTGCGATGCAGATGCCGGACTATTGAACCAAGCGGGACGGTTTTTCGACGGTGACGGGTAATCACGGTGTACCCTGGTGACGGGGACGGACCCCTGGCTCAGGGGGTATTGTGATAAGAATTATGTGCAAGGACGTGAATCATTTTGGCGAGATTAGCGCATCATCGAAGACCTGATACGTCAGGTGAAAACAGCGTGCCTCCGAGGCTGCGTTGCGGCGCTACGGCGGCATGTTTGACCGTGCTGCTGTGGGGCTTGATTATGGCCGGATGTAGCGCTACGCGGCCCGAGATCGATGCACCCAGCGCAGTGCAGCAATTGCAGATGCAGATAACTCGCCTGGAGCAGCGCCTCGCCGAGAAAGAGCGGGAGATCAATCGCCTGAGGGCCCAACAGCAGGGCCGGGCGAAGGAGTTGCAGCAGAGCGCCAGCGAAGCCGCGCAGGCCGAGGTCAAGCTGCGTCGGTTTGCCACCGAGGCTGATGTAGTCTCGCGGCTGGCCGAGGTGGAAGTGGCCTTGGAAACGTTGCAAAGCCGCTTGGGCAAGGATCGACAGGCGCCGCTGCAAAGCACGGCCCAAGGTTTGCTCGACGCGGCCTCAAGCGCCTTTGACCGAGGTGAACTCAGTGAGGCCGCAGAATTGGCGGCCCAGGCGCGGCAATTGATTGACATGCTCAGCGAAAATTTAGCCGCAGCGAATCTGCAGTCGGCGCCGGAAGTGCCCTTCAAAATCACCATCCCATTGCGCACCAAGACGGACACGCGCCTGCGCCGTCAGCCGGACCCGAACGCCGCCGTACTCGATGTGTTGCAGCGCACCACGCCGGTCATCGTGCGTGCTTACCGTGGACCATGGTTGCAGGTCCAAACCGAGGCGGGCGATTCAGGTTGGGTGCTGGGCGAGCTGCTCGAGCCGCGCTAGGGGTGGGCGCCGCGCGCGGCCGCTGCATTACAATTATTCGAGTATGTCAAAGGGCGCAATGAACCCGGTTGCGACCGGCATGCTTGGCTGCGTAGAGCACCTCGTCGGCGCGCGCAATAATGGCCTCTATATTTTTGTCGCTGTCGCGTATACCGGCGACGCCGATACTGAGGGTCACCGCCAATGACTGTCCCTCGAATTGACAGCATTTGTCTCGAATCGCACCGCATATGCGCTCCGCCAGATCCCGCGCGGTAGCGGTGTTTGTTTCGGGCAACACGATGACAAATTCCTCGCCGCCGTAGCGTGCCGCATAGTCGACACTGCGGATTGATTGGGTCAGGATGTGAGCGACGCTTTTCAATACTTCATCGCCGGCCAGATGGCCGTAGCTATCATTGAGCGCCTTGAAATGATCGATATCCAATAACAGCACGGCGAAGGGATGGCGGTGGCGTTCATAACGCGCCAGTTGATCGGTCAGAATATCATCCAGCTTTTTGCGGTTGTAGAGACCGGTGAGATTATCCGTAATCGAAAGCCGTTCCAGCAGCTGGTTTTGCTGTTGCAGGGCCTGATTGGCCGCCTCGACTTGGGCATGACTGTGACGCAGATGCTCGGTCATCTGATTGAATACCCGGGTGAGACGGCCGATCTCATCACGTCGCGTTACCGGAAGCGCTATCTCCAAATCACCGGCGGCGACACGGTCCGCGGCGCCGGTCAGGCGTTCCAACGGTGTGACGATGGAGCGCCCCATCCCCCAGCCGATCAAGGCCACCAGCAGCGTCAGTCCTCCCAGCAGGCTGAGAAACAGATTGCGAAACGCCGTCCATGCCTGGTAGATCTCGTCGCGGTCCCGCTCGGCGACCACCAGCAGGGGCAGAGTCCCTGCGGTGTCGGCGAGCCCGAGGACTTCGCCGGTTAAGGGACGCTCATAAACGATGGGTTGGCCCTGATGCTGTATCAGTCGTTGGACTGTCCGCGACTCCAGTGGGGATAGCTCGCTGGACCGGGCTAGGGTATCCAGTAATGGTCTTCCCGCCCGGTCCATGAGCACCACGTATCCCGCAGATATGTCAGACCTGTGTTTCAGCGTTGGGGCCACACTGTTCAGATCGACCACCGCAACCAAGGCGCCGATAATTTTGTCGTCGAGCGACAGTACCGGTACGGCCAAGCTGAAGGTCGCGGTGTGGGCGCTGCTGTCCCAATGCGGCGCGTCGATCACCACACCCTTGGTTGCGGCGTCTTCGGGCCACGGCGCCGACAGGGAGACGACAGCGCCTGTCTGGGCACTGCTGGCCACCTGCTTTCCGGAGGCGTCAAGCACGGTCAATTGCAGCAGCGCATCCAGTTTCTGTTCCACCAGCCGCAGATAGTGCGGCAGCATCTGCAGTGCGTTATCGCCGTCAGCGGTGTCGTTGTGTTGGGCGATGCCGTTGATGACCGTATTTGAATTGGACAGCGTGCGTAAGCCGTCGACGCGTTCCTTGAGCCAGAACTCCAGTTCGCGACGGGTGTCGCCCGCCAGCACACGCAGTTGGTGTGTGACATTGTCGGCGATCATGGTCTCGTTCTGCCAGAAGGAAAGCAGGCCCAACCCCGCTGAGGGGATCAGCGTGGCCAGAACGGCGAAGATTAGAATCTTGCTCTTGATGCTGCTTACCGCGATCACGACAGCCCTTCGTTCGTCGGATATCAGTCAGCAAGTTACACAGAAAATGGATTGTAGGCCAGTGTTGGAGCGTCGTGTATAGGCGACAAATTGAGGCTTTACTCAAATTCGTCCAAGCCGCTTTCCTTTTGTTCCAGTTCCCGGGCCCAACGTTCTTCTACGCTCTCGTCGGTATTCACCGATTCTTCTTCGAGTTTGGCGTTTTGGGTCGGCAGCACGTCATTCTCGTAGCGTTTGAAAATAACGATCTTGTCGCTGGCGTGCACTTGTACCAGCTTCAGGCATTGACCTTTGGCCGAGGTGAACTTATTCAGCTCGCCCACTTCACAGCGATCGGCGCCGTGTACGCGAATGTAGTCGATGTCGTCGCAAGGGAGACCGCTGAAGGTGATTTCGTTAAAGCGGTCGTTGGTGGGTTTGAGGTGCTGAAAGCCTTTGGTGACTGTCTCGTAGCGGACCTCTTCATCGACGTAGGCGGAGAACATGAAAATAATGCTGGTAATCTTGTCGGCCAGATCATTTTTCAGCCTCAGGCCGACACGGCAATAGGCCGCACCGGACTCGGTAAATTCCACGCTGAGGCGGGCGTAACGGTTGTCGGGTGGTGTGTTTTTTATGTACTCCCAACTGTGGTCGTCCTTGAGGAGAACACGCTTGCCGTTGACGGCGACGGCCTCGGTATCCGCCATGACGCTGGGGCTGGTGAAGATCAAAAAGGCGAAAACTGTTGCAAGTCTGCGTGTCATGCGGAAATACCCGTCGTTGTTGGCTGCGCCGTTGAGGCGTAAAGACCGCATTATAGGCCGCCTGCCTGTCGACTCACAAAGCCATACTTTGGGAGCCCAGGCCGGCGCTCCATTGAGGGGGTCGCCGCGAGGCCGCAGGGCCATCAAATGTCCTAAGTTAAATAGTGGATTTTAATAACGTTTTCTCTATATCGCGGGGCGTGCTCGTTAGCGAGGGTGGCCGCCATGCCGGGGCCAAAAAGCTGGTCTACTATAAATATGTATTGGTTTTAGATGTATCGAATGCTAATATGCGCAAAGAGCTTATGAAATATAGGTGTATATTTGATAGGTGTATACCATGGCAAATGAGACAAAACAGGAACCCGCTTGGCGCAACCCCTGGGTTTGGACCTTGGCGAGCATCATGGGTGTGACCTTGCTGGTAAACATTACCCTGATCACCATCGCCTTTTTGGAACCGCCCGGCTTGGTTGTGGACGACTATTACGAGAAGGGAAAATCCTACTTGTATAATAAGGCCCAGCGCGAAAAAGACCTCGCCCGGCTGGCTTGGGACTTGGAACTGGATCTGCCCAAGTCACCGCAACTGGCCGAGCCCCAGCCCTATTTGGTGCGGGCGGTGGACCGCAACGGCCGTCCCATCGAGGGGGCGCGGGCTGAGTTCGCCGCCTTTCGTCCGGTCGAGCACGGCCATGATTTCGTCGTCGCCATGCAGGATGTGGGCGCCGGTTATTATGCCGCCAATGTGGACTTCGGGCTGCCGGGCAACTGGGATTTGATCGTCACGGTGCAGCAGGGCGAAGATAAACTCGATATCGCCGAGCGCATTTTCATCGACGATTAACCGCCCTATGTCAGTCGCCGCCGAGACGTGTTTCCATTGCGGCCTGCCGATCGAGCCTGCGGCACGTCAGCAGGGGCTGATCAAGGGTTGCTGTCATGCATTCTGTTGTTCCGGCTGCCTGCTGGTGTGTCAGACCCTCCACGAATCCGGTCTGGCCGGTTTCTACGACAAGCTCAAATCCAAGGATGCCCTCGCCCCGCCGCCCCGGGCCGCCCGCGACCTGGAGCAATTCGACCTGGATGACGTCCAGGCCGATTTTGTCACCACCCGCGACGACATCAGCGCGGCCACCGTGTTGGTGGAGGGTATCCACTGCGCCGCCTGTGTTTGGCTTATTGAACGCGCACTCGGCGATTTGGAAGGGGTGCTCACCGCCGAGGTGAATATGGCCCATCATCGCCTGCGGTTGCGCTGGCAGCGCGACAGCTTGTTGTTGTCCACTGTGTTGAAGCGCCTGGCGCAGATCGGCTACCAGGCCGTGCCGTACACCCCCGAGGCGGCGGAAAGCGAGGCGGCCAAGCGCCATCGCGCCCTGCTGTATCGCATGGCCTTCGCCGGTTTCGGCGTGATGAATATTATGTGGATCTCCATCGCCCTGTTCGCCGGTGCCTCGTCGGCCTCCGGTATCGACCCCGAGCACAAACAGTTCTTTCATTGGATCAGCCTGCTCATTGCCACGCCGGTGCTGCTGTATGCGGGTTGGCCTATCATCCGCTCGGGACTGCGCGGTCTGTTGCACGGCCAGTTGACCATGGATCTGCCGGTGACCATCGGCGCCCTGGCGACTTACGCCTATTCGCTATGGATCACCCTGCGGGGTTCGGGTGAGGTCTATTTCGATACCGTGGTGACCTTCCTGTTCATCATCCTGGTGGGGCGCTATCTCGAGGGTGTGTCGCGCCGCAATGCCACCTCGGCCACCCGGCGTTTGATGGAGCTGCAACCGCGCAGCGCCCTCAAGTTGACGCCGGCGGCCGAACCTCAGCGGGTGAGCGTGCGCAGCCTGCGTCTGGGTGATCGGGTGCTGGTGCGCCCCGGTGATAAGGTGCCGGTGGACGGTCGGGTCATGGAGGGGCGTTCCGAGATCAGTGAGGCCATGCTCACCGGCGAGGCTCAGCCGGTGTTGAAACAGGACGGTGATCGCGTCGTGGCCGGCACGGTCAATGGCCAGGGGGCCCTGGTGGTGCAGGTGGAGCAACTGGGCCAGGATACCGCTTTGGCCAAGATCATCCACCTGGTGGAGACGGCCCAAGGCGCCAAGGCCCCCATCCAGTGCCTGGCCGATCGCATTGTGCCCTGGTTCGTCGCCGCCACCCTGGGCCTGGCGGCCGTCACCTTCTTCGTCTGGCTGCGTCAGGACGTCGATACCGCCCTGCTGGCGGCCACCTCGGTGCTGATCATCACCTGTCCCTGTGCCTTTGGCTTGGCCACGCCCATGGGCATCGCCGTGAGCGTGGGGCACGGCGCCAAAAACGGCCTATTGGTCAAGAACGGCGGGGCCATTGAGGGCCTGGCCGGGATCAGCCATGTGGTGTTCGACAAGACCGGCACCCTCACCGAGGGAGAACTTACGGTGGCCGGCATGCATGTCAATCCGGAATCGACATGGGACGAGGCCGAGATCCTGGGCCTGGTGGCCGCGGCGGAGTCGCGTTCAGAGCATCATGTGGCCAAGGCCGTGGTCGCCTATGCCAGACAACGGGGCGGTGAACACAGAGACGCGCAACTGGACAGCTTTCACAGCCTGCCGGGCCAGGGCGTGGAGGCGCAACTGCGAGGGCGTCGGATTCGCATGGGGAATGCCGCCTTGCTGGCGGGCCGGGCCTTGTCCACGTACATGGCCCGACAGCAGGCCCAGATCGAGGCGCAGGGCGGCAGTGCCGTGTTTGCCCTGATAGATGATCAGGTGGTCGCCATCTTCGGCCTGCAGGACCGTATCCGTGAAGAGGCGAGGGCGGTGGTGACGGCCCTGCGGCAACGGGGCATGGGCGTGACCCTGCTCACCGGCGACAGCCGCGCCGCCGCCGAGAAGGTGGCCGAGGCCCTGGGCGGCATGGCGGTGATCGCCGAGGTGTTGCCTCAGCACAAGGAGCGGGTTATCAGCGAGCTGCAGGCCCGGGGCGAGAAGGTGGCCATGATCGGTGACGGCGTCAACGATGCCCCGGCCCTGGCCCGCGCCGATGTGGGCATCGCCATGGGCGGTGGCACCGACGTTTCCATGGACTGCGCCGATTTCGTGTTGATGGACAATTCCCTCTCACGCCTGTTGTTCGGTGTCGATCTGGCGCGCCGCAGCCTGACCATTATTCGCCAGAATATCAGCCTGTCCCTGGGCTATAACCTGATCCTGGTGCCCCTGGCCATGGCCGCCATGGTCACCCCGGTCGTCGCCGCCATCGCCATGCCCTTGAGTTCGCTGGCGGTGATCGGCAATGCCCTGCGTATCCGCCGGCTGAGCCATTTTGAAACGAGAGGAGAATCCGCCTATGGAAACCATTTACGCCCTGGTACCCGCCATGATCCTGTTGGCCCTGGTGAGCGTGGTGGTCTTCTTCTGGGCCGCGCGCAGCGGTCAGTACGATGACATGGAGGGGCCGGCCCATCGTATCCTGGACGACGACGATGATCCGCGCCTGCCCCAGAACAGGCCTGAGGAAAAAAGACCCGAGTCCGATGAGAAGCGGCCCTGATGCTGTTTGGAGGGAGCTGAGGTAACGATGTCGAATGACCATCCCTATACCCACCAAGAGGTGCGATTGGCGCAGCTGCCGCATCAGCTGTTCCTGTTCAACAGCATCGGTAACCATGTCCTGCTCACCGTGATTACCATCAGCGTGGCCATGTCCAATCCGTTACTGATTCTATTGATTCCGGGCATCTCCGCGGTCATCATCGCCTATACCTACGTTCGCGGCAGGCTCTTGGTGAGGCATCCCTGTCTGCTGGTGCGGGCCCATTGGGGCATCGTCATGCGCCGCACCCGGGTCTTCCTGGTGGGCTACATAGCCTTGGCGACGGCGGCCACCGCGGCCTGGCTGCTCTATACCTACGCCGATGCCATGAAGGAGTTGATGTTCGCCCTGGTGGGCGGATTGGGCTTATTGCCCATGATGGTCCTCATTCTGGCCCTGACCATCATTGAATCAGAGACCCTGAGCCACGCCGGGCACGGCTTCGTACCGCCCTGGGCCTGGCGCCGGTTCGGTACCGAGGCAGAGGTGCGGGCATTGGAGGAACGCTTAAACGACACGGCGGATGCGGCGTCATAAGTGCCGGACATCGGTAGTGAAATCCGGGGGCTCTATATATCTTTGCTGCGCAAATGAACGCAAATAATGGCTCGCAACCCGTAGGGTGCGTTCACGCACCAGCGAGCTTCCGACCCCGAACGGCGTGCCTTGCGCCCCCGCCGTACACTTTTGATTCACCTTCATTTGCGGACAGTATTCATACCCCTTTACCCTAACCCTCTTTCCCAGGGACGAGCGGGGATATGGAGGTATTCAGGACACGGGGCTGACTTGATTCCACAGGCCTGATGATCCAATATCCATGGGTCGGGACGCCGAGGGCGGCGCCCTCCAGTGTGAGGAATTCGACAGTGCTAACTCGATCATCCCATCTTGATGACAAGGCCGAGCATCGCCCGGTGGCTGCGGCCCTGAGCGACCCGACGCGCCGTTTGTCCGCACAGGGCTTGGCGGATCGCCGCCCCCAGGGCGTGGCGCAGCGGGTGTTGCAACGCCACAGCGGTATCATCCAGCGCAAGAAGGAGTACTATGCCTACGGCGCCGCCAACACCACGCCCCATATTCATGTCTATAGCGGCGGCGACTGTCATCTAAAAATCTTGGATCGCGGCCGCGTCAGGCGCTATAACATCATCCAGGGCGGCAGGCGTCATGCCCAAGCCGAGGATGCCTTGGCGGCCGCTGCAGGTGTTCAGGCATTGGTCGATGCCATCAATGACCTACTTCAAGCCGTGTAACCCAGTGCCATGTAACCCAGTCTAGCGCTCTTCGTCGCGGGACTTGCCGGGCCTTTTGCGTATGGCCCACACAACCACGGCCACGATGATCACCAGCACAGCCAGTTCCACCAATGCCATTGTCCACATGGTTCAGACCTCGAGCCGGTCTTTGGCGAAATTTAACACCCGTTCGGCACCGCTGTGTTCAATGCGATGTTGAAAGGGTTCCAACTCCCGACGTGACCCGATAAGTAGCACTACGTATTTATGGGCCTTGATGGCCTGTTCCAATACTTCGATCTGCTCCTCGGGGATGCCCATGCGATGCAGCATGGAGGCGACGTGGGAGAAGGCGGCCGCTGCCGCCATGAGGGCGCCTACCAGGGCGCTGTAGGTCATGGTCCAGAGGAAGGTCTCGAACAGCAATGCTTGATCGGTGCCTTCCAGGGAGGCCACGGTGCTGATCAGGCTGGCCACCAATCCCCACAGGGCGCCGATGATGGCGCCCCATTGGGCCCATTTTTTCATGCGCACCTTGGGGGAGGGATAGTAAATGCCGAGAAAATCGTCGCCCTTGGACAGGCGCGGACCGAGGAGGGAGATGCGGTCCATGAGGAAATCGTGTTCGATCAGATATTCGATGGTGCGGATGGCCTGGTTTTCGTGCACAAACACGGCGGCCAGGATGTGTTCCTGAAAGGGACGCCATGGCGTTTTGTTGATCTGTTCTTCGCTCATCTGAGCCCCTTGCGTCGGTGTTCTCCCGATTTTATTGGGTGTTCGCTTGCGCAGTGGCGAGTACCGCCTGTGGCGGGCTGATGCAGTCACGATCGGGATCGAGGGCCGAGATCTGCTCCATGGGCATCTGATGTGGCATGTCGTCATGGGCCTCATGATCATGCCGCCCCAAGGGCGTGCCGCGCAGCAGCGTCACCAGGCCGATGCCGATCAGCAGTATGGCCCCCAGCTTGAGGACCCTGCCGCGCGTGGCCGGGGTGACGCTGCGCAGCAAGGCCGGCGCCGCCAGCATGGCCGGGACCGTGCCCAGGCCGAAGCTGAACATGATCAGGGCGCCCTGCCAACTGGCGGCGGCGCTGAGGCTCAGGCTCAGGCCGGCATAAACCAAGCCGCAGGGCAGCAGGCCGTTTAACACGCCCACGGTGTACCAAGGTCCGGTATTGTCGTGGCCTGCCGCGACCGGTAGCCAACGGCTCAGGCCGGTGATGTCGGCCAGCCGTGCGCTGAACCGGGCAAAGGGATCGGGCAGCCAACCGCCGATATGCAGGGCCAGGAGGATAATCACCAGGCCGGCGAAGATGCTGAGCATATGCTGGACACTGCCCAGCCCGCCCGCCGCAGTGCCGTGGGCGACCACACCGCCGATGAGGCCGGCCACCAGACCCAGGGCGGTGTAAGTGGTGAGCCGGCCCAGTTGGTAGCTGATCAGTCCCGGCCACCAGGTCTGGGGGCGGCTCATGCCCATGGCCGCGACCAGGCCGCCGCACATGCCGATGCAGTGCAGACTGCCGAGAAAGCCGATGGCGAATCCGGCGGCCAAGAGTTCGGTCATTGACCCCCCGTGATGTCGGACGCCTCGTCCAGCAGGCTCAACAAACGATCGAATTGGTCTGGCGGCACAAACTGCAGCAAGGGCTTGTCCTGCGGCGGCACCACCACATCCAATCCCAGTCTTGGATAGAGTAGATGCAGGTTGCCGTCGGCGTCACGGCGACGTTCGCCGGGCTGACCGAACTGCCTTTCGATCAGCGCCGGCGCGAGGGAGATGGGTGGGATATAGGTGAGCGACTTGACGATACTGGCGTCCACGGCGCCCCGGTGCTCAGGCGCGATCTGCATCTTGATATTGCCCGAGGGGAAGGCCATGGGCCGGTGTGCCTGCGCCTTGATGCGGTCGATGAGCTCGGGGGCGGCGTCCAGTTCGATCACGATCTTGGCGCGATCGGGTGAGGTGGGGAAGAAGGCCTCCAGGGTCTCCTGGGCACCGGCGGGACGTTCGACCTGCACGAACAGGGCGCGTTCGCTCTGGCTGTGCAGTGCCGCTTCTGCCTGCTTCAGGGTGGACTGCCCCAGCACGACGCCGAGAACATGGAGCCGGCCCTGGGCGTCCAAGTGAGCGTTCCACACGCGCATGGACGAAGAGGATTGATCGGCCTCACCCCCCGGCCAGAGGGTGAAGATCGCCAGGCCGATCAAGACCGCAGTCAGCAGCTTCAGTTTCGTGCTCATCGTATAGGTCTATAAATAAATACTCTCAGCGACCGGGTCAACGCGGCGGGCGAATGATCACACTTTCTCGTGTGAACACCCGGTCTGGATGGTTTATATCCTTTAATACAAAGGTGATGGGTGTATGCTCATGCGGCAGTTGCGCCGGCCTGGCACGGACATCGACATTGAAGGGCACCAGTTTATCCGCCTTCAGGGTCATGAGCTCATCGATACCGGAGACCTCGAGCCCTTCGACCCCTGCGGTGCTTATGCGCACCTGCATGGCCTGTTCGGTCTTGTTGAGTATCTTGAAGGTATAACGGTTTTGCACCGAACCATCGGACATGACCGTGTAGAGCGGTTGACGCTGATGCAGGATGTGCCAATCGATGGGCGCAATATTGGTCAAGCCATAGAGGATGCCGCCAAAGGCGAACAGCATAATGGCGGCATAGACCAGCACGCGCGGCCGCTTCAAGGGCGATTTGACCACCTCGCCGGCCATCTCGCGCAGCGAGGCATAACGGATCAGGCCCTTGTTGCGGCCCACCTTGTCCATGATGCTGTCGCAGGCATCGATACACAGGCCACAGGTGATGCAGCCCTCCTGCTGACCGTTGCGGATATCCACCCCGGTGGGGCAGACGGCGACACACATGCGGCAATCGATACAATCCCCCAACTCTTTGTTGTCGGCCTTGAGCTTGCCGCGCGGTTCGCCGCGCTCGACATCGTAGGTGGGCAGGAGGGTGTCCTTGTCGTACATCACGCCTTGGATGCGGGCATAGGGGCAGAGCCAAAAGCACACTTGTTCGCGCAGATAGCCGGCCAGAAAATAGGTGCCCAGGGTGAACATCAACAATACGATGTAGGCGATGATATGGGCGTTCAGGGTGAAGACATCGCGCCATAACTGGAATGCATCGGTGAAGTAGGCCGCGAAGGTCATGCCGGTGAGGACGGCGATCGCCAGCCAGAGACTGTGTTTGAGCAACTTCTTGCGCGCCTTGACAAGGCTCAGCGGCGCCTTTTCAAGCTTGCGCCGCTGTGCCGGGGGTCCTTCGATCTTTTCTTCAATCAGGGTAAAGACATCGGTCCAGATGGTCTGGAAGCAGAAATAGCCGCAGAATACCCGTCCCGCGATGGCTGTGACGCCAAACAGGATCATGGCCATCAGGATCAGCACCAGGGAGAGCATCCAGACGTCCTGAGGATGCACGGTGATGGCGAACAGGTGGAACTGACGATCGGGGATGTCGAACAGGATGGCCTGTTGACCGCCCCAACGCAGATAGGGGCCGATGAAGAAGATCAACCAAAGACTGGCGCTGAACCATTTGAGTTTGCGGAACCGACCGGGCATACGTTTGGCGTGTATGGTTTCGTCGCCGAGATTGACATGCCAATGTACGGTCTCGTCATAGATCTCTTGCACATTGTCTGCACTGATTTGAGGTTTTTGCGCGTCCATAGCCATTGCTGCGTCGTGGTTGAGGTTGGAAGACAAAAAACAAAGCCTGGTGGGTTACTTCCTTGGACACCCGAGGTCGGGGCTTTGCTGCACCGAGCGGGCGGGAAGTTCACGGCTTTAAAAATATATTAGTCATTGATAATATTCTATACGATGTGCGCGTCATGGGGCAGGTAAAATTTCGGGGGCGCAAGGCCCCCGTGTCGGCGAAAATGCCCCCTAATCTTTGTCGTCCGGTTTTTGATTCATCAAATTGCGCAGCCGAATGGCAAGAAAGACAAAGACGATGACGGCGCCAAGTACTGATAGGATGGAACCGATCACTACGCTATCCATAATGGCCTCCTAAATTGTTTGTCTGGGTGGCGAAAGAGAAAGCCCGCAAGGGCGGGCTCCCAAGTTTGATGACCGTTACTGTTGACCGCCACCGAAGGACCAGACGCGCACCGTAAGCAGTTTAATATCGTTGTCTGACAAGCGTTCATCGAAGGCGGGCATGACGGCACTGCGGCTGCCTTCCACATCTTCCTGATTGACACCCTTGCTGATGGTGCGAATCACCTCGTCACGGGAATCGCCGAAACGCCAGACACTGTCGGTCAGATTGGCCGAACCGAAATCGGGCACGCCTTTGGCATCTTCGCCGTGGCACAGACCGCAACCGCTTTCTTCATACAAAGACCAGCCGGCTTGGGTGGCCTGTCCCTGGGGCAGGGCGATGACAAAGTCGGCCAACTGCTCGATCTCGGCCTGACCGAGGTCCGCCTGGAAGGCCGGCATCATACCTTCGCGGCCGTTGGTGATGGTCTCTTTGATGGCGTCCACCGAACCGCCGTAGAGCCAGTTGTCGTCGCGCAGATTGGGGAAACGCCCTTCCACACCCTGACCGCCGGCACCGTGACAGGCGGAGCAATAGTCACCGAACAAGGCATTGGTATAGGAGTTGGCGAAGTTGAGCATCTCCTGGTCGGCCAGGATCTGCTCGGCGCTCATAGTTTCCAGCTGATCCATATAGGGCTCGCGGATCTCCTGGTACTTGGCCACCGCCTGTTTGTATTCCTTGATGGAGCTCCAGTTCAACAGCCCCTCATTCGGCCCATTGATCAACGGTATAGAGGGGTAAAGGATGAAATAGACGACACACCAGAGCAGACTCAGGTAAAAACAGATGGTCCACCACTTGGGCGGCGCGTTGGTCAGTTCACGAATGCCGTCCCACTCGTGCCCCGTGTCAGGCGCTTGGCCTGGATTATTATGATTGCTCATGGCTTACTTCTCCCAATGCTCAGAATCTTCTCTCAGGACAAAGTCACGATGCTGCTCCAGCTTAGTCTTGCTGCTCGGTTTGAATACCAGGTAGTAAAGTCCGATCATGCAGAAAAAGATCGCAACCGTGACGAACAGCCCCCACCAGTCGGTAGCGGTCATCGCCGCCCAGTCTGTGTGCAAGTAATCGCTAATCATTGTCGGTAATCCTTGCCTTCCTGAAAGTCCACCATCGTGCCCAAGACCTGGAGATAGGCGACCATGGCGTCCATCTCGGTCTTGCCCTTGACCGCCTGCTCTGCACCGGCAAAGTCCGCGTCTGTATAGGGCACCCCTACCGCCGCCATGGCGCGCAGCTTGGTTTCGGTCATGGAGGCGTCGATCTTGTTCTCGGCCAACCACGGATAACGCGGCATGACGGACTCGGGCACCAGCGAACGCGGATCCATCAGGTGCTGACGCTGCCACTCGTCGGAGTACTTACCGCCGACGCGGGCCAGGTCGGGACCGGTGCGCTTGGAACCCCACTGGAAGGGATGGTCATACTTCGATTCCACCGCCAGGGAGTAGTGGCCGTAACGCTCCTTTTCGTCGCGGAAGGGGCGAATCATCTGTGAGTGGCACAGGTAACAGCCTTCACGGATGTAGATATCGCGGCCTTCCAGCTCCAGGGCCGTGTAGGGACGGATGTTGTCCTCCTCTTCCGTCAAATCTTCCATGGTGTTTGGCAGATAATAGAGCGGGACGATCTCCACTACCCCGGCGACCAGTAGCGTGATGGCCAGTACGCCGGACAACAGCCAAACATTCTTTTCATTTTTCTCTTGAAATGATGACATCGTTTTCTCCTCCCTCAAGCTTTGGAGGTGGCCGTGGCGCCGGCACCTGCAGGTTGACGTAGTGTCATGACGATGTTGTAGAGCATCACGCAGGCACCGAGGAAGAAGATCAATCCGCCCACGGCACGCAGTACATAGTAGGGATGCATGGCGGCGACCGATTCCACGAAGGTATACATCAGGTTGCCGTAATCGTCGGTGGCGCGCCACATCAGGCCCTGCATGATGCCCGAGACCCACATGGCGCAGATGTAGATCACGGCACCGATGGTGGACATCCAGAAGTGCAGGCTGACCAGGGAAGTGGAATACAATTCACGGCCCCACAGACGCGTAACCATATGATAGATGGCGCCGATGGAGACCATGGCGACCCAACCCAGGGCACCGGAGTGTACGTGGCCAATGGTCCAGTCCGTGTAGTGAGACAGGGCGTTGACCGTCTTCAAGGACATGACCGGCCCCTCGAAGGTGGACATGGCGTAGAAGGCCAAAGACACGATCAGGAAACGCAGGACATAGTCTTCACGCAGTTTGTGCCAGGCCCCGGACAGGGTCATCATGCCGTTGATGGCGCCCCCCCATGAAGGAATGATCATGGCGATGGAGACCGCGGCACCCAGCGAGCCGGTCCAGTCGGGCAGGGCGGTGTAATGCAGATGGTGTGCACCCAGCCAGGCATAACCGAACATCAGCGCCCAGAAGTGCAGTACCGACAGCCGATAGGAGAAGATGGGCAGTTCGGCCTGTTTGGGCACGAAGTAATACATGATGCCGAGAAAGCCGGCGGTCAGAAAGTAACCGACGGCATTGTGCCCCCACCACCACTGCACCATGGCATCCTGCACGCCCGAATACATGGAGTAGGACTTCATCAAGCTCACCGGAATGGCCATGGAGTTGCCAACATGCAGATAGGTGATCATGATCATCATGCCGAGAAAAAACCAGTTAGCCACATAAATATGTGAATTCTTGCGTGTGGCCAGGGTCATGATGAAGTTGAACATGAAGGCCACCCACACCACGGCGATCAGGATATCGATGGGCCACTCCAGCTCGGCGTACTCCTTGCCCTGGGTCAGCCCCAGGGGCAACGTGATCACTGCCAGGACGATAATCAGATTCCAGCCCCAGAAGGTGAACCAGGCCATCTTGTCGCTCCATACCCGCACACCGCAGGTGCGTTGCACCACGTAATAGGCCGTGGCCATGAGGACGCTGCCGCCGAAGGCGAAGATGACGGCATTGGTGTGCAGCGGTCTGAGTCGACCGAAGGTGAGATAGGGATTGTCGAAATTGAGGTCGGGGAATGCCAGTTGGGATGCGATAAATGTTCCCACCAGTGTGCCGACGACCAGATAGATGACCGACATGATGGTGAACCATTTCACCACCTCGAAATTATATGTCGGCTGGTCGAGTGTAGTAGTGGACATAGTACCTCCATACGTAACTATTGTTATCTGTTACACCGCCCGTCGTCGGGTTATAACTGGATCACAGCCGCGTTTGTGATAGTTGTCGCTGTGTCTCGACGATCAGGGGTATGTCCGAAACCGTTGCGCGCGCCCTTTGCCTTGAATTTGTTCTGTATTTCATTTTTTCTATCGCCTGCGCATGCCGGCCATGCTTGGCCGGCATGCGGGTCACAGACGGGGTGTTCATTGCGACCCTTAATCCAAAGTGTCAGGCAGCAATCCTTATTTGGATTGCGCAACCATGTAGTCAACGGCGGCCTTGACCTCTTCATCGGTCAAAGACTTCTTGCCGCCTTTGGGCTTCATCTTGCCGATGCCGTTAATGGCGTTGTGATACAGAGTCTCTTCGCCCTTGGCGATACGGTCAGCCCAAGCAGCGCTATCACCGGTTTTTGGCGCACCCATCATGCCGGACCCGTGACACATCTTGCAGGTTTTGTTGTACACAGCTTCACCATCGGCGGCATTGGCCGGGAGTGCGATCAACAGCGCGGCGGCGGGGGCGGCAAGTTTCATGAGTCGCTTGAAGTTCATATCGATATCTCCTCTTGTTGTTCCAAGGTTGCTGGTAAAAGTGAGACAGGGGTGAGGTGTTCTTGCCTGATTGGCGGCCACGCGCCTGACTCAGCTTCATTAAAGTCGAACATTCTTAACTGTCAATGTCCTTACAAACGGTTGGATTATAAGACCACTCAAACGTTACGTGTATAGAGCATACACGTTTGTTAAAAAAAATCATACATGTTTTATGTGGGCAAATAGCAATTTGTTTTGTATGGACTCTTCGGGGCGCGGCGGCACAGGGTGAGCTGCGCCGACGCGCTGCGGCCGAGTGTGGGGAGGCAAGAAAAAAACCAGCTTAAAATCAATCGGCCAGACATTGGTTTCGGCGGCTGAGGAGCCCGAAAAACGCTGGCCTGAATGTTGCACCATCTTCGGCTGAGGGACGAAAATCGACCCATGGCGTGGTTTTCGTCAAAAAAACGTCAGTCAAATATGGAGGACACAGCGTGACTACACCCATTTCCAACAATAATCCAGGTGGTGTTGCCAATAAACAGGCGGGGCGCCCGGAAGAGCGCGAATCCCGGGGCCAGGCTCCGGCGGCGCAAACTCAGCAGGTGCACGGCCGCCAGGACGATGCGCTTACCGTCAGTCGCGCCGCGGAGATGCTGAGCCAGGGGTCGGCTCCGCGCGCTCAGGGCGTGATCCAGTCAGCCGAGCAGGCGGCGCACGTGGCGCAGCAGCTCAAGGCCCATATCCAGGCCGATCCCGGTGCGGCGCTTGCCGGTCAGGCGCAGGGATTGTCCAGCGAAATGTTGGAGCTATTGAAGGCGGGCTAAGCCCGTCGGGCGCCGCGAGTGGCGCCTGACACCCGGTAGGCATAGGGACGTGCCTGATCCCCCCATCGCAGCGGCTGGCCATGCCGGAGCCGAAGCTCTATTATATGGAGCGAATTTCATCTCCCCCGGCAGGTCATGCAGCAACGACACATCACACTCTTCATCCCCGGCCTGTTGGGCGCCGACGTGCTGCGCGAGCGGCGCTATTTTGAGGGCCTGGCGGTTGCGCAGCTGGAATTGATGTTGTCGCGCGCGCGGCGAAAGCGCCATCAGTCGCAAGGCTCGGACGCCGCTCTGTTTAACTTGTTCGGCTATCCCGCCACTCAGAGGCATCCGCCGGTGGCCGCTGTGACTCATGTCGTCGATCAGGGTTGTGCGCCGCCGCGTGACTGCCTGCGCGCCGATCCGGTGCACCTGCAGCCAGATCGGGACCGCATCGTCATGCTCGGTAATCGGCCGCTGGCGGTGACCCCGGCCGAGGCGCAGCAGCTGGCGGCGGAATTCAACCGCCTGTTCGCCGAAGACGGTCTGACACTGGAAACCCCGGTGGCCGAGCGCTGGTATCTCACCTGCGATCATGCCCCGGACATTCGCACCCGGCCGCTGCAGGACGTCATCGGCCAGGATATCCATCAACACCTGCCGGCCGGCGGTGCCGCCATGCACTGGCACAAGATTCTCAACGAGGTACAGATGTTGTTTTACGCCAGTCCGGTGAACCAGGCCCGGCGCCAGCGCGGCCTGCCCGAGATCAACAGCATCTGGCTGTGGGGCGAGGGTGAGCTGCCCCGGCTAGCCACGCAGACCTGGCAGCAGGTGTGGAGCAACGACACCCTCAGCGCGGCCTTGGCGCAGGTGAGCCAAACCGAGCGTAACACCCTGCCCGCCAGCGGCGAAGAGTGGCTGGAACAGGCCACGGCAATGGGCCGCCACCTGGTGGTGATCGAGGCGCTGGCCGAGGCGCTGCAGCAACAGGATTTGCAGCGTTGGCGCGACATGATCGAAGCGGTAAACGATGAGTGGTTGCGCGCCTTGATGGCGGCGCTAAGCAGCAAGCGCCTGGCCAGCATCCGCCTGCTCAGCGACAACGCCGAATTTGAACTGGACGCCAAGCGCCTCAAACACTGGTGGCGTCGTCGCCGTTCCCTGACCAAGCTGCAATTGGGCGCCTGATGACAGTCGAGATCCTGCGCCGCGCCGTGCCCGACAACTGGCATACGCTGTTTCCCGATCTGCATCCGGTCCTGGCGCGCGTCTACGCCGGCCGCCAAGTGGCATCCGAGCGGGAACTGGAAACCGGTCTGGACAGGTTACCACCGCCGCAGCTCATGAAGGGGATGGCACAGGCGGTGGCAGTATTGGCGCGTGCGGTGGAGGACGGGCGCCGCATTCTCGTGGTGGGCGATTTCGACGCCGACGGTGCCACCAGCACGGCGCTGGCCTTGCGCGCCCTGCGCCTGCTGGGGGCGGCCGATGTCCAGTTTCTGGTGCCCAACCGTTTCGAATACGGTTATGGCCTGACGCCGGAGATCGTCGCCGTTGCCGCTGCGCGCGCGCCCGACGTCATCGTCACCGTGGACAACGGCATCGCCAGCCTGGACGGTGTGCGCGCGGCGCGGGCGCACGGCATGCAGGTGGTGGTGACCGACCACCACCTGCCGGGCGCGACCCTGCCCGAGGCCGAGGCCATCGTCAATCCCAATCAACCCGGTTGCCAGTTCCCGAGTAAGTCTCTGGCTGGGGTTGGGGTGATCTTCTACGTCATGCTGGCCTTGCGCGCTGCCCTGCGCGACAACGGTTGGTTCCAACGCCGCAGTTTGGAGTCGCCCAATCTGGCGCAATTGCTGGACATCGTCGCCCTCGGCACCGTCGCCGATGTGGTGCCCCTGGATCACATCAACCGCATCCTGGTGGCTCAGGGATTGGCGCGCATCCGCAGCGGCCGCTGTTGTCCCGGTATTCAGGCCTTGCTTGAAGTCGCCGGGCGACGCGGCGACACCGTGGTCGCCGCCGACATGGGTTTTGCCGTCGGCCCGCGTCTCAATGCCGCCGGGCGCTTGCAGGATATGAGTCTTGGCATTCAGTGTCTGCTGACGGACGATCCACAGCAGGCGCGTGCACTGGCCGCTGAGTTGGACGGCCTCAATCGCCGGCGCCGCGCCATCGAAGATGAGATGCGTGACCAGGCCCTGCACCATCTACAAGCACTGCAGCTGGAAGAGACCGCCGCGCTGCCGGCGGGACTGTGCCTGTTCCACGAAGAATGGCACCAGGGCGTGATCGGCATCCTGGCTGCGCGCATCAAAGAGCGCTACCATCGCCCGGTGATCGCCTTCGCCGCCGCCGATGATGATCATATTAAGGGCTCGGCGCGCTCGGTGGCCGGTTTTCATATCCGCGACGGCCTGGAGGCGGTGGCCACTCGCTGCCCGGGTCTGGTACAAAAATTCGGCGGTCACGCCATGGCGGCGGGCCTGACCGTGAAGCGCACCGACTTCGAAGACTTTGTCTGCGCCTTCGATGCGGAGGTGCGCCGCCACTTGGCCGAGGACGATCTGCGCGGCCGGGTCTGGAGCGATGGCGCCTTGAATGGCGCGGATTTGAACCTGGGCCTGGCCGAATCCCTGCGCCAAGCCGGCCCCTGGGGGCAGGGCTTTCCCGAGCCGGTGTTCGATGGCGAATTCCGACTGCTCAAGCGCCGCATTGTCGGCGAGCGGCATTTGAAACTGACCCTGCAAACCGATGGCGCCGGTCAGGTGCTTGACGCCATCGCCTTCAATGTCGTGGACGACGCATGGCCTGCGGATGTTGCCATGGTGAAAATGGCCTATAAGTTGGATGTCAATCATTACCGCGACAGCCGCACTCTGCAGCTCATGGTGGAGCATATCGAGCCGCTCGCCGCGACAACGCCATCCTAGCCGCGCCGAGCAGGCCGCCTGAATAAGCGCGCGCTTATTTCCGCTGCAATACTAAAGTATCTGCAGCGAGCCTCGATATATCCAATGTGGGGCTGGACGCTAGAGGTGGGTCGTGCGGTGGATATTTGTCTCCGTCGCTTGAAGATTCAGAGCGTTGTACAGCAGTGGTAATCGAGTTGACACTAAGGCCAAGGAACAGACTTTGTTTGCCAAACTGCGCAACATTTTCGGGTTTAAGCGACATATTCTGCCGCCATTCGTGTTGTTGAGTGCCGGGATAGGTTTGGTATGGCTGTTGCCGCATCCGGTTCTGCTTTCTGTCTTCATTGCGGTCATGTCCTTTCTGTGGATGTGGCAGGGCAAGCGCGCCGCATGGCTGCCCGCATCCTCTAAGGTGTCCGCAGGCCAAGCCAACGCCGCCGTCGATCAGGAGATCAATCGCACCCTCGATGGCGTGCGTGCGGATATGCATGAGCAATTCGAACGCGCCAAAAACGAACTGGGCCAGGTGCGCGGTTTGCAGGGCACTGCCATCGAAGGTCTGGTGAACAGTTTTACCGGTTTGGAGCAGCAGTCTCAGCAACAGCTGGGGCTGGTGGTTGATTTGATCCAACGCATTTCAAGCCAGTTTTCCGATGAATCGGGGCAGCACCAAATGGCGCAAGAGGCGGCAGAGATTGTGACGATATTCGTCGACAATATCAGGGCCATGGGTAAGGGCAGTATGGACCTGGTCAATGCCATGAATGACATCAGCGAACAATTGACCGCGGCCGACAAGCTGTTATCCGAGATCGACGGCATCAGTGGCCAGACCAACCTGCTGGCATTGAATGCCGCCATCGAGGCCGCCCGTGCCGGTGAAGCGGGCCGCGGCTTTGCCGTGGTGGCTGATGAAGTCCGTCACCTGTCACAGCGTAGCAGCCAATTCAGCGAACAGATCCGTGAAAACTATAATGTCACCCGCCAGACCATGCGGCGCGCCGGCGAGATCGTCGGTGACATGGCCTCGCGCGATATCGATATGGCGCTGACCTACCAGGACCGGATCTCGGAAATGATGAATGAGGTCGCCGATACCAACAAAATGCTGTCGCAAGAATTGAACAATGTCTCCGGACTGGCGGAAAACATCAGTGAAAATGTCGGTGTGGCGGTGCGCTCGCTGCAGTTTGAGGACATGACGCGTCAGTTGATCGAGGGCTTGGAGGTGCGCGGCGACACGCTGCACTTGTTGACCGAAAAGCTGATCGACTTGAGCCGGGTGGAGGCGGGCCACACGCTGGAGCACACCAATTTGTTGCAGAGAATTCAGCAGCTCAAGGCGGATGTCGAGCGGGAATTGGAAATCCTGGCGCATCGCTCCATTCAGCAACAGGATATGGGTTCCGGCGAAGCCGAGTTGTTCTAAGACAGACCAAGGAAGGCACAGAGGCAATGGCAAACATACTGATAGTTGATGACGAGGCGCCCATCCGTACCCTGTTGGGTAAAATCGTCAACAAGGACGGGCATGAAGTCATGGAGGCGGAGGACGGCGTGCATGCCTGTGAGACCTATCGAGATGCCGAGATCGACCTGATTATCACCGACCTGGTGATGCCGCGCAAAAACGGTATCGAAATGATCATGGAACTGAAAAAGGACCGTCCCGGGATCAAGGTGATCGCCATTTCGGGCGGCTCGGGATTTTCGGGGCAGATCGACCTGTTGTCAGTGGCCCGCTTGCTGGGCGCCAAACACATCATCAAGAAACCGTTTACCGTGGATGAAATCCGCGCCGCGGTGAACGATATACTGGCTTAGGGCAGCCTGAATTTCCTCCCCTGCTCGTGGAGTCACGCATCAGGCGGGGTTGATAGTCGCCGCTCCGCCAGGGGACGGATCCCCATGCTGCTTCATTGAGTGCCCCGCTTCCTCCCCTCGGGGAAAGATAAGTTGTCATTCTTGCGTTGGTTGCTGGTGAGAGGGTGCGTGGGTGTAGCGAGTAGCCGCCCCGCCGGGGGTCAGATCCCCATGCTTCGCCCCATGCTGCTTCATTGAGTGCCCCGCTTCCTCCCCTCGGGCAAAGATAAGTTGTAATTCTTGCGTTGGTTGCTGGTGAGAGGGTGCGTGGGTGTAGCGAGTAGCCGCCCCGCCGGGGGTCAGATCCCCATGCTCCGCATGGGGCCCCGCTTCCTCCCCTCGGCAAAGATAAGTTGTCATTCTTGCGTTGGTTGCTGGTGAGAGGGTGCGTGGGTGTAGCGAGTAGCCGCCCCGCCGGGGGTCAGATCCCCATGCTCCGCATGGGGCCCCGCTTCCTCCCCTCGGGGCGGCTGTAGTAGAATCGCCGTTTTTCGGACGAATTCACTATGTTGGAAATCAATCCTATCGTACGTCAGGTCAAGGATATGCAAGAGCGCAGCGCTGCGCTGAGGGGGTATCTTTGACTTTGAAAGCAAGCAGGAGCGCCTGATCGAGGTCGAGCGCGAGCTAGAAGCCCCGGATGTCTGGAGCGACCAGGAGCGGGCTCAGTCGCTGGGTAAGGAGCGCGCCCAGCTGGAGCAGGTGGTCAAGACCATCACCGATCTCGACAGCAGTCTGGGGGATGCCGAGGCGCTGCTGGAAATCGCCGCTGAAGAAAATGACACCGATACGGTGGCTTCAGTCGAGGGCGATCTGGCCGAACTGGAAAAACGGCTCGAAACCTTGGAATTCCGACGCATGTTCTCCGGCGAAATGGATGCCAAGCATGCCTTCGTCGACATCCAGGCCGGTTCCGGCGGCACCGAGGCCCAGGACTGGGCCAATATGCTACTGCGCATGTATCTGCGCTGGGGCGAGCGCAGCGGCTTTAAGACCGAGTTGATCGAGGTCTCGGAAGGGGAGGTGGCGGGCATCAAGAGTGCCACCCTCCACGTCGAGGGTGAGTACGCCTTCGGTTGGCTGCGCACCGAGACCGGCGTGCACCGGCTGGTGCGCAAGTCGCCCTTCGATTCCGGCAACCGCCGTCACACCTCCTTCGCCTCAGTGTTCGTGTCGCCCGAGATCGACGAAGATATCGATATCGACATCAATCCGGCCGACCTGCGCATCGATGTTTATCGCGCCTCGGGTGCCGGCGGACAGCACGTCAACCGCACCGAGTCGGCGGTGCGTATCACCCATAACCCAACCGGCATCGTGGTACAGTGCCAGAACGACCGCTCCCAGCACAAAAACAAGGCCACCGCCATGAAACAGCTCAAGGCCAAGCTCTATGAGCTGGAGATGATGAAACGCGCCGGCGACCAACAGGCGGTGGAGGACAGCAAGGCCGACATCGGCTGGGGCAGCCAGATCCGTTCTTACGTATTGGACCAATCGCGCATCAAGGACCTGCGTACCGGGGTGGAGACC
This sequence comes from Candidatus Tenderia electrophaga, assembly GCA_001447805.1. NCBI lineage: Bacteria > Pseudomonadati > Pseudomonadota > Gammaproteobacteria > Tenderiales (SeqCode) > Tenderiaceae (SeqCode) > Tenderia (SeqCode) > Tenderia electrophaga (SeqCode). The sequence continues at coordinate 1,626,795 of CP013099.1, forward strand.
GGCAACACCCAGGCGGTGCTGGACGGTGACTTGGATCAGTTTATCGAGGCCAGCCTGAAAAGCGGCCTCTAGTAGTTATTCACAAAAAGAGTTGTAGCCATGACAGAAGAACAACAGACTCAAGACGAACACCGCCTCATCGCCGAACGGCGCGCCAAGCTCAAAGAGATACGCGAAAAGCGCATTGCCTTTCCCAGCGACTTCCGCCGCAATGTCATGGCCGGCGAGCTGCACGCCGAGTACGGCGAGAAGGACAATGAGGCCTTGGAGGCCAATGCGCTGCGCGTCAGCATCGCCGGGCGTCTGATGGCCAAGCGCGTCATGGGCAAGGCCAGCTTCGCCCAGCTATTGGACGAGTCGGGCCGCATGCAGATCTTCGTGCAGCGCGATGCGGTGGGGCAAGAGATCTATCAAGAGTTCAAGGGCTGGGACGTGGGCGACATCATTGGCGCTGAGGGTACCCTTTTCCGCACCAAGACCGGCGAGCTTTCGGTCAAGGCCGATTCCATTCGTCTGCTGACCAAGTCGCTGCGGCCGCTGCCGGACAAGTTTCACGGCCTGGAAGACCAGGAGACCCGTTATCGTCAGCGCTATCTGGATCTGATTATGAATCAGGCCGCGCGCGAGACCTTTCGGGTGCGCACCCGCATTATTCAGCATATCCGTCATTACCTCGACAGCAAGGGCTTTTTGGAGGTCGAGACGCCGATGATGCATGCCATCCCCGGCGGCGCCACGGCGCGGCCCTTTATCACCCATCACAACGCCCTGGATTTGCAGATGTTCCTGCGCGTGGCCCCCGAGCTGTATCTGAAACGGCTCATCGTCGGCGGTTTCGAGCGGGTGTATGAGATCAACCGCAACTTCCGCAACGAGGGTGTCTCCACGCGCCACAATCCCGAGTTCACCATGCTCGAGTTCTACGAAGCCTATGCCGATTACCACGACCTGATGGACCACACCGAGGAGATGCTGCGCGGTATGGCGCTGGAGATTCTGGGCGACACCAAGCTTTCCTATCAAGGTGAGGTCTACGATTTCGGCAAACCCTTTGCCCGTCTTACCGTGAAGCAATCCATTCTGTTCTACAACCCGGATATCAGCGAGGATGAGCTGGATGATCTGGACAGGGCCCGCGCCGTGGCCGAGCGCCTGGGCATTCCCCTCAAGGACAGCTACGGCCTGGGCAAGGTGCAGATCGAGATCTTCGAAAAGACGGTGGAGCATCGCCTCAAGGAACCGACCTTTATCACCGCCTATCCCACCGAGGTGTCACCCCTGGCGCGGCGCAATGACGCCGATCCCTACGTTACCGACCGCTTCGAATTTTTCGTCGGCGGCCGCGAGCTCGCCAACGGCTTTACCGAGCTCAACGATGCCGAAGACCAGGCCGAGCGCTTCCGCAAACAGGTGGAGGAGAAGGAGGCCGGCGATGACGAGGCCATGCATTTCGATGCCGATTATGTGCGCGCCTTGGAGCACGGCATGCCGCCAACGGCGGGTGAGGGCATTGGTATCGACCGTCTGGTGATGTTGTTCACCGACGCAGCGTCGATTCGTGATGTGCTGTTGTTTCCTTACATGCGGCCTGAAATGATATAAGCAGAGGCCGCTTAAAATGTGCGCATAGCGGCTTGCGCTTAGGCGCTGAACATTTTCTGAATCAGCGCCACCTCTTCCTGCGCCTCTTCCATGATGGCAATGCTCTGCTCCGGTGTGAGCCCGAGCTTTTTGAAGGCCGGGATTTGCATCCACTCGGTTTTGGTGTGAGGGTGGGCGGTGCCGACGTAACTGAGAATATTGGCGACAGTGACGATATCCACGTAGTCCACTTCTTCGCCGGAGTCGTAACGCAGGTCTTCGTGGTTAGAGACCACGTCAATCAGCTCTTGCGGAAAGTCCCATTCGTCCAGGATGGTGGTGCCGATCAGGTTGTGGATCTTGTCGACAATGCGTTGCAGCAGTGCCTCGTCTTGCAGCTCCGGGATGTTGACCGCTTCGGTGTAAACCGGGATGGCGCCGATGTCGTGGATCAGACCGGCCAGCATGGCCTGGTCGGGTTTGAGCCTGGTGAACTTGCGCGCCAGCACGTGACTGATGGCGGCTACCCGGGTGCTGTGCAGCCAGAGTTCCTTTAGGTGCTTTTCCACACTCGGATTGGCGCCTTTTTGATAAAGCTGTTCCATGACCATGCCGGTGATGATGTTGCGCACCACGGTCTGCCCCAGCCGGGTGATGGCGTTCTGTAGGTTTTCGATGGGCATGGCGCCGCGATACAGCGGGCTGTTGGCGATATGCAGCAGCCGGGCGGTGAGCACCGGGTCCGAGCCGATGGTGACGGCGATCTTGGCGGCGGAGGAACTCGGATCCTGGACGACGTCACGCACCTTCAGCGCCACTTCCGGCAGGGTGGGCAGGTTGATGCGATTATGGTTGATGTCATCAAGAAATTTCGCTAGCAGTTTGCTTTCCAGACTCACGCGTAAACCTCGATAATCGATTTGAAACTCATTGCGCTCCGCTCATCCCGAAATCACTTTTTGTATTTCGGCGATGTCGGCTTGGGCCTCCGCCATGGCCCGTACGCTCTGTTCGGGTGTCAACTCCAGTTTTTCGAAGGCCGGAATGCCGTTCCAGTCGATGCTGTTGGCCTTGTGTTTGGGCTGGCCCATATAGCTGTGCAGATTGGCGACCAGCACCACGTCGGTATAATCCGGTTCCGGGCCGGGGTTGCGATGATAGTCTTCGTGCTCGGCGGCCACCTGAACCAGTTGTGGCGGAAAATGCCATTCCTCCAGAATCAATTGGCCGATCTCCTGATGCATCCTGTCGATGACGCGATAGAGAATGGATTTGTTTTCCATGACTTCGGGGAATTTCGTCGCCCGCTTCAGGATGGGCAGGATGCCGATGTCGTGGATCAGTCCGGCCAGCATGGCCTCGTCGGGGTTGAGGCGGGTAAAGCGTCGCGCCAACACATGACTGATGGCCGCCACTCGGGCACCGTGGACCCAGAGGTTGAGCATGTCCTGTTTGATCGGGCCCATCTTCTCGGCCTGGTAGAGCTGGCGCATCACCAGGCTGGCCACCACGTTACGCACACAGACGCCGCCCAGCCGCACCACCGCCGTGCGCACGTTGTCGACGGAATTCAGACCGCGGAAGAAGACACTGTTGGCAACCTGCAGCAGCCGCGCCGAGAGGGCGGCGTCCGTGCCCACCAGCTTGGCGATCTTGTCGGCCGAGACCATCGGGTCGTCGACCAGTTTACGCACCTTGATGGCGACTTCCGGTAGCGTGGGCAACTCAAGCTGACCCGTGCTGACATCCTCCATCAAGGCGGCGATGAATTTGTCTTCGGCATTCACGCGTGACGTTCCCTGTTGTTATAAAGAGACTGCACTAAGTATCGGCGCGCCTCTCGGGAACTCAAGTGTTAGAAGGAGTAGGGTAACTCCTTGAGCTGGAGGGCAGATGCGTCGCTCTGCGAAAGATAGAGCGGGCCGTTTTCCGCCGCCTCGATTTCGGCCACCATGAGCAAATCCGAGCCGCCGCCGGGATGGGGTTGGGCGATGAGCACGTTGCCGGCCTTGCGGGCCTCGCCGTCATGACGGTAGACCACATCACCGGGAGCGGGTGCTTCGCTGTCGCTGTGGGCCAGATACATGCGCCGTTTGAGCTTGCCCAAGTACTCCATGCGCGCGACGATCTCCTGGCCGGGAAAACAGCCCTTTTTGAAGCTCAGGCCGCCGACGGTCTTGAGATTGGTCATTTGCGGTACAAAGGCCTCGACATTGGCCTGGCGCAGGACGGGGATCCCGGCCTGGATATCGAGCATTTCCCAGGCCCGGGGCGAGACCTCGGCCATGAAGGTGGAGAGGCGGTTATAGGCCTGTTTCATGTCCTCCGGCGGTCCGAACAACTGATAACGGGGAAAGGGGCCGGGGATGCGGATAATGGTGATGTTGCCGTGGCTGGACACGCCGTTGATCTGTTCCGGCAACTCGCCGACGACCGCCATCAGTTTTTGGTCGATATTCGGGCCGGAAACGCCTACCTGAGTGATGCTGTCGCTGACGTCCTCCAGTTTTACCTTGGACATGAGCACGAACATAGCGAGCCGTTTGTGAGTAGCCTCGATGAGTTCCCTGGGCATGGCTAGGTAGTAGGCGCCATCGGCTTTAAAGACACGGAATAAGGCCAGCATGCGTCCCTTGGGATTGCAATAGGCGCTGAGTTGGCTTTGCTCCTCGGTCACGCCCTGCTTCAGGTCATTGGTGAACTGGTTGTGCAGAAACTCGGCGGCGTCATCGCCTTCGGCCTTAACAAGACCATAGTCCGACAGCTCGGTGACGGCATCGCGATTCAATACGGCTTCGAATTCATTCATAGTGGTTTCTTCTTTGTAAGATTAAGATTGAGTCTAAATGGAGGGGATGATAACGCAGTATTGGCGAAGAAGTAATACTAGACTAATATCATCACTCCGATACACTAAGGGCTTGTATGAAGAATAATAAACCCGACACCCGACCGGTTTATCTCGATCTGCGGCATATCCGCCAGCCTGTCACGGCGATCGCCTCCATCGGCCACCGTATTTCCGGTGTGTTGCTGTTTCTGTCCATCCCCTTTTTTATCTGGTTGTTGGAACGCTCTCTGCACAGCCCGCAGGGCTATCAGCAGGTGATGGCGCTCTTCGATAACGGCTTGGTCAAACTGTTGACCGTGCTGGTCGCCTGGTCCGCGGCGCATCATTTTTTCGCCGGTGTGCGCTTTCTATTGCTGGACGTGGAAATCGGTGTGGCGTTGCCGGCGGCGCGGCGTAGCGCCATGACGGTGAATATTTTAGGCGTCGTGGCGGTCGTGATCGCGGTGGTGATGGTGCTATGAGCTGGCAGATGACGGGCTTGAAGGCTTGGTTGTTGCAGCGCGTCAGCGCGGTCTATATGGCCGTATTTCTAGCCTATTTTCTCGTGTCACTGGTGGTGGCCCCGCCGCGTGACTATGGCGAGTGGCAGGCCTGGATGCATGCGGGCCCCATGGCGCTGGCCAGCGCCGTGTTTTTTATTGCATTGCTGGCCCATGCCTGGGTCGGTATCCGTGATGTCATGCTGGATTACATTAAGCCTTTCGCCCTGCGCGTGACGCTGCTGATCGTGTTGGCGCTCGGCCTGCTGGTTATGGCATTGTGGGCCATCAGGATTTTACTAACCGCAGGAGGCGCAGCCGCGTGAGCAGTTCCATACCCGTCCGCAGATTCGATACGCTTGTGATCGGCGCCGGCGGCGGCGGCCTGAGGGCGGCGCTGCAATTGGCCCAGGCCGAGGCCCATGTGGCGGTGGTCTCCAAGGTCTTTCCCACCCGTTCCCATACCGTGGCCGCGCAGGGCGGCATGAACGCCGCTCTGGCCAATGTCTTGCCGGACAACTGGCATTGGCACATGTTCGATACCATCAAGGGCAGTGATTACTTGGCCGACCAAGACGCGGTGGAATACATGTGCCGCGCGGCGCCGCGCCTGGTAGTGGAGTTGGAGCACGCCGGGGTGCCGTTCTCGCGCCTGGATGACGGCAAGATCTATCAGCGACCCTTCGGTGGGCAGAGCCAGAACTTCGGCGGCGAGCAGGCCGCCCGCACCTGCGCCGCGGCCGACCGCACCGGCCACGCCATTCTTCACTCTTTATATCAACAGAATATTCGCGCCAAGACCCATTTCTTCGATGAATACCTGGCCCTGGATTTGGTCCGCGACGATGACGGCTATATCCTCGGTGCGGTGGTGATGGAGATCGAGACCGGCGAACCCATGATCATCGAGGCCAAGGCCACCCTGCTGGCCACCGGCGGCGCGGGGCAGATCTTCCGCACCAACACCAACGCCCACATCAATACCGGCGACGGCATGGGCATGGCCTTGCGCGCCGGCATCCCGCTGCAGGACATGGAGTTCTTCCAGTTTCACCCCACCGGCGTGGCCGGCAAGGGCATGCTGATCACCGAGGGCGCGCGCGGCGAGGGGGGGTATCTCTTGAACAAGGACGGCGAACGCTTTATGGAGCGCTATGCCCCTAACGCCAAAGACCTGGCCAGTCGCGACGTGGTCAGTCGCGCCATCTACACCGAGGTCAAGGAGGGGCGCGGCTGCGGCCCGAAGGGCGATCACGTCATGCTCAAGCTCGATCATTTGGGTGTGGACGTGGTGCAAAAGCGCCTGCCCGGTATCCGCGCCACGGTGCAGACCTTTCTCCACCTCGATCCGGCTCACGAGCCCATCCCGGTCTATCCGACCGCGCACTACACCATGGGCGGCATCCCCACCAATCGTCATGGCCAGGTGGTGGCGCCACTGGGCAATACGGCGGAGGAAACGGTCCCCGGCCTGTATGCCGCCGGTGAATGTGCCTGCGTTTCGGTGCACGGCGCCAACCGTCTGGGCGGCAACTCCCTGTTGGACATCGTGGTCTTCGGCCGCGCCGCCGGCAATCATATCATCGACCACCTACAGGAAAACCGTTATCACCGCCCGCTGAGCGGCGACAGCGTTGATCAGGCCATGGCGCGGCTGGCGCGCTGGGATCAAACCGGCGAAGGCGAGTCGGTGAAGCAACTCAAGGACGAGCTGAAGAAGACCATGGAAGAGTATTGCGGCGTGTTCCGCAGCGACGAGATCCTGAACCAGGGCGTGGACAAGGTGGTCCAATTGGAGGCGCGTCTCAAGGATGCGCGCCTGCAGGACCATAGCAAGGTCTTCAACACCGCCCGTGTCGAGGCCTTGGAGCTGGAGAACCTCATGGACATCGCCTTGGCGACCGTGGTGTCGGCCTGCGCGCGCAAGGAGAGTCGCGGCGCCCATTCGCGCATCGACTATCCCGAGCGCGACGACGAGCATTGGCTCAAGCATTCCTTGTTTTTTAAGGAGGGTCGCAAAATCGATTACAAACCGGTGCGCATGAAACCCTTGTCGGTGGATTCTTTTCCGCCCAAAGCGCGTGTCTATTAGAGGTGCCGTGATGCGTTTTTCCATCTATCGCTACAACCCCGAGACCGACGACAAACCTTACATGCAGGTCTTCGAAGTGGAAACCCACCCCGGTATGATGCTGCGCGACGCCCTGATCGAGATCAAGGCGCAGGACGAAAGCTTTACCTTTCGTCATTCCTGCGGCGAGGGGGTGTGCGGTTCCGACGGGCTCAACATCAACGGCAGCAACGGTCTAGCCTGTATCACGCCGCTGGCCCAGTTGAAGGAGCCGGTGGCGGTGCGCCCGCTCCCCGGGCTTCCGGTGATCCGTGATCTGGTGGTGGATATGAGCCAGTTCTATCATCAGTACCGCTCGGTCAAACCCTATCTCACCGTGCATGATCCCGAACCGGAAGTCGAATACCGCCAGTCGCCCGAGGAACGGGAGAAGCTGGACGGCCTGTACGAATGTATTTTGTGCGCCTGCTGCTCCACCGCCTGTCCCTCGTTCTGGTGGAATCCGGACAAATTCCGCGGACCGGCCGCCTTGTTGCAGGCCTATCGCTTCATCGCCGACAGCCGCGACCAGGCCACCGCCCAACGGCTGGAGGAACTGGAAGGCCCGTATCGTCTGTTCCGCTGCCACAGCATTATGAACTGCACCAACGTCTGCCCCAAGGGACTCAACCCCACCCAGGCCATCGGCGAGATCAAAAACATCATGCTCAAAAACAACAGCTGATGAGCGCCGAACCCGATTTAAACCAGGCAACCAAGTCCCGACTGCAATGGCGTTGCCGCCGCGGCATGTTGGAGCTTGATCTGCTGTTGCAGCCTTTCGTGGAAAGGCGCTACGACCATCTCAGCGCAGAAGAAAAACAACAGTTTCACGCGCTGCTCGACTTCCAGGACCAGGAATTGCTGGAATGTCTCATGCTACAAAAACCCCCGGAGGACGAGACACTCAATGACATCATCAGAAAAGTTCGCAATACCGTTTAGAATCAATCTTAAGACTTCGTTTATCCTCAATGGCGCGCTGTTGCTGATGTATCTCGGCGCGTTTTATTGGCTTTGGGCCTTTGACCTGAACCTGCTTGTTAAACTGGTCCTGTTGGCCGCCCTCATGGTCGGATTTATCAACCATACCCGCCACTATTTGCTCAAAAAAGGCAGGCGCGCTGTTGCCAATCTGGTATGGCAGGATCAGGAGCGTTGGCAACTGGAAACCGTGCGCGGTGAAACCCTGGATGTGAAACTGTTGGGTAGCAGCTTCGTCAATCCCTGGTTGATCGTGCTCAACTTCAAGCCCGAGACGGGCGGACGCCTGTGGCCCGTGGTGATCATGCCGGACAGCGTTGACAGCACCACCTTCAGGCGCTTAAGTGTAAAACTGCGTTTGTACGGCGGCGAAGCGGCGGGCCAGACCGTTTAGGTCTGGCGCAATTCCGGTATCCCGCTATATCTTTAGGAGTGATGAATCAAGCTGAAGGGAGGACATCATGACTGAACTCAGTACACAACACTGCCAAGCCTGCCGCGCCGGGGCGCCGCACGCCACGGCACAGCAGCGCGAGGAATTCATGGCCCAGCTGCCAGACTGGGAGATCGTCAGCGTCGCGGGCGTTGATCGCCTGCGCCGGGAATTCGGCTTCGAGAACTTCGTCCAGGCCTTGGCCTTTACCAACAAGGTGGGCGAGATCGCGGAACAGGAGGGCCATCACCCCGCGCTTTTGACGCAGTGGGGCACGGTCACGGTGGAATGGTGGAGCCACAAAATCAAGGGCTTGCACGTCAATGACTTCGTCATGGCGGCCAAGACCGATGACCTGTACAGATGACGGGGTTATATATCGATATAAACGATCGCCCAGACTATATTAATCAATTTCACAAATATACTACCCCCGCCTAAGCTGATCTCCAGACGATTGATTAATCGCCTTTAGATATCCCCATAACACTACGGATAGGAGTTCAGCATGAGCAAGACCCGTTTGACCACCTCCAGCGGCGCCCCCGTGGCCGAGGACAACAACAGCATCAGCGTCGGCGAGCGAGGCCCGCTGACCTTCGACAATCATTACCTGTTCGAAAAGCTGGCCCACTTCAACCGCGAGCGTATCCCGGAGCGCGTGGTGCATGCCCGCGGGACCGGCGCGTACGGCAGCTTCACCCTCAGCAAGCGTCTTAGCGAACACACCATCGCCAGCTTCCTGCAGCAGGAAGGTCAGCAGACCGAAGTCTTTGTGCGCTTCTCCACAGTCGGCGGCGGTCAGGACTCCAGCGATTACGCCCGCGACCCGCGTGGTTTCGCCATCAAGTTCTATACGGAGCAGGGCAACTTCGATCTGGTGGGCAACAATACGCCGGTGTTCTTTTTAAACGATCCGATCAAGTTTCCCGATTTCATTCATTCGCAGAAGAAGGATCCGCGCACCAACCTGCCCAACCCGGCCAACATGTTCGAGTTCTGGGCCAACCATCCGCAGTCCCTGCACCAGATGACGATTTTAATGTCGGACCGGGGCATTCCCTGTTCCTATCGTCATATGCATGGCTTCAGTTCCCATACCCTGAGCTTTTGGAACGATAAGGGCAAGCGTGTCTGGGTCAAGTGGCACATCAAAAGCAACCAGGGCATCAAAACCGTCAGCAACGAAGAGGCCGCCACGATGCCCGCGTTCGGCGCGCAGCAGGATTTGGTCGAGGCCATTGACCGCGGCGAGTTCCCCAGCTGGACGGTGAAGCTGCAGATTATGAGCGAAGAAGAGGCCAGGCACTATCACATCAACCCCTTCGATCTGACCAAGATCTGGCCGCACAGTGATTTCCCGCTGATAGAGGTTGGCCAGCTGGAGCTGAACCGCAACGTCGGCAACTACTTCGCCGAGACCGAGCAGGCCGCCTTCGCCCCCAGCCATCTGGTGCCCGGCATCGGCGCATCACCCGACCGTATGTTGCAGGCGCGGCTGATGGCCTATCAGGACGCCCATCGTTATCGCGTCGGTGCCAACGCCAACCAGATTCCGGTGAACGCGGCCCGGTGCCCGGTGCACCATTACCAGCGTGACGGCGCCATGGCGGGCATGTGCCCGGCGCACGGCGGTGGTGATAATCAAGGTGGCGGGGTGAATTTTTATCCCAATGACCGTGGCGATCAAGGCGCTCCGATGCCGGATTCTCAGCTGACCGCACCGCCCATGCCGGTGGAGGGCGATGCCTGGATCAAAAGCTACGATACCGCAGAAGACGACTACTATACCCAGCCCGGCAATCTGTTTCGCCTCATGCATGATGATCAGAAACAGCAGCTCACCAGCAACATTGCCGATGGATTGGTGCATGCCACGACGGCGGTACAGGAACGTATGTTGGCCCAATTCGCCAAGGCAGATCCCGACTACGCCGCGCGCGTGAAACAGGCCATGACTCGGATCGCTTGATTTATCTGGCCGTGTAAAAAGGCCGGGCCCGTGCGCAAGGGTCCGGCTCTTTTAATGTTTTGCCGCAAGCGGGCGATTACTTATTGCCGGGACGGAAATGACGAATACCCGAGTTGCGAAATACGCCGTGCGCTGTGAATACATTTCTGTACGCTCGATGGCCGCTTTCATGCGTCCAACGGTTCCGCAACATGGGTGTTCATCATTAGAAACTTGTCAGTATGTTGCGGTTGCATAAGACCCGCCCGTGACATGGCGGCCTTAAACGTGTACAATGGCCGGCCTTAGCACTATATAAGTTTCACAGACTCTCATCTCATCGTGGTATTGATCGCCACGTCTTTCTGACTGGACGCGGTTCAGTCACTCTTGCGGCCGGTAAGCAATGGTAGCCGGCGGTCTGAACAGAAAAATCCAATTTGATGATTGCGCTAATAAATTCTTTTCAACGCACAGGAGTACGTATGGCTAAAGAAGAACTGATCGAATTTGAAGGCACGGTTGTGGATGTGATGCGCAACCAGAAATACATGGTCGAGCTGGAAAACGGCATGCAGGTTCAGGCCTATACGTCCGGCAAGATGCGCCGTTACCGTATCCGCGTCGTCAACGGTGACAAGGTCACACTTGAGCTGTCCCCCTATGATCTGAGCAAGGGCCGGATCAGTTTCCGACACAAGCATTAATCCTGTCCAGGCGCGGTTTAACGTTCGAGCCGCAGCATCGGATCAGAGGTGGAATGGGCACGCAATGTGTCCACGCACTGCCCCCAACACATTGATCAATAGAACTGCCTGACATTGCTGTAGAGCGGTTGTTGAGCAACGGGCACAGCGTCCCCACCGCAGCGTTTCTGGAATCCTCATAATCGAACATCATGCGATCGAAGGCGGGGTTGAGATGATGTCCTGCCGTGTCGGTCCAAGCCATCGCTGAGGGTGAATCCCTGTGTTTGGTCGCTGAAGGTGTGGGTATAGACGCCGGCACAGATTTGGGCATAGCAGCGATAGCGCAGATCCAAGATCCATCACCGCGATAACCAGGCCGCCAGGCGTGAATACCGACAGCTAGGCTATTTCTATCCGCCCCACGCGCGTACTGCCGAGGCCGCTTATCGCGCCATCCTGGCCTATCAGCATGGCGTGGATGACAGGAGATGTCGCCCAATGGCGGGCGTTTTATCACCACCTTTGCTGATGGGCGGGTGGCCATGTGCGCGGCGGATGCGCGCCACTGAGTGGAATAGGGACGGCTGCGAAGGGCGCTCAGCTAATCCCGTTACCCCGTTCAAGGGTATCCACCACCCAGAACGCAACGGTTAAAACCAATAATCAACGCATAGGATAGGCAGCGCGCGCGTTCATTCACCGCGGCGGATAAGGTCGTCGCGTCCTTTGCGCTAGAACATCCATCCAGCCCTATTCCGGGCGCTCCCTATCGGCTTCATGTCTCCTTGTCCCCGAAGACCTCGTCACGCCAATTCGGCCCCAGAGAGTGCTCCAGATAGTCGCGAATGAATTTGCGTACCATCTGGGACGGGGTGACGTCTTCTCGGGCGCAGAGTTGCTCGAAGACCGACTTCTTTTTCGGGTCGATTAGCAGGGTGAGGCGCGCGGTTCTGTTCTCCATGAGTCTCTCTTCGTTCAACAAGCATGTTAATCATATTAACATTGATGATTAACTGGGCAACCATCTAATATATGCCGGTTGTAACAAATATCATCCTGGAGTTCCACCGGCATGCCCCACCGTAGTCACCTGTTTTCCCTGCGCATCGCCCATGCCCTGCGCGAGAGTTGCCTCAAGGTGCCTTATACGCCGCGGCGTCTGGCCAAGGATGTGGGGGCTGGCATCACGGTCGGGATTATCGCCATTCCCCTGGCCATGGCCCTGGCCATCGCCAGCGGGGTGGCGCCCCAGCACGGTCTCTATACCGCCATGATCGCCGGTTTTGTCATCGCGCTCACCGGCGGGTCGCGCTACAGCGTCTCCGGTCCGACGGCGGCCTTCGTGGTGATCCTGTTTCCGGTGGCGCAGCAGTTCGGTCTGGGCGGTCTGCTGGTGGCCACCCTGATGGCGGGGCTGATGCTGGTGGGATTTGCCGTAGGGCGCTTGGGCCGTTTGATCGAATACGTGCCCGAGCCGGTGACGCTGGGCTTTACCGGCGGCATCGCCATCGTCATCGCCACCCTGCAGGTGAGGGACTTATTCGGTCTGTCGCTGGCCGAGTATCCGGACAACTGGTTGGGCAAGATCGCCGCGCTGGGGATGGCCCTGCCCAGCGTCGATTGGGCCACCACCTTGGTCGGCACGGCCACCTTGGCGGTCTTGCTGTACTGGCCGCGGCTGCGCCTGCCCCTGCCGGGCCATTTGGCCGCGCTGCTGGTGGGCGTGCTGGTCGCGCTGTTGCTGGCCCAGGCGGGGCATCCGGTGGAGACCATCGGCACGCGCTTCAGTTTCAGTCTGGCGGACGGCACGACGGGTCAAGGGATTCCGGCCATCCTACCCGAATGGGTCTGGCCTTGGCAGCAGCCGGGCCCGGATGGCCAGCCCATTGACTGGTCTTTGGCCACCTGGCAGGCGCTGCTGTCCGCCGCCTTTTCCATCGCCGTGCTGGGGGCCATCGAATCGCTGCTCTGCGCCGTGGTCCTGGACGGCATGACGGGGACGCGTCACAGCGCCAATAGCGAGTTGCTGGGCCAGGGCATCGGTAATCTGGTGGTGCCCTTTTTCGGCGGTATCACCGCCACCGCCGCCATTGCCCGTTCGGCCGCCAATGTGCGCGCCGGGGCTGAGTCACCGGTGGCGGCGCTGGTCCATGCCCTGGTGGTGATGGCGGCCCTATTGGCCTTGGCGGGGGTGCTCTCCTATCTGCCCATGGCCAGCCTGGCGGCGCTGTTGCTGATGGTGGCCTGGAACATGAGCGAGGCTCCCAAGGCGGCAGCGATCGTACGCAAGGCGCCGCTGGGCGATGTGCTGGTGCTGGGGGTGTGCCTGTCGCTGACGGTACTGTTCGACATGGTCATCGCCATCACCGCCGGCATCGTGCTGGCGGCGCTGCTGTTCATGCGCGAGATCTCGCACATGACCAAGGTCACGGATACCACCGCCAGCACACGTCTCGGCCTGATCCGCGCTCAGTGGCTGCCGCTGCAGGACTTGGCGGTCTTTAAAGTCAACGGTCCGCTGTTTTTCGCTGCGGCGGAACGCATCTTCGCCGAGTTACTGGCACAGCTGGCGGACAAACGGGTGGTGGTGCTCAACCTGGAGGCGGTCACTGTGCTGGATGCGGGCGGCTTGTCGGCGCTGAGCAAGTTCATCGATGCTTGCGGCAAACGGGGGATCAAGCTGATCATCGCCAATCTCCAGTTCCAGCCGCTGCGGACCCTGGCCAAGGCCAAGATGGGGCCGGTTCGGGAGCGCCTGTTGTTCGCACCCACCCTGGACGAGGCGATCTGGTTCGTCCAGTCCGAGGCGGCCCTGCGCCAGGGCACGGCGCGTGCGTCAACGGAGTGATTTGATTTCCGGTACTAAGATGGTGTTGTGCAGGTTACTGTCGTCCGGCGCGGGGTGGTCGCGGGTATAGTGCAGGCCGCGACTCTCCTTTCTATTGATGGCAGAGCGTACGATCAGCTCGGCCACCAATACCAAATTACGCAGTTCCAGTGAGTCGTTGTTGACCGTGTGGCTGGCGTAGTATTCGTCGATCTCTTTTTGCAGGATGCGGATACGTGCCAAGGCGCGCTGCAGACGTTTGTCGGTGCGCACGATGCCGACGTAGTCCCACATCACGCGCCGCAGTTCGTCCCAGTCGTGGGCGATGACGATCTCTTCCGGGGACTGGGTAACCCGACTGGCGTCCCACAGCGGCAGGGCCGGAGGTTGGTACGGTTGCTGCAGCCGTGCGGCGATGTCTTCGGCGGCCGCCTTGGCGAAGACCAGACACTCCAGCAGTGAGTTGCTGGCCATGCGGTTGGCGCCGTGCAGGCCGGTGAAGGCGGTTTCGCCGATACCGTAGAGACCAGCAAGGTCGGTCTGGCCGCACATGTCGGTCACGACGCCGCCGCAGGTATAATGGGCGGCGGGGACCACCGGGATAGGTTCGCGGGTGATGTCGATGCCGAATTCCAGACAACGTGTGTAGACTGTCGGAAAATGGTTGCGGATGAAATCGGCCGGCTGGTGACTGATGTCCAAATAGACGCAGTCCAGGCCGAGACGTTTCATCTCGTGGTCGATGGCGCGGGCGACGATGTCGCGCGGTGCCAGTTCGGCCTGCGCATGAAACTTGGGCATGAAGCGCGTGCCGTCCGGTAATTTCAGCAGCGCGCCTTCGCCACGCAGCGCTTCGGTAATCAGGAATGACTTGGCCTTGGGGTGATACAGGCAGGTCGGGTGAAACTGCACAAACTCCATGTTGGCGACGCGGCAGCCGGCGCGCCAGGCCATGGCGATGCCGTCGCCGGTGGAAACGTCCGGGTTGCTGGTGTAGAGATACACCTTGCCGGCACCGCCGGTGGCCAGTACGGTGAAACGGCTGGACAGGGTGAGTACCTGTTGCTTTACTTTATCCAGGACGTAGCAGCCCAGGCAAGTATGATCGGGCTGGCCCAACTTGGCGGATGTAATCAGATCGATGGCGATGTGGTTTTCCAAAACGTCGACGTTGGGATGACGTTTGAGTTGCGCCACCAGGGTATTCTGAATCGCCTTGCCGGTGGCGTCGGCGGCATGGAGTACACGGCGGTGGCTGTGGCCGCCTTCGCGGGTTAAATGAAAATCGGTGCTACCGTCGGGCCGGGTTTCGCGGGTAAAATCAACGCCGCATTGCACCAGCCAATCGATGGCTTCACGACCGTGTTCGACGGTGTAGCGCACCACCTGGGGATCGCATAGGCCGGCACCGGCGCGGCGCGTGTCCTCGATGTGAGATTCGATGGAGTCTTTGGCGTCGAGCACTGCCGAGATGCCGCCCTGGGCGTAATAGGTCGCCCCCTCACGCAGTCGGTCCTTAGTGATGACGGCGATACTGGCGTTTTCGGCCAGGTGGAGGGCCAGGCTGAGACCGGCTGCTCCCCCGCCGATGATGACGGCGTCGTATTGTGACTGATTCATATTCGGGTTAATGTGATAAGGGAAATAGTTTCAATTACTTATCATATAATACCGGTTTTTTGAAGTTGTACTGAACCCTGGAGAGACGAGACGGTCTATTCGTTGACTAAATGAAGACTAACAATAACAACATGGATGGTCCGCATGGGTGATCACAAAGCGGACCAGGCGCTGGTCGAGCGTGTGCAGGGAGGGGATAAGGCCGCCTTCGATTTGCTGGTTCTCAAGTATCAGCATAAGGTGGTGAATTTAATTTCACGCTATGTGCATGATTCGGCGGAGGTTTACGATGTGGCGCAGGAAGCCTTTATCAAGGCCTACCGGGCCTTGCCGAACTTTAGAGGTGATAGTGCTTTCTATACATGGTTATATAGAATAGCCATCAATACGGCCAAGAATCATCTGGTGGCCCAGGGTCGGCGTCCACCGAAGACCGATATCGATGTGGAAGACGCGGAACAATACGGCAGCAACGATGATCTAAGGGAGTACGAAACGCCCGAGGGTATGATGCAGAAGAGCGAAATCGAGCGGGTGGTGGTGGACACCATTGAGAACCTGCCAGAAGATCTGCGTACCGCCATCACCTTGCGTGAACTCGAAGGTTTGAGTTACGAAGAGATCGCCCAAGCCATGGGATGTCCAGTCGGGACGGTTCGCTCAAGGATTTTTCGGGCGCGTGAGGCGATCCAGAAACAATTGAAACCACTGTTGTAGTATACATACATTAAGCGGACGGGTTATATGGCGAAGGACAATATGAACGAAGAAATTTCGGCATTAATGGATGGCGAAGTCGACCACCAAAGGATGCAGCAACTGATACGCGAACTGCGTAACCAATCCGATGGTCGCGATTGTTGGGCCCAATATCATCTCATCGGTGATGCCCTGCGCAACAACCTCCCGCCCCATATCGATCGAAGTTTTGTCAACAATATTAGTCAAGCCATCGCCAGCGAAGATTTGCCCGCTCCCGTCGCTCCCCGGCCTGCGCCGCAAACTAAACCCAAACGCCCCGCCGTCGCCGGTCCCTGGGGTGGTTTCGCCCTGGCCGCGTCCGTTGCCGCGGTGGCCTATTTAGGCGTCGGGCTGATTACCCAGGAAGATCAAGGCGCCGCTCCCCGCGTGGCTGTCACCGCCCCGGCGGCGCCGGTGGCCCCTCTGGCTCAGACCCTGCCCGCCGACGATATCAGGACCGTGCAAGGGCAGCAGTGGAACGTGGCCCAGCCGGCTGTTGAATCGAGGCTGAACAATTACCTTTACAGTCATCGGAATGTGGCCGGTTCGACGGCGATGAGCCCCGTGGTGTTGCCGAATGCCCGCCTTGTCGTTACTCAGCCGCCTCGTGGTGAGTAACGAACAGTATGTTGTTTAATCGCAGTGCCAAGCCACCCCGCCCGCGCAGTGCGACTCCAAACTTAACCCCGGGCCCGCGTCGCAGCGCCGCCGTAGCGCTGATGTCAGCCATCTTGTTTGGCATCGGGCTTGTGTTTGGCGCTCAGACCGTCTCAGCCGGCCAGCAATCCCCCCAACAGTGGCTGGAAAAGATGTCTGCGGCCATGCAGGAGCTGAGCTACCAGGGCGTGTTTGTGTATCGTCGCGACGCCGAGCTGGCGGCCATGAAAGTGACCCACATCGTCGACCAGCACGGTGCGCGGGAACTATTGGAAACCTTGACGGGCGAGCCGCGTCGGGAAGTGCGGAGCGCCCCCCTGGCCGGTGACGACAAGGCCGCCATACCGCAGCTGGGTAAAATCGATCGCTATTACACGCTTGAGTTGATGGGAGAGGATCGCACTGCCGGCCTAGACACCAAGGTGGTGTCGGTGGTGCCCAAGGATGAGTACCGTTACGGTTACCGATTGTGGCTGGATCAAACGACCGGTTTGCTGTTGAAATCGGATTTGTTGGCCCGGGACGGTTCTATTTTGGAGCAGGTGATGTTCACCTCGCTGGAAGTGATTGAGCCGGAGGCGCTGGAAAACGTATCGCCCCCGCACGAAAGAGAACACTCCGGTCACACCTCGAACAAGCCGCAGAGCGAGTTGCCGTGGACTGTGGAAAAGCTGCCCAGCGGTTTCGAGTTGCTGGAATCACAGCCGGTCGTCAATCACGGCGATGTGTTGCACCTGGTGTACAGTGACGGTCTCGCGTCTGTTTCAGTATTCGTCGAGAGCGCCAAGTCGGAAGGTGAGGCGTTTGTAGGTGTGTCGCGCATGGGCGCCGTCAACGCCTATGGCGCGGTGCAGAACGGTTACCAGCTCACCGTGGTCGGCGAAGTGCCTGAAATTACGGTCAAGACCATGGGGCGCTCACTTAAACACAAAGGATCGGCGCAATGATCGAGGAAAGCGGCCAAGTCATTTCCCGCGAGGGTGATTATGCCTGGGTGGAAACGGAACGCAAGAGTACGTGTTCCAGTTGCGCGGCCAACAAGGGTTGCGGCACCGGCGTGATTTCAAAATTCTACAGCGGTCGTTTCAGCCGCGTGAAGGCCTTGAACACGGTGAACGCATCTGTCGGCGATCGGGTGGTGCTGGGGTTGGCGGAAGACGCCTTGGTGCGCGGCTCGCTGGCCGTTTACGGTTTGCCCCTGTTAAGCTTGATGGTGATGGCCCTGCTCGGCAGTGCCGTCGCCGATGAAGTGGGCCTGCAGCAGGCCGACGGCCTGACCGCCGTATTCGGACTCGCTGGTTTGTTATTCGGCTTTTATCTGGTCCGGTCGTTCAGTCACAGGATTGCCGCCGATACTCGTTATCAGCCGGTGATTTTGCGGCACTGTAATGAATTTCCCACCGAGACGCTTGTCAATATTCCACGCTAAGCAACAAATCAAGCATTAAGGCTTCAATACAAGGAGAGAGGCATTGAACGTAAGAACGAAATCGGTCGCCGTGATCTACGCATTGGTATTGATCCTGGTTGGCGTCATGCCCGGTATCAGCAACGCCGCCCAGCTGCCTGATTTTACCTCGGTGGTGGAAGACAGCAGCGCCGCCGTGGTCAACATCAGCACCACGCAAAAGGTCAAACATGAGCGCCGCGGCTTTCCTCATGGCATGCCCAATTTTCCCGAGGGTACGCCATTTGATGAATTCTTCCGCCGCTTTTTCGATGAAGAGCAGCGTGGTCCGGGCGGTCAAATACCGCGCGAGTATGACGCACACTCGCTCGGCTCCGGTTTTATCATTTCCAAGGACGGCTATATTCTCACCAATTATCATGTCATTCGTGACGCTGATGAGATCATTGTGCGGCTCAGCGATCGCCGTGAGCTGGAAGCGGAAGTGATCGGCAGCGACCCGCGCAGCGACGTGGCCGTGCTCAAGGTCGAGGCCGAAGACCTGCCCGTGGTGAAGATCGGCGACTCCGGCAAACTTAAAGTGGGCGAATGGGTATTGGCCATTGGTTCACCCTTCGATTTCGATCACACCGTGACCGCCGGGATCGTCAGCGCCGTGGGTCGCAGTCTGCCGAATGAAAATTACGTCCCCTTCATCCAGACCGACGTGGCCATCAACCCGGGTAATTCCGGCGGGCCGCTGTTCAACATGGACGGTGAGGTGGTGGGTGTGAACGCCCAGATCTACAGCCGTACCGGCGGTTTCATGGGCTTGTCGTTCACCATCCCCATCGACTTGGCAATGGACGTGGTCAAGCAACTGAAGGATGTGGGGCATGTCACCCGCGGTTGGTTGGGTGTGCTGATCCAGGATGTCACCCGCGAGCTGGCCGAGTCCTTTGACATGGACAAGCCGGTAGGGGCTTTGGTCTCGCAGGTGTTGCCCGACAGCCCGGCGCAGGCGGCCGGATTTGAAGTCGGCGATATCATCACCGAATTCAACGGTAGGAAGGTGCAGACCTCGGCCGCGCTGCCGCCCATGGTCGGTGTCACCCCGGTGGACGAAGAAGTGCCGGTCAAGGTGATACGCAACGGCAAGGTCAAGACCTTGAAGGTGACCATCGGCGAATTGCCCAGCGACGAAGAGATTCAGGCCTCCACCACCGAGCCGGGCAGCGCCAACGATACACGTCTGAATGTGGATGTCGCCGACCTGAACGACGAGCAGCGTGAGGAATTGGGTTTGAAGGGCAAAGGCGTATTGGTGACCGAGGTAAAATCCGGTCCTGCCCATGACGCCGGCATTCGCCAGGGTGATGTGATCGTCATGATCAATAACCAGAACATCAAGGATGCCGAACACTTCCGCGAAGTGGCCGAAGACCTGCCCAGCGCCAAGCCGGTGGCGGTACTGGTGCAGCGCCGCGACGGGCCGGTATTCCTCGCGTTAAAATTGCCCAGCGAATAATTTCGCCGGGCAGGGTTGATGGACAAGGGGCTGAACACTCAGCCCCTTGTTTTTTTGTTCAAGGCCGGTGCTTTTTTGACCGCCTTGCTGCGCGACGGGTCAATGTACGCTTTCCCACGGCCGGAGTGCTCGATATAGTGTCGACGATGTGTGTGCGCTCATCGATCGCGCCCGCCAGACATGCCACTCCCTTGAGCCGCCTCGCGACGGGCGGTGGTGAGAAATGCGGGCTGGGTTTATGCGGGGACCGAAATTCGCTAGAATTGCGCTCCAAAATCAATGCCATCGTGGTCATTGACCTGATGAAGTCAAAAACTTAATGAAGCACATCCGAAACTTTTCCATCATTGCGCACATCGACCACGGCAAATCTACCCTGGCTGACCGCATTATCCAGATCTGCGGCGGCTTGACCGAACGCGAAATGGCCGAACAGGTGCTCGATTCCATGGATCTGGAGCGGGAGCGGGGCATTACCATCAAGGCCCAGAGCGTCACGCTTAACTACAGCGCAGCGGATGGCCAGACCTACCAGCTGAATTTTATCGATACCCCGGGACACGTGGATTTTTCCTATGAGGTGTCGCGCTCACTGGCGGCCTGTGAAGGGGCTTTGTTGGTGGTGGACGCCTCCCAGGGGGTGGAGGCCCAGAGCGTGGCCAATTGCTATACCGCCTTCGATCAGGGGCTGGAAGTGATGCCGGTGCTGAACAAGATCGATCTGCCGGCGGCCGATCCCGAGCGCGTCATCAAGGAGATTGAGAACGTCATCGGTATCGAGGCGGTGGACGCCCCGCGTGTCAGCGCCAAGACCGGTCTGGGGGTGGATCATCTGCTGGAAGCGCTGGTCAAGCGCATTCCGCCGCCCGAGGGCGATCCCGAGGCGCCCCTGCAGGCGCTGATTGTCGACTCCTGGTTCGACAGCTATGTGGGGGTGGTCTCCCTGGTGCGGATCATGAACGGCACGCTGCGCCAAAAGGATAAAGTAGTGGTGATGTCCACCGGGGTTCAGCATCAGGTGGATCATGTGGGTGTGTTCTCACCCAAGCGGCTGGACACCGAGGTGCTGAGGGCCGGCGAGGTGGGGTATATGATCGCCGGCATCAAGGACATCTACGGCGCGCCGGTGGGGGATACCATCACCTCGGCCAAAAATTCCGCCAGCCAAGCCCTGCCCGGCTTCAAAGAGGTGCAACCGCGCGTCTTCGCCGGCCTGTTCCCCATCAGTTCCGATGACTACGAAGACATGCGCGAGGCCCTGTCCAAACTCAAGCTCAATGACTCGGCCCTGTTTTACGAGCCCGAGACCTCGTCGGCGCTGGGCTTCGGCTTCCGCTGCGGTTTTCTCGGCATGTTGCACATGGAGATCGTGCAGGAGCGCCTGGAGCGGGAATACGACCTGGACCTGATCACCACCGCGCCGACGGTGGTCTATGAAGTGGAAACCACCAAGGGTGAGGTGGTCAACGTCGACAACCCGGCCAAGCTGCCCGAATTGAGCAACATCGCCGAGATCCGCGAGCCCATTATCGAGGCCAATATCCTGCTGCCCCAGGAGTACCTGGGCAATGTCATCGGCCTGTGTGTCGAGAAGCGGGGGGTGCAGAAAAATATGCAATATACCGGCAGCCAGGTGGCGTTGACCTACGAACTGCCGTTAAACGAAGTGGTATTGGATTTTTTCGACCGTTTGAAATCGGTATCGCGCGGTTTCGCCTCGCTGGATTACGAGCTGAAGCGCTATCAGCCCAGTAATCTGGTCAAACTGGATATTCTGATCGGCGGTGAGGTGGTCGACGCACTGGCCATGATTGTGCATCGCGACAAGGCCGATGGGCAGGGCCGCGCCCTGGTCGAACGCATGAAAGAACTGATTCCGAGACAGATGTTCGATGTCGCCCTGCAGGCCGCCATCGGTAATAAGATCATCGCCCGCAGTACCGTCAAGGCCCTGCGCAAGAATGTCACCGCCAAGTGTTACGGCGGTGACGTAAGCCGCAAGCGCAAACTGCTGGAAAAACAAAAAGAGGGTAAGAAGCGCATGAAGTCGATAGGCAAGGTGGATATCCCCCAGGAGGCCTTTCTGGCGGTGCTGGACGTAGGTAAAAAGTAGATGAATTTTGATTTTGCAACCGTAATGGTGGTGGCGGTGGTGATCACGGGCGCGCTCTGGGCCTTGGACGTTTGGCTTTGGCGACCGAAGCGCCGGCAGGCCGCCGAACGCCTGAAACAGCAGGGCGTGGAAGAGAAGGTGATCACCAACACCATCAAAGAACCGGTGTTGGTGGAATATGCCCGTTCCTTTTTTCCGGTGATCCTGGCGGTGCTGGTGCTGCGCTCGTTCCTGGTGGAGCCGTTTCGCATTCCCTCCGGTTCCATGATGCCCACCCTGCTGTCCGGCGATTTTATTCTGGTGAACAAATTCGCTTACGGTATCCGCTTGCCCGTGGTCAACACCAAGATCATCGAACTGGATCAGCCGGAGCGCGGTGACGTGGTGGTGTTTCGTTATCCCGAGGATCCCTCGGTGGACTATATAAAGCGCGTAGTCGGGTTGCCCGGCGACACCATCAGCTATTTCGGCAAGCAGATTTATGTCAACGGCGAGTTGGCCAAACAGACCAGCCTTGGACCGTATATCGCCACCGGTGAGGGCGGCTATATGACCGGCGCCGACCTGCGCCTGGAACAGCTCGACGCAGTGGAACACAAGATCCTGGTGGTCAAGGGGCGTCCCTCGAAAGAGGGCGAGTACGTCGTTCCCGAGGGGCATTATTTTGTCATGGGCGATAACCGTGATAATAGTAACGACAGCCGGGTATGGGGCTTTGTGCCGGATGAGAATCTGGTTGGCAGGGCCTTCATGATCTGGATGAACTGGGACGGCGTTCAGGACCGGGTATCCTGGGAACGCATCGGCACCATAATCGACTAATCGTAGCTCGGGGTAAAAATATGCTCAACACGCCACAATCACAACGCGGCATGACCGCGATCGGGATGGCGATGATACTGGCGCTGTGCGGTTTCGTGCTGATCATCGTCGTCAAGTTGTTTCCGGTCTATCTGGAAAGCTTCAAGGTCAATTCCGCCTTGCAGGGCCTGACCAGTGACAGTCGCGTCGAGGGCGCCAGCGACGCCAAGGTCAAGGAGTTGATTCTGAAGAAGCTCCAAGTCGATGACGTGGATCACCTTACGAATAAAGATATCCAGATCGTCAAGCAAGGCGCCAAGCGCCAGGTCTCCATCGATTACGAACGGCGCGTCTCCATGATGGGCAACGTGGATGCCGTCGTGGCCTTCGACAACAGCGTCGAGATAGGGAACTGATTGTTGGATTCCCTGGACCGGCTTGGTAAGGCGCTCGACTATCGATTCAAAGATCCAGCGCTGCTCGAACTGGCGCTGACGCACCGCAGCGTCAGCAATCAAAACAACGAACGACTAGAGTTTCTCGGTGATGCGGTGTTGGGCTGCATCATCGCCGCGGAGTTGTTTGCGCGTTTTCCCCAGGCCAGCGAAGGCGAACTGACTCGCCTGCGCGCCAGTCTGGTCAAAGGTGACACCCTGGCCAAGATCGGTCGTGAACTGGCGCTGGGTGATCATCTTCGTCTCGGTTCAGGCGAACTGAAAAGCGGCGGTTTCCGCCGCAGTTCCATCCTCGCCTGCGGCGTGGAGGCCATCATCGGTGCAGTATGGAACGACGGTGGATATACGGCTGCCCGTCAATTGGTGGTGCGCTTGTATGAATCTCGCCTCGAGGAGGTCTCGCCGGAAGCGGCGCACAAGGATCCCAAGACCCGTCTGCAAGAACTATTACAGGCACGCAAACTGCCGTTGCCGGTGTATGAATTGTTGTCGGTGGAAGGTGAGGCCCACGACCAGATCTTCTGCGTCAGCTGTCAGGTGGATGGTTTGTCCGACCCTGGCCAGGGGCGGGGCGCCAGCCGGCGCAAGGCCGAACAGGATGCGGCGCGGCGCGTCTACGAACTCATCACCCGCCAATAAGCGAATATATCTCTATGGAAAATGACAGCATGAATGTCCATTGCGGGTATGCCGCCATCGTCGGCCGTCCCAATGTGGGTAAATCGACCCTGATGAATCGTATTCTGGGGCAGAAGATCAGTATTACCTCGCGCAAGCCGCAAACCACCCGCCACCGCATTCTGGGCATCAAGAGCGCAGCCGGGAGTCAGGCCATTTACGTCGACACCCCCGGCCTGCACAAGGCCGGCAACAAGGCCCTCAACCGCTATCTCAACCAGGCTGCCGGCGCGGCGTTGAAGGATGTGGATGTGGTGCTGTTCGTGGTGGCGGGGACCAAGTGGACCGAGGAGGACGACAACGTTCTCGCACGGCTCAAGCAGGCCGCCACCCCGGTGATTCTGGTGGTCAACCAGGTCGACCGCCTGCAAAAAGAAGCGCTCTTGCCCCATCTGCATAGACTCTCTGAATTGATGGCATTTCGCAGCATCGTGCCGGTGTCGGCCAAGACCGGCGAAAACGTCGAGCAGCTGGAGCAGGAGGTGGAAAAGCTATTGCCGCAATCCCCCCCGTTCTTTCCCGACGACCAGATCACCGACCGCAGTATGCGCTTTATCGCCGCTGAGATCGTACGCGAAAAGCTGACCCGTCAGCTGGGCCAGGAGCTGCCCTACGAATTGACCGTGGAGATCGAGGCCTACGAGGCGGAAGAGGATCTTACCACCATCCACGCCTTGATCTGGGTGGCGCGGCCGGGACAAAAGGCCATCGTCATCGGCAAGGGCGGCAAGGCGCTGAAAAAGGTCGGCGAGCAGGCGCGCCGGGACCTGGAGACCCTGCTGGCGCAAAAGGTCTTGCTCAAACTGTGGGTCAAGATCAAAGCGGGCTGGTCGGCCGACGAACGGGCCCTGCGTAGCCTGGGTTATACTGACGACTGATTTTCAGATCGCCGCTTGCCATGGCGCAGTTCAATCAAAAAGTGGTGCTGGAACCGGCCTATGTGCTGCACCAGCGTCCCTATCGCGATACCAGTTTGCTGCTGGAGGTGTTCTCGTCTAACCACGGCCGCCTCGGCCTGGTGGCGCGCGGCGTCAGGGCCAAGGGCGGTCAGCGCCGTGCCTTATTGCAGCCCTTTACGCCCTTGAGTTTGTCTTGGTCGGGGCGAGGAGAGCTGGCTACATTGACCGATGCGGAGGCCGATCCTGCAGCCCACCGCCTCGTCGGCCAGGTATTGTTGAGCGGCTTTTATCTGAACGAACTGTTGCTGCATTTGCTGCATCGCCACGACCCCCATCCTGAATTGTTCGCCCATTATCGCTATACTTTGCAGCAATTGAGTCGCGTCAGTGGTGCCGATCATGAGCGGCGTTTGCAGGTCAGCCTGAGACTGTTCGAAAAGCAGCTGCTGCAAGAGATCGGTTATGGTCTGGTGCTGGACTATGAAGTGGAGCAGGGTGAAGCCATCGATCCGGAACGCCTATATCGTTTTGTGCTGGGCCAAGGACCGGTGGCGGCGCGGGCCGGCGCCGAGCCGGGGGCGCTGTTGTTCCCCGGCAGCTCCCTGTTGGCCCTGGCGGCGCACCGTCTCGACCAGCCCCGGGTCCTCAAGGACGCCAAGCGCCTCACGCGCCTGGTGTTGGACCATTACCTGGCGGGACGCAAGCTGCACAGCCGCCAATTATTGCTGGATCTGCAGCGCGGCGCCGAGGCCGCTGCCTTGAACAAATCCTGAACTATCAAACATGGAGTCAATGATGTTATTGGGTGTCAATATCGATCACGTCGCCACCTTGCGCCAGGCGCGCGGCACGCGCTATCCCGATCCGGTGCAGGCCGCCATCGAGGCGGAACAGGCCGGCGCCGACGCCATTACCCTGCATCTGCGCGAGGACCGGCGCCACATTCAGGAGCGCGACGTGGAAATGCTGAAGGGTATCTTGCTCACGCGTATGAACCTGGAGATGGCCGTGACCGAGGACATGCTGGCCATCGCCGAGCGCATCCGCCCGGCGGAGTGCTGCCTGGTGCCCGAGCGGCGCGAGGAACTCACCACCGAAGGTGGCCTGGAGGTGGCCGGGCAGCAGGATCGCATGCGCGAGGCCTGTGCCCGCCTGGCCGCGGTCGGCACGCGGGTGTCTCTGTTTATCGATGCCGATCCGGCCCAAATCGAGGCCGCGGCGACGGTGGGCGCGCCGGTGATCGAGATCCACACCGGCCATTTCGCAGACGCCGACACAGCGCAGGCGCGCCAGGCCGAGTTCGAACGCATCCTTGCCGCAGTCAAGCAGGGTGACGCCCTGGGCTTGCATGTCAACGCCGGTCACGGGCTCAACTACCAGAATGTGGCCCAGATCGCCGCCATTCCCCAATTGCGTGAGTTGAATATCGGTCATGCGATTATCGCCCGGGCCTTGTTCACCGGCCTGCAGGGGGCGGTGGCAGAGATGAAACGCCTGATGCTGGAGGCACGACGCGGGTGATTTTCGGCATCGGTACCGATATCGTCGCCGTCAGCCGTATCCAAGCCGGCCTGGCGCGTTACGGTGAAAGGTATGCGCGCCGTATCCTGGCGCCGGCGGAACTGGCACTGTTTCAGGCCAGCGTCCTGCCGGGCCATTTTCTGGCCAAGCGCTTTGCCGCCAAGGAGGCCGCGGTCAAGGCCATGGGCACCGGCTTTCGCGACGGCATCACACTGGGCCAGATCGCCGTCAATAACGACCTGCACGGCCGACCCGAACTGATCTTCAGCGGCCGTGCCGAGCAGGTATGCCGTGAGCTTGGCATCGGCGCCGCGCACCTGAGTCTGGCGGATGAAAGGGAATATGCCATCGCCTTTGTCACCTTATTGCGCGATGGCGCTTGAGATGACGGCAATAAATACTAATTAATCGTAATTGCCTCTTGAAAAAAACGAATTACATTAGTACTATACTGCGCAGCTGCTGCGGGGTGGAGCAGTCTGGCAGCTCGTCGGGCTCATAACCCGAAGGTCGTAGGTTCAAATCCTACCCCCGCTACCAATTTTAGTGTTGCAGGAAGCCCCGTATTCGGGGCTTTTTGTTAGCTGCGACACGAACGATTCGGTGTCCATAACGCCCGGATAATAATAGTGTCGTAAGAAGAAGTGGGCCATAGGCCCATTTTTTGTTTCAACAAGGTGAAAAGATGGTCCGACAAGCGTCGGTTAAGGTACTGCAACTGCTCGAGCCATTGGTCGAAGGGCTGGGGTATGAATTTGTCGGTGCGGAATATCTGCCCCAGGGCAAGCACTCGCTGCTGCGCGTCTATATCGACCTGCCGGAGGACGGCATCGGTGTCGAAGACTGCGAGCGCGTCAGCCGCCAGGTCAGCAGTATGCTGGATGTGGAAGATCCCATTCCCGGGCATTACACCCTCGAGGTATCTTCCCCCGGCATGGACCGGCCCTTGTTTACGGTCGGGCAGTTCCAGCGTTTTGTCGGTCGTGAGGTCAAACTGCTGCTGTCACGGCCGGTGCATAAGCGCCGCAAGATGACGGTGGAATTGCAGGGTGTGACGGACGATGTGGTGACCGTGATGCTCGAAGGCGAAGCGATCCAGATCGATTTCGATAATATTGAAAAGGCACATCTGGTGCCGGTATTTGACTGAAGCGTTGTCCCCCGGGACGAGCTGTTACAGGCAGTGCTGCAATAGAGGCTAAACGATGAACAAAGAGATATTGTTAGTTGTAGATGCAGTGTCCAACGAAAAGGGTGTCTCCAAAGACATCATTTTCGGTGCGATCGAAGCCGCGTTGGCGATGGCGACCAAAAAGCGCCACGGCGGCGAGATCGAGGTGCGCGTCGCCATCGATCGTGAGACCGGCGACTACAACGCCTTTCGCCGTTGGCAGGTGATCGACGACGAGGAAGAATTCGAAAACCCCGATGCCCAGATCATGCTGGATGAGGCGCAGGCCAAGCAGCCTGGCATTGCCGCGGGCGAGTATATCGAAGAGCCGCTGGAGGCCGTCGAGTTCGGCCGCATCTCGGCCCAGACCGCCAAGCAGGTCATCGTGCAGAAGGTGCGCGAGGCGGAACGTGCCCAGGTGGTGGACGCCTACATCGACCGCGTCGGTGAGCTGGTGATGGGCGTGGTCAAGCGCGTCGATCGCGGCAATGTGATCCTGGATCTGGGCGGTAATGCCGAGGCCATTATCCTGCGCGAAGATATGATCCCGCGCGAGTCACTGCGCCCCGGCGACCGGGTGCGCGGCTATCTGCGCGAGGTCAGCTCCGAGCCGCGCGGCCCGCAACTGTTTGTCAGCCGCACCGCGCCGGAGTTGTTGATCGAGTTGTTCAAGCTCGAGGTGCCCGAGGCCGGTGAAGGCTTGATCGAAATCCGCGCCGCCGCCCGCGATCCGGGCGTGCGTGCCAAGATTGCTGTCAAGAGCAACGACCAGCGCATCGATCCGGTCGGCGCCTGCGTCGGTATGCGCGGTTCGCGGGTGCAGGCGGTGTCCAACGAACTGGGCGGCGAGCGCGTCGATATCATACTCTACGACGACAACCCGGCGCAGTTCGTGATCAATGCCATGTCGCCGGCCGAGGTGGTGTCCATTGTGGTCGATGAGGAAAGCCACACAATGGATATCGCGGTGAGTGAGGAAAATCTGTCTCAGGCCATCGGCCGGGGTGGTCAGAACATCCGTTTGGCCAGTCAGTTGAGCGGCTGGGAATTGAACGTCATGACCGAGTCGGACGCCGAGCAGAAGAGTGAACAAGAGTCCGCCGCCGTACTCCAACTATTGATGGAACAACTGGATGTGGACGAAGAGGTGGCATCCATCCTGGTGCAGGAAGGCTTCAGCTCGATTGAAGAGGTGGCCTATGTACCGGTTCAGGAGATGCTCGAAATTGAAGAGTTTGATGAAGATATCGTCGAGGAATTGCGCAATCGCGCCCGTGATGTGTTGCTGACGCGCGCCATCGCCGGCGAAGAGCACGGCAGTGCCGCGCCGCAGCAGGATCTGCTGGAACTGGCGGGCATGGATGAGTCTCTCGCCCAGGCCTTGGCCGCCAGAGGCATCGTCTCGCGCGAGGATCTGGCCGAGCAGGCCTTAGATGATATTAGTGATATTGAAGGTTTGGACGCAGAACGGGCCAGTCAATTGATCATGGAAGCTCGTGCCCCTTGGTTTGCTGAAGAGCAACAAGGGTAATCAACAGCTGGCTGGAGGGTGACGATAATATGTCAGAAGTAACGGTTAAACAATTGGCGGAAGCAGTAGGTATTCCCATGGATCGCCTGCTCGTGCAATTGGGCGAGGCAGGGGTCGAGGTGCCGCCCGGCGCCGATGCCACCATTAGCGACAAAGACAAGATGCAGTTGCTCAAGCACCTGCGTAAGGGCGACGAACAGGCCGAAGCGGCCAATTCCAGTCCCAAAAAGATCACCCTGAAGCGCAAGACTGTCAGCGAACTCAAGCAAACCGGCGGCGGCAAGGCCAAGACCGTCAGCGTCGAGGTGCGCAAGCGTCGCACCTACGTCAAGCGCAGTGTCGCCCTGGCGGATGAAAAGGCCGAACTGGAAACCAAGATGGCCGAAAGCGACGCGCGTCGTGCCGAGGAACAGGCCAAGTTGGCCGCCGAGGAAGAGGCGCGCCGTAAGGCGGTGGAAGACAAGCGCCGTCAGGAAGAAGAGGCCGAAGCCGCGCGCAAGGCCGCCGAGGAAGAGGCCGCCCGCAAGGCCGCCGAGGAACAGGCTCAGGCGCCCGTGACGCCCGCCGTGCCCGAAGAGGCCGTGCCGCCGTCCGAGGCCAAACCGACCACTAAGCGCGAGTCCGTCAAGGGCAAGAAGCGTGGCAAAGGCGGCGCAGAGGAGGAATTCGGCGGTCGCGGCAAACGCAACAAGGGTGGCCGTGAAGAACTGCACGTGTCAGCGGGCAAGTCGGGTCGTCGCAAGAAAAAACCCGCTAGGGCCGGCAAGGTCGTGGTGGGCGAAAGCCAGCACGGCTTCCAGAAACCCACCGCGCCCATCGTGCGTGAGGTGACCATCCCCGAGACCATTACCGTGGCCGACCTGGCCCAGCGCATGTCGGTGAAGGCGGCCGAAGTCATCAAGGCGATGATGGGCATGGGCTCCATGGTCACCATCAATCAGGTCATCGATCAGGAGACCGCCGCTGTCGTGGTCGAGGAAATGGGCCACACGCCCAAGCTGATGCGCGAGGATGATCTGGAGGCCGAAGTGTTGGCCAGCACCAGTGAGGAACAGGCCGGCGAACAGGTGCCGCGCGCACCGGTGGTGACCATCATGGGACATGTCGACCACGGCAAGACCTCGCTGCTGGATCATATCCGCCGCGCCAAGGTGGCCGCCGGCGAAGCCGGCGGCATCACCCAGCACATCGGTGCCTATCACGTCGAGACCGACCGCGGCATGGTCACCTTTCTGGATACCCCGGGCCATGCGGCGTTTACCGCCATGCGTGCCCGCGGCGCACAGGTGACCGACATCGTCATCCTGGTGGTGGCCGCCGACGACGGCGCCATGCCGCAGACCATCGAGGCCATCCAGCATTCCAAAGCGGCCGGTGTGCCG
This sequence comes from Candidatus Tenderia electrophaga, assembly GCA_001447805.1. Classification (NCBI taxonomy): domain Bacteria; kingdom Pseudomonadati; phylum Pseudomonadota; class Gammaproteobacteria; order Tenderiales (SeqCode); family Tenderiaceae (SeqCode); genus Tenderia (SeqCode); species Tenderia electrophaga (SeqCode). Next base: position 1,657,184 of record CP013099.1, read on the forward strand.
CTGATCGTGGCGGTCAACAAGATCGACAAGCCCGAGGCCGAACCGGATCGGGTCAAACAAGAGCTGACCGGCCACGAGGTGATTCCGGAAGACTGGGGCGGCGACACCATGTTCGTCAACGTCTCGGCGAAAACCGGTGAAGGCATCGACGCCCTGTTGGATGCGGTACTGCTGCAATCCGAGGTGATGGAGCTGAAGGCGGTGGAAGACGGAGCCGCGACGGGTATCGTGGTCGAGTCCTCGCTGGACAAGGGCCGCGGCGCGGTGGCCACCATTCTGGTGCAGAACGGTACCTTGCGTAAGGGCGACATCCTGCTGGTGGGCAAGGAATACGGCCGCGTGCGCGCCATGTTCGACGAAACTGGCAAGCCGGTGGAGTCCGCCGGCCCCTCTATCCCGGTGCAGGTCTTAGGGCTGTCGGGCACCCCGGACGCCGGTGATATTGCCGCAGTGGTGGCGGAAGAGCGCAAGGCGCGCGAGATCGCTTTGTTTCGACAGGGCAAGTTTCGCGACGTCAAGTTGGCCAAGCAACAGGCGGCCAAGCTGGAGAATGTGTTCTCGCAAATGGCCGAGGGCGAGGTGGGTATGCTCAACCTGTTGGTCAAGGCCGACGTGCAGGGCAGTGTGGAGGCCTTGCGTGATTCCCTGACCAAGCTGTCCACTGACGAGGTCAAGGTCAAGATCATCGCCAGCGGTGCCGGCGGCATCACCGAGTCCGACATCAATCTGGCGCTGGCCTCGCAGGCCATCGTCATCGGCTTTAACGTGCGTGCCGACGGTGCCGCCAAACGCGTCGCCCAGGAAAACGATGTGGATCTGCGCTACTACAGCGTGATCTACGACATCATCGACGACGTCAAGCAGGCCATGTCGGGTATGTTGTCGCCGGAGATCCGCGAAGAGATCATCGGCCTGGCCGAGGTCAAGGACGTGTTCCGCTCGCCCAAGCTGGGCGCCATCGCCGGCTGTCTGGTGGTGGACGGTACGGTCAAGCGCAGCGCACCGATCCGTGTGCTGCGTGACAACGTGGTGATCTATGAAGGCGAGCTGGAATCGCTGCGGCGCTACAAGGATGACGTCAACGAAGTCAAGGCCGGCACCGAGTGCGGTATCGGCGTGAAGGACTACAACGACGTCAAGCCGGGCGACCAGATCGAGGTCTACGAGCGCGTCGAAGTGGCCAAGACCATCGACTAGCCATGCCCAGAGAGTTCAGTCGCACCAAACGGGTAGAGGCGCAGATCCAGCGCGAATTGGCGCAGTTGATACAATTCGAACTCAAGGACCCGCGCATCGGCCTGGTGACGGTGTCCGGCGTCGAGGTATCGAAAGATCTGGCCTATGCCAAGGTGTATGTTACGGCCCTGGGCGACGAGCAGCACAGCGTCGACGAGATGCTGGCGGCGCTTAATCACGCCGCCGGTTTCCTGCGCCGTGAACTGGGCAAACATCTGACTACCCGTGTCACGCCGCAGCTGAACTTTATCTACGATGAATCGGTGGAGCGCGGCGCCAATCTGAGCGCCCTGATCGACGCCGCCCTGGCGCCGAAAGACAAGTAATTTTCCAGAATTGGGTATTTGAGGGGATGTAAAAATTGGCTAAGCGTCGTGCCAGAGGGAGAGACGTTAGCGGTATCCTGTTGCTGGACAAACCCACCGGGATCACCTCCAACGCGGCGCTGCAGCGGGTCAAGCGTCTGTTCTGCGCCAATAAGGCCGGTCACACGGGCAGTCTGGATCCCATCGCCACCGGCCTGTTGCCCATCTGCCTGGGCGAGGCCACCAAGGTCTCGGCCTATCTGCTCGATGCCGACAAGGGCTACCGTGTCACGGTCAAGCTGGGTGAGAAAACCACGACCGCCGATATCGAGGGCGAGGTGATCGAGTGCCGCCCGGTGCCCGCCTTGACGCGGGCGGCGGTGCAAACTCTGCTGGCCGGATTTGTGGGTGACATCGAGCAGGTACCGCCCATGTATTCCGCCCTCAAAAAGGATGGCCGGCCGCTCTACGAGCTGGCGCGTCAGGGTATCGAGGTGGAGCGTCGCCCACGCCGGGTGACCCTGTACTCCATTCAGCTGCTCGAGCTGCGGGCGGATGAACTGGACCTGGAGGTGATGTGTTCCAAAGGCACCTATATTCGTACCCTGGCCGAGGATATCGGCGCACAGCTGGGTTGCGGCGGCCACGTCCAGGCATTGCGTCGCACCCTGACCGGCGGCTTTGAGCTCTGCCGTAGCGCCACCCTCGATGAGCTGGAGCGGGTGCGCGACGCGGCGCCGGCCGCGGCCCTGGACGCCTATTTGCTGCCCATGGACAGCGCGCTGCAGGCCTGGCCCGCGGTGCGTCTGACTCGCGACATGGCCTATTACCTGCGCCACGGTCAGGCGGTGCTGGTGCCGCGGGCGCCTACCGCCGGACTGGTCAGGTTGTACGACAGTGACCAGGAATTTCTCGGCATCGGCCATATCCTGGATGACGGCCGGGTGGCGCCGAAACGCTTACTGGCCACGGCAGATTGATCCATATGCCTGTTGCCAAGGGCCGTTGGGGTGATTCCGTGCTTGTTTCAGGTGCTTTGCAGCGGTAAAATACGCCGCTTTAAAGCTGCATAGTCAATTGTGATTTTTTTTTGGGAGATATACATGTCATTAAATGCTGAAGCCAAGCAGAAGGTCGTTAATGACTTTCAGCGTTCCGAAGGAGACACCGGTTCCCCGGAGGTTCAAGTCGCGCTGCTAAGCGCCCGTATTAACCAGTTGTCCGGTCATTTTAAAGAACATTCTCATGATCACCATTCACGTCAGGGTTTGTTGAAAATGGTCAGCCAGCGCCGCAAGCTGTTGGACTACCTGAAGAAGAAAGACCTCAATCGCTATCGCGATCTGATTTCACGTCTCGGTCTGCGTCGCTAAGGGCGCTGCCAATCAAGCCAATGACGACGCAACAAGACATTGGCGGCAATCAGATGTTCCCGTTTGGAAGATGCCGAATCTTCGTTGAAACTAAAGCCACCCAGAAATCTTAAGGATACTTGATGACACCCATTAAAAAGGTCTTTCAATACGGTGACCATAGCGTTACCTTGGAAACCGGTGAAATTGCCCGCCAGGCCTCCGGCGCCGTAATGTGCAGCATGGGCGATACCGCGGTCCTGGTGACCTGTGTCGCGCAGAAGGAAGCGATCGAAGGTCGCGACTTCTTTCCGCTGACGGTCAACTATCAGGAGCGCACCTACTCGGCCGGCAAGATTCCGGGTGGTTTTTTCAAACGCGAAGGACGCCCCACCGAGAAAGAGACCCTGACCTCGCGCCTCATCGACCGTCCTATCCGTCCCCTGTTTCCCAAGGCCTTTACCAACGAAGTTCAGATCATCGCCACTGTGGTCTCGCTGGACAGCGAGATCGATCCCGATATTCCCGCCATGATCGGTGCCTCGGCGGCACTGATGCTCTCCGGTGTACCGTTTCAGGGGCCAATCGGCGCCGCCCGCGTTGCCTACAAGGACGGCCAGTATGTGCTGAATCCCAGTATCTCCCAGCTGGAAGACTCGCAGCTTGATCTGGTCGTGGCCGGCACCGAAAACGCGGTGCTGATGGTTGAATCTGAGGCCAAAGAATTATCCGAGCAGGTCATGCTGGATGCGGTCATGTTCGGTCACCAGCAACTGCAGGCGGTGATCAACGCCATCCGCGAATTCAGCGCCGAGGCCGATGTAAGGTCTTGGGATTGGCAAGCGCCGGGCAAGGACGAAGCCCTGGCCGCCGCCGTCAGTCAGGCCGCCGAGACCCAGATCGTCGAGGCCTATCAGATCAAGGAAAAACAGAGCCGTTATGCCCGCCTAAGCGAGATCCGCACGCAGGTGGTGGAACAGCTGTGTGCCGGTGAAGCGCCGCAATGGAGCGCCGCCGACGTCGGCGATGCCGTCGGCAGTCTGGAAAAACGCATAGTGCGTGAGCGTATCCTCGACGGTGAGCCGCGTATCGACGGGCGTGACAAGGACACCGTGCGTCCCATCAGCATCCGCGTCGGCGTGTTGCCGCGCGTGCATGGCTCGGCCCTGTTTACCCGCGGCGAGACCCAGGCGCTGGTAGCCACCACGCTCGGTACTGGCAAAGACGCGCAATTGATCGACGCCATTGAAGGTGAGCGCAAAGAGCCCTTCATGTTGCACTACAACTTCCCGCCCTACTGTGTCGGCGAGACCGGTTTTGTCGGCAGCCCCAAGCGCCGCGAGATCGGTCACGGCCGTCTGGCCAAACGCGGCGTGCAGGCAGTGATGCCCAACATGGACGACTATCCCTATGTCATCCGCGTGGTCTCCGAGATCACCGAGTCCAACGGGTCCAGCTCCATGGCCTCGGTCTGCGGCAGCAGCCTGGCGATGATGGACGCGGGTATCCCGCTCAAGTCCCCGGTGGCCGGTATCGCCATGGGGCTGATCAAGGACGAGCAGCGTTTCGCCGTGCTGTCCGACATCCTGGGTGACGAAGATCACCTGGGCGACATGGATTTCAAAGTGGCCGGCACCACCGAGGGTGTCACCGCCCTGCAGATGGACATCAAGATCGACGGCATCACCCGCGAGATCATGGAGGCCGCTCTGGCTCAGGCCCAGGACGGTCGTATCCACATTCTGGGTGAGATGGCCAAGGCCATTTCGGCGCCGCGTGAAGAGTTGTCTGAATATGCGCCGCGTATCATCACCTTCAAGATTAATCCGGACCGCATCCGCGACGTTATCGGCAAGGGCGGCGCCACCATCCGCGCCCTCACCGAAGAGACCGGCACCACCATCGACCTGGACGACAGCGGCACGGTCAAGGTCGCCTCCGTCGACAAGGCCGCCGGTGAAGAGGCCAAACGTCGCATCGAAGAGCTGGTCGCCGACGTGGAAGTGGGTAAGGTCTACGATGGCAAGGTGGCCAAGCTGATGGACTTCGGCGCCTTCGTCACCATCCTGCCCGGCAAGGACGGCCTGGTGCACATCTCGCAGATCTCCAACGAGCGCGTCGAGAATGTGGCCGACAAGCTGTCGGAAGGGGATACGGTCAAGGTCAAGGTACTTGAGGTCGACAAGCAGGGTCGTATCCGTCTGAGCATGAAAGCGGTGGCTGAAGGCTAACGCTCCAGCGCCACCCGTTCAGATAATAAAAAGGGGCCGTCGGCCCCTTTTTTATTGCATGTTGTTTTGTTTTAGTTGCAATCGTATGGCTGCTCTTCGATGTGAAAACGTGCGGCGATGTTTACCACAACCGCACGGCTCTTGTTGTCGTCATGAGTGTTGCGCAGACAAAAGTGGCCCGTCGCACCGGTGCGCCCGTTAGGATTGAAATTGATGGCCTTGTTGTCGTTTCCTTTATAGGCCACATCGAGACTTTCCTCGGTAGCTGGTTGCAGCCGGACAATGCGTTCGCCGTCATCGATTTGATTGTTGCTAACGGAATCCACGAACAATATCCAACCATTGCTCCAGTCCGTCGAGGCATCCGTGTCACAAGCGCTGTCGCTGGCGCGTTTGCACAACACCACGGTCTGTCCGCTGCGCACCGCCTCGCTCTTGCCCAGGTTCAGGACCGTGATGATGTCATTGGCCGCGCTGGCGACACGGTTGTTGGCAATGATGCTCATAAACGAAGGCGCCGCCAGGCCGAGCAGGATGGCGAACACGGACAGTACTACGAGCAGCTCCACCAGGGTGAAGCCACGCGCTCTGGAGAATGTGGGTCGCAGGCCTCGGCGTTGCATTCCGTTGCGCTTTGCTTAGGGACTAATCTGTGCCGAGCACATGCTTGATGCGCTGCAGGGCTTCGCGCAACATCGCGGTACTGGTGGCGAAGGACAGACGCATGTAACCCGGCGCACCGAAGGCGGACCCTGGCACCAGGGCCACGCCGGCCTCGTTTAACAGGAACTCGGCCAGGGCCACGTCGTCTTTGGCCTCGGTATGGCTGTTGATCACGCCCTGCATGGAGGGAAAGGCATAGAAGGTGCCCTGGGATTCGATGCACTGCACGCCGTGGATGCCGTTGAGTTCGGCGACGACAAAGTCGTGCCGCTCTTTAAACGCCTTGAGCATTTCTTGGATACAGGACTGATCGCCCTCCAACGCCGCCTGCGCCGCCACCTGGGCGATGGAGGTGGGGTTGGAAGTGCTCTGGGACTGAATCTTTTTCATGGCCTGGATCAAGGGCTTGGGCCCGCCGGCATAGCCGATGCGCCAGCCGGTCATGGAATAGGCCTTGGAGACACCGTTGAGCACGATGCTGCGGTCATACAGATCGGGACAGACGTTCAGGATGTTACTGAAGGGTTCCGCGGCCCAGAGGATATGCTCATACATGTCGTCGGTGGCGATGACCACCTGCGGATAGCGCCGCAGCACGTCGCCCAGCGCCGCCAGTTCCGCTTGGGTGTAAGCGATGCCAGTGGGGTTGGAGGGGCTATTGATGACGAACAGACGGGTGTCGTCGGTGATGGCCGCTTCCAGCTGCTCCGGGCTGATCTTGAAACTCTGCTCGATGCCCGCCTCGATGATTACCGGCGTGGCGCCGGCCAGGATCACCATGTCCGGGTAGGAGACCCAGTAGGGTGCCGGGATGATGACCTCGTCGCCGGGGTTGAGCATGGCCTGGGCCAGGTTGAAGAAGCTTTGTTTACCGCCGCAGGAGACCAGGATCTGATCAGGGGTGTAGTCGAAACCGTTGTCGCGTTTGAATTTGGCAATGACGGCCTGCTTCAATTCCGGCGTACCGTCGACGGCGGTATATTTGGTGAAGCCGTCCCGGATGGCCTGGACGGCGGCGGCCTTGATATGCTCCGGCGTGTCGAAATCCGGCTCGCCGGCGCCCAGGCCGATGATGTCCTTGCCGGCGGCGCGCAGTTCCTTGGCCTTGGTGGTGACCGCCAGCGTGGGTGACGGTTTGATGCGTTGAACGCGGTCGGAAAGTCGGAAGTTGATGCTCATCAGGCCCTCAAAAATGCTGCAGGTTTTTTTAGATGTTAATATTACTCGATTCGACGCCAATTCAGAATCCCCATGACCAAGCCGTTTCAAATAAATTCGCCCTACCAGCCGGCGGGTGATCAGCCGACCGCCATCGGCGGCATGGTGGAGGGCTTGCGCGACGGCCTGATGCACCAAGTGTTGCTCGGCGTGACTGGTTCGGGCAAGACCTTCAGCATTGCCAATGTCATCCAAGAGGTGCAACGCCCGGCGCTGATCCTGGCGCCCAACAAGACCCTGGCGGCCCAGCTCTACGGCGAGATGAAGGAGTTCTTCCCCAATAATGCGGTGGAATACTTCGTCTCCTATTACGACTATTACCAGCCCGAGGCCTATGTGCCGTCCTCGGACACCTTCATCGAGAAGGACGCCTCCATCAACGACCACATCGAGCAGATGCGCCTGTCGGCCACCAAGGCGATTCTGGAGCGCAAGGACACCATTATCGTCGCCTCGGTGTCGGCCATCTACGGCCTGGGCGACCCGCGCGCCTACATGAGCATGATCCTGCACCTGGTGCGCGGCGAAACGGTGGATCAGCGCGCCATCCTGCGGCGCTTGGCCGAGCTGCAATATACCCGCAATGACGTAGAGCTGGCGCGCGCCACCTACCGGGTGCGCGGCGAGGTGATCGACATCTACCCGGCCGAGTCGGAGCGCGAGGCGGTGCGCGTGGAACTGTTCGACGACGAGATCGAGTCGCTGGCCTATTTCGACCCGCTTACCGGCGAGGTGCTGCGCCGCGTGCCGCGCCTGACCGTCTATCCCAAGAGCCATTACGTCACCGGCCGCCAGACCCTGCTCGACGCCATTGAGCTCATTAAGGTGGAACTGAAGGAGCGCCTGCAGCAGCTGCGCGACAATGACAAACTGGTGGAGGCGCAGCGCCTGGAACAGCGCACCCTGTTCGACATCGAGATGATCCAGGAGCTGGGCTACTGTTCCGGCATCGAGAATTATTCGCGTTATTTATCGGGACGCCGAGCCGGCGAGCCGCCGCCCACCCTGTTCGACTATCTGCCCGACGACGCCCTGCTGGTGGTGGACGAGAGTCACGTTACCATCCCCCAGATCGGCGCGATGTACAAGGGCGACCGCGCGCGCAAATCGACGCTGGTGGAGTACGGTTTCCGCCTGCCTTCGGCGCTGGACAATCGGCCCATGAAATTCGAGGAGTTCGAGCGCCTGGCGCCGCAGTCGATCTACGTCTCGGCCACACCCGGCCCCTACGAACGGGAACATGCCGACAAGGTGGTGGAGCAGGTGGTGCGCCCCACCGGTCTGGTGGATCCGGACGTCGAGATCCGTTCGGTGACCACCCAAGTGGACGATCTCCTGTCCGAATGCAAGCTGCGCGCCGCAGCCGGCGAGCGGGTGCTGGTCACCACCCTGACCAAGCGCATGGCCGAGGATCTGACCGAGTATCTGGCCGAACACCAGGTGCGGGTGCGTTATCTGCATTCCGACATCGACACGGTGGAGCGCGTGGAGATCATCCGCGATCTGCGCCTGGGCGAATTTGATGTGCTGGTGGGCATTAACCTGCTGCGTGAAGGATTGGACATTCCCGAGGTATCGTTAGTCGCCATTCTCGATGCGGACAAGGAGGGCTTTCTGCGCTCCGACCGATCATTGATCCAGACCATTGGCCGCGCTGCACGCAATCTCAATGGCAAGGCCATCCTTTATGCCGACAAGGTCACTGGCTCCATGCAGCGGGCCCTGGATGAGACCGAACGCCGGCGCGAGAAACAAATCGCCCATAACAAGGCCCATGGCATTACGCCGCAAAGTATCAAACGCAAGGTCGCCGATGTCATGGAGGGCGCCTACGGCAGCATGCACGGTAACGCCCGGCAATACGCCAAGGTGGCGGACGAGGTGGCCGATTACGCCGCCATGTCGGCCGCCGAGCTAGGCAAAAAGCTTAAGCAGCTGGAACAGCAAATGTACGACCACGCCCAGAACCTCGAATTCGAAGACGCCGCCCGTGTGCGTGATCAGATCAGGCGTATCCAGGAGGCGGGCATGGGGCTGGCGCAGCACGGGGCTTTGTAATCCTCGCTGTTTGTGCGTCAGGCCGTCGCCGTCAGCGAGCGGCGAGAATAGGGTGAGCAGCTAAGACCGCATTGCCCGTAGAACGTTTCTAAACGTTTGCATTCCCTCTGGGAATACAAGCGGAAAGACGAAAAAGAGGTTCAACCCCGATTCGCCTCGATAAAAACCTAGTGCTATAGTCGGGAATATGTCGGGCTTAAGCGCTTTGCGGATGAGGTATGTGCGCCGTTTTGTGCGCCATGACGGCTTGCCGGCATATTCGAACACGCGGTTGAGAGACGGCGTTGCAGGCACTATTCATTAACGCGGCAGATTAAATTGCCTCATCATTAAATGTCGTGCCCCTATTGGCACGGCTTGGCCGTGATAGTTGGGTATTGTGACCCGGATGGGTTACTTGAAATTTGCAAAGGGGATGCATTGGACACGGAAACCGCGATGCCATTATCCGCCACGGATGGCGGGTGGCTCCGGCAACTCATTGATGCGACACCTATCGGTCTGGTGGTGGTGAGCCGCGATGGGCACATCATGGTGACAAATACGGAACTTGAGCATCAGTTCGGTTATTCCCGCGCTGAATTGCTCGGCAAGCAGGTTGAAATGCTGCTGCCGGAGCGTTATCAAAATAGCCATCACGGCTTGCGTGGCGACTATTCCCGCACGCCGCAGAAACGGCCGATGGGAATCGGGCGTGAGTTGTTCGGACGCCGCAAGGATGGCATGGAGTTTCCCATTGAAATCGGTCTCAACCCCATTGAGACCGAAACCGGTCCGGCGGTGATCGCCTCCATTTGCGACATCAGCGTGCGCACACGACTGCATACCAATTTCAGGCAAATGGTTGAAGCCTCCCCCGTGGGTACGCTCATGATCGATGGCGATGGCCGTATCGGCTTTGTCAACGCCAAGCTGTGCCAGTTGTTCGGTTATGAAGAAAACCAACTAATCGGTGAAAAGCTGGAGGTGCTGCTGCCGCCGCATTTTCGCAACGGCCATGTAGAGTTGCGTAATGCGTTTTTCGAAAACCCCGACGCCCGCGCCATGGGGCCGGGGAGGGACCTTAGTGGTTTGCGTAAGGACGGTTCGGAATTTGCAGTGGAGGTCGGGCTTAGCCCGGTGTATACCGAAGACGGTATCGCAGTGGTTGCCGCCGTCACGGACATCTCCGCACGCAAGGCGATGGAGCTGCACTTGCGCAAACTGAATGAGGATTTGGACGAGTTTAGCTACGTCGCCTCGCACGACTTGCGCGCGCCGTTACAGGGCATTGCCAGTTTGGTGGAATGGATCAGCGAAGACATCGGCGACGGTGGCGCCCCGGAGGTCTTGAATAAGCTTGAGCGTGTCAGGCAGCGCATCAATCGCATGGAATGTCTTATCGAAGATCTGCTGGCCTACGCGCGCGCCGGGCAGCGCAGCAGTGAATCGCGCGATATAGACGTTCTGGTGCTGCTAAAAAATATCGTCGAATTGGTCGAGATCCCCGCCCGCTTTACAGTCACACTGGATTCTGAGGTGGGGCATATCAATACTGCCTCAATCCCCTTGGAGACGGTGTTGCGGAATTTGATTGGCAATGCCGTTAAACACCATGACCGTGAAACCGGTGTTGTCGCCGTGCAGGTGTATGCGGAGGGGCTGTTTTGTGTGTTTAGCGTTACGGATGACGGGCCGGGGATACCGCGCGCCGCGCATGAACGAATTTTTAAGTTGTTCCAGGCGTTGAATAGTCAATCCCGGGAACACGCCGGTGTCGGTCTTGCCATCGCCAAGCGCTTGGTGGAGTCTCACGGCGGGCGTATCGAAGTCAGGTCCGGGCAAGGCGGGCGCGGGACACGGTTTCGGTTTTGGTGGCCCTGTATGGCAACTTAAGTCGGGCCTATGGGGCAAACGTCGTCGGCCACATAATCAACTCCGCCGTCGATCCCCGGTGTCGTAAACTCGTCGGTCTGCTGGAGAGTTACGGGGCGGCGGTGAGTTTGCCTTAGTCGATACATTTTACACGAGCGAAGGAGCGTAGCGTGTCAGATGCAGGAAAAAAACTCGATCCTTTTAGGGGGCAGATCCGCGCGTCTCATCTTGGTTTCGGTGTGCGCAAGCTCGGCACGTCAGGTTGGATGCAGGCCGACGAGACGGACGACTCCGACATTAGCGCCCCCAAGGTGATCCGATTACTGGTCGTGGATGACGATGATGTGGATAGAGAACGGATACGTCGTTTGTTGTCCCGCGCCCAGTCGGAATATGAAATCCTCGATGTCGGCAGCGGTGCCGAAGCCATTGATATGCTGCTTGCCACACAACTGGATTGTGTGCTGCTCGATTATCACCTCGGCGATATGACCGGTACCGATGTTCTGCGTCGCATCAATGCAGAAGGTATTGTCACTCCCGTTATCATGGTCACCGGTGTCGGCGATGAGCAGTTGGTGGTCGAGACCATGCGTCTCGGCGTATATGACTATCTGCCCAAAAAGAAACTCAGTGGAAAACTGCTAAGCGACGCCATCGAGGCCAGTCTGCAGCGTGCGGCATTGGAACAGCGGCTGGCCGAGATGCAGCAGAAGCTGGAGCGCATGAGTCTGTATGACGAGCTTACCGGCCTGCCCAACCGCAACCTGTTTTTCGACCGCCTCAATCAGGCCATATTGAATGCCGAGCGTAAAGGGGGGCGGTTCGCATTGTTGATGATGGATCTTAATCTGTTCAAAGAGGTCAATGACACGCTGGGACACGAAGCGGGCGACGAGGTGCTGGCGGAAATAGGCTCTCGCTTTCGTCAGATTTCCCGTAAATCAGACACCATTGCGCGCCTCGGCGGTGATGAGTTCACCAGTATCCTGCATGGCGTCGATTCGATTGAGGGGGCAGTGTCCATCGCGCGAAAAATAATCGCTGCCGTCAATGAGCCGCTTGCCGTCTCGGGCAATGTCTTGCAGGTGGGGGTGTCCATCGGCATCGCCGTGTATCCATCGCATGGCGATGAGGCCAGTAGTTTGCTGACCAATGCCGACCACGCCATGTATCAGGCTAAACGTAATCTGTCCGACTATGTCGTGTATGGAGAACATGCCAGGTATCCGGATGCGGCTTCCGGGTCCGTGCCGGTCAGCAATTATTTGCATAAGGCAATGGATGAGAAGGAGCTGTACATGATGTATCAGCCCAAGATCAATCTGGTGAGCGGCGCCGTCGTGGGTGTGGAGTCCTTGCTGCGCTGGCGCAGTCCTGAGCTGGGCCGGGTATGTCCGGATCAGTTTATTCCCTTTGCCGAGCGTTCCGCCTTGATCGAGCGGATTACCTTTGCCACCATCGCCATGTCCCTTGATCAGTTGAGTGCTTGGCAAGCTCAAGGTATGCCGTCGGTGCCGGTATCGGTCAACCTCTCGGCGCGGATGCTCGACGACATCGGGTTGCCCGACCGCGTTCTGCACGAGTTGGAAAGCCGGGGTCTGCAGCCCGCTGATTTGATACTAGAGATTACCGAAACCGCCCTCGCGTCCAGCAAGGCGCGCGCCAAGCAGGTATTGACCGCCCTCGCCGCCGCCGGTGTGGGTATTTCCATTGACGATTTCGGCAGCGGCTTTACCTCATTTCGCTATATTCGTGACATCGATATCAGCGAAATCAAGATCGACCGCCTGTTTGTCAAAAACCTCTCTGAAGAGACGCGCGACATCTCCATTGTCCGCTCAATTGCCTCGCTGTCCGAGTCGATGGATGTCCGGGTCGTTGCCGAGGGGATTGAATCCAAGCAAAACTGGCGCCTGCTGACCGAGCTCGGCTGTATTCACGGTCAAGGCTTTTGTATAAGTCAGCCGCTGCCGGCGGAGCAGTTTATGCAATGGTACCGAGCCGCCGGCTGAACCTTTCTCCCCGCCTATAATTAAGCTGATAAGTGAACGGCAAGTTAATGCAACGTCTTGCAAGGGTTTTATTCCGCTACTTGCTAATATAGACTTGGCGTGATTACCGGGACGAAAATGATGAATACCCATGTCCCGACACCCTTGGCCGCATGGCCGTGGTCATCGAACCTACAGGGATGTATGCACAGCGTGTTTGGGAATATGGGCGTTCATCATTAAAGGCTTATTAGCCAATCACTAAACACGGGGAAGTTGTCCATCAAACAGCAGGCCTTATCATTAAGTCGTGCATCAGCCGGGCCGGTCTCGGCGGAATCGGCGGGCGTCGTCGCTTATATCGTTTGTTTTGCTGTGATCGCCTACGGTTCCTTCTTGGATGAGCGGGCGAGCGTGTGGTGGACGGACCTGGCCTGGACCTTCGCAGCGCTGCTGACAGGGCTGAAGTGCATGCGGGTTTCCGCCGGCTTAGAACAGCATGAGCGCCTGGCGTGGCGCTTGTTCGGCGGTGCCTGTTTCGCCTGGTTCGCCGGTATGTTGATCTGGGATTATCATGAGCTGCTGCGCGGCGCCCTGACCCCGTTTCCGGCAATGTCCGATATTGGTTTCCTTGCCTTCGCCCCCTTTTTTATGGCCGCCTTCGTTGCGCTTCAGTCACGTGTCCCGCGCTACGCGTTTACGGTGGTGCAAATCGCCAAGCTCGGCATTCTGGTCTGCGGCATTGTCATCGCCCATCTGATCGTACTGTTGGAGCCCATCCGGCAGCTCAACGGAAATTGGCTTTATGTCAGCACCGCCTTGGCGTATCCGGCGCTGTACATGTCGGCGCTGGTGTATGGCATCGGCAGTGTCTGGCGATTGCTCGAAAGGGGCCTGCCGAAAGGCGTGCCGCTGGTATTGCTCGGCTTCGCCTTCCACGCCTTGGCGGATACGGTCTACGCCTACGGCCTGCTCGGAAACACTTATCAGGTCGGTGACCATATCGATGTTCTATGGTTGATCGGCTTTGGCCTGATCTACGGGGGGGCGCTAAGACGCCAATACGGGGCCGGGGCTCGTGCTGTTGATGCCGCGTCGTCCGAGGTGGGAGGCAATCTGCCTACCGGCTGGCGCGGCTACGATGCCATGGTGCCGGTGATTGCCGTGTTGTGCGTATTGTTGGTGTCCTATGTCTATCAGGCCCAGCTTACCCCCGCAACCATTCAAATGCTGTTTCCGTTCGCCTTTATGATGGTGGTCTTTATCGCCATCGGTGAATTCGCCACGCAGCGCTTCCAGTCCGATATCCAGTGGAAACTGGCGCAGAGTGAGGCGCATTTGCGTGCCGTGCTGTCTACAATTCCCTATGGGGTGCAGGAGATCGATATCCAAGGGAATATTCTATTCTCCAATGCGGCTCACGATACTCTGTTCGGTTACGCGCCGGGGGAGTTGCGGGGCCGTAATATATCCATGCTTTTGGCCGACCCGAAGGAGGGCCAGGCCATCGGGTCATACCTGGCCTACCTGGCGGAACAGCAACCGCCTCCCGAACCCTATTTTTCCGCCGACCGTAAGCAGGACGGATCGGTCATCCAAATACAGGTCGATTGGAATTACAATTTCGATGCCAATGGCAGGGTCGTCGGTTTTATCTCCATAATAAGCGATATCACCGCCAAGCGGCTTATCGAAGATCAACTGCGCCAGGCGGCGGCGGTATTTCAAAGCACGTCGGAAGCCGTGATGGTGACCGATGCCGAGGCCAGGGTTAGCGCGGTAAACGCCGCCTTTACTGCCATTACCGGCTACGCACAGGAAGAGGTGTTGGGGAAGACCCCTAAGGTGCTGCGCTCCGGGCGCCATGACGACGAGTTTCATGATGACATGTGGCGCACCATCAAGGAAGAGGGGCGCTGGCGCGGGGAAATCTGGAATCGGCGCAAAAACGGCGAGGTGTTTCCGGTGTGGCAGGCGGTCAGCACCATTAAAGACGATGAAGGCAAGGTGAGCCATTATGTCTCAGTGTTTTCCGATATTTCGTCCATTAAACAGACCCAGGAGCAGCTCAATTATCTGGCCTACCACGATCCGCTCACCGATCTGCCCAACCGCCTGCTGTTCAACGACCGCCTGACCCACGCCATGGAGCGCGCCGCCCGCGCCCAGTGCCAGCTCGCGGTGTTGTTTATCGATTTGGATAACTTCAAGAATGTCAACGACAGTCTCGGTCATCCGGTGGGCGACGAGCTACTGATCAAGGTCGCCTCGCGGCTGCGCAACCTGTCGCGCAAGGACGACACTGTGGCCCGTCTCAGCGGCGATGAATTCGTCATCGTGTTGGAGAATATTCACGACGCTCAGGATACGGTCGTCCTGGCGCAGAAACTGATCGAAGCGTTTCAGGAGCCGTTCCTGGTGCGCGGCCACGAGTTGCACGTCACCCTCAGTATCGGCGTCAGTGTCTACCCGCGTGACGGCAGCAATGTGCAAACCCTGGTCAGAAACGCCGATGCCGCCCTGTACCGCGCCAAGGAGGAGGGGCGTAACGATTTTTATTATTACACCGAAGAGCTGACCGCTTCGGTGTTCGAGCGTCTCAAACTGGAATCGGCCCTGCGCAATGCCTTGAAAAACGACGAGCTGGTGCTGCACTATCAACCGCTGATTTCGCTGCACAGCGGCCGGCCGATCGGCGTGGAGGCGCTGCTGCGTTGGCAACATCCCGAGTTCGGCCTGTTGCCGCCCAATCGCTTTATCGGCCTGGCGGAGGACACCGGCCTGATCGTGCCACTGGGGGAATGGGTGTTGTCCAGTGCCTGTCGGCAGATGAAGGCGTGGCTGCAACAGGGCTGCGACATCGAGCGCGTCGCGGTGAATGTATCGGGGCTGCAGCTGCGGCGCGGCGATTTCCAGACCACGGTCAACGATATCCTGCTCGCCACCGGCCTGGAGCCTGAGCACCTGGAGCTGGAGATCACCGAAAATTTCATCATGCACAAGACGGAGCGGGCGATCGATATTCTCGACAACTTGAAGGCGCTGGGCATCCAGATCGCCATCGACGATTTCGGCACCGGCTATTCATCCCTGAGCCATCTCAAGCGCCTGCCGGTGGACAAGCTCAAGATCGACCGCTCCTTCGTGCGCGACATTCCCGAGGACGCCAATGACGAGGCCATCGCCCGCGCCGTGGTGGCCCTGGGGCGGACGCTGCAGCTCAAAGTCATCGCGGAAGGGGTGGAGACGCCCGAACAGCAGCGGTTTCTGATTTCGCAGCAATGCGACGAGGCCCAGGGTTTTCTCTACAGCAAGCCTGTGCCGGCGGCGCAGGTCGCCGACCTGCTGAAGTGCTTGCCGGCCCTGATTGCCTCCCATTCATCCTAGCCGGGGCGGGTTTTGCGCGGCGCAAAGCAAGTCTTGCATTTCGGCAAGGATACCGGTATCTTAGCGCCCTCTTCAGGCGCGTAGCTCAGTTGGTTAGAGCACCACCTTGACATGGTGGGGGTCGTTGGTTCGAGTCCAATCGCGCCTACCAGATACTGAAGAAGCCCCGCCTCGAGCGGGGTTTTTTTGTTTGTGCCCTGCCGCTGGCCCTGATTAAAGTCCCCCGATCCCCGGCCGATAATATAATTGACAATCATTCTTATTCGCATTAGATTGGTGCGTAGAGATTAATATTTATCGAGGAATGGGCATGTACGTTTGCATCTGCCATCGGATTACCGACATTCAAATCAGTGAAGAGGTGGCCAAAGGGGCCGACAGCCTGCGTGAGTTGAACAAGCGGCTGGGGGTCGCGTCTCAGTGCGGCAAATGCCGTCAATGCGCCAAGCAGGTGCTGCAACAGGCGATCAGTGAGTCGTGCAGCGCCGCTCCCGACCGTGCTGGCGTGGATTCACCTCAGCCCTGTGCTGCACGATCAGCTCACGGCCATCAATCAATATTTCCTGCACGCCGGAATGTTCAAGAAGCGGGGGCTGAAGCGGCTCAATAAGGCCGACTACCGAACCCCCTCTCTATCGGTAAGGATGTGGAACAGCATGATTGACACGCTGGGGCGGGAGCATTCTCTGCAATCGCACATCTGATCCGGTGCGCAATCTCTGCCGGCATCACAAAAACGTCATAAAAACTTCATCTATGTGTCATTAAAGCGTTTGACAATAGCTCTCAAAACGGGGGAGCACAAACGCCATGCCTACCATTGTCAACACCGTTACCAAATGTGATCTGATCGCCTTCCGCTGGTGTATGTCGCGCAAACGCCATGCCGAAATCGCCCGCTTGGCGCGCTGGATATCAAAGACCGGTGACGGTTACCTCTATGCCCTGATCGGCGTGCTGTTGTTATGGCTGGACGCCGAGTCCGGCCCACCCTTCGCCCTGGCGCTGTTGCTGGCCTTTGCCGTCGAGTTGCCCACCTATCTGGTGAGCAAGAATACCGTCAGGCGCCATCGCCCGGCGGATGCCATCGTCGGTTTCAGTTCCTTTCTGCAGCCCTCGGACAAGTTCAGTTTTCCGTCCGGTCATACCGCTGCCGCCTTTCTGTTTGCCAATGTTGTTGCGTTTTATTATCCGGCCTATGCGTTACCGGCCTACAGTGCGGCGTGCCTGATCGGCGTGTCGCGGGTCTTGTTGGGGGTTCACTTTCCCAGCGACATCGTGGCCGGTATGGCACTGGGGCTGGTAAGCGCCGAACTGGCGCTATGGATGCTGGGTTAGGGGCGCGGGCGTGCGGATATTGTATGGCGTTCAGGGTACCGGTAATGGACATGTCACCCGTGCTCGGACCATGGCGCGGGCGCTGTCGGACTCCGGCCTGGAGGTGGATTATCTGTTTTCGGGACGGCCGCGGGATGGGTACTTCAACATGGAGCCCTTTGGTGATTTTCGTTGTTATCGCGGGCTCAGCTTTTGCTGGCATGACGGCCGCATCGATTATCTCGCCACCACGCTTAACAATAACCTGATCCGCTTGTTGCGCGATATCCGCTGTTTGGATTTGTCGAACTATGACTTGGTCATCACCGACTTCGAGCCTATTACCGCCTGGGCGGCCAAACGCAGCAAAACACCTTCGCTGGGTATCGGTCACCAATATGCCTTCCGCTTCGATAATGTGCCTACTTCCGGTCATACCGTGATCGGTAAGCTGCTGTTGGACCATTTTGCGCCCGCCCAGCGCACGCTGGGCTTCCATTGGCACCATTTCAACAGCGCCATACTGCCGCCGCTGATCGAGCCGCAGGCCCATACGATCAGTTGCGAGCCCGACAAGATCCTGGTGTATCTGCCCTTTGAAAACAGCACGCGTGTGATTGAATTCTTACGCGTGATCAAGGATGTGGATTTCTATTTTTATTGCGCAGTCGATGCAGCGCGCGATGAACACAATCTGCATCTGCGACCCTTGGATCGCGAGGCGTTCCAGCGCGACTTGGCCAGTTGTAACGGCGTCATCGCCAACGCCGGATTCGGCCTCTTGAGCGAGGCCATCCAGGCGGGCAAGAAATTGCTGGTCAAGCCCATGCAGCGCCAGATGGAGCAGCTCTCCAACGCCGCGGCCATCGAAGCGCTGGAGATCGGGGAGGTGATGCAGGGCTTCAATCTCAGGCAGTTGCGCGAATGGCTGAGCGAAGAGTGTCCCGGGCCGCGGCCGTATCCCGATGTGGCCAAGGCCATTGTGGACTGGATCGAATCCGGTTTCGCCTTGGATGAAAATCACTTGGCGCAGCAATTATGGAGCAACTGTCTGCAGTTCCAGTTTCCCGCCGACGATGAGTCTGAGCCGGCCTACCTCTAGGCACCGTGGTCAGAAACGGTAGCCCTTGGGTACCACCACCACACCTTTATCCGACACGCTAAAGCGCTGGCGGTCCTTGGCCAGATCGATGCCGATCTCCTCCCCGGCCGGCACGTGGACGTGCTTATCGATAATGGCGTTTTGAATCTGCACATGCTCGCCCACGCTGACGCCGTGAAACAGGATGGAGTTCTGAATCAGGGATTCATCACTCACGGTGACGCCCGGAAACAGCACCGAGTGAGAAATGGCGGCCCCGGAAATGACGCTGCCACCCCCCAAAATTGAATTGATGAACACGCCCTCGGTGCCGGAACGGCCCGGCACCGTGCGTGCCGGCGGTGTCTGTGCTTGATAGGTGCGGATGGGCCAATCGCTTTGATACAGATCGAGTGAGGGCAGCGGATTGAGCAGGTCCATATTGGCCTCGAAAAAACTGTCCAAGGTGCCCGCATCGCGCCAGTAACGATCCTGAGACACGCGCCCCTCGCTTTCGCCGAAACGATAGGCATGGACGTGTTGGGATTGGATCAGGCGCGGCAGGATGTCGTGGCCGAAGTCATGATCCGAGTCAGGGATGTCATGATCCTGGTTCAGACAATCGATGAGTCGTTCGCGCGAAAAAATGTAAATGCCCATGGAGGCCATGGCGCATGCGCCGTTGCCTGGTGTAGGCGCGGGGTGCGCCGGTTTTTCGACAAAATCCACAACGCGGTTGTGCGCGTCGATCTCGATAATGCCGAAGTTGTGCGCTTCGCCCAGGGCCACCTCCATGCACGCCAGGCTAATTCCGGCGCCGCTTTGGCGATGGCTGTCCAGCATGGCGGCATAGTCCATGCGATAGATATGATCGCCGGACAGAATCAGCACATGCTCGGCATCGCTGCGCTCCAACAGATAGAGATTTTGGTGAATGGCGTCGGCCGTGCCCAGATACCAGCGGCTGTCCTTGCGCATTTGCGCCGGCACGGTAGTGACGAATTGCCCCAGCTCCGGATTGAAGATCGACCAGCCGTCGCGCAGGTGTTTCTGCAGCGAGTGAGACTTGTACTGGGTCAGTACCAAAATACGGTGCATACCGGAGTGCAGGCAGTTGGTCAGGGCGAAATCGATAATGCGGTACTTGCCGCCGAAGGGCACCGCCGGCTTGGCCCGCTCGGCGGTCAGCGGCGCCAGGCGCGAACCCATGCCGCCGGCGAGGATGAAGGTGAGGGTTTTGTTGGGCATGAGGCAAGTTGTCCGTATGGCAAATTTAGGGATTACCTGGCCTAAGCAATAACGAGGCCGTTTTGCGGCATTGCGTCATTTTGTCACCGACATGGCACATAAACCGGGCGGCGCTGTGTCAGGCTGCGCCTGGATGGTGCGCGCCGGTATTGGTGCGGGCTAATTTGGGGCGCTGGTATGATGCGATCGTCCCGGATATAGTTGCCATTGTCCAAGAAATGGTTTTTGATTTGTTTGAATGCCCAAGAAAACACTTAAAACGCAACTAAAGTACGCCGAAAAATTGCGCAAGGCCGGCAAGCTGGTGCAGGCAAAATCGACCTACTTTGAGTGCTGTAAGCTGAACCCCGATGATTACGCCTGCTGGCAAGCGTTTGGCCAGATTTCCTATCAGCTGCAGCATCATAAAGATGCTAGCACGGCCTTCCAACGCGCCATAAGCATCAATCCCAATCTCGATAAACTGTATTACCAGCTTGCGTTGAGTCAGTCATCGCTGGGTGAATATGTTGCCGCCGAGCGGAATTTTCGTTCCTATTTGATGATGCGCCCCGATGCCGGCGCGGGGTATTGGGCCTATGCCAGATTGCTACATGACTGGGGGCGTATAGCCGAAGCGACTGAAAACTACCAGAAGGCGAGCGAACAAGTCCCCAACGCTACGATGTTGCACTTGGAGTTCGGCATCATTCTGCAGAAGCAAGGGCGCTATGATGAGGCCTTGGAGCAATTCCTGAAGATGCAAGCCCTGCAACCGGATCATGCCAGTGTCTACAACCACTTGGGGAACGTGTATCGCGATATGGGGCGCTTCGCTGCAGCGCTGGCGAGTTATCAAAAGGCCTTCGCATTAGCGCCGGGCGACGAGGCGAAATTCCACTTCTATTTGGCTACCTTGGACGAGTCGCGCGGTGAACCCTCAGCGGCCTTGTCGCATTACGACAAGGCGATAGCGCTTGATGAAAATCTCGCCGATGCCCACCTGAATCGCGCAGTTTGTTTGCTCTTGCTGGGTAATTATAAAGAAGGCTGGTCGGAGTATGAGTGGCGTTTACAACATCCCGACTGGTTGAGACAGCGTCACCTGCGCGTGACTGACAGGCCGCGCTGGAGAGGCGAGTCCTGGCCGGAAAAGACGCTTCTTGTGATTGCCGAACAGGGCTATGGTGATACGTTTCAGTTCTGTCGTTTTGTTTCGCCGCTGGCGCGACATTTCACCAGGGTCCTGGTCTATTGCAAGCCCGAAATCGCCGCACTGATTGAATTGGTCGAGGGCGTGGACGAGGTGATTCCCGCCGGGCGGCAATTGCCGCCAGAGGCGTTTGATACCTATGTTTACATGATGAGTCTGCCGCGACTATTGGCAACTACGTTCGACACCATTCCCAGGGACATACCCTACATGTATGCCCCCGAAAAACGAGTGGCTGCATGGCGCGGGCGCTTGGCGAGTGATGGCCTTAAAGTCGGCCTGGCATGGTCGGGGAGCCCGGCGAATGCCAAGAATGTGTTGCGCCAGGTGGCCTTGTCCGAGCTGGCCCCTTTGGGAGATGTTTCCGGCGTTCGGTTTTTCGGGCTGCAAAAGGGGCCTGGGAGTGGGCAGGCTTTGTCGCCTCCCGCAAGTATGCGCTTTACCGACCTGTCGAATGCCCTCAATGATTTCGCTGACACCGCCGCGGTGATTGCCGGACTGGATTTGGTGATCAGCGTCGATTCGGCGGTGGCTCATCTGGCCGGCGCTTTGGGCAAACCGGTTTGGGTGTTGCTGTACACGCCGCCCGATTGGCGCTATGGCATGGCAGGGGAGGCGTCACCGTGGTATCCGACTATGCGTATTTTTCGGCAGCGTGACCGGGGGGATTGGACGCCCGTCATCAACCGGCTTCAAACCGAACTGCAAGGCTTGGCCGGATAAACTACACGCCACTAAGTCGCTGATGTATAATTCGGTCCCTTCGGTAGCCGCCGCTGCGGCGATCACGCAGATTCAGAAATAGGACCCAACACCCATGCCAGTCGTGACTCTTCCGGACGGGAGCAAACGCAATTTCGACCACCCCGTGACCGTAATGGACGTGGCCGCCGATATCGGCCCCGGTCTGGCCAAGGCCACTCTGGCCGGCAGGGTGGACGGCGAGCTGGTGGATGCGTCTCATACGATCGAGGGCGATGCGGAACTGGCCATCGTTACCGAGCGTGATGAAGAAGGCTTGGAGATCATCCGCCATTCCAGCGCCCATCTGATGGCCCAGGCGGTGAAGGAGCTGTTTCCCGAGGCGCAGGTGACCATCGGCCCGGTGATCGAGGACGGCTTCTATTATGACTTCGCCTACGAACCCGGTTTCACGCCGGAGGATATGGCTGCCATCGAGAAGAAAATGGCCGAGCTGGCCAAGCAGGACATCCCGGTGGAGCGCTCGGTGATGAGTCGCGAAGAGGCGATTGAGTTCTTCCGCAAGATGGGTGAGGAGTACAAGGCCCGGATCATTGAGGATATCCCCGCGCATGAGCAGTTGTCGCTGTATAAACAGGGCGATTTCATAGACTTATGCCGCGGACCTCATGTGCCTTCTACGGGCAGGATCAAGGCCTTCAAGTTGATGAAGCTGGCCGGCGCCTATTGGCGCGGCGACGCCAAGAACGAAATGCTGCAGCGCGTTTACGGCACTTCCTGGGCCAACAAGAAGGACCTCAAGGCCTATCTGCACCGCCTGGAAGAGGCCGAGAAGCGCGACCACCGCAAGCTGGGCAAGCAGCTGGGTCTGTTCCATACCCAGGAAGAGGCGCCTGGGATGGTGTTCTGGCACGACAAAGGCTGGACGATCTACCAGGAAGTCGAGCAGTACGTTCGCAAGAAGCTGCGCCAGCACGCGTACCAGGAGGTGCGTACGCCTCAGGTGGTGGACCGCAGCCTGTGGGAAAAATCGGGGCACTGGGAGAAGTTTCGCGATGACATGTTCACCACCGAGTCGGAGAAGCGGACCTTTGCCATCAAGCCTATGAACTGCCCCTGCCACGTGCAGATCTTCAACACCGGCCTGCACAGCTACCGCGACCTGCCGCTGCGCATGGCGGAGTTCGGCTCCTGCCACCGTAACGAGCCCTCCGGCACGCTGCACGGCCTGATGCGGGTGCGCAACTTTGTCCAGGACGACGCCCACATCTTCTGCACCGAAGACCAGATTCAGTCCGAGGTGTCGGCCTTCATCGATCTGCTGTTCGAGGTCTATGCCGACTTCGGTTTCAACGATGTCATCATCAAGCTTTCCACCCGGCCGGAGAATCGGGTCGGTGCCGACGCGGTCTGGGACAAGTCCGAACACGCGCTGGAAAAAGCCTTGAACGACAAAGGCTTGGAGTGGGATCTTCAACCGGGTGAAGGGGCGTTCTACGGGCCCAAGATCGAGTTCTCGCTCAAGGATTGTCTGGGCCGGGTGTGGCAGTGCGGCACCATTCAGGTGGATTTCTCCATGCCGGGCCGGCTCGACGCCAGTTACATCGACGAGCACAGCAACCGCCAGGTGCCGGTCATGTTGCACCGCGCCATCCTCGGTTCGCTGGAGCGTTTCATCGGCATCCTGATCGAGCAGTATGCCGGCGCCATGCCGGTGTGGCTGGCACCGACCCAGGCGGTGGTGATGAGCATCACCGATCGCGCCCGCGATTTTGCCGAAGAGGTGGTGCGAACCCTGTCGCAACAGGGCATCCGCGCCACATCAGACTTGAGAAATGAGAAAATAGGCTTTAAAATTCGCGAACATACACTTTTGAAGGTGCCATTTCTGCTGGTCCTGGGTGACCGCGAAGTGGAAAATCGAACAGTGGCCGTTCGCACGCGTAGTGGAGAAGATCTGGGCGTCATGGATCTGGATGCTCTGGTTGAGCATGTCTCCGCTGAAATCGCGCGCCGCGGCCGCATTGCTTTGGAGGAATAAAATATCGCTGCTGAAAAGAAAGCCCGCATCAACCAGGAAATATCCGCGCGCGAAGTGCGCATGATTGATGCAGAAGGTGAAATGGTGGGCGTCATGCCGCTGGATCAGGCCCTGGCAAGTGCCGAGGAGGCCGGATTGGATTTGGTCGAGGTCTCCCCGAACGCAGAACCGCCGGTGTGCCGCGCCATGGATTACGGCAAATACGTGTTCGAGGAAAACAAGAAACGCCAGGCAGCGAAGAAAAAGCAGAAACAGATCCAGGTGAAGGAAGTGAAGTTCCGTCCCGGGACGGAAGAAGGCGATTACCAGGTCAAGATGCGTAACCTGGTGCGCTTCCTGAGCGATGGTGACAAGGCCAAGGTCACGCTGCGGTTTCGTGGTCGTGAAATGGCCCATCAAGAACTTGGTATGAACCTGCTCAAGCGTGTGGCGGCCGATCTCGAAGAGCTGGCCCAGGTTGAGCAGTTCCCCAAGATGGAAGGCAGGCAGATGGTTATGGTGTTATCACCAAAGAAATAGTCGGGTTCGATTACGAACGGGCTTACCTACTGCCGCAATATTAACTTAAGTTTGGAGAAATAGAAGATGCCGAAGATAAAGTCAAACAGAGGCGCTGCCAAACGCTTTAAGGTGAACGGCTCCGGTCGCTTCAAGCGTAACCAGAGTTTTCGTCGTCACATTCTGACCAAGAAGAGCACCAAGCGTAAGCGTCAGCTGCGCAATCCGGCTCTGGTTGCCAAGTGCGACAGCGCGGCAATCCGTCAGATGTTGCCTTATAGCTAATTGGATTCGGGAGTAAAGAAACATGCCAAGAGTTAAACGTGGTGTTACCGCCCGGGCGCGTCATAAAAAGGTTCTCGCCCAGGCCAAAGGTTATCGTGGCCGTCGCAAAAACGTCTATCGCGTCGCGACCCAGGCCGTCACCAAGGCCGGTCAATATGCCTACCGTGACCGTCGTCAGCGTAAGCGTCAATTCCGCGCCCTGTGGATCGCGCGTATCAATGCCGCTGCGCGTGAGTGTGGTCTGTCATACAGTCGCATGATCAACGGTCTGAAGAAGGCGGCGGTCGAGGTCGATCGCAAGATGCTGGCTGATCTGGCTGTCTATGACAAGAACGCCTTTAGCGTGCTTGCCGAAAAGGCCAAAGCCAGCCTTTAAGATGTTGCCGCCGTCATATTGATGTGACGGGAGTGCAGTGATATGAAAGGGGAAGGCTGAGCCTTCCCCTTTCTTTTTTCGGAAACCGTCAATCTATCAGGGGATGGATACGTGCAGGAGTTAGCGGATTTAGTGAGTCAGGCCGAGGCGGCCGTCACTCAGGCCTCGGATTTGAACGCCCTGGATCAGGTGCGGGTGGAGTACCTGGGCAAGAAGGGTGTGCTGACCCAATACCTGAAGCAGTTGGGCAACCTGCCCGCGGAGGAGCGCCCGAAGGTAGGGCAGGCGGTCAACCAGGCCAAGCAGGCGTTGCAGGTGTCGATCAATGCGCGGCGTCGTGAACTGGAAGCGGCGGCGCTCAACGCCAAACTGGCGGCGGAGACCCTCGACGTCACTCTGCCCGGTCGTGGTCAGGATGTTGGTGGAATCCATCCGGTCACGCGCACCCTGCAGCGTATCGAAGAGTATTTTAATCGCCTCGGTTTTGATATCGCCACCGGCCCCGAGATCGAATCGGACTATCACAACTTCACCGCCCTGAATATTCCCGAGAACCATCCGGCCCGTGCCATGCATGATACCTTCTATGTGGATGAACGCACCCTGCTGCGCACCCACACTTCACCGGTACAGGTGCGGGTGATGGAAAACAAACAGCCCCCCTTGCGTGTGATCGCGCCCGGGCGTGTCTATCGTTGTGACTCGGATGTTACCCATACGCCCATGTTTCACCAGGTGGAAGGCTTCATGGTGGATACTGATGTCACCTTCGCCCATCTGAAGGGCATGCTGACCGATTTTCTGCGCAACTTTTTCGAGCAGGATTTGGGCACCCGTTTTCGGCCTTCCTATTTTCCTTTCACTGAGCCGTCGGCCGAGGTGGATATGGAATGTGTTATGTGTCAGGGCAAGGGCTGCCGCGTCTGCAGTCATACCGGCTGGCTGGAGGTGCTGGGCTGCGGCATGATTCATCCCAACGTTTTGGCCAATGTCGGTATCGACAATGAAAAATACACCGGCTTCGCTTTCGGTATGGGCGTGGAGCGCCTGACCATGCTGCGCTACGGTGTGAATGATCTGCGCCTGTTTTTCGAGAACGACCTGCGCTTCCTGCGCCAATTCAATTAAGCCGGTCCATTTAATAACAGTACAGCGAAAACAATCAAACGATGAAATTTAGCGAACAATGGTTGCGTGAATGGGTGAATCCGGATGTGTCGACCGCGGAGCTGGCGCATCAGTTGACCATGGCCGGTCTGGAAGTGGATGCGGTCGAGCCGGTGGCGGCGGCGTTCAGGCACGTCGTGGTGGGAGAGGTGCTGTCGGTGGAACCTCACCCTGATGCCGATCGTCTGCGGGTGTGCAAGGTCAATGTGGGTAACGAGACCCTTTCCATTGTCTGCGGCGCACCCAATGTGGCCGAGGGACAGAGGGTGCCCACGGCCCTGATCGGCGCCCAGTTGCCTAACGGCCTGGAGATCAAGAAATCTAAGCTGCGCGGGGTGGAGTCCTGCGGCATGCTGTGTTCGGCGGTGGAATTGGGTCTGGCGGAGAGTTCGGAAGGATTGATGCTGTTGCCGCCCGGCGCCGAAGCCGGTGCTGATGTCCGCCAGCTGTTGCAGCTGGATGATGTCACTATCGAGATCGGCCTGACACCCAACCGCGGCGATTGTCTCAGCATCACCGGCATCGCCCGTGAGGCTGGGGTGGTGAATCAAAGCGCCGTTGCCGAGCCCGAGCTGGAAGATATCGCCCCCGCCCATGATGAAACCTTCCCCGTTACCTTGACCGCTGCCGAGGTCTGCCCGCGCTACATCGGCCGAGTGATCAAGGGCATCAATCCGAAGGCACAGACGCCGTTGTGGATGCGGGAGCGCCTGCGCCGTTCGGACGTGCGCAGCATTAGCCCGGTGGTGGATGTCACCAATTATGTCATGCTCGAGTTGGGCCAGCCCATGCACGCCTTTGACCTGGCCAAACTGACCGGCGGCATCGAGGTGCGCTATGCCAACGACGCTGAGCGGATTACCTTGTTGGACGGCCAGGAGGTGACCTTGCAGTCCGACACCCTGGTGATCGCGGATCAGAATGCACCGTTGGCCATGGCGGGCATCATGGGCGGCGAAGCTTCTGCGGTGACAGATAACAGCGTCGACCTGTTCCTGGAGAGCGCCTTTTTCAATCCCGATGCCATCATCGGCAAGGCGCGCCAGTACGGTCTGCATACCGACTCCTCACACCGTTTTGAGCGCGGCGTGGATTTCGAACTGCCGGCCCGTGCCATGCAGCGCGCCACGCAGTTGCTGCTGGAAATCGTCGGCGGTCAGGCCGGCCCTGTCGTCGAAGCCGTCGAAACGGACAAACTGCCGCAACGCCAACCCATCACCCTGCGCCTGGCGCGCATCAAGCGTCTGTTGGGCATCGACCTGGCGCCGGCACGGGTGGGCGAGTTGCTGAAACGCCTGGGCATGCGCGTGGTGGAGCAGGGCGACAGCTGGCAGGTGACCGCCCCCAGTTTTCGTTTCGACCTGGCCATCGAGGCGGACCTGATCGAGGAGGTGGGCCGCGTCTATGGCTATGACGCCTTGCCCACCGAAGCGCCCAAAATGGCGTTGACGGTCCAGCTGCCGCGCGAGGCCCGGGTGAGTCTCGAGCGCGTGCGCAGCTTTCTGGTCGACCGCGGTTACCAGGAGGCGATCACCTACAGCTTTGTCGACGAGAGACTTCAGCGCCTGGTGACGCCGGATGAGACCGGGATCGCCCTGGCCAATCCGATCTCCGCCGATATGGCGGTGATGCGCACCAGCCTCTGGAGTGGTCTGTTGCAGGCGCTGCAATATAACCAGAATCGCCAACAGGAGCGAGTGCGGCTGTTTGAGCGCGGGGTCAAGTTCGTCCAGCGAGATGGCAAGGTCACGGAAGAGGGTGTGATCGCCGGCGTGGTGGCCGGCAACCTGTTGCCCGAGCAGTGGTCAGCGCAGGTGGCGCCGGTGGATTTTTATGATCTCAAGGCCGATGTGGAGGGGCTGTTAGGATTGACGGGGCGCAGCAGCGACTATATGTTTGTGGCGGACGGGAATGCCGCTTTGCACCCGGGCCAGTCCGCTGCGATAAAGAGTGCTAAGGGCGTGCCGATAGGATGGATAGGTAAACTGCATCCGAAGCTGGAGAAAGACTTAGATTTCAATGGCTCAGTTTACCTATTTGAAGTGTCGGAGGAGGTGTTTTTCAGTGCCCGCAAGCCTGAATTCGTAGAATTGTCCCGATTCCCTTCAGTCAGGCGCGACCTGGCCATCGTGGTGGATCAGGCGGTCTCGGCGCAACAGGTCAGCGACTGTGTTGCAGCAGTATCAGGAGAATATCTGGCAAAGCTACAGTTGTTTGATGTATATTGTGGCGAAGGTATTGAATCAGGGAGAAAAAGTCTTGCTTTAGGCTTGACCTTTCAGGACCATTCCCGCACTCTAAAAGATAAAGATGTAGAGGCTCTGGTATCGAAGATACTGGAGGAACTTAACCAGGAACTACACGCAACGCTGAGAGAGTAAGCCATGGCGTTAACAAAAGCAGACATGGCCGAGAGGCTGTTTGAGGAACTTGGTCTGAACAAACGTGAGGCCAAGGAGCTGGTAGAGATGTTTTTTGAAGAAGTGCGGGGGGCCTTGGAAAACGGCCGTCAGGTCAAATTGTCAGGCTTCGGCAACTTCAATCTGCGCGATAAGAAGGAACGTCCCGGTCGCAACCCCAAGACCGGTGAAGAGATTCCCATCACTGCGCGCCGTGTCGTGACCTTCCATCCCGGGCAAAAACTGAAAGCGAGAGTAGAGGCATATGCTGGAAGCCGCGAACAATCATGAGCTACCCGCCATTCCGGCCAAGCGCTACTTCACCATCGGTGAGGTGAGTGAGCTGTGTGGCGTCAAGCCTCATGTATTGCGCTATTGGGAGCAGGAATTTCCCCAGCTTAAACCGCTGAAGCGACGCGGTAATCGGCGTTATTATCAGCGCCATGATGTGATCATGATTCGCCAGATCCGCGGCCTGCTTTACGAGCAGGGCTTTACTATCGGCGGCGCGCGGCAGAAGCTGTCCGGCAATGAAGCGAAGACCGATGTTACACACAGCCTTGAGCTGATCCAACAGATGCGTCGGGAACTGGAAGACGTACTGACGGAACTGAAAAACTAACGCAGCAGATCCACAAAACAAGGCTGGCGCGCAGGGGGGGAGTTCGGTAGAATACGCCTCGCTGAGTCAGCATCCCCGATTTTGTTTTTTCATCTAAAGAAATTAACGGGCAGTAGCGCAGTCTGGTAGCGCACCACAATGGGGTTGTGGGGGTCGGAGGTTCGAATCCTCTCTGCCCGACCAAATTTCTCCTTCCTTAAGCTTTATCGTTCCAGCATTTCCGGCAGTGTCAGTGACAGCGCCGGGATATAGGTAATCATCAATACGGCCAGCAATAGCAATACAAAGAACGGCAGAGTCGCCCGGTAAAGCTGCAGCACCGATTTATTGAAGCGATGACTGGCGATAAACAGATTCATGCCCACCGGTGGGGTGAAATAGCCGATCTGCATATTCGCCAGAAAGATAATGCCAAGGTGCAGCGGATGTATGCCGTACTGCAGGGCGATGGGCATGATGATGGGTACCATGATGACGATGGCGGAGAAGATATCGAGCATGGTGCCCAGCAGCAGCAGAAAGATATTCAGCAGCAACAGAAAGGTCAGCGGGTCATCCACATGGGACTGGATGCTGTCGAAGATTCGCGTCGGCACCTCGGCGTCGATCATGTAGTTGGTGGAGGCCATGGACACGCCCAGGATGACCAGAATGGCGCCGATCAATACCATCGACTCGTGCATGATGGCGGGCAGTTGGCTGAATTTGATGTCGCGGTTGACCAACACTTCGACAATGAAGACATAGGCCACCGTGACCGCCGCCGCCTCGGAGACGGCAAAATAGCCGCTGTAGATGCCGCCGAGCACGATGAAGGGCAGGGGGATCTCCCATTTCGATTCCTTGATCGCCACCAGTAGGGCCGGGTTGGAATAGGGGATCACGGGCAGCCGACGGCCCTGCCAGATACTCCAGCCCGACAGAATCACAATCATCAGAATCCCCGGTAAGATGCCGGCCAGAAACAGTTCGTCAATGCTGAAGGCCGTGCCGATGCCCAGTTGCTGTGAAATCACCCCATATAGGATTAAGGGCAGCGACGGGGCGAACAACACGCCCAGACTGCCGGCACTGGTGATCAGGCCGAGATTGAAATTCTCGCGATAACCGGCCTGCATGAGGGCGGGATACAGCAGCGCGCCGAGGGCTACGATGGCCACCCCCGAGGCACCGGTAAAGGCGGTGAACAGGGCGCAGGCGCAGAGACAGACGATGGCCAGGCCGCCCGGCATCCAGCCCAGCAGCGCCTCGGTGAGGCGTACCAGGCGTTGCGGTGCGCCGCTTTCGCTGAGCAAATAGCCGGTAAAGGTAAACAAGGGGATGGCCAGTAGGATAGGGATCTCCGCCAGCCGGTAAAACTCAATAGCCACCACGGACAGATCAATGTCGGCCGTATAGAAACCATACAGGGCCGAGGCAGCGATGATGATATACAGTGGAGTGCCGATCAATGCCAGACCAATCAGGAGTAGGGTGACCAGGATCTCCACGCCGAATCAACTCAGCGGCTTGGTGGCGGCAGGCGGTCCGCGTTTGATGACGCCGCCGGTATTGATAAGAAAGCGCAGCGCCATCAAACCGAAGCCCAAGGGGATGATGCTTTCGCACAGCCAGGCCGGGACGTCGGCAAAGGCGGTAAGCCCGTCTTCATATTCCATCATTACGAAGCGGGCGGCGTAATAGCTGATGACGGCGCAGACCGCGGCGCTGAACAGATTGCTGATGACGCTCGTGATCCTTTGACCGTTAAGCGGCAGCAGGCGCGAGACTACATCGATGGTGATATGACGATTCTGCCGCGTCGCAGCGATGGCGCCGAGCAGGCCGAGCCACAACACCAGCACACGTAGCAGCGGGTCGGTCCATTCAATGCCGGTGTCAAACAGATTGCGCAGAATGATCTGGCTCAGGGCGAGTAGGATCATGGTGCCCAGGGTGACGATCAGCAGCCCGTCTTCGAGCAGGTGAATCAGGCGGAGAAGCTTGTGGTGCATTGCGACAGACTATTTATTGTGCGCGGCTGCGGAAGTCATTTAGATGTTCACTAATCCGTTGCGTAATCGCCTCGCTGACCACACCTGCGCGGATCAATTCGTCGGTGGCCTGTTTCACTGCGTCCGTCCATTCCGATTCTGAGGCGTGTCCAATGGAGACGAACTTGATGCCCTGTTGTTTGAGCGCCTGGAAGGCCTGCTCATTGTCTGCACGATTGATCTTGTCCAACTTGGCGAAGGCCGCGGACATCACGGCTCGGACGATGCGCTGGTCTGCTGTGCTCAGCTTCTCGAAGTCCTTACGATCCACAATCAGGGTGCCGTAGAGATACATCAGCGGTGTACGGTTCAAGTAATCCACCTTGGTGTGCCATTGCAGGGCGATGGCGCCGATGGGGGAGGCGGCCACGGTGTCGATCAGGCCTGTCTGCAGGCCGGTGAGCACATCGGTAAGCGGCAAAGAGACGGGACTGATGCCGATGGCCTCGAAGGCGGCGCGACTGATGGGGTCGCCCTCGGGTGACCATACCTTCAGGGTCCTCAGCTTGTCGACTGTATCCAGGGGGTATTCGGACATCAGATAGGCAAAACCGCCTTCACTCAGGCCAAAGCTGACATACCCGTTTTGGTACAGCTGATCGATGATGAACGGATCCAGGTGGCCACGCACATAATCCACTTCGGCGTGGGAGCGAAACAGCAGCGGCAGGCTGTAGACCTGGGAATCGGGGTATATATTTTGCAGGCCGCCACCGGTGATGGCACCGCCGTGCAGTTGACCGATTTTGATCTTTCTCAGCACGCTCTTGTCATTGCCCATGACGCCGCCGGGATAGAAACGGAATTTGACTCGGCCGTCGGTGCGTTGTTTGATCTCATCGGCTGCCTGTTTTAGCTCTTCCATCCAGCGCGTACCGTCGGGAACCACGGTGGCGATTTTGAATGTTTTCGCCTGTGCCGGGATCACGGTTAGCGTAAACAGGCATAGCATCCATGCCAGATGTTTCAACATAATCCTCTATTCCTCAAAATATTCTTCGGATGTGTCCAGCAATTCCCGAGCCGCCTGTTTGGCCAGGGCGTTGCTGAGGTTGAGTTTGGCAACACCAGGTTGCGCCGTGATGACTTCATTGAGCAGCCGATCATGCAATTCTTGGTCAAACATCAAACGGGCGTAGTGGCGCGCATATTCGACCTTGGCGACCAGGTCTTTGCCTTGTGATATGGCAATCGCTTTTTCGAAGTGTAAACGACCGGTTTCCGGCTTGCCGCCCAGCGCGGGCGGGATCTGACTGTTGATCACCGCCAGGTACAGGTGGGCGCGGCCCCATTGGTATTGTTCGTTAAGCTCCGCCACTCTTGTCATAACGGCTTCCACTTTTGGGACTTGAGCCAGGCCGTTCCAATCGTTGCGATGGGTCTGGATCCATCCCGCCCAGGCGGTGCCGTAACTGTAGAGCAGGGCAATGTCGTCGCGCCGCAGCTGTTTCAGGGCCTGTCGGAATGTGTCCAGATCGGCGTTTTCCGACGCGCAAATCCCATTCTCTACCGTGCAGAGCGCCGTGCGCGCCTGTCGCAGGGACTTGTCGGTCAGTTGACGCGCACGTGACGCATCGCTGACAAAGAGCGTGGCGTAGGCGCCGTTCAGATCGGCGCTGGCGCTGAGGATAGTCGCGTTTTCCGGCGCCCCTAACACCAGGCTGTCCATCATCACCAGAAAAGTGGGCATGCTGGCGGCCGCGATGTCCGGGTCGTTTTGAGTCAGGATGGCATCGCCCAGATTGTTGGCAAAACGTTCCGAGACCATGGAGCTGCAGGCGCTCAAGCTGAGCAGCAAAAAAGCCAGAAGGGGTTTGCGGAGCATGCCTGAATGTTGGAGTCGATGTAATTGGTCGCGTGGATTGAAGTGTTTGTATAACAAAGAATGGTTTGTATATCAACGTGATCACCGCAAAATACGCTGCGCGTGTCATTAAACGGCAGCATTTGCAATAGTTGGCGTCCGGATTTGGGCATTGCAGCCATTCTATGTCACTATGGCGGGCGAAATTTCAAACAGGATTATTCACATGAAAAAAACCGTAGCGCTAATCACCATCGCAGGCCTGTGGGCCGGCCAGGCCATGGCGGTGGATCTCGAAAATGACAAGCAACGTTTCAGTTACATCGTTGGGCTGCAGATCGGTCAGCAGTTGAAGAATGACAACATCGAATTGGATGAGGACGCATTTCTCGCCGCCATCCAGGATGTGGCCGCCGGCAAGCAACCCCAGCTCAGTCAGTCGCAAATCCAGGACACCCTGCAACGGGTGCAGCAGCAACGCGCCTCGGTGGCGCAGCAGGCAGGGGAAGAGAACCGCCGCCAAGGCGAAGAATTCCTGGTCGAAAACGCCAAGAAGTCGGGCGTGAAGAAAACGGACAGCGGATTGCAATACAAGGTCATCGAAGAGGGCAAGGGTGAAAAACCCAAGGCCAGTGATACGGTGGTGGTTCACTACCGCGGCACCTTAATCGACGGCACTGAATTTGACAGTTCATACAGCCGCGGGGAGCCGGCGACCTTTCCGGTAAACGGAGTGATTCAGGGTTGGCAAGAGGCCTTGCAGATGATGCGCGAAGGAAGTAAGTGGCAGATCTATGTGCCCGCCGACCTGGCCTATGGCAGCCGTGGGGCCGGGGCTCAGATCGGCCCCAACTCCACCTTGATCTTTGATGTGGAGTTGTTGGATATCAAGGATCAGTAATCCAGATTAGACCAGCCATTCTGAGCGCTTCTCAGTTCGCGATCCTCCTGCGCGCAGCGGTAGAACACCTTGACCGCGTAGCTGTGCGGGGACTCCTGCCACAGATAAGCGTCGAGAATGGTCTTCAGCAGGGCCCTGGAGTAGGTTTGCTCTGCGGCAGCAACCCGGCTGTGGCCAAGGATGGCGAGATCCAGGGCGTGCTCGGCAGGTACGCCGAGGCGTGAATTGATGACGGAATCAAAACCGATCATGGCCTGGGAATAGCAGAGGTATTCCTCCTTGTTGGTCGCCAGTGCCTCGAAGGCTGACACGTTCAGGGGGACGACCATAAAACATAATAGAATCATCTTGTTAATAATGGTTTTCATAATGCCACCTCCGGCATCTGCCTGGTGGGATGCACGCCCCGGACGTTTCCGGGCGTCACATAAAGTTAGATACTCGTTATATCGGCTGGTTCGGCGAATCAATAAAGTGTCTTTGCACTGTCTCACAGCGCTGGTCAGACGCCGTAGCCCGGCTTAGAATCACACGCCTTAGCCAGGAGGGAATCATCCATGAGTCTGTTAAAAGTATTTTCCGCCGATCAGGCGCAATTGATAGAATCCATTGAAAATCACGACCGTATTGCGACCCGCCTGCGCGACGCCGGGGTGCTGTTCGAGCGCTGGCAGGCGAGCCAGCCGCTGGACCATGATGCGAGCCAGGAGGCGATCATCGAGGCCTATCGCCCTGCGGTGGATCGCTTGATGCAGGAGTATGGTTTTCAATCGGTGGATGTCATCGCCCTGGGGCCTGATCATCCGGACCGTGTCGCCCTGCGGCAGAAGTTCCTGGATGAACACGTTCATAGTGAATTCGAGGTGCGCTTCTTCGTCGACGGCCAAGGCCTGTTCTATATCCATCAGGGCGATAAGGTCTACGCCGTGTTGTGCCAACAGGGCGACCTCATCAGCGTGCCGGCCAACACCAAGCATTGGTTCGATATGGGGGCGGCGCCGTCGCTTAAGTGCATTCGCCTGTTCACCAGCACCGAAGGTTGGGTGGCGCAATACACGGGCGATAAGATCGCCGCTCAGTTTCCCCGCGTTGAACAATTCACCGCATGATTAAGGCGGTCGTTACCGATATCGAGGGAACCACGTCGTCGCTTTCGTTCGTGAAGGATGTGTTGTTCCCCTATGCCCGCGAACACATGGCCGAGTTCGTGCGGCGCCACGCCCATGAGCCCGAGGTCAAGGCGCAGTTGGAGGAGGTGCGCCACGCGGTCGGCAAGGATTTGGACCTGGACGGGATCATCCGCCGACTGGTCCAATGGATCGAGGAAGATCAAAAGATAACGCCGCTCAAGACTCTGCAGGGCATGATTTGGGAGGCGGGTTACCGCGACGGCGCCTTTACCGGCCACGTCTATGCCGATGCGGCCGACAGGCTGCGTCAGTGGCACGCGCAGGGCATTCGCCTCTACGCGTTTTCCTCCGGCTCGGTGCGCGCGCAACAGCTGATTTTCGGCTATAGCGATTACGGTGATCTGACCCCGCTGTTCGACGGCTATTTCGACACCCGCATCGGCGCCAAGCGTGAGGTTGAGGCCTATCGCCATATTATCGGCGCCATCGGCTGTGCGGCGCCGGAGATCCTGTTCCTGTCCGATATCGTCGAGGAGTTGCAGGCGTCGAAGCTGGCGGGTATGCAGGCGGTACAAGTGCGGCGCGCTGGGCAGACGCCCTGGCCGGGCTGTATTCAGGCCGCCGATTTCAGCGAGATCGATCTCGCCAAGCTGTAGCCATTACCCGGTCCCAATTGCCGGGTAATAGCGCCTCGGCTTCAGCCGTAATAGTCCGGCTCGTTGCCTTCTTTCCATTTGATATTGCAGCCCAGGCTGGGTTTTTGCTCCTCCGGGGACGCCTCATCGTTGAGCAGGGCATCTACCGCCGCGCGCAGGTCCACGCCGCTCACCGGCACGTCGTTGCGCGGTCGGCTGTCGTCGAATTGGCCGCGATAGAACAGCTTTTGCTCACTGTCGAACAAGAAAAAATCAGGCGTGCAGGCGGCTTTGTAGGCCTTGGCCACTGCCTGGCTTTCGTCGTACAGATAGGGAAAGCTAAAGCCGTGTTCGGCGGCCGCCTCGGCCATCTTTTCTGGACTGTCGTCGGGATAGTTGACGGCGTCGTTACTGTTGATGCCCACCACCGCCAGGCCCTGGGGTTGGTACTCCTTGGCGAATTCCACCAGGGCGTCGCGGACGTGGATGACATAGGGGCAGTGATTACACATAAACACCACCAGCAGCCCTTTGGCGTCGGCGAAATCCTTCAGGCTGACCTGTTTGCCTTGGGTGTCCGGCAGGGAAAAATCAGGGGCCCGGGTGCCCAGTTCCAGCATGGTTGATTCGGTACGTGCCATGATTCTTCTCCTTGTGTGATGAATGGATGGGGCGATTCTAGCCTCCGCCGCGGGTTTAATAAACAGGCGAATAACGTTAACTCCGCTAAGGATAAGTGGCCCCCCGCTTTATTTGTTAGAATCGATGTTCGTTTGCTTCAGGGAGAGGTCTCAAGACTATGTGGCAGGGATTGACGCGGGTGTTTTTGTTTGTGCTGGTGTGCGGCAGCGCCATGGCTAACCAGCAGAGCTTCGAGCAATGGCGCGACGAAGTCAGGCAGGAGGCGCTGGAACAAGGCATCTCGCCCCAGACCTTCGAACGCGCCTTTCGGGACGTGGCGCCCATTCCCCGCATTGTCGAGCTGGACCGCAAGCAGCCCGAATTCACCCTGACCCTGGAAGAAT
The DNA here is from genome assembly GCA_001447805.1 of Candidatus Tenderia electrophaga. NCBI lineage: Bacteria > Pseudomonadati > Pseudomonadota > Gammaproteobacteria > Tenderiales (SeqCode) > Tenderiaceae (SeqCode) > Tenderia (SeqCode) > Tenderia electrophaga (SeqCode). Next base: position 1,693,938 of record CP013099.1, read on the forward strand.
ACGTCAGCCGGGTGGTGCCCCAGCGGCGCATCTCCCTGGGCAAGAAAAAGCTGGCCGAGAATCGCGCGTTGCTGGAGCAGGTGGCCGCCGAATACGGGGTGCAACCCCGATTCCTGGTAGCCTTCTGGGGCATCGAGACCGACTTCGGCCGTCTCACCGGCGGCTTTTCCGTCATCGCCGCGCTGACCACCTTGGCCTATGACGGCCGCCGCGCTGAATTTTTCCGCGACCAGCTGCTGGACGCCCTGCAGATTCTGGAGCAGGGCCACATCGAGCCCGACCAGATGACAGGTTCCTGGGCCGGCGCTATGGGGCAGGCCCAGTTCATGCCGTCCACCTTCCGTGCCTATGCGGTGGATTTCGATGGGGACAACAAGATTGATCTGTGGCGCTCCAAGGCCGACGTCTTCGCGTCGGCGGCCAATTATTTGGCCGAAGTGGGCTGGGATAATGATCAAACCTGGGGGCGTGAGGTCAAACTGCCTGAGGGATTTGATACCTCCCTGCTCGGTCTGGAGACCAAAAAACCTCTCGACGAATGGGACAAGCTTGGGGTGCGCCGGCTGTCGGGCAACAATTTACCTGACCGCAATCTGATGGCCTCCCTGGTGCAGCCGGATGAGGGCAAGTTTGTACGCACCTACCTGGTCTATGACAATTACCGCGCCATTCTGGACTGGAATCGGTCGCATAAATTCGCCGTCGCCGTCGGCACCCTCGCCGACGCCATCGGCCGCTAGTCGTTTTTATAATGTACGAGTCCTTATGAATCAGCACACACCTGAAACCGTTTATTTGAAGGATTATCATCCGACGCCGTTTAGCGTCGACGCGATAAAGTTGCACGTCAATCTGGGCGAGGAACAGACCGTGGTCACATCTAATTTGACATTGCAGCGCCGCGGCGACGGCACACACCCCCTGCGCCTGGACGGTCAAGACCTGGAGCTGCTGCGCATTGAACTGAATGGCAAACAGCTGTCCGATGCCGAGTATGAGATTGGCGCGGAATCGCTCACCTTGATGCTTGATCTGCCCGACCGCTTTGAGTTGGAAATCCAGACCGCCATTCAGCCCCATCTCAACACCTCCCTGGAAGGCCTGTACCAATCCAGCGGCAATTTCTGCACCCAATGCGAGGCCGAAGGCTTTCGCAAGATCACTTATTTCTACGACCGCCCCGACGTGATGACCCTGTTCACCACCACCATCGAGGCGGATAAGGAAAAATACCCCGTGCTGCTCAGCAACGGCAACGCGGTCGCGCGCGGCGAACTGGGCAAGGGACGCCACTGGGTCACCTGGGAAGACCCCTTCAAAAAGCCCAGCTATCTGTTCGCCCTGGTGGCCGGCCGGCTGGCGTGTATCGAGGATAACTTCACAACCAAATCCGGCCGCGAGGTGACGTTGCAGATCTTCGTCGAGGCCCACAATGCCGATAAATGCGATCACGCCATGGCCTCGCTCAAGCGCGCCATGAAATGGGACGAGGAGGTCTTCGGTCGCGAATATGATCTGGATATCTACATGATCGTGGCGGTGGACGACTTCAACATGGGCGCCATGGAGAACAAGGGGCTCAATGTTTTCAACTCCAAATACGTGTTGGCGCGGCAGGACACAGCCACCGATACCGACTTCGTCAACATCGAGAGCGTCATCGGCCACGAGTATTTCCACAACTGGTCGGGCAACCGCGTCACCTGCCGCGACTGGTTTCAGCTCAGCCTGAAGGAAGGCTTTACGGTCTTCCGCGACCAGCAGTTCACCGCCGACATGTTTTCCGCCACGGTAAAACGCATCGATGACGTCAATCGGCTGCGCAGTTACCAGTTCATCGAGGACGCCGGCCCCATGGCTCATCCGGTGCGCCCCGAGTCCTATGTGGAGATCAACAATTTCTATACCCTGACGGTCTATGAAAAGGGCGCCGAGGTGGTGCGCATGATCTACAATCTGCTGGGCCGCGAGGCCTTCCGCAAGGGCACGGATCTGTATTTTGAGCGCCACGACGGTCAGGCCGTGACGACAGATGATTTCGTACAGGCCATGGAGGATGTCAGCGGCATCGATCTGGCCCAGTTCAAACGTTGGTACAGTCAGGCGGGCACGCCGGTGCTGGCGTGCGAGTCTGCGTACGATGCCGACGCCAAGACCTTTACCCTGAAGGTGGAGCAGAGCTGTCCGCCCACGCCGGGACAGGAGGTCAAAGAGCTGTTTCATATTCCCTTGACTGTCGGCTTGCTGGATCCGACGGGGCGCCCCGTGCCACTCAAACTGCAGGGGGAGGCGGCCCTGGGCCAGGATGCTGTGCTGCATGTGAAACAGGCGCAGGAACGTTTCGTCTTCACGGATGTTGCGCAGCGCCCGGTGCCTTCGCTGCTGCGCCATTTCTCCGCGCCGGTCAAGTTACGCCATGACTACCGCGTCGACGAGCTCGCCTTTTTGATGTCCAAGGACACGGATGAGTTCAATCGCTGGGATGCCGGCCAGCGGCTCGGACTGAGATTGATCCTGCAACTGGTGGAACAACTTCAGCGCGGCGAGCAAGCGGATAGCGGCAAACTGGTCGAGGTCTATGGGCCCTACTCGGCCGCTTTCGCCAGCCTGTTGCAGGAGCAGGGCGGTGATCTCAACTTCCGCGCCGCGGCCCTGCAGCTGCCGAGTGAAAACTACATCGGCGCGAGCATGGCGGTGATCGATCCCGGCGCCATCTTCGAGGCGCGCTGGGCCCTGCGCCGGGCCCTGGCGCGCGAGCATGAAGCCTTGCTGTGGCAGGTCTTCGGCCGCAACGCCGAGGACGGCGAGTTCTATATCGATGCGGCGGCCATCGGCCGGCGCGCCCTCAAGAACAGTTGCCTGGCCTATCTCGCCACCCTGGAAGACGAGCAGGTGATCCACACCGCCCAGGCCCAGGCCGGCAATGCCAACAACATGACCGACGTGATGGCCGCCCTGCGCAATCTGATGGATATCGATTGCCCTGAACGCCTCGAGGCCATTGACCGTTTCTACGGCAAATGGCAAGACGACGCCCTGGTGGTGGACAAGTGGCTCACCCTGCAGGCGGTGTCACGCCTGCCCGATACCCTGGACCATGTCAAAGGACTGATGCAGCACGCCGCCTTTAGCATCAAGAATCCCAACAAGGTACGCGCCTTGATCGGCGGCTTCGTCTCCGGCAACGCCTATCGCTTCCATCAGGCCGACGGCGCCGGCTATGCCTTCCTCGCCGATCAGGTGACCATGTTGGACCGGCTCAATCCTCAGGTGGCGGCACGACTGGTGGCGCCGCTGATTCAGTGGCGGCGTTATGACCAGCGTCGTCAGGTACTGATGCAACAGGAGTTACACCGCATCATGGCCGAACCCGAGTTGTCCAAGGATGTGTTTGAAGTGGTCTCGAAAGGATTGGCCTAAGCATGGCGGACAGCAGTCGCGCAGGCAACCTGCGCAAGATGATCGCCCGGCACCAGGACCCCGTGCAGTATGACTTGGTGCTGGGCGAGCATCGCATCGGCATGAATGACTATATCGGCAAGCGGGTGCAATTGACGTATCAGGGTCAGATCAATTGCATCCACTGCGGCCGCAAGACCAACAAGAGCTTCAGTCAGGGCTATTGTTTTCCCTGCATGCGCAGCCTGGCCGAGTGTGACAGTTGTATGGTCAAGCCGGAGACCTGCCACTTCGACGCCGGCACCTGCCGCGACCCGGACTGGGCCCAGGGCCACTGTTTTCAGGATCACTATGTCTATTTGGCCAATTCCTCCGGTATTAAGGTAGGTATTACCCGTGGAACTCAGATCCCGACCCGCTGGATGGATCAGGGGGCGACCCAGGCGCTGCCCATTTTCAGAGTAAAAAATCGCTTTATCGCCGGGCTGTTGGAAGTGGCGTTGAAACAGCACGTCTCCGATCGCACCGACTGGCGCAAGATGCTCAAGGGCGTGGCCGAGCCGGTGGACCTGGTGCGGCAGCGCCAGCGCTTAGTGGCTGAGTGTGATACCGCCGTGAAGGCGCTCATCGATCGTTTCGGCAGCGGCGCCGTTGTGCAGTTGCAGGATGCGGCAGTGGTCGAGATTGTGTACCCGGTGCTGAGCTATCCGGACAAGGTCAAGTCCTTCAATTTCGACAAGACCGAGCGGGTTGAGGGCACGCTGGCGGGGATTAAGGGCCAGTACCTGATCTTCGACACCGGGGTGATCAACCTGCGCAAATTCGGCGGTTATCTGGTGGAATTCGGCTGATTATCTCTGCTCCGACATCGGCTTTCGTTTATAAGCATTTGATTTTAAATGGTGGCTTTGGTGTTTGTATAGTGTAGTAGCAAACTGTGATATACTTCGCATTTCCGCGCACATGCAGGCGTGTGGCGGAATCTTCGCAACGCATTCAGTGACAGAGATTGCAGCCCCGCAAGGGCGGCAAGCAGAAGCTTTTAATTCGCCAGGGCAGGCATCCGCAAAAATCGAACACGTGAGGTGCCGCCATGGCCGACAAACAGAGAACCGAATCGACGTCCATCCCGCAGCTGAAAATGCTGCTGCTGGGCGGCGTGGCCGTCGTCTCCACCGTAATTTCCGTCGTCCTGAGCCAGCCCCATTTCGCGGTCGCCAGTATTGACAGCGAGCTGCGCCTCGTCGCCGGCGCTGACACCGCGTTAAGCGGACCCCGTGCACTGGTGTCCAGGCAGCAGGACAATCCCATCGCCGGTCGATTGTTCTGGAATCCGCTCACCAAAAGCTGGCTGACCGATGAGCAGGCCGTCTTGATGCAGACTGCCTATGAGATCGGCCTGGCCGACGGCGGGGCCGCACACGGCGAGCTGCTGCAGGCAGTACTGTTGCAGGAAACCATCGCCGGCCAGTTGGGACGGATCGGTCATATGACCGCCCCGGTGGGTAAGCGCTCCTACGGCGTGATGCAGGTTAAGGTCAGCGCCGCCCGCGATGTATTGCGCCGGCACGAGGCGTTCGGTCGGTTTCGCTCCGACGAGGAGTTGATTGTGGCCCTGATGTCGGACGATGTCTTCAATATGCGCATCGCCTCCAAGTTCTTGCTGCACCTGAAAAACCATACCCATAGCGAAGATGCCGCCCTGGTGGCCTACAACATCGGCCTGCGCGCCTCACGCAAGATTGCCAAGCCGACGAAATTCAAATATGTGGTGCGCACCCGGCGCAATCTCACCGAGGTAGTACAGCATTTTAATCAAACCGTCGGTCAGGACCTGCAACTGGCCGCGAACGCCGGCTGATCCGTTCGGCCTCGGCGGCGGAAAGCCGCCGCCAGGGCAGAGGAATGATTCCCGGCACACGTTGCATATACTCCGCATAGGCCGCGCCGAATTCACGCCGCAGTTTCCGCTCTTCCAGTTTCGCCCCGATAAAAAAATACAGCGTCACCATGATCGTGCTGATCAGGCTCAAGGTATTTTGATCGCGTGACCAGACCATCACGATGGCGAACAGATACCAGGGGTGGCGCACCCAGCGATGCAGCGGCGACAGGGTCAAGCGCTCTTGCGTCATGCGTACATCCCGCCTAAGACACGCCCGCACGCCGGTAAAGGCGGCCATATCGTAATATTTGAGCGACCAGGCAAAGCCCAGCAGGGCCGCCAGCGCCAGCGCGTCGGTGAGTACCGCCGCCACCCCCTGCCATTGCCAAACCGTTGCGGCCGGATAGGTCAGATGTATCCAGGCGATCGGGACGAGCGTCAGCAGGGCCACCAGGTTGTAGGCCAGGCGATAGCAGGGTGTCAGGCGCGGCAGTTTTGCTAAGATGTAGCGTTTGAAGCCATGACTGGCCAACAACGAATGGAGCACGAAATACCCGCTCCATATCAGCACTAGCAGTGGTTCCGCGCCGCTCATGACGTCCTCCAATCAGAAGTAAAGTATGCACTATTCCAAGCCCTTACTACGTGTCAAGCTCATTCGCCGTTACAAACGCTTTCTCGCTGATGTGGTGATGCCCGACGGCGGCGAGATGACCGTGCACACCGCTAATACCGGTTCCATGCGGGGCTGCGCTACGCCGGACAACTATATTTGGATCCGCGACTCGGAGAATGATAAGCGCAAATATCGCTACAGTTGGGAAATCAGCGAGGCAGACGACAATGCGCTGATCGGCGTCAATACCGGCCTGGCCAACCGGCTGGTGGTGGAGGGCATCGAACAAGGCGTTATCACCGAGCTGGCGCATTATCCGGTCATCCGTACCGAGGTGCCCTACGGCGCAGGCAGTCGTGTCGACATTCTGTTGCAGCATCCTGACAAGCGCGTGCCGGACTGCTATGTGGAGGTCAAAAACGTCACTGCGCGCCAAGAGGATACCGCCATCTTCCCCGATGCCGTCACGGCGCGTGGCACCAAGCATTTGATGGAGCTGGTGAATATGGTCCGGGCCGGTCATCGCGCCGTGATCTTTTTTTGCGTCCAGCGCAGTGATGTCAATCGCTTTCGCGCGGCGCACGAGATCGATCCCATCTACGCCGAGACCCTGGTGTTCGCGGTGGAACACGGTGTGGAGGCACTGGCCTATTCAGTGAATATTTCGCCGTGGCAAATCGACTTGTCTCAAGCCATCCCTGTAAAGATCGTCTAGGCTGTCGTTATAGAGGCAAAGGCCAGCCCGTATTTCTCACCGGGCGGCTAACGGCTGTGACGCCAGCGCGGCACCTGCGAACGCCGATTATGCGCGGGTGCCCGCGATCCCAGTGAGAAATACAGCCAGTCAAGGGCGGTACGTGTCAGAGAATTGTTATCAAAGCGGTTTGGATGTCTTGCAGGCGCAGGTGTACGAGATTCTGCGTCAGCATCCCGCCGGAATCCGGGAGTACGATTTGATGGAGGCACTGGAGCGACGCTGTGTCGGAGGTTTTGGTGCAGCCGCCTTTGCCGATCATCTCTCCATGTTTCAGAGCCATTTTCTGTTGTTTCATTGTCTCTACGTATTACGTGATCGCCTGCATGAGCAGGGCAACGCCGGCTTGGATATCCATTGTCTATGCATTCGCCTGCAAGCCTTCAAACCGAGCGACGGTGGGCTGCCACAACAGCATGATCCGCTGCGTGACTACTATCTTGACCTCAATAACTTGGCGCATACCGATGCCGCGACGGTGGAACGCTTGATGAGCAGCTTCTGGCGGCGGATTATCGCCACGGACGACCGGCGGCAGGCGCTGCAACGGCTGGGACTGTCCGACCCGGTGGAGTATGGTGAAATCAAATCCCGCTATCGTCGTCTGGTGATGGAACACCATCCTGATCGCGGCGGCGATCATGGGCAGCTGCAGTTGATCAACGACGCCATGCGCACGCTGGACAGGATATACGGCCAATAAAAAGGCAGCCGCGGCTGCCTTTGTGCTACGAGCTCAATCCTGATTATTCGATCGCATACAGATGTTGGTCGAAACTACCGAAGTAAACCACGCCGTTATGGATGGCGGGCGAGGAATAGATGCGCCCGTCGGTGCGGAACTGCCAACGCAACTTGCCAGTGGGGATCTCCACCGTATAAAAGTGCTTGTCATAACTGCCGAAATAAACCAGCTCGCCGTTCACCACCGGCGATGCGCTGACCCAGTCGTGGGTCTTGTACTTCCATACGGTTTGACGTTTCTCCAGGTCGACCGCATAGAGCCGACCGTCCTGACTGCCGAAGAACACATGGGTATCGGTCACCGCAGGTGAAGAGGAGATGGCGGCGCGGGCGGCGACAGTCCAACTCTCCTGGCCGGTCTTCAGGTTGATGGCATAGAGATTACCATCTTCACTGCCGACATACACCGTGTCGCCCTTGACCGCGGGCGAGGAGTACACCGGCGCATTGGTCTTGAAGCGCCACACCTCCTGACCGGTGTCGGCGTTGACGGCATAGACGTAGCCGTCGTGGCTGCCAAAATACAGGATGCCTTGATGCAGAGCGGGTGAGGAATAGATGGCGCCGCCGGTCTTGAAGCGCCAGCGCTCGGTGGCGGATTCGGTGTTGATGGCATACAGGTGATCGTCGGTGCTGGTAAAGAAGACCGTCTTTTTGTTCGGGTCGTAGGCCGGCGCGCTGTAGACCGAGCCGCCGGCGGCAAAGCGCCACAACTCTTCGCCGCTGGTCTTATCCAGGGCATAGAAGTTACGGTCATCGCTGCCGACGTAGACCACCTCGCCGACGATCAGCGGTGAACCCCCGACCTTGCTCTCGGTCTTGAACTTCCATCGGCTTTGACCGGTCTCGATGTCGACGGCGTAGACATAGCCGTCGTGACTGCCGACATACACCGTATCGTCCAGGACCACCGGCGAGGAATTGACCGAATCTTCGGTCTTGAACTTCCATTTGAGTTGTTCCAGTTGAGCGACACCTTCGGTTTGATAGACGCCGCTATGGTTACTGTCGCCCCGGAACATGGCGATTTGCGGTGCACCGCTGCTGCAGCCGTTGAGTATGGCGGCCAGCATGGCGGTCAACGACAGCGTGGTGACGTACTTGAACAGTTGTGTGTTTTTCATGTTTTTACCTCCCATGCGTCGATTCTACTAAAAAGAAAAAATATTTGCTGGGCCCGTTATAATTCGGGATTTTCGCGATTAACAGGCGCTGGTAATGTTGAATCGATCACGTTTTGCCCATGCCGACGTCTGGCATCTGGCCGGCCCCATGATTCTTTCCAATCTCACCATTCCGGTGCTGGGCATGGTGGATACGGCGGTGATGGGCCATCTCGGCGAGCCGCACTATCTGGGCGCCGTGGCCATCGGCGCCTTGATCTTCTCGTTCATCTACTGGGCTTTCGGCTTTTTGCGCATGGGCACGACGGGGCAGATCGCCCAGGCCCATGGCCGCGATAACCAGGATGAGACGCGCGCCGGCTTTGCGCGCGCCGCGGCGCTGGCCTTGTGTCTGGCACTGTTGGTCATTGTCGTGCAGACGCCGGTGCATTGGCTGGCCATGAGCTTGCTCGATGCCAGTGCCGAGGTCGAGCACTACGCCGGCGAATATTTTTTTGTGCGTATCTGGAGCGCGCCAGCGACCTTGCTCAACTACGTCCTGATCGGCTGGTTCCTCGGCATGCAGAATGCGCGCGGGCCCTTGTATCTGCTGCTGGTGATCAATATCACCAACATCCTGCTCGACCTGTGGTTCGTGTGGGGCCTGGGGATGGACGTGGACGGCGTGGCGCTGGCCTCGGTGATCGCCGAATATCTCGGGGTGGGTGTGGGCTTGTGGCTGGTGGCGCGGGAGTTAAAAAAATATCCCGGTCGCTGGCGGGCGCAGGAAATTTTGAACCTCGGCCAAGTGCGGCGCATGCTGGTGCTGAATCACAACATCTTCATCCGCACCCTGTGTCTGATTTTCAGTTTCGCCTTTTTTACCGCCCAGGGCGCCAAGTTCGGTGATGTGGTACTGGCCGCCAATGCAATATTGCTGAACTTTCAGACTTTCATGGCCTATGGCCTGGATGGCTTCGCCCACGCCGCAGAGGCATTGGTGGGCAGGGCGGTGGGTCGTCGCGATCGCGTGCAACTCAGGCGTGCGATTGAGACCGCCGGGCTGTGGTCCGTGGGGGTGGCGCTGGGGTTTGTGCTGCTGTATGCCGCTTTCGGTGAGGTGCTGATTAACGTGCTCACCGATCTCGAAGCCGTGCGCGATAGCGCCTACGAGTTCCTGCCGTGGTTGGTGATCGCGCCGGCCCTGTCGGTATGGAGTTATCTCTTCGACGGTATCTTCATCGGTGCCACCCGCTCCGCCGAGATGCGCAATACCATGCTGATAGCCACGTTTCTGTGTTATCTGCCCGCCTGGTATGCGCTCCAGCCCTTCGGTAACCACGGCCTGTGGGCGGCGCTGATGGTGTTTATGGTCGCCCGCGGTGTGACCATGGCCATCAGTTTTCATATGATGAAAAGGCGCGGCGTGCTCTTAGATTAAGTCTCAGATTTCGGGTAAAATGGGTGCCCAGCCTAACCGCCACACTTGACTCAGGGGCGCTGGGAAGATGCGTATTCGCCACTAATAACCAACTCGTAAAAAATACCCGTCATGCAAACAGCCCACAATATCTTTTCCTATCGCCAGTACTGGGCCAAGCGCTTCGGCACCGCACCCTATCTGCCCATGTCGCGCCAGGAAATGGATGCCCTGGGGTGGGATAGCTGTGATGTGATCCTGGTGACGGGCGACGCCTACGTGGACCATCCCAGTTTCGGCATGGCGCTGGTGGGGCGCCTGTTGGAGAGGCAAGGGTTTCGCGTCGGCATCATCGCCCAACCGGACTGGCGCAGCGCCGCGGCCTTCGCGGCCTTGGGCAGGCCCAATCTCTTTTTCGGTGTCACCGCCGGCAACATGGATTCCATGGTTAATCGCTACACGGCGGACAGGAAAATCCGTTCTGAAGACGCCTATTCGCCGGATGGGCAGGCGGGCAGGCGCCCGGACCGTTCGGTGGTGGTCTATGCCCAGCGCTGCCGTGAGGCCTACAAGGAGGTGCCTGTCGTGATCGGCGGTATCGAGGCCAGTCTGCGCCGCATTGCCCACTATGACTACTGGGCCGATAAGGTGCGCCACTCCATCCTGCCTGATGCCAAGGCTGACCTGCTGGTATTCGGCAACGGCGAGCGCCAGGTGGTGGAAATCGCCCATCGGCTGGCGGCGGGGGAGGACATCAAGGCGATCACCGATATCCGCGGCACCGCCTTCATGCGCAGCGCCGTGCCCGACGGTTGGCTGGAGATCGACTCCACGTCCATCGATGAGCCGGGGAAGCTGATCGAGCATCCCGATCCCTACGCCATGAGCGATGCCGCCAGCTGCGCGACGGTCGAGGCCCAGGCCGGCGGAGCAGGGAACGAAAAAGTGATCCAGTTTTCCGCCAAGCGCCTCCAACAGCACGCGCGCGATTTGAGCGTGATCCGCCTGCCGGCCTACGAACAGGTCAAGCGTGATCCGGCGCTCTACGCCCATGCCGCGCGCGTGCTGCATCTGGAGACCAACCCCGGTAACGCCCGTGCCCTGGTGCAGCGCCACGGTCGGCGCGATGTCTGGCTCAACCCGCCGCCCATCCCGTTGACCAGTAAGGAGTTCGACCGCGTCTTCGAGCTGCCCTACACGCGCCAGCCCCATCCTGAATATAAGGGGGCCAGAATTCCGGCCTATGAGATGATCCGTTTCTCGGTGAATATCATGCGCGGCTGTTTCGGCGGCTGCACCTTCTGCTCCATCACCGAGCACGAGGGGCGCATCATCCAGAACCGTTCGGAGAAATCCATACTCAAGGAGGTGGAGACCATCCGCGATACTGTGCCCGGCTTTACCGGCATCATCTCCGACCTGGGCGGGCCGACGGCCAACATGTATCGCCTGGCCTGCAAGTCGGAGGCGATCGAGTCGGCCTGCCGCCGGCTGTCCTGCGTCTTCCCCGATATCTGCAGCAATCTGAACACGGACCACACGCCGCTGATCCATTTATATCGCAAGGCCAGGAAGCTGCCGGGTATCAAGAAGGTCTTCATCGCCTCGGGTTTGCGTTACGACCTGGCGCTGCAGTCGCCCGACTATGTGAAGGAGCTGGTGACGCATCACGTCGGCGGCTATCTCAAGATCGCCCCCGAGCATAGCGAAGAAGGCGTGCTCAACAAGATGATGAAACCGGGTATCGGCAGTTATGAACGTTTCAAGCAGATGTTTGAGCAGTACAGCCGCGAGGCGGGCAAGGAGCAGTATCTGATCCCGTATTTCATCGCCGCCCATCCCGGTGCCAATGACGAGGACATGCTCAACCTGGCGCTGTGGTTGAAGCGCAACGATTTTCGCCTCGACCAGGTGCAGACCTTTCTGCCGTCGCCCATGGCCCTGGCCACGGCCATGTACCACAGCCAGACCAATCCCCTACGCAAGATCCGCCGCAACGGTGAGTCGGTGTTCAGCGCGCGCGGGGCGCGGCAGCGGCGCCTGCATAAGGCCTTCATCCGCTATCACGATGCGGAAAACTGGCCGCTGCTGCGCGCGGCTCTGAAGCGCATGGGGCGGGCCGACCTGATCGGCAACGGCAAGCGCCATCTGGTGCCCGCCTGGCAACCGGCGGGTAGCGGCGGCACGTCGACGCGCGAGCGTACGCGTCAGGCCGCGCTAAACTCAGGGCCAAAAAAGGCCCGGCGGGCGAAGCCGGCCGGGTATGGTAATAAGCGTTCCAAGGTTTAGGACAGTTTGTCCTTGAGTGAGATTTCCACTCTTTGTTCCTGAGGCGGGGCGTCGTTCTTGACCGCCGCGGCAATGTCGCTCATGCGGCGGACGCAGGTGTTGCCCAGTTTGATGATGTCTACACCGGTGGCGAGAAAGGTCTCGATCAACTTAGGGATCTTGGACAGATACAGCCCTAAGGCAGCGATGATGATCAGGGCGATCACAGTGGATGTAATGGGCCCGAAGGCGCCGCTGAAAAAGTCGGTCAGATTGACCCACAGCGCCAGCGGTATGAGTGAAGCGCAGCCGTACCAGAGAAACACCACAAAGGTAAAAAACAGCAATACCAGGAATTGCAGAAAGCGGACCAGCGCAATATCGATAGTCTTCATAAATTTATTTCCTTCCCGTTTGATTCAAAATCTCCCCCCCGCCAATTTTCGAGCGCGGACCTACGATCTTGGCATACAAGCAGATGACTGACAAGCGCGGCCACTGCGCCGCTGGGGATTGTATAACGTATTGAATAACTGTTATTTTTTATTCAATTTTTAAATGACGGCAAAGCACGGCGAGGGCCTGCTCCAGTCCCGCGGTCGGCGCCTGGGGGTGGACCGGTTGGCGCAATAGCCAGCTCAGTTCGGCACCGAACTCACCTTGGCTAAACTGCCGGCGCGAGATGGCGCGACTGGGCAGGTGGCGCTCCAGCCAGCGACACAGATAGCGGTGTTCAGGCCAGTCGGGACGCTCCACATACAGCACCGGCGTGCGATTGAAGGCCGCCTCGGTAAAGGCGCCGTAGCCCGGTTTGGTCAATAGGGCATCCGCGGAACGGAGCATGTCGATAAAGTCCATTTCCGCCGTTGACAGGGACGAGATATCATCCCGCTGCGCTGACGCTATGTCCGGTATCAGATAGTGGACGTTGTCGAGTCGAGGCCAGTTGGCGACATCCATTTCCGTCTTGATGCCGCCCATGGTGGCCAGTACCAGTTTGGTCTGCGATGGGACACCTAAGGATCGCAGTAGCTCATGGCGGTGCATGCGGCCACGCTCGGCGATGGGGCCGACCGTCTCGCTGTCCAGCCCGGCCATAGGCATGGCCGGTTCGCTGCGGATGAAGGCGTCTGCGCTGCGGTAGGCGGCCAGCATTTGCTGATAGATTGCGTGCTGGTCGGGGAAATGATGATGAAAGATCTCGGCCCAATTGAGACAGCCGAAGGCCACGCTGGGCAGGCCGAGCTGGGCGGCGGCGGCCAGGGGCAGATAGGCGATGTTGGTGAGCAGGGCGTCGGCGTTCAGCTTGACCAAGGATGCGGTCTCGGCCTTGATTCTGCCCACCCAGTCCTGATGAAAATCGCGGTAGCGTTGTAGGCTTGCGTCCATGTCCACTGCAAAGGCGTCGCGATTTACCATGCCGAAGTCGGTTTCATTGGCCAGATGCTGAAACGGCATATGGAACTTGCGCTGCAGGAACGGCAGCGCCACGGCGCTCTGAATGGTGATGCTAAGTGTTGGCTGCAGCGCGTAAAGCGCATTGACCAAGGGTGCGGTCATGGCGGCATGGCCGTAACCGTGAGCGGAGATGACGACGAGCAGATGTTTGTTATTCACGCGCATGGCACTATGGTAGCGTGAACCGATCACAACAATCTCGCCCCTAAGCATATGCTGGATGCCATTGTTATTTATCTGCTGCTCGGCTGCGCCGTTGGCTTGAGCGCCGGCCTGCTGGGCGTGGGCGGCGGTTTGATCATCGTGCCGGTACTGGTGGTGGCGTTTCAGATGCAGGATATGCAGAGCAGCACTATCATGCATTTGGCGCTGGGGACCTCCCTGGCAAGTATTGTCATGACCGCTATCTCGGCGGTACTGGCCCATCAGCGCCGCGGCGCAGTGGTGTGGCACATCGTGTACGGGCTGGCCGGCGGCATGTTGTTGGGTAGTCTGCTGGGGGCGGTCATCGCGGATCAGCTCAGCAGTTCCGTATTGCAGCGCGTTTTTGCTTTGGTTGAATTCGTTATCGCCATCTACATGATGGCCGGTGCCCCTGCGGTGCGCCGCGCAATGACAGTCGCTATCCAGCGCTTGGAGCTGTTACTCGCGGGCGCTGGCATAGGTGCCGTTTCCGCCCTGCTCGGCATCGGCGGCGGCACCCTGACGGTCCCGTATTTGTGCTGGCGCGGCCGTGATATTCACCAGGCGGTGGCGGTGTCCGCGGCGTGTGGTCTACCCATCGCCCTGTCGGGGGCACTGGGTTATCTGCTGACTGGGTTGGATGAGATCCACCTGCCGCCCCTGGCGACAGGATTTATCTATTGGCCGGCGGTAGGCGGTATCGCAGCTACCAGCCTGCTCTTTGCCCCCCTGGGGGCGCGTTTGGCACATGCGCTGCCGGTCACGCAATTGAAACGTGTGTTTGGTTCGGTGTTGCTGCTGATCGCCGTCTCCATGTTTGTAATATAAATATAAAACATGTAGTTATAGATGTTTATTTAGGCTGTTTGTTATTGTTGTTGCGATCCCGTTCTGATCTCTTTTGTTCGCCGGATGCCATTTTTGTGAACCGGTTCACGGAATACATCTTTATATAAGGCTACAAATGTGACGTGGGTATTTCCCTTGAATATGAACTTAAGCGTTAAAAGGTTAAGGAGAGCAACATGTTGACCAAAGTGCGTTGGAATCTGGTGGCGGTGGCCATGGCGGTGTCGGGGATGTTTTCTACGGCCCAGGCGGCGGGTGAGATGGCGAACAGTTTCGATGCCGCGGCCATCGGGAATTTCAAACAAGCCGTGACCATTTGGGAAGATCTGGCTGCGGAAGGCGATCCCCAGGCGCAGTTTAATCTGGGCCTGATGTATCACGGCGGTTTGGGCCTGCCGCGTAACGAACACAAGGCCGTTACCCTGTATCAGAAGGCCGCTGAAGGCGGCTATTCTCCGGCACAGGCGTATCTGGTGGTCGGCTATCAAGAGGGCTGGTTCGGACTGTCCCAGGACCCTGGCAAGGCCTATTACTGGCGCGGTCTGCTGGATGATGATCTCAAATAAAGCGATAGCAAACAGTCACTAAGCGAAGGGAGGCGCGGCCTCCCTTTTTCGTTGTCGGAAATATCCGCTGTCAAGTATGGGCAAGTGCACTAATTTTGGTATTATCTACCAGTAATCAGTTGAAAGTGGAGGGATTATGGTCGCAACAACTGAAATGCCGCGCACCGATCGACGCCGGTCGATGGTGATGATTCAGCGGCTGGTCGGCGCCAGAACGGAAATGCTGTCGCTGTATACCATGCTGGCGAAACAAAAACCGTTTGGCGATATTTCCGACGTGCAAATGCTGTTACAGGAATTTTGCCAATCATTGGTTGATTACACCGCCAACGCCCATTTCCAACTTTATCGCTATTTCGCCGAAAACAACGAGCGCCGCAAAGAGATCTACGATGTGGCCACCAATATTTATCCCGACATCCTGGATAGCACCAACACCATTCTGGATTTTAATGACAAGTATGATTGCAGCGATCAGTGTTCGCGTTTTAACAATTTGGAAAGCGACCTCTCCCGCCTCGGCGAAATTCTGGCCGATCGTATCGAATTGGAAGACAGACTGATCACCGCATTCGGGTACAACCTCGATAACTGACATTTGTCTTAAACCAGACCGTCATAAGGCCTGCACTCCGCTGCGGGCTTTTTTTTAAGTTGCCGCTGGGTAGACCTATATCCGGTCGTGGTCGGAGATACGTTATTATTAACTCGAGAATAAGAATATTCCGGCGTTGTCATAAAGGGAATCATGATGAGTAATATAAAGCCGTTGCAGGCACAGGCATTGTTTCAGGCCTGCGATCCGTCTCAATTCGATTTCGATTCCACCGCCGAGCTCGATGACCTGAGCGAAGTAATCGGACAGGCCCGGGCCCTGGAGGCCATCCATTTCGGCATGGGTATCAAAAAGAAAGGGTATAACATTTTTGCCCTGGGGCCGGCCGGTACGGGCAAGCACAATGTGGTGACCCACCTGCTGAAGCAACAGGCCTCCAGCGAAGCAGCGCCCTGTGACTGGTGTTACGTCAACAACTTCGATGCCCCGCACAAACCCATCGCACTTGGTTTGCCTCCGGGCACGGGGCGCAAGCTGCACGATGATATGAAACAGTTGGTGGAAGAGTTACGCGCCGCCATTCCGGCGCTGTTCGAGGGCGATGAATATCGCGCCAGCATTCATGAACTGGAAGAAGAGCTGAAGAACCAGCAGGAGCGCGCCATTGATGAAGTCCGCCAGGCGGCGCAGCAAAAAAGCATCGCGCTGATCCGCACCCCCAACGGCTTTGCCTTTGCCCCCGCGCGCGACGACGAGGTGATCGATCCTAAGGAATTCAAGAAGCTGCCGGACGACGTTAAACACAAGTTCGAGGCCGAGATCGCGGAATTGCAGGAGGCGCTGGAGCATATCCTGCGCATGGCTCCCCAATGGCGTCGTGAGGCGCGCGAGAGGATCAAGCAGCTTAATGCCGAGTTGGCCATGTCGGCGGTGGGGCATCTGATTGACGAACTGCGCGAGCATTACCAAGATCAGGATGAAGTGCTGAAGTACCTCGACAGCGTACAAGAAGACGTGATCGCCAACGTGGATGATTTTCGCCGCGGTGAAGAAGAGGACGCCCAAGTCGTTATCGGCCCCAACCACAGCGGCGGCTCGTTTCGTCGATATCAAGTCAATGTCCTCGTCGATCACAGCGATAGCCAAGGTGCACCGGTGGTTTACGAGGACAATCCCACCTATCAGAACCTGATTGGGCGGGTGGAACATATGGCCATGATGGGCGCCCTGATCACCGACTTTACCCTCATCAAACCGGGCGCTCTGCACCGCGCCAATAACGGTTATTTGGTGCTGGAGGTCTACAAGCTGTTTCAACACCCCTTCAGTTGGGAGGCGATCAAACGTACGTTGCGCTCGGGTGAAATATGCATCGGTTCGTTGGAACAAATGCTCAGCCTGGTTAGCACCGTATCCCTGGAGCCGGAACCCGTGCCGCTCAATGTCAAAGTGGTATTGGTGGGAGACCGCATGCTGTACTACCTGTTGTATCAGCTCGATCCCGAATTTCAGGAACTGTTCAAAGTGGCGGCCGACTTCGATGACCAGATGGAGCGCAGCACGGAAAGCCAGCAGCTCTACGCCCACCTGATCGCTACCCTGGCCAAGAAGGATAAGCTGCGTCCGTTCGACCGTAGCGGGGTGGCGCGCGTCATCGAGCATAGTGCCCGGGTCAGTGAAAACGCAGCCAAGCTCACCACCCACATGCGCAGTATCTGTGACCTGCTGTGCGAGGCGGATTATTGGGCCGATCAGCACGGCCGCGAATTGGTCAACGCCGAAGACGTGCAGGCCGCCATCAGCGCTCAGATCCACCGCGGCAGTCGCATGAAGGAGCGTCTGCATGAGCATATTCAGCGCGGTATCCTATTGATCGACAGCAGCGGCACGGCCGCAGGTCAGGTCAATGGACTGTCGGTGATCGATCTGGGTAATATCTCCTTCGGCGTGCCGACCCGCATCACCGCCCGCGTGCGTATGGGCGACGGCGATGTGCTGGATATAGAGCGCGAGGTCGATCTAGGCGGGCCGCTGCATTCCAAAGGCGTGCTGATCCTGGCCGGATTCCTCGGCGCCCGCTTCGCCAAGGAGTGTCCACTGGCCCTGAGCGCCAGCCTGGTGTTTGAACAATCCTACGGCGAGATCGAGGGCGACAGCGCCTCCTCGGCGGAACTCTATGCCCTGTTGTCGGCCTTATCCGGCGTGCCCATCAAACAGGGTTTCGCCGTCACCGGTTCGGTCAATCAACACGGTCAGGTGCAGGCCATCGGCGGCGTCAATGAGAAGATTGAAGGTTTTTTCGATGTCTGCAGCGAGCGCGGTTTGAACGGCGAGCAGGGCGTATTGATTCCACCCAGCAATGTCGGCGACTTGATGCTGCGCCGGGATGTTATCGCGGCGGCGGAGCAGGGCAAGTTTCATATCTATGCCGTCGAGACCATCGACCAGGGTATCGAGCTGCTCACCGGTGTGCCCGCCGGTGTGCCGGATGCCGAGGGCAATTACCCGCATGGCAGCATCAATCACAAGGTGGCGCAGCAATTGCTGAAATTCGCCGAGATCCGCCACGAGTTCGGTGACTTGAAAAAGGATCACGACGATGGCGCCCACCACGACAAGGATGATGATTAGAAGTAGTCAGCTATGGTCAGCGTAACCGGATCAACAGGCAGCGACAACAGCAAACAGCAGATCGATGTTGATAAATGGTTGGCGTCGCTGCAAGACAGGTACTCTGCACACGGTTTCGATGTGATCCACCAGGCCACCGATATTGCCCTTAAGGCCCACGCCGGACAGCAGCGCATCTCCGGTGAACCCTATATCCAGCATTCGCTGGCGGTGGCTGACATCCTGGCCGGCATTCGCATGGACTACGAGACCATCGCCGCCGCGGTGCTGCACGATGTGGTGGAGGATACCGACATCAGCCTCGACCAGGTGCGCCGCCAATTCGGGGATAACATTGCCAATCTGGTGGACGGGGTCACCAAGATGATGGTGATCCAGACCTTCAAGGGCCTGCAAGAAATCAGTAAAAAGGAGAAACGCGAACGGGTCCAAGCCGAAAGCCTGCGCAAAATGCTGCTCGCCATGGTTGCGGATGTGCGTGTGGTGCTGATCAAGCTGGCCGACCGCACCCATAACATGCGCACGCTTGCGGCCTTGCCGCAAGACAAACAAAAACGCATCGCCACCGAGACCCTTGAAGTCTATGCGCCGCTGGCCAACCGCTTGGGCATGTGGCAGATCAAGTGGGAGTTGGAGGATCTCTCGTTTCGCTTTCTGAACCCCGAGCTCTACAAAGAAATCGCCAAGATGCTGGATGAACGGCGCGTCGATCGCCAGGAATTCATCACCAATTTCATCCAGACCCTTGAGGGCGAACTAGGCAAGGTGCAGGTGAACGCTGAGATCAGCGGCCGGCCGAAACACATCTACAGCATTTACCGCAAGATGCAGCGCAAAAGCATCGATTATCACCAGGTCTACGACACCCGCGGCGTGCGCGTGTTGGTCGATACCATCCCCGAGTGTTACACCGTGCTAGGCATCGTCCACGCCCTGTGGCGCCACATCCCGGGCGAGTTCGACGACTACATCGCCACGCCCAAGCAGAACAACTACCAGTCCATCCATACCGCCGTGTTCGGGCCCGACGGCAAAGTGGTGGAGGTGCAAATCCGCACCCACAAGATGCATCAGGACAACGAACTGGGCGTGGCGTCCCATTGGCGTTACAAGGAAGGCGCCGAATACGACCCCGGTTTCGAACGCAAGATCAACTGGTTGCGTCAGCTGCTTGACTGGAAGGAGGAGGTGGTGGACGCCGGCGAGTTTGTCGACCAATTCAAATCGGACGCCTTCGAGGATCGCATCTACGTCTTCACCCCCAAGGGCAATGTCATCGACCTGCCGGAAGGGGCGACGCCGCTGGATTTCGCCTACCATATCCACACCGAGGTCGGTCATCGCTGTCGCGGCGCCAAGGTCAACGGCCATATGGTGCCGCTGACCTACAAGCTCAAGACCGGCGAGCAGGTGGATATCCTAACCGTCAAACGCGGCGAGCCCAGCCGCGACTGGCTAAACCTGGACCTGGGTTATCTCAAGACCAGCCGCGCGCGCAGCAAGGTGATGCATTTCTTCAAAATGCTCAACTTTGACAAGAACGTGGCCGACGGACGCAATCTGTTGGAAAAAGAACTCAACCGTCTCGGACTTACTGAAGTGAACTTTGAGCGTCTGGCGCGGCGCCTGAATTTTCCCAAGCTGGAGGAGTTTCTCGCTGCCCTCGGGCGTAACGACCTCAAGATCAGCCGCGTGGTGCGACTGATTCAAGAAATTCGGCAGGAGGAGCAGACCCGGGAGCAACCCGCCATCCAACCGCGCGCGCCGCAATCGGATAAGGGCGGCGGCGGTGATGTCACCATCGAAGGGGTGGGGGATCTACTGACCCAGATTGCCAAATGCTGCAAGCCGGTGCCCGGCGACGAGATCGCCGGCTATATCACCAAGGGGCGGGGTATCAGCATCCATCGCAAGGACTGCGCCAATGTGCTGCGTTACATCAACCAATCGCCAGAGCGGCTGATCGATGTGGAGTGGAGCAGCAAGGGCACTGAGCAGGTCTATCCCGTGGATGTGCAGATCAAGGCCTTCGACCGTCAGGGCTTGTTGCGCGATGTGGCGGCGCTGCTGTCCAACGAAAAGGTCAATATCATCGCCGTCAATACCCTGTCCGAGCGCAAGAGTCACACCGCTAGCATGCTGCTGACCCTGGAGATCGACGATCTCAGTAGTTTAAGCAAAATACTATATAAGATCAGCAGTTTGCCTAATGTTCTTGAGGTAAAACGTAAATCTTGATGGGGGGAGGGCCCGGACCGGTCTTCGGTCCGGACCGCTGGGCATCAATCGTAGTATTCGCTCATATCGAAGGCTTCGCTGCCCGGCGCGCCGCCCAGTTCGTAGAAATCCAGTTCGTTGAGGTCCTCGTCCAGTTGTTCCAGCCATTCCTCGTTGGGTTCGATCTCTTCGGCGCCGAGTTTGGCCCAGATATCGCTATCCAAGCCCTCAAAGCTGCCGTCGGCATACTGAATTTGGATGAAGCCCTCGTCCAGATCGGCGGCGGTAACGCGAAAAGTCTGGGAATCCGGGGTCTTATACCAGGAATTAATCATCGGTTCTGCAAGCTGTGACATTTCAAACCTCCTAAACACAACGGTACTGCAAGGATCCGCGGCCATTTCCTTAGGCGATCAATGCACTGCTTGTGCGCTGGGTCGTGCGGATTCCCCAGCAAATCTATAGGTCTTAGACTCACCAATGGTATCGGCACGAATATTAGGGCGCTTTAATGGATTAACGCCGAATTTTCGCATGTGTATAGGGGAAGCCCGCCATCGCGGGATTACGCTTGATGTGGGATCGGTTAACCACAAATTGTCTAGGCGCGACCAGTGAAATCTATTTATACTGTCATTGAAAAGGCTTCAAAAAACCCGTCAGTCACTGAGCTGGCGCCCGCGCCTGGGAGACGGGCCTGACAGGTCGGGCGAATCCTAAAACCGTAAGGAGAACCCTATGAAACTACCGCTGCAGATTACCTCCCGCAATGTGTCGCTTTCTGAAACTGCCGAGCAGGCGATACATGAAAAAGCAGCGAAGCTTGACCAGTTCTATGATCGCATCATGGGCTGTCGGGTTTTGGTAGAGGCGCCGCACCGTCACCAGCATCAAGGCAACCAGTACAACGTGCGTCTTGATATCACCGTGCCCGGTGCCGAGATCGTCATCAAGCGTGAAGAAAACGAAGACCTTTACGTTGCGATTCGTGACGCCTTCGAAGCCGCGCAGCGCAAAGTGAAAGAGTTCTCCAGCAAGCAAAAGGCTATGAAGGGTGCGGAACGAATTCCGCTGGTCGATCCGGCCGCGGTTCAGGCCGCCGAGCGCTGAACGCAATCCAATCCGCCGCCGGGGCGCAATGCCCCGGCTTTTCTCTCAGAAAGAATCCGTGACCAGAACGTCTTCCACCGACAGCAAGCCCGGCCGCGCATAGGGGGGCTTGAGCGCTCTGCCGAAGGCGATCACCATGCACAGTGCATGATCCTCAGGCAGTTTGACGATGTCTGCCATACGCTGCTCGTCGCAGGCCATGGCGCAAGATTCCAGACCCATGTCCTGAGCCTTCAGCATCAGGGTCATGGCGGCCATGGAGGCGGAGCGCATGGCTTCGTCACGCTCCAATTGCGGGTTATCGGCATAGGTCTGCAGGGTGTTGTCGATCATGTGTTTGGCGACCTCGGCCGGGGCATTGGCCCAGTAACGCTCAGGGGATTTTTGCCAAGCCTTTAGATCCAGGCACACCAGCAACACCAGCGCGGCGTCAGTGACTTGAGGTTGAAACCAAACGGCCTCACTGGCCTGTCCCAATACCGCCGGGTCGCGCAGCCAGACGAAGCGCCAATGCTGAATATTGAAGGCGGAAGGCGAAAGATTGGCCGCCTCAACCAGTTCGCGCACCTCGGCATCGGAGATTTTATAAGCCGGATCAAACAGACTGACGGAACGCCGGCGTTGGATGGCGTCAGAGACATTCACTGATACTTACCCTAATTTACGTATGATTTGGCGCAAGAGGGTACCACATCGGCCCGGTGGTTTGGCGTGGAGCTTCATTTCGGCTGCCGGCCTCAGGGCGACAGAAAGACCGCCACCTCGCGCAGCATCCCGCCGTTGGCCCATCGCAGCGAGATGACGAATTCCAGCAGCGGTTCACGGATGACATTGGTGGATGTCAATAGAATATGGGCGACGTCGCCGTGTTTGACCACCGCGAACCTTAGCGAATAAAGCAATTCGTCATGTTCGATACCGGCCCGCTGGAAAGCCGCTTCGGTACCCAAACCGACCTCCAAGTCCGCCAGTTCGGCGGCGTTGGCTGAGAGCGGGATGATCGCCTGCAGCGGTGCATTCAGCCGCGATTGAACCTCGAGCTCGCCCAGGCTTAGGGCGCCGGCGCTGGCCGGTGTCAGATATAACATAATGCCCAGCAGCCCGAGCCATGGGTGGGCTAAGGTGCGGCAATCCGTTCGCATTTTCCAACGTCCGAGGCGGGTAATCATGAGGCAGGCATCCTATATCAAAACAATGTGCAATTCGGTGTACTTTACCCTATACTGAAGACGGAAGGCAGGTGCTTGTGCTCGCAGCAGGCGCCGGCCAAACGCGCCGCGTGAATCACTGCCGCACCGGTCCTCATCAGTGCGAAGATTATTCAGCGCCAGTCTTACCTACAGTCCCGATCCGTGTTAAAAAGATGATTTACCGGAGTAAGGGATCCCCAATGAACACGCAATTCATCGCTGCAGCGCTGGCTGCCGTTATCGCTATCACCCCCACCATGCTATTGGCTGCCGACGATCTGCCGAGCTTGACTGTCGCCGAGATTTTCGCCCAACAGGGCCAAATCGCCGGCAAGCGTATTCATATCAGCGGCAAAGTGGTGAAGGTCAACAACAACATCATGGGCAAGAATTTTCTTCACATTCAGGACGGTACCGGTGGCGAAGGCAGCAACGACATCACTGTGACCAGTCAGCAGACCGCCAGCGTGGGGGACAGGGTTGAGGTGGACGCGCTCGTGACCGTCGATCGTGACTTCGGCATGGGGTACAGCTATGCGGTGATCTTGGAGGAGGCGAGCCTCAGCCCCGCCGCACCGTAATCCCTGCACATAACAAAGCCCGCCCGGGATAGTGCCGCGGGCGGGCTTGTTGTTAAACATTCCGCGTAGTATTGCGGAATAAAGCGGTAGAATAATTATCTTGTTGCGGATCTACAGGCCTACTACAAGAGCCGCACAAACATAAAGACGCTAGCGAGCAGGCAAATGACCACCACCCCCGTGGCGGCGTAACTGGCAGAGCTTTCCGGGACACGATTGTGCATGAGTTTGTCCTCCGCACATTACCGTTAAAAGATCACAACTCGATCATGGGCCGCAGCGGGCCTCCCCGCGACTGCGCCATGCTTGAAAAAAATAGTTGGGAATTGGCCAATATGCAAGCTGAGCGCGGCAGACCATAGCCGCAATGGCTTGGCATAGGCGATCCCGGCATTTAAGCTTGTTGTTGATCCATTGATTTGGCCCATTGGCTGGACGAGAATTGCCATGGGTCCAAACCGGCCACCGCGACAGGAGCCCCTGCAATGAACCGAAGACTTAATGTTGAATTCAGCCGTATCCTCATAATAGCGCTTAGCGCCGGTGCGCTGTTCGCCATGTCGGCAGCAGTCAACGCGCAAGACACTCAAGAAAAGCTGCGCGCTATCCTCGACGCCGAGCACCGCTCGGCTGCCCACCAGGCGCGCGATAAGTATCGGCATCCCGTTGAAACGCTAAGCTTTTTCGGTATCGAAGATGATATGACGGTGGTCGAGGTCTTTCCCGGTCGCGGGTGGTATACCGAAATCCTGGCGCCGTTTCTTAAGGACCACGGCCGCTTTTACGCCGCCGGCAACGATCCCGATTCCCGTTCTGAATTCGCACGTAAGAGCACACAGCGCTTTAAACAAAAAATGGCGTCGCATGACGTCTTTAACCGAGTGAATATCACTGTGCTCGCGCCGCCCGATAAAACCGCCATTGCTCCGGCGGGAAGCGCGGACATGGTGCTTACCTTCCGCAATATCCACAACTGGATGGCCGGCGGATACGCCGATCAGGTCTTCAGTGCCATGTATGAGGCGCTCAAGCCCGGCGGTGTGCTCGGTGTAGTGGAACATCGCGGTGACCCGAGCACCCCCCAAGACCCCGAGGCGCGCAGCGGCTACGTCAACCAGGCCTATGCCATTAAGCTGGCCGAGGATGCCGGCTTCGAATTCGTCGGCAGTGCCGAGATCAACGCCAACCCCAAGGACAGCAAGCATCACCCCAAAGGCGTGTGGACCTTGCCACCAAGCTTAACGCTGGGAGAGACCGATCGCGAGAAATATCTGGCCATCGGCGAGAGTGATCGCATGACCTTGAAGTTTATCAAGCCGGAGGAGTAATCGGCGGTCATTTCCACTTCGATAACGAGCGTTACCGATGCGCCGCAAGACTTGTCATAATCGCCGCCGGGTATAAGCGAATCGCCACTCAATTCCCCCGCCTGGCCATTATCCGCCGCTGTGGTGTGTTACGGCTGCCGTCATCTTGGTGTTGGTACTGGTTGCGGTGTTCGGGCGTCGCTTTCTACTCTGCTGATTGGTGACGAATCCAGCCAACGACTGACGTAAAAGTTGCTACCATAGGCAGCAAGTAAGTCGGCGTAACCTAAGGAGTCATTTATGGATATGGACATGGAAGATCGCGGCAATGAACCCGGTATATGGCGCCGCGGCTTGTTCATGCTGTTGTTTGCCGTTTGTCTGTGGGTCGCCAAATTCGTCGCTGCAGTGGTGATCGTGTTTCAATTTTTCAATGTCGTCATTACCGGTTCGGTCAATGAGAAGTTGTTGTGGTTCGGACAGAGCCTGAGTCTCTATCACTACCAGGTGCTGCGCTTTTTGACCTTTAACAGCGAGGAACATCCTTACCCCCTCGGCGACTGGCCCGCGGGCGGGTCGCCGCTGTTTGAGGAGGACTAGTCCAAGCCGCGTATCGGTCACCGTTGCATCTCCCCGTCTGGTGTTAGGTGGCACTTGAGTGGAGTGGTTCTCGCTGTCATTGCTATGCGCCTTGAGCCTGGCCTCCACCGATGCCTTCACCAAGATGCGTCTGCAGGGATATTCGGGCAGCGAGATGATGCTGGTCCGATTCCTGGTGACCGGCGTGCTGCTGGCGCCCTTGTTGTTGTATTTCCCCTTGCCGTCTGCGCCGTGGGCATTCTGGGCTTGGATGGCGCTGCTGGTGCCGCTGGAGTTGCTGGCCATATACCTGTACATGCAGGCGATACGGGACGCGCCGCTTTATCAGACCCTGCCGTACCTCGCTTTTACACCCGTGTTCATTATTCTCACCGGCTGGTGGGTGTTGGACGAGCGCGTCTCCCTGCTGGGTGCGATCGGCATCGTCTTGGTGGTCGTGGGCGCCTACCTGCTGAATATCGATAAGCTGCACCGTAACGGACGCCGATTGTGGTACGAACCCCTGCGTGCCATTGTCTACCGGCAGAGTTCACGGCGTATGTTGATGGTGGCCGTGATCTACAGCCTGACCTCGGTGGGCGGCAAGGCCGCCATGCTGTATGTGGGCACAATGAATTTCGCCGTCTTCTATTTTGTCGTGCTCGGTGCGGCGGCATTCTTGGCGGTGGCGCTGCTGCGGCCGGTCAGTTTGCGGGTGCTGACGCGGCAACCGGCTTGGCATCTGTTGATCGGGGCCTTGTTCGCATTGATGGTGGTGACCCACTTTCTAGCCCTGTCCAAGGTCGAGGCCGCCTATATGATCGCGGTGAAACGCACCAGTCTGCTGTTCGGCATACTCTATGGGGCCTGGTTGTTCCATGAAAAACAACTGGCGCGCAACTTCTCATCCGCCGCCTTGATGGTCGTGGGTGTGGCCTTGATCCTGCTGGCCTGACGCGGTGGTCCGCCCCGCCATGCCTTTATTTCCTCAGCGTATTTGATGATATTGCCCCGGCTATAGGGCGGTTTGGCCATGACTCACGCTATGCATCCATCATATACTTGGGTGTAACAGGCACTGCCAGCCGGACACCGGCAGTGGGGAATCATCTTCCGCTAAAGCAAAAAATTCAAAAACTGGAGTATGAGGATGTCGCGTTTGTTTACTGAATACCGCCTTGGCGATGTGGTCTTGAAAAACCGTATTGTCATGTCACCGATGACACGAAACCGAGCCGAACATAATATTCCCAATGATCTGATGCGCCGCTATTATCAGCAGCGCGCCTCGGCGGGGCTGATTATCACCGAAGGCACGTCACCGTCGCCCAACGGGCTGGGATATCCGCGTATTCCCGGCATCTTTTCCACTGAGCAGATCGAAGCTTGGAAGCACATTACCGAGGCGGTTCATGAGCAGGGCGGCCATATTTTTATTCAGCTGATGCATACCGGGCGCGTCTCGCATCCGCTCAATTTGCCCGCCGGGGCGCGGGTGCTGGCGCCTTCCGCGGTGGCAGCCGGGGAGCAGATGTATACCGACAGTGAAGGGCTGCAGCCGCTGCCGGTGCCGGCGGCAATGACACTGGATGATATCCGCAACACACAAGACGAATACGTGCAGGCCGCCCGCCATGCCATGGAGGCGGGCTTCGACGGCGTGGAGCTGCACGGCGCCAACGGCTATCTGCTGGAACAGTTCATTCGCCCCAACACCAACCTGCGTGAAGATGACTACGGCGGCAGTATCGAAAATCGCGCCCGCTTCATGCTGGAGGTGGCCCAAGCGACCTGCGATGCCATCGGCCATCACAAGGTCGGGATTCGTTTATCGCCTTATGGCGTATTCAACGACATGCCCCTGTATGAGGACATGGAAACGGATTACACCTACCTGGCTCAGGAACTGGATTCGGTGGACTTGATCTATGTACATCTAGTGGATCATTCCGCCATGGGCGCGCCGGACGTACCCAGTTCCATCAAGGAGGTCTTCCGCGATGAATTCTGCAATACCCTGATTCTGTCCGGCGGCTATGACGCCGAGCGCGCCGAGCAGCACATCCCGGGCAAGGCGGACCTGATCGCGGTGGGACGGCCGTTCCTCGCCAATCCCGATCTGCCGCAGCGATGGCAGACACAGGCGCCTATGAACGAGCCGGACTACGACACTTTCTATACGCCGGGCGAGAAGGGCTATACCGACTATCCCATCCTCGACAAGGCATAAACGACGCGTCGAGACGGACTCTGTCGTGCCAACCGAGTCTCGCTATACCATGGCTTCTCGCCATGGGCCTATCTACATCTTGAGGATGACGTCATGAACCGAATGAAGCAGTTGATCAAAACCTGGGAGGCGGATTCCCGCAGCGAGCCGGCCGAGCACGAATTCACGGTTAAGCTCACGGCACGCGATTATGCCCGTATCCGCGCCTTGGCCGAGATTTTCCCCGGCTGCAGCGAAACGCGACTGGTGACCGAATTAGTGAGCACCGCGCTGGACGAGATCGAGGAGGCCTTGCCCTACGTGCCGGGTGATAAGGTGGTGGCCGAGGATGAATTTGGCGACCCGGTCTATGAGGACGCAGGATTGACGCCGCGTTTCGAAGCGTTGGCCCGCCAATATGCATCGGAGTTGAAGCAGGAAGCGTGATTATCATCATCCATGATCAGCAAACACAACAAGGTTTGGTAGTGGCACAGAAAAGCGAACAACATTTATATCGGGCGCGTCAACTGATCGATGCGGGCAATGATGAAGATGCCCGTATGCTGTTGCTGGAGCTCTTGAAGCAGGCGCCCGACAACCAGGCGGCCTTGATGATGCTCGGCGGTTCCTATTTTAATGCCGACAGGCTGCAAGAGGCGGAGATGGTGTTCGAGCGTCTGATCTTGATGGCGCCGGGCCAGGGAAACTTTTCCATCGCGCTGTTCAACACCTTATGGAAGCAGGGTCGCCAAGACGAAGCGGCCGAAGAGATCCGGCGCTTTATGGCGGCCGCCGACAAGGTCGCAGAAAAAGAGACCATCGACCAATACGTCGCCATCACCAGGCAAATGGCCGGTGACGGCTTATAGGGAGACCAGCAGGCTCACCAGTGCGCCGACGGTCATCAAGATCCCCAGCACCAGTATCATCCAGTCGCCCCGGCTGCCCGGCTCCAGGGTGGATTGGCCGGGCTCGTCCGGGTTGTAAAATACTTGAACCGGAGCGTCCAGCGGATATTTCTTGACATAGCTCTCGGCGAGCTCGGGCATGGGATTGGTGCCGCTGGGAAACTCGAAGCGGCGCCGATGGGTCTCGCCGCCGATTTCGTAACGGTATTCGATATGGGGCAGCAGATCGTCCTGCGCCGAACAGGGCTTGGATTCCACAATCACGCCGTCCGTGCTGGGCCATTGTGCCATTTGTCGGGCCTGCTTGAGTACGCGCCAACCCCACAGGCTGACGGCGATGCCGCCCAGGGCGACTGCAACCAGAATGATGCCGTATAGATTCATGTCTCGCTCTCTTCCGCAAAACCGCGATTGAAAATAGAATGGCTGGAATTATAAGTGATCATGAGGGAGTACACAGTATGTTGATCGAAAAGGATGCGGTGGTCCGGTTTCACTACCGTGTCAGCGAGCCTGGGCAGGGCACGCTGGAAGATACCCGCAGCAGCGGTGTACCGCTGGCCTATCTGCACGGCCACGGCGGCATGTTGCCGGGCTTGGAGGCGGCGCTGGAAGGTAAACAGCCGGGCGATACCTTGACCACCACCTTGACGCCCGACCAAGGGTATGGCGAACGCCGTGAAGGCGCAATCACGCGCGTGCCCGTGAGTCACGTGCTGGGCCACGGCAAGAAATCGCGCTACCGCCCGGGTATGATCGTGCATGTCAACAGCAGACATGGCTCACAGCCGGTGCGCGTGGTGAAGGCGGGCCTTAAAAACATCGATGTGGATATGAACCACCCCTATGCCGGCAAGACCCTGAGTTTCGATATCGAAGTGGTGAGCGTGCGCCAGGCGAGGCCGGAGGAGATTGAGCACGGTCATGCCCATGGCGAAGGCGGCGTGCATCACTGAGTGAGGATAGGCCACCGGCGTGGCGTGCGCATCGCCGCATCGCAACCGCCTTGTCAAACCATATATTCATTATCCCGGGCCATCCCGACGTGTGCACATCGCATGACGGCCATGCCCCGGCCAGCGATGTATGCCGCTGTCTTGAGAATTTCCCCCTGATTGCCTAATGTTGGCGTGTCCGGACTGACATGGCGGCATGGAACAGCTCAACTCATATAAACCCTCCAGGCGTGACGTGCTGCGCGATGCCTTGCTTGCCGCGCTGTTCGCGGCATGTTTGATCACAATTTTAGAATATATCGGATTTAATGAAGAGGTAAATGCGGAGGCCTTGCGCCTGGCCGTCAGTCTGGTGGGTCACCCCCAGGACAGCGCTGACACTGACCCACCGGCAGCGGCCGTTATGCCGGCCGTAGTGCTATTTAGCCAGGCTTGGTACGAGTCTTACTTCAACCAGACCTCGCCCCTCGAGCGAGGCAAATTGATGGACGCCATGAATGCCTTGCTTGACGCCTCGGCGGTGCCCGGTCAGCTGGTGATCGATATCGACCTGTCTCCATTGCCTCAGGGCGGGGACCCACAGCAGGCCGCGCTGGACCGTCTACTGGCAAAATTGGCCGCCGAACTGCCCCAGGGGGTGACCCTGACGACGCCGGCGCCCGTGGTTACACCGCAGGCCTACGAGATCAAACGGGCGTGGCTGGAGAACATGTGCCGGGCGGGTGTGCGCTTCGGGTTGCCCCATCTTCACGCCCACGAAGGTGTGGTGCTGAAACGTCTGCTTGCGCCGCAGACCCTGGCCAACGTCGCCTATGCCGCCGCCCAGCAACGGGAAAACTCCGCCGTCGTCTGTCGACGTGTGGAACAGTCCGGCGATGAGCTGGATTTTTTGTGGTTGACACCGGCATCGCCCTCGGGTGAGTTCGAGCCCATCAACGCCCATTTCTATCGCCACTTATCACCCTTTGTAGTGGACAGTCTTCAAGAGCTGAAACGGGCGTGGCGCCCGCGCTCCGATCAGACGGTATTTATCGGTGGCAGTTACGGCTATGGTGATTGGTACCTGACACCGGCCGGGCGGCAACCCGGTGTGGTGTTGCATGCTGCCGCCTATTATTCCGCCCACGATTCAGTCGCCCCCGTGTCCATGGCATGGTCGCTGAGCATCGGCGTTGCATGCGCCTTAGTGGGAGGCTATTTGTTGGTGGTGCTGAAACGTGTCGTGGAACCGTATTGGATGATCGCTGTGGTTGCCCCCTTGGTTTTGCCTATCATGTTGCTGGTGGCATTGTCGCTGCTGCTGGCGATATTTTTGGCATGGAATATCGTCTTCTCCGTCGCTATGGTTACGGAAGCGGCGGTGCTGTTTGCCGAGTTTTTCCCCAGCCTGCGCTCGGCGCAGCGCTCCGCTCAGGGAAAATGCTGTGTGTTTTTCGATTCTTATGTCTCGCTGGTGGTGTTTCTGCTCGTGGTGCTGTTGACTGCCGTCCTGGTATTCGTCCATGAGGTGCTATGAATCATGAGGAGGAGGGATAATGAAAGCGCTGATTTACAGCGGCATACTGTTGCTAACGCTCAGCCCGCTTGGGTGTCAGGCCAGCTTGTGTTACGTGAAGCAAGGTAAGGCCGATTGCATTGTACGCGCTGGCGAAAAGATGGCGCTGAAACAATCCTACAGTCCCTGTGATGAAGTGACTGTGATCTGCCCGGGCGCCACCCTGTGTTACACAAACCTGCAGAGCGGTATTTCATGCCTGGAGAGTGGCGC
The DNA here is from genome assembly GCA_001447805.1 of Candidatus Tenderia electrophaga. Lineage (NCBI taxonomy): Bacteria > Pseudomonadati > Pseudomonadota > Gammaproteobacteria > Tenderiales (SeqCode) > Tenderiaceae (SeqCode) > Tenderia (SeqCode) > Tenderia electrophaga (SeqCode). The sequence goes on from CP013099.1 coordinate 1,725,198, forward strand.
CGTGCTCGAAGACGCCGACACGGACGGCGCGGCCACCATCGACATTGCAGCACGCTCGAGCCGGCGCGACGACGCCTCTTTTTTGCAGGTGCTGCGGGATATCTTCTTTCCCCAGGCGGTCACCCACCTAGGGATGAAGCGGCTCAATACCTACGAGGAACTGGCCGGCTTTCCTGACGGCTATGTGCTCATGCCCGAACAAGCCCTGGTCTTCTCCAGTCACGACAAGGGCCATGCCCGCATCGAATCCTTTGCCTTGTGGCGCGCGCATGAGGAGCAAGCGATTCTCAAGCTGGATCGCCCCGGCGCCAGTGTCCGTATTCCTGCCGCCTTGCTCATGCCGGAGCAGCAGTATCGTTGGCGGGCGCTTGCCAATGGTGACGAGTTTGGCGGCGGGTTTACCATTGAATCCCAAGCGTATCAACAGGAGTTCGAACAGGCGTTGAACCAGGCGCTGCAGCATAGTGATTCCGCTAATGTGTCGCGGCACATCGTTCGGGCAGCCTTGGCCAAGAAGTACGGCTATAGTTTCGATTATCTGCAATCAGTGCAAATGGCACGCAATGAGATTAACAAAAGGGATCAGCCATGAGCATGATGTGTTACACGTCCCGCCTCGGATATGGCTTGCTGTTGCTGCTTTGCGCTGCCGCCATTCAGGCCGGCGAAGAGCAACCAACCCGCGTCGCCGGCTTGTTTGACGATTTCAAGGAGCAGCTCAAACAGCGCCTGGAGGAAAAGAGCGCGGCAACGCAAGAGACTGAGAATGACCTTGCCGAGACCGAACAGGTCGACCTGGATGTGCTGGCCCTGGCGGCCGAGGCCCACGACTACGAGGGCGCGCTGCGACCGGATGATTACACCTGCGCCACTATCGTCGAACCGTTCACGCTGGAAAAGAATATCGCCCAGCTTTTCGGCGCGTCGGATATGACGGGCCTGATCACGTTATTCAAGAAACCCGACAAGGCGGTATTGCTCGACAGCGCCAAACAGAAGGCCAAGCGCATGAACTGGCTGCCCATGGGGTTCGAGCGCCAATACGGCAGCCAGCTGCATGAGCAGAAGATTGCCTCGGATCCCAAGTTTATCGCGCGCAGCGGTGTGGGGCGGGCCAAACGCCAATACCAAATGGCCGATGCGTTGTTACAGCGGGTGGTGGCGTCGATCCATGAAGATCATCCCTATGAGTTTCACCTCTATCTGCTCAATAGCAGCCAGATTCAGGGGTACAGCGCGCCCGGCGGTTATATATATTTAAGCACTGCTGCCTTGGAGAGCGATTACGCCGATATGGTCATGGCCCATGAAATTGCCCACGTCCTCAAGCGCCACCAAACCCGTGAATTGCAGGCCCGTTTGATCGATACAGTGACCACCCTTGATGAATTAAAAGACCTGATGGATCTGAACGGCGTGGCGCGCGAGCGTTACGGCAAACTGCTGCTGCGCCTATCCGGCAGCTATCTGAACTTTTCCAGACAGCAGGAACTGCAGGCCGACGCCTGTTCGGTGCGCATTGCCGGCAGCCTAAGCAGCGCCGATATGCGCCACCGCATCGTTTCTTATACGGGTGAGCTGGAGAAGGCGGATCGCAGTGATAAAGAGCGCCTGTTCTCGATCCACGCCAGCTATCCCGATCGCTACCAGCGCATGGAGGCGGTGGCGGCGAGTATGGAAAAGGAAAGCGATAATGAGCGCTGAATCCGGCGACCTCAGAACGTCTTGACGAAATCCATGTAGTCCAGATAATACGTCACGGTGATGCGTAACTCTTCGACTCGTTGCAGCATGACCTCGCAGGTGTCACAGGTATAATCGCCTTTTTGCAGCCGCACGGTATAGTCGCTCACCTGCTGCTGCAAGGCGGCGCGTGTCGGCCATTGGTCATGATAGGCCTGGTTGAACTCCTTACAGACCTCCCCCTCCAGCGCTTTCTTACCGAAATAGTTCATGTGCTCGCCACAGGCATCGGCCATGTCGGTCAAGCGCGCCAGGGTCTTGATGAGATCCAGAATTTCGGCCTTTTCGGTCGCCTCTTGGGCGTGCAGAGGGGTGGTGGAGAAGAGGGTGACGGCGATCAAGAATACGGTTTGTAACTGTTTCATTAAGGGGCCTGCTGTCGATTTGAAGAATTTCCGTTGTGGCAGGCCCTAGTGTAAATCTTTTTATTCTCATGACAAACGCTGCGCGCCGGCCAAGACGATTTGCGCCGCTGCGACTTGCTATAATGCGGCGATGGCAAACAAACGCAGTAACGCGCGCCCTGCGCGTCCTCCCCGTCGTTATACCCTGTTTAAATCGATGTTTATATTGGGCGTGGTGGGTCTGCTGGCCCTGGCCGGCTACACCCTTTACCTCGACCGGGTGGTGCAGGACAAATTCGAGGGCAAACGCTGGTCGGTGCCTTCGCGGGTCTATGCCCGGCCGCTCGAGCTTTACCCCCACAAACCGCTTAGCCCCGAAAATCTGCTTACCGAGCTGAAACTGATCGGCTACCAGCCCTCGGTGGATGGCTTCGCACCGGGCAGCTATCGGCGTGACGGCGATGATTTCGTGATCACCACGCGCAGCTTTCGCCATTGGGACACTGAAGAACCCGCCCGTGCCATGCGCCTCACCTTTGCCGCGCAGCGTCTGGCATCACTGACGGATGCCGTGAGCGGCAAACCCCTTACCCTGCTGCGCCTGGAGCCGATGATGATCGGCATCATCCATCCGGCCAATCGGGAAGACCGGGTGCTGGTGCGTCTGGCCGACCTGCCGCCATTGCTCACCGTCGCGCTGCAGGCCGTCGAGGACCGCCACTTCGCCCGCCATCACGGCCTTGATTTTCGCGCCATCGCCCGCGCCGCCTGGGCCAACCTGCGCGCCGGTAAGGTAGTGCAGGGCGGCAGCACCCTGACCCAGCAGTTGGTGAAAAACTTCTATCTCAACAGCGAGCGCACCCTGACGCGCAAGATCAACGAGGCCATCATGGCGCTGTTGCTGGAGCTGCGTTATGACAAAGAGGCGATCCTGGAGGCCTATGCCAACGAGATCTATCTGGGCCAGGACGGCAACCGCGCCATCCATGGTTTCGGCCTGGCGGCACAGTTCTATTTCAACAAACCGCCGCAAGAGCTGACCCTGCCCGAGTCGGCCCTGCTGGTGGCCATCCTGCGCGGCCCCGCCTATTACAATCCGCGCCGTCATCCCGAGCGCGCCCGCGAGCGGCGCAACCGGGTCATCGAAATCCTGTGGCGCGACGGCGTCATCGAGCGGGCGCGGGCCAAAGCGGCCCAGGCCGCGCCGCTGGGGGTGACCCCCAAGCCCAACCTGGGCAGCAGCCGCTATCCCGCCTTTCTCGATCTGGTGAAACGCCAGCTGCAGCAGTATTACGATGATGCGGATCTGCGCAGCGAGGGGCTGCGCATCTTCACCACCCTGGACCCGGTGATTCAGGAGACCGGCGAACAGGCCCTGAGCCGGCGTATTCAGCGTCTGGCGCGTGACTACGGCAAGCGCGGCCTGGAGGGTGGGCTGGTGATCACGCGTCTCGGCAGCGCCGAAGTGGCCGCGGTGGTGGGCGGCCGCCAGCCCCGTTACCGCGGCTTCAACCGTGCCCTGGACATCCAGCGCCCGGTCGGCTCGCTGCTGAAACCGGCGCTCTACCTCACCGCCCTGAGCCGGCCAAGCCAATACACCCTGGCCACCCTGATCGACGACGGCCCGGTAGAGCTGAAACAGTCCGACGGCACGGTCTGGTCGCCCACCAACTATGATCGCGAGAGCCACGGCCAGGTCATGCTGGCCACCGCCCTGAGCCACTCCTACAACCAGGCCGCCGTCCAGCTGGGGTTGGATCTCGGCCTGCGGCGGGTGGTGGATACACTCCATGGCCTGGGCATCGACCAAACCATTCGGCCCTATCCCTCGGTGATCCTCGGCTCGCTGGAGCTGGCCCCCATCCACATGGCCCAGATGTACCAGACCCTGAGTGACCAGGGCTTCCACACGCCCCTGCGTGCCGTGCGCGAGGTGCTGGACGCCAAGCACCAGCCCCTGCAGCGCTACGCCCTGGAGACGGAACAGCGCTTCGACCCGGCGCATGTCTATCTGGTCAACCAAGCCCTGCGCCTGGCCTTGCGTGAGGGGACCGGGCAAAGCGTCGGCCAACACCTGCCCGAGGATTTGTCGCTGGTGGGTAAGACCGGCACCACCGACGACCTGCGCGACAGCTGGTTCGCCGGGTTCGGCAGCGACTATGCCGCCGTGGTCTGGATCGGCCACGACGACAACAGCGTCACCGGCCTGACCGGCGCCAGTGGCGCATTGCCGGTGTGGGCGGATATCATGCAACAGATCAACCTGAGTCAGGGCGCCGTGCCGCCGGCGCGGATCGAAACCGTCGCCGTCGATGCCGCCACCGGCCTGCGTGCCGCCGGCGGCTGTGATGAGCAACATGAGCTGCCCTTCGTAACAGGTTCCGCGCCGCAGGATTACGCTCCCTGTGCGGGTGGAGCAGTGAAACGCTCGGTGGGTAATTTTTGGGACCGGATTAAAGGAATGTTTCGATGACAAGAATTTCACTACTGATCGTTGTGCTCTTGCTCAACGGCTGCGCGCTATATAGCCCGCCCAAACAGGGCGAGCCGGTCGGCCCGGCGGAGATCCTGCTGGCCCAGGCGCAGGACAAAACAGCGGCGGGCGAATCCGAGCAGGCCGTCGCCCTGATCGAGCGGGCGCTACGCCTGGAGCCGCGCAAGGCCGAAGGCTGGCTGGCACTGGCGCAGCTCCATTTCGATGCCGGAGACCTGCGTCGCGCCGAGCAGTTCGCCCGCCGGGCGTTGCAGTTTGCCGGGGCCGATAAGCGGCTGGCAGGGGAGAGTCGGGCGTTGTTGGAGCGGATTCGGGCGGTGCGGGAAGCGGGGTAGGGGACTGCCGGGGGGGGGAACCCCCAAGCCTGATGTTATTCCAGGTGTGTTCTGAGAAGCCTGTGGTTACTCGCCTACTACCGGCTTGGGAACACTAACCCGCTTTTTATGGGGTGGAGGACCTGCTACTCGCACCGGGTTATCAAGCGGATTAACGGGGTAGGAACAAATATCGCATGAGTCAAATGCCGTCAACAGACATGGAAGCACTGCTGAATAACATCAGCACGGTGATTCAACAGGCCCGTGGCCAAGTGCGCCAAGCGGTCAACCACGCCATGGTGGTCAGCTATTGGGAGATTGGCCGCCTGATTGTTGAGGACGAACAACAGGGCGAGGCCCGCGCCGCTTATGGAAAGCAGCAGCTGAAATACCTCTCGGGCCAATTGACTGAGCGATTTGGCAAAGGTTTTGATGTCACGAACTTGCGCAATATGCGCCGGTTTTATCTCGCTTTTCCAATTCGCGAGACGCTGTCTCTCGAATTAAGCTGGTCCCACTACAACATACTGGCCCGCGTGGAAAATCCCAAAGCGCGAGAGTGGTACATGGCGGAAGCCGCGCAGCAGCATTGGAGCGTACGCGCCCTGGAACGCCAAATCGGCAAGCTCTACTACGAGCGCCTGCTCAGCAGCAAAGATAAAGAGGCGGTAGAGCAAGAAGCCGCACAACAGACCTCGCCCTTGGCCGAACAGCCCAAGGAGTACCTGCGTGATCCCTACATCCTCGATTTTCTCAACCTCGACGCGGGTCGCTACCTGGAGAGCGATATCGAACAAGGCATCATCGACAACCTACAGCACTTCCTGCTCGAATTGGGTAAGGGATTCGCCTTTGTCGAACGCCAACAGCTAATCCGTTTTGAAGACGAAGACTTTTACATAGATCTGGTCTTCTACAATTTCAAGCTCAAATGCTTTCTGCTTATCGATCTCAAGCTGGGCAAACTTACTCATCAGGACGTAGGGCAGATGGATACCTACGTCCGCCTCTACGACGAACAACGTAAAGACAACGACGACAATCCCACCATCGGCCTGATGCTGTGCAGTGAGAAAAGCGAAGCGGTGGTCAAATACTCCGTGCTGGCGGACAATCAGCAACTCTTTAGCGCCAAATACCTGCCTTACCTGCCCAGTGAAGAGGAACTGAAACAAGAGTTGCAACGTGAGCGCGCGCGAGTGGTGGCGCAATTGCAAAAACAACAGGAAGCAGGGGATGAATAAATCCCAGCTTTTGGGAGGTTGTTTTCCTAAAGCCGTAAATTAAAAAAAAGGGGGAGGTTTAATTAGACCCCACTCCGGCGTAATGTAACACCCCAAGATACCCTAAAATCCCCACCACCATCCAGCCGGTCTTGCGTTACAACCCAACATCTTGAACGCATCGATTGTTAACACTTTTCTAATATTCGCCTCAAATGACAATAGGGATATGGGCCATTTTGTCCCATATCCCCATTGCGAATCTGATCGCCGGGCGTTGCCGAGGTTCGCGTGCCCAAAATGGCTCAGCCCGGTCAGTGGGCTATTTAATCTCACGTCGTTTTAATAGCGCTGCATCATAAGAGACGCGCTGCTCATCGGTCAGAATCATACGCATTTCGACAAGGTGCGCATGACGGTGGCGCAGGATCGTGTTCTTGATGTCCGTCAGTTTATCAATGGCCTGGTTGATCTCCGGCTGCGTGATGTCGTCCTTGATGGTTAATCGGTTGAGTTGTTTGTGCGCCTGTTCTTCGTCGGCCTTGAGTGGCTCCAGGATTCGGTCCAGCGCATGGTGCATCCGGTCGACCTGTGTGCGCTGTGGCTCGGTTAATGTCTTCGACCAATGGGTGGCGTTTTGCGCCGGCCCCTGTTCCTGTCCATCCTGGTCATGTTGAGCTGTCGCATAACTTGAGCCGGTTCCCCCTGCGAACAGGGCGCCCAGCATAAAAATGCCTGTTAATAGTTTGTACACGATACTCTCCTTGCTGATTTAATGGGGACCGGCGGATGTCGACGGCAATCCAGGCCTACAGCGCCCGTAGCCAGGTGGCGATCCGCGCGGGAATTTCGGTCATATCCGTATAGCGCTGCAGCGTGACCAGCTCGGGATATTCCATCTCCAGCTGGATGACGTTGTGGATATTCAGCCGTGAGTGCTCGATGGTGGGGTTGAGAAAGCCGAGAATCGGTTTGTCGGCAGCGATGAAGCGCATGGCATTGACGCCTGAACCAAACCCGGCTTCATCAAACCCGTAGATGGCGACCCGGGCTTCGTCCTGGAAGCGCCGGTCGCGTTCCAGAAAGAAGGTGGTGGTGAGTTGGTCTTCGTTGTTGAATTTGGTTTTGTGCAATGCGCGCCAGGCGGGCCAATCCTTGTCGTAGTATTCAATCGGGTCGCAGACCATGCGCGCGAAGTCGTCGACGGGCATGTCGGGGAATTGCTGGCGGTAGTAGTGGTAGCGGGTGTCGTAGCCGAGGCCGGTGGTTGCCAGTGTTTGCATCACCGTGGTTTTGAAGGCCCAGGTGGTTTGCCCGGCGTGCATGCCTTTGCCGCTGACGTAGCAGGGGATGGACATCGCCTTAATCCGTTTTACACCATAGGCGTGGCTTGAACAGCAGGGCGGCGAACGCACCGCCGATGGCGCCGTAGAGGTGGGCATCGACAATGACCGGGCCGCCGGCCATGTCGGCGGAGCCGGGCAGGGCGCCGTAGAACTGTTCCCACATGAGCTTGCCGACCACGGCGACCAGCAGGATGGCTTCGCGCCGGTCGCCGCGGCGGATGCCGCCCACGGCGCCGCCGACGAACAGGCCGTGCAGTACCCCCGAGAGTCCCACATACCAGAGCAGCTGGGGGTTAAAGGCCAGCAGGCCGAGGCCCACCGCCAGCGCGCTGACGAAGGTGATGATGAGCCACTGACGCTGATTGAAGGCGCCCCAGAACAGGCCCCAGATCAGGCCCAGCCCGAGCAGGTTCATCAAGGTGTGCCCCCAGCCCAGGTGGACCAGGTTGCCGCTCAGCAGCCGCCAAAGCTCACCGCCTTTGATCTCCGCGGCCTGGTAGCGCAGGGCCTCGTTGACGCCGTCACCGCCTAGCGCCAGCAGCAGGGCCAGCAGGGTGATGACAACCGGCAGCAGGTGCGGCTTGATGCTGGGTGGTGTGACGCTCATAGGCGGCGTGTCTAATCTTCGAGATAAGAAATGATGGTCTGGCGCAATTGTTCCAGCACCTGCGGATCGCTGATCGGTTGCTTGTCCTTGTCGCTGATGAAAAACACGTCTTCGACGCGCTCGCCGATGGTGGCGATCTTGGCGTTCTGCAAATGGACATTGCATTTCATCAAGGCCTGGCCGACCTTGGACAGCAGGCCGGGGCGGTCGGCGGTAATCATCTCCATGACGGTGCGGTGGTTGCGCTGATCCTGGTTGAAGCTGATGTCGGTGGGTGTATCGAAGTGCTTCAAGCGGCGCGCCCTGCGGCGGTTGATTTCTTTGTGGGTGTAGCTGCTCTGCTGCAATTCGCGGCGCAGCGAATTGAGGATGTCGTTGACGCGGTGATGGCTTTGGATGGCTTCGCCGGTTTCTTCCAGCAGCACATAGGTGTCGAAGGCGTAGCCGGTGTCCGAGGTGATGATGCGCGCGTCGGCGACGGTCAGACCCAGTTGTTCGAAGGTGCCGGTGCTGGCGGCAAACAGATGATCGGCGATGGGCATGTGAATGAAGATCTCAGTGCCGCCGCGTTGGGCGTGCTGCTGCACCAGAATCAGCGGGAAGGTCTCGCCGTCATTGCTCAGAATGGCCTCGGTGTGCCAGGCGATTTCATCGGCCGAATGGCGCATGAAATATTCCTCGCTCAGGGTGCGCCACAATTTATCGACGCGCTGCGGCGCGACATCCTGACGTTCCAGAATTGCGCGCGCCTGGCGCTGAATCTCTTGGCAGTATTCGTTGAGATCCTGCGGGTTTTCCAAGCCGCGGCGCAGCGCCCGGCGGGTGGCCTCGTAGAGTTCGCGCAGCAGGGTCGCCTTCCAATCGTTCCAGATGCTGTGGTTGGTGCCGCGCATGTCGGAGACGGTGAGCAGGTAGAGATAGTCGAGGCGGGTGGTGTCGCCGACCTTGGCGGCGAATTCGGTGATCACGTCGGGGTCGCTGATGTCCCTGCGCTGGGCGGTGGTGGACATGATCAAGTGTTGTTTGACCAGCCAGGCGACGATGTTGGTGTCGTAGTTACTCAGGCCGTGGTGCAGGCAAAAGTCTATGGCGTCCAAGGCGCCCAGTTCCGAATGGTCGCCGCCGCGACCCTTGGCGATGTCGTGGAACATGCCGGCCAGGTAGAGCAGTTCCGGTTTGGGAATGCCGCGCATGATCTTGCTGCAATTGGGCAGCTCATGCTCGTACTGCTTCAGCGTCAGGCGGCGCATATTGCGGATCACCATCAGGGTGTGTTCGTCGACGGTATAGATGTGGAACAGGTCGTACTGCATCAGGCCGACGATGTTGCCGAACACCGGGATGTATTTGGCCAGGATGCCGTAGCGGTTCATGCGGTGCAGTTCGTGGCTGACGCGACGCGGTTGGCGCAGGATTTCCATGAACAGGCTGCGATTGCGTAGGTCTTCGCGGAAGCTGGTGTCGATCAGGTGGCGATGGCTGCGGATCAGGCGGATGGTGGAGGCGCGCACCCCTTTGATGTCGGTGTTCTGTTGGATCAGCAGAAACACCTCCAACAGGGCGAAGGGGTAGCGGCTAAAGATGCGCTCATTGGTGACCTCGATAAAGCCTTTGCGAATCTGGAATCGTTTGTTGATGACCGTGGGTTTGCCGTGGCTGTCGGCGTAGAGGATGGCCTCCTGGAACAATTGCAACAGCATTTCGTTGAGCAAGCTCAGCTCCATGAGGGTGCGATAATATTTCTTCATGAACTGCTCGACGGCCAGATTGGTGTTTTCGTCGCGATAGCCGAACAGCTCGGCCAGGGTGCGCTGGTAGTCGAACAGCAGCCGGTCTTCGCGCCGCTGGGTAATGGTGTGCAGGGCGAAGCGCACCTGCCAGAGGAAGTTTTGGCCCTCCATGAGCTGGAAGTATTCTTCCTCGCTGAGGAAGTGGTGTTTCACCAGGTCGTGCAGGGTGTCGGCGTTGAAGTGGCGCTTGGCCACCCAGCCGATCATCTGGATGTCGCGCAGTCCGCCCGGACCCTCCTTGATATTGGGTTCGAGATTGTAGGCGCTGTCGTCGTATTTGTGGTGGCGCCGGATTTGCTCGTCCCACTTGGCTTCGAAGAAGGCGCGGCTGGGCCAGATGCGGTCCGGGCCGGTCTCGTGGCGCAGGGTGTCGAACAGCTCGATCGGGCCGGCCAGATGGCGCGCCTCGATGAGATTGGTGGCGATGGTGATATCCTGCTTGGCCTCGGCCACGCACTCGTCGATGGAGCGCACGCTCTGGCCGATCTCCAGGCCGATGTCCCACAGGAACATGACGAACATTTCCAGCGCCTCACGATAACGCTCCTGATCGGCGTTGCGCAGCAGGATGAGAATGTCGATGTCCGAGCCGGGATGGAGTTCGCCGCGGCCGTAACCGCCCACGGCGATCAGCGCGATGTTGGGGTCCTTGGCGGAGAAATAGTCGCGCCAGACGCGGGTCAGGACCTGGTCGATGAGTTCGGCGCGCGCCTGCACCAACGCGGCGGCGCGGCGCTCCTCCATGAAGCGCTGTTCAATGGCCTTATGGGCGTTGCGCAGGAATTCGCGATACACCTGCACCGCGGCGCGGCCATCGGCCAGCTCCTCCTCGAAGCGGGCGGAATCAAATACGGGTTGCGGTACGGCGGACATGGGTGGGGTGCGGGCTAAAGTGCGTCGCCGGCCAGTTGCGTCAGGACTTCATGACCGTCTTCGGTCACCAGGATGGTATGCTCCCACTGCGCCGACAGGCTGCGGTCCTTGGTCACCACGGTCCATTTGTCCGGCAGCAGCTTGACCTCGCGGCGGCCGGCGTTGACCATGGGTTCGATGGTGAAGATCATCCCTGGTTTCAGGCTCAGGCCGGTGTCGGGCCTGCCGTAGTGCAGCACCTGGGGGTCTTCGTGGAATTCGGCGCCGATGCCGTGACCGCAATATTCGCGCACCACGGAAAAACTGTTCTGTTCCGCGTATTGCTGGATGGCATGGCCGATGTCTCCCAGCTTGACGCCCGGTTTGACCATTTCGATGCCCAATTTCAGGCACTCGTGGCTGATCTGGCAGACCCGGCGCGCCAGGATGGAGGGCTCGCCGACGAAAAACATTTTGCTGGTGTCGCCGTGATAGTGGTCCTTGATGACGGTGACGTCGATGTTGACGATGTCACCGCTCTTGAGCACCTTTTGGCCCGGAATGCCGTGACAGACCTGGTGATTCACCGAGGTGCAGATGGACTTGGGAAAACCGTGATAATTCAACGGCGCCGGAATCGCCTGCTGCTCATTGACGATATAGTCATGGCATAGCCGGTCCAGTTCCTCGGTGGTGACACCGGGCTGCACATGGGGGCGGATCATCTGCAGCACCTCGGCCGCCAGGCGGCCGGCGACGCGCATTTTCTCTATTTCTTCCGGGGTTTTTATCTTGACGGCCATGCTGAAGAACCTGAATAAACTACTAAGGAATGGGTATCCCGACCATATTAGCGTGTTTTGCATCTCCTTGTCAGCCCACAGATTTTTGCCTTTTTTCCGGCGCTGGCGCAGGGCCGTGAAGATTGAGCGCAAGGCCGCTTTATGGTATAAAGCGCGCCAACCGGATGGAAATTCACCGGTTTGGACGCAAGGCGCCTGTTGCAACCTCGTCATCGCGGATTTACCCGGTTTGACGGGCGTCTTTAAATAACCGCCGGTTTTGGCCGGCAAATTCACACGTGCATCGTCACCGCTGCCTGGGTGCCTCAGGGTCGAATATAGCCACAGAGGTTGGGTCGTCGGGATGTACGGAGGCTTAACCCGATTCAGGAGAATCTAAATGTCTAACGTTTCTATGCGTCAAATGCTGGAGGCCGGTGTTCACTTCGGCCACCAGACCCGTTACTGGAACCCGAAGATGGGTCCCTACATCTTCGGCGATCGCAACAAGATCCACATCATCAATCTGGAAAAGACCCTGCCGCTGTTCAACGATGCCATGAACTACGTCGGCAGCCTGGCGGCCAAGAAGGGTAAAATCCTGTTCGTCGGCACCAAGCGCGCCGCCCAGGACATCGTCCGTGAAGAGGCCACCCGTTGCGACATGCCCTATGTCAACCACCGCTGGTTGGGTGGCATGCTGACCAACTTCAAGACCATCAAGCAATCCATCAAGCGCCTCAAGGAGCTGGAGGCCATGGAGCAGGACGGCCGCATGGAGCGCTTTAATAAGAAAGAGGCGCTGGGCTATCGCCGCGAGATGGAAAAGCTGGAGCGCAGCCTGGGTGGCATCAAGAACATGGCCACCCTGCCCGATGCGATCTTCGTCATCGATTCCGGCCACGAAAAGATCGCCATCAGCGAGGCGCACACCCTGGGCATTCCGGTGGTCGGCGTTATCGACACCAACAACGATCCCCGCGCGGTGGATTACATGATCCCCGGCAATGACGACTCAGCCCGCGCCATTGCCCTGTACGCGCGCGGCCTGGCCGACGCCGTGATCACCGGCCGCGCCTCCGTGGTCAGCGGCGGTGCTGACGAATTCGTCGAAGTCGACGATCTGGAAGAAGCGGCCGTGAAGACCACCGTCAAGCAGCCGAAGAAGACCGCGGCGGGGCAGGACGAAGCAGGTAAATCGGCTCAGGCCTAAACGCCGTCGTCGTTCACAGGTCGAACGAGCCGCCCCCTGGGCGGCTCATTGTATAGACAGATATTAACTAGTTAATTTAGCGAGGTTGAGGCAATGGCAATTACAGCAGCCCTGGTGAAAGAACTGCGCGAACGTACCGGCGCAGGCATGATGGAATGTAAAAAGACATTGGTGGAAACCGACGGCGACATCGATGCGGCGATCGAGTTGATGCGTAAAAGCGGTATGGCCAAGGCGGATAAGAAGGCCGGCCGGGTCGCCGCCGAGGGCATTATCGCCATGGCGCGCGGCGCCGACGCCAAGCAGGCGGTGCTGGTGGAAGTGAATTGCGAAACCGACTTTGTCGCCAAGGGTGATGATTTCACCGCCTTCGCCGACAAGGTCGCACGCCGCGCCCTGGACGCCGGTGTCGATAGCGCCGAAGCACTGTCGCAAACCGCCATCGAAGACGGCGGCGCCACGGTGGAAGAGGCGCGCAAGGAACTGATCGCCAAGATCGGTGAAAACATCTCCGTGCGCCGCGTCAGCCGGGTCGAGTCGGGCGGCGTGGTGGGCGCGTATCTGCACGGCAGCCGCATCGGCGTCCTGGTCGCCGTCGAGGGCGGTGATGAGGCGCTGGCGCGCGACATCGCCATGCACGTGGCCGCCAGCAAGCCTGTCTGCGTAAGCGCCGATGAGGTGCCCGCCGACGTCATCGACAAGGAAAAGGAGATCTTTTCCGCTCAGGCGGCCGAAAGCGGCAAGCCCGCCGACATCATCGAGAAGATGGTCTCCGGCCGCATCAACAAGTACCTGAAGGAGATCACCCTGCTGGGTCAACCCTTCGTCAAGGATCCCGACCAGACCGTCGAGAAACTGCTTGCCGCCAAGGGCGCCAAGGTCACCGGCTTTGTGCGCCTCGAGGTGGGTGAAGGTATTGAGAAGAAGGAAGAGGATTTCGTCGCCGAAGTCATGGCTCAAGCCAAGGGAGCCTGATACGTGAATGAGGCAGTGGTAAAAGCTCCGAAGTACAAGCGCATCCTGCTAAAGCTCAGCGGCGAGGCCCTGATGGGTGAGGGTCAATACGGAATTGACCCTGATACCATCAAACGTATCGCGGAAGAAGTGGAGGGCCTGGTCAAGGCCGGTATCGAGGTCGGTATGGTGATCGGCGGCGGCAATATTTTCCGCGGCGCCGGACTGGCCGAGGCGGGCATGGATCGGGTTACCGGCGACCACATGGGTATGTTGGCCACGGTCATCAATGCCCTGGCCATGCAAGACGCCCTTGAGCATCGCGGCATTTACGCCCGTGTCATGTCGGCCATCAAGATCAACCAGATCTGCGAGGACTATATCCGTCGGCGCGCCGTGCGTCATCTGGAAAAGGGGCGCGTGGTGATCTTCGCCGCGGGTACCGGCAATCCGTTCTTCACCACCGATTCCGCCGCCAGTCTGCGTGCGGTGGAGATCGGTGCCGACCTGCTGATCAAGGCCACCAAGGTGGATGGGGTGTATACCGCGGATCCGGTCAAGGACGCGTCGGCGCAACGTTATAGGACGCTGGATTTCGACCAGGTCTTGGATCAGCGCCTGGCGGTTATGGATGCCACCGCGATCGTGATGTGTCGCGACTACAAAATGCCCCTGTGTGTATTGAATATCAACAAACCCGGTGCCCTGATGAATGCCTTGTTGGGGAATGAAGAGGGCACTTTCGTTCGGTAAAGGGATTAAGCATGATTGAAGAAATTAAGAAGGATGCCGCGACGCGGATGGGAAAAAGCATCGAGGCCCTGAAAAGCGAATTTTCCAAGATCAGAACGGGCCGCGCCCACACCAGTCTGCTGGATCACGTCAAGGTGGACTACTACGGCAACGAAGTGCCGCTCAATCAGGCGGCGACGGTGTCGGTTTCCGACGCCCGCACATTGACCGTGCAGCCCTGGGAAAAGAGCATGGTGCCGGTGGTGGAAAAGGCCATCCTCAACTCCGACTTGGGCCTGAACCCGTCCACCTCCGGTGAAACGATTCGCGTGCCCCTGCCCATGCTCACCGAAGAGCGGCGCAAGGAGATGATTCGCGTGGTCCGCAACGAAGCCGAAGGCGCGCGCGTGGCGGTGCGCAATATCCGTCGTGACGCCAACAACGACATCAAAGAGTTGTTGAAGGAAAAAGAGATTACCGAGGACGAGTCACACCGCGGTGAAGAAGAGATTCAAAAAATCACCGACAAGAACATTGCCGACATAGAACAGTTACTGGCAGTCAAAGAAAAAGATCTCATGGAGATCTAGTGTTGGAGGGGCCGTGGCGGTCCCGTCCAAGTTTCAGTGCAATTTGCTCCATACCTGTAGGTAAGCGCATGTCTGAAGGCCCACAAGCGGAAGAATATTACGGCAAGATCCCTCGCCACATCGCCATCATCATGGACGGTAACGGGCGTTGGGCCAAGCGCCGTCATATGCCGCGCGTGGCGGGGCATCGTGCCGGCGTGGAGTCGGTGCGCGCCATTGTGCGGCGTTGCGGTGAGCTGGACGTCAAGGTGCTCACCCTGTTCGCCTTCAGCAGCGAAAACTGGCGCCGTCCGGAACAGGAAGTGGGGCTGCTGATGGAGTTGTTCATGCTCGCCCTGCAGCGTGAATCCAAACGCCTGCATCAGAACAATGTGCGGCTCAGGATCATCGGCGATCTGAGCCGCTTTTCCGGCAAGCTGCGCGGCGAGGTCGACAAGGCCGAGGCCTTGACCCAGGATAACACCGGTCTGCAGCTGGCCATCGCCGCCAACTACGGCGGTCGCTGGGACATCACCCAGGCGGTGAAGACCATTGCCGGGCGTATCGCGGCCGCCGAGATCGCCGCCGAGGCTGTCTCCGAAGACTTGATTCATCAACAGCTGTGCCTGGCCGACATGCCCGAGCCTGATCTGTTTATCCGCACCGGCGGCGAGCAGCGCATCAGTAATTTCCTGCTCTGGCAGCTGGCCTACAGTGAACTCTATTTCACCGACACCCTCTGGCCCGACTTCAATAAGGATGAACTGGATGCGGCCCTGCACTGGTTCGCCAGTCGCCAGCGTCGTTTCGGACGCACCGGCGATCAGGTGGAGCAGATCAGAAGTGCTTAAGCAACGTCTGCTGACGGCACTGGTGCTCATACCACTGGTGGTGTGGGCTGTGTTGGGCTTGAATACCGAGGTGTTGGCCTTGATCCTGGCGCTGTTCGTGGTGATCGCCAGTTGGGAGTGGGGCCGTCTGATCGGGTTGAACTCCGTGGTGACGAAAACCGCGTATGCCTTGATGATCGTCACTTTGTTGCTGTTGGCCCATCTCGGCGCGCGGCAGCTGGCCGGTGTCGGGTTCATGATCTTCGCCCTGGCGGGCGCTTGGTGGTTGGTGGGCGCCGCATGGGTGTTTGTTTATCGCGGTGCCAAGGGTATCAAGGCGCGGGATACCTTTATCGGTATGCTCGTCGGTATCCTGGTGCTGGTGCCGACCTGGCTGGCGCTGACCCGCATTCACGGCTTTTCCGCCGACGGTCCCTACCTGATGCTGTTCGTGATGGTGCTGATCTGGGCGGCGGACAGCGGCGCCTACTTCGTCGGCCGCAAGCTGGGTCGGCATAAACTGGCGCCGGCGGTGAGCCCCGGCAAGACCGTCGAAGGCGTCGTCGGCGGCTTGGTCGCGGCGGGTCTGTTCTCGCTCATCGCCGCCTTCGGTTTTGAGTTGCCGCTGTTGGGTATCGCCGGTTTTGTCCTCTTGTCCCTGGTGGTGGTGCTGTTTTCCATCGTCGGTGATCTGTTCGAAAGTCTGGTCAAGCGCCGCGTCGGCGTGAAGGACAGCGGCCAATTGCTGCCCGGCCACGGTGGTATGCTGGATCGTATCGATAGCCTGACCGCGGCGGCACCCATTTTCGCCCTGGGCTTGAGCCTGTTCGGAGGGGCACGATGATCGGCGTTACCGTACTCGGATCCACCGGCTCCATCGGCGTCAGCACCCTGGATGTGATCGCGCGCCATGACGATCGCTATCGTGTTGTGGCCCTGAGCGCCAACAGCGACGCCGACCGAATGGCGGCGCAATGCCGTGAATTCCAGCCGGATTACGCGGTGATGGCCGATGAGGCGGCCGCCGAGGCCTTGGCGCTGCAGTTGCAGCAGACCGGCCTGGAGACCGAGGTGCTGGCCGGTGAAGAGGGGCTGGTCAAGGTGGCGAGCTTGGCCGAGACCGATTGCGTCATGGCCGCCATTGTCGGTGCCGCCGGGCTGTTGCCGGCATTGGCGGCGGCGCGTGCCGGCAAGCGTATCCTGTTGGCGAATAAAGAGGCGTTGGTGGTCTCGGGCCAGATCTTCATGGACGCGGTGCGTGAGAATGGCGCCGTGTTGTTGCCGGTGGATAGCGAGCATAATGCCGTGTTCCAGTGTATGCCGCCCGGTTACAGCGGCGATATGCTTCACGACGGTGTGCGGCGCATTTTGCTGACCGCGTCCGGCGGTCCGTTTCGCAGTGTCGATCTGGCCGAGCTCGAGGCCGTGACACCGGACCAGGCCTGCGCCCATCCCACGTGGGTGATGGGACGCAAGATCTCGGTGGATTCGGCCACCATGATGAACAAGGGCCTGGAGGTGATCGAGGCGCGTTGGTTATTCAACGCCGAACCGGAGCGGATTCAGGTGGTCATACACCCGCAGAGTGTGATCCATTCGCTGGTGGAATACGTGGACGGCTCGGTGCTGGCGCAGTTGGGCAGTCCCGACATGCGTACACCGATCGCCAATGCCCTGGCCTGGCCCGAGCGCATTGCCGCCGGCGTCAATCAGCTGGACCTGTTCGAAGTGGCGCGCTTGGACTTTGAGGCGCCCGACTTCGCGCGTTTCCCTTGTCTGCGCCTGGCCTACGAGGCCTTGGAGCGGGGCGGCAGCGCCTCGGCGGTATTGAACGCCGCCAATGAAGTGGCCGTTGCCGCCTTCCTCGACGGCCGTCTCAAGTTCACCGCCATCGCCGCCGTGGTGGAGCAGACATTGAATGCATTGCCGCCTGCTGCGGCGGATTCCTTGGAGCAGGTGCTGGATGCCGATCGCGAAGCGCGCGCATTCGCCGGGCGCTTGATTAATTAAATAATAGAATTATCTATGGGCACAATTTTATCGTCAGTCTTTTTCTTCATCGTCGCGCTCGGCATCCTGGTCACGGTGCATGAATTCGGCCATTTCTGGGTGGCCCGCAAAGCGGGCGTCAAGGTGCTCCGTTTTTCCGTCGGCTTCGGCAAACCGCTGTGGAGCAAGACCGCCGGTCCGGATCAGATCGAATACGTGATCGCCGCCATTCCCCTGGGGGGGTATGTGCGCATGCTGGATGAACGCGAAGGCGAAGTGGCGCCGCATGAACTGCATCGCGCCTTCAATCGCCAACCCCTGGGCAAACGCTTCGCCGTGGTGCTGGCCGGACCGTTGTTCAATTTCATTCTGGCCATCATCGCCTACTGGCTGATTTTCGTGTTGGGCGTCACCGGCATGAAGCCCATCGTTGGGACAGTTGCTGAAGATTCCATCGCCGCCCAGGGCGGCATGCAGGCCGGTGATCGAATCGTCGCCGTCGGCGGCCGCGAGACGCCCACTTGGTCGGTGGTGGTGGTGTCCATGTTGGAGCATGCCCTGGACAGCGGTGAGGTGGTTATGCGGGTAGCGCCGGCGCAGAGCGACGCCGAGACCCAACGGGTAATCCGCTTCGACAAGATCCCGGAAGACCTGAATCGCGGCGGGCTGCTGGACTTTATCGGCATTCGTCCCTATCGTCCGTTGATTCCCGCCTTGATCGGTAAGTTGGCGCCCAACGGGGCGGCGGAGCGCGCCGGGCTTGAGGTGGGTGACAGAGTGGTCGCCGCCGACGGGGAGGCGATCAAGGATTGGGAGCAATGGGTGGATTATGTGCGCGCCCGTCCCGAACAGACGATAAATGTCGGCGTCGAACGCGACGGCGAACGGATTAATCTGGATTTGACCCCGGCCCGCGTCGAAGGGGATGTGGGCAAGATCGGTGCCGGCGTGCGGCTGCAGGAGTTGCCCGAGGAGTTGAAGTCCGAGGTGCGTTACGGTCCGGCCGAGGCGCTATTGAGCGCGACGGTGAAGACCTGGGATATGTCCATTCTGACCTTGCGCATGCTGGGCAAGATGGTGACCGGCGATGTCTCCCTGTCTAACCTCAGCGGTCCGTTGAGTATCGCGCGTTACGCCGGCTATTCCGCCAGCGCCGGTTTTGTCTCTTTCTTAACCTTTCTGGCGGTGGTCAGCATCAGCCTGGGGGTGTTGAATTTATTGCCCGTGCCCATGCTCGACGGCGGCCATTTAATGTACTACATAGTCGAGTTTTTCAAGGGCAGTCCGGTATCAGATGCGGCCCAGATCACGGGCCAGAAGATCGGTATTGCTTTGCTGTTAGGGATGATGTTGCTTGCCTTTTATAACGATATTCTTCGGTTCTTTGTCAGTTAAAGCCGCAATGAGACGAGCGCTAACCTTGTTGTTGATGTGTCTTGCCCTCGCTTGGACGAGTCTTGCCGCCGCTTTTGAAGAGTTTTCGGTCGACGACATCAAGGTGCAAGGGCTGCAGCGCATCAGCGAAGGGACGGTATTCAATTATCTGCCGGTCGAGATCGGCGATCGCATCGGCGAAGCCACCACCCAGCAGATCATTTCGGCCCTGTATAAGACCGGTTTTTTCAAGGATGTGGTGCTGCTGCGCGACGCCGATACCCTGATCGTCAAGGTGCAGGAACGTCCTTCCATCGCCTCCATTACCATCAGCGGCAACAACGAGTTGGGCACTGAGGATTTGCAGGAAGGCCTGAAAAAGGCCGGCTTGGTGGAAGGGCGGATTCTGGACGCCTCGCTGCTGGACCGGATCAAGCAGGACCTGCAACGCCAATATTTCGTGCGCGGCTACTATGCCGTGGAGATCGAGACCGTGGTCGACGAGACCGGTGAAAACCAGGTCGACGTCACCATCAATATTCAAGAAGGCGAAGTGGCCCTGATTCGAAAGATCAATATCATCGGCGCCGAGGCCTTTGCCGAAGAAGAATTGCTGGATGAGTTTGAGCTTGGTATCCCCGCCTTTTATGCCGTGTTCAGCGACCGCGATCAATACTCGCGCCAGAAACTGTCGGCCGATATCGAGACCCTCAAGTCGTATTACCTGGACCGCGGCTATATCAACTTCAATGTCGAGTCCACCCAGGTCACTATCACACCGGAAAAGAAGGCCGTGTTTATCACCCTCAATATTCATGAGGGGGAACAATTTACTATCGAGTCCATTGAGCTGGCCGGTGATCTGATCGTGCCCCGTGAGGAATTGCAGGCGCTGGTCGACCTGCAGCCCGGCGACGTGTTTTCGCGCCGTGAAGTGAATGCCGTCAGCAGCGCCATCACCGAGCGCCTCGGCAATGAGGGTTACGCCTTTGCCAACGTGAATGCCATACCCGAGATCGATAACGAAAATCGGGAGGTGGCCCTGACCTTTTTTGTCGACCCCGGTAAGCGTGTTTATGTGCGGCGCATCAATATCACCGGTAACGAAAAGACTGAAGACGAGGTCATCCGGCGCGAATTCCGGCAAATGGAAGGGGCGTGGGTGTCGACCAGCAAACTGAATCGTTCACAGGTGCGCGTGCAACGCTTGAGCTATCTGGATCAGGTGACCCTGGAAACACCCATGGTGCCGAACAGCAGCGATCAGGTTGACGTCAATATGTCGGTCACCGAACGGCCGTCGGGCAGCTTGATGCTGGGCGTGGGGTATTCCGGGGGTGAAGGGATGCTGTTCAATGCCAGTGTCAGCCAGGAGAACTTTCTCGGCACCGGCAAGCGCGTCAGCACCGAGGTCAATACCAGCGCGGCCAACAAGATCTACAGTTTTTCCCATACCAATCCCTATTACACCCTGGACGGTGTGAGTCGCAGTGTGCGCCTGTCCTATCGCAAGACCGATGCCGCCGAGGCCAACCTGGCCAACTACATCGCCAATGTCTGGGGTGGTTCCATAACCTACGGGATTCCCATGTCGGAATACGATACGCTACGTCTCGGCGTCGGCTATGACAACACCGAGATCGAAACGACTGTGTTTACGCCACCGTCGTATATCGATTTTCTGGCCGCCAACAGTGATGATTTCGATGTCTACAAGCTGAGTCTGGGCTGGACTCACGATACCCGCAACAAGACCGTCTTCGCCACGCAAGGGGTGGTGCAGTCGCTGACCACGGACGTGGCCCTGCCCGCCGGTGGATTGACCTTCTACAAGGTGACGTCCAAGACGCGCTGGTTCCATCCGCTGTCCAAGCGCTACACCGCCTCTTTGGAGTTGGAGCTGAATCACGGCGACAGCTACGGTGACACCACCGAACTGCCGTTTTTTGAGCGTTTTTACGCCGGCGGCGCCCATTCGGTGCGAGGCTATCGCGCCAATACGCTGGGGCCGCGCGAGAATGATGTAAACTTGGGGGGTGATTTTCGCGTGGTCGGCAGCGCCGAGCTGATTTTCCCGCCACCGTTTTCCGAACAGAACAGCACGGTCCGTATGAGTGTGTTCTGGGACATCGGTAGTGTCTTCGACGAGATCAACAAGTACGAAAGTTCGGAGTTGCGACAATCCGCCGGCGTGTCGCTGATTTGGTTGTCACCCATTGGGCCGTTATCATTCAGTTTGGCCAGACCTTTGAATGATGAGCCCGGAGACAGAACTGAGCCGTTCCAGTTCACCTTGGGCACACTCTTTTAATTCAGGAGGACGTTGTTTTGAAAAAACTCACCGCGAATCTATTGATGTTGGTTGCCTTGCTGGCGCCGTTTGCCGCGGGCGCCGCCGATCTCAAGATCGGCTTTGTCAATGGCACCCGTCTGGTGGAGGAATCACCCCAGGCCCAGGCCGCCGCCGAGCGCATCAAGAAAGAATTCGATCCGCGCCAGCAGGAAATCCTCGAGGCCCAGCAGCAGTTGCGCCAGCGCGAGGAGCAGTTTCTCAAGGACAGCGCCTTCATGAGCGCCGACGAGAAACAGAAAAAGGAACGCCAAATCGTGTCGGCGCAGCGGGAATTGCGTTTGCGAGAGACCGAATTGCGCGAGGATTTCACCATCCGCCGTAACCAGGAAATGGCCAAGGTGTGGGAGGTGTTGCGCGACAGTATTCAGAGTTACGGCAAGGATCACAATTTCGATCTGATCCTGTTCGAGGGTGTCTCCTATGCCAGCCCCGAGGTCGATGTGACCGACAAGATTCTCGAACGTCTGAAATAAGCGGGCGGCGCGGTGGCGATGACCCTGGCTGAAATCGCAGCGCGCTTAGCGTGCGAGCTGCACGGCGACGGCGCGTGTCTGATCCGCGGCGTCGCGACCCTGCAAAACGCCACGCCGGGCCAGATCGCGTTTCTCGCCAACCGCCGTTACCGCCGTCATCTGGCGACCACCCGGGCCAGCGCCGTCATCCTCGCCGCGGACGATCTGGACGCCTGCCCGGTGAGCGCCTTGGTCTCCGAGAACCCGTATCTCGTGTATGCGCGGGTGACGGCCTTGCTGAATCCGCCCGCGCCGGTGCCGAACGGTTGCCATCCCTCCGCCGTCATTGAACCCGGCTGTCACATAGACCCCAGTGCCGCCATCGGCGCCCACTGTGTTATCGGTGCCAATGTCACCATTGGCGCCGCTGCGGTGATTGGTCCGGGTTGTGTCATCGGCTGTGGCGCTGCCATCGGCGACGCTACCCGGCTGACGGCCAATGTGTCCATCGGCGACGGTGTCAGCATCGGCCGCCGGTGCTTGGTGCAGCCCGGCGCGGTGATCGGCAGCGACGGCTTCGGCTATGCCCAGGATAAGGCCGCCTGGGTTAAGGTGCCGCAGCTGGGCGGCGTGGTGGTCGGCGATGACGTGGAGATCGGCGCCAACACCACCATCGATCGCGGCGCCCTGGAGGATACGGTGATCGAGGACGGTGTGATCCTGGACAATCAGATCCAGATCGCCCACAACGTGCGTATCGGCGCCCACACCGCCATCGCCGGCGCCACCGCCATCGCCGGCAGCACCCGCATCGGCAAGCGTTGCCAGATCGGCGGCGCGGTGGGCATCGTCGGCCATCTGGAGATCGTGGACGATGTCTACATTACCGCTATGAGTCTGGTCACTGGTAATATTAGACGGCCCGGCCTGTATTCCTCCGGGACCCCGCTGGCCGACAATAAGGAATGGCGCCGCAATGCCGCCCGCTTCGGCCAGCTAGACGACATGGCCCGCCGGCTCAAGGCCCTGGAAAAAAAGCTTGAAGATAACTGAACGCTATTGGGAAAATGGATAATGCAAGAAGGTAATGACTCATTGAACAGCATGGATATTTATGAGGTGCTCAAGCACCTGCCGCACCGTTATCCCTTTCTGCTGGTAGACCGGGTTATCGACTACAAGGTGAACGACTATCTCACCGCCATCAAAAATGTCTCCTACAACGAACCTTGTTTCCCCGGCCATTTTCCCCATCGGCCGGTGATGCCGGGAGTATTGATTCTCGAAGCCTTGGCCCAGGCCACCGGTATTCTGGCCTATAAGTCCACCGCCCAGACGCCGACGGAAAAGTCGCTGTACTATTTCGTCGGTATCGACAAGGCGCGCTTTAAGCAGCCCGTGGTGCCCGGCGATCAGCTTACCCTGGAGGTGAAGCTGACGCGCACCCTGCGCGGCATTTGGAAATTCGACGGCCTCGCCTGTGTCGACGGCAAGGTGGTGTGCGAGGCTGAATTGATGTGCGCTGAAAGGGATGTGTAGTTGTGATAGATGAGCGCGCCATCGTCGATGCCAAGGCCAGCGTTGCAGACGATGTCAGCATTGGTCCGTATTCCATCATCGGTCCTGATGTGGAGATCGGTGCCGGTACCTGGGTCGGCCCACATGTGATCATCAAAGGGCCTTGCCGCATTGGTCAGGACAACCGCATTTTCCAATTCAGCTCCATCGGAGAAGAGCCGCAGGACAAGAAATACAATGGCGAGCCCACCCGCCTGGAGATCGGCGACCGCAATGTGATCCGTGAATACTGCACCCTCAATCGCGGCACCGCGCAAGGCCTGGGCTACACCCGCGTCGGTAACGATAATTGGATTATGGCCTATGTCCATGTCGCCCACGACTGCATGGTCGGCGACAACACCATCTTCGCCAACAACGCCACCCTGGCGGGGCACGTCAACATCGAGGATTACGCCATCTTGGGCGGCGCTTGCCTGATTCACCAGTTTTGCACCATCGGTACCCACAGTTTCATCGGCATGGGCAGTGCCATCGCCAAGGATGTGCCGCCGTATTTGATGGTGTCGGGCCAGCCGGCCCAGCCTCACGGTCTGAACGCGGAAGGCTTGCGCCGCCGCGGTTTCAGCCCCGAGGCCATCAAGGCCTTGCGGCGGGCCTACAAAATCGTGTACCGCTCTGGTCTTACCGTCACCAAGGCCTTGGAACAACTGGCCGAGTGCAAAGACGCGTTCGCCGAGGTCGCTGCGTTCGCCGAGTTCATCGCCCAATCCGAGCGTGGTATCGTCAGATAAAGGGTCTATTCACAGGCCCTAACAAGCTACCCAAAGGTCAATGAAAATAGGCATTATCGCAGGCGAGGCATCGGGGGATCTGCTTGCCGCCGGATTGATCACAGCGATCAAGGCCGAACATCCCGACGCGCAATTCGAAGGTATCGCCGGCCCGGCCATGGTCGAGGCCGGTTGCCGTGCCCTGTATCCGGCGGAAAAACTGGCCGTGATGGGACTGGTGGAGGTGCTGGCGCACTACCGTGCGCTGAAACGCATCCAAACCAGCGTGGTGGAACACTTCAGCCGTCATCCGCCCGATGTCTTCGTCGGAGTGGACGCGCCGGATTTCAATCTCACCGTTGAACGCAAGCTCAAGGCGCGCGGCATCAAGACCGTGCACTATGTCAGCCCCTCGGTGTGGGCCTGGCGCCAGTACCGGGTGAAGAAGATCGCGCGCGCCGTGGACTTGATGCTGACCCTGTTCCCCTTCGAGGCCGAGTTTCACCGCCACCATGGGGTGAAGGTGGAATTCGTGGGCCATCCCCTGGCGGAGATGATCCCGCTGCAGGCCGATGTCGCCGCCGCCCGCCAGCGGTTGGCGCTGCCGCAGGACAAAAAGCTCGTGGCCTTGCTACCGGGCAGTCGCATGTCCGAGGCCAAGCAGTTGGCCGGCTTGATGCTCGACGCGGCAGGCCGGGTGGCGGCAGAGCACCCCGGTGTCGAGTTCGTCATGCCCTTGGCTACGCCCGCCATCCGCAGTTACGTAGAGGCGCTGCGCGATGACTCGGCGGACGGCCCCGCCTTTCACCTGGTCGATGGTCGTTCGCGCGAGGTGATGGCCGCGGTGGATGTGATCCTGCTGGCCTCCGGTACCGCGGCGCTGGAGGCCATGCTGTTCAAGAAACCCATGGTGGTAAGCTATAAACTCGCCCCCTTGACTTATGCCATCGTGCGGCGCCTGGTCAAGACAGCCTATGTCTCCCTGCCCAATATTCTGGCCGGGGAGGAGTTGGCAAAGGAGCTGATTCAAGCCGAGGCCA
Organism: Candidatus Tenderia electrophaga; assembly: GCA_001447805.1. NCBI lineage: Bacteria > Pseudomonadati > Pseudomonadota > Gammaproteobacteria > Tenderiales (SeqCode) > Tenderiaceae (SeqCode) > Tenderia (SeqCode) > Tenderia electrophaga (SeqCode). The sequence goes on from CP013099.1 coordinate 1,750,493, forward strand.
CGGCCGCCAATATGGCCGCCGAGGTGCTTCGATTGTTGCGCGATGAGGACGCCGCCGCGGCCATCGGTGAGCGCTTCACCCGGATTCATCGCACCCTTAAACAGGACGCCAGCCGCAAGGCCGCCCGGGCGGTGCTGGAATTAACCGCCGCCGGCGTCGCAACGGATTCACCCAGCTGATGAAAATGCCAATGCACAAATCTACTAACAAGTCTTTCATGATGAGTACCGATGTGCCGAAACCGCTGGCCGCAGGGCCGCGGCCGTCGAGCGTAGCGGGACGTGTTCACAGCCTGTGTCAGAACATGGGTATTCATCACTTAAGTCGTGCGCGTATGTTACGAAGGTTCATTCCCAGTTTGATCGGGGTCGTGCTGTTGTCCGCCTGCGGCGTGGACAAGGAGCATCCCAAATACGATCAGCGTCGCTATGATGAATTACAGCGGGCCAATTGCCATGACATGGCCTCGGTCTTGTCATCCAGACTGTTGATGGAGACGCCTGAGGAGTTTGATACGGCCCTGAAACGTTGTCAGGACACCAAAAGCCTGAGCTTCGAGGAGTACCAGGCGCTGGCGGATTACGGCCGCGAAACGGGTGAATGGGATATCTATGCCGTCTATCCGGAGAAGCGCTCCAGCACGGCGCCCACGCACGCGAATCCTGCGCCTGAGCCGCAACCCCGGTGAGAAATGCGGGCTAGCTCACATTCAGAACTCGAATAATCGATCATCAATCAGACAACAAAATGAGTTTTACACGCCTGTCACTGCGTACCGTTATGGTCATCTTCATGGCGCTGACCAGTATGATTTTGGTGCTGGTAGCGTGGGAGGTGTATCGTGATTCCGCCCTCGACAGCCAGCGCCAGTCCTTGCAAGAGGTGCTGGCGCGCGAGACCGAACGGGTAATGCAGCAGGTGCGCGAAGCCAGCGCTGAACTGGCGGCGGCGATCCAAACCGACGCCGACTTTCGGCAGGCCTTGGCGGCGCAGGATAATGACCGCCTGGCGCAGATACTGGGGCAGCAGTTTCAGCGCTACCATGTCACCTCCGGCGTGCTCAATCTGGTGCAGCTCACTGCTGTCCCATAAACATGGAATAAAAAAGGCTTAAATCCCAACAAGTTGTTACAATGAAAGTGCGACCAAACACTGTAATAACAGAGAGATTTAAGCCATGGCACATCATAATACTATTTTCGCACAATTGCTAAAATTCGTACCGAGACATGAATTTGAAAGCCTCTCAAAAACGCATCATGAAGGTAGACAGTTGCGGAAAACAAGCCGCTGGTCCCAGTTTGTCGCGTTGTCTCTGGGGCAATTGGCAGGCCGCCATAGCCTAAGGGATATTGAGAGCAATATGAGCGCACAATCCAGTCGTCTTTATCACTTAGGAGCCAAACCCATTGCACGCTCAAGCCTGGCCAGATTAAATGAAAAGCAACCTGCTAAGTTATATGAGGCCTTGTTTGCAAAGCTTTATGCCAACTGTCAGAAGCTGACGTCCGGCCACCGGTTCCGTTTCAAGAACAAGCTCTATTCATTAGACGCCTCCTTGATTGACTTATCACTAAAAATATTTCCCTGGGCCCACTATGCCTTGGGAAAATCAGCAATGAAACTCCACCTGAGTTTAGATCATGATGGATACATCCCGAATTTCGCAGCTATTACCGAAGGTAAAGCATCCGATATAGAAATAGGGAGAACACTCCACTATAGCAAAGGCAGCATCGTCGTCTTTGACAAAGGATATACGGACTATGAATGGTTTAAGGCCCTTAATAACAAGGGTATTTTCTTTGTTACCCGGATCAGGAAGAATGCCATATGGAAGATTGAAGAGCGAAGAGCCGTCGATAAATCCAAAGGACTGACATCGGATCAAACAATCGTTTTAACAGGTGTTAAGCCAAAAAAGATCGGCATGCCAAAGCTACGACGAATTGGCTATCGAGATCCTGAGAGCGGAAAAGCCTATGAGTTCCTGACAAATAATTTCGCTTTAAGTGCACAGACCATCGCAGAGATTTATAAAGAACGGTGGCAAGTAGAATTATTCTTCAAATGGATCAAACAAAATCTAAAGATCAAGGCCTTCGTGGGCAATAGCAAGAATGCCATTATGACGCAGATATGGATCGCGCTCTGTACCTATTTGATACTGGCCTATTTGAAATTCAGTGCCAAGCTAGGATGGTCCTTACAAAGTATGTTGCGATTATTGCATCTGAATTTGTTTCTACGAAGAGACCTGATGGCATTACTTCGTGGTGATCCGCCAAAACAAAATGCTCTGGAAATACGGCAGCTATGCTTGGTGTAAAAGTTTATGGGACAGCAGTGGGTGCAGCTCTATGCCTACGACACGTCCTACGAGGTGGTCGCCTGGTCTCAGCTCGGACCTTCGGCACGGGGCGAGGTCGGCATCATTTGCCAAGAACTGCTGGCGCGGGCCAGACAGCGGCGCGGCGCCGAGCATATCAAGATCCTTTCAGGGTTGTGCCAATGGAAAGGGCGCGCCTATTTTTCCCTCATCGTGCCCGTCGGCGGTATCCAACAGCAGGGCTATCTGCAGTTGGTCACGGACCCGTTGGCGAACATGGTCAATCTGGAACAGTTTCTCGACATGCCCGTCAGGCTCAGTTCGGTCAACGGCGATCGGGTCTACCGCTCTCATGCCTGGCGCGGCGGCGCGGCGGGCCAGGACTTTATCACCGCCCATTACTGGCTGCAGGGCGGCGCTGGGGGGCGCCTGACCCAGGTCAGTGTGCAGCACGATCTGGACCTGTTCAACCAGCAGGTAACGGAGAGCCGCAATCTGCTCATGACCCTGGCCGGCGTGATCACCTTAGTGATGGTGCTGTTCACCCTGTGGGTGTTGCAGCAGTCCATGCTTCGCCCCATGCGTGCCTTTATCAATCAGCTCAACCTGGTGCGCAGCGATCGACGCAATCTGGGCAGGCCTATCGAGTTGCCCGCCAACGCCGAGCTGCGTGAGCTGGTACAGGTGTTCAACGACATGAGTCGGGAACTGGCCGTTGCCTATGAGGAATACGAAGACCTGGCCTTCACCGATCAGCTCACCGCGCTGCCCAACCGTGCCCTGTTTCTCGACCGTTTGAGGCAGCTCATCCTGCTGAGCAAGCGCAAGAGCGAGCGTTTCGGCGTCATGCTGTTGGATCTGGATAGTTTCAAGGAGGTCAACGATACCCTGGGGCACCATCTGGGGGATGAATTGCTCAGGCACATCGCCCTGCGCCTGCAGCGTATCCTTCGCGCCTCCTCCACCATCGCCCGCGTGGGCGAAGACAATACCGGCGAAGAGCCGGGCAAGGCCCTGCTGGAGGCGGAAGAGACCACCGTCGCCCGTCTCGGCGGCGACGAGTTCGCCTTTCTGCTGCCCAACCTGGGCGGTGTGGACGGGGCGGTCGCTGTCGCCCGGCGCGTGACCGAGGCGCTGGAAGCGCCGGTGGACGTGGACGGCAATTTGATCGTGGTCGCGGGCACCTTGGGCCTGGCGATGTTTCCGGAGCATGGCGACAGTGCCGAGACCCTGCTGCGCCGCGCCGATGTGGCGCTCTACGTGGCCAAGCATATCCAAAGCGATTTCTCCGTCTATGATCCCGCTTATGACCGCAACAGCGTCAAGCAGCTGGCGTTGAAGGCGGAACTGCGCAGCGCCATCGATGATGATCAGCTGCTGCTCTATTACCAGCCCAAGCTCGATCTGGAGAAGGGCTGTGTCGCCTCGGTGGAGGCGCTGGTGCGCTGGCAGCACCCAGAACAGGGCTTGATACCGCCCAATCAGTTCATTCCCATGTCGGAACAGCGCGGCCTGATCGGGCCGCTGACCGAGTGGGTAATCCACACGGCCTTGCAGCAACACCGCAGCTGGCAGGAGCAGGGCATTGATGTGAAAATCGCCGTCAATCTTTCCTCGCGGGTGTTATATGACTTGTCGCTGCCCGCTAAGGTCGAACAGGCGCTGGTCAAGGCCCAATTGTCGCCTGCGGCCCTGGCGCTGGAGATCACCGAAGAGGCCACCATGCTGGATCCGGAGCGTGCCATGATCATCCTGCAGCGGCTCAACGAAATGGGTATCTCCCTCTCCATCGACGATTTCGGCACCGGTCATTCCTCGCTCAGCTATCTCAAGCGCCTGCCGGTGGATGAGATCAAGATCGACCGCTCCTTCGTCATGGAAATGGAAAGCTCGGACAATGATGCCAAAATCGTGCATGCCACCATCGATCTGGCCCACAACCTGGGTCTGAAGGTGGTGGCCGAAGGGGTGGAATCGGAGCATATCCTGAGCATGTTAAAGACGCTCAACTGCGATTACGCCCAGGGCTTTCATTTGAGCCGGCCGGTGGCCGCCGACGACTTGGTGAAATGGTTGGCGGTTTCCGAATATCGTTGCGGCATATAAAATCACAAATCACGAAGGGAGGATAAATGGAACTGGGGAGAATGCTGATCGCAGGCGTGGATGAAGTCGGGCGCGGCCCCCTGGCCGGGCCGGTGGTGACGGCGGCGGTGATTCTGGACCCGGACATGCCCATCGACGGGCTGGTGGATTCCAAGCTGTTGCGCCCGGAGCGCCGCGAGGCATTGGAGCCCTTGATCAAGCAGCATGCCCTGGCCTGGGCGATCGGCCGCGCCGATGTAGATGAGATCGACAGCCTCAATATCCTGCACGCCACGATGCTCGCCATGCAGCGCGCCGTGGCCGGCTTGGCGCTGCGTCCGGCACGGGTGCTGGTGGACGGCGACCGTTGTCCGGATTTCGGCTGTCCCGCCGAGGCGGTGATCAAGGGTGACCAAAGTGTAGCGGCCATCTGTGCCGCCTCCATTCTGGCCAAGGTGTGCCGCGACCGAGAAATGATCGAACTGGATGGACTCTATCCCGGCTACGGCTTGGCCAGTCACAAGGGCTATGGCACCAAACAGCACCTGGAGGCGCTGCAATCGCACGGGGTGAGCGTGATCCATCGGCGCAGTTTCGGTCCGGTGCAGCGCTTGCTTTAAGCACCGCCGCGCAGTTCACGGCTTATGACAATAATGTAATTAATACATTCAGTTACCTGTAGTTGTTCGTGTTGTTTATTGAAATCTTTCGTCGCCACATGCGTTTTTTGCTGACGCGTATTTAGGTTAATATGAGCGCCATGCCCGCACCCTCATTCATCCATTTGCGCGTCCACAGCGAATACTCGCTGGTCAACGGCATCACGCGCATCAAGCCCTTGGTCAAGGCCGCCCGGGCGGCGGGGATGCCGGCCCTGGCGCTCACCGACCAGTGCAACATGTTCGCCATGGTCAAGTTCTACAAGGCCGCCCTGGCCGAGGGCCTGAAGCCCATCATGGGGGCGGACTTGTGGCTGTTCGAGGACGAGAATCATGGCCAACTCAGCCGTCTGGTGTTGCTGTGTCAGAACCGCGCGGGCTACCTCAATCTCAGCCGTCTCATCACGCGCGCCTATCGCGAAGGCCAGCACCGCGGCATGGCCACCATCCAGCGCGCTTGGCTCGAGGGCAGCAGTGACGGTCTAATCGCCCTGTCCGGTGGGCGGCAAGGCGATGTGGGTCAGCAATTGATCAGTGGCCACCCGGAGCAGGCCGCCAAACTCCTGGCCGACTGGCAGCGCCTGTTTCCGCAGCGCTATTACCTGGAGCTGCAGCGCACCGGCCGCGAAAACGAGGAGTTTTATATCCAGCAGGCCGTGGCCCTGGCGAGTCAGGCCGAGGTGCCGGTGGTGGCCACCAACGATGTGCATTTCCTCAAGCGCGAGGATTTCGAGGCCCACGAGGTGCGCGTCTGCATCCATGACGGCCGCACGCTGGACGACAAACGCCGGCCCAAGCACTATTCCGACCAGCAGTATCTGCGCACCCCCGAGGAGATGGTGGAACTGTTCAGCGACATCCCCGAGGCGCTCGAGAACACGGTGGAGATCGCGCGGCGCTGCAATCTGCCCCTGACCCTGGGCAAGTATGTACTGCCCGATTTCCCTATTCCCGGCGGCATGACCGAGGATGAGTATTTCCGCCAGCGCGCCCGCGACGGTCTGACGCAGCGCCTGCGCCTGCTGTTCGACCCGGCGGCGCCCGACTTCGAGCAACGCTGCCGGCCCTATTGGGAGCGCCTGCAGATCGAGCTGGACGTGATCCTGGGGATGGGCTTTCCCGGCTACTTTCTGATCGTGTCCGACTTCATCGCCTGGGCCAAGCGCAACGGCATCCCGGTGGGGCCGGGGCGCGGCTCGGGCGCCGGTTCCCTGGTGGCCTATGCGCTATTAATAACCGACCTAGATCCATTGGCATACGACCTACTCTTCGAGCGATTTCTCAACCCTGAGCGGGTCTCCATGCCCGATTTCGATGTCGACTTCTGCATGGACCGGCGCGACGCGGTCATCGACTACGTGGTGCAGACCTATGGCCGCGACCAGGTCTCCCAGATCATCACCTACGGCTCCATGGCGGCCAAGGCCGTGGTGCGCGACGTGGGCCGTGTCTTCGGTCATCCCTACGGCCTGGTGGACCGCATTGCCAAGCTGATCCCCTTCGAGATCGGCATGACCCTGGAGAAGGCCCTGCAACAGGAAGAGCAGCTGCGTGAGCTGTGCGAGCAGGACGAGGACGTCAACACCCTGATCGAAATGGCCCGCGCCCTGGAGGGTACGGCGCGCAACGCCGGCAAGCATGCCGGCGGCGTGGTGATCGCGCCCACGGCGCTGACCGATTTCTGCCCGCTCTATTGCGAGCCCGGCGGCGCCAACCTGGTCACCCAGTTCGACAAGGACGATGCCGAGGCGGTGGGCCTGGTCAAGTTCGACTTCCTCGGCCTGCGCACCCTGACCATCATCGACTGGGCTCTGAAGGCGGTCAATGACCTGCGGCAAAAGCAGGGCGAGGCGCCGCTGGATATCACCCAGCTGCCCCTGGATGACGAACAGAGTTTCCGCCTGCTGAAGAACTGCGAGACCACCGCCGTGTTCCAGCTCGAGTCGCGCGGCATGAAGGACCTGATCAAACGCCTGCAGCCCGACAGCTTCGAAGACATCATCGCCCTGGTGGCGCTCTTTCGCCCCGGCCCGTTGGAGTCGGGCATGGTGGACGATTTCATCAACCGTAAGCACGGCCGCGCCCGGGTGGAGTATCCCTTCCCGGAGACCGAGGAGATCCTCGGCCCCACCTACGGGGTCATCGTCTACCAGGAACAGGTCATGCAGATCTCCCAGGTCATCGGCGGCTACTCCCTGGGCGGCGCCGACCTGCTGCGCCGCGCCATGGGCAAGAAGAAACCCGAAGAGATGGCCAAGCAGCGCAAGCTCTTCATGGCCGGGGCGCAGAAGGGCGGCTTCGACACCGAAAAGGCCGGCGCCCTGTTTGACTTGATGGAGAAGTTCGCCGGGTACGGCTTCAACAAATCCCACTCCGCCGCCTACGCCCTGGTCTCCTACCAGACCATGTGGCTCAAGGCCCATTACCCGGCCGCCTTCATGGCGGCGGTGCTGTCCGCGGATATGGACAACACCGACAAGGTGGTGATGCTCATCGAGGAATGTCGTCAGATGCAGCTCACCGTGCAGACGCCCGACATCAACCGCTGCATGACCAAGTTCACGGTGGCCGATGATGGCTCGGTGCTTTACGGTCTGGGGGCGATCAAAGGGGTGGGCACGGGGGCCTTGGAGGCCATCATCGCGGAACGCGAAGACCACGGTGCGTTCCGCAATCTGTTCGATTTCTGCAAGCGTATCGATTTGCGCAAGGCCAACCGCCGTCTGCTGGAGGCCCTAATCCGCGCCGGTGCCCTGGACCGGCTCGGTCCCAATCGCGCCACCCTGATGGCTTCATTGCCGGCGGCCATCCAGACCGCCGAGCAGTTTCATCAAAATCGTAATGCCGGCGTTTCCGACATGTTCGGCTTCGATGCGCCGCAGCCGGATGACGCCCTGGTGGACTTCGTCCACGCACAGGATTGGCCCGATAAGCTGCGGCTGCAGGGGGAAAAAGAGACCCTGGGGCTGTATCTGACCGGGCATCCCATCGATCGTTACGAGACCGAATTGGAACGCTTCGTCAGCTGCCGCCTGGCCGGGCTCAACCCGGATCGCAATCAGACCGTCATCATCGCCGGCCTGGTGGTGGCGGTACGCACCATGAACACCAAGCGTGGCGACCGGATCGCCTTCGTCACCCTGGATGATCGCACCGGCCGCATTGAGACGGCGGTGTTCTCCGAGGGCTATCAGAAATACCGTGACCTGCTGGTCAAAGACCGGGTGCTGGTGGTGGAGGGCACGGTCAGCGTGGATGAATACTCTGGCGGTTTTCGCATGAGCAGCGACCATGTCTATGAGTTTGAGCAGGCGCGCGAGCGTTTCGCCAAGCGCCTGGAGATCCGCATCGGCCCCGAGCAGGCCGCCAACGGCTTCGTCGATTCCCTGGGGCAAATCCTCAAGCCCTTCAACGAGGGCGGCTGTCCGGTGTGGCTGGATTACGCCGGCCAGGGCGCCCAGGTCAAACTGGTGTTGGGTAACGCCTGGCAGGTCCGGCCCACCGACGAACTGCTGCTGCGTTTGGGCGAGTTGGCCGGGAATGACCATGTCAACCTGGTCTATGCTTGACGCGTGTTTCCCCGCGTCCGTAAACCGTTTAGAATACTGCTCATTAACCAATTGACGGCCAAAGAGAATAATGCGTTTCCTAGATTTCGAACAACCCATCGCCGAACTTGAAGCCAAGATTGAGGAGCTGCGCAACGTCAGCAGCGACAACGATCTCAACATCTCGGAAGAGATCGGCCGCCTGGAAACCAAGAGCAGCAACCTGATCGACCAGATCTTTTCCAAGCTCAACGCCTGGCAGGTGTCGCAATTGGCACGTCACCCCAGCCGCCCGTATACCCTGGATTACATCGGGCAGATCTTTACCGACTTCGAGGAGCTGCACGGCGATCGCGCCTATGCCGACGACGCCGCCATCGTCGGTGGCGTGGCACGCCTGGACGGCAACCCGGTGATGATCATCGGTCAGCAAAAGGGCCGCGACACCCGGGAAAAGGTCAAACGTAATTTCGGTATGCCGCGCCCCGAAGGCTACCGCAAGGCCATGCGCCTAATGCATATGGCCGAGCGTTTCAAGCTGCCCATTCTCACCTTTATCGACACCCCCGGCGCCTATCCCGGCATCGGCGCCGAGGAGCGCGGTCAGAGCGAGGCCATCGCGCGCAACCTGTTCGTCATGTCGGAACTGAAGACGCCCATTATCTGCACCGTGATTGGCGAAGGCGGTTCCGGCGGTGCTCTGGCCATCGGCGTGGGCGATCGCGTGATGATGCTGCAGTACGCCACCTATTCGGTGATCTCGCCCGAGGGCTGCGCCTCCATCTTGTGGAAGAGCGCGGAGAAGGCCTCCGATGCGGCCGAGGCCCTGGGGCTGACCTCCGCCCGCTTGAAAGAGCTGGGCTTGATCGATCGCGTGATTGAAGAACCGCGCGGTGCCGCCCATCGCAATCCGGCGCAAATGGCCGCCAAGGTCAAACAAGCCCTGCTGGAAGAGCTGGATGCATTACAGAATATGGATACAGAGACTCTGCTGCGCCAGCGGTATGAGCGTTTGATGGGGTTCGGGCGCTACAACGAACGCAGTTGATAACGGAGACGTGCAGCGCCGCTCCCGCCCCTTTACCCCCGTCCTCATCCCCCCCTTTGAAAAAGGGCACCCGAAATTCGGGCATAAAGGGTTAGGGGGGATTTTAAGACGTTTAAATCCCCCTCGATCCCCCTTTACAAAAGGGGGAGGCCAAATCGTACAATGAGCCGGGCCAGGCCAGACATGCTTACCCCCGAGACATTGCAGCATGCAATGCCACCCTTGGCGCGCGACAAAGTTGTCTGGGTCGCCTACAGCGGCGGCTGCGACTCCCATGTCCTGCTGCATCTCCTGAGTCAGCTGCGCAAATCAGTGCCGTTCGAACTCAAAGCCGTCTATGTCGATCATGGTCTCAGTCCCAATGCCGCCCAATGGGGCGAGCACTGTCGCGTGGTGTGCGCAGAACTCGCAGTTGAAATTCTCACGCTCAATGTGGATGCCACCCCCCAAGACGGCGCAAGCCCCGAAGCCGCCGCGCGCCAGGCCCGCTATGCCGCCATCAAGACGCTGCTCAAATCCGGCGACACTCTCTGCACCGCCCATCACCAGGAGGACCAGGCCGAGACCCTGTTATTGCAACTGCTGCGCGGCGCCGGCCCCAAGGGCCTGGCCGGTATGCCGCCGAGTTCGCCACTGGGCCTCGCTACGCAAGTGCGACCATTGTTGGGTTTCAGCCAGACACAACTGCGCGACTACGCCGAACAATACGGCTTGCAGTGGATCGAAGACGAAAGCAACAGCGACACCGGCTTTAACCGCAACTACCTGCGCCACGAAATCCTGCCCCGTTTGCGTGAGCGCTGGCCCGCCAGCGACGCCACCATCGCCCGCAGCGCCGCTCACTGCGCCGAAGCCGCGCGGTTGATGGAGGTGTTGGCGGAGCAGGATTTCCAATCGGTCAAGTCTGTAAGCTCGACCGAACTGGAAATCGAAGCGCTGCTTCGACTCGAGAATGCACGGCAGAAAAACCTGCTGCGCTACTGGATTCATCAGGCAGGTTTGCCCCTGCCATCCGAGATTAAGCTGCAACACATTCTCAGCGACGTGCTGACAGCGGCGGAGGACAAGATGCCGCTGGTGGCCTGGCCCGGTGCCGAAGTGCGCCGTTATGACGGCCGGCTGTATGTGATGGCGCCGTTGCCGGAATTCGACACGACGCAGGTGATTGAGTGGGCCGATCTCAGTCGCCCGCTTGAATTACCTGACGGGTCAAGGTTGTGCTGCGAATCAAGCGATCAACGTCCGGCGCTGGACCTCAAGCGGCTGCGGCAGGGGAGGGTGACCGTTCAGTTTCGTCAGGGCGGGGAGAGATGCCGTCTTGTCGGCAGTCAGTATCACAAAAGCCTGAAGCAGGTCTTTCAGGAACGAGCTGTGCCGCCGTGGCGGCGATCCAGAATTCCGTTGCTTTACGTTGACGATATGCTGGTGGCGGTGGTTGGCGTATGCGTAACGGATGTGCTTTTTACCACAGAATTCGCCCACGGGTCGGTTGTTCGGCTATCTTGAGTGATTTTGTGGCGCTAAGCCGGTAATATCCTGGGCGTTTTTAATGGTTTGTGGTAGATTAGTAGCCGCTTAAGAACAATAAACATGCTGGTCGCTGTTGTTTATCGGGGGTCGGGAAGGGGTAGGCCTTTCGACTATTCTCCTGAATCCTTACAGGCGGCCAGACGAGTAGGGGGTCGCTGTAGTCATGTCTTTTTCTGCGCGTATTTGTGCTTCTTTTTTTTCGTTCCTTATTATTCTCTCCTTGTTTGCTTCCGAGGCATTGGCCGAAACCAGCGGTGGAATTTCGGGGACTGTAACGGCTGCCGATAGCGGTGAAGCCTTAAGCGATAGGTCGGTATACCTCTATCGCTTCGATGGTGGTTTCGTGTCCTGGGCAAATACGGACCCTAATGGCAATTTTCAATTTAACGATCTCGCTGCCGGTCCCTATTACCTGAGGGTGTGGGGAGAGGACTATATTGATGAGGTGTATTCCGGGGTGGAGTGCGTAGACCAGTGTGATGTCACAGCCGGGACGGCTGTCATGGTAACTGCAGGAGAGGTTTCTACCGGAATTGATTTTGTCTTGCGGCGTGGAGGGGTTATAAGCGGCACCGTGACCATGGCCGATACGGGAAACGCGCTTAGCGATCGATTCGTAACTGTCTATGACGCGCATGGAAATCAAGTTTGGTCTTTTGCAAACACTGACATTGACGGTGAATTCCAGCTCGTCGGGCTTCCCAGTGGTAGCTACTATGTGCAGGTCCATGGTCGGGACTATATTGATCAAGTGTACTCCGGGGTTGAGTGCGCAAAATATTGGTGTGATGTCACCGAGGGGAAGGCAGTTGCGGTGATCGCCGGGGAATCCGTTGCCGGCATCGATTTTACCCTTGATCGAGGGGGCTCCATCAGCGGCGTGGTAAAGGCGCTGGACACCGGCCTGCCCCTCGGCGGCCACTCTATCAAGATTTACGCCGAAGGCGAGGAGTCGGTCGTCGCGCACGAGTTTTCGGCACAGGATGACGGTAGTTATGCTGTCATGGGGCTGCCGGCAGGCGATTATTTCGTGGTCGCAGAGGGGGCCGGTGACTATATCGGGCAGTACTTCGGCGGCCCTCTCTGCGTAGGCTGGTGCTCCAGACCATCCGGCACCCTTGTCACCATTGTAAAAGGACAAGACAGTGCCGGCATCGATCTTCTGTTGACCAAGGGCGGTATGATCAGGGGGGTGGTCAGTTCTGCTGAAGGCGGGGCACCTGTCGTCAACGCAAGGGTCTCGGTGGGTGATGTCGCCGGGGGCTCGGTGTGGACTAACTCGCAGGGTGAGTATCAAATTGGCGGCCTGGTGACGGGTGACTACTATGTACAAGTCTCCACAAATGGGCACGGCGGCATGGCATACGGCGATGTGCCCTGCCCGAGCGTTGACTGTGATTTGTCCCAGGCCAGCACCGTTGAGGTGGTGCAGGGACAGATCGTTGACGGTATCAATATCACTATGGCGCCCACCGGCAGCATTGCCGGCACGCTGCGCGATCAAGCTACCGGCCTGGGCTTGGGCTATCAACTTGTCGAAGCCTATTCCTGGGATGGACGGCCTGCAGGCGACGCATGGACCAACGAGCGCGGGGCTTATCATATAGACGGGCTGTTGCCGGGCGCCTATTTTGTCGCCGGCCCGGTCAATAGTGATTATATCCGTACGATTCATGGCGGACCGGAGTGTTTAGGGCCGTGGCGCTGTATGCTGGTTCTAGCCACTGCCGTGGAGGTCCTCCCAGACCAGGACACTACCGGAATAGATCTGGTGTCGCGCAAAGGTGGCGAAATATCGGGTGTGGTGACAGATGCAGATTCCGGAACGCCCTTGTCCAATGTATATATCGAAGCGTATGGGGGAGCATACTCGGGAAATGCATATACGGATGGCCAAGGTGGATATCGCATCAGCGGACTGCCACCCGGCACCTACACAATCCTTGCCCATGACGGGCGAACGCATAGCCGACAGGCCTATGGTGACTATCCCTGCGACGGCTGCAATATCGAACTCCTGGACGACACCGGCATTAGCGTTACTACAGGCCAGAGCATTTCCGGAATCGATTTCGCATTAAATGCGAAACAGGTGCCGGATACCGGAATCAGCGGCAGGGTGATTGCGGGCGACACCGGGCGGCCGCTAAAAGGTATACACATAGGGATCAGGGACCCGGACGGCATGGGTGTCGCTAGTGCGGTGACGGATGGAGAGGGCCGTTATCGAGCCGCGCTGCCTCCCGGCGACTACTATGTTGAGGTTCATCCTAAAGAGTACGTTGCAGAACACTATGATGGGGCACCATGTCCGAACCATTTTTGCGATACGGTCGACGGCACGCTGGTTACCGTGGCCGCAGGTCAGCTCGTCACGAACATTGATTTCAGCTTGACCAAGGGAGGAATGATCTCCGGGACGGTGACTGCTATCGATGGCAAGTATCTCGGCAAATCTGTATACGTAAAGGTGGTTGATCTCGATGGCTGGTACGTTGCGAGTAGCTCGATCGATGCCATGGGTAGTTATCGTATCGTCGGCTTGCCGGCGGGGAACTATTTTGTGAGCGCCATATATTTTAGCAGTGCTCCCGTGCCACCTCTATATACGGGCAAGGTATACAAAGGCGAGGATTGTGTCCCGGGGTGTTTCAATGTGGTCAAGGGTACCCCCGTGCGCGTTGCCGAGGGCGCGTCAGTAGCGGGTATCGACTTCACCCTCCATCGCGCCGGCGCGATCAGCGGTACCGTCCGTGCCGCGGACACGGGCGCAACCGTCGCCCACGCGCGGGTTGAGGTCTATGACGGCGATTCCGAGTTGCTGCTTTCCGGCGTAGCGAATGCCCAGGGTGAATATCGCCTGGGGGGACTGCCCACCGGCCGGTATTATGTGAAGGTTGTACCCGTGGTTAAACGGCAGAATGGCCATGTATATTCCGCGCCGTTACCAGAAGCGGTTGATTATATGGCGACGCTGTTTGGTGATCTCCCCTGCGTCAATCTGTGTGATGTGACGCGCGGGGTCGCTGTGAGTGTCACCATGGGCGAGACCACGTCGAATGTGGATGTCGCGCTGAGTCGGGGAGATGGTATAGCCGGTAAAGTGATCACTGGGGAGACGGGGGTCGGGGTGCCCTATGTTCTTCTTTCGGTCTTCGATTCGGCCGGCACCTGGGTGGGATTTCAGGCCTGGACCGATGCCAATGGTGATTACCGGGTGCGCGGATTGTCGCCGGGTCGCTACTACCTTCTGGCCCTTGGGGCAGATAAGGAGGATAACCAACTTTTCGATAGGCTGCCCTGTTCCTCCGAGGAATGTGTGATTACCGATGGCACGGCCGTTGAGGTTGTCCGGGGCCGTGATACTACAGGTATTGATTTCGTGTTAGGCGGTGTGGTTGAGGAACAGCCGATTGACGCTGTGCCGGCTGACAGCGGTGGCGGCCTAATCGGTTGGCAGCTTCTGGTGTTGATGCTGTGTTGGATGTTGTATGCCCGTGCAGCATGCTTGCGGCGCGACCGCGCATGGTAGCGCTCCGATAACAGCGCCTTCCCGCCATCTCCGGATGACTGTTCCAGGGTGCCGGCGCAGAGGTTGACCGCCACGTTGATTTTATGCAGCTTCTCTTTTAGTTAGTCTGAAACTCTCAGTATTAGTGTTTTTGCATGTGTATATGTTCGCAGGGGCGGGGCTGGCTGTTTAACGCCTGCGCTGATTCATTCAGGTTGTCCCCCAAACGGGGGACGGGAGTTGGCCAGCCGAGCCAAGCAGGGCCGAGCCAATCGACCGAGTGACAGTCATCAGGAGGGGACAAGCGCCTGCGGGATGCATTGAGAACCCCCCCCGTTTCTGGTAGTCTGCACTCCCGTCTTGATGTTGTTTTTTGCGCGGCTCAGGTTTTCATAATTATATGACTAAGTTCATTTTTGTCACAGGCGGGGTGGTGTCGTCCCTGGGTAAGGGGATTGCCTCGGCCTCTCTGGCGGCCATTCTCGAAGCACGGGGTCTGAAGGTGACCCTGCTCAAGCTCGACCCCTATATCAATGTCGATCCCGGGACGATGAGCCCGTTCCAGCACGGTGAGGTCTATGTCACCGAGGACGGCGCGGAGACGGACCTGGATTTGGGGCATTACGAGCGCTTCGTGCACACCACTATGTTGCGCAGCAATAATTTCACCACCGGCCGGGTCTATGAAAACGTGATCCGCAAGGAGCGCCGCGGCGATTATCTGGGCGGCACGGTGCAGGTCATTCCCCATATCACCGACGAGATCAAGCGCTTGGTGGTGGAGGGCGCCGACGCCGCCGACGTGGCCATGGTGGAGATCGGCGGCACGGTGGGTGACATCGAGTCGCTGCCCTTCCTCGAGGCGATTCGCCAGATGGGCGTGGAGTTGGGCCGCGACCGGGTGCTGTACATGCATCTCACCCTGTTGCCCTATATCCCTACAGCCGGCGAGCTGAAGACCAAGCCCACCCAGCACTCAGTCAAGGAGTTGCGCTCCATCGGTATCCAGCCGGATATCCTGCTGTGTCGCGCCGAGCAGTCCATTCCCGCCGAGGAGCGGCGCAAGATCGCTTTGTTCACCAATGTGCAGCAGCGCGCCGTCATTGAGTGCATCGACACCGATACCATCTACAAGATCCCGCGCCTGCTGCATGAGCAGGGGCTGGACGAAATCGTTATTCAGCGCCTGCAGCTGGATGCGGAAAAGGCCGACCTTGAGGCCTGGGACCGGGTGGTCTATAACCTGACCCATCCCGAGGCCGAGGTGAACATCGCCATGGTGGGCAAGTACATGGATTTGACCGAGGCCTACAAGTCCCTGTCCGAAGCCCTGATTCACGCCAGCATCCAGACCCTGACCAAGGTCAACATCACCTACATCGATTCGGAAAATATCGAGCAGAACGGTGTCGCCTGTCTTGCCGGGATGGACGCCATCCTGGTGCCCGGCGGTTTCGGCGAGCGCGGCGTGGAGGGCAAGATCAAGGCGGTGGAATACGCCCGGACCCATAACGTGCCCTACCTGGGCATCTGTCTGGGGATGCAGGTGGCGGTGATCGAATACGCCCGTCACGTGGCCGGCCTTGAAGGTGCACACAGTACCGAGTTGAATCCGGGCACGCCGCACCCGGTGATCGCCTTGATTACCGAATGGGTCACCCAGGACGGTGCCGTGGAGCGGCGTACGGAAGACTCGGACCTGGGCGGCACCATGCGCCTGGGCGGCCAGCAGTGCCGTCTGGAAGAGGGCAGTCGGGCGCGTGCGATGTACGGCCGTGAGGTGATCGTCGAGCGTCATCGCCACCGTTATGAATTCAACAACAACTACCTGGAGCAACTATCCCAGGCGGGGCTGCGTTTCTCCGGTAAATCCATGGACGGCCACCTGGTGGAAGTGGTCGAACTGCCGGACCACCCGTGGTTCGTGGCCTGCCAGTTCCATCCGGAATTCACCTCCACACCGCGCGACGGCCATGCGCTGTTCACCGGATTCGTGAAGGCGGCGCTGGAACACAAGCGCACATAACTGAGTAAGGACACTATGAGCATGAAACTGTGCGGATTCCAAGCAGGCCTGGACAAGCCCATTTTTCTCATCGCCGGACCCTGCGTCATCGAGAGCGAGGCCCTGGCGTTGGAGACCGCCGGCGCCTTGAAGGAGATGTGCGCGGCGCTCGGCATGCCCTTCATCTACAAGTCGTCCTTCGACAAGGCCAACCGCACCTCCAGCCAGAGCTTCCGCGGGCCGGGCCTGGACGAGGGGCTGCGTATCCTGCAGAAGGTCAAGAAAGAGATCGGTGTGCCGGTGCTGACCGACGTGCATGAAGACACACCGCTGGCCGAGGTGGCCGAGGTGGTCGACATCATGCAGACGCCGGCCTTCCTCTGCCGCCAGACCAATTTCATCCAGAACGTGGCGCGCCAGGGCAAGCCGGTCAATATCAAGAAGGGCCAATTCCTGGCCCCCTGGGACATGGCCAACGTGGTGGCCAAGGCCAAGGAGGCGGGCAACGAGCAGATCCTGGTGTGCGACCGTGGTGTCTCCTTTGGCTACAATACCCTGATATCCGACATGCGCGGCCTGGCGGTGATGCGCGATACCGGCTGCCCGGTGGTCTTCGACGCCACGCATTCGGTGCAGCAGCCGGGCGGGCAGGGGCAGCGTTCCGGCGGTCAGCGCGAGTTCGTGCCGGTGCTGGCGCGCGCCGCGGTGGCGGCCGGAATTTCCGGGCTGTTCATGGAGACCCACCCGGACCCCGACAAGGCGCTGAGTGACGGTCCCAACGCCTGGCCGCTGGGTAAGATGCAGGCCTTGTTGGAAACGCTGCAACACATCGATCGCGCCACCAAGGCGGGCGGCTTTTTGGAACAAAGTCTGTAGAGATTTACACAGCCGAACTGAATTCAGATCCTACGCATTAATACTTAGAAGAAACGGAGCAATCAATGTCACACATCAAGGACATTCGCGCACGCGAGATCATCGACTCACGCGGCAACCCGACAATCGAAGCCGATGTCATGCTGGAATCCGGCGCCATGGGCCGCGCCGCGGTACCCTCCGGCGCCTCCACCGGTTCGCGCGAGGCCATCGAGCTGCGCGACGGCGGTGAGCGTTTTATGGGCAAGGGTGTGTTGCAGGCGGTGAAACACGTCAATGAAGAGATTCGCGAGGCCTTGCTGGGCATGGACGCCAAGGACCAGGCCAAGCTCGACCAGACCATGATCGAGTTGGACGGCACCCCCAACAAGGCCAAGCTGGGCGCCAACGCCATCCTGGCGGTGTCCCTGGCCGCGGCCAAGGCGGCGGCGGCCGAGGCGGGCCTGCCGCTGTATCGTTATCTCGGCGGCGAAGACGCCACCACCATGCCGGTGCCGATGATGAACATCATCAACGGCGGCGAGCATGCCGACAACAGCGTCGACCTGCAGGAGTTCATGATCATGCCGGTGGGCGCAACCAGCATCAACCAGGCCTTGCAGTGGGGCGCGGAAGTGTTCCACAACTTGAAGAAGGTGCTGAGCGCCAAAGGCTACAACACCGCCGTGGGCGATGAGGGCGGTTTCGCGCCCGACCTGAAATCCAATGAAGAGGCCATCACCGTCATCTTGGAGGCGATTGAAAAGGCCGGTTACGAAGCGGGCAAGGATATCTTCATCGCCATCGATGCCGCCGCGTCCGAGTTTTATAAAGGTGGCAAATACGTGTTGGCATCCGAGAACAAAACCCTGAGCTCCGAGGGATTTGCCGACTTCCTCGCCGCCTGGG
The DNA here is from genome assembly GCA_001447805.1 of Candidatus Tenderia electrophaga. Lineage (NCBI taxonomy): Bacteria > Pseudomonadati > Pseudomonadota > Gammaproteobacteria > Tenderiales (SeqCode) > Tenderiaceae (SeqCode) > Tenderia (SeqCode) > Tenderia electrophaga (SeqCode). The sequence goes on from CP013099.1 coordinate 1,768,972, forward strand.
TCGATAAGTATCCCATCATCTCCATCGAAGACGGCATGGACGAGGGCGACTGGGACGGTTGGAAGGCGCTCACCGACAAGGTCGGCGATAAGGTGCAGTTGGTCGGTGATGACCTGTTCGTCACCAATCCCGAGATCCTGCAGCAGGGGATCGACAAGCATATCGCCAACTCCATCCTCATCAAGGTCAACCAGATCGGCACCCTGACCGAGACCCTGGCCGCCATCAAGCTGGCCAAGAAAAACGGTTACACCGCCGTGGTGTCGCACCGTTCCGGCGAAACCGAAGACACCACCATCGCCGACCTGGCGGTGGCCACCAATGCCGGCCAGATCAAAACCGGCTCCATGTCGCGGTCGGATCGTATCGCCAAATATAACCAGCTGATCCGCATCGCCGAAGCGCTCGGCGGCAAGGCGAGCTACCCCGGTCAAGATGCCTTCTATAATCTGTCAAAATGAGGCATTGCGTTATCGCGCAACTCTTCAGTTTGGGTTTAAGTTCCCCGCTTTCCTAAAGGGGGGACAGGGGGGGGGTAAAGGCAAAACCAAGGCGCCCATCCGTGACAAGTGCACCCTGTTTTTATGAAATGGATTATCGCCATCCTTGTTATCCTGCTGCTGTCACTGCAGTACAAACTCTGGGTGGGGCAGGGCAGCTTCGCCGAGGTATCACGGCTGCAACAGGCCATCGAAAAACAACGGACCACCAACGCCCGACTGCGCGGGCGCAACGCCGCCCTGGATGCCGAGGTGCAGGACCTTAAAAAAGGCGTGGAGGCCGTTGAAGAACGCGCCCGTAGTGAATTGGGCATGATCAAAAAAGATGAAACCTTCTTCCAGATCATCGATGAACAACAGGAATAAATACTATTGTGTGGTGCCGGCCGCCGGTGTCGGCAGCCGGATGGGCACGGCCGTGCCGAAACAGTACCTGCGCCTACACGGCAAGACGGTTATCGAGCATACCCTGGCCAGGCTTTGCGCCCATCCGTTGATCGAAGGCGTGGTGGTGGCCATCGGTGCGGACGACCAATACTGGCCGCAACAACAGTTACCCGATCCGGACAAGATTTACGTGGCGCAGGGCGGCGCGGAGCGTTGTCACTCCGTGCTTAATGGTCTGCAGTTTTTGAGCGGTTTTGCCGATGTCGACGATTGGGTGCTGGTCCACGACGCGGCGCGTCCCTGTCTGCATCATGACGATATCAGCCGCATGATCGATATGCTTAGCGATCACCCCGTCGGCGGGCTGTTGGGGGTACCGGTGGCCGACACCGTCAAGCGCAGCAATCCCGCCGGCGAGGTACTGCAAACCGTCAGTCGCGACCATCTCTGGCGTGCCCTGACACCGCAGATGTTTCGCCTGAGCCAACTGCAGCAGGCGCTGCAGGCGGCGCTGGATGAGCATTTTCTCGTCACCGACGAGGCCTCGGCCATGGAGCATGCCGGTCTCAAGCCGCATATGGTCGAGGGCCGCGCCGACAATATCAAGATCACCCGGCCTGAAGACTTGTCACTGGCCGAGTTATATCTGGCCCAACAGGAGACGGCCTGATGAGAGTCGGTCACGGCTATGACGTGCACAGATTTGCCGAAAACAGGACCTTGATTCTGGGCGGCGTCACCATCCCTTACGCATTGGGTATGGCGGCGCATTCCGACGGCGACGTGCTGATTCATGCCCTTATCGATGCCCTGCTGGGCGCGGCGGGCATGGGCGACATCGGCGCTCACTTTCCCGATACCCGCGCCGAGTTCGAAAACATCGACAGCCGCATCCTGTTGCGTGATGTCATCAGCAAGATGAGTGATGAAGGTTTCAGTATCGGCAACGCCGACATTACCCTCATCGCCCAGGCACCCAAAATGAATCCCCACCTCCCCCAGATGAAAAAGAATCTCGCCGCCGACCTGCAGGTCGGCGAGTCGCGCCTGAACATCAAGGCCACTACCACCGAAGGGCTGGGCTTTGCCGGGCGCAAGGAGGGCATCGCCTGCCATGCGGTGGTGTTGCTGCTTGAATCCGGTGATTAACGATGTCCTCCCCCCCCTTTGCCAAAGGGGAAAACAGCAAAGCCAATAACTAAAATGCCAACGACAATAACGCTAGCCCACGCCCTCGGCCAACCAACTCTCAAGGGCACCGTTCGCGCCACTCCCGAAGATTTTCAAGTAGACGAAGTGCTGGGCTTCGATCCCGACGGCAGCGGTGAACACGCCTGCCTTCATATCCGCAAGCGGGGCGCCAATACGGCCGACGTCGCCAAGCAGCTGGCCCGCCTGGCCGGGGTGAAACACATGGACGTCAGTTACGCCGGTCTAAAAGACCGCCACGCCGTTACTACCCAGTGGTTCAGCGTCTACCTGGGCAACACGCCCGAACCGGACTGGTCGCAACTGGAAAACGAATCGGTTAAAATCCTCACCGCCACGCGCCACCGACGCAAGCTCAGGCGCGGCACGCTCAAAGGCAATCGCTTCAAGTTGTGGCTGCGTGAGTTGCAGGGCGATACGGCTGATCTGGGACAGCGGCTGCAAACCATCGCCGCGACGGGGGTGCCCAATTACTTCGGTGAACAGCGCTTCGGTTACGACAACCTGGAAAAGGCCGGCGCCATGTTCGCAGGCCGCATCAAGGTCAAGGACAGGAATAAGCGCAGCATCTATCTTTCTGCCGCGCGCGCGGCGATCTTCAACCATGTCCTGTCACAGCGCGTCGCGGCCGGTACTTGGAATTGTGGTCTGAACGGCGATGTCATGATGCTGGCCGGCAGTCACAGCATCTTTCCGGTCGAACAAGTGGATGAGGACATCGAACGCCGTATCAAGGAGCAGGACATCCACCCCACCGGGCCGCTATGGGGCCGGGGCGCCTTGCCCAGCGGTGCTGAAGTCAATACCCTGGAACGGACCTGTGGCGCGGCGCATGCCGTGTTCTGCGAAGGCCTGGAACGTGCCGGCATGCGCCAGGAGCGCCGCGCCTTGCGTCTGCCGCTTGGGGAACTGGAGTGGCGGCTTGATGGGCGGGACCTGTGGCTTGCCTTTTTCCTGCTTTCGGGCAGCTATGCCACCGCCGTATTGCGCGAGTTGGTCTCGGCGTAATCCATAGGCGCGTCATTCGCCCCGCTCAAAGGTATACAACAGATCGGCCGATTGCTCGGCGCCGGATTCGGCGATGAGTTGCCAGCTGTCGGTAATTTCGTAGCGCAGTCTGAGGGTATTCACGGCGTCGATCAGGCCTACGCCGTAGCTGATGTAGAGATCAGGGGAAAGATAACGCCCCATCAGCAGTGAAGCTTCTTGACCCGACTGGGAGGTCTCCACCCGCACTTCGTCCAGGCCGAAGCGGTCGCCGATCTTGCGCGCCAGAAAATCTCCGCCTTTGAGCCCCAGGGCCAGGGCCGCACCGGCCACCAGCGAGCCGTCCGAGGACGCGCCTTCCTCCAGCGGCCGGCCGAGCAGTAAGTAGGCCAGGGCATCGGTCTGGCCCATGGCCGGGTTGCTGAACACGTCGAATTTGGGATTGCGCAGGGTGCCGGAGACGCTGACGCCCGCGGTCACATCCTGCACCCGGCGCACGGCGCGCAGGTCCAGGCCGGGGTTATTGAGCGGACTGCTGGCGAACAACAGGCGGCCGCGGACAATCTCCAGGCGCTGGCCATAGGCGCTGTATTGACCTTCCACCACACTCAGTTCACCCACCCCGATGGTGGGCTTGCCGGGCTCGCTCTTCAGCACCACATTGCCGGTGATGCGCCCTTCGAAGCCGAAGCCGTTAAGGAAGACGCGCTCGCTGAGAATCAGCCGGATATTGCTGTAAATCTTCCAGTCTTCTTCGGGTGCGGACTGCGCCCCCTCGATGCGCACGTCATCGGATGGCAGCTTGGCGTTGCTGATATCGGTGGGCTGAAGCTTGGCATAGGGAACTCTGACCGTACCTTCGACATCGATACGGCGGCCCTTGATGTGGATGGAAAGTTCCGGTGAGACATCGATTCTGGCCTCGGGGATGCTGGAGACTTCCAGGTCCTTGCCGCTGATATCGATCCGCGTCGGCCATCCGGCCTCCGGTTGCAGCTGGGTCTCGCCCCGGGCCTGGACATGACCGTCGCCGGACTCGGCATCGAGTTGGTAGTTGAGTTTGCGATCATTGCCCTCGGCCTTGAGATTGATATTCTTGATATGCAATCCGAGCCGCGGAATGTCCATGGCGCCGTCCTCCAATGCCAGCCGCCCGCTGACTTGCGGTGCCCCGAGCGTGCCGCGGGCGCTTGCCTCCACGGTGAGCAGCCCCCGGATGTCGCGTGCTTCGTAGATCATGCCCTGCAGCAGATCCAGCTGATCCAGTTTCAGGCTGGCCGAGGCCTTTAGCGGTTGGGTGTCGGGGTTGAACTCAAGCGCATTGAAGCGCGGCAGTTCGGCCTTGACGCTTAGCGAGTCCCGCGCAGTCACCGTGAGTTGCAGGCTGGCCTGTAAGCCGTCCTGGTTCAGGCTGAGATTGGCCTGGCCCCCTTGATAATCCCAATGCTCCATCTCATTGTCCAGCATGCGTACATCGACACTGCCGGGATGCAATTGCACCTGCCCATCGGCGCGCAGCTGTTGTTGTTTGTTGAGCGAGGCCTGCAGGGTGAAATCCGCTTCGCCGCTCAGCGCCATGCGCTCCTTCAGCAAGGGGGAGAACACGGCCAGCGGAAAATTCGTACTTTCGAGCTTAGCGTTCCAGGTTTGTCGGGCGTAATCGATATGCAGGCAGGCATGGGCCGCGTCACTGTCAAGACACATGCGCTGCAGAACCACCTGTTGCTCGGAGAGCCGCAATTCGACGGCTTGGCGTTGTGCCCAGTCGCCGAACTGCGGGCTGGTGATGCGAACGTCGTGCACCTGGCCGTGCCAGGTGTGTTGCCGCAGGGTGCCGGTGGCATGCAGTTCGATGGCAGCGTCCGCGTGCGTGATCTGCAGCGCAAGCTGCTGCCGGCCTCGTTCATTGTTCAGGTCGACAGCGATGGATTGCAGGGTTTGGCCGGCCAGTTCGAGCTGCTCGGCGCGGGCCTGCAAGGCGACTTGTTGCCAGCGGAACAGATCGGCTTCACCATTCGCTTTGATGCTGCCGATGGCGTAGTTGCGCCAGGCCAGGGACTGGCCGCTGAGTTGCAGCTGCAGCAGCGGCGTGGCGCGTGCGCCGCGCAGCGTGCCGGAGGCCGACAGGCTACCCTTCATATCTGGATGCAGTTGTGACAATTGCGGCGAGACCAGTTGCCAGTCCAGTTGCAATTGCGCCCCGATAGCGCCGTGGGCCTTGACCACCGATTCGGCCGAGCGGAATTCGAGTTGGTGCAACGACAGCGTGTCGCCCTGCCAGTCCAGACTGCCCGAGAGTTGCACCGGACGCTGCTGCAGGCGGCCGTCGAATTGTTTGATCGCCAGGCTGGCGGACAGGCCGCCCTGCGTATCGCCCTCGCTGTCGATCTTGAAATTGATTCGCCCCGGCAATTGGGCCAGGCGCTGGCCGGGGTCGAGGCCGCGGGCGGTGAGTGTGGTCTGCCAGCTGAAGCCCTCGGCCCAATCCAGCTTGACAGGTCCGGTGATGCCGCCGTCCAGGGTCAGCAGCCGGGCCTCGATGATATCCAGCCCCGTCAGGGTGCCCGTGCCGATACCGCGCAGGTGACTGTCATTCCAATAGGGGCTGCTAAGATCACCGGCCAGGCTCCATTGGTAATCCTCCAAACCGCCCTTGATATAGGCGCTGCCGTGGGCGCTGCTGATTTGACTTTCGCCTTGCAGCGGCCAGCCGATGCCGTGCCAGGCGAGGGCGAATTCGCCCTGTTTGCTCTGTGGTTGCAGCTCGCCATGCAGGCTGGCGCGGCGCCGACCGTCGGGCGATTGGAGAAGCAACTGGTCGACTTGAATCCGATCCGGGCTGGCGGTCAGCAGGAATTCAGCGTCGATGTCGGACCATTGCTCGGAACGGCTGCGGAAACCACCTTCCAAGGTCTGTTGTTGCAGGTCGCCCTGGATGCGGGTATCCAGCGCCAAGCTCGCCTGGGGCAGATCGGGTCCCAAGGCTTGCAGGGGAAATAGCTCGGCCTTGATCTGGCCTTCCCAATGGGGCCGACGCAACAGATCGCGCAGGTTCAGCTCGGCGCGCGCGGAGATGGGTTGATGTAAAGCGTGACTCAAGTGTGTGCCATCGAGGTCGCCTTTGAGCGTCGCTTGGCCACGTGCGCGGCCCACCGGCGTGTGCTCCACCTGCCAATTGAAGCTTAGATCATGGCGATACATATCACTCAGTTCGGCGGTGCCGCGCGCTTCCAGCCGGGCGTTGAGGGCGGACAGCTGCAGGCGTTTAAGCTTAAGCTCATCCCAGTGCAAGGATGCGGCCAGGCCCAGGTGGTCGATGCTGATGGGGGGTTGCTCGGGACGCCGGATTTGAATCTGATGCAGCTCGAGCCTGGCAAGGGCGACGCTGACGGGAACGGCGATACGTGGCAGCGCGGTGACGCTGTTCGCACCGGATGGCTGCGCAGCGGGCAGGTCCACGGTGAGTCGTTGAGCGGAGATGTCGCTGAAACGCAGTTGTCCCACCAGCAGGGCGCTGGGACTCCAGTCCAAATGCAGTTGTTCGATCTCCACCGCCATGCCGTCGTCCTGGCGATAACTGAGCGTGGCGATGTCCACCGGCCCACTGAGACGGCCGCGCAGTTGTTCCAATTGCAGGTCGCCGGGCAGATAGGGATGTGCCTGTTCGACTGTCCAGCGCAGGCCTGATTCGGTGTTGAGGATCCAGGTCAGGAAAAGTAACAGGCCGAATAACAGCATCAACAGCGCGGCACGTAGGATGTTGAACCAGCGCTTCATAGATCCGGCCCCACGTTAATATGAATACGCCAAGGTTCGCCCGGCTGACTCAGGGCCGACGCCAGGTCAAGGCGCACGGGGCCGATGGGTGTTTGCCAGCGCAGGCCGAAGCCGGCGCCGTATTCCAATGGGTCATTCATGTTGTTGATGGCATTGCCCTGGTCATAAAACACTGCCACCGCCCAATTTTTATTCAGACTGTGCTCCAGCTCTACGCTGCCGACCAGCAAATGTTTGCCGCCTACGACGCGGCCCTGATCATTGACGGGGCCGAGGGACTGGTAGGAGAAACCGCGTACGCTTTGGGAGCCGCCGGTAAAAAAGCGTACCGAGGCGGGCAGCTCATTGAACGCCTGCGTCCAGGTGCTGCCGGCCCTGCCGCGCAGGATAATCCGGTTGCTACCGAGGAAGGAGCGGATCAACTTGGCCGACAGTGTCGCCTGGGTAAAGTTGGTGTCGGACAGCACGGCGTCGCTGGCGCCGCGCACGCCCAGCTGCAGGCGCATGCCGTTGTCGACATCGGCGATGTCGTCGGCCCACACCCGACTCCAGTCGGCGCCAGGGATTAACAGTTTGGAGCGACCGCTCTCGTCGGCGATGGTGAAGGTTTCGTCCTGATAGTTGAGCGACAGCACGCGGCGCCAGGGACCCGGCGTCTGCACCAGGCTGACGCCGATGTTACGCACCAGGCTGTCGCTGGTGTCGGTGGTGGTGTCCACCACGGCGGCGTTAAAGGCGACCTCTTCGGTGGTGGGGTCGCCGATGGGGATATGGTAATTCGCGCTGACGCTTTTGCTGATGCCTGAGACCTTGATTTCACTATCGAAACGGTGGCCATACCGATTGACACGCGGGATGGCCCAGCCCAGTTTGGCGCGTGCCTTGGTGTCGCTGCCGTAGCCGATGCCAATGGTGTACTTATGGCGTTTGCGCGGTGTCAGTTTGACGTTTACCGGCACTGCGTGTTGCGGATTGGTGCTGGTATCCGGCTCGATTTCGATGTCGTGAAAATAGTCGCTATTCGATAATGCCTGCTGCAGTGCGATCAGCTCGCTGACCCGATAGGGATCGCCGCGCTCGAAGGGGATGAAACGGCGCAGGAAATCCTCTTCGAGCACGTCCTGGTTGAGGTGGATTTCACCGAAGTGATAGCGCGGTCCGCTATCGAACTCCAGTTCGATGCTGGCATTGTATTGTTCCAAGTTGATGAGGATGCGTTGGCGAATAAACTTGCTTTCGAAAAACCCCAGCTCACTGGCACTCTGAACGATGTCGGATTTGGCCGCTTCGTAGCGTACCTGATTCAGTACATCGCCGCGCTGCAGGGGAAAGTTGCTGAACTCCCGGCTCAGTTCGGGTGTGTCGCGGCCGTCTCCTCTTAACTCCACCGTGACGCTCGCCAGTCGCAGCGGTTCGCCGGGATCGATAACATATTCGGCGCGCCAGCTTTCCTCGCTGATACGGTCGAGCCGTGTGTCGATCTCGGCGCGGTAATAGCCGTAGGGTTTCAGGGCGGTACGGATCTCTTCCTTCGCTTTCTGGTGCAGGCGCTTGATACGGCCGGCGCTGAGCAGCGGATGGCCGCGCTGCTGCTGAATGCTCAGCAGCAACTGTACGTTGGTCAACAGCTCGTCCTCGACTCCCCGGATGTTGACATCGACATTAGGTGCAGCCAGCACCGGGACGCTGAGACAAAACAGCAACAGGCTGCACCACAGGTACTGGGTACGGCTGAATAAGGCGGATCGTGACTTATCTTCAAAAAGCATTCTGGACAGGTAATAAGCGCCGGGTTAGTGGGTGAATTGGCCCGATTCGACAGCCCCCTTGTGCGCAGCTAAGGAATCGTTTTTTAACAAAATAATACCATCGCCGGGGCGGCGCATTGATAATTGTTTGTCGGCCCGCGTCGCTGTCGACGAGGATGTGGAAACAGGTGAGGAGGGGGGGGATGAACGGGACAGGCAGACCTGACCCTGAGTGAGGATATTCACTCAGGGGATGCGCGCCACACTCGGGTGGTGTTACTTGCCTGTCTTGGTTTTACTGCTCACGGCGCTGTTATCGCGCTCACTGCCGGGTACGCTGCAGTCATAACCGTCGCGGCAGTGGACGTCCTTGCCGATGGCGGATTCGACCTCGTAGGGAAAGGTACCGCATTGATTGTGGCTTGATGTGTCACAGGACTTGACATGGCTGGCGGCATAGAACGGGTCCCAGCCCAACATACCGGTGAGCAGGGGATAAAGCGCGACAAGTGGCAGATAGGCATACCAGCCCAGTGTGACGCCCCGGTACAGGTCGAGAAACACAATCCCCACCAGGGCTAAGCCGATCAGGGTACGAACCACTCGATCCAGCCAGCCGACATTCTGTATTGCGCCCAGGTTTTTGTAGGCGAGTTGCATGGTAATCACCTCCTTTGGCATTGCAGTTGGTTACAGGTATTAATATAGAAACTATGGCTGAGAATATCTGTGACAAACTCACATATAAAAGGCATCTTTTAGTGTGGCTTAGATGGCGCCGAGGGCCGCGCGATCGGTGATTTCGATACTGCCGCGATGCAGTTTCAGCCAGCCGTTGCGTTCGAATTCCTTGAGTAAGCGGCTGATGACTTCACGTGCGGTACCGAGCTCGGTGGCCACAGCCTGATGGGTCGTTTGCAAGCGCGGCTGTTGCCGGGTGCATTCGAGTAGAAATTGCGCCAGACGATGATCCAGATGGCCGAAGGCCACCTCCTCAACTAGTGTCACCAGCTCGCTCATGGCGTCGTCGATAGAACTGTAAATCGCATTACGCAGCTGCGGGCTTTTTTCCAGCAACTGTTTGAATGCCGCCTTGGGAATTGTGAGCAGTTCCACCTCGGTTTCGCTAAAGGCCTCGGCGGGATAGCGCTGGCCGCCCAACAAACAGCTGTTGGTGAGTTTGCAGCTTTGTCCGGGAAGGACGTGATACAGCACAATTTCGTGGCCGTTGTCGGTGAGTTTTTGTACCCGCATGCTGCCTTTTAATAGCAGTAGAAACCCCGCGCAGCTTTCACCTTCATAAAACAGCCGCGTGCCGGCGGGAAAATGCTGCACCTGCACCTGCTTGACCAACCAGTCTCGGTCTTTGGCATCAAGTTGTTGCAGGGCGGGGAAAGATTCAAACACAGTCGAACGACTGGTCAGCATAGCCATATCTCCCGGTCATACAGTTTAATCGGTTGCTTGGGCCTGCCCGTTGCCCGGGTGTAGTCAACGGGATGGCGCGGGTATAAATCTTTGATCAGAACATGCTTAAGTATAGGCCCCCCTGTCAGGGATTGACATGGGTACGACTGCGGCCTGCGCCGTTACAGGGCATTATTGCTTCAACTAGGGTTAGTAATATACTGAATTCAGAACTCTTATAACGGGATCAAACAATGGCCATAGTCACGCGAGTTGTACTGGATGTGCTCAAACCCCACCGCCCCAACGCCCTGGAATTTGCCAGCCAGTTGGCCGATCTGGACCCCGGCTATCAGGTCAATCTGGTGGTGCAGGAGGTGGACGACAAGACTCAGAGCCTGATCCTCAGCATCAGCGGCGCAAAGCTGGATTTTGACGAAATCAGTCGCAATATCACCACCATGGGCGGGTCGGTGCACAGTATCGACGAAGTGGATGTGCGCGGCGGGGGCGCCGAGGCGGCGCCTTAATCAACCCGAGGCCGCATTCATGTTCGCCAGGCTTCGTTATCTCGTCGAACTCAGTCATGCCCACCGCATCGCGCGGCGCTACTTCGTTACCAACGGGTTTGACGGCGTGTTGGCCATGCTCGGCCTGTTGATGGGATTTCGGGTGACCGGCTCCAGCCCCGTGGAGGTGATGGTCGGCGCCTGTCTCGGCACCGCCGTGGCGCTGCTGATGAGCGGACTGACCAGCGCCTATATCAGCGAATCGGCCGAGAAGGCACACGAACTGCGCGAGTTGGAAAAATCCATGGTGACCTCGCTGGACGACAGCGCCCATGCCGAGGCGGCGCGGCTGATGCCCTGGCTGATCGCCCTGGTCAACGGCCTGTCGCCGTTGTTGCTGGCGCTGCTCATCCTGCTGCCGCTGTTGCTGGCACAGCGGCAAATTTGGCCGTCTGCCCTGCCGGTGCTCGACAGCGCCATTGTCATCGCCGTCTTGCTGTCATTTTTGTTGGGCGTGTTTCTGGGCCGCTTGAGCGGTCGCTTTTGGCTGTGGACCGGCGCCCGTGCGCTGCTGATCGCCGTGGTCACCGCCGCGCTTATCTTGCTGCTGAACCAGTTTCTGGAAAGCCCGTGAGCGAAGCGGCCTGGCATACGGCCGCCGCGGCCGCCCGATGAAAGCATCTTCGCCGGTTGGAGGCGGCAGCACCTGGTGTGGGTCGGATTGTTAATCGGCGCGGTCTCGCTGGCGGCTCAGGCATGGGCCTATGAACGCGGGACGCACTGGCGGACTCTGGTGTTGACCGTACTCACCTTTTTGTCAGCTGGCCCATGTGATGGTGATCCGTTCCGAGACGCAGTCGTTGTGGCGGCAAGGGGTGTTGTCCAATCTGCCATTGCTTGGGGCTGTGGTGTTGCAGTTGGCGGTGACTTACGTGCCGGGGTTGAATACGATCTTTAAGACCGAGGCGTTGAGTTTGTTTGAGTTGGGCGCCTGTTTTGTATTGCCGTTGATTGTGTTTGGGGCAGTTGAAATTGAGAAGATGTTGCGGCGGGCGCGGACGAATCTATTCGTCGTGAATTTATATTTTCCCCCTATTCCGTGATTTGAGTCGTGGTTTTTTTCCTCTGTCGACTTCCAGTTTTGATGATGGAGGCATTGACTTAACTGCTAAATGTTTGAGACATACGAACCAATTTCTACGTATTATTGTTCTATTCCATTCATTAGTAGTAGTGAGTATTGATTTAATTGTGTTCTGTGGCCACATTAGGATGTGGCGCGAATATCGAATTTAATAACGTTCTGAAAATCCATGAGCAAAGGGGGTGCTTATCAAACAAACAGAGAAAACGCTGCTTGAGCAGATGCAGATTGGTGATTTTGAGATTGAACAGCGCAAAACTCTTTTTTCTTTAACGGACGCCAACATTGCAGCGCTCAAGTCAGCAAAACCAATAATCGACGCTAATATTGACGATTTAGTGTCTAAATTTTATGAGCTGCAAACGAGCATTCCAGAAATTTCATTGCTGATTGGAGATGCGGACACCTTAAACCGTTTGCGTCATGCTCAACGAAAGTACGTAGTTGATCTGTTTTATGGTTTATATGATCTTGAATATGTAAACAATCGCCTTCGGATCGGGCTGGTACACAAGCGAATCGGTGTTGAGCCGAAACTCTATCTTTCAGCGATGTATGCACTCAAGAGATTGCTGTATGACTTGCTGACTCAAGAGATACAAGACCTAGGGCAACGGGAAGAAGTGCTTGCGGCACTTGAAAAGCTATTATTGTTTGACATAAGTCTTGTGTTTGATACTTACATCAGGAGTCTGCTTTCTGAAATTGAGATTTCGAAAGAGAAATCCGATCAATATGCACAAGATCTAGAATACAAGATAAAAGAACGCACCCGCCAACTTGAGCATTTGTCTCGTACAGACCCATTGACAGGCTTGTTAAATATGCGACACCTGGTGGATATTCTCACCGGGACTTTGCGAGCGGCTCAGCGACGCGCTGAGCCTGTGAGCCTTGTGTATATCGATATTGATGATTTTAAAGCGCTCAACGATACGCGCGGTCATCAATATGGCGACGAAGTGCTCAGGATTTTAGGCGCGTCCATCGCAAAGGTTTCTCGCAAAGAAGATAGTTGTTTTCGCTATGGTGGCGATGAGTTTTGTATTATTTTGCCGAATTGCACGGAAGACGCGGCGTTGGAATTATATAAACTGCGTCTCAGTGAGGAAGTGTTGGATAAATCGAAGGAAATCGTATTAAGTATCGGTATTGTTCAGACAGGTCCGTTGGAGTATTTGGAGCCGGAAGCGTTAATCAGGAAAGCCGACAGACGAATGTACAAGGCAAAGCAGGCAAAAAAATCCAGGTTAAAAAATACGGATATGAACACCTTGCGTTATGACCCTTCCGGCTCTTCATCAAAGGAATATAATGACAACAAGGTGCGGGATAAAAAATAAAGGGGGGACGGCTTAGCCGATAACTTCAATTTGGCCATTGACGGCTCGAGTAAAGCCAGCGGCCCTGACATGCCCTTTAACCTTCGTTATAGGACCTCTAGTCAAACCCGGTCATAATCGCTCACGAGTGAGGATTTATCCTCAGCTGGATGCGTATCCACGCTCATGGAAAGGATTAATGAGGCTATGCAGGCCGAATCCGCTGCATATTCTTAACCCGCGCCTCGTACGCCTCCCGGGCAATGCGGCAATCCTCAAGAAAATACGGCAGTTCACTCAACAATAAGGCCTGCGGCCCGTCCACCAAGGCCTTGGCCGGCGCCGGGTGAAAATCTACCAGCACCATGTTGGCCCCGGCGATAATGCCCTGGGCGGTGACGTGGAAGACATCCATGATGCCGTCGGGCGAGGCTTCACGACTGCCGACGGAGTGCGACGGGTCGACACACACCGGCATGCGGGTGAGGCGTTTGACGACCGGCACATGGGCGAAGTCGACAAAGTTACGGTGCGGGTCGCCCATGTTGGTCTTCATGCCGCGCAGGCCGAAGACGACTTTGCGGTTGCCTTCGGAGGCCAGGTATTCGGCGGCGTTGAGCGACTCTTCCAGCGTGATGCCGAAGCCGCGCTTGAGCAGCACGGGCATTTCCTGTTGACGACCCACCGCCTTGAGCAGTTCGAAGTTCTGGGTATTGCGGGTGCCGATCTGCAGCATGACCCCGGTGGGGTGGCCGGTTTGTTCCAGCGCCTGTTGGATCTCGTGGACGTGCTGGTCGCTGGTGACCTCCATGGCGATCACCTTGATGCCGTATTTACCCGCCAGCTCGAAGACGTAGGGCAGGCATTCGGCGCCGTGACCCTGAAAGGCGTAGGGGCTGGTGCGCGGCTTGTAGGCGCCCATGCGGGTGGTGACCTGGCCGTGGTCCTGCAGAGTCTTCATCATCTGTTCGACGTGGCTTGGATTGTCCACCGCACACAGGCCGGCGAAGATGTTGAGATTATTTTGGCTGAAGGTGACGCCGTTGTATTCGAAATGGCTGGAGCGATTGTCATCTTTGTGACGGCCCAGAACGCGGTATTCCTGGGATACGCGCACTACCCGCTCGACGCCGGGTAGGGCGCTGATCTCGACATCTTTCAGACCCTTGGTGTCACCGACCAGGTAGAGTTCGGTCAATACTTGCTGGGCGCCGGTTTCTTCGTGCACGCGCACCTGGATGCCGCTCAGGTTGGCAAGGTAATCCATGACGGCAGTGTAATCGGGGCCGGATTTGTCGATGCCTGGTTCGAGTATGACAATCATTGTGCTTGGTGTCCGTTGCGGTTGCGGGATTCAGGGACCGTATTATTTCATAATTTGCCGGACGCGTCTGGTTAGTCGCGGTATCTCAAACTCAGGTCGGCGTAGTCGTCGATACGCCGGTCGCGCAGATAGGGCCAGATGCGGCGCACCGCTTCGCTGCGGCCGAGATTGACTTCAGTGATCAGCACGGCGGCTTCGGCGATGGGGGCCTCGGCGAGAATCTCGCCCTGGGGACCGGTGACGAAGCTGCTGCCCCAGAATTGGATGCCGCCGCCCTGGCCGCTGGGATCGGCCTCGTACCCGGTCCTGTTGCAGGACAGCACCGGTATGCCGTTGGCCACGGCGTGGGCGCGCTGAACGGTAATCCAGGCCTCGCGTTGGCGCTGTTGCTCGGCCTGGTCGTCGCGCGGGTCCCAGCCGATGGCGGTGGGGTAGAACAGCATCTCGGCGCCGGCCAGGGCCATCAGCCGCGCCGCCTCCGGATACCACTGGTCCCAACAGACCAGTACGCCGAGGCGGCCGACGGAGGTGTCAATGGGGGTGAAGCCCAGATCGCCGGGGGTGAAGTAGAACTTCTCATAGAAGCCGGGATCGTCGGGAATGTGCATTTTGCGGTATTTACCGGCCAGGCGCCCATCGCGTTCCAGCACTACCGCGGTGTTGTGATACAGGCCGGTGGCGCGTTTTTCGAATAGGGAGGCGACGATGACCACCTTGCATTGCTTGGCCACGGCGCCGAGCTGCTCGGTGCTGGGGCCGGGGATGGTTTCGGCCAGGTCGAACTGGGCGGTGTCTTCGGTCTGACAGAAGTACAGGCTGTTATGCAGTTCCTGCAGCAGCACCAGCTCGGCGCCCTGGGCGGCGGCCCGCTTCACAGCGTCGAGGTTGGCGGCCAGGTTGGCCTGCAAATCGTTATCGGCGACGCTGCGTTGAACCAGCGCGACTTTTAGGATTCGTTGCTTCACTATAGCGGGACTCCTGCGGGAATTTGCATGGTGACGCAGTGCAGGCTGCCGTATTGCTCGATCAGCGGTTTGCAGTCGATGCCGATGATCTGGCGCTGTGGAAAGCATTCGCCCAGCCGTTGCAGGGCGAGGGCATCATGGGCATCGTGATAGGTCGGTACCAGCACGGCGTCGTTGATAATCAGAAAATTGGCGTAGGTGGCCGGCAGGCGTACGCCGTCTTCGTTATAAATGGCCTTCGGCAGGGGCAGGGCGACGCGCCGATAGGGCTCGCCATTCACTTGCCGGAAGGCCGCCAGTTCCTCCGCCATGGCCTGCAGCGGGGGCCCGTGTTCGTCGGCCGGGTCGTCACAGCTGACATGGCAGAGGGTGTCGGGCGCACAGAACCGCGCCAGGGTATCGACATGGCTGTCGGTATCGTCACCGGCCAGGTGGCCATGGTCCAGCCATAAGACCCGCTCGGCGCCCAAAAGTTTATGTAGGCGTTGTTCCAGGGCGATCTTGCCCATGCCTGGATTGCGCTGTGGCGACAACAGACAGCGGCTGGTGGTGAGCACGGTGCCCTGGCCGTCGCTTTCGATGCTGCCGCCTTCCAGCACCAAATCGATGGTCTCGATGGGCGTGTCGCCGAAGGCGTTCTGGCTGCACAGGTGACGGGTGACGGCGTTGTCCAGGCCGGCGTCGTATTTACTGCCCCAGCCGTTGAATATGAAGTCCAGCAGCACCGGGCGGCCCTGCTTCAGGACGGTGAGGGGGCCGTGATCGCGCGCCCAGGTGTCATTAGAGGGGACGCTGTAGTAACGCACCCGCTCGGGGTCGACACCGCGATCGATGAGGCAGCTGCGGATGTGACTTTTGTGGGATTCATTCCAGCAGACGATCACCACCCGTTCGCGCAGGGAAATATGGTAGGCGATGTCGCAAAACACCGGTTCCACCCGGCTCAGAAGCGCCTGCCAGTCGCTGTGGGCATGCGGCCAGGTCAGCATGACGCCGCTCTGCGGCGCCCATTCGGCGGGAAGTTGGGTCACCATTGTGTCTCGCTCATAAACGCAAAAAAAATCCGGCCGCGGCCGGATCGGGTGGTGATCTAGGCTTAGGCTACGCCGGATTCTACTGCGGCTGCTCGCTGGTGGCTACAGAATGAATCACGCGGCGGTCTTCAAAATAGACCATCATGCCATCATATTGCCAGCGGCTGATGGGCGGATCACCCACGGTGTGGAGGCGCTGGGCCGGTTCGCCGAAAAAGCGCCTCACCTGTTGCATCTCCATCCCCCGCACGGGCATGGAGCCAAGACCGGCGGCGGATTGGCGCGCTGCGGTTTGCGCATTGCTTTGGGCCACCGCGGTGGCGGGCAGGATCACGGCGAGGCAGAGGGGCAGTAGCAGGCGCAGCAGTGTAGGCATAGGGATTCCCTGTAACGACGATATCCATGTTATCGGAAGCGCAGCGGCGGATGTTAGCCGCCGGGGATTTATTCGGCGGCGGCTTGGTAGCGGCAGCAGTTTCTGCCACCGCTCTTGGCCTCATACAGGGCGGCGTCGGCGCGCGCGAACAGGCTCTCGCGGGTTTCGCTGTCGCGCTGGGTACAGGTGACACCGATACTGACGGTGGTGGAAACATGGGTGCCGTCGCAGATGATGCAGGTTTCTTCGATCTTCTGCCGCAGGCGCTCGGCCAGCAGGGTGGCACCGTCACGATCGGTGTTGCTGAGCAGGATCAAAAATTCCTCGCCACCGTAGCGAAACACCATGTCGGAACTGCGGATAGCGGTCTTGGCGGCCTCCGCCACGGCCTTGATGACGCAATCACCCACGGCATGGCCGTAGTTGTCGTTGATTTTTTTGAAATGGTCGATGTCCATCGCCAGCAGCGACAGCTGGGTCTTGTGGCGGATGGCAAGATTGACTTCCCTGTCGATCACTTCGTCCATGCTTGCCCGGTTGTTGACCCCGGTGAGGGGATCTTTGTGCGCGGCCTCGACTGCCTTTTTGTAGAGCAGGGCGTTGCGCAGCGGATAGACCAGACCACACAGCAGGGTTTCGATCAGTGTGGTCTCGGCCTTGGTAAATTTCTTGCGCCGGCTGATGACCAGTTCGCCCAATGTCTCGCCGGATACCACCAGGCGATAGGTGCAGGAGTGCGCGGCGCTGTTGCCGATGCTGTGCTTGATCCCCAGTTCGTCCTGGGTGTAGCTGATGGATTGATAGTCCACCAGGCGAATAATTTCGTGGGCGAAGATATCGATGAGTTGGCTGACGTCCAGGGTGGTCTGGAGGATGCCCGACAGGCGCAGCGCGTGTTGCAGTTCGTCCTGGCTGTCGTCCTGCGGCAAGGGCATGACCATGGCCAGATTGCCCAGGCGATCGTAGCGGGGTTGCTTGTGTTCTTGTTGTTGTATAACTGCGCTCATAAGCAAAAAACCTCCTGACTGCCCCTAGCTATGCGAGATGCATGCCAATCTCGAGTATAAATCCCTAAAAACTATTAAAACAGTAAGTTATATCCCAAGCTCGGCATGGCGGCGATTCTATCGTCAACACATTGACAGGCTAATGGCACCACAAGTTCCCTGGTAATACGCTGCTGCGACACAATTCCGACGCATGCCCGAACATTAAAATTTACCTTTATTCATGGTGATACGGAAATAAATTATAGAGCTACTAGAGAAATATGCAACAAGTGTGTGTAATTCCCCGGGGGGCACAATCTTGCCGCGTATATAAAGGTAAAGGTCAAAGAGGGCGATGATCCTATATGGATAATCCAGCCACGCGGGTGTGAGCAAGATGCAAACCTATGCCGTAAAAACCGACAACGATCTGAAGGCGCTGCTGCGTGTGCACAAACGCATGCCCGATATGCAGCTGGGCGATGCCTTGATTGAGGAGGGAATGATCAGCGCGGAGCAGTTGGAAACAGCGTTGGAGGCCCAGCGCCAATACAAAACCAGCAACCAGCATCTGGGACAGATATTGGTGCAATCCGGTTTGGTCACGCCCGAGCAATTGACGGTGGGCTTGGCGCACAAGCTGGCGATTCCGTATGTCAGCATCGCCGAGTTCGAAATCGAGCCTCAGCTAATCAGCCGGGTACCGCCGGAATTGGCTCAGCACTACAAGGTGCTGCCGTTGGCCAATTTCAACGGCAGCTTGGTGGTGGCCATGATCAATCCCTTCGACCAGGCCGCCGTCGATGCCCTGCGCTTTAATTCAAAAATGAACATCGAGGTGGTGATGGCCTCGAGCGAGGAGGTCGTCGAGGGGGTGAACAAGCACTACAGCAGCTACGAAGAGATGGAGGCGCTGGAAGATCTTAAGCTCGACCCAATCACCGAGCCCGCTTCCAACGAGCAGGCCCTGCATAGGGTCGAGGCCGAGGCCAAGAAAAAGCCCATTGTGCGCCTGCTCAACTCCATCGTGTTGCAGGCGGTCAACACCAAGGCCTCGGACATCAATATCCGGCCGGAAAAGGAGCGCGTCAACGTCTTCTTCCGCGTCGACGGCAAGATGCAGTTCGTTCGCAGCCTGAGCCGCAATCTGCTGCCGGCCCTGGTGAGCCGGGTCAAGATCACCGGTCAAATGGACATCTCGGAGCGGCGCCTGCCACAAGACGGACATGCCCGCCTGCTGCGCCAAGGCAAGCAGATCGATCTGCGTATTTCGGTGGTGCCCACGGTCAACGGCGAGAGCGTGGTGATTCGCATATTGGATAAGGATGCGGGTCTCAAGCCGCTGGACGCATTGGGCTTCAGCCCCGATGAGCTCAGGCAGATCCGGCGCCTGATCAGTCGTCCCAACGGCATCTTTCTGGTGACGGGCCCGACCGGTTCCGGCAAATCCACCACGTTGTATGCCGTGCTCAACGAAGTCAAGCAGCGCAACCCCCACATTCTGACGGTGGAGGATCCGGTGGAGTACGACATGGCGGGGGTGGAGCAGGTGCAGATCTCGCTGGCCAAGGGCTACACCTTTGCCGAGGCCTTGCGCCACTTCCTGCGCCACGACCCGGACGTGATTATGGTGGGTGAGATCCGTGACGAGGAGACCGCTCGCATCGCCAACAAGGCGGCGCTGACCGGTCATCTGGTATTCAGTACCCTGCACACCAATGATGCCGCGTCCACCGTTACGCGCTTGTTGGACATGGGCATCGAAAGCTACCTGCTCAGCACCACGCTGTTGGGCGTGATGGCCCAGCGCCTGGTGCGGGTCAACTGTCCCGACTGCAGCGCCGAGGAGAGCGTGGAGCCGTATATCCGCAAAACTCTCAATCTGGCGCCGGACGAAAAATTCCAGCGCGGTGCGGGCTGCTTCAAGTGTCATTACAGCGGCTACCATGGTCGTACCACCGTCATTGAATTATTGCGCGTCACTCCCGAAATCGCGCAACTGATTATCGCCGGACGGCCCGCCAGGGAGATTGCCGACACGGCCGTCAGCCAAGGCATGCGCAGCCTGCAGCAATGTGCCTTGGACCTGGCCCGGCAGGGCAGAACCTCGCTGGAAGAGGTCTACGCCCTGTTTACGGAGTAGATTTATTCAGTTTCGTTTAACCCTGCTTGGCTAATCTGCGGCTGTAGTCAACAAACAAGGGTTAATGCGATGAAGTCAGACTCAAAAACAAGTATCAATGTTTGGGACCCGCTGGTGAGGGTGTTTCACTGGTCACTGGCGCTGTTCTTTATTGTCTCTTATCTAAGCGGTGATGAAGAGTCGCTGCTCCACGTCTGGTCCGGTTACGCCATTGTGACATTGTTGGCTATCCGAATCGTATGGGGGATTATCGGTTCTAAATACGCGCGCTTTTCCAATTTCGTTTATGGGCCGGCCGAGATTCGCGGCTATGCGAAAGGCATGCTTAAGGGTGATGCGCCACGCTATATCGGCCACAATCCGTTGGGCGGACTGATGATCGTCGTCTTGCTTCTAAGTCTGATGGCGACCACCACCACCGGCATGCTTTACTACGGTGCGGAAGAGGGCAAAGGGCCGCTGGCCGGTGTCGTGGCAGAGCAAAGCATTATCATGCCCAGCCTGGTCAGCAGTGCCCACGCCGATGACGACGGGCATGAGGCCAAAGAGCACGGCGATGAACGGTATGAATACCTGGAAGACCTGCATGAATTCTTCGCAAATTTCACACTATTCTTGGTGATGATCCATCTCGCCGGCGTGTTGGTGGAAAGCGCGTTTCATAAAGAGAGTCTGGTAAGGGCCATGTGGACGGGGCGGAAACGGGTCGGGCCGCAAGTTTGATTCGTCGAACCGCGTAAGCTAACAGAGGGCCCAGGGAAGGGCCCTTGACTTAATGTATCAGCGCCAGAACATACGAGCCTGTGAGTCCCAAATGATGATGCCTCTACGTGGATGTGCGCGCGGCACTCCCTGCCCTGATGTCCGTCTATAATCCGTTGTGAACAGTGCTGTTTTAAATCCACTGTGATTGTATTAATCTAAAGGTACAGTCCGCAGTCGATAGCTAGGAGAGCGTGTTGACCGTTCGTAGAGCAGAGGGGACCTCTCTATTTCACCACCTGGGGGCGTTGGTCCTGTTTGTCGGATTGTGGTGGTTGCTAAGCGGTGAAGATCGGCAATCCTGGATTGTGGGTGTACCCACCATTATCCTGGCCTGGTGGGTGTTTTCGCGCAGTCGCGGCGCGGTGCTGGTGCCGGTGCGTTTGGGCCCCTTGGTTTCTTTTCTGCGTTTGTTCTTCAATTTCAGTGTTCGAGGCAGCGTTGATGTGGCCCGGCGGGTCTTGTCGCGTGAAATGGATATTGATCCCGGCGTAGTCAGATTTACCTTTACTAAATTGGCTCCCGGTGGCGGACGCTTGTTGTTCGTCGCAGTAATCGGGTTATGTCCCGGCACACTCTGCTTTGATCTCGGCGATGATTCGGTGAGTGTCCATGTATTGGATCGCAACGCCCCCATAAACGATGAGTTGTGTCGCGTGGAGGCGGCCATCGCTGCTCTGTTCGGGCCCGTGGCGGAGAGTGCTTGATGGACGCCTTTTATCTGCTCATGGCCTTGATATTACTTATAACTATACTGTTCGGGCTGATTCGGGTGGCGCGCGGCCCGGCGGCGGCCGACCGTATGTTGGCAGTGCAATTGTTCGGCACCACGGGCGTGGCCGTTGTGTTGTTGTTGGCCAAGGGGCTTGATCAACCGCGCTTGTATGAGGTGGCGCTGGTGTTCGCCGTCTTGGCCGCCATCGTTTTGATAGGATTTGTACGCTTGTACTGGCGCACCGAGGAGCGACGGGCAGGATCATGATCGAGTGGCTGGCCGCGGTATTGATCCTGGCAGGCATGGTGTTCTTTATCGCCGGAACGGTGGGCCTGTTGCGTCTGCCGGATGTGTATTGCCGCCTCCATGCGCTGAACAAGGCCGATAATATCGGGCTTGGCTTGGTGGTATTGGGGTTGCTGATTCAGGCCGACAGCCTACGCCAGGTGCTGCTGCTTGTGTTGATCTGGTTGTTGGTGTTGTGCGCCAGTGTGGTCGGCGCCTACCTGGTTGCCAACCGCGCACACTTAAAAGGGATGGCCCCGTGGCAACGCTGAGTGAGTCGGTGCTATGGGGCTTTGACCTGATCATGGCGGCGTTGTTGCTGGGTTTAAGCTGGCGCCTGATGCGTTGCCGCGACGTGTTTACGGCGGTGGTATTGTTCATTGCCTTCGGTTTGGTAATGGCCTTGGTATGGGTGCGTCTCAATGCCCCGGACGTGGCCCTGGCCGAGATCGCCATCGGCGCCGGTGTTACCGGCGCCCTGTTGCTGACCGCGCTGGCACGGCTCGAGCATCACGATACGGTTCAAGCCAAGGATCAGAACCATGCGCCTTGATGAAGCGCCCTTGCCGCAACGTCGCTGGCTGCAGCCACTCATCATCGCCACCTTGACGCTTGTCGCGGCCGCGCTGATCTGGGCCGTGTTCACCATGCCGGACGCAGCGCGACCGGCGCGGCAATTGGCCTTTGAGCGCCTGAGCGAGAGTGGCGTCAGTAATCCGGTGACGGCAGTACTGCTCAATTTTCGCGCTTACGATACCTTGCTTGAGATCAGCGTGTTGTTGTTGGCGCTCACCGCCGTGTGGGCGGTGGGGCGGGTCCAGCCGCCGCTGCCGCCCGCCGATGCCAATTTCATGCTCAAAAGCACCGCCCGGCTGTTGACACCGGTGTTGATCCTGGTGAGTGGCTACCTGCTCTGGACCGGCGCCAAGACCCCCGGCGGCGCGTTTCAAGCGGGCTCGGTGTTGGCGGCGGCGCTGCTGCTGCAGTTGTTTGCCGGACAACTGTCACTGCGCCTGGCGCATTGGTCGATGGCGAGCTGGCGCTGGTTGACGGCGCTGGGTCTGATGGTGTTCGTATTGGTGGCGCTGGCCATGGCCCTGGCCGGGCGTCATTTGCTGGAATATTCCCCTGCCGGTGCCGGCCGTTGGATCCTGTTGATCGAAACGGCGTTGACCGTCTCCATCGCCGCCATGCTGACCGGCCTGTTTCTCGGCTGTGAGCCGCCCGCCTTGTTGCGTCACCGTCCTGGCATCGACACGCGCGCACGCGAGCAAACGGATGAGTAGCGGCCAGTTTTTTGCCGTGGTCGGGGTATTGTTGTTTGTCTCCGGACTGGGCGGCGCCATGATCAGCGCCCATGTGGTGCGCCGCATCCTGGCGTTGAACGTGGCCGGCAGCGGGGTGTTCTTATTGTTGGTGGCCTTGGCCTATCGAGGTCAGGATGCGGTGCCGGACCCCATCCCCCACGCCCTGGTGCTGACGGGCATCGTGGTGGCGGTCTGCACGACCGCCTTGGCGCTGGTGTTAGCTGTGCGGCTGGCCCAGGAAAGGACACATGAATGAGCGCGGTAATGCCGGTGTTTTGGCCCCTGCTGGCCGCCGTGGCGCTGGCCGCGTTTCCGCGCGCGGTGCGTGTCTGGATCGGACTGGTGGGCGTCGGTACGGCATGGGCGCTGGCGCAGTTATACGAGCGCATTGGCAACGCGGGCCCGCTGCGCTATCAATTGGGCGGCTGGGGCGCGCCGTTGGGGATCGATCTCTACATCGACGGTCTCGCCCTGTTCATGCTCATCACCACCTGGTTGGTGGGCTTGGCCGTGTCCTTATATGCGCTGGGCTATTTCGCCGGCGCCGAGCATAAGGCGCGCGAAGGGCGCTACTTCTGGATACTCTGGTTCTTTCTCTGGGCGGCCTTGAATGCCCTGTTCATGTCGGCCGACCTGTTCAACCTCTACGTCACCCTGGAGCTGGTGAGTATCGGCGCGGTGGCGCTCACTGCGCTGTCGGCGAGCAAGGCGGCCCTGACTGCGGCGCTGCGTTATCTGCTGGTCGGTTTAGTGGCCTCGCTGAGCTACCTCATGGGCGTGGCGTTGCTCTACAGCGGTTACGGTCAACTTGATATCTACGCCTTGGCCGGGGTGGTCACGGCCCAGCCTCTAACCTGGTGCGTCATGGCCCTGATGCTGGCGGCGGTGATGATCAAGACGGCGCTGTTTCCGCTGCACTTCTGGTTGCCCCCGGCCCACAGCAGCGCCCTGGCGCCGGTCAGCGCGCTGCTGTCGGCCCTGGTGGTCAAGACCGGTTTTTATCTCTTTGTGCGCCTGTGGTTCGAATTGTTCGAATCCGTGACCACTATGGCACTGGCCAATCTGGTGGGTGTCTTGGGTGCGGCCGCCGTGTTGTGGGGGTCGATTCAGGCACTGCGCACGGCGCGCCTGAAACTGCTTATCGCCTATTCCACGGTGGCTCAGTTGGGCTATCTGTTCTTGTTGGCGCCACTGGCCATGTCCACCGTCGGGGCGGTGGCTTGGAGCGGGGTGTTTTATCTGCTCATCGCCCATGCCTGCGCCAAGGGGGCGTTGTTCCTCAGCGCCGGCACCATAATGAAAGTGCTGGGGCATGATCGTCTCAATGAATTGCAGGGGCTGGGCAAGGTCCTGCCTTTGACCCTGGCTACCTGTGCGTTGGCGGCGGTGAGCCTGGTCGGTTTGCCGCCCAGCGGCGGCTTCGTGGCCAAGTGGTCCTTGCTGGTGGCCGCCGCCGAGGGTGGACAGTGGTGGTGGATCGTTCTGTTGGCGGTGGGCGGTTTGCTCACCGCCGCCTACCTGTTTCGGCTATTGTCACCGGCCATGGCCGGGGGGACATTTGAAAATGAAATACGCGAACGGGATTATCCACTCATGGTCTGGCCGGCCTTCGCCCTGGCGGCCTTCGCCCTGGTGCTGGGTGTGGTGGCCCCGAACTTCTTCGAACTGCTGCTGATCGGTGCGCCGGTCGCGGCGGGAGGCAACGGCGCATGACTTGGCACAGTCTTTTGCCGCTGTTGTTGGTGTTGAGTTCGCTGATACCGGGCCTGGCCATTTTCTTTCTGCACGAGCGGGCGCGGCGCACCCGTATCGCGCTCAACTTGGGCGGCGCGCTGCTCAAAACCGGCCTCATGGGGGTGATGATTGCCGGTATTTATGCAGGCCAGGATTTTGAATTCCGCATACCCTTTATGCTGGATTACGACCTGGTCTTGCACGGTGACGCCATGTCGGTGATCTTCGCCTCGCTGTCCACGGTGCTGTGGTTGGTGACCACCGTCTATGCCATCGGTTATCTGGAAGAATCGCCCAATCGCAGTCGCTTTTTTGGATTCTTCAGCCTGTGCGTCAGCGCCACCATCGGTATCGCCCTGGCGGGTAACATGATCACCTTCGTCGTGTTCTATGAATTGCTGACCCTGACCACCTACCCGCTGGTGGTGCATCGCGGCACGCCCGAGGCGCTGCGCGCCGGCAAGATCTATCTTATCTATACTTTGGTGAGCGGCACGCTGTTGCTGGTAGCGGTGCTGTGGCTGCGCACCCTGGCGGGGCCGTTGGATTTTACCGCCGCCGGCCTGTTGGCTGACATCGATCCACTTCATTATGACGCCTTGATTATCATCTTCTGGATGTTGATCGCCAGCCTCGGCGTCAAGGCGGCACTGGTGCCTTTGCACGGTTGGCTGCCCCTGGCCATGGTGGCGCCGGCGCCGGTCAGTGCCTTGTTGCACGCGGTGGCGGTGGTCAAGGCGGGTGCCTTTGGCATCATTCGCGTGGTCTACGATGTCTACGGCATCGAGTTCTCCGCGCGCCTGGGGGTGTTGACGGGCCTGGCGGTACTGGCCGCGATTACCGTGATCTATGGTTCGCTGCGCGCCTTGTTTCAGGATGATTTAAAAAAACGCTTGGCCTATTCCACGATCAGTCAGGTGTCGTACATCATCCTCGGAGTGGCCATCTTCGGGCCCCTGGCCACTATCGGCGGGGTCACCCACCTGGTGCACCAAGGCATTATGAAAATCACCCTGTTCTTCTGCGCCGGTAATCTGGCCGAGACCCTGCATATCCATCGCGTCAGTGAAATGGCCGGGGTGGGGCGGCGCATGCCCTGGACCATGCTGGCTTTCACCATCGGCGCCCTGGGCATGATCGGTCTGCCGCCGCTGGCGGGCTTTGTCAGCAAATGGTTTCTCGGCGTTGGCGCGGCGGATCGGGAGATGGCTTGGGTGCTGTGGGTATTGGCCGCCAGCAGCGCCCTCAATGCCGCTTATTTTCTGCCCATACTATATACCGCCTGGTTCAAACCCCCTCAGCGGCAGTGGCATGAAGAGTTTCCGCGCGCCCGTTTCGAGACCCATTGGATGTTGCTGTGGCCGCCCGTTGTCACCGCCCTATTGGTATTGCTGGCGGGTCTGTTCGCCGCGAGTGAGTACAGCCCGTTGAGTTGGTCCAAGATCATCACCGCCCGGGAGTATCTGCAATGAGTGCGGCCCTGTTATTCGTTACGCCGCTGTTTCCCCTGTTGCTGGCAGTCGCCGGGTTGCGTTGGCCGGCATTGTCGCGCTGGAACGCCGTGGGCCTGGCGCCGGCGGTGGCGGTTCTGGTCGCTGTGGAGATAGACAGCAGCGCCAGTTACACCTGGTGGCTGCTGGGTAGCGAACTGGGGCTGGACCGCACTGCCTTTGTGTTCCTCTGTTTTACCGTGGTGCTGTGGCTGACGGCGGCGCTGCTGGCCAATGGAGAGATAGACGCAGCGCGACGGTCGCGTTTCAGCCTGGTGTTTCTCATGACCATGAGCGGCAACCTGGGCGTGATTCTGGCCCAGGATGCGGTCACCTTTTATCTGTTTTTCGCCCTGATGAGCTTTGCCTCCTACGGCTTGGTGGTTCAGCGCGGTGACGCCGCGAGCAGGCGCGCCGGCCTGATCTACCTGGTGGGTATCATGATCGGCGAGGTGGCATTGTTTGTCGCCTTAGTCATGCTTGACAGCGCTGCCGACGGTATCGGTTTTGATGGCCTGAATAATATCCAAGTGCCGGCGGCGGTCATGCTGTTGTTGCTGCTTGGGTTCGGCATCAAGAGCGGCATGCTGCTCTTGCACGTCTGGATGCCCCTGGCCTATGCCGCCGCCCCCAGCGCCGCCGCGGTGGTGTTGGCGGGGGCCATGGTCAAGGTGGGGCTGCTGGGCTGGCTGCGTTTTCTGCCCTTGGGCTGGGATATCACTGCGGTATGGGGTCAGATATTTTTAGTGGCGGGTTTCGTGGCCGCGTTTTACGGTGTCGTGATCGGGCTGTTGCAACGCAACCCCAAGGTGATCCTGGCCTATTCCAGCGTTAGCCAGATGGGCCTGATGACGGCCTTGATCGGCGTGGGATTGCTGGCGCCGCAACACTGGCCGAGCCTGCTGACGGTCACGCTGATCTATGCCGCCCATCACGCTCTCGTCAAGGGCGCCCTGTTTGTCGGGCTGGGGACGCTGGCTGCCAACACCGGTCTCTGGCAGCGGCGCGCGCTACTGCTGAGTTTCGTCATTGTCGCCCTGGCCATGGCCGGCGCGCCGGCATTGAGTGGCGCCGTCGCCAAGCTGGCCTATAAATCGGCGACCAAAGAGGTGCTGGATCTGGGGCTGCTGCTCAGCCTTTCTGCCGTGGCGACCGGCCTGTTGATGGCGCGTTTGCTCGATTGTTTGCGCTATCTGCCGCGCAGCGATCGGCCGCTGAGCCAGGGGCCCTGGTATTTGTTGTTTGCGCTGTTGCTGCTCTGGCCCGCCCTCTGGCCGACGGCGCGTATTTACCTCATCGATACCCTGACGGCGGCGCATCTTGTCGCGGCCCTGTGGCCGGTGCTGGCCGCGGCGGCGGGATACGGACTGTTCATGTTGCTGCGGCGCTTTGTCTTCCATGGCCTGGATATAGGCGTGCCGCCCGGCGATGTGCTGATGATTTACGCAGCCGTGGTGCGCGCCTTGGGGCGGACGACGGATTCCGTGGTGCAGTATGTGGCGCAGTCGGCCACGGCCATCTCGATCGCTTGGCAACAGACGGCGCTGCAAATGCGGCAGTGGCTGCGGGTGGGAGAGTTTGAAGCACTGCTGCTGCGCTGGGAAGTGGCCTGGAGCTTGTTCCTCGGTTTGATGGTGCTGTTGGTGCTGGCGGCGTTGGTGGTCTGAGCCGGCTGAGCGACCGAACGCTTATTGGTGTACGCCGTGGCGCCGCAACAGCCACTTTTCGATTTCCACCATAAACAGTACGCTGGCCGCCACCGGCACAATCAGCCCCCAGCTGGCCAGCGCCAGCGCCGTCGTCCCGAACAGCGTCTGGGCCGGGGCGGCATAGGTAAACAACAGTTGCATGACCATTAGGATGCCGATGGCCCAGAGCACATAGCGATTGCCGAAGAACCCTGCCCGGTTGAGCACACTGCCGGTGATATAGCGGGTGTTGAAGATGTAAAAGATTTCGAACATCACCAGGGTGTTGACCGCCACGGTGCGGGCATACTCCAGCTCCGCGCCCTGGCTGCGATACCACAGGAACAGGCCGAAGGTCCCGGCGACGATAATGGTGGAGACGAAGCCGATGCGCCACACCAGCATGGTCGACAGGATGGGGGTGCGCGGGTCGCGCGGCGGGCGCTGCATAACATTGGCCTCGGACGGTTCGAAGGCCAGCGCTAGGGCCAGGGTGACGGCGGTGACCATGTTGACCCACAGGATTTGCACCGGTGTGATGGGCATGGCCATGCCCAATAAGATGGCGGCGATCAGGGTCAGGGCCTCGCCGCCATTGGTGGGCAGGATGAACAGGATGGCCTTTTTCAGGTTGTCATAGACGGTGCGGCCTTCTTCCACGGCACTGGCGATGGAGGCGAAGTTGTCGTCGGTGAGCACCATCTCGGCGGCTTCCTTGGAGACCTCGGTACCTTTACGGCCCATGGCGATGCCGACGTCGGCGCGCTTCAGGGCCGGGGCGTCGTTGACACCGTCGCCGGTCATGGTGACCACATGTCCCATCGCCTGCAACGCCTTTACCAGGCGCAGTTTGTGCTCCGGGCTGGTGCGGGCATAGACATCCACCTGCTCAAGCCGCTGTGCCAGTTCGGCGTCGTCCATGGCGTCCAGTTCCACGCCGGTGAGGGTGGCTTCGCCGTCGCCGATGTGCATCTGCTGAGCGATGGCGGTGGCGGTGATGCCATGATCGCCGGTGATCATCTTGATGCGGATGCCGGCGGCCTGGCACTGGCGCACCGCTTCGATGGCCTCTTCGCGCGGCGGATCCATGAGACCCACCACACCCAGCAGGGTCAGGCCGGACTGGACATCATCGAAGTGCAGCTCGCGCTTATGGTCCACGTTGGCGCCCGAGGCAATGGCAAGCAGCCGATTGCCGCGGCGCGCCATGGCATCCATTTGTTGTTGCCAGTAATTGTGATCCAGCGGGATATCCTCACCGCGCATGCGTTGGCAGCTGCACATCTCCAGGATGCGTTCCGGTGCCCCCTTGATATAGATAAAGCCGTGACCGGCATGGTCATGGTGCAAGGTAGCCATGTAGCGATGTTCGGATTCGAACGGAATCACATCGGTACGCGGCCATTCCTCGTTCTCCCGCTGCAAATCGAGACCGGCCTTGAGGGCCAGGGTGATCAGCGCCCCTTCAGTGGGATCGCCACGCATCTGCCATTCGCCTTGGTGACACTCGACCGCGGCGTCGTTGCACAGGCTGGCGGCGCGGCACAACTCCTGCAGCACGGGATATTGTTCCGCATCGACAGGCTTATCATCGAGCAAAAACTCGCCGTGGGGGTCGTAACCGCCGCCGCTGACCTCAAACAGGCCGCCGGCGGTGGTGACCATGCGCGCGGTCATTTCGTTGCGTGTCAGGGTGCCGGTCTTGTCGGAGCAGATCACCGTCACCGAGCCCAGGCTTTCCACCACCGGCAGGCGCCGCACAATGGCGTTGCGCCTGGCCATGCGCTGGACACCGATGGCCAGGGTGATGGTCATGATGGCGGGCAGGCCCTCGGGAATGGCCGCCACCATCAGTCCGACGGCGGCGAGAAACATCTCCGCGGCGCTGTAACCCTTGAATAGCACGCCGAAGGCGAAGGTGGCCGCGGCAATGAGGATAATGGCCGTCGACAGCCACTTGCCGAATACGGCAATCTGTTGCAGCAACGGTGTGGTGAGTGTTTGCACCTCGCCGAGCAGGGTGCTGATGCGACCGATTTCGGTGCGATCGCTGGTGGCGACCACCACGCCGCGGGCCTGGCCCGAGGTGACCAGGGTGCCGGAGTAGGCCATGCAGCTGCGATCGCCGATGCCGGCCTGTTCCGCTACCGGGTCGACGGACTTGTGCGCTGGCACCGATTCGCCGGTGAGCATGGCCTCGTCGACGCGCAGCTCCTTCACCTGGGACAGGCGCAGGTCGGCGGCCACCTTATCGCCCGATTGCAGCAGCACCACGTCGCCCGGCACCAGATCTTCAGCCGGAACGGTAACGGCCTTGCCATCGCGCCGCACCGTCGCCTGTTGCGACAGCATGTTGCGAATCGCATCGAGGGCCTTTTCCGCCTTGCCCTCCTGGATAAATCCGATCACGGCATTGAGAATCACCACCGCCAGAATGACGCCGGTATCGATCCAATGCTGCAAAAAGGCGGTCATCACGGCGGCGCCGAGCAGGACATAGATCAAGACATTGTGAAACTGGCTGAGGAGGCGCCGCAGCGCGCCGCGTTGTTGCGGCGGCTTGAGGCGGTTGGGGCCGTACTCTTTGAGTCGTGCCTGGGCCTCGGCTGGTGTCAAACCGTCATGCTTCGTATCCAACTGCGAAAATACGCTGTCGATGTCCTGGCTGTGCCAGGTCGGTGAGGAAGATGCTGTTTCAGGCGTATTCATAGCTGGACAGTGTGACAGGAACGTCGCTGACAAGAAAATTCAAGCCTTCCAGAAGGCTATAGGAAGTGACACGCAGGCGCAATATATCCTATGTTAGGGTGGCTGTAACACAGCTATATTAAAGTGCATGAGCGCCGATTCCCCGACCGCCCGTCGCTTATGCGGCAAATTCAACAGGAGCCTTCATGATACTGGTTATCAACTCAGGCAGTTCCTCCATCAAGTTCGAGCTTTTCGAATCCGAGACATTGGACGTAATCGCCGCCGGTGTGGTGGAGCGCATCGGCGAAGGGCAGGCCCGGCTGCATTATCGCCATCGGGCCGGCGACGGCTTCGACGAGCAAAGCGACGATGATATGGACATCCCGGACCACGATGCGGGTCTGCGTGAAATCGTGCGGCGTTTGTCCACTTACACCGGCGCTTCGGGGGAAAAACTGCGGGGCATCGGTCACCGCGTAGTGCATGGCGGCGAACGCTATAAGGCTGCGGTGTTGATCGACGACGAGGTGATCGAGACCATCCGCGCGCTGATTCCCCTGGCGCCGCTGCACAACCCGGCCAATCTCAGAGGCATGGAGGTGGCGCGGCAGTGCTTCGGCCATGTGCCGCAAGCAGCGCTGTTCGATACTTCGTTCCACCATACCCTGCCGGAACATGCCTACCGCTATGCCCTGCCGGCGCAGTGCTATGAACAGCACCAGGTGCGGCGCTACGGCTTTCATGGGATTTCGCACCATTATGTGGCGAAGCAGGCGGCGGCCTTGTTGGATATGCCTCTGCAACGCTTGAATCTGATCACCCTGCATCTGGGCAACGGCGCCAGTGCCGCGGCGATTAAGCAGGGCCGCTGTATCGATACCTCCATGGGCATGACGCCGCTGGAGGGCCTGATGATGGGCAGTCGCTGTGGCGATCTGGACCCGGCCGTGCCCCTGTATCTGGCCAAGGCCATGAATAAAAGCGATGATGAGATCGACCAGCTCTTGAACGAGCAAAGCGGTCTGCTGGGTGTCTGCGGCGTGAACGACATGCGCGAGGTGCAGCGGCGCATCGGCAAGGGCGATGCCGACGCGCAGCGGGCCTTGGAGATGTATTGCTATCGCATTCGCAAGTATATCGGCGCCTATTACGCCGTGCTGGGAAGGCTGGACGCACTGGTATTCACGGCCGGCATCGGTGAGCACGATGCCGAAGTGCGCTGGCGCAGCTGCGCGGGCCTGGAAGCGCTGGGCATCGCCGTGGACCCGCGCCGCAATGACGCCGGCAGTGGCGCGCTGACCGAGATCCAGCGTGCGGACGCTGCGGTCAAGGTGCTGGTCGTGCCCACTGACGAGGAACGCGAGATCGCCCGGCAGACCTTGACACTTATCAATGAATCCGCCTGAGCACTGTGTAAGCCTCATTGATCCGGCAATTGCCGAAAGCAGAGTTGTATCCGCCCAATGACAAGCGTAAGGAGCACCGCATGGACGAAACCATAGAACGCATTCTCGAGCAGGGTCCGCTGAGCAACGAAGAGGTACGCCTCATCGACGCCTATTGGCGTGCGGCCAATTATCTGTCGGTGGGGCAAATCTACTTGCTCGACAATCCTTTACTGAAGGAGCGGCTGAACATCGATCAGGTGAAACCGCGTTTGCTGGGCCACTGGGGCACGACGCCGGGCTTGAATTTTATCTACGCCCATCTCAACCGTCTCATCAAGGCCCAGGATCTGAACATGATCTACGTCGCCGGCCCCGGCCACGGCGGCCCGGGCCTGGTGGCCAACACCTATCTGGAAGGTGCCTATAGCGAACTCTATCCTGACATCACCCAGGATGCCGGGGGGATGAAGAAGCTGTTCAAGCAGTTCTCCTTTCCCGGCGGTGTGGGCAGTCACGTAACGCCGGAAACGCCGGGCTCCATCCACGAAGGCGGTGAGTTGGGCTATGCCCTGTCCCATGCCTATGGCGCGGCCTTCGACAATCCCGACCTGATCGTCACCTGCGTGGTCGGTGACGGGGAGGCCGAGACCGGCCCCCTGGCCACCGCCTGGCATTCCAACAAGTTTCTCAATCCGGTGCATGACGGTGCGGTGTTGCCCATTCTGCATCTCAACGGCTATAAGATCGCCAACCCCACCGTGCTGGCGCGTATCTCCCATGACGAGCTGGAGAGCCTGTTTTTCGGCTACGGCTACAAACCCTATTTCGTCGAAGGCGATGACCCCGATGTCATGCATCAGAAAATGGCCTTGACTCTGGATGCGGTGATCGCCGAGATCCGGGAAGTGCAGAACATCGCCCGGGAAAGCGGTCTGGCGGCGAGGCCGCGTTGGCCCATGATTGTGCTGCGCACCCCCAAGGGCTGGACCGGTCCCAAGGAGGTGGACGGCAAGAAGACCGAGGGCTCCTGGCGTTCGCACCAAGTGCCGTTTTCTGACATGTCGGCCAAGTCCGGCCATCTCAAATTGTTGGAAGACTGGTTGCGCAGTTACGGGCCGGAAGAATTGTTCGACGAGGCGGGAACCTTGCACGCCGAGATCGCCGACCTGGCGCCCAAAGGCGAACGCCGCATGGGCGCCAATCCCCATGCCAATGGCGGTGTCCTGTTGCGCGATCTGCGCCGGCCGGAGTTTCAGCAGTTTGCCGTCAATGTAAAGCGCCCCGGCCATACCGTGGCGGAGGCCACCCGGGTGATGGGCGAATATCTGCGCGAGGTGATGCGGCTCAATCTCAAGCGCGGTAACTTTCGCGTCTTCGGGCCCGACGAGACCGCCTCCAATCGTCTCGGCGCCTTATTCGATGTGACCGGACGCACCTGGATGGCCGAGACCGTGGAGCAAGATGACCATCTCGCGCGCGACGGTCGGGTCATGGAGATCCTCAGCGAGCACACCTGCCAGGGCTGGCTGGAGGGCTACCTGCTCACCGGGCGCCATGGCTTCTTTTCCTGTTACGAGGCCTTTATCCACATCATCACCTCCATGTTCAACCAGCATGCCAAGTGGCTCAAGGTGAGTCAGGAGATCCCCTGGCGCCGGCCCGTCGCCTCGCTCAATTATCTGCTCACCTCCCATGTCTGGCGCCAGGACCATAACGGCTTTTCCCATCAGGATCCCGGCTTCATCGACCACGTGGTGAACAAGAAGGCCGATACCATCCGCGTGTATCTGCCGCCGGATGCCAACACCCTGCTCTATGTCACCGACAAATGCCTGCGCTCGCGCGATTTGATCAATGTCATCGTCGCCGGCAAGCAGGCCCAGCCGCAGTGGCTGGATATGGATGCGGCCATCAAACACTGCTCCGCCGGTATCGGTATCTGGGACTGGGCTAGCAACGACATCAACGGCGAACCGGACGTGGTGATGGCCTGCGCCGGTGATGTGCCCACCCAGGAGACCCTGGCGGCGGTGCAGTTGCTGCGCGAACAGGTGCCCGATCTGAAGATCCGTGTCGTCAACGTGGTGGACTTGATGACCCTGCAGCCTAAGGAGGAGCACCCCCATGGCCTATCGGATCGTGACTTCGATACGCTGTTCACCACCGACAAGCCGATCATTTTCAACTATCACGGTTATCCCTGGCTGATTCACCGGCTCACCTATCGACGCACCAATCATAAAAACCTGCATGTGCGCGGTTATAAGGAAGAAGGCACCACCACCACGCCCTTCGATATGGCGGTGCGCAATGACATCGACCGTTTCCATCTGGTCGGCGATGTTATCGATCGCGTGCCCAAGCTGGGCTATACCGCGGCCTATACCAAACAGATGATCCGCGACAAACTGATCGAGCATAAGCACTACATCACCCAGCATGGTCAGGACATGCCGGAGATACGGGAGTGGAAGTGGAAAGGCTGAGAGACGCATGAAGGCCACCCACTATTTATCGCGCGAATTACCCGCGGGACTCGAGCTGTTGCTGGAACTGACCACCGACCTGCGCTGGAGCTGGAGCCACGCCGCCGATGCCCTGTGGCAGACAATGGACCCGGACATCTGGTCGCAGACACGCAATCCCTATGTGGTGCTGCAGAACCTGAGCGAGGAACGGCTGCAGCAACTGGCCCAGGACCCCCATTTCAAGCAGCGCCTGGAAACTACCGCCCAGGCCCGCGAAGACTATCGCCGTCGTCCCGCCTGGTTCGGCGAAAACTACGCCCAGGCGGGGCTGCGCGGCGTGGCCTATTTCAGCATGGAGTTCGGCCTGGGCAACGCCCTGCCGCTGTATGCCGGCGGTTTGGGGATTTTGGCGGGGGACTATCTCAAGGCGGCCAGCGATCTGG
This sequence comes from Candidatus Tenderia electrophaga, assembly GCA_001447805.1. Classification (NCBI taxonomy): domain Bacteria; kingdom Pseudomonadati; phylum Pseudomonadota; class Gammaproteobacteria; order Tenderiales (SeqCode); family Tenderiaceae (SeqCode); genus Tenderia (SeqCode); species Tenderia electrophaga (SeqCode). The sequence continues at coordinate 1,803,764 of CP013099.1, forward strand.
GTGTGCCCCTGGTGGGCATCGGGTTGCTCTATCAGGAAGGCTATTTTCGCCAAAGCCTGGATCGCGCCGGCTGGCAGCAGGAGGTCTATCCCTATAACGATCCCACCATGCTGCCGGTGGTGCCGGTCTTCAGCAGCGCGGGTAACTGGCTGCATGTGGACGCCAACTTGCCCGGGCGGCGGGTGCGCTTTCGTATCTGGCAGGCGCGGGTGGGGCGGGTGACGCTGTATTTGCTCGACAGCAATGATCCCCTCAACAGCCCGGCCGACCGCGGCATTACCAATAAGCTCTACGGCGGCAGCCACGAGATGCGCCTGCTGCAGGAGATCGCCCTGGGTGTGGGCGGTTGGCGCGTGGTGGAGGCGCTGGGTCTGGATATCGATATTTGTCATCTGAACGAGGGCCATGCCGCCTTCGCCGCCATCGAACGGGCGCGCTGTTACATGGACCGCCATGGCGTCGACTTCCACCAGGCGCTGTGGACCACGCGCGCGGGTAATATCTTTACCACCCATACCCCGGTGAGCGCCGGTTTTGATCGTTTCCCCGCGGAATTGATATTCAAATACGGCCAGGAGTATATGGCAGGCCTGGGGCTGGATTTCGATGCGCTGCTGGCCCTGGGGCGCCTGGATGCCAATGACCGGCGTGAACCCTTCAATATGGCCTACCTCGCCATGCGTACCTGCATGAAGGTGAACGGCGTCAGTCAGCTGCATGGCGAGGTGAGTCGCGAATTATTCAATCCCCTGTATCCCCGTTGGCCGCGCCATGACGTGCCGGTGGACTATGTCACCAACGGGGTCCATGTGCCGTCCTGGGATTCACTCTGGGCCGACGACCTGTGGACCCAGGCGGTGGATAAGCAGCGCTGGCTGGCGGAACCGGAGCCCTTGTCCGGGGCGATCGAAAGGCTCACTGACGAACGGCTGTGGAACTTCAAGGGCCACGAACGGGCCGACCTGGTGACCTATGCCCGCGAGCGTCACAGGCGCCAACTCGGTTACAGCGGCGCCTCGGCGGCCGAGCTCGAGCGCGCCGGGGACGTGCTCGACCCCAACATCCTAACGCTGGGCTTCGCGCGCCGCTTCGCCGAATACAAACGCCCCAATCTGTTGCTGCATGATGAAGCGCGTCTGACACGGCTGCTGACCAATAACGACACGCCGCTGCAAATCATCGTCGCCGGCAAGGCCCATCCTCAGGACGACGCGGGCAAGTGCTTCATCCAACACTGGGCGCGCTTTGCGCAACGGCTGGAGGTACGCCATCGAGTGGTATTTTTGGAGGATTACGACATGGCCCTGGCCCAGGAGTTGGTGCAGGGGGTGGATGTCTGGATCAACACGCCGCGTCGTCCCTGGGAGGCCTGCGGCACCAGCGGTATGAAGGTGCTCGCCAATGGCGGCCTGAATCTATCGGTGCTGGACGGCTGGTGGGCCGAGGCCTATGGCGACGATGTGGGCTGGGCGGTGGGTGATCGCGAGAATCACAACGACAGTCGTCATGACGGACTTGAGGCGGAGCAACTCTATCGGCTGCTGGAAGAGGTGGTGGTGCCGGAATTCTATCGCCGCGATGCCAACGGTATTCCCCGTGCCTGGACCGCGCGTATGCGCGCCAGTATGGCCCGGCTGGCGCCCCAGTTCAGCACCAATCGCATGATGCGTGAGTATGTCATGCGCATGTACCTGCCGGCATCCGAGGCCTATCGGCTGCGCAGCGCCGATGAAGGTAGGCTGGGCCGTTCGCTATGCCGGTGGGCGGAGCGGCTGCGGCATCATTGGCAGGGGATTCATTTCGGCAACCTGGTCAGCGAGCGCCATGACAAGCGCCAGCGCTTCGAGGTACAGGTCTATCTCGGCGATATCCTGGCGGAGGCTGTGCAGGTGCAGCTCTATGCCGAGCAAGAAGGTGTGAGTGAGGCGAGTTGCGCGCTCATGCAACAGGGGGAGCCGATCCCGGGGTCCGCCAACGGCTATGTCTACCGCGTCGAAATAGACACCGAGCAGGCGGCGGCGGACTTTACCCCGCGCGTGGTGCCGCACAACGACGGTGCGCGTATTCCCTTGGAATTGCCCTTGATCAAGTGGTTTCGTTGAGCGCTGTTTGGCGCAAAATAGGACATGGGGTTTGAAATGTTTCCGAGTCTCCCTATTTATATAAAGATAGATGTGAAACAGGGCTAACGCGCCGACGACGAATCCATGGAATACAAAGACTATTACAAAATACTCGGGGTTGACCGTAAGGCGACTCAGGACGATATCAAGCGCGCCTATCGCAAGCTGGCGCGCAAGTATCATCCGGACGTCAACAAGGACCCGGCCGCCGAGGACAAATTCAAGCAAATGGGCGAGGCCTACGAGGTACTCAAGGACCCGGAAAAGCGCGCCGCCTACGACCGCCTGGGCGAGCAATGGCACGCCGGCGAGGAATTCCGCCCGCCGCCGGACTGGGATGCCGGCTTCGAATTCAGCGGTGGCGGTGCGGGCGTCGGCGCCGAAAATTTCAGTGATTTCTTCGAGACCCTGTTCGGTCGTGGTTTCGGCGGCGCCGGACCGGGCCGGGGCGGCTTTCGCGCCCGCGGCCAGGATCACTTCGCCAAGGTGATGATCGACATCGAGGACGCCTTTCACGGCGCCAGCCGCGCCATTACGCTGCGCGTCCCCGAGGTCGACGCCCAGGGGCAGCTGCATACCCGGCAGCGCAGCCTGAATGTAAAAATCCCCAAAGGCATTCGTCAGGGCCAGCATATCCGCCTGGCTGGGCAGGGCGCCCCGGGAATGGGCGGCGGCGAGACCGGCGACCTGTATCTGGAGGTTGCCTTCCGCCCCCATCCCTTTTACCGCGTCGACGGCAGCGATCTCTATCTCGATCTGCCGGTGGCCCCCTGGGAGGCGGCCCTGGGGGGGACGGTGAAAACGCCCACGCCTGCCGGGGCGGTTGACTTGAAAATTCCCGCCGGCAGCGAGAGCGGCCGCAAGTTGCGCCTAAGGGGGCGCGGCATTCCCGCCAAGCAGCCGGGCGATCTGTACGCCGTGCTGCAGATCGTCACGCCGCCGGCCAAGAGCGCGCGTGACGAGGCGCTGTACCGCGAAATGCAGCAGCACATGGACTTCAACCCACGCCGTCATCTGGGGGTGTAGCGCGATGAACAACCGCGATTTAATGGAAGTGCTGGCCGGTGAGATCCTGGAAGAGGAGATGCGTCTCACCCTGACCCAGCTCAGCCGTGCCTGCGAGGTGCGGAACGAGTGGCTGCTTGAGCTGGTGCGGGAGGGCGTGATTGAACCGGAGGAAACCGCCGCGCGGGAATGGATTTTCGCCGGCGCCAGTCTCAGACGGGCGCGGGTGGCGCTGCGCCTGCAACGCGATTTGGGGGTGAATCTCTGCGGCGCCGCCCTGGCGCTGCAACTCATGGACGAACTGGAGACACTGCGGGCCCGACTCGAGGCCGTGGAGCGACACGACTGAGGCATGGAATCCGTGCTGTGGTATCGACATGCCTTGTTGAATCGGCTGCAGTCGCTGTTGCTGCTGCTGGTCATGGCCGCCTTTCTGGCCCTGCTGGGCGGCTTGCTATGGGGCGGCGCGGGCCTGATCTGGTTGACGTTGATTGGCGCCGTGCTGGTGTTGTTCAATCCCATGAACTCGCCGCAGTTGATTATGCGCATGTATCGCGCCGTGCCGCTGCGCCCCGGCGAGTCGCCGGCCTTGTACGGTTTGCTGCAGCAATTGGCTCAGCGCGCCGGACTCAAGCATGTGCCCGAACTCTATTACCTGCCCAGTCCGATGGTCAATGCCTTCGCTGTGGGGCAGCGCGACACGAGTGCCATCGCCGTCAGCGACGGCCTGCTGCGCACTCTCAACAGCCGCGAGGGGGCCGGCGTGCTGGCGCACGAGATCAGTCATATCCGCAGCAACGACATGTGGGTGATGGGGCTGGCCGATCTGTTCAGCCGCATGACCGCGTTTTTGTCCCTGTTTGGACAGATCCTGCTGTTGCTCAATCTGCCGCTGATCATGCTCGCCTCGGTGAGCATCAACTGGTGGGCGATACTCATCCTGATTCTGGCGCCCAATCTCAGCGCCCTGGCGCAGTTGGGCCTGTCGCGCACGCGCGAATACGATGCCGACCTGAATGCGGTGCGCCTTACCGGCGATGCGGAAGGTCTGGCCAGCGCCCTGGTTAAGATCGAACAACGCCAGGGTGGTTGGCTGGAGCGCATTCTGATGCCGCAGCGCGGTACTCCGGAACCCTCGCTGCTGCGCACGCATCCGTCCACCGAGGAGCGCGTGCGGCGCTTGCGGGCATTGCAGCATTCCTTTGATCTGGATGGCGCCCGGCGCCAACCGCTGACGCAACTGTCCGCTGAGGTGCCCTTAGCCAAGCCGGTGCGCCGTTCACCACGGCGTTGGCATATCAGTGGTCTGTGGCATTAGCTAAGCGAGACACCCCCCCTGGCGCCGCCGGGGGTGATTTAACTCCGGCGTTCTCCCGCGCTGCCGGCCGCGGACCAACTTGATAATTAAACTGCTTCGTGTAGGCTGTTAAATAAGAATTTTTGTCAGGCAGTCAAGCGCTTGGGTTCTTTATATCCGCTGAGAAATGCGGGCGAGCTGCCGCTCGACAGCCTTCCCCCGGGCCTGTTGCTCGCCCGTCCTTGAGCTATCATAAATAAATCTGGATAAGAATTTTCGGGAGTTAGTAGATGATTAACAAATGCCTGTTTCCTGTCGCAGGTTATGGCACACGGTTTCTGCCGGCCACCAAGGCCATGCCCAAGGAGATGTTGCCGGTGGTCAACAAACCCTTGATCCAATACGGCGTGGAGGAGGCTCATGATGCCGGTATGCGGCGCATCGCCTTCGTCACCGGCCGTACCAAGCGTGCCATCGAAGATCATTTTGATATCACCTATGAGCTGGAAGATCAGATCAGCGGCACGGCCAAGGAAGACCGTCTGGGCGAGGTGCGCGCCCTGATCAAGGATTGCACCTTTTCCTATACCCGTCAGATCGAGATGAAGGGGCTGGGGCATGCCATTCTCACCGGTGAGACCCTCATCGGCAACGAAGCCTTCGGCGTGATCCTGGCCGATGACCTGTGTGTCGGCACCTCGGCGGGGGTGATGTCGCAACTGATGGCGGTGTATGACAAGTATCAGTGCAGCGTGGTGGCGGTGGAAAAGGTGCCGGCCCAGGAGGTGGATAAATACGGCGTGGTGGCGGGTGAGTTCATTGAAGAGGGTTTGATGCGGGTCAGCGATATGGTGGAGAAGCCGCCGGCGGACCAGGCCCCGTCCAACCTGGCCATTATCGGGCGTTATATCTTGACGCCGGATATTTTCGCCATTTTGCGCGAGACGGCGCCCGGCAAGGGCGGGGAAGTGCAGATTACCGACGCCTTGTTGGCCCAGGCCCGGCAGGGCAAGGTGATTGCCTGCCGCTTTGCGGGGCAGCGTTTCGATTGCGGCAGTGTGGACGGCTTCGTGGCGGCGACCAATTATTTTTATGACATCTATAAAAAAACCCAGGGATAATCCCGTTCCCTCGTTCAAACACAAGCATGTTGAGTTATTGATTGAATGAATATCCGTTTTGCCGGCGAACAATTGAAAGAGGATACCTGGCTGGACAAGCAGTCGCACACCTCGTTGCAGCGTCTGTTGCCCAGGCTGGACGCGCGCTTTAAGGAACAGGTCGATGCGGATGAGTGGCAGAATTATCTGCAACGTCTCAAATATCACTTTCCACGCCTGTTCAAGTGCCTTTACCACGTCTACGGCGCGCAATACGATTTTTTCTACCATCTGGAAAATATCCTCGCCTCGGCCACCCAGATGTGGCTGGAGCGTCCCAGCGAATTGAAGGCGCTGGATGCCATGCGCGAGGCCGATCCGCATTGGTATCAGTCCAATCGCCTGGTGGGCGCCATGTGCTACATCGATCTGTTTGCCGGCGACCTCCAGGGCATGTTCGAGCGCATCCCCTATCTCAAGGAGATGGGCATCAACTATTTGCACCTGATGCCCTTGTTCAAGGAGCCCGAGGGCGATAACGACGGCGGTTACGCGGTCAGCAGTTACCGCGAAATCAATACCAAGATCGGTACCATGGAGCAGCTCAGCGAGCTGGCCGGCGAGTTGCGCGCCCGCGGGATTTCCTTGTGTTTGGACTTTGTCTTCAATCACACCTCGGACGAGCACGACTGGGCGCAGCAGGCCCTGGCCGGTGATCCCGAATATCAATCCTATTACCGACTGTTTCCGGACCGCAGCATGCCGGAGGCCTATGAAAAGAATCTGATCACCATTTTTCCCGATGAGCGCCCGGGATCGTTCACCTATCGCAACGGCCTGAAAAAATGGGTCTGGACCACCTTTCACAATTACCAGTGGGATTTGAACTACGAAAACCCCATCGTCTTCAGTCGCATGTTGGAGGAGATGCTGTTTCTCGCCAACCAGGGCGTGGAGATCCTGCGCCTGGATGCGGTGGCCTTTATCTGGAAGAAGCTCGGCACCACCTCGCAGAATCTGCCCGAGGCCCACGTGCTGATCCAGGCCTTTAATGCCGTGGTGCATATCGCCGCCCCGGCCATGGTGTTCAAGTCCGAGGCCATCGTGCATCCCGATGAGGTGAGCAAGTACATCAGCGAAGAGGAGTGCCAGCTATCCTATAATCCGCAGCTGATGGCCCTGTTGTGGGAGGCCCTGGCGACCCAGGATGTGAACATCCTGCGTCACGCCATGGAGCGCCGCTTCAGCATTCCGGAGAATTGCGCCTGGGTCAATTATGTGCGCTGCCATGACGACATCGGTTGGGCCTTTTCCAATGATGACGTCGCCGCCTTCAATTTGGACCCGGGCGCCCATCGTCATTTCCTGACCCGTTTCTATACCGGTAAATTCGAGGGCAGCTTCGCCCGCGGCCTGCCGTTTCAAGAGGATCCCGAAACGGGTGACGCCCGTGTTTCAGGCACTTGCGCCTCGCTCACCGGTCTGGAAAAGGCGGTAGAGGAGAAAGACGAGGCGGGCGTGGACCTGGCCATCCGCCGCATCATGCTGCTTTATGGCGTGACTTTGACCATCGGCGGCATTCCCGTTATTTATCTGGGCGACGAGCTGGGGGCCTTGAACGACTACACCTATGATCAGGATTTGGAAAAGGTCGGCGATACACGCTGGGTGCACCGACCGCCCTTCGACTGGGGCAAGGTCGAGGAGCGCCACGATCCCAAGAGCATCAGCGGGCGGGTCTATCACGGCCTGCTGCGCTTAATTCAGATACGCCAGCAGAATCTCGCCTTCACCCGCTCCGAGACCGAGATCGTCGACACCGGCAACAAACACGTATTTGGCTATTTTCGCAATCATGATCACTATAATGTATTGGTGCTGGCCAATTTCAGCGGTCTGCCGCAGAGCCTGGAGGCACGCCGCTTGCGGATGTTGGGCTTGCGCAAGACGGTGGTCGACTTGGTGGCCGGCAAGGCGATCACCGCCACGCGCGAATTGTTGTTGGACCCCTACGATTTTATGGTGCTGGCCAAACCCAGTCACTGAGATAAACACGAACACGGTAGCTAACGGGAGCGGAAACTTGATCAGGCTGACGACGGGGTTATCCCTATGAGCACGAATCCCAAGGATCTCTATATTGTCCTGGTCAGTGTCCACGGCCTGATCCGCGGCGATGACCTGGAGCTGGGGCGTGATGCCGACACCGGCGGTCAGATACTCTATGTGGTGGAGCTGGCACAGGCCCTGGCCAAGCATCCGGACGTGGCGCGGGTCGACCTGCTGACGCGCCTGGTCGACGATGAACGCGTCTCCTCGGATTACGCTCAGCCCGTCGAAGAGATCGGCGACGGTGCACGGATTGTCCGCATTGAAGCCGGACCGCCCGGGTATATCGCCAAGGAACAATTGTGGGATCACCTGGATGCCTTCGCCGACAACACCTTGAACTATCTGCGTGCAGGCGAGCGCCTGCCGGATGTGATTCACGGGCATTACGCCGATGCCGGTTACGTCGGCTATCGACTCGCCAATCTGCTGGCCCTGCCCATGGTGTTTACCGGTCACTCCCTGGGGCGGGTTAAGCGCCGTCGTCTGCTGGCCAGCGGCCTGTCGGCCGAGGATGTGGAACGGCTGTACAATATCACCCACCGTATCGAGGGCGAGGAGCTGGCCCTGGCCTCGGCGGAGCGTGTTATCACCAGCACCTTTCAGGAGATCGAAGAGCAATACGAACTCTATGATCATTATCAGCCTGAACAGATGCGCGTCATTCCCCCCGGTACCAATCTATCGCACTTCATGCCGCCGCAAGGCGACGAGAAGCATAGCGCACTGTTCGACGAGCTCAAGCGCTTTCTCAACCAACCCAATAAGCCCATGATCCTGGCCCTGTCGCGCCCGGATAAGCGTAAGAACATCAGCGCCCTGGTCAAGGCCTATGGTGAATCGGAGCGCTTGCAGCAGCTGGCCAATCTGGTGGTGGTGGCCGGCAACCGTGATGACGTCGACGAACTGGAAGAGGGCGCCCAGGAAGTCTTCCACGAGCTCTTCGTCACCATCGATCGCTATGATCTGTGGGGTAAGATCGCCTTTCCCAAACATCACGCGCGCAACCAGGTGCCGCTGTTTTATCGCCTGGCGGCCAGCCTTAAAGGCGTGTTCGTCAATCCGGCCCTGACCGAACCCTTCGGCCTGACCCTGATCGAGGCCGCCGCCTGCGGCCTGCCGCTGGTGGCCACCGACGACGGCGGGCCGCGCGATATCATCGAAAACTGCAACAACGGCGTATTGATCGATGCCCTGGATACCGACGCCATGGGCACCGCGCTGGTGGAAATCATCTCGGATAAGGATACGTGGGAACAGCTCTCCGCCGCCGGCCTGGCGGGCGTGCGCGAGCACTATTCCTGGGATGCCCATGCCAGTCGCTATCTGGAGGTGATTGACCCCATCGTCGAACTGGGGCGCAAGGATCTGATCGAGCGGCGACCGGCACAGTTGAAGCAACAACTCTACCGCAGCCGCGCCATCTTTACCGACCTGGATCAGAACCTGATCGGCGACGAGCAATCACTGCGGGAATTTGTCGGCGTGATGCGGCAACATCGCAAGCTGGTTAAGTTCGGTATCGCCACCGGGCGCCGTCTGGATTCGGCCTTGAAAAAGATGAAGCAGTACGGCATTCCCGAGCCTGATTTTCTTATCACCAGCGGCGGCACCGAGATCTATTACGCGCCTAAACTGACCGTCGACGACGCTTGGAAAAAGCAGATCGATTATCATTGGACGCCGCATATCGTGCGCCGCGTGCTGAGTGAAATGCCGGGCTTGGAGCTGCAGCCTAAAACGGAGCAAAGCCGCTTCAAGATCAGCTATTTCTATGATCAAGAGAACGCCCCGGACGTCCGCGAAATCAACAGTCTGTTGCACAAAGAGGAGCAATCGGTGAACGTCAGCCTGGCCTTCGGCCAGTTCCTCGATATCACGCCGATCCGCGCCTCCAAGGGGCTGGCACTACGTTATATCAGTGACCGCTGGGGCATCCCCCTGGAGCACATCCTGGTGGCGGGCGGCTCGGGTGCTGACGAGGATATGATGCGCGGTAACACCCTGGCGGCGGTGGTCGCCAACCGGCACAACGAAGAGTTGTCGCAGTTGATGGATAAGGAGCGTATCTATTTTGCCGAAAGACCGTTCGCCGCCGGGATTCTTGAGGCCATCGAACATTATGATTTTTTCGGCAGCTGCAAAGGGCCGGACGACCGGTGACAATACAGGAGGAAGCGATGGCACAGGCTGACAGCGCGGGCCGATTGAAGCCGGTCATTTTCGGCGAGGTATTGTTTGACTGTTTTTCCGATGGTCAGACCGTATTGGGCGGCGCGCCCTTCAATGTCGCCTGGCACCTGCAGGCCTTGGGTGACGCGCCGTGTTTCATCTCGCGCGTCGGCGATGACAGTCATGGCGCCAACATCATCCAGGCCATGGCGCAATGGGGCATGGACGTCAGCGGCCTGCAGCGGGACGACAGCCATCCCACCGGGCAGGTCATTGTCACCATCGAAGACGGTGAACCGCACTACGATATCAAACGCGATGTCGCCTACGATTTTATCCAGGCCGCCGCATTTCCTGCGATTGATCAGCCCGCGTTGCTGTATCACGGCACGCTGGCGCTGCGTAATCCGGTCTCGCGTCAAGCCCTGGATGCGTTGCTGCAGCGCGGTGATTTTTCCATCTTTCTCGACGTCAATCTACGGCCGCCGTGGTGGGACGGCAGTAGGGTGCATGAATATCTGCAGCGCGCCCGCTGGGCCAAGCTCAACGAGCATGAGTTGGCCCTGCTCACCGACGAGCAGGCCGATGCCGAGGCGCGGGCGCAGGGTCTGCGCCGGCGCTGTGGTTTGGAGCTGTTGTTGGTGACCCACGGATCAAAAGGGGCGGTGGCCTATGCGGAAGAGGGTGCGGTCGCCCGGGTCGCGCCGGCCGCAGCGACGCAGGTGGTGGATACGGTGGGTGCAGGGGACGCCTTTACCGCGGTGCTGTTGCACGGCCTGTTGAACGACTGGCCCCTGCAGCGGACCCTCGATACGGCTCAGAACTTTGCCAGCGCGGTGGTGGGGATACGCGGCGCGGTGCCGAGCGACGTCCGTTTTTATCGTGATAATTTGCCTGGGCTCGGCTGAGGCTATGCGGCGTCGCACAGAGGATGAATCAGAAGGGTAAGTCCACATCCACATAGAGCTTGCCCCGTTTCACCGCCACCTTCTTTAATACGCCTCGGGCCATCTTTTCGCGCAGTTCAGTGTCCTTCAGCTCATACACCAAGATCATCGGCAGACTCTGTTGACTGATGCTGCTGAGCATTTGTTGCACCGTGCCGGTGAGTTGCCGGTCGGCGTTGGCGAAGCGGATGTTGTTGATCTGCGGATCGTGCAGATAAAACTGGTGCGTCTCCTTGCGGTATTCCAGGTCGCCGTCGATCTGGCCGCGCCCGGCGATGGCCATCATGCCCGGCATCTCGGCACGCACGGTGACCTCCAGACCGATGCGATTGGTCTTTTCGTCCAACATCACGCTGGGATTGGAATAGGTGACGCGGGAGAAAGGGGTCTGCTGGCTTAACGGAAAGTAGTCCACCACATACTGCTGCAGTTCGGCGCGGTTGAATTCCAGGGTATAGGCATGAGCGCTGAGGCTGGCGCCGCACAACAACAAGGTAATTAATGTTTTAAATCGGTTCATGGGCCCACTCGATTTCGCGACTTAGGGGTAAGGGTTTTTTCGGTATGATAAATGAAAACCGCTGTCAAAGGAGTAATGCCATGAATTCTTTTTGCAGGCTGATTTGCGTTGCCTTTATGTGCTGCGTGCCGATTGCGGCGGTGGCGCAACAGGGCGCCGCTGATGACGCTAAGCTGCGGGTGGCGACCAAGCACGCGCCGCCCTTCGCCATCAAGCACGAGGACGGCAGTTGGAGCGGCATCAGCATCGATCTTTGGCGCGATATCGCCACCGAGATGGGCCTGAGCTACACGCTGCAGGAAGAGAGTTTGGCCGGTATGCTGGAGGGCGTGAGTGACGGCACGTATGCCGCTGCGGTGGCGGCGCTGACCGTCACCGCGGAGCGCGAGCGGCAAATGGATTTCAGCCATCCGTTTTATAGTTCGGGCCTGAGTATCGCCGTGCCCCCTGAGGGTCAGGGCGCCTGGTTGAGCGTGGTGAAACGCTTTTTTACCCTGCAGTTTGTTACTGCGGTGATGGCCTTGCTGCTGGTATTGCTGGTGATCGGGGTGCTGGTGTGGCTGTTCGAGCGCCGCCGCAATGAGCAATTCGCGGGCGCGGCGGTGAACGGTATCGGCTCGGGGCTGTGGTGGTCGGCGGTGACCATGACCACGGTGGGCTACGGTGACAAGGCGCCGCTCACCCTCGGCGGGCGCTTGGTGGCGCTGGTGTGGATGTTTGCCAGCATTATCATCATCTCCAGCTTTACCGCCGCCATCGCCTCGTCGTTGACCGTGGGCCAGCTTTCCAGCGGCATCAGCGGGCCCCAGGATCTGTATCGCAGTCATACCGGCAGCGTAAAAAATTCGGCCAGCATGGCCTATCTGGAGAGCCGCCACATCAGCGCCACCGGGTTCGACAGTGTGCAGCAGGGCCTGGCGGCATTGGCCAGGGGCGAGTTGGACGCCTTCGTTTACGACCAACCGCTGCTGCAGTATTTTGCCGAGACCGATTTCCGCGGCCGGATTCAGGTATTGGCCAATGATTTTCGGCGTCAGGACTATGCCATCGCCCTGCCGGAAAACAGCGCCCTGAAAGAGCCGATCGACCGCCAGTTGTTGAACCAGTTGGAGTCCGCCGCTTGGCAACAGCAAGTGGCGCGTTATTTGGGATTGGATGACATATAGGCTGACAAAAACCGCCCCCGGGGCGGCTTTTTAGTCTGTCGGGCTAGTCTTTAAGCCAGCCCTGCAAGGCATCGATAATGGCCTGGGCCTGATCGGGGCTGGAGATATTGAATTTGGATTTTTGGAAGTATTCGCCGTTGCGTTTCTGGTAGCGGCGGATGGTGTATTTTTCCTTGCCGTATTCCTCCTTTTTGGCGTCCCAGTCCTGATAGCGGAAAATGAGCGTTGCCCAGGCGCCCTTTGACAGCACCTTCTTGTCCAGTTCCTTGACCAGTACCTGGTCGCCTTCGGAATATTCCACGCTGAGTTCGTCGACGCTTGAAGCCATGGCTTGATTTATCTCCCTTGATTGAGTGTCGCGGCCGTCGTTACGTCCGCTTGGGTAACACATAGCGCTCTAATCATTATATGCTATGCAAAGTTAATCGTTTGTAATCATACCGTTATAACCATATGGTATTAGTGGGTATATGTAAAGAATCACGGCAACGGTTCGTTAAGATAAGCAGAGAAAATAAACAGGGAGTGTACCAAATGAGCGATAAACCTGATTTCGAAAAGATCGGCGCCTCGGTGCTGGGCGGCGAGTTGACTTTGAAGGAATGCGAGGTATTAAGCGGTATCATGGATGCACGCCAGCTTAAGGACGGCGAAAACCTGGTGAGCGAGAGCGGTACCGAACACACACTGTTCGTCCTGATTGAGGGTAAGCTGAAGGTGCTGAGCGAATCGGAAGGCCAACTCAAGCATGTCTATACCATGAAGGCGGGCGAAGTGGCCGGTACCCGCGCCTTCGTCGATCGCACGCCGCGTAAGGCGACATTAGAGGCCGACGGGCAGGCCACCGTCTATACCCTGGAGCCCGACGCCTTCGAGTCACTGCTCGACACGCATCCGCGGATTGTCTACAAAGTCATGCGTTCCATCTTTCGCATTACCCATTCCAATCTGTTGCGTATGAATCAGGAAACCGAGCAACTCACCAACTACATCAACAAGACCCACGGCCGCTACTGATCAAGGTGACGCTGAGTGTGGAGGTCGGGGCTTCGCGCCCCTTTTTTGTTGGCGCAGCGCGCGGCTGTGAATTCGGCGGGGGTGTGTTAGAATCCGCCTTCTTTTGTATTTTCTGATCCGATTCAGCAGTACGCACCGGTTATGGTGGTCCGCGTCGGTCACCCCGCAACGATACATTGCGAACCCCGCCAGGCCCGGAAGGGAGCAACGGTAGTGATGGATTCGTGTGCCGGGGCACGGCGGGCGCGGGCCGCCTCCTATCTTTGCATCCCCCCTGATTTGTCCGGCCGCGACCGTGTGGTGAACGCCGTTTTGAGTTAAAATCAGGCCTTATGTCATTCAACAGCTTTCACAATCCAGACTGTCGGGGCGCCGTATGAGTTATCAGGTCTTGGCGCGTAAATGGCGGCCGCGCAATTTTCCCGCCATGGTGGGACAGGCGCATGTGCTGCGCGCCCTGATCAACGCTCTGGACAACGAGCGTCTGCACCATGCCTATTTGTTTACCGGCACCCGCGGCGTGGGCAAGACCACCGTTGCGCGTATCTTTGCCAAGTCGCTGAATTGCGAAACGGGGGTGAGCTCCACACCGTGCGGTGAGTGCGGCGCCTGCCGCGAGATCGACGAGGGCCGCTTCGTCGATCTGATTGAAGTGGACGCCGCCTCGCGCACCAAGGTGGAAGACACCCGCGAGCTGTTGGAAAACGTGCAGTACGCCCCCACCCGCGGGCGCTACAAGGTTTACCTCATCGACGAGGTGCACATGCTCTCCGCCCACAGCTTCAACGCTTTGTTGAAGACCCTGGAGGAGCCGCCGCCGCACGTCAAATTCCTGCTTGCCACCACCGATCCGCAAAAGCTGCCGGTGACCATTTTGTCGCGTTGTCTGCAGTTCAATCTTAAGCGCATGGCGCCGGAGATGATCGGCGGCCATCTTGCCCATGTGCTCGCGCAAGAGGGTGTTGAGTTCGACCCGGCGGCCCTGACCCTGATCGCCGCGGGCGCCGACGGCAGTATGCGCGACGCCCTCAGCCTGCTCGACCAGGCCATCGCCTACGGCGGCGGCAAACTGGTGGAGGATGAGGTACGCGCCATGCTCGGCACGATTGACCGTGGTCATGTGCTGCGCCTGTTGCAGGGCCTGGCGGATAACGACGCCACGGCCATCCTGGAGACCGTCAACGACCTGGCCCAGCAGGGCACGGATTTCAGTGCCGTGCTGGCGGAACTGATCTCCCAACTGCATACGCTGGCGTTGGCCCAGTTGGCCCCGGCGACGCTAGAAGGTCTTGCCGATCAGCAAGCGCTGGCGGCCCTGGCGGACAAAATCAGCGCCGAGGATATCCAGCTTTATTACCAGATCGGTCTGATCGGGCGCCGTGATCTGCCCCTGGCCCCGGAACTGCGCAGCGGTTTGGAAATGGTATTGCTGCGCATGCTGGCATTCCGCCCCGACAGTTCCACGGCGCAACCTGAGGCGCAGGCGCAAACCCCTGTCACGGGGCATGCCCGGCCCGCCACGACATCGGCGCCAGCCGAGCGGCGCCCATCCGCTGTGCAAGAGCCGGCGCCGCCGACTGCGCCGACAACCGGCCCGGACGCCTGCCCGTGGCCCGAGGTGGTGCAGCAGCTCGGCTTGAAGGGGATGGCCTACCAACTGGCGGCCAATTCCGTGCTGGTGGGCAGGCAGGGCACTGTGATCCGCCTGGCGCTGTCCAAGCAGCATGCCACGCTGCGCAGCAAGACCCTGGAGCAGCGCCTGCAGCAGGCCTTGAGCAAGTATTACGGCGAGAGCGTCAGGCTGGAATTCGTCAGCGGTGGCGATAACAGCCAGACCCCGGCCGGTATCCAACAACGCCAGGCCGAGGACCGGCAACAGGCCGCGGTGGATGCCATTAGCACCGACCCCAATGTGCAGCGCATACGTGAAGTGTTCGATGCCCAGGTGGTACCGGATTCGGTGCGGCCGCTGGAACAATAAACCCCCACTCAATACACAGCGAGGTAGACATGATGAAAGGTGGATTGGGCGGCCTGATGAAGCAGGCCCAGAAGATGCAGGAAAACATGCAAAAGGCCCAGGAGGAACTGGCCAACATGGAGGTCACCGGCCAGGCCGGCGGCGGATTGGTGAGCGTGGTGATGACCGGCCGCCACGACGTACGCCGGGTCTCCGTCGATCAAAGCTTGATGGAGGAGGACAAGGAGATGCTGGAAGACCTGCTCGCCGCCGCCGTCAATGACGCCGTGCGTCAGGTGGAGCGCGAGACCCAGGAGCGTATGTCCGGTATGACCGCGGGTATGGGCCTGCCGCCGGGAATGAAACTGCCGTTTTAATATTATTCAAAGGCAGTATCACACCCCTTGAAAACCCACATCGCTGAAATGCCGCCGCGGGCGGCGGACTGAATTGATGACGCAAAGCTCACTGATCGCCGATTTGATCGAAGCCCTGCGCTGCCTGCCCGGCGTGGGGCCCAAGTCCGCCCAGCGCATGGCCTATCATCTGCTGGAGCGTGATCGTGACGGTGCCCGGCGCATGGCCGCGGCCCTCACCGCAGCGGCGGACAAGGTGGGGCATTGCACCTCCTGCCGCACGCTCACCGAATTGGAGATCTGCCCTGTCTGCGCCAGCCCGAGCCGCGACCGTTCCCTGCTGTGCGTGGTGGAAATGCCGACCGATGTGGCCGCCATCGAGCAGTCTAATGTCTACAAGGGATTGTATTTCGTGCTCATGGGCCATTTGTCACCCCTGGACGGCATTGGCCCCGCTGATATCGGTCTCGATTTGTTATCGATCCGGCTGGGGCAGGGGGAGATCAAAGAGGTGATCCTGGCCACCAATTCCACCGTGGAGGGCGAGGCGACCGCCCACTACATCGCCGAGCTGGCGCGCAGCCATGGCGTGGCCGTCAGCCGTATCGCTCGCGGCGTGCCCATGGGCGGTGAGTTGGAATACATCGATGGCGGCACCCTGTCCCATGCCATGGCCGGCCGGCAGACGCTGTGAGGAGTCAAACTACATCATGATAGGCGGCACCCTACTGTTCGTAATCGCGACCTACGCCCTCATGGTGTGGGCCTTCTTCTGGGCCAAGAAGCGCTATTTCCACATCCCGGTGATGGCCTCCATAATGCTTATCGATCTGTTCTTTCCCGTCTATCTGGTCTTGAACAAGGACTGGTACCGGCGTCTGATCGAACAGGAGGAAATCCTATCCTTCATGATCTGGATGCACTTTATTCTGGTGTTGGTGCTGTATGCGCTTTACGTGCTGCAGATTCTCACCGCCAGGAAATTACTTAAGGGGGATGACAGCGTGCGCGCCGATCATCGCGCCCAGGGCAAGGGCATCCTGATCGCCCGCGCACTGGTGATCCTGTCGGCGGCCATGTTGATCGAGCCGGTGGACCAATAGGGTACAATTAAGACTCATCGCCAAGGACAGAACCCCGACCCATGCAGTTGACCCTCTACACCGATTACTCCCTGCGCGTGCTGATCTATCTCGGCATGCGCCCCGAGCAGCAGGCCACCATCACCGAAATCGCCGACAGCTATGGTGTGTCGCGCAATCACCTGGTCAAGGTGGTGCACAATCTCGCCAACCTGGGGTATATCAAAACCACCCGCGGGCGCGGTGGCGGCATGCTGTTGGCCTACCGTCCGGAGCAGATCAATATCGGCGAAGTGGTGAAAAAGACGGAACCCAATTTTGATTTGGTGGAATGTTTCGATAAGGAAAACAATACCTGTCCCATCGCCCCCGGTTGTGCCTTGATCAAGGCCTTGAAAGCGGCTCGGTCCAGCTTCCTCGAGGTGTTGAATCAATACACCCTCGCCGATGTGGTGGCCAATGCCGATGAGCTGGCGGCCTTGCTGAAAGTCGAAATTTCCGCTATCGGCAGGCACTGAGCGACACCAGGATCTCCAGGTAATTAGCATAGCGCCGCGGGCTGATGCGGCCGTCCGCCACGGCCTGCTTGACGGCGCACTGCGGTTCGGCGTGGTGGATGCAGTTATGGAATTTGCAGCGACCGAGATAGGGGCGAAACTCGATAAAGCCGTGGGCCAGATCGGCCGGCTCGATGCGCATCAGGCCGAACGCCCTCACCCCCGGTGAATCGATCAGGTCCCCGCCGCCGTCCAGGTGATACAGGGTGCTGGCGGTGGTGGTGTGCTTGCCCTTGCCCGATAAGGCCGATACCGCACCGACGCGAATCCCGACCTGCGTTAGCAGGCTGGCGATGATGGATGATTTGCCCACGCCCGACTCACCCACGAAGACACAGGTCTGATTCTTTAATTGAAGGCGCAATTGCTCCAGGCCGTGAGACTCTTGGGTGCTGGTGTGGATAAGGGTGTAACCGATGTCGCGGTAAGGCGCCAAATCCGCTTCCAGCTGTCTGCGTTCCGCGCCGCTGAGCAGATCAAGCTTGTTGATAAGAATGATCGGCGTGATGGAAAGGCTTTCGGCGGCCACCACATAGCGATCGATGAGATTATGATTGAGATAATAACTCTCGTCGCTTAAGGCCTTCACCGTCGCCACGATAATAAGCCGGCTGATGTTGGCGGCGATGGGTTTTTCGCGGCCGGCGTCATCGGGGCGGGCCAACAGGGTGGTGCGCGGCAGGCGCTCCACGATCACCCCTTCATTGTCGTGGGTCGGCTGCCACATGACCCGATCGCCGCAGACCACGGCACCGAACTTGCGCCGCGAGGTGCAGCGATACAGCACGCCGCTCTCATCCTCCACATCCAGCTCGGCACCAAAGCGCGCCACCACCAGTCCCGGGTTGAGTGCCTGGGCAGCAATACTGCTTGGGCTGATTTCCTGTTTCTGTCGTTGTTGCTGGCGGTGGGCGGGGCGTTTGCGCGGCATCAGGGGAGGGAAGGGTTACGGCTTGGGGAATTTATAATAAGTGTCGTTGAGATACTCGATCACTTGCCTGATTTGTGCCTCGCTCATATGGGCCTGGGCGGCGTTGTCACAAAACTCGACGCGCGCCTGCAGTTCGGAATAGGCGTGGATAATGCTGTCGCTGCGGGTAAAAATACTGTTGTCATGACAACGCTGACAGTGCTTATCCACCAAGGCCTTGCCCGGATCTTCCGCGGCCTGCGCGGCGGGCACGAGGCTGAGCGTCGCAAACATCAATACAATGGGTGAAGGTCTCATTGCCGTCCTCGTCAATTAAGCTGGCGCCCATTCTATCCCATTTTATCTGATCACCATAACGCGGCCGTGGTCGTCACGCTGCGCATCTGTTGCTAGAATGATTGGATCATATGTGCAAATTGGAAACCGCATGCCCCAAAATCAAAACAACCTGATCTGGATCGATCTGGAGATGACCGGTCTGAATCCGGACAGTGACCGCATCATCGAAATCGCCACCATCGTCACCGATGCCGAGCTGAATATTCTGGACGAGGGGCCGGTGCTGGCCATCCACCAGAGCGACGAGGTGCTGGACCAGATGGACGATTGGTGCACGCGCCAACATGGCCAATCCGGCCTCACCGAGCGGGTGCAGAACAGCCGCATCAGCGAGCGCGAGGCGGAGTTGCAGACCATTGAATTTTTACGTAACCATGTCCCGGCCAACACCTCGCCCATGTGCGGCAACAGCATCTGTCAGGACCGACGTTTCCTGTATCGCTGCATGCCGGAGTTGGAGCGGTATTTCCATTATCGCAACTTGGATGTCAGTTCCCTGAAGGAGTTGGCGGCACGCTGGGCGCCCAAGGTGGTGCAGGGGTTCAGCAAGAATGCCACCCATCTGGCCTTGGACGATATCCGCGACTCCATCCGCGAGTTGCAGTACTACCGTGAACACTTCATCAAACTACCGGCGGGGTAGGTTGCAGCCTAGGCATCGGCTGTGTTGTTTGTGCCCATGCGCGTGCATGGGTGAACTTTTTAGCGCAGCTGGTCCAGAGCCCATTGCACATGCTCCCTGACCATCTCGGAAGGATGCTCCAGGCGCCCCTTCAAGGCATCGATCACTGCCTCGCTCTTGGCGCCATTGCCCAAGGCTACCGCGATATTGCGTAACCAACGTTCATGGCCGATGCGGCGGATGGGTGACCCCTGCAGCCGCTCATTGAACGTTTGTTCACTCCAAGCGAACAACTCGATCAGGTAGGGGGCGTCCAAGCCATGGCGCGGCAGAAAGTCATCCTCGCCCGATAACTGAGCGAAACGGTTCCAGGGGCAGACCAACTGACAGTCATCGCAGCCGTAGATGCGGTTGCCCAGCAGCGCGCGCAGCTCCACCGGGATACTGCCGTGCAGCTCGATGGTGAGATAAGAGATGCACAGCCGGGCATCCAGTTGATAAGGCGCGACGATAGCCCGGGTGGGACAGATATCGATGCAGGCGCGGCAGCTGCCGCAATGCTCCTCAGGGCTGTCATCGGTGGGCAGGGGTAGGTCGGTATAGATCTCGCCGAGGAAAAACCAGGACCCCGCCGTGCGGCTGAGCAGATTGGTGTGCTTGCCTATCCAGCCCAGCCCGGCCTTCTGCGCCAGGGCCTTTTCCAACACCGGGGCGCTGTCGACGAAGACGCGGTAACCGAATTCACCGACGCGCGCCGTGATCCAGTCGGCCAGCCGCTGCAGCCGTTTGCGCATGACTTTGTGATAGTCCCGGCCCAGGGCGTAGCGCGACACAAAACCCAGTTCGGGATTGTTCATCACCGCCTCGGCATCGCCGCTCGGGGGCAGATAGTCCATGCGCACACTGATGACGCGCACAGTGCCGGGGACCAGCTGTCGCGGGTCGTCGCGCAAGGCCTGGTGGCGCGCCATATAGCCCATTTCGCCGTGGAAGTTGGCCTGCAGCCAAGCGCGGAGATGTTGCGAGGCCTCGCTCAGATCGATATCGCTGACGCCCAGCTGTTGAAAACCCAGCGCCCGGCCTTGTTCCTTGATGGCGCGCGCCAGGGCCGGATAGTCGACAGCCTCATGCGGCTGGGTTAACGTGTGTTTTTCCGTCATACATCAATCATACCTAGCCAAACAATATTTACCATGAGCCGCTTACCTAACACGCTTTATCGTGCCGCCGATGTCAGAGAATTGGATCGTATCGCCATCCAGGAATTCGGTATCCCGGGCATCGAGTTGATGAACCGGGCCGGAACCGCCCTGTTCGACGAGCTCTGCAGCCGCTGGCCCGCGGCCGGGCGCGTCGCCGTGGTCTGCGGCGCCGGCAACAACGCCGGTGACGGCTATGTGGTGGCGCGCCTGGCCAAGGAAAAGGGCTTCGAGGTGACACTGCTGGCCCTGCTCGACCCGGCTGAACTGAGGGGCGACGCCAAGACCGCCTGGGGTGCAGCCCAGGCCGCCGGTGTGACGGTAAATGAATTCGAGGCCGAGGCGCTGGCTGACGCGGAGGTGATCATCGACGCCATCTTCGGCACCGGCCTGGACCGGCCGGTGGCGGGGCGCTGGGCCGATGCCGTCGCGGCCATCAACGCCGCAGGGCTACCGGTGCTGGCGGTGGACATCCCCTCCGGCCTGCATGCCGACAGCGGCCGGGTCATGGGCGTGGCGGTGCGGGCCGCGGCCACGCTGAGCTTCATCGGTCTCAAACAGGGGCTGTTCACCGCTGCCGGGCCGGATTATTGCGGGCTGCTCGGTTACGACGACCTGGGCGTGCCGGCGGCGGCCCTGGCCAGACGTAGCCCGGCGGCGCAGCGCGTCGATTGGCTGAATCAGCGCGCGCGCCTGCCGCCACGACCGCGCAGCGCCCATAAAGGTTTGTTCGGTCATGTTCTGGTGGTGGGCGGTAACCACGGCATGGCGGGTGCGACGCGCATGGCGGCGGAGGCGGCGGCGCGGGTGGGCAGCGGACTCACCACGGTGGCCACCCGTCCCGAGCACGTGGCCGCCATGGCGGCGTTTCGGCCCGAAGTGATGTGGCACGGGGTGTCGGGCGCCGCCGAGTTGCGCCGGGCCCTGCAGCGCGCCACCGTGGTGGCCGTGGGGCCGGGCCTGGGCCGGGATGAGTGGGCCCGAACCATGCTTGAGACGGTGCTGGCCGCCGGTCTGCCTCTGGTGGTGGATGCCGATGCCTTGAATCTGCTGGCCCAGGACCCGTGTCGCAACGACCAGTGGATTCTTACGCCCCATCCGGGCGAGGCCGCCCGGCTGTTGCAAACCGATAGCGGCGCGATCAACGAGGATCGCTTCGCCGCGGTGGCGCAGCTCGGCCAGCGCTATGGCGGTACGGTGGTATTAAAGGGTGCCGGCACGTTGATCGGCGATGAACGGGGCGCGCTGGCCCTGTGCAGCGGCGGCAATCCCGGTATGGCCAGTGGCGGCATGGGGGATGTCCTGACCGGCGTGATCGCCGGCCTGGCGGCGCAAGGCCTGGCCTTGACCCAGGCGGCAACGGCGGGGGTGGCGCTGCATGCCGCGGCTGCCGACAAGCTCGCTCTGAGCGGCGAACGCGGCATGTTGGCGGGGGATTTGATGAGCGTATTGAGGGGCTTGGTCAACTAGCCCGCATCGCGGCATCGAGCGCGTCGTCGGCCAATAGCGCCCGGGCGCTCATAATGCCGCTTTTCACTGCGCCCTCCAGGGTCGACGGATAGCCGGTGTTGAGATAGTCCCCCGCCAACCACAGGCCTTCGACCGCGGTCTTGGCCTCGGGGCGTTTTTGTTGAATGCCCGCGTCACAACCGAAGGTGGCGCGCTTCTCGCGCAGCACTCGCCAGCGCATGGCCGGTGGCCAGTGCGGATACAGCGCCGCCAATTCCTCCATGAGCGCCTGCGCCAGGGTCTGGTTGTCCAGGGTCATGTGGTTGCCGGGACCGCAGATCACCACCGCCATCAAGCCCGGCTGACCGTTGATGCGGCGGTCAAAGACCCAGTGGCCGATGCCGTCCACCAGGCCGATCAAGTCATTGCCCAGGCTGACGCTGTCCGGATATTGGAGGTAGATCGTGCAAATGGGGTGATGATGAAATTGCGCCAGGGTGTCGGCCAGGACTCGGGTTTGCGGGTGTGCGCTGAGCAGTTTCTGAGTGCTCCAGGGCGGCGTGGCGAGGATGAGCCGTTCACAAGGCTGGAAGGCCTCGCCGCAGTAAAAGCCCTGCAGTTTGCCGGCGGCGATGGCCAAGCCGGTGATGCGCCGTTGCAGATGCAGGCGACCGCCGTGGTCCTCGATAAAGTGCCGGGCATGGCGTGGCAGGGCATCGCTCAGCCGGGGCAGAATGAAGAGCAGGTCCGAGTCCTCGCGTTCGCGTGCGAAGTGTTTGCGCAGGATGCGCAGGAATACCTGGGTCGAGGCGTCTCGAATCGGGGTGTTGAGCATGGCCAGGCACAGGGGTTGCCACAGGAACTGGATCAGACGGCGGGTCTGGCCGTGCTGCAGCAGCCACTTTTCCAGCGGCTGGTCCTGGCCGATGCTGAACCGATTTCTGATCAAGCGGGCGCCCAGGCGCAGCGCCGTCCCGCGTTCATGCAGGTCCAGCCCCTTGGCGCGCATCAGGCCCCAGAGCAGATGCATGGGCGCCGCCATATTGTGGACGTGCAGGGTGACGGTTTGCTGTCGGGCGCTGCGCATTTCAAACTGCAGCAGTTTGCGTTTCACCATGCGGTGTTCCGGAATGCCCAGGGTCTGCAGCATGCCGAGAATGTTGCGGTAGGCGCCCAACATCATGTGCTGACCGTTGTCGATGTGCCAATCCTGATTGCTGACGGAGCGGGCACGACCGCCCAGGACGCTGCCGGACTCGAACAGGTCCACGGCCATGCCGTAGCGGCTCAGGGTGGTGGCGGCGGCCAGTCCGGCCCAGCCGCCGCCCACAACGACGGTGTTCAGTGCTTGCGTCGCCATTGGCGGTAGCGGCGTTTTTCGTGCCGGGCGCTGCGCCAGGCGATCCAGAATTTGCGCAGCGGTGTCAGCGAGATGCGTTGATCCAGGACGCGATAATTGTCCTTTTCGATTTCGTCCAGCGTGGCTTGGTAGATGGCGGCCATGATCACGCCGCTGCGCTGGCGGTAGCGATCCTCTTCGGGCAACAGGGCGAAGGCCTTGGTGTAATACTCGCGCGCCCGTTCGGCCTGAAAGGCCATCAGCTTGGCGGCATTGTCGCTCATTTGGTGATTAAGGATGTCGTCCTGCGCGACACCGAAGCGCTGCAGCTCGTCCTGCGGGATATAGATCCGGCCGCGCGCCGCATCCTCGGCCACATCGCGTAGGATGTTGGTGAGTTGGAAGGCCATGCCCAGGTTGTGCGCGTACTTGAGCGTTTGCCGGTTTTGATAGCCGAAGATCTCGGCCGCCATCAGGCCGACGACCGCGGCGACGCGATAGCAGTA
Source organism: Candidatus Tenderia electrophaga (assembly GCA_001447805.1). Taxonomy (NCBI): domain Bacteria; kingdom Pseudomonadati; phylum Pseudomonadota; class Gammaproteobacteria; order Tenderiales (SeqCode); family Tenderiaceae (SeqCode); genus Tenderia (SeqCode); species Tenderia electrophaga (SeqCode). Next base: position 1,827,560 of record CP013099.1, read on the forward strand.
CAGGCTCAGGTCCTTGAAGCTTTGGTAACTGAACTGTTCCAGGTCCATGGCCATGCCGTCGATGATTTCAAGAAAGTGCTCCTGGGGCAGATTGAAGCCTTGAACGGCTGTTTGCAGGGCCTGGGTGACGGGATGGGTGGGTGTGCCGTCGAACAGGGCGGCGATTTCCGTGCGCCACCACGCCAGTTTGGTGGCGGCCAGGTTCGGGTCGCTGCATTCATCGACGACGTCGTCCACTTCGCGGCAGAAGGCATAGAGGGCGGTAATGGCCTGGCGCTGAGGCGGCGCCAGAAATATAAAGCTGTAATAGAAGCTGGAGCCGCTTTTGGCGGCTTTGTCCTGACAATATTGGTCCGGGGTCATGATGTCGTATCGATCGGCGCTGTTGCAAAGAAGGGGCCTAGGATACCGAAGTCCTTGCCCGCTTGCGAGTTGCCGCGCCAAGTGGCGGCGGATTGTTCAGGCGCTCTTTTTGGTTTGTTCATCCCGCGGCAGAGGGTCCTTGATTTCGGTACCGTCCTGCATGCGTTGTTCCGCCTTGGCGGCGCTGGCGCCGAATACCGACACGGCGCGGTTGTAGCTGTTGAGCACGCCGCTGAGCTCCGACCCCAGTTCGGCGATCAATTTGATAAACGTACCGAAGCGCTTGTATAGGTGCACGCCGGTCTCGCGGATCTTCTTGGCGTCGCCGGAGAAGGCCTGCTGGCGCCACCCGAAGGAGACGGTCTGGAACAGATTGAACAGGTCGGTGGGCGTGGCCAGAATGAGTTTGTGTTGCTGCGCCAGTTGCAGCAGATCGTTGTCGACCTCCAGCGCGGTAGCGAGGTAGTGATCGTTGAGGATCATCAGAATATGCGCCGAGGGCGGCTGCCGGTATTGGGACAGGTAAGCGCGACTGCTCATTTCCATGATGCGTTCGCGCAGCTTGCGCGCATGGCTTTCCAGGTGCCAGCCCCTGACCGTGGCGTCCGGGGCCTGGCAGATATTGACATAGGCCTCCAACGGCGTGTTCGGGTCGACGGCAATGGTGCTGTTATTGGGCAGTTTGATCAGGCAGGGCGATGAGCGTTTGGCATCGTCGCTAGTCACATCTTGCATGCGGTAATGGTCGGTCATGTAAGTCAGTTCGAGCAGCTTTTTCAGGGTCTGGATGCCCCATCGGCTGCGAGTCTCGTTATCCCCCAGTGTCCTGGCGATCTGCTTGAGATCGCCGCGCCCCAATTGTTGCGGGGCGCGCAGTATATCGAGTTGTTTCTGGATCTGACTTTGCACCTTTTGGCCCTCGCGCAGAACGCGTTTGGCCTGCTGGTCGGCGCTGAGCAGGGATTCCTGCAGCGGCCTGAGCAGGGTGCCGACGAAGCGTTCCTTGTCGGATAGGTCCGTGCCCTCGAGTGCCTCATCCTCGGTCAGGGAGGACAGGCTGTGTTCCAGATCTTCGCGCATCTTCTCCACCGTCGAGAACTTCTGATGGGTGTCGTTCCGATGGGTGCTCAGTTTTTCATTCAGGTCGATGTATTTCTGTTTCAGTTGATCGAGCTGGTGGCGGGATTTGAGCATGGACAAGACAAAGCCTAGCGCCGTGGCGATGATGCTGACGATGAGAATGACGGCGAAAAAGGCTGAGTTATCCATACGTGTACCTACTGGTTTTTAGGCGACCGCGCGGCCGAGCCAGGTGAGTATGTCCTGAGGTTGGTCGATCATACCGTCGGCACCCCACTGGTCGGGATGCTCGTGTTCGCTGATATAACCGAACAGAGCCGCCAGGGTTCTCATGCCGGCGCGCCGGCCGGCAACGATGTCGCGTTCAGCATCGCCCACATACAGACATTCGCATCCACGTGAGCCGGCCAGTTGGCAGGCGAACAGCATGGGTTCCGGATCCGGTTTGCGCTTGGTGGTGGTGTCGCCGGAAACGATACAGGCGGCACGTTGTTTAAGGCCCAGTTGACGCAGCAGGGGTTCGGTAAGCCAGCTGGGTTTGTTGGTGACCACGCCCCAGTTCAGGCCTTTGGCCTCCAGGGTGTCCAGCACCTGTTCCATGCCAGGGAAGAGGCGGGTCTTGTTGGCGATGTTTTCGAGATAGGTATCGAGCAGCTGATCGCGGATGGCGTCGAATCCCTCATCGCCGGGAGAAAGTTCGAAACCCAGGTAGATCAAGGCGTTGCTGCCGTGCGAGACGATCGGGCGGATGACGTCGTAGGACATCGGGCTGAAGCAGTTCTGCTCGCGCACCGTGTTCAAGGCGTCGGCCAGATCCGGCGCCGTATCTGCCAGGGTGCCGTCCAGGTCGAATAACACGGTACGCACGTTGAGAAGTTCCTTGGTCATGATTTGCTTATGACAGGTTTATCGGCGTAAACAACTGTTTTTTTATATTTTTCGCCGCGAATCGGACCAGGGTCATGCCTTGCGCGCATGCACCAGATAGTTGACGTCCATGTCCTTGCCCAATTTGTACTGGCGCGTCAGTGGGTTATAGCTCATGCCGGTGATCTCGACCAAGTCCAGGCCGGCGCCGCGCAGCCACCGGCCCAGTTCCGAGGGGCGGATAAACTTGCGGTAATCGTGGGTGCCCTTGGGCAGCAGCTTGAGGAGGTATTCGGCGCCGACAATGGCCAAGGCGTAGGCCTTGGGGTTGCGGTTGATGGTGGAAAAGAATAATTCGGCGCCGGGCTGGGCCAGCTCGGCGCAGGCGCGGATCACCGCGGCGGGATCGGGGACGTGTTCCAGCATCTCCAGGCAGGTGACCACCTCGAACTGGCCGGCGTGCTCGGCGGCATAGGCCTCCGCGGTAGTCTGTTGGTAATCGATCTGCACATTGGCCTCCAGGGCGTGCAGCTTGGCCACCGTCAGCGCTGCCTGGCCGGCGTCGATGCCGGTGACGACGGCGCCGCGCTTGGCCATGCTCTCGGCCAGGATGCCGCCGCCGCAGCCCACGTCGATGACGCGCTTGCCCGCCAGGGCGGCACGCTTGTCGATGTAGTCGAGGCGCAGCGGATTGATCTGGTGCAGGGGTTTGAATTCGCTGTTGGGGTCCCACCAGCGTGCGGCCAGTTGTTCGAATTTGTTGACTTCCGCCTGGTCCACATTGGCTGAGGCTGTGTTCATGGTGATTCCCTCTACTGCTGTTCGTCGGCGGCCCGGATCTTCTCGCCCCAGGCGACGGCCTTATGCCGAATCATGTTCTCGTCCATGGTGGTGAGTGTAGCATCCTTGACGACATGCTTTCCGGCGATCCAGACGTCGCTCACCTTGTCGCGGCCGGTGGCGTAGACCAGTTGGGAGATGGGGTTGTAGAGCGGCTGGCTGTCCAGCCCGCCCAGGTCCACGGCCACCAGATCGGCGGACTTGCCGATCTCCAGCGAGCCGGTCTCGGCATCGATACCCAGGGCCCGGGCGCCGTTGATGGTGGCCATGCTCAAGGCGGTGGCGGCGGGGACGGCGCTGGCGTCACCGGCCACCGCCTTGGCCAGCAGGGCGGCGCTGCGCATTTCGCCGAACATGTCCAGGTCGTTGTTGCTGGCGGCGCCGTCGGTGCCCAGGGCGACGTTGATGCCGGCCTTGAGCAACCTGTCCAGCGGGCAGAAGCCGCTGGCCAGCTTGAGGTTGGATTCGGGACAATGCACCACGTGGCCGCCCAGTCGGGCCATCAATTCGATGTCGTCGTCGTCCAGCTGGGTCATGTGCACGGCCAAGAGACGGGGCGAAACCAGCCCCAGTGTGTCCAGGCGCTGCAGCGGACGCATGATGTGTTGCTCGACGCTGGCGGCGACTTCGTCGGCGGTTTCGTGGACATGCATGTGGATGGGCACGTCCAACTCCTCGGCCAGGGTGGCCACGCGTTGCAGCGGTGCGTCGGAGACGGTGTAGGGTGCGTGGGGGGCGAAGGTGGTCTTGATCAGCGGATGGTTGCGGTAGTCGTCGTGCAGCTTGAGCCCTTTACGGATGTACTCGTCGGCGTCTGCGGCCCACACGGTGGGAAAGTCGATCAGGATCATGCCGATGCTGGCGCGCATGTGATTTTCCGCCGCCAGCCGGGCGGTCTCATCGGGAAAGAAGTACATGTCATTGAAGCACGTGGTGCCGCCGCGCAGCATTTCGGCGAGCGCCAGACGGCTGCCGTCATGGACGAAATCGGGGCTGACCCAACGCCTCTCGGCGGGCCAAATGTGGTGATTGAGCCACTCCATCAGCGGCAGGTCGTCGGCCAGACCGCGAAACAGGGACATGGCCACATGGGTATGCGTGTTGATCAGTCCCGGGATCAGGGCGTGGTGTTCGAGATGGAGTGACACGTCGGCCCGGTATTTCCGCGCCGCCTCGGCGGCCGGCAGCAGGTCGATGATGGTGCCGTCGTGAACGGCCAGGGCATGGTCTTCGTGCCAGCTGTGCTCCGGCACTACCGGGATAATCCATCGGGCGTGTATGAGGGTGTCGATGTGCTGCATGGCGCTCCAGCCTTTAAATGAACCAGACGGGAGTATAACCGAGGGCGATGGTGGCGAGGCAGTGGACCAGCGGCCGCTGCCCAGGCATCCGGAATCCGACAGGCTCCCGGGCGGTTTAACGCTGCCAGTGAACCGCGTAAATGGAGACGTGACGATTGCGCCGGCGCCCGTCTCGGGTCCAGTTCTGGTCCACCGGATGGTATTCGCCTTTGCCGATCAGGTTGATGAGTTCGGGGTCGATGCCTTTGACGGTCAGGTAATTGCGCACGATGCGGGCGCGCCGGTCGGAGAGTCCATCGTTATACGTTTTACCGCCCACTTCGTCGGTATGGCCTTCCACCAGGATGCGTTTGATATTGGCGTGGCGTCGCAGATAGTCCACCGCCGCGTCCAGCGAACGTTGGCCCTGGTGCGTAATCGTGGCCTTGCCGCTGTCGAAGTGAATAGGGCTGAGCGGCACGTATTCGAACGACTCCGGCGCCATCTCCTCGGTGGGAACATGCAGCGAGTCCGGCGGCAAGGCGGCGGCGCCGTCCCACAGCCCGGGGGTGGCGGCCAAGGCCGGCAGGCAGGCCAGGATCAGCGCTGCGGCGAGCAAATAGTTTGGTGTGCTGATTTTATTCATTTCATGCTTGATATCGGTCGGCTGCGGCTGTGAGTTTAGGTTTTGGCCTGGATCGCAATAATCGGTATCATCGCAGAGTTTTTTAGTGACGGAGAACACTTCCATGCGGCACCACGACAGGATCAGGGCGGTTGAATGGAGCGACGCGGGGTTGAAATTGCTGGATCAACGCCTGTTGCCGCGTCTGGAACAATGGGTGCTGCTCAGGGATGCCAAGGGCGTGGCGGAAGCGATTCGCGACATGGTGGTGCGCGGCGCCCCGGCCATCGGTGTTACCGCCGCCTACGGCGTGGTGCTGGCGGCGCGCGACCGCTATGCCGAATCGCCGCAGCACTGGAAAAACGCCATCGAAGAAGACTTTCGCGTGCTGGCAGAATCGCGCCCCACCGCGGTCAATCTGTTCTGGGCCCTGGAGCGTATGAAGACACAGCTGGCGGGGATAGACGGCGACCCGGCGCCGGCCCTGCTGAACGAGGCCCGGCGCATCCACGAAGCGGATATCGCCGCCAACTATCGCATGGGCGAACTGGGCGCGGCCCTGATTGACACCCCCGGCGCGGTGCTTACCCATTGCAACACCGGCTCCCTGGCCACCGGCGGCTTCGGCACCGCCCTGGGGGTGATCCGCGCCGCCTACGGCACCGGTCGGGTCGATCATGTCTTCGCCAGCGAGACCCGGCCCTGGCTGCAGGGGGCGCGCCTGACCGCCTGGGAGTTGGTGGAAGACAACATCCCCGTTACTTTGATCACCGAAGGGGCGGCCGCCACCTTGATGAAGCAGGGCAAGGTCAACTGGGTGATTGTGGGCGCCGACCGTATCGCCGCCAACGGCGATGTGGCCAACAAGATCGGCACCTATTCGCTGGCGGTGGCGGCGCGCCATCACGGCGTAAAATTCATGGTGGTGGCGCCCACGACAACGGTGGACATGAACATTACCAGCGGCGCCGACATTCCCATCGAGGAACGCGCCGAGGATGAGGTGCTGACGCTGGGCGGTACGCGCCTCGCGCCGCCCGCTGCCCATGCCTGGAATCCCTCATTCGATGTCACACCGGCGGCGCTGATCGATGCCATCGTCACCGAGAAGGGGGTGGTGGCGGCGCCGACCCTGGAGAAAATGCAGGCCATGATGGCGGCCTAGCCTGCATTTTCTCCCCGGCCGGCCAAGGGCTGTGATGTGTCTGATTGATACTGATGAAGCACGATCTAACGAGAATATTGGATCGACCCGCCAATGACACTCGGTTCACGCCGCCGGTCTATGGCGGTGAGAAAGGTGGGCCAGCCCCTGTTTTTGCCGAGCCGGGACTCACCCGCCGGTGAGGGTGTTTTTCCTAGCAATCCAAAGGGCTTACAGCGACAAAAAGGTGCCGAGCCGGGGCCGGGTGTGCTAAAATTCGCTCCTTTATATCTAGGGGCTGTAGCCCGGCGGGGTTGGATTTTTGCGGCTGCAGACTGCGCTGTATTTTGACAAAGAAAGGCACTAACAAATAATCCATGGTTGATTTTGCTCAAGAAGTTCTCCCGATCACCATCGAGGAGGAAATGAAGCACTCGTACATGGAGTACGCCATGAGTGTCATCGTGGGGCGTGCTCTGCCGGATGTGCGAGACGGTCTGAAACCGGTCCATCGCCGCGTGCTCTACGCCATGCGCGAACTGGGTAACGATTGGAACAAGCCCTACAAAAAATCCGCCCGTGTCGTCGGGGATGTGATCGGTAAATATCATCCCCACGGCGACACCGCCGTCTATGACACCATCGTGCGCATGGCCCAGCCCTTTTCGCTGCGCTACATGCTGGTGGACGGCCAAGGTAACTTCGGCTCCATCGACGGCGATTCCGCCGCCGCCATGCGTTATACGGAAGTGCGCATGGCCAAGATCGCCCATGAGTTGCTGGCCGATCTGGAAAAGGAGACGGTCGATTTCGTCCTCAACTACGACGAGACCGAAACCGAGCCCTCGGTCTTTCCGACCCGCATCCCCAACCTGTTGATCAACGGCTCCGCCGGCATCGCCGTCGGCCTGGCCACCAACATCCCGCCGCACAATCTCAACGAGGTGATCGACGCCTGTCTCGCCCTGGTGGACGATCCGGAGATTGACATCGCCGGGCTGATGGAACACCTGCCGGGCCCCGATTTTCCCACCGCCGCCATCATCAACGGCGCGCGCGGCATCCACGAGGCCTATTACACCGGTCGCGGCCGCATCTATCTGCGCGCCCGCAGCGAGATCGAGATCGACGAGGCCAAGGATAAGCAGACCATCATCATCACCGAGCTGCCCTATCAGGTGAACAAGGCCAATCTGCTGGAGAAGATCGCCGAGCTGGTCAAGGAAAAGAAGGTCGAGGGCATTACCGAGTTGCGCGACGAGTCCGACAAGGACGGCATGCGCATGGTGATCGAGTTGCGTCGCGGCGAGACCGCCGAGGTGATCCTCAACAATCTCTACCAGTACACCCAGCTGGAGAACGTCTTCGGCATCAACATGGTGGCCCTGGTGGACGGCCAGCCCAAGCTGCTCAACCTGAAGCAGATGCTGCAGGCCTTTATCCGCCACCGTCGCGAAGTCGTGACGCGGCGCACCATTTTCGATCTGCGCAAGGCGCGCGAACGCGCTCATATTCTGGAAGGTCTGGCGGTGGCGCTGGCCAACATCGACGAGGTGATCGCCCTGATCAAGGCCTCGCCCAGCCCGGCCGAGGCCAAGGCCGGCTTGATGGGTCGCCCGTGGCAGCCCGGCGTGGTCACCGAGATGCTGTCACGCGCCGATGCCGACATGTCCCGCCCCGAGGGCTTGCCCAAGGAGTTCGGTCTGGGGGACGGCGGTTACCGCCTGTCCGAGGCCCAGGCCCAGGCCATCCTGGATCTGCGCCTGCACCGCCTCACCGGCCTGGAACAGGACAAGATCACCGCGGAATACAGAGAGATCCTGGAACGCATCGCCGACCTGCTCGACATCGTCTCCAATCCGGAGCGGCTGATGCGGGTGATTCGCGAGGAGCTGGTGGAGATCCGCGAGCAGTATCAGGACAAGCGCCGCAGTGAAATCGTCGCCGAGCGCCTTAACCTGACCCTGGAAGACCTGATCTCGGAAGAGGACGTGGTAGTGACCTTGTCCCACGCCGGCTACGTCAAGGCCCAGCCGCTGACCCTGTACCGGGCGCAAAAGCGCGGCGGTCGCGGGCGGGCGGCGGCCAGCGTCAAGAATGAGGACTTTATCGACAAGCTGTTCGTGGCCAACACCCACGACACCATTCTGTGCTTCTCCAGTCGCGGCAAGCTGTACTGGAAGAAGGTCTACGAACTGCCCCAGGCCGGGCGCACCGCGCGCGGCAAGCCCATCGTCAACCTGTTGCCGCTGGAAGAGGGTGAGCGTATCAACGCAGTGCTGCCGGTGCGCGCCTACGAAGAGGGCAACTTCGTGTTCATGGCCACCAGCAATGGCACGGTGAAAAAGACGCCGCTGACCGATTTCTCGCGGCCGCGCGCCAACGGCATCATCGCCCTGGAGTTGCTCGGCGACAACTGTCTGGTGGGCGTCGACATCACCGACGGCAGTGATGACGTTATGTTGCTCAGCAGCGCCGGCAAGGCCCTGCGTTTCAATGAGAAGGACGTGCGTCCCATGGGGCGCACCGCGCGCGGCGTCAAAGGTATCAAGCTGGGCCCGGGTCAGGAGGTGATCGCGCTGATCAAGGTGGGCGAGGGCGATGTGTTGACCGTCACCGAAAAGGGCTACGGCAAGCGTACCCCGGTGGCGGATTATCCCATCTACGGGCGCGGCGGTCAGGGCGTGATCTCGATCCAGACCAGCGAGCGCAACGGCGCGGTCATCGGCGCCACCCAGGTGTGCAGTGATGACGAGCTGATGCTGATCACCGATCACGGCACCCTGGTGCGTACACCGGTGGGCGATATCTCCTGCATGGGTCGCAACACCCAGGGCGTGCGGCTGATCAGGCTGTCTGAGGATGAAAGTCTGATCGGCGTGGAAAAGATCGTCGAGCAGGAAGAAGACGCTATCATCGAAGAACAATAGAGCCGGCTGACAAAGACTCGCGCAGACCGCGCCGGCAAGACCGGGACGGCGGTCGAGTGTCTTTTCGGCCTTCAAGCAACGCATACAGCAACGAGGGAAATTATGACCAGAATCTACAATTTCAGTGCCGGCCCGGCCATGTTACCGGAAGCGGTATTGCGGCAAGCTCAGGACGAGATGCTGGACTGGCAGGGCAGCGGCATGTCGGTGATGGAAATGAGCCACCGCGGCAAGGAGTTCATGTCCATCGCCGAACAGGCCGAGGCCGATCTGCGCCAGCTGATGGCCATCCCCGACAACTACAAGGTGCTGTTCCTGCAGGGCGGCGCCAGCAGCCAGTTCGCCATGGTGCCCATGAACCTGCTGCGCGGCAAGCAAGGCGCCGATTACGTCAATACCGGCAGTTGGTCGAAAAAGGCCATCGCCGAGGCCAAGCGTTATTGCCAACTCAACCTGGCCGCCACCACGGAAGACAGCACGTTCACCCGCGCCCCGGCGCAGAGTGAGCTGAAGCTCGATCCCGATGCCGCCTATGTGCATTACACCCCCAACGAGACCATCGGTGGGGTGGAGTTCAACTACATTCCCGACACCGGTGATGTACCGTTGGTGGCGGATATGTCCTCCACCATCCTGTCGCGTCCGATGGATGTGTCCAAGTTCGGTGTCATCTATGCCGGTTCGCAGAAAAACATCGGACCCGCCGGTCTGACCGTGGTGATCGTGCGCGATGACCTGATCGGTCAGACCCTCGACGGCACGCCGACCATGTTTGACTATGCCGCTCACGCCGAGGCCGGTTCCATGTACAACACGCCGCCCACCTATGCCTGGTATCTGGCGGGCCTGGTGTTCGCCCATCTGAAACAGCAGGGCGGCCTGGAGGCCATGGCGCAGATCAACCGCAACAAGGCGATGAAACTCTACGCCGCCATCGACAACTCTGATTTCTACGCCAATCCGGTGGAACCGGAGAGTCGCTCGTGGATGAACGTGCCCTTCACCCTGGCCAATGCCGAACTTGATGCGGAGTTCCTCAAGCAGGCCTCCGCGCGCGGCCTGCAGACGCTCAAGGGGCACCGCTCCGTGGGCGGTATGCGCGCCAGCATCTATAACGCCATGCCGGAAGCGGGTGTGGATGCGCTGATCGAGTTTATGGCGGAGTTCGAACGCAAGCACGGATAAAGGGGGCTATATGTATAAAATCCTAACGCTGAATAACATTTCGGTCACCGGCCTGGAACGCCTGCCGCGCGACAACTACGAGATCGCCTCGGAGATCCAGCATCCGGACGCCATCCTGCTGCGTTCCTTCAAGATGCACGACATGGCGATCCCGGACACCCTGAAGGCGGTGGGACGCGCCGGCGCCGGTGTGAATAACATTCCCGTCGATAAAATGAGCCAGCGCGGCATCCCGGTCTTCAACGCCCCAGGCGCCAATGCCAACGCAGTCAAAGAGCTGGTGCTGGCCGGTATGCTGCTGGCCTGCCGCAACCTCTGCCAGGCCTGGGATTACACCAACAAGCTCGACGGAGATGACGCCGAGCTGAGCAAGCTGGTGGAGGCGGGCAAGAAGAAATACGCCGGTTTTGAACTGCCCGGTCGCACACTGGGTGTGGTGGGTCTAGGCGCCATCGGCATCCGTGTCGCCAATGCGGCCTTGAGTCTGGGCATGAAGGTGATTGGATATGATCCACAGATCACTGTGCGTAGTGCCTGGCAATTGGAAGCCAATGTGGAACAGGCCCATAGCGTCGACGATCTGGTGTCGCGCTGCGACTTTATCACCTTCCACGTGCCGCTGGTGGAGGGTACGCGCAACATGCTCAACGCCGCGCGCATCGGCATGATGAAGCAAGGCGCCGTGGTGCTCAACTTCGCCCGTGACGGCATCGTCGACGACGACGCGGTGTGTACCGCGCTGGCGCAGAATAAACTCTATGCCTACGTTACCGACTTCCCGACCAATGCCCTCAAGGGCCAGCCGGGTGTCATTGCCCTGCCGCATCTGGGCGCCTCCACCAAAGAGGCCGAGGACAACTGCGCCGTCATGGTGGCGGAACAGGTGCGCGATTTTCTCGAAAACGGCAATATCGTCAACTCGGTCAATTTCCCCGAGGTGGTCATGCCCTATAGCGAGGGCGCGCGACTGGCAGTGGCCAACTCCAATGTGCCCAATATGGTGGGGCAGATTTCCACCGCCGTGGCCGAGGCCGGCCTGAACATCATCGACCTGCTCAATAAATCCAAGGGTGAGGTGGCGTATACCCTGGCCGATATCGAAGGCGAGATCCCCGACTCGGTGGTTGAGCGCATCAAATCCATTCAGGGCGTATTGTCGGTCAGGGTTCTGTAAGCGGGGATGGCTAACAAATACACCAGCCTGGACCAGGTGCGTGAGCGCATCGATGAGCTCGACGAGCAGATCCAACGCCTGATCAACGCGCGCGCTGAGTGTGCCCAGGCGGTGGCCCAGATCAAGACGCAATCGGGCCACACCGAGGCGGACTTTTACCGCCCCGAGCGCGAGGCCCAGATCCTGCGCCAGGTCATCGAACGCAATCCCGGTCCCGTGTCCGGCGAGGAGATGGCGCGCCTGTTCCGTGAGATTATGTCCGCCTGCCTGGCCTTGGAACAAGCCATGCGCATCGCCTTTCTCGGGCCCGAGGGCACCTATACCCACGACGCCGCGTTGAAGCATTTCGGCCATTCGGTGACCGCCGTGCCCCACGGCGCCATCGACGAGATCTTCCGCGACGTGGAGGCCGGCTTTTCCCACTACGGCGTGGTGCCCATCGAGAACTCGACCGAAGGGGTGGTCGACCACACCCTGGACATGTTTCTCAATTCGCCGCTGCAAATCAGCGGCGAGGTGGAGCTGCGCATTCATCATTGCCTGCTCGCCAAGGGGGATAGTTTGGACGGCATCAAGGCGGTCTACGCCCATCAGCAGGCCCTGGCCCAGTGCCGCGAATGGCTGGACGAGAATCTCAAGGATGTGCCGCGCATTGCCGTCAACAGTAATGCCGCGGCGGCCAAGATGGCCGCCGCGGACGAGGCCGTGGTGGCCATCGCCTCCATGGCGGCGGCCGAGTTGTACGCGCTGAACAGCATCGCCTGCAATATCGAGGACGAGCCGGACAACACCACCCGTTTTCTCGTCATCGGGCGCCAGTCCCCGGCCCCCAGCGGCAAGGACAAGACCTCGCTGCTGGTCTCCACGCCCAACCGCCCCGGTGGTTTGAACAATCTGCTCAAGCCGCTGGCCGACGCCGGGATCTCCATGACCCGTATCGAATCGCGGCCGTCGCGGCGGGCTATGTGGGAATATGTGTTTTTCATCGATATCGAGGGTCACAAGGATGATGTTAATGTGGCCGCCGCGCTGGACGTTCTGGCCGATCGGTCATCGGTATTGAAGGTGCTCGGCTCGTATCCGGCGGCGGTTGTATAGCCCAGCAGCATTTCGAACTTTTTAAGGTAAGCAAGCATGATTATAATTCTGCGTTCCAACTCCAGCGACGAAGACATCAGCTCCGTCGAGGCTAAGATCCGCGACATGGGCCTGGAGCCTCATGTCTCCAAGGGTATCCAGCGCACCGTCATCGGCGCCATCGGCGACGAAAGCAAGATCGACAAGGAGATCCTCGAGGCCCTGCCCTGTGTCGAGAATGTGGTGCGGGTGATGAAGCCCTACAAGATCGTGTCGCGCGACTCCCATGATGGCGACACCGTGATCGATGTGGGTGGCGTGCCCATCGGCGGCAATCGGGTCCAGGTGATCGCCGGCCCCTGTTCGGTGGAAACCGCGGATCAGATGAACCAGGCCGCCGATGCGGTCGCGGCGGCCGGTTGCCGGCTAATGCGCGGCGGCGCCTTCAAGCCCCGCTCCAGTCCTTACACCTTCCAGGGGGTGGGCGTGGAAGGCTTGGAGATGTTCCAGAATGCGGCGCGTAAGCACAACTTACCCATCGTCACCGAGTTGATGGACGTGCGCATGCTCGACACTTTCCTCGAGCACAAGGTGGATGTGATCCAGATCGGCACGCGCAACATGCAGAACTTCGACCTGCTCAAAGAAGTGGGCAAGGTGCAGACGCCGGTGATCCTCAAGCGCGGCATGTCGGCCACCGTTTCCGAATGGCTGATGGCGGCCGAGTACATCGCCGCCGCCGGTAACCACAACATCATCTTTTGCGAGCGCGGCGTGCGCTCCTTCGAAACCGCGTATCGGAATATGCTCGATGTCACCGCCATTCCGGTGCTCAAGCGCGAGACCCACCTGCCGGTGATTATTGATCCCAGTCATGCCGGGGGTAAGGCCTGGATGGTGCCGTCACTGTCACGCGCCGCCATCGCCGCCGGGGCCGACGGGCTGTTGATCGAGGTCCATCCGCGTCCGGCCGAGGCCTGGTGCGACGCCGACCAGGCGCTGAGCCCGGATCAGCTCAATACCCTGATGGGTGAGCTGCGCGGGATTGCGCAGGTGATTGGGCGGGATCTCTAAGCGCGAGGGGATGGAATTTCGTGCTTGGTTTGGTGGCAGCGGCTGTTAAATCCCCCCTAGCCCCCCTTTTGCAAAGGGGGGAACAAGGGGGCAGGCGAATAGCGCGGGAGCACCCCCGAAGCATCCCCCCCTTTGCAAAAGGGGGGCTAGGGGGGATTTATAAACTAGCGGGGATTTATAAACTAGCGGGGATTTATAAACTAGCGGGGATTTATAAACTAGCGGGGATTTATAAACTAGCGGGGATTTATAAACTAGCGGGGATTTATAAACTAGCGGGGATTTATAAACTAGCGGGGATTTATAAACTAGCGGGGATTTATAAACCAGAGGCGATTCATAAAAAGGGAATTCCTTCATGATCCGCCAACTCACCATCATCGGCGTCGGCCTCATCGGCGGTTCCCTGGCGCGCGCGCTTAAACAGGTGGGGCATGTGGGTGAAGTCGTCGGCTGCAGCCGCAACCAGGCCCACCTGCAGGACGCCCAAAAGCTCGGCGTCATCGACCGTTTCACCACCGACATCGGCGCAGCGGTGCAGGGCGCGGACGTGGTGCTGCTGGCCGTGCCGCTGGGGGCGATGGAGGACTGTTTCCGCGCCATGGTCGGGCACCTGGGGCCCGATACCGTGGTCACCGACGCCGGCAGCGCCAAAGCCAGTGTGGTGGCGGCGGCGCAGACCGCCTTCGGCACGCTGCCGGCCGGTTTCGTGCCGGGGCATCCCATCGCGGGGACGGAGCAGAGCGGGGTGCAGGCCTCGTTTGCCGAGCTCTACCGCAACCGCCGGGTGATCCTGACCCCGCTGGCGAGCTCGTCGCCCGCGGCGCTGGAGGCCGTGCGTAACATGTGGCAGGCGACAGGTGCCTTTGTGGATGAAATGGGCGTGGAGCACCACGACGAAGTGTTGGCCGCCACCAGCCATCTGCCCCATCTGCTGGCCTACGGCTTGGTGGATACCCTGGTGTCCATGGACGAAAGCGAGGAAATTTTCCGCTTCGCTGCCGGCGGCTTCCGCGATTTCACCCGCATCGCCGCCAGCGATGCGGTGGTGTGGCGCGACATCTGTCTTGCCAATCAGACGGCCTTGCTGGCGGTATTGGAGCGTTATCGGGCCGATCTGGAAAAACTCACCGAGCTGGTGCGCCGGGGTGACGGTGAGGCCCTGGCGGCGCTCTTCACGCGCGCCAAAGCGGCCCGCGGCAGGTTTGTGGATCAACTTGAAAAATAGCATATAACTTAGTGAAAAATATAATTTATGTCTTCTAATAATATTCGCTTTGTGGTCTACCCGGGCGGTAGCCTGAATGGCGACCTGCGGGTGCCGGGCGACAAGTCTATTTCGCACCGTGCCATCATGCTCGGCTCCCTGGCTGAGGGGACGACCCAGGTGAGCGGTTTTCTCGAGGGTGAGGACAGTCTGGCCACCCTGAAGGCCTTCCGTGCCTTGGGGGTCGAAATCGACGGTCCCGAGGCGGGCCGGGTGCTGATCCACGGTGTGGGGATGCACGGTCTGAAGGCGCCCCAGGGACCACTGGATCTGGGAAACTCGGGCACCTCCATCCGGCTGATGGCGGGCCTGTTGGCGGGGCAGGATTTCGATGTGGAGATGGTGGGCGACGCCTCGCTCTCCAAACGCCCCATGCGCCGCGTGACCGAGCCCCTGGCGCTGATGGGGGCGAACATCGATACCGCCGCAGGCGGCACGCCGCCTTTATATCTGCATGGCGGCGCCCGCTTGAAGGGCATCGATTACACCCTGCCCATGGCCAGCGCTCAGGTGAAATCCTGCCTGCTGCTGGCGGGGCTGTATGCCGCGGGCGAGACCCGGGTGACCGAGCCGGCGCCCACCCGGGATCATACCGAACGCATGCTGCAGGGCTTTGGTTACCACGTGCTGCGCGACGGCGCCACCGCGTGCCTCAGCGGCGGCGGCAGGCTCAGTGCGACGGCTATCGATGTGCCGGCGGATATTTCCTCCGCGGCCTTCTTTATGGTCGGCGCGGCGATTGCGGAAAATGCTGACATTTTACTTGAGCATGTCGGCGTAAACCCAACGCGCACGGGTGTTATTGATATTCTGCGTCTCATGGGTGCGAATATCGAGGTGCTCCATGAGCACGAGGTGGGCGGCGAGCCGGTGGCCGATATCCGGGTCCGCTCCAGCGCCTTGAAGGGCGTCCGCATCCCGGAGGAATGGGTGCCTCTGGCCATCGACGAATTCCCGGCCCTGTTCGTGGCCGCGGCCTGTGCCACGGGCGAAACCGTGCTCAGCGGCGCCGCGGAGCTGCGCGTGAAGGAGAGCGACCGCATTCAGGTGATGGCCGACGGCCTGGTGAAGATGGGCATCAAGGCCGAAGCGACGCCGGACGGCATTGTCATCCAGGGCGGCCCCATGCAGGGCGCCGAGGTGGATGCCCACGGCGATCATCGCATCGCCATGAGTTTCGCCATGGCGGCGCTTAGGGCGCGCGGCGAGGTTGTCATCAACGACTGCGCCAATGTGAATACCTCCTTTCCCGGTTTTGTCGACCTGGCCGCCCGCGCCGGGCTCAAAATCAGCAATCTGGATCCCTAACTGCATGAGTGAGCAAGAACACAACGCCGACGTCATCACCATCGACGGCCCCAGCGGCTCGGGCAAGGGCACCATCAGCCGCCTGCTGGCCAACAAGCTGCACTGGCATTTTCTCGACAGCGGCGCACTGTACCGCCTGGTGGGTCTGGCGGCGCGCAACCACGCCATCGCGTTTGATGACGAAGAGGCGCTGGCCACCCTGGCGGCCCATCTGGATGTGGAATTCGGCGCCGATGAGGATGCGGACGAAACCCATATTTTCCTGGAGGGAGAAGAGGTTAGCAGCGTTATTCGAAGTGAAGAGGCAGGTAATGACGCCTCGCGCGTGGCGGCGGTGCAGGCAGTGCGCGACGCCCTGTATCAGCGCCAGCGCGCCTTTTTGCGCCCGCCCGGCCTGATCGCCGACGGGCGTGATATGGGCACGGTAATCTTCCCGGATGCGCGACTCAAGATCTTTCTCACCGCGAGCCTGGAAGAACGCGCCCGCAGGCGCTATAAACAGTTGAAGGAAAAGGGCCTTAATGCTAATCTATCGGCCCTTTTGGATGAGCTGGCGCAGCGTGACGCACGCGACAAAAACCGCTCTGCCGCGCCCCTGGTCCCCGCCGCCGACGCGGTGAGCATCGATACCTCGGATTTGAGTATTGATGCGGTGGTGGCCGAGGTCTACGGCCGCTGGCAGCGCATCCAACAGGCGTAAGGCAGGACGTGCGGGCGCATGTCCGGCTGTGTGTATGGTACGGGTGGCCTGATGTCAGGCCGTTTTTTTATTCACTCCGCTGCGGCGGAACAACAACTGCCCCGCGATCCCATTGGGGGATGAAGGGTTAAAGGTACAAACGAATGAGCGAAAGCTTTGCACAACTGTTAGAGGAAAGCCTGGTCGACGAGCGCATGCGTCCCGGCACAATTTTGACGGCGATGGTGGTCAGTGTCGACCCCAATATGGTGGTGGTCAACGCCGGTCTGAAATCGGACAGTGCCATCCCCGCCGAACAGTTTTATAACGACGCCGGTGAGATCGACGTCAAGCCCGGCGACGAGATCGAGGTGGCGCTGGAGGCCGTGGAAGACGGCTACGGCGAGACCCGCCTGTCGCGCGAAAAGGCTGTCCGCGCCCACGCCTGGACGGTGCTGGAAAAGGCCATGGACGCCGACGAGGCCGTCATCGGTGTCATGACCGGCAAGGTCAAAGGCGGCTATACAGTTGAGCTGAACGGCATTCGCGCCTTCCTGCCCGGGTCGCTGGTGGATGTGCGCCCGGTGCGCGATGCGGCGCACCTGGAAGGCAAGGATCTGGAATTCAAGGTGGTCAAGCTGGACCGCCGGCGCAACAACGTGGTGGTTTCACGCCGCGCCGTGGTGGAGAAGGAAACCAGCGCCGAACGCGAGCAGTTGCTGGAAAACCTGCAGGAAGGCCAAGTGGTCAAGGGCATTGTCAAGAACCTGACCGACTACGGCGCCTTCATCGACCTGGGCGGTATCGACGGCCTGCTGCACATCACCGACATGGCCTGGCGCCGGGTGCGTCAGCCGTCTGAGATCGTCAACGTGGGCGACGAGATCGAAGTCAAGGTGCTCAAGTTCGACAAAGAACGTCATCGCGTCTCCCTCGGTTTGAAGCAGATGGGCGAGGACCCCTGGGAAGATATCGCGCGCCGTTATCCGGTCGGTTCGCGCCTGTTCGGCAAGGTCACCAACATCGCCGACTACGGCTGCTTCGTCGAGATCGAGAGCGGTGTCGAAGGTCTGGTGCACGTCTCCGAAATGGACTGGACCAACAAGAACATCCATCCCTCCAAGGTGGTGCATGTGGGCCAGGAAGTGGAAGTCATGGTGCTGGATATCGACGAAGAACGTCGTCGTATCTCGCTGGGCATGAAGCAGTGTCAGGAAAATCCCTGGGACGCTTTCGCCGCCACCCACAACAAGGGCGATAAGATCAGCGGCACTATCAAGTCCATCACCGACTTTGGCGTATTCGTCGGTCTGGAAGGCGGTATCGACGGTCTGCTGCACTTGTCCGATCTGTCCTGGAACGATGCCGGCGAAGAGGCTGTGCGTGAGTACACCAAGGGCGAAGAGATCGAGGCCGTGATTCTGGCCATCGACCCCGAGCGCGAGCGTATCTCGCTGGGTGTCAAGCAGCTGGATCAGGATCCCTTCTCACTCTTCGTGGCCGCCAATCCCAAGGGCAGCATTGTTAAAGGAAAGGTCACCGAGGTCGATGCCAAGATGGCAGTGGTGAATCTGGCCGAGTCTGTCGACGGTGTGCTGCGCGCTTCCGAGCTGTCGCAGGAACATGTCGCCGACGCCCGCAATGTGCTGAATGTGGGTGACGAGGTCGAAGCCAAGTTTACCGGCGTTGATCGCAAAAACCGCACCATCATGCTGTCCATCAAGGCCAAGGACAGTGATGAGGAAGCCGAAGCTATCAAGGAATACAGCGGCGCTTCCGAAGGTGGGGCAACCACGTTGGGCGACCTTCTGAAAGAACAGATCGAAACCCAAAACTAAAAAAATCAGTAAATCCCCCTGGAAGTTGATTTCAGGGGGATTTTCTTTCAAACAGCTGTTGCCAAACAAGCGAAGATGCGCCAATATTGTATGATCTACAAGGGGTTACGGCCCCTTACTGTTAGAGGAAGACAATAATGACAAAGTCCGAGCTGATTGATTTATTGGCCCAGCGGCAGAAACACTTGACCTATAAAGACGTGGAGTTTGCGGTCAAGACCATGATTGAACAAATGGCCCAGAACCTCTCCACAGGGGAACGCATCGAGATTCGCGGCTTCGGTAGTTTTTCTCTCCATTATCGTCCGCCCAGACTGGGCCGGAATCCGAAAACCGGTGAGTCGGTGCCCCTGGCGGGCAAATACGTGCCTCACTTCAAGCCCGGCAAAGAACTCAGGGAACGCGTCAACCAAAGTATCGAGCGCGTTGATATCGTTGACAGTTGATTCGGTTCTCTTCCAGGGGAGGAGAGATGTCTAAAATAATTGGGCTCATCTTTTTATTCATTCTCGCCGCGGTGGTGATCAGCTTTACCACCCTCAATGCGCAATCCATCCAGATTGATTATTACCTCGGTTCAGCGGAAATCCCCCTGGCCATCGCCTTGGTGATCGCCATCGCCGCGGGTATCCTGTTCGGATTCGTCGCCAGTTTTGGCATGGTGTTGAGATTGAAGCGGGAAAATCACCGACTGAAAAAATCCGCCAAAAGCGCAGAAAGCGAACTCGTCTCTTTGAAAGCCGCACCCTCCCAGCACAGCCATTAAAATGGAATTGAGTCTGCTCTGGCTTCTCCTTCCTGTCGCGGCGGCCTCCGGCTGGTATGCGGCGCGGCGCGAATATCAAAAAAAGGCCCGGCAGTCGGCCGCCAATCTGCCCCAGGATTACTACAAGGGGCTGAACTTCATCCTCAACGAACAGCCCGACAAGGCCATTGACGTATTTATGAAATTGTCGGAGTTGGACGACACCACCATCGAAATCCATCTGGCCCTGGGCAGTCTGTTCCGGCGTCGCGGCGAGGTCGACCGCGCCATCCGTCTGCACCAGAACCTAATCAATCGTCCCAATCTGAGCGCCGTGCTCTACAGTCAGGCCCTGCAGGAACTGGCCCTGGATTACACCAGCGCCGGTTTGCTGGATCGGGCGGAAAATCTATGCCTGGAACTGGTGGACGTGGACGGACGCAACCTCGCCGCGCTGCGCCTGCTGCGCGATATCTACCAACAGGAAAAGGAATGGTTTCGCGCCATTGATGTGGCGCGCAAGATCAGCGCCTGCCTGGGCGAGCCCCAGTCTCTGATGATCGCCCATTACTACTGTGAAATGGCCGAGCAGGCCTGGCGTAAGGACGATCCGGTCCAGGCCCAGCGCATGCTCGACAAGGCATTGCAGGAAGACCCGCGCTGCGGCCGCGCCTTTATGATTCGCGGCCGCATCGAGCAGCAGCGCGGCAATTACGACGCCGCCATTTCCGCCTATCAGAAGCTCGAATCCAAGGCGCCGGAATACATGTCCGAGATCCTGCAGGAATTAAAGACCTGTTATCAGGCCATCGGCCAAAGGGAAAAGATGGTCACCTATTTGAAGCGCATCATCCGCCATCATCACGGCGTCGAACTGGTGTTGACCGCCGCGCACATGCTGCAGGAATACGAAGGCGCGGATGTTGCCTTGGCGTTTCTCGGCCACGAGGTGACGGAGCGGCCCTCGCTGCGCGGGGTGCAATATCTGCTCGAGCTGGACTTGGGCCAGGTCAATGACGAAAAGGGTTATCTGGCGGTGATCAAGGCATCCTTGGACAAGCTGCTGGCCAACAAGCCGGTGTATCGTTGCAACAGCTGCGGCTTTACCGGGGTGGAGATGCATTGGTGCTGTCCGAGCTGTAAGAAGTGGTCGAGCATCAAGCCGATCCATGAGTTTCAGTGGGGGGCGAGTATCTAGACGTTGTGCTCGACAAATCGCTCTACAATAGAATGACTGCCGATAATAAACCCATCATCATCGCACTCGATTTTCCCAGCGCGGCACCGGCGCTCGAGCTGGCGGAACGTCTCGATCCCGACCGCTGTCGTCTCAAAGTGGGCAAGGAGCTATTCACCCGCGCAGGGCCGGCTGTGGTGGAGCAGTTGCAATCCAAGGGCTTTGAGGTCTTCCTCGATCTCAAATTTCACGACATCCCCCATACCACGGCAGCCGCTTGCAGTGCCGCCGCCGAGCTGGGTGTCTGGATGGTCAACGTCCATGCCTCGGGCGGACGGCGCATGATGGAAGCAGCGCGCGAGGCCATCGACGCAGGGCGGCATCGTCCCCTGCTGATCGCCGTCACCGTGCTGACCAGCATGTCCGCCGACGAGCTGACCGAAATCGGTTTGTTCACCGACCCGGCGGATCAGGTCATGCGCCTGGCGCGCCTGGCGCATCAATCCGGGCTGGACGGCCTGGTGTGTTCCGCGCAAGAGGCCGCCAAACTGCGCGACGAATTCGGTGCCGGGTTCAAGCTAGTCACCCCGGGTGTCCGACCGGCCGGGGCCGACAGCGGCGATCAACGCCGGATCATGACGCCGGAACAGGCGCTCCAGGCCGGCGCCAGCTACCTGGTCATCGGCCGTCCCATCACTCAGGCGACTGATCCGGTCGCCGCCTTCGAACATATCCAACAACAAATCGCTGTGTCTCGATAACAGGGCGCGCCCAACCAGTCCCCCTCTTCGCAAAAGAGGGGCCAGGAAGGATGGCGTAACTTGTTCCTCTGCCAGGCGATGAATCCACATAACTCTGCTAAGGCGTGACAACCCGCCTCCCCCTTTGGAAAAGGGGGAGTGAGGGGGATTTGAGGAATCTGACTCGACTGTTAAATTCCCCGCCCGCTTTTTTCAAAGGGGAATGACCGCGCCAAGATTGATGTGGGTACCCATGTTAGGAGGGGAAGGGCTTTGGTAGGCACCCTTCGAACCAGGGGAAATTTAAATGGGCGGCAAATCGCCCCAAATCCCCCCGATCAACATATTGACCAATCATCACAGATTGTGCATCCTAAAACTGCATTAAAAAAATGCATAATTAAGTAGGCACTAACATTCAAAATAATAAAGGGGGTTTTATGTTTAAGCATATTGTTATGGCTGTCGCGCTGATGTTTGCTGCCTTCACGGCACAGGCGGCAGATACGATCGACATCAACCAGGCCGACGAGCAGGTGCTAGCGAGTGAGTTAGTCGGCATCGGCCCGACCAAGGCCAAGGCGATCGTGAAACACCGTGAAGAGCACGGTCCATTTCGTAACGCCGATGAGTTGACCGAGGTCTCCGGTATCGGTGAAAAGACCGTTGAAAAGATCCGCGACAAACTCTCGTTTTCAGACGAAAGCAAATAGTCGTATTTCCATGATGACCCAAACGCCATGCCGAGTGCATGGCGTTTTTTTTGGTCTCCTGTTTGAGATGCTCGGGGATGGATAACTAGAGTGCTTGGGGCCAGGGGAGAGCTGGGCGAGATTTAATAAACTCTAATATACTCCATTTAATACGTCACCCATGCAGAGGGATGGGAAGGGGGTGTTACCAAGAAATGCGTCAGTAAAACAACAAAAATCGCGGTTGTTGCTGTAAAATACTGACGCTTACCGGCACAAAGATTGGCTGCGCAGCATAAATGAAAGCTTTATAAAGATGGATATTCAACCCGTAATTCTGAGCGGCGGCTCCGGCACCCGCCTGTGGCCACTCTCCCGCGAACACTATCCGAAACAATTGATCGCTCTGTGTGGAGAAAACACCCTGCTGCAAGACACCGTGCTCCGCCTGGATGGATTGGAAGAAAGGGCGGCCAATCCCGCTGAAACGTTCTCAGTCAAAGCCCCGCTGATCATCGCCAACGAAGAACACCGCTTCCTCATCGCCGAACAACTGCGCCAAATCAGTCAGCCCTTCGAAAAGATCATCCTCGAGCCGGTAGGTCGCAATACTGCCCCGGCCCTGACCCTGGCCGCCCTGGCGGCGGTTCGAGGCGGCGACGATCCCATCCTGCTGGTTATGCCGGCGGATCATGTGATCCAGAGCGTCGAGGCCTTCCAGCAGGCCATCCTGCAGGGCGCCAAACTGGCCAGCGACAATTACCTGGTCACCTTCGGTATCGTCCCTGACGCACCGGAAACCGGCTATGGGTATATCAAAAAGGGCGAAGCTCTCGGCGGCGGCGCAAGCCAGATTGCCCAATTCGTGGAAAAACCCGACCAGGCCACTGCAGAAACATATCTGGATTCTGGCCAATACCTCTGGAACAGCGGCATGTTCATGATGCGCGCCTCGGTCTGGCTGGCGGCCATCGAAAAACATCAGCCCAAAATGGCGGCGGCCTGCAAAGAGGCCTGCGAAAAGGGGCGCGAGGATGTGGACTTCTACCGGGTCGACCACAACAGCTTCGAGGCCTGTCCCAGCGACTCCATCGACTACGCCGTAATGGAAAGAATCACCGCCTTACCCCCTCTCCGCCATGGGGGAGAGGGCGGGGGTGAGGGGGTGAAGAACACGCCCTTCAACGCGGCCGTTATCCCTCTAAACGCCCAATGGTCCGACGTAGGCTCCTGGTCCAGCCTCTGGGAGGTAAGTGACAAGGGTGACGATGGCAATGTCATCAAGGGTGACGTCTACACCCACAACACAAAAAACAGCCTGCTGATTTCCGAATACCGCCTCCTGGCCACCGCCGGCCTGGACGATGTCATCGTGGTCGAAACCGCCGACGCGGTCATGGTGGCGGCAAAGGACCATGCCCAAGACGTGAAGAAACTGGTGGAGAGCCTGAAAGGGGACCAGCGCAGCCATCATCAAAGCCATCGGAAGGTCTATCGACCGTGGGGCTGCTATGAATCCATTGATGGCGGTGACCGGTTTCAGGTTAAACGGATCACCGTCAAGCCCGGTGCCTCGCTGTCGTTACAGATGCACCATCATCGCGCCGAGCATTGGGTGGTGGTGCGAGGCACTGCAAAGGTGACCTGCGGTGAAAAACAGGTTTTGTTGACTGAGAATCAGTCGACGTATATACCGATTGGGGTGACACATCGATTGGAGAATCCGGGGACCATCCCACTTGACTTGATCGAGGTGCAATCGGGGAGTTACCTGGGTGAAGACGATATCGTCCGGTTCGAGGATGTGTACGGGCGGTAATAGAAGACCGCCGGCAGACAAAAATATTCGCTGCCCCTCCCTAAACTTCCCTTTACATGCTTGATTTTCCTATCTAGAATGGGTTTTTGTTCACTGGCTGAACAGAATGATTGCGCCTATTGGTACGCACTGTATGTCGATATATCGTGTTGTCGGCTTTTAGTGTGCAGTTGTCAGTAGTCAGGGGTTACCAACTGAAACCTTGATTCTGGATTATGTTGAACCTGATTTGGGGTGAAGCAGGGCGGTAGCGTGCCTTTTTGAGCTGTTTCTTTAATTAGTGGGTTACCGACTACCGTTTACTGACACTACTGACCCTACTGACCCTACTGACCCTACTGACCCTACTGACCCTACTGACCCTACTGACCCTACTGACCCACTGTTACTTTGATCTTAAACGACGAAACTCGCTATCAACTGCTCAAATTACTCGAGCAGAACCCGAATCTCACACAACGCGCATTGGCTAGTGAGTTGGGGATCAGTCTAGGCAAAACAAATTACTGTCTTAATGCCCTGATAGAAAAGGGTTGGATTAAAACGCGTAATTTTCGCCGCAATAAAAAAAAGTTAGGTTATGTCTATTTGTTGACGACCAAAGGACTTGATGAAAAAGCACGTATGACATTAAAGTTTCTGCGCCTCAAGCAACAGGAATATGATGAACTAGTTAAAGAAATCGAAGCACTTCGTGAAGAAGCCGCTTTGATCAATTTAGCTGAGGAGGGGGAATGATAGAAGCACATCAGCAATGGTTTGTAGTTCAAACCAAGCCACGTAAAGAGTCAGTGGCTTCAGAAAATCTGGAGCGGCAGGGTTACACAGCCTACTGCCCCAAAATAACCATATCTAAACGTCGCAAGCAGCGTTGGTGTCAAATCGTCGAGCCCCTGTTTCCTCGTTATCTGTTTGTTAAGCTCGAAGTAGGTGAGGATGATTTTTCTCCCATCCGTTCGACACTAGGTGTTCAGAACTTGGTTCGATTCGGTGAAAAAACTGCAGTTATGCCGGAACAAGTGATTGAAGCAATCAGGTCGCAGGAGCATTGCTTTTTGGATCAGTGTGCAAATCATCCTGATTGGAAAGCTGGCGATACTGTTGAAATTATAGAAGGGCCCTTTGCAGGCCTTAAAGGTGTTTTTCAAACCAAAAATGGAGAAGAACGGGCCATTGTGTTGCTGAAATTACTCGGGCGCGATAGCTGTGTATCAGTAAATGTGGATACGTTAGCTTCCCGACCTACCCACGAAAAGTAGACACACATCATTAATGCAATAATATCTAATGAGACGTGTCACTATGGCTAGAATGAAAACCAACGCATATTCTGAAGCATTCCGTAAAGAGGCGGTTCGTCTTGCAAACCTGCCAGACCGAACAGCCACCGATGTAGCCAAAGAGCTGGGGATTCATCCCGGGCAAATCTACAACTGGCGGACTCAATTCAGTAAGCTATCCAAGGGTCAATTCAAAAAGGTGGATGGTGTGGACTATTCAAAAGAAGAAGCCGAGGAGATTCGTCGGCTGAAAAAGGAAGTCTCCAAACTCAAAGAGGAGCGTGACTTCCTAAAAAAAGCGACGGCGTACTTTGCCAAGGAAGACAAGTAAAGTACGCCCTAATCCAGTCATTACGTGACGAATTCCACATCAATATGATGTGTCAGTTGCTGGGGGTGTCCCGTTCTGGATACTATGCCTGGTTAAAACGCCCGGTCAGCCAACGCCGACAACGCAGAGATTTGGTGTGCGATGCCGTTGAAGCCACCTATCATGGCTTCAAGCGACGCTATGGTGCCCCCAGGCTTACCGTAGAGCTGAACGAACAGGGAATCGACTGCAGCCTGAATCATGTCGCCATGCTACTCAAGGAAAAAGGCCTCAGGGCTCGAAATGGCAAAGGCTTCAAATACCGTGCGCGCATTGAATCCAAAACCAATGTCAGCGACAACCTGCTGGGGCGGCGATTTGAGACGAATGCACCCAACCGGAAATGGGTGTCAGATATCACCTATATCAAGGTGGGTAGAGTCTGGGTTTATTTAGCAGTTGTGCTGGACCTGTATTCACGCAGAGTCATTGGCTGGGCACTGGATACGCATATGCGCGAGGGGCTTATTTTGGAGGCCTTTAATATGGCCGTGTCCAGGCGAGACATTCAGGGTAATCTAATGCTGCACTCAGATCGAGGCGTACAGTACCGCGGGCATGAGTATCAGGCGGCTCTGGAAGAGAACGGTGTGCGGTGCAGCATGAGCCGCAAAGGTGACTGCTGGGACAATGCTGTGATGGAGTCATTCTTCAGTCGTTTGAAGGTTGAGCTCGTTTAAGCGGAGAATTACACAAATGTTGAAGAAGCCAGGGCAGGAATCTTCGAATATATTGAGCTGTTCTATAATCGAGTCAGACGGCATTCCGCCATTGGTTATACCAGTCCGGTTGAATATGAACAGAAATTTAAGAATTTTACCGTGTCCACTATTCGTGGGTAGGACCACTTCGTAATAACGGAACGGTAGTTAACAACATACAAGTGAAGAGAAAATATAGTAATACACATTTTAGGTTATACACTGATTTGCCTAATTCTTCTGAGGAGTCAGTGAAAGGATATGTGTGGTGTATTACCTCTTTAACTCAACTGGTTGTCATAAAGTGAAACTTTCTCCTCTTCTCAAAAGATTATGGGTTCATGTTGCGCCGCGTCGGCGTAAACAACTCGGACTGTTATTTGCTCTTGTGGTTATTACGTCTTTTACAGAAGTGGTGGCTATTGGCGCGGTTCTACCTTTTTTAGCAGTTCTTTCTAAACCAGAGACAGTATTTTCACATGAGCTGGCTCAACCTTTAATTAAAGTTTTAGAGTTAACTGCGCCACAGCAACTTGTATTACCTATTACAGTTATTTTTGCCCTGGCTGCTGTTGTATCGGGAGTGATGCGAATCGCAATGCTTTGGGGGCAGGCACGGCTTGGGCAAGCTATAGGCGCCGATCTCAGCTATCAAGTTTATCGCCGCACTTTATTCCAGCCTTACTCTGTTCATGTTGCACGTAATAGTAGTGAAGTTATTGCTGCAGTTACAAGTAAAACTAATCAGGTTGTTGCTGGGATTGTCTTGCCAGTATTAATGATGACTGGTTCCGTATTGCTTATGGTGGCAATTTTGGCGACGTTAATTTCTATCAGTCCTATAATAGCATTGAGTGGAATATTAGGTTTTGGAACGATTTATGGGGTAATAGTCTGGGTGACCAAGAAAAGACTGTTGATCTACAGTCATCGTATTAGTGATGGGGGTAATCAAGTTGTAAAGATTGTACAGGAGGGGTTAGGAGGAATTAGGGATATACTCATCGATGGTGCTCAATCCACATACTGTAAATCGTTTCGTACGGTTGATGTGTCAATGCGGCGCGCTCAAGCTAATAGCCAAGTTATTAGTTTGACTCCTCGTTATGGCATTGAATCGTTAAGTATGGTGCTAATAGCAGTAATCGCTTTCAGTTTGGTTGGAAGCAGTGGTGGATTGATAGACGTGCTTCCGGTTTTAGGGGCTTTTGTTGTGGGAGCTCAACGTCTTCTGCCTGCCCTGCAGTTGATCTATGCTAATTTGTCTTCAATGCGAACCGCTCAGATTGTATTGGTAGATATTTTGAGTTTAATTGAACAGCCGCTGCCCAATTATACGGGTGCTTTTGCGCAACCACCGTTATCTTTTGAGCGTAGTATTAAAATAAATGACCTTGGTTTTCGTTATGCTTCAGACGCACCATGGGTACTGCGCGGCCTAAATATTGAAATACGTAAAGGTAGTAGGGTCGGTTTTATAGGCTCCACTGGTAGTGGAAAAAGCACATTGCTTGATATTGTCATGGGGTTACTCCACCCGGTAACAGGAACGTTAACTATTGATGACAAACCAATAACAGAGGAAAATTATCGAAGTTGGCAAGCGCATATTGCACATGTTCCGCAGGCAATTTTCCTGTCAGATGCAACAATTGCTGAAAATATTGCATTCGGGGTTCCTGTAGAGCAGATTGATCTTGAGCGCGTTTGTCAGGCTGCTAGACAAGCTCAGATAGCTGAAACAATCGAATCTTGGAAGTCACAATACGAGACAATTGTTGGTGAAAGAGGAATGCGCCTTTCCGGTGGGCAGCGTCAGCGAATAGGTATAGCACGTGCGCTTTATAAGCAAGCTGATGTTATCGTATTTGATGAAGCCACGAGTGCTTTGGATAATGAGACCGAGCAGGCTGTTATGGATACTATTGATAATATTGCTGGAGAAACCACCATTCTTATCGTGGCCCATCGATTAACGACTCTTAAGAAATGTGATCAGGTAGTTGAATTGGAAAATGGCACGATTAAACGATTCGGAGTGTATGAGGATATTGTTGCATAATTATTTATCCTTTGTTTGGCGATAGATTTAATTTGGCTGATTAATAATGTTCTGGAACTTTTTAAATTATGATCCCATATGGTAAGCATTATTTAGACGAAGATGATATTGAGTCGGTAGTGAAAGTGCTACGCGAAGGGAGGCTAACACAGGGGCCTAAGGTGGCAGAGTTTGAGCAAGCAGTTGCCGATTATACTGGAGCGACGTTTGCTGTTGCTGTTTCGAGCGGAACTGCCGGATTGCATTTAGCGTGCATTGCAGCCGGTATAACATCAGGATGTCATGTTTACACCACAGCCAATACATTTGTTGCAAGCGCGAATAGTATTCTTTATGCAGGGGGACAACCGAATTTTTGTGATATTGATCCAGAGACACTAAATATGTCAACGGGTTACCTTGAAGAAAAGCTACAATCTACCCGTAAGCTTGATGGAATTATTCCAGTCCACTTCGCAGGATTGCCATGTGATATGGTAAAAATATGTGAAATTGCAGATTCATATGATGCCCCCGTTATTGAGGATGCGGCGCATGCATTTGGTGCTACTTACCCAGAAGGGGGGCGGGTAGGAAATTGTCAATATTCTGATATGACAGTTTTTTCTCTACACCCTGTTAAAGGGGTTACATCAGGAGAAGGCGGTGTAATTACAACTAACAATGAAAAAATATATCGTAAATTACTGCGTCTAAGGAGTCATGGTATTTGTAAAGGAAATTTCGACCTGCCTGGTGTGAGTGTTGCAGATAGTGATGTGCTGTATTATCCAGATGACGCTCTTTATGATGGGAAGCTTAATCCGTGGTATTACGAGATGCAAGAGCTTGGGTTTAATTATAGGCTTACAGACTTCCAATCTGCACTTGTCCTATCTCAACTAAAGAAAGCAGAGCCTTTTTTAGCCAGAAGAAAAGAAATAGCTGCAATGTATGATGAGCTTTTCGAAGGAGTAGATAGCATCACGGTTAAGCAGAAGCATGATAGATACAATACGTCACTGCATTTGTATGTATTAGAGATAGATTTTGAGAAAGTTGGCCGTGCTAGAGGCCAGGTTATGAGAGATCTATTCGAGAAAAACATAGGTACACAAGTTCACTACATCCCAGTTCCTTTTCAGCCATATTATGCGAAGCTAGGTTTTAAGAGGGAAGACTACCCTGTTACTCAGTCATATTACAATAAGGCTTTGTCTATCCCGATATATTATGGGTTGACAGATGATCAAGTGAAGTTTGTGGCAGATGAAATTATAGACATTGTTTTGGCATAGTTCTTTCCTAAGGTAGTCAATCGGTTGAGGGGCTTATTTGATTTGTGAGGTTCTTGTGTATGAGTGATAGGAATGGCTCTTATTAGATTAATAACTGAGCGGCTAATTCTGCGCGCTATGACAGTCGATGGTGTTTCTTTAGAGTATGTCTCTTGGCTTAACGATCCTGAAGTTAACCGTTACTTAGAGTCTCGTTTTATTGAGCATAATTTCGAAGACGTTGCAGGATTTGTGAGGCGCTTGCAGGCGGATGATTCCACGATATTTTTAGGTATATACCTTAAAGATAGCGACAAACATATAGGAAATATCAAGCTTGATTCAATTGACTCATACCATAGCCGGGGCATCGTCGGTCTAATGCTGGGTGATAAACAAGAGTGGGGGAAGGGGTTCGCGACCGAAGCTATACGCGAAATAACTAAATATGCTTTTAATGAATTAGGGTTAAAGAAAGTTTCTGCAGGTTGTTACGAGAGCAATCTTGGGTCAAAAAAGGCTTTTGAACGAGTTGGTTATGAGGTTGAAGGTTTTTTAAAGAGTCATGTAGAAACGGGCTCAGGAAGAGAAGGTTTGTGGCAGTTGGGAATGCTATCGGATAGTTTTCGCCTTGAAAAATAAGATTGCATTAGGCACTGTCCAGTTTGGTATGGCCTATGGTGTATCTAACACATCCGGGCAAACTAATCTTAATGAAGTAGAGGAAATTCTAACTTATGCTTTTTCCCATGGCATTAGTACTTTAGACACTGCTATGGCTTATGGCTCTTCTGAAGAGATTCTTGGGAGCACCATTCATCAATGTGGTGATAATTGGGAAATTGTCACTAAGACCCCTCACTTTAAGTCAGCAGAAATTACTCAAAAAGACTTAGA
Organism: Candidatus Tenderia electrophaga; assembly: GCA_001447805.1. Taxonomy (NCBI): domain Bacteria; kingdom Pseudomonadati; phylum Pseudomonadota; class Gammaproteobacteria; order Tenderiales (SeqCode); family Tenderiaceae (SeqCode); genus Tenderia (SeqCode); species Tenderia electrophaga (SeqCode). Next base: position 1,858,030 of record CP013099.1, read on the forward strand.
TACGCTTAAGGCAAGTCTTGATAACTCGCGTGAGAAGCTTGGGAAGTCGAGCCTGTATGGGTTGCTTGTCCATGCATGTGACGATTTGTTTAAGCCAGGTGGGTGGCGGTTGATTAGTTGTATGGAGAAGCTTAAAGATCAGGGGCTGGTTAATAAAGTTGGTGTCTCTTTGTATTGTAGCGGGCAAATAGACAAGCTTTTGGAGTGCTGTTCTATCGATTTGGTTCAATTGCCATTGAATATTTTAGACCAGCGTTTGATTGAGAGTGGTCACTTGACTAAGTTGAAAAATAAAAATATTGAGATACATGCGAGAAGTGCTTTTTTACAAGGCCTGCTGCTTATGCCATTGGATAAAATTGACTCATGGTTTTCACCCATTAGAAATATGCTTTCAGGGTTCCACCAGGCGGCACTAGATAGAGATATAACTGTTTTACAGCTTGCTTTGGGTTTTGTCTCTAATATTAAAGAAGTCGATAAGGTCGTTGTGGGTGTGAATAATTTAGATCAACTACGAGAGATTGTCGCAGCCACTGATATTAATATTGATGTGGTTGATTTTAAGTTTCTTTCTGTTAGAGATCCGGCATTTATAAATCCCTCTAAGTGGAAGTTGAAGTGAAAGTTGTAGCAATTATTCAAGCGCGCATCGGTTCAACTCGTTTGCCCAACAAGGTGATGAAAACTATCAATGGTGTGCCAATGATAGAGCTTTTGTTAAAGCGCTTATCTAAATCAAAAGAGGTCAATGAAATTGTAGTTGCTACCTCGGTAGATAAAAATAACCAACCTCTTGTAGAGCACGTAAAAAAATTAGGGTATTGTTGTGAGCAAGGCAGTGAGAATGATGTATTAGATAGATATGTGCAGGCAGCAAGAGCTCACGATGCTGATGTTGTGGTCCGTATCACAGGTGATTGCCCTTTAATCGATCCCGGCTTAATTGATAAATGTGTCCTAGAATTTAAAAAATATAATATCGATTATTTTTCAAATATTTTGCAGCCGACTTATCCAGACGGTTTGGATGTGGAAGTGATTAAAAGGGAGTCTCTTGAGTACGCATTAGAAGCAACGGATGAGATTTACGATCATGAACATGTAACACCCTTTATACGTGAATCAGGCCGCTTTAAGATATCCGGAGTGGTTAATGATGAAGATGTCTCTAATTTACGCTGGACTGTAGATGAGCCTGCTGACTTTGAAGTAGTAAGTAATGTTTTTGATCATTTCTGGCCTAACATTTATTTCGATTGGAAAGAAGTATTGGGGCTTCAGCGCCGATCACCAGAATTATTTTCAGCGAATCAACAAATTCTTCGTAATCAAGGAGCAGCTATGGGTACCGGTCAGAAGTTGTGGCTACGTGCCAAGCAAGTAATTCCTGGTGGCAACATGCTGCTTTCAAAGCGGGCTGAGATGTTTTTGCCTGAACAGTGGCCCGCTTATTATAGTAAGGCAAAGGGTTGCCATGTTTGGGACCTGGACGGAAAAGAATATATTGATATGAGTATCATGGGGGTTGGTACCAATATCTTGGGTTATGGGCATCCCGCGGTTGATGAAGCTGTGCTTGGGGCTGTTAAGGCCGGCAACATGTCCACACTTAACTGCTCTGAAGAGGTGTTTCTTGCGGAGAAATTGGTAGAACTTCACCCATGGGCTGATATGGTCCGCTTCGCCCGCTCAGGAGGAGAAGCGAATTCTATTGCAATACGCATTGCCCGCGCGGCTTCTGGAAGGGATAAAGTTGCTATTTGTGGGTATCACGGCTGGCACGATTGGTATCTTTCTGCCAATTTGTCTGACGATAAAAACCTCGACGGGCATTTGCTTCCCGGTTTAGAGCCTAAGGGAGTCCCTCGTGACTTAAAGGGCTCAGTATTGCCATTTAGCTATAACAATTTTGAACAATTGGAAGAGCTAGTGATTAATAATGACATAGGTGTAATTAAGATGGAGGTCATTCGTAATCAAGAACCCAAAGATGACTTTCTTCATAAGGTCAGAAAGCTGGCTACTGACAATGGTGTTGTGTTGATATTTGATGAGTGTACTTCAGGATTTCGTGAGACATTTGGGGGGATACATAAAAAATATGGGGTGGAGCCAGATGTGGCGATTTTTGGTAAAGCCTTGGGTAATGGTTATGCTATTACAGCTGTAATAGGAAAACGCGATATTATGGAAGCAGCTCAGAGCACGTTTATTAGTAGTACATTTTGGACAGAGCGCATAGGCCCGTCAGCTGCATTAAAAGCCTTAGAGGTGATGGAGAAAACAAATTCATGGTGGAAAATTACTGAAACAGGTTTAACTATTAGTAGGTATTGGCAATCATTAGCTGATAAGTATGGGCTGTCCATAACTCATTCTGGTATACCAGCACTAACCAGCTTTTCATTTAATAATAAAAATTCACTAGCATATAAAACATTAATAACACAGGAAATGTTATCCAAGGGCTACTTGGCTGGCACGAGCACTTATGTTTGTACGGAGCATGTTCCTGAAATCGTCAATGGGTATATTGAGGCTCTTGAATCTGTTTTTGAACTGATTGGAGACTGCGAAGAGGGGCGTGATGTGTATTCGCTACTTAAGGGGCCAGTATGTCATAGCGCTTTTAAGCGTTTAAACTAATGCGAATAGTTTTTCGTGTGGACTCTTCTGATGTTATAGGTGCTGGGCACATTATGCGATGTTTGGCATTGTCTGAAGCGCTATCAGCACGAGGAGAAACCTGTCATTTTATAGTTCGTTCCCATAGTGGTCATCTTGCATCGTATATAGAGGAGAAGGGTTATACAGTTTCACTCTTGGAGTTACCTAATACAGAGATTAAAGAGCTATCTGATACTGATTACGCTGCCTGGCTTGGTGTCACTCAGGCTGATGATGCAGAAGAATGTATTGTTGCATTAAATGACGAACAAGCAGACTGGTTAATAGTAGATCATTATGCCTTGGATATTGTTTGGGAACAACAAATGCGGAGCCATTGTTGCAAATTAATGGTAATAGATGACTTGGCAAACAGAAAACACGAATGTGATTTATTGCTTGATCAAACGTATAAAAGAAGCAAAGAAAATTATTCGTCTCACGTTTCCAATGAATGCCAACTATTATGTGGCACAGAATATTCGCTGTTGAGAAGAGAATTCCAACTTTGGCGTGATTTTAGCCTTTTAAGACGACAATCGAGAAAACTAAATAATATACTGGTAAACATGGGAGGTGTGGATAATGACAACCTCACATGTCAAGTGTTGCAGGTGCTACAAAATTGTCTTTTGCCAAAGGGTTGTTCTGTCACCATTGTAATGGGGTCGACTGCGCCTTGGGCTAGAGAGGTTAAGCGCATAGCGGGTGTGTTGCCATTTACAGCAAATGTAAAAATTGGTGTAAACAATATGGCTGAGCTGATGGCTAATTGCGATCTGGCCATAGGGGCTGCGGGGTCAACCTCATGGGAGAGGTGCTGTTTGGGGTTGCCTACTATTCTGTTGGTTGTTGCTGAAAATCAACGTGAAATTGCACAGGCCTTGTCTACTGTAAGGGCAGTTCGATTTGTAGATAATATTGCTGATATTGCTAGTGAGATAAATAGTGCTTTAGATTGGATGGGTACGGCTAGTATAGAAAGCTCTAAAATTGTAGATGGCTTTGGCGCGGATAGAGTTGCAGACTTAATCGTTGGCAATAACTAGAAAGATACGATGTTGTATCCAAAGAATAAAATCTCATGAATAAGAAAATTTCACTGCGAAGGGCTACTATACGAGATGCGAGCACTCTCTTGGATTGGCGGAATGATCCAGAAACAAGGAAGTCGAGTCACAATGTATCTGAAGTAAATAAGGAAGAGCATGTTTCATGGTTAACTGCACAATTGGAAAACAGTAAATGTCGAATATATGTAGCTGAACAAAATGGTGTCCCTATTGGTACAGTTCGTGCGGATTATTCAGGTGGTGTATGGGAATTGTCTTGGACAACAGCGCCAAGCGCGAGAGGAAAAGGAGTGGCTAAACGCATGGTTGCCATATTAGCACGGCTGATTTGTGACCCAATTCGAGCTGAAGTTAAAGTCGGCAATGTAGCATCTGCGCGAATTGCGGAAAACGCAGGAATGGAACTGATCAATGAAGTTGAAGGAATTCTTCACTATGGTAGGGGGATGCTAAAAAATGAAAAGTCATAATAAGTGATTTATTCCAAATATTGAGGTGGTCGATGTTCCCTAATTTCAGAATCAATGGTAGAGAGATAGGTAATGGCTGTTGTCCTTATATGATTGCGGAGCTTTCAGCAAATCATAATGGGAAGTTAGAAAATGCGCTCAGAATAATTGAGCAAGCTAAATTAGCTGGCGCGGATGCGGTTAAGTTGCAAACCTATAAACCTGATACAATTACTTTGAGTTCTGATCGTGAAGAATTTCAGATCAAAGATGGGCTTTGGGCAGGTAAAACACTCTATTCTCTCTATGAGCAGGCGCATATGCCTTGGGAATGGCACGGCGTTCTTTTTGAATATGCAAGAAATCTAGGGATCACGATATTTAGCTCTCCATTCGATAATACGGCCATAGACCTGCTCGAGGATTTGAATGCGCCAGCATATAAAATAGCCTCCTTCGAAGCTATTGACTTACCTCTAATTAAGTATGCAGGCCAAACCGGCAAACCATTGATTATCTCGACAGGAATGGCTGATAAAGAAGAAATTCAAGAAGCAATAGATGCGGCAAAAAGTGCAGGTTGTAAAGAATTAGCAATATTGCACTGCGTAAGTGGTTATCCTGCGCCCGCGGATGATTATAACTTGATTACAATAAAAGATATGCAAAGCAGTTTTCAGGTTCCTGTTGGGCTTTCTGATCATACGCTTGATAATACGACCGCTATTGCAAGTATAGCCCTCGGTGCATGCATAATTGAGAAACACGTGACTATGGATCGTAATGGAGGTGGGCCGGATGATAGTTTCTCTCTTGAACCCGATGAGCTGGAACGGCTTTGCACAGGCACAAGAGTTGCCTGGAAAGCCATGGGAAATGTCGACTATGGTCGAAAATCAAGTGAGGAGGGCAATATAAAATTTCGCCGTTCGCTTTACTTCATGCAGAATGTTAAAGCAGGTGAGAAGGTAAGCGAGAAAAACGTTAAAAGCATTAGGCCTGGCTACGGGTTGCCTCCAAAGTATCTTGAAGAAATTCTTGGGAAGGTTGTAAAGACTGATGTTAAGCGTGGCATGCCAGTAAGCTTTGAATTGATAGAAAAGTAACTTTGCCCTAGGTTGTAGGGGCGAAAGTAATGTTAGCCATGTAAGATTTGAAGGAAAGTAGATGGTTTGTTTGATTTTTGGTCCAAGGAAGGGTGGTACAAGTTTGCTGCAACGGCTAATAGATAATAATAATGTGTTTAGCCATCCAACGGAAACCAATATAAAACACTATAAAAAATTGCAACATATTCTTAACGAAGATTCGGACGAAAAACCTTTTTTTTCGAAATACGAGAAGTATTTTTATACTCGCTATGAAAAAGATATTGGACTTGATAAGGAAAGGTATCAAAGTCATATAGTCGAATCACTAAAGGATGTTAAAACGCTTAAAGATTATGTTTTATTGCACGTAAGGGCTACTGTTGAAGCGTCTAATAATATCAATAAAGATGTTAGCGTATTTTTTATCAAGGAAGTCTCAGGGGACATAGAAAAAATATTTGCTGAATTTTTAGAAGAGTTTGAAGACGGAAAAATTGTATCGCTAAGGCGTAACCCTAGATGGGTTGCAAGAGCCGTGCTGACTGATCGGGGCAGAAGAGGCATTAAACTCGGACTTAACAAAAAAATAAGACAGATCGTTGACCCAATTTATATTGATAAGCAACAAATTAAATTTGTAGATAATCCACGTGTAATTACGGAGACATATGAGGACTTGATAGAGAATACAGAAGTGACAATGACAAAAATAATGAATTTTTGCGGATGCAGCATGGAAAACGAGAATTTGGTGCCAACAATATGTGGAAGGCCAACTGTGGTCGTAACTTCTTCTAAAAACGAAGGAAAAGTTTTTCAGCAGGCAGATAAAAAGCTATGGGATGACGTCTCAAAATTAGATTATTTGCTTCTTTTCATGGGGCCTATATTTTATTTCATTATTAGGTTGCTGGTTAATGCGAAATCTGAGTTTCATAGAGCATTTAAATAGATTGCCCCCCCCTTATATTGCTGAAAGGCTTTATTTAAGTTCTCTCTTTTAATTTTAAATGACAATGATTTGTTAGTTTTTTAGAGAAATGAAACGCTACTGTTATTTTATGACAGGAAGTCCGCTATGGATGAATGTCGCAGTTGATCTTTACGAAAAAGGTATAGCGAAGCCCGTACTCTGGCTTGGTGATGATAGGCATTATGAAAATGCTAAAGCTGTGTTTGGGGATGATGTTGTAAGAATGCTACATTTTGTTCATCGTCCTTATCAGTTACAAGGTATAGAGTATTGCGGTGAGAATTCTGAATTCTTCTATTCTGAAAATTATTTAAGAGCTAAAGATATATGTATCAAAATGATGGATCGGTTAGATCTGTATGGAACGTTCGGCAGGCTAGATCGCGAAGTATATTTCCATAATCTTTGTATTTGGGCATTGGCTAAACTGGAAAAAGAGCGCCCAGATGCACTCCTTATGGTGGAAAGACCCCACTCCCATGCTCAATATTTAATATATGAAATATGTCTATTCTTAGGTGTTCATATTGCACACTTTATTGCGTGGGCAATACTGCCTTTGAATTTTCTATACGATAAAACGAATGGACATAATGTAAGGAAATCATTTGCTACCGACAGGGGAGCTATAGATATTTTTGACCAAGAACTAGATAAATACGTTTCTAAGCTTTCAGGGTTATCAGATAAAGAAGGTAAGCATGAGCCATCTTATATGAAGCATCAACGATTGAGGTCAAGATGGTTGGTTAAAAAGAAGGATGCTGTCACTAGAGGGAGTGTTTTGTTATACCGTGAAATTAGGCATCATTTAGGTAACAAGTTGAGGAGGCAATATAATCCAATAAACCCTTATGATATGGGAGTCTGGGGCTGGTCAAAAATAAGGTCTAAGAGGCAGGCTAAATTATTAGGTAGTTGTCGAAAAGCAGGTGTAAATGTAGAGTTTTCAAATCAATATGTTTACTTTCCGTTACATTTTGAGCCAGAAAGAACTACAAACCCTGATGGAGGAAGGTTCCATGATCACTTTGTGGTACTGGTTGCGCTTCGTAGCATATTACCCACGAATGTGGATATATTAGTAAAGGAACATCCTTCACAATTCTTTTATGCAAATAAAGGCTCTAGAGGCCGAAGTCCGTTATTTTATGATTTGGTAAAAAATATTAAAGGCGTACGTTTTGTTGGAACAGAAGGTGACTCAATTGATTTTATTAGAAAGTCAGTTTTTGTTGCCACAATTACTGGGTCTGTGGGTTTGGAAGCCGCTCTAATGGGTAAAAAATGTTTGACTTTCGGGCAAACATGGTACGAGGGTTGTCCAAACACGATTAATTGGAAAGATGGGATCACTTACGAAGATATTGTTAGTGGATATATTCAAAAGCCGGATAATATATTAGAATACTTAAGAAATGTGATGAACCAGTATAGCGTCCCTCTTTTACATAATCCTAGTGCTGATATTGTACATAAAGAATATGTGTCTGATGAGTTTCACCGGATTCAGCGAGATGAAGTGTCGAGATTAATTAGTGACTTTTTTGAGGCAGTATAAAGCCGGTTTTTAATGAATGCTTGACGACAAGATATAAAAATTCATTTGAATAGGCAGGCAGGTCGCTACAATGACAGTGAACGGGGTAATAATATTTTCAAGGCTGGACTCTAACCGTCTCCCAGGAAAGGTTATGTTGGATATATCAGGACGCCCTTTGCTTGGTAGGGTGATTGATAGAGCAAAGTGCATTCCGGAAGCAAATAAAATTATTGTGGCAACATCTTCACGTTCAATAGATGATCCTATCGCAACCTTTGCGAATGCAGAAGGTGTGGATTTGTTTCGGGGAAGTATAGATGACGTAGCATTGCGTGCATTGTGTGCTTGTGATGAATTCAACATAACAAAGTTTGCGCGAATTTGTGGGGATCGGCCTTTTTTTGATCCGGATGTGGTGTCGCATCTCTTTGCTATTCATGAAGATGGTGTCGATTTGGCTACTACTTCGTTCCCAAGAACATATCCACCTGGCTTGACGGGAGAAGTGATAAGAACAGAAGCATTACGTAGGGCTCTATCTCAAACTGATGATCCAGAAGATAAAGAGCATATTACGAGGTATTTTTACCAGCACCCCAATGAATTCGTTATAAGGAACATAGAAGCTCCAAAAGATATTGATTTGAATGGGCTACGTTTAGTCGTTGATGATGAATCAGATTTAGCACGTGCTAGATGGATTGCCTCTGGAGTAGTAAAAAACGGCAAAGACAATTGCAGAAATCTCAGACAGGTTGTTGATCTTGCACGTGAATGGGATCGTATAAATTTAGTTTAAGCGTGATATATATTAAATATTGAGGAAAAGCCATGATTGTTTTGGGTGTTCACGATGGGCACAATGCTAGTGCCGCGCTTGTAATCGATGGAAACCTAGTAGGTTCCATTGCTGAAGAACGTTTGTCACGCAATAAACACGAATATGGGTTTCCGGGACGGGCTATAAAAACTGTACTTGATACTGCGGGGATAACCATCGACGATGTTGATCATATCGCGATGGCAACTCCTACATTGCCTCCTGCTTATTATTACACTTCGCGTAATGCAAAGTTTTCTATAAGTGATTATTGGAAAGAGCAAAAAGAATACTGGTACCCAAAATTATATGAAAGTAAAGATCCTAGCTATATGGATATCTTTTCTGAGCATGTAGATCGCGATAACTTTCCTTATGATGAATCGCTTATTAGTGATGAAAAAGACTATAAAGGGATGTGGCAAGCACGTCTAGCGCATTTGTGTTTCACTCTTGGAGTCAGTAAAGATATCGTGTCTGTACATAACCACCATGAATGTCATGCGTATTATGGGTACTTAGCCTGTCCGTATCGTGAGAATGAGTCTGTTTTGGTTTACACAATGGATGGTGGTGGAGATGGTGTCAATGGAAGTGTATCGATAGGTCGCCCTGGTGAGACTTTAGAGATTATTTCCAAATCATCCAATTGCAATATCGGAAGAATATACCGATACACGACACTGTTATTGGGTATGCGCCCCGCCGATCATGAGTATAAATTGATGGGACTGGCAGCGTATAACAGTGGTGAATTTTCCCAAGAAGCTTACAATGTTTTCGCAGAGACTCTTCAAGTTGATGGTCTCGGGTTTAAATATAAGACTGAGGTGAAAGATCATTTTTTCCACTTTAAAGATCGATTAGAAGGTCAAAGATTCGACTCAATTGCGTATGGTATACAACGTCGAACAGAAGAGTTGCTAACAGAATGGATTAGTAATGGGGTTCAAGAAACAGGCATCGGTAATATAGTAATGTCTGGTGGAGTTGCCCAAAATATCAAAGCGAATAAAGCTATATGGGAAATGGATGGCGTGACTCAGTTGTTTATTCCACCTGGTCCTGGAGATGAGTCTATCTCGATTGGTGCAGCTTACGCTGAATCTATCAAGCAGGGATTAAAGGCTAATCAGTTTGAGCCTATTTCTAACGGTTATTTTGGGCCGTCTTACGATGATTCTTCTATTCGGAAGGCAATTGACAGCAGTGATTTGAAGGACTGGACTGTTAGGCAAGTTACTCCCGAAGATGTTGCCAATGTTTTAGCAAATGGTGATGTAGTCGCGCGTTTTGGTGCAGATAATGCGGAGTTTGGTGCGCGTGCTTTGGGGAATCGCTCTATAATTGCTGATCCGCGTCGCCCAGATGTAATTCATCATATTAACAAACTTGTGAAAATGCGTGATTTCTGGATGCCATTTGCACCAAGCATTTTGGCTGAGCGTGAAGATGATTATATGATTAATCCAAAAGGGATTGATGGGCGCTTTATGGCTATTGGCTTTGATTCAACACCACTTGCACGTGAACACTTGCCTGCAGGGCTGCATCCATTTGATCGCTCAGCAAGGCCTCAAATTGTTCGTAAGGAAGACAATCCTGGCTACCATGCGGTCATCAAGGCCTTTGAAAGTATCACAGGTGTTGGTGCTGTACTAAATACCTCATTTAACATTCACGGAGAACCAATAGTTGGTACGCCTGAACAAGCTATTGACACTTTCAGTCGCTGTGGCCTTCATCATCTGCTGCTAGGGTCATGGCTTATTAGCAAGCCTGCATCTAATTAGCCTTATTGATCAGCGAGCTTGGTTGAAAGCAGTATTATGGGAAGGTATTTAAATATCGGTATAGCTGTGATATGCCGTTATGATACGAGTACATTAACGGGTAAGCTTCTTTTCGATATTAGCGGTCGGCCTGTGCTTAGTTATACGATTGAACGTGTTCGGAAAGCAGCTCCAGGAATCTCTTTAGTCGTTGTTACGTCTACCGCCGCATCTGATGACCCCATAGTTTCTTATTGTAGAAGGTCAGGGCTTGAATATCTACGCATCGATGACAGTGAAGACGAACTAATTTATTGTATTGAATATTATGGTTGGGACTTTGCAGCCTGTCTAAGTGGTGAAGAATTGTTCCTTGATACGGGGGTGCTACGAGACATGATTGCTGTGGCTAATACTGATCACTTCGATTTTGTCTCTAACGTACCTGGAGATACGTTTCCTGGGGGTATGGCGGTTGAAATTATTCGGTCTGATTTTTATCGCTCAACCAAGACTAGCATCAATGCTAAGAAGCATGAGAAAGTATTTTCATGGCTTTATGAAAATGTCGAAATTGGTCAACGATACATATACGAAAACAGAATATGTCCAGAAGCTTCAGATTTGACACTAGTATTAGAGACATCAACTGACCTAGAACAAGCTCGTCAGATTATTCAATATGCAGGTTTACCCGCATCAAATCTTGGGTTACAGGAAATCTATTCGTTTCTAAGCCGTGAACTAAAGTCGTCTCCTTGGGAAGGTGCTGTTGGACCGTTATTGATAGCCGAGATAGGCGGCAACCATGAAGGAGATTTTAACCTTGCCAAACATATGGCAAACCTTGCAATTTCTTGTGGTGCAGATAGCGTTAAGTTTCAATTGTATCGAGGTAACACTCTAGTAAGTCCTGTGGAGAGTGCCGACAGGAATCGTCATTTTAAAAAATTCGAATTGACGAAGAATCAGCACATCTATCTTGCAGAGATGTGTCGTGATGCAAGCGTATCCTACTCGGCGTCAGTTTGGGATTTGGATATGCTCGATTGGATAGATCCATACCTCGAATTCTATAAAATTGGTTCTGGTGATATGACTGCGTGGCCTATATTGGCGGAATTTGCGCGGCGAGGAAAACCAATATTATTATCAACGGGACTGTCAACAATGGAAGAAATACTTCAGACGGTTGAATTCTTGAAGCGTATAAATCCTCGTTATTCTGAACCCAACATGCTTTGCATTTTGCAGTGCACCTCTATGTATCCTATACCCGATGAAGATGCGAATCTTAGAGTAATGGACTCATTGCGTGATGTTGCGCGTGCGTCTGTTGGATATTCAGATCATACAATCGGAATGGACGCCTTATTGGCAGCGGCAGCTATGGGAGCAAGAGTGTTGGAGTTTCATTTCACAGACGACCGTGAAGGCAAATCGTTCCGAGACCACAAAGTATCGTTAACTCCTGACGAGGTACAAAACTTAAAGAGTCAGATTAAACGCATCATAGCTTTGCGCGGTGATGGTGTGAAGTTGCCACAACCTAGTGAACTAGCTAACGAACATGAAGTGTCATTTCGCAGAGGCGTGTTTATACAGCGTCCGATGAAAGCCGGAGAACTAATAAAAGAAGACGATCTGGTCTTTTTACGCCCCGCTCACGGCACGGATGCACGTGATGCAGAGATGCTTATTGGTTGCAAAGTACTCCGTGATATAGAGCCTTTCAAGGCTATTGAGTCAGGTGTGGATTATTCAAACTCTTAGTCAGCTATGAGCGGCTATTTACTGTTTCAATTCTAAATGCCGAAGTTTATAGATTTCATGGATTCCTCTCCTCTCGTTACTGTTTATATTCCTTGTCGGAACTACGGTCGTTTTCTGCAGAAGTGTGTAGATAGTGTATTTGAACAGCTTTATACCAACTGGGAACTGATCATTGTTGATGAAGCGTCAGATGATGATAGCGCAGAGATAGCTCGTGATGTGTGTCGTCGTTATCCTGACAAAACGACATTTATACAAAACAAGAAGGCAACGGGATTGCAGAGACTTGCCAATACCGTTCTAGGAATATCTAAAGGTAAATATATGGTACGCCTAGACGCAGACGACTGGCTAGATGAATGCGCCTTGCTACTTATGGTTGCAAAGCTTGAAGCAACGCCTCATATAGGAATGGTATACGGTAACTACTTCTATACAGATCCTGAAGGTAAAATTATCGGAATAGAGCGCAGGCACAAGCTTGGTAATGAAGATACCGTAGGACATTTACCGCCACATGGCGCCTGTACTATGTTTCGCACGCGCGCGCTTAAGGCGGTTGGTGGATATTCTGAGGACGTCAATGCTCAAGATGGTTGGGAGCTCTGGTACAAGCTATATAAAAGAATTGGTGCTGCAAACCTAGATATACCGGTTTTTTATTATCGACAGCATGGGAGTTCATTAAGTCATGACTCAAAACGTTTGCTTGTTGCTCGTACACGTATCTTTGATCGTATAAGCGAAGCATTGGAAGGGGATTATAAGCCAAAGAATATTGCTGTTATTCCAGTGCGCGAGTCCTATCCCGGATTTGAGGGTGTGCCCTACCGCGAATATGAAGGAATGTCTTTGCTGGAGAGAGCAATTTTAACTGCGGCGCAGTCGGATAAGATAGACCGTATCATTGTGTCATCTCAGAGCCAGAAAGTACTCGATTACGCACAGGAGTTAGCGGAGACTGGGCGGGTACCAGAACATTTAAGAGTTCTGCGAGATGAGGATGAATGTTCTGGAAGGAATATTCCAATTAGAGATTTAATGATTAATGCGGGTAGCTATTACGCCGAGGTAGAAGGGGTGTTCCCAGATGTGATGGCGTTTTTAAGTATGCATGCAGTTCATCGACGTGTTGAACATATAGATAAGGCATTAAACGTACTAAGAATTACTGAGAGTGATACTGTTGTTTCCGTTCAGGAAGAGCGTGAGCCCATGTTTACTCATGGTGAAAACGGGTTGGCGTTATTTAATCCAGGGCGTTTTCAGGATTTGACATATGATCGGGAACGTTTGTACCGTTTTAATGGCTCGATCATTGCAACCTGGTGGGAAGTTTTGAAAGAGCATCATTTATTTGGTGAAAAAATATCATTCATCGAAATGTCCACTGAAGATAGTTATCAAATAAAGAATGCTTCGATGTTAATCAATAACAGTAATCAATAGTATGCCACTACAACCTAAATTAATTAGTGATGCAATTGAAAATGGCTGGGATCATGTATTTATGATTAACAGTCCGGTTGTTGCGATGGTGGCTAGAATGGTTATTGACGCATACAAAATTCCAGATGGAAATATTGTCTGTGTTTCAATGCGTAGAGCAGACACCTCACTGGTTTGCAAGCGAGCGTATCTTTCTAAGGTTAAATGGTTTGATCGATACGTGGTAAGAGGATTGGGTTTCAGTCCAGCTGGTAGACGTATACTTAGTAAGGTTAACAAAAATAATAATAACTTTGTGGTCTATGCGGCATGGGTGTATCCGGAAGTAGAAAGCTTATTGAAATCTAAAAATTGTGCAGGACATGTATATCTAGAAGAAGGTCAGTTATCTTATTATAAAGCCAACGCTTATCCTTCTGATAAAAAATTGTCTTGGCGGTTTAGAAAAAAGCAGAAACTATCGGGGAACTCCGATTATCAATATCGTGATGATGCAGCAGCCTGGATAGGTATATTGCCAGATGTATTTCCTTTGATGCCTGAAGATAAGCGGGTTGTACTGCAGAACTTCAGCGATGTATGTCAAAAGTATTCCGCCCGATTGAAGGGGGTAAAAAAGATAGGGCTTATGCCAACACCTCACAGGATTCCTTTCGAAAAGCTCAAAGCTGCGTTGGAATTGCTTATAGAAAAAATGCCGGATGGCGGCGTTATTAAGTTGCATCCAGGGTTTAGAAAAATGCCTGAGAGTAGACAACACCTAAATTCGTTATTGCAAAATATTTCGCCAGGTAATGTTGAATTTTGTGATGATAGCGTTGTATTAGAGTTAGAAATGCTGGCAGAGCCTAAGACACTAATAGGTGCTAGAAGCTCCTTGACTAAGTATGCTGAAGGCTTTGGGTCAGACTTTGAATATGTTGAATTTGATGGGTACACGGCGCCTAATAACTGAGGCCACTTGATCGCTATCGTTATTGACTAGGTACATCAAACATGTGTGGCGTAGTAGGATTTTTCAAACCTAAAGGACTAACTGATTATGAGAAGAGTAAAGTGCTTTCCTCTATGTGTAATCAGTTGGTGCATCGAGGTCCGGATGATGAGGGGAAATGGATTGATGCTGAATCCGGGATTGCCTTGGCACACAGGCGCCTTTCAATTGTAGACTTAACATATGCTGGTCACCAGCCAATGGATTCTACATCCGGGCGCTATTGTTTGATTTTTAATGGAGAACTATATAACCACTTAGAGATCAGGCGGAAATTAGGTGAAGGTATAGTCTGGCGGGGAACCTCGGACACTGAGACTCTGGTAGCTGCCATAGAACACTGGGGTATAATCAAAACCTTGCAAGCCTGCGTTGGTATGTTCGCAATTGTCGTTTGGGATCGCATAGAAAGGACACTGTCATTAGCTAGAGATAGAATGGGTGAAAAGCCTCTTTATTTTGGCTGGCAAGATGACACGCTATTATTTGCTTCAGAGCTTAAAGCTCTAAAAGTACATCCGGCATTTAAGAAGGAAATTGATAGAGATGTCCTGTCTCTGTATTTACGATTAGGATATATTCCAGCACCATGGAGTATCTGGCGAGGCATACGTAAGCTTAAACCTGGTTGTGTAATCTCATTTTCTTCTGATTCTGCAAATAGGTATCCTGAGCCCGTTGTGTATTGGTCTTTTGAAGATGTGGTTGTTCGTGGATCGCAGTCTCCTTTTGAAGGTTCATATGAAGAAGCTATACATTCCTTAGAAAGCATTCTGGGCAATGCTGTGTCTGGTCAGATGGTTGCAGATGTTCCCTTGGGAGCTTTTCTTTCAGGGGGAGTGGATTCCTCTGCGATTGTTGCTTTAATGCAAGAGCGTGCAAGTCGTCCTATTAAAACGTATTCGATAGGATTTCATGAACAGGACTATGATGAGGCGTTGCACGCAAAAAAGGTCGCTTCGCATCTGGGTACTGAGCATACGGAATTCTATATTACACCGAAGGAAGCCTATGAAGTAGTTCCAGAATTGCATACGATATACGATGAACCCTTTGGGGATTCATCCGCCATACCTACTCATTTGGTGTCAAAGCTGGCGCGGCAAGAGGTAACTGTAGCTCTAAGTGGCGATGGTGGTGATGAGCTATTTGGTGGGTATGGGCGCTATTTTAATAAAAAGGCTGAGCATTTAAGGAAAGTCTTACGAGTCACGCCAACTGTGGCCATAAGCGCGATAAAACACTTGTTTGAAGCTATTCCAGTACCTAGCTCAAAATTCGCCTCTAATATTGAAGCACGACTCCAGTTAGTCGAAGACTTGGCTAAATGTAATGATTTTCAATCTTTTTATCAGCGATTTACTAGCCAATGGGCTCCCCCGCCGGTAAGTTTTGACTCAAAGTCTTTAACCTATGGTTTGGATTCTCGTGTATTGAAAAATATTCAAGATCATGTTGGGAAGATGATGGCCATGGATACCTGTGTTTATATGCCGGATTGTATACTTACTAAACTTGATCGTGCCGCAATGTCGACGAGTCTGGAGACGCGGGTGCCTTTGCTAGATCACCGAGTGGTTGAATTTGCATGGCGTATTCCTATTACTATGAAGGTTAATGAAGGTAAGGGTAAGTGGATATTCAAACAATTACTTTACCGTCATGTACCGAAAGAATTAATTGAAAGACCCAAACAAGGATTTGGTGTGCCTGTGGGGAGCTGGATTAAGGGACCTCTCCGAGAATGGGCTGAAAGTCTTTTGGATGCACAGAGACTTAGAGAGCAGGGTTTGCTTGATTCAAGCCGAATAAGGGATCGATGGGCTGAACACGCGTCAGGGTATCGAAATTGGCAGCACCCGTTATGGGTTATTTTGATGTTTCAGGCGTGGGCCGAAGCTCAGTAGAGTTGTCATGCGTGAATCTGTGCATGAGGTATATTAATGGTCAATTATTTTTGTACTGGATCGCAAATTTACGTTAGAGACCGGTAATATATGATATGGATTACGATTATTATGAGTCTGTCCAGCGATCGACGAATTCTATTTTAAAGCATCTTCAGACCATCGCTTTATGCTTCTATGCATTTTCCTTAAATATAGAATTTTTTGATCCCTTTAATAGCGGAGGTAGTTTTTCCTTTGCTAAGCTGGCGGGATTAATTTACTTGTTTTTTATTTTTCTTTCATTTAATAAGTACTTCATACTGCGAAAAAGAATTATTTATTGCTTATGGCCTATATGGGGTGTCTTTTTAGTCATGACAATAAATGGGCTCGCTCATATTAATTCTCTTTCAAGTAATTTTTTTGATGTCGCCTTTTTTCTTAATTTGATAATGATTTTTGTCATGATTAATCATGGCATAGTCGATACGAAAGTTCTGGATCTGGCAATGCTTTCTTTCGCTATAGGTGCTGCAATAATCAGTATTTTTATGTTCTTAGGGATCGGCGTAGAAGAAATCGGTCAAGGTAGAATTAAGCTTATAGGTACTAATATTAATTCGTTGGGTATTAAGCTCAGTATTGCATTTAGCATACTTATGAGTTTTTTCTATAATGATAGGCTGAAATTTGGTGTAAATAGGTATTGGTTTGTATTGGCTATTCCCTTTCTGCTTACTGCAATCGTTCAAACAGGATCAAGATCAGCTTTATTAGTAATGATTTTAACGTTCTTGACTATGATTTTTCTATTTAAGGGAAAAAACATTATAAAGAGAATTATTTTTTATCTGATGGCGATTGCATTATTTTCACTAGGCATTGAATTTATTCTAAATTCAGATGTAATGATGGCGCGCTTATCTTCACTCGCATTTGAGGCCTCGGAACGCGATGGCATGGGAGTGCGCTTAGATGTATGGGCTGTTTATATACCACTAGCCCTAGAGAATCCTATTATCGGATTGGGTAAGACTGGGTTCGAATATGAGGCAATCCAATTATTTGGTGGAGTGAAAAGTCCTCACAACGTAGTATTAGAGATAATGCTGTATAGCGGAATCGTTGGAGTAATTCTATTTCTTTTTTTTATATTTAAAATTATGCGTTGCGCATTTCTAGCTTACCGATACTCTTCTAATGAATTGCCAATACTTCTATTGCCTGCGATATTCGTAATGGTTGGCGCGAATCAAGTGCTCAATATTAAGGTTAGTTGGTTTCTATTTGCCTATATTGTCGTTATATATTTAAAGCATTTTAGACTCAGAGTGCGAAAAATATCGTCCAATGAAAATACTATGTATTATTGACTCTCTTGGTTCTGGTGGTGCCCAACGTCAAATGACGTATCTGGTAAAAGGGCTTAAGAAGCAAGGCCATGATGTGAGTTTATTTATATATCAACCAGGTCATAATCATTTTAGATCGACTATTGAGTCTATAGGAATTCCAATTTATGAAGTGGAAAGAAATGGCCGCAAAGGGTTCTCCTTGCTTGTGCTATGGAAGCTTTATTTGCGACTAGTTGGAGGGATGGATGGTATAGTTAGCTTCCTTCCTACGGCCAATGTCTACGCAGCCTTAGCTAAGGTTATGGTTCCTAACTGCCGTTTAATCGTTAGCCAAAGAACTTCATCTGTAGCTGTAACTTCAAAGGTTCGCAAATGGATATCTTGTTTTGCGTATTATTGTGGATCAACAGTAACCACTAATAGCCAAACCGAAACGGATGTCCTTCGCAAAGCGCTGCCACGGTTGGCAGGCAAGATTCATACGGTTTGGAATGGATATGACTTTGATGAATTCGAATTAGAGCGCTCTCGAAATATAGGGGTGCGAAAACTTTTAGTTGTCGGGCGTGTCGCGTATATGAAAAACGGCTTGAGGCTTCTTCAGGCTTTAGATCTGTTTCAACGTCGAAATGGTTGGTTGCCATATGTACAATGGGCGGGCCGAAGAGAAACGAGCGCACACTCTTATAAGATTCAGATGGAAATGGATCAGTTTTTGAAGAAGCACCCGATGGTTGCTGATCGTTGGGCATGGTTGGGAGAAGTTAGTAATGTCGATCAGCTTTATAGAGAAAGCGATGCTTTGGTCCATGTTAGCTTATTTGAGGGGCTTCCTAATGTGGTTTGCGAGGCGATGATTGCTGGGTGCCCGGTTATTGCTTCCGATGTATGTGATCATCCAATACTACTAGGACGAGGCGAGCGTGGATTGTTATGTGATCCGCTATCACATGAGGCTATTTGTGAAGCTATTGAGAGGCTTGATTCTATGGCAGAGAATGATCGCACAACAATGGTTCTTAAAGCACGTGAGTTTGCCGAAAAAAATTTGGGGATAGAACGTATGGTCAAAGAATATGAGGCATTTCTCACTTAAGTATATTTGTTAGAGGGAGAGAAGCGTAGAAGTATAACGTTTTATCTATAAATTAATTGAATTTATGTCAAGTGCTCTCAAATTATTAATTGTAGGATCTTTTTTAGCCGAAGAGAAAAGGGTCTTTGGTGGTATAGCAAGATCTTGCCAAACTCTAATGCAGTCGACGTTCTCAAAGCGGTTTACCATCATTCCAGTCGATTCGACACAAATTTCAAATCCGCCGCCCGGCTTGTTGATACGTAGCGTTTTGGCGCTGAGACGTTTGGCCATTTTTATTGGGCTGTTGATTCGGCACCGCCCGGATGGCGTGTTATTGTTTACAGCCGTTGGTGTCAGTTTTATCGAAAAATCGCTGATGGCCTGGGTGAGTCGCATATTTGGTTGTACATCGTTTATCTTTCCACGAGGTGGTAGGCTGATTGATCAAACGGAACAATCTCATTTAATGTTTTTTATCGTTAGTACCTTACTTAAGGGGGCAGACGTTTTCCTTAGTCAAGGTCCTAGTTGGAGTGACTTCGCTGTAAAAAGAATGGGTTTCAATCCTTCCAGGGTACATGAAATTCCAAACTGGACTGCGACAGAGCATCATTTAAAAATTGGCTCGCAACGTGATTTTGATGCTAACAGAAAACCTCCTTGTATACTTTTTGTTGGTTGGCTAGAGGAATTTAAGGGGGTATTCGACTTATTGGAAGCCGCTCATAACCTCGTAAAACAAGGCCACATTTTTAAACTTACATTTGCTGGTAGCGGGCACGCTGAGGAACCAGCAAAAGGATTTGTTAAGAAAAACCACTTAGAAAATGTAATAACTTTTGTCGGTTGGGTGGATTCGGAAGATATAGGAGAATTGTTGAGTGCAAATGATATCTTCGTGCTCCCGTCTTGGGCTGAAGGATTACCCAATTCTATGATTGAAGCGATGGCTGGAGGACTTGCGGTAGTCGTGACCAATGTGGGAATGATTCCGGATTTCGTTAAAGATAAAAAACACGCGTTACTTGTGCCTCCCAAAGATGCCAAGTCTCTAGAGGAAGCATTGAGTCTTTTAATTACTGATGCGGAATTGCGTTGTCAAATCGCAATTAATGGTTTTGAAATGGCTTCACGAGAGTTTTCTGTCGAGCCAGTTATCGGTAAGCTTGGAGACGTAATTGAAGCGGCGATATTGCGGTAGTGCTAGCGTGTTTTCAGAATTATAAATGCTTTGGGATTGGATATTGAAATGTTCAAAGATAATGTATTGCTGATTACCGGTGGAACAGGTTCATTTGGGAACGCGGTTTTACGACGTTTCCTAAACAGTGATCTTTCAGAGATACGTATATTGAGCCGAGATGAAAAAAAGCAGGACGATATGCGCAAGTTGTACAGTGATCCTAAGCTTAAATTTTACATAGGTGATGTGCGTGACTATGACTCAGTATTGAGCGCAACCCGTGGTGCTGATTTCGTATTTCATGCGGCAGCTTTAAAGCAGGTTCCGTCTTGTGAATTTCATCCGCTCCAAGCGACCAAGACTAATGTGCTGGGTACCGAAAATGTGCTAGAAGCAGCAATTGTTTGTAACGTCCAAAGAGTGATTTGTTTAAGTACAGATAAGGCAGTTTACCCGATTAATGCAATGGGAATATCTAAGGCGTTAATGGAAAAGGTGGCTGTCGCTAAATCGCGTATCAAAAGCAATACCACAATATGTGTTACACGTTATGGTAATGTTATGGCATCGCGTGGGTCAGTAATTCCGCTATTTGTTGACCAGATTCGTGGGGGGCAGTCGATTACAATTACTGATCCAAATATGACACGTTTTATGATGACGCTGGATGATGCAGTAGACCTAGTTTTGTATGCATTTGAGCATGGTAAACCCGGGGATATTTTTGTGCAAAAAGCACCTGCTGCAACTATTGAAACGTTGGCTAAAGCACTGACCGAATTGATGGAAGTGCCTGAGCATCCAGTGAATATGATCGGGACCCGCCATGGAGAAAAACTCTACGAAGCTTTGTTAAGTCGAGAAGAAATGGCGGAGGCAGAAGATATGGGAAGTTATTTCCGTGTCCCCCCAGATTTACGCGATCTTAATTACGGTAAGTTTGTTGATCAGGGTGAGGAGCGCATTTCGCACTCAGAAGATTATAACTCCCACAATACTGATCGGCTTGATGTTGACAGGATGAAAAGCATGCTGATAAGGCTTGCCTTCGTTAGGGCTGCTGCACGTGGCGAATATATTGAACCAGAAGAATAGTACAACGCCTATTGATACCATGCAAAGTCAGGTTAAATCAATTTTGCTAATTGGCATGAATCGTTCTGGTACTAAGTGGTTGTCGAATATTTTCTGTAACCATTCTGATGTTATAGGAATACAGCACCAACGTCATTTTGGTATTGTAGAAACAAATATGTTTGGAGTTATGCAGGCTAAATTTGGGGAGCTGTCTGCACTGGATGATTATATTGGTTTTATAGAGCTTTGGTCTAAAACTGACTTTTTTAAAATCTCTGGAGTCGATAAGGAGTTATTCTATAAATTAGATCCTAGGCCAACAAGTTATTGTGAGCTATTCGATATTCTTATGTCAAAGGTGGCCAGTAATCTCAATAAGCCTTTTTGGCTACAAAAAACGTCCCCTTTGAATGTATATGTCTTGGAGAAAAAGTTTTTGCGATATTTTGGAGATAGTTTTTTTATATTAATACAAAGAAACATGATTGATACATTAAAGTCAAATACGCAGCTTTCCCAGCAAAGACAGCAATCTATATTTCGTATTGTTCAAAGAGTATTTTCGTACACGTTACAAAAGAAAATTATGATTTATATTTCTAGAAATTATGATGTCGCGCTTGTCTCTTATGAGGATTTGTTGATTAGTCCTGAAAAAGTAATCAAAGGGATATGTGAAAAGATTGGGATAGAATATCAGCCTAATATGCTTGAGGTGTTTTATAATAAAAATACCTCGTTTTCTACAAAAGCAGATCGTAAATCAGTCTTTTATAAGTACCAGATGTTTGTAATTTACTTAGTGTATTTTATATTTCAGTTATTTCCTTTGAAATTGCTCAGCAAAATGTATGAATTTAGCAAAAGGAAAAAGCTGGTTTTTCCTTTTGTGTTTGGTACATTTTCAGAAATTAAAGAAAAGCACAATCTTCTTTGATCTATATGACCTATATTTGGTTTTATAAACTTTCTTCTTTTGGCTTTAAGTTTTACAGGGATTGTTGAGTAAATCGAATCGGTTCCCAGTTTATTTACGCCTTATAGAAATCGCACCGCCTCTATAGAATGACAGATAATCATACGTTAGACCAAAGGGCTCAGGATTCGAATGAGTTGTAAAAGAATAAATACGGGTACTTAATTAAATGATCCGTAATAATCAGTGAAATTAAGCAGTGTTTTTAGCCGATTCTGGTTTCAGTAGCTGTGGATATAATTGTAAATTGTGCGGATTGTTTCTCGTGAATGTATTCAGCGCTTGAGGAATTATGTTGGTGGATGAGAAAATGCGTATTTTAATAACTGGTTCAAATGGGTTTATCGGTAAAAACCTTATGTTAAAACTGAGCGAGTTAAAAAAATATGATGTATGCGAGTTTGTTCGAGACGACTCGTTTGACTTATTAAATGAGCTGATATCAAAGGCAGATGTCATTATCCATCTTGCCGGTGAAAATCGTCCGAAATGTATTGAGGCATTTGAAACTGTAAATGTAAATTTAACGCAATCAATTTGCGAGCTTATTAGAAAGTCAAATAAAAAAATTCCGATAATTCTAGCCTCTTCAATTCAGGCAGATAGAGATAATCCATATGGGAGAAGTAAGCTTGAAGCCGAACGTGTGGTACAAAAGTTTGCTAGTGAGACGGGTAATCCTGCCTATATATATCGTTTGCCAAATGTTTTCGGGAAATGGTGTAAACCTAATTACAACTCGGTGGTTGCTACTTATTGCTACAACATCGCCCACAATTTACCGATTACAATCAATGATGCCACGATAACGTTAAAGTTGGTATATATTGATGATGTGGTTGATGAATTCATACGTGTGATTGGCCTAGAACCTAAAGGTATTTCGCGGCCGGTCGTAGAGCCAGAATACACAATTACTCTTGGTGACTTGGCCGAACAGATACAAGCATTTAGGTCTTCTCGTGAATCCCTCGTTTCTGAACCAGTTGGCGTGGGTTTGGTGCGCGCCTTGTATTCAACTTATGTTAGCTATTTCAACGCCGATCAGTTCTCTTATTCCCTGCCCAGCTACGAAGATGATCGGGGCATATTCGTTGAGATGTTAAAGACGAAAGATAGCGGCCAGTTTTCTTTCTTTACGTCTCTCCCAGGGGTCACGAGAGGAGAGCATTATCACCATTCTAAAACCGAAAAGTTTCTTGTTATCAAAGGTTCAGCCCATTTTAGATTTCGTCATTTAATTACTAATGATACCCATGAAATTTATACAACTGGTAGTAAGCCGCAAGTCGTGGAGTCAATACCAGGGTGGGCACATGACATCACTAACGTTGGGGAAGATGAAATGATAGTTATGTTATGGGCAAATGAAATATTTTGTCGTGTTCGGCCTGATACCATTGCTTGCAAGGTCTAATATGAAGAAATTAAAAGTCATGACCGTGGTTGGGACGAGGCCGGAGATTATTCGTCTATCTCGCGTTCTTGTTCGATTAGATGAATTTTGTGACCATATTTTGGTCCATACTGGGCAAAATTATGATTACGAACTCAACCAGATATTTTTCGAAGATCTAGGCATTCGTAAGCCGGATTATTTTTTGAACGCAGCGGGGGAGAGCGCGGCTCAGACCATTGGCGCTATTATAGCGTCCATAGATAGCGTATTATTGGATGTAAAGCCTGATGCGCTGCTGGTACTGGGTGATACCAATAGCTGTCTGTCCGTATTGCCCGCGAAGCGACGAAAGATTCCTGTGTTTCATATGGAGGCAGGTAACCGCTGCTTTGATCAGCGGGTGCCAGAAGAAATCAATCGACGTATCGTCGACCATACCGCCGATATTAATCTTACTTATAGCTCTATTGCCCGCGAATACTTGCTGCACGAAGGCCTCTCACCTGATTTGGTAATTAAGACAGGAAGTCCGATGTTCGAAGTTTTGAGTTATTATCGGCATGGTATTGAAGGCTCTGATGTGCTTGAGCGCTTAGGTCTTGAATCAGAGCAATATTTTGTGGTTAGCGCCCATCGCGAAGAAAATATCGAGTCAGAGAGTAAGTTTGAGAAGCTTGTAGAAGTGCTGAACGTGATAGCCGAGAATTATGGCCTGCCAGTGATTGTCTCTACTCATCCACGTACGAGAAAGCGCGTAGATGCTGCCGGGGTCAGATTTCATTCTCTGGTGCGATTGCTTAAACCACTTGGGTTCAATGATTACATCAATCTGCAAATGAGCGCGAAGGCAGTGCTTTCGGACAGCGGTACGATAACTGAAGAATCGTCTATTCTTAATTTTCCGGCACTAAATATCCGCGAAGCGCATGAGCGACCGGAAGGTATGGAAGAGGCTTCAACTATGATGGTCGGTTTCGAGTGTGAGCGGGTAATGCAGGGTTTGGCAATTCTTGACAGCCAGCCGCGTCATCAGAATCGTCTGTTGCGTCAGGTTGACGATTATTCTATGCCTAATGTTTCCGACAAGGTTGTACGTATAATTCATAGTTATACTGATTATGTTAATCGTGTGGTTTGGAAAAAATATTAAGCAATGCGAATCTTGGTTGTAACACAGTACTTCTGGCCGGAGAATTTCAGAATCAATGATCTAATTGCAGAGCTCAAGCAGAGAGGCCACGAGCTTACTGTGTTAACCGGAAAGCCAAATTATCCTTTAGGCGAGGTATTTCCCGAGTTTCGGCGCGCTCCTTCTTTGTTCTCAAATTATGAGGGTGTGGAAATTTTTCGGGTTCCGATGTTGCGTCGTGCTCGAGGGTCGGTGCGTTTAATTTTGAATTATCTGAGTTTTGTTTTGGGTGGCTCACTTTGGGGCCCCTGGTTTCTCCGCAAGCGTGAATTCGACGTCGTCTTTATTTACGAGCCTTCGCCAGTTACGGTGGCTTTGCCCGCCATTCTTCTGGGTCGGATTAAGAAAATCCCCGTCGTGTTTTGGGTGCTTGATCTATGGCCGGAGACACTTGCTGCGATAGGCGTTGTGCGCTCACCTAGACTTCTTCGTTGGATTGGTCATTTGGTACAATTTAGTTACAACAATTGCGATATTGTGCTTGGCCAGTCCAGGGCATTTATTGATGGAATTGCGAAGTATTGTTCGGATAAAAGTAAAATACGTTATTATCCTAGCTGGGCCGAGGACGTGTTTTTAGACAATGCCTCTGAGAAAGCAAATGAGATCCCTGTACGGGGCCGCACATTTGACATTCTCTTTGCGGGAAATATTGGAGAGGCACAGGATATGCCGTCGATTTTGTCAGCGGCTGAATTACTGAAACATGACGATGGGGTACGTTGGATTATTGTCGGCGACGGACGGAAGTCGGAATGGCTAAAGGCGGAAGTTGAGCGCCGTGGGTTGGCCGAAAAGGTATTGCTTTTAGGTCGCTATTCTGTTGATCGAATGCCATCATTTTATGCTCATGCAGATGCATTACTGGTATCGCTAATGAGTGATGCGGTGTTCAGTATGACGATTCCAGGTAAGCTCCAGACTTATCTTATGGCAGGCGTTCCTGTGTTAGGGATGCTTGATGGCGAGGGTGCTTCCGCCATTAGACAGGCAAAGGCCGGATTTACCTGTCCTGCTGGTGATGCTAATGGCCTGGCCGCTGCCGTGAAGCAGCTGGCTGCTATGCCTGAATCTGAGCGCCGAGATATGGGCTTGAATGGGCGGCGTTATGCGCAAAGAGAGTTTGACCGAGATATGCTGATAAGCAAACTGGAAGGTTTTTTTGAAGAGGCTATATTGAGTTATCGAGAAAGGGAAACCATTTGATCGCAATTACAGGCGCTTCTGGCTTTGTTGGTGAGCGGCTGTGTCAACGGACTCAGCATGAAGGCTGGCAGGTCCGGCGCATAGTCCGGCGCGCTGAGCATGCTGGGGGTGTGGTTGTCGGTAACATCTGTTCCGATACCGATTTTGCATCAGCATTGGCCGAAGTGGCCTGTGTTGTGCACCTCGCCGCCCGAGTCCACGTCATGCAGGATGTTTCTGCCGATCCCTTGGCGGAGTTTCGGCGCGTTAATGTCGAAGGCACGTTGAATCTTGCGAGGCAGGCGGCCGCAGCAGGGGTGAGGCGGTTCGTCTATGTCAGTTCGGTGAAGGTCAATGGCGAGGCGACACGGCCGGGTCACCCGTTTACGGCGTGTGACGGGCCTTCGCCAACTGATCCCTATGGGGTTTCTAAATTTGAGGCCGAGCAGGGGCTGTTGTCGCTCGCCCGTGAAATAGGCATGGAGGTGGTGATCGTCCGTCCACCGTTGGTCTATGGCCCAGGAGTTAAAGCCAATTTTCTTGAGATGATGCGGTGGCTGGACAGGGGGATTCCGCTGCCGTTGGGGGCGATTCGCAACAAACGCAGTCTGGTGGCGCTGGACAATTTAGTCGATCTAATCATTACTTGCATTGATCATCCCGCCGCGGCCAACGAGGTGTTCCTGGTCAGCGATGGCGAGGATTTGTCCACCACCGATTTGCTTCGTCGGACCGCGATGGCGCTGGGCAGACCGTCACGACTGATTCCGCTGCCAACGGTTATGTTGTCCGCTGGTTTGTCAGCAATCGGAAAAGGTGACTTGGCGCGGCGGCTGTGCGATTCCTTGCAGGTGGATATCAGCAAGACGCGGGAACGGTTGGGCTGGGAGCCGCCGGTCAAGATTGACGTAGCGCTCAGGAAAACCGCCGAGGATTATCTCGCGCGCAGGACAGGCGATGCCCGATAGCACCGGGATGTAGTACTATCCCACGCCATGAAAACTGAAATCATATGGATGTGGCTGCTGGCCGGTGTGCTGTCTTGGGGACTCACCGGCCTTTTGCGTCGTTATGCCTTGGAGCGCAGCCTCCTGGATCTGCCCAACGAGCGCAGTTCGCATGCAGTTGCCATGCCTAGGGGGGGCGGACTGGCAATTGTGTTGACCTGCCTGGCCGGAGTATTGTTCGCAGGATGGGCAGGAATGATTGCGCTGAATGTGGTCTGGGCGTTGCTCGGGGCCGGTGCGCTGGTTGCACTGGTTGGTTGGCTGGACGACCACGGCCATGTGGCGGCGCGCTGGCGACTATTGGCCCATTTTTTAGGTGCGATGTGGGTGCTTTGGTGGCTTGGCGGCTTGCCGCCCTTATTATTGCTGTTCGGCGCTGTGATCGACCTCGGCTGGCTTGGCCATGGGGTAGGGGTGCTTTATCTGGTCTGGCTATTGAATTTATATAATTTCATGGACGGCATTGATGGTATCGCTGGAATCGAGGCGGTGACTGTTTGTTTCGGGGGCGGGGTCCTCTATATTTTCTCTCCGATGGCAAATCAGGAATGGATTGTGCCGATACTGCTTTTGGCAACAGTGCTTGGGTTTCTTGTGTGGAATTTTCCGAAAGCCAGGATATTTATGGGGGATGCAGGCAGCGGCTTTCTCGGCATGATGCTCGGTGTCTTGTCCCTTCAAGCTGGGTGGGTGGCACCTGAATTATTTTGGGGCTGGCTGATACTGCTCGGTGTCTTTATCGTGGATGCGACGGTAACATTATTTCGCCGGGTACAGCGCGGTGATAAATTTTATGAGGCCCACAGGAGCCATGCCTACCAGTACGCATCAAGGTATTACGGTTCCCATAAAAAGGTGAGTCTGGCGGTGGGTTTTATCAATTCGCTCTGGCTATTACCGGTCGCGATCCTGGTTGGATTGGGGGTATTGGATGGGGTTATCGGGATGGTTTTGGCGTATGCGCCGCTGATTCTGCTGGCATTTCGATACAAGGCCGGCGCCAGAGAATTGCAGGTAGGGTGAAGGGAGGTAGTATGTTAGGCATCTTCACATTGGGCTTGAAACGGTTGCTACTCCCCCCGACTTGAATGCCAATCCCAAAGATCCACAGCAAGGCGGTTCGTCGGCCTATTTTATTGTTTTTAATGGGTGAAAAGGTTAGCATGGCCCAACTGCAAATGTTATAAATTGTATTCATCGCCCAATGGGGAGGGCAGTATCTCTCAATGAATCAGTTTACTCGCCGCATTGCCGTAATCGGTCATGACTTGGTCATGGTGAGCCTTGCCTGGCTACTTGCCTATCTAGTCAGATTCAATTTTTCCCTGGCGAATCTAAACTGGGATTCATACCTTGCTACGCTACCCGTGGTGTTGGCGGCTCAAGGGCTGGTTTTATGGTTTACCGGTTTATATCGTGGGGTCTGGCGCTTTGCCAGCATTCCGGATTTATGGAATATCACCCGTGCGGTATTAATAGGTGCCTTGGTGGCTGCCTTGTCGCTATTCCTTTATAACCGTCTCGCGGGCGTCCCCCGTACGATTCTGGTTCTTTATCCTGTTTTTCTGGTTTTGATGCTTGGCGCCCCCCGCCTGTCGTATCGCATGTGGAGGGATCATGGTCTCAACACCAAGTTCGAGCCGGAGGCCAAGCGCGTCCTTATCTTGGGTGCGGGGCGGGCCGGGGAGATGCTGGTGCGCGACATGCGCCGGGAGTCTGTATACAAGCCGGTGGGGTTTCTTGACGACAGTCCTCGCCTGAAGGGGGCGAATGTCCATGGCATTCCCGTATTCGGTCCCATCGCCAGGCTGCGTGATGCGGTCGAGAAGAACGACATCGATCTGGTCATGATCGCCATGCCCTCGGCCACCAGCAGCCAGATGCGTCGCGTCGTCGCCCTGTGCGAGCAGGCGGAAGTGACTTTCCGCACCCTGCCTAGGTTGCAGGACCTGGTCTCTGGTCAGTCCGCGCTCAAGGAGATGCGTGAGGTGGCCATCGACGACCTCCTCGGTCGCGACCCGGTGGCGTTGGATTGGAAACACGTTAGCGAGAGTCTGGCCGGCAAGACCGTGTTGGTCAGCGGCGGTGGCGGCTCCATCGGTTCGGAGCTATGTCGCCAGATCGCCAAGCTGGGGCCGTCCACGCTGGTTCTCGTTGAACAATCCGAGTTCAACCTCTACAACGTGGAGATGGAGCTAGGCCGTGCCTATCCCAATCTGCAGCTCCACAGCTGCCTGACGGATGTGGCCGATAAGACGGCGGTGGAGCATGTTTTGAAGACCTATCGCCCGGATGTAATTTTCCATGCCGCGGCCTACAAGCATGTTCCCATGTTGGAACATCAGGCGCGCGAGGCGGTTCATAACAATGTGTTAGGCACCCGTACATTAGCGACTGCCGCAGATAAGTTTGGTTGTGGCACGTTTGTAATGGTATCCACCGACAAGGCCGTCAATCCAGCCAACGTAATGGGGGCGAGCAAACGAGCGGCCGAGATCTACTGCCAAAGCCTGGATAAGAAGTCCAAGACCAAGTTCATTACCGTCCGCTTCGGCAACGTGCTCGGTTCCGCCGGTAGTGTGGTGCCGCTATTCCGAAAACAGATTGAGGCAGGCGGTCCGGTGACGGTCACCCACCCTGAGATTACCCGCTTTTTCATGACCATCCCCGAGGCCAGCCAGCTGATTATGCAGGCCGGAGCCATGGGGACCGGCGGTGAGATATTCGTGCTGGATATGGGTGAACCGGTGAAGGTGAATTATCTAGCCGAGCAGATGATACGTCTCTCCGGCAAGGTGCCGGGCAAGGATATCGAAATCACTTATACCGGGCTGCGGCCGGGCGAGAAGCTGTTTGAAGAGCTCTTCCATGATCAGGAGTGCCTTGCCGAGACCAGCCATGAGAAGATCCTGCTGGCTCAGTGTCGCCTGGCGGATTGGGAGCAGGTTCAAGAGGTGATGGGGCTCATGGAAACGGCCTGCGACAGCTATGATGAGCCTGAGTGTAAGCGTCTGTTGAAGAAGTTGGTGCCGGAGATGGGTGCCACAGGTGTGTCGGTGACAGATAAAGATAATGTCATTCCGCTAAAAGTAGCTAAGGTTAGCCATGAGAGTTAAAAAGGCCGTCTTCCCCGTCGCGGGCATGGGGACCCGCTTCTTGCCCGCCACCAAGGCCAACCCCAAAGAGATGCTGCCCATCGTGGACAAGCCCTTGATCCAGTACGCGGCCGAAGAGGCGATCGCCGCGGGTATCGATGAACTGATCTTCGTCACCAGCAGCAGCAAGCGCGCCATCGAGGACCATTTCGATAAGAACTACGAGATGGAGACCGAGCTGGAGAAGCGCGGCAAGCGTGAGCTGCTCAATATTTTGCGCGGCATCGTGCCCGAGGGGGTGTCGTGCGTGTATGTGCGTCAGCCCGAGGCCTTAGGGCTAGGGCACGCAGTGCTATGCGCCAAGCCGGTGGTGGGCAATGATCCCTTCGCGGTGATTCTGGCGGACGATTTGATCAATGGCGGAGATAATCCTTGTCTGAGCCAGATGGTGGAGGTCTTTAATGACCGCCAGGCCAGCGTGCTGGGGGTGGAGCGGGTGGACCCCAGTGAGACCAACAAGTATGGCATCGTGAAGACCACCGAGAGCAAAGAACAACTCAACAAGGTCAGCGGCATCGTGGAAAAGCCCCATCCCGAGGTGGCGCCCTCCAATCTGGCCGTGGTAGGGCGTTATATCCTGACGCCGGAGATCTTCGGCCTGCTGGAGCGGACCGAACGCGGGGCGGGTGGCGAGATCCAGCTGACAGACGCCATCGCCATGCTTCTAAAAGATCAGGCCGTATACGCCTATGAATTTGAGGGCAAGCGCTTCGACTGCGGCAGCAAGCTGGGGTATCTGCAGGCCACGGTGGAGTATGCCCTGGAGCATGAGGAGTTGGGGGAAGAGTTTCGGGCCTATCTCAAGTCGTTTATTTGTGATGTGGGCTTGGAGGGGTAAATCCCCCTCAATCCCCCTTTAACAAAGGGGGAGGTTGGGCCTGGTGGTTATTTGCTCCCCTCATTTGTAAAGAGGGGGTGGGGGAGATTTGCCGGAAATCAAATTCTGCTCGATCTTCCTTTAATAAAGGGAAAATGGCCTAGCAGGCTGTTGAAAAAACGTTTTGATACCTTCTCCCTTAGGGAGAAGGTTAGGAAAGCTTACCCCGGAGCCTGCCCCGCGAAGCGCTTTGGGTACGAAGCGCATTGGGTATGAGGGGATACAATCAATAAGTTATGCTATTTTTATCCCCTCAGCCCAGCCCTCTCCCTGAGGGAGAGGGGGGTTTTTCAACAGTCTGTTAGCGTGCCTGGACGCTGGTGCTTGCTGCATTTTAGTCAAAAGCATCTTTCATAGAAAGATAGATATGGCTTGATTTGTCTTTCAGTGAAAGATATTATTTTGCCATGGATGCCCTCTTGGAACAAATCATTGCCGATTTTCACGAGCGGCCACTGCCCCAGCTAACCCGTCGGACAGTAGAATTGCCCGCGCTTACCAACAAGATCGATACCGTGATCGGCATGCGGCGTACTGGCAAGACCTGGTTCCTGTATCAACAGATGCAGGACTGCATGGAGCGGGGGATTCCCAAGGAGTGCTTGCTTTACATCAATTTCGATGATGAGCGCCTCTACCCGATGCAGCGGGATGAATTGCGGCGTATACCCGAGACGTATTACCGCCTGTATCCGCTGCACAAACAGAACACCTGTTACTTCTTTTTCGATGAGATCCAGAATGTCGACGGCTGGGAGCCATTTGTACGCCGATTACTGGATAGCGAAAATATTCAGCTTGCGCTGACCGGTTCTTCTGCGCGGCTGTTGAGCCGGGAGATTGCCTCGACGCTGAGGGGGCGGGCCATTACCACAGAGATCTTCCCCTTCAGTTTTGCTGAGGTCCTGACACACCAGGGCATCGATCATGACCTTTTTCGTCCGCCGGGGGCAGAAAAGCGGGCTTTGTACGCCAATCGTCTGCATCAGTATCTACTGCAGGGCGGATTCCCGGAGATCCAGGGCGTGGAGGCACCTTACCGGCAACAGATTCTCCAGGAGTATGTCGACGTTGTTATCCTGCGCGACGTGATCGAACGGCATGGCGTGACCAACATCGTACCGTTGCGTTATCTCATTCGTCATTTGCTGAATGCGCCGGCAACGCTGTTCAGCGTCAACCGCTTTCATAACGATCTCAAGTCGCAGGGAATCGCCATTGGCAAGAATACCCTGCATGAATATCTGGAATACCTGATCGATGCCTATCTCATCGATACGGTGCCCATCTTCGCGCGCTCGGTACGGCGCCGGCAGGTCAACCCGCGTAAGGTCTACGCGATTGATACCGGATTGGCGCAGGCCTTTCGCCATGACGCTCATGTCGACCGGGGCAGGCTGTTGGAGAACATGGTCTTTACCGCGTTGCGTCGACAGCGGCTGGAGATCAGCTATTTTCGCAGTGAAGAGGGATACGAGGTGGATTTTCATACTACTTCACGGGACGGCATCCGGCAGTTGATACAGGTCAGTGAAACACTCTCGAATTCCCAGACGCGCCAGCGCGAGTTGCGCGCCCTGGTGGTGGCGATGGAACAGTGTCAGCTCAATACAGCCACCGTCGTGACCGTGGATGAGGCGGAGCGGATCGAACAGCATGGCCGGTTGATTGAAGTCATTCCCGCTTGGCGCTGGTTGCTGACCCAAACATGAGACGTCGATCCCTCAGCCCGTCCATATACGCGCAAACTCAAATTCGATGGTGCATTTGCCGAGATCGAATAGGACGTTTTCATCAGCAGCGTCTATCTGTTTTACGTACCGACCCTCGCGGAGCGAGTACACCTTGGCGACGTTGTTTTCGGGATCGACAATACAATAGTGACCTACACCCTCCCGTTCGTATATGGAAAACTTGGTGCGCCGGTCCTTCTCTGCGTTAGACGGTGACAGCACTTCAAATATCAGCGAGGGGGCTTTGGTCAAAAAATCACCGCTGGGTTGATAGCAGATAACCATGTTGTCGGGCTGGACCACCGTGTCCTCGGCGACTTTCCAATCAACAGGCAGAACGGCCTGACAATGGCTGCAATCGTCCAGCGCCTCGTCCAGCATTCGCGCGATAATCTGACTGATACGTTGGTGGCGAAAGCTGGGGGAAGGGGTCATGGCATAAGGGATGCCCTTGATTAACTCCCAGCGACCTTCCCACTGAATGTAGTCTGAGTATACGTAATGGGGCAGCTCATCGGGCGATAACATGTGCAAGTCTCCTGTCCAGCAGGGGAGATTTCATAAATTTCCTCAATTAAAATGCTACGCTGGTTATTGCCAAATGGCAATTTATCGGCGAAATGGGAATCCTCCACAATGGGCTCTATTCTCGTCACCCATCCGTCGTTCCGGTAAAATACCCCCCTATGAATTTCCCAACCCTTGAAGACTTCATCGGCAATACGCCCCTGGTGCGCCTGCAACGCCTGTTGCGGAGCAGTTCCAACACCATCCTGGCCAAGTTGGAGGGCAATAACCCCGCTGGTTCGGTCAAGGACCGTCCGGCCCTGAGCATGATCCGGCACGCCGAGGCCCGGGGTGAGATCCGGCCCGGCGACACCCTTATCGAGGCCACCAGCGGCAATACAGGCATCGCCCTGGCTATGGCTGCCGCCACCAAGGGCTATCGCATGGTGTTGGTCATGCCCGAGCACATGAGTGTGGAGCGGCGCGCGGTGATGAAGGCCTTTGGCGCCGAGATCATTCTTACCGCCAAGGCGGGCAGCATGGAGGCGGCGATTGATCTGGCCGCCGAGATGGAAGGTCGGGGTGAGGGCAGGGTACTGAATCAGTTCGGCAACTTTGATAATCCCCTGGCTCACTATGAAGGGACGGGGCCGGAGATCTGGCGCGATACCCAGGGCAAGGTGACCCATTTTGTCAGTTCTATGGGGACCACCGGGACCATCATGGGGGTATCCCGTTATTTGAAGGAGCAGAATCCCGATATACAGATCGTCGGTGTCCAGCCTACCGAGGGGGCCAGTATCCCCGGTATTCGTCGTTGGCCGCAGGAGTACCTGCCTAAGATTTATGAGTCTGAACGGGTGGATCGCATCATTGATGTCAGTCAGCAGGCAGCGGAGGAGACGACCCGCGCCCTGGGGGTCCAGGAGGGGATCTTTGCGGGGATTTCGTCGGGCGGGGCGGTGAGTGCCGCCCTGCGCCTGGCGCGTGAGGTGGAAGATGCGGTGATTGTGACCATTATCTGCGACCGTGGGGATCGGTATTTGTCGACGGGGGTGTTTCCGCAGTAGATTTTGGGGGCGGGATGGGTCGGTTAAATCTCCCCTAACCCCTCTTTAGAAAAGAGGGGAATGAAGGCCTGCTATTTGAAACGACCGGGTAATTCCCCCCTCTTTGGAAAGAGGGGTTAGGGGAGAATGGCACTTACTTAAGCTTCTTAGGGTGACCATTTTTCATCACTTCCGCTCTTGCTTCATGCCGTGTTCTCGTCAATAAGGGATAGGCTTTCGGTCTTCGCTTCACCGCTCTCGGTTCGATTCGGCCGGGACGATTCCCCACCTTTTTCTGCACCATCATGCGGAATAAATAACCGATATATTCATCATCCAAATACTGCGCGTTTTGTAGATAGATCAGCCATATCTGCAAGCAGTGCTTGAAACTTATACGTCTTGGGCTGATTGATGTGGTCTGATACATCCGGACACCGAGTTAAGGCTGTAAAATGCCATAACGGGGTGAATGATGCCAACAGAGAAGAAGACAAGACGGAAATACACGGAAGACTTCAAGCGGGACGCGGTGGCGCTGGTGACCGAACAGGGTTACAAGGTGGCGGAGGCGGCCCGGAGTCTGGGGATCAACGACAATCTGCTGCGCCGATGGCGGCAGGAATTTTCGGACGATGCCAGCGGTGCGCAGCTGTCGGCGGATGAGCGCGAGGAGCTGAATCGGCTGCGGAAGGAGAACCGCATGCTGCGGATGGAAAAGGAGATTTTAAAAAAAGCCAGCCAGTACTTCGCGAAGGAAATGAAGTGAAGTACGCCTTCATCCGGGACCATGCATGCCGTTGGCCGGTATTGCATCTGTGCCGCCTGCTAGGTGTGCAGCGCAGTGCCTACTACGACTGGCGGGACCGGCCTGGCCAGGTCATTCCGGCCGAGGAACTGGCCTTGCGGCGGCGCATGAAGGCGTTGTTCAAGGCCTCCCGGGACAGTTTGGGTAGTCGAACGATGGCGCGCAAACTGCGCGAGGAGGGCTTTGAGATCGGCCGTGACCGGACGCGCCGCCTGATGAAGGCGTTGAGCCTGGAGGTTAGAGCGAAGCGCAAATACAAGGCGACAACCGACAGCAAACACCAGCTGCCGGTGGCGGAGAATGTGCTGAACCGCCAGTTCAACCCGACGAGGCCGAACCAGGCCTGGGGCGCAGATATCACGTATCTGTGGACGCAGGAAGGCTGGGTATACCTGGCGGTGGTGATCGACCTGTATTCGCGCCGCGTGGTCGGCTGGGCCATGGATCGGCGCATGAAGAAAGCCCTGGTGATCCGGGCCTTGCTGATGGCGATCAATCTGAGAAACCCGCCACCAGGCCTGATCCATCATTCGGACCGTGGCAGCCAATATGCCAGTCGCGCCTATCAGAAGCTGCTGGCACAACATGGGATGGTTTGCAGTATGAGTCGCAAGGGTAACTGCTGGGATAATGCCCCGGTGGAACGCTTCTTCAGTAGCCTGAAGCGGGAATGGACCGGTGATCGCTTGTACCGGACCCGGAAGGAAGCGATTGCTGATGTCCGGGAATACGTGGCGGTGTATTACAATGCTCAGCGCCTGCATTCGACGCTGGGTTACAAGACACCGATGGATTACGAAAAGGACCTTAACAAAGTGTCCGGAAACACTTGACCACTACAAACCCCTCCCTTTTACAAAGGGGGGAACTCGAGTTTCATTTTAGGTTTAGGGGGGAGGGGGCTTCCATGCTGCGCTATAGGGCAAATTTAAAAGGATGCTCGCGCCAGCTGCGCCGCGATATGACCGATGCTGAGCAGTTGTTGTGGTCGCGGCTACGGCGCAAGCAGATTTTAGGGGTGCAGTTTTATCGCCAACGGCCCATCGGCGATTACATTGTCGATTTCTTTGCACCAAAGGCAAGGCTGGTGGTGGAGGTGGATGGCGGGCAGCATTTTGAGCTGGAAAATCAACGCCACGACGAACGCCGCGATCTATATCTGACCGGGCAGGGCCTGGACGTGATGAGGTTCGATAACTTGCAGGTATTGAATGAGATTGATGCGGTGGCTGAAGCCATTTTCCAGGTTGTCACCAAGAGGTTGAGTGATTAGTCTTGAAACTTCTCTCAATCCTTTATGCCCTGTGGGTGCCCATTAAGTAAAGAAGGGGGTTAGGTTAAGTGTTTTTTTGCTCCCCTCTTTTTTAAAGAGGGGTTGGGGGAGATTTCTTATCCTGTCCGCCTCAGTAACAAATAAGGGAATATATGTTGAAACACCGGAGTGAGCCAAGGTAGTGGCAAGACGCCGTCAAAAACTAAAGCCCATGCCTGCAGGGGCATTTCCCGGCCACGTCGAGTCCCTCGACCACGACGGCCGCGGCGTGGCCCACGTGGATGGCAAGGCGACCTTCATCGAGGGGGCATTGCCGGGCGAAGAGGTGAGGTTCAAATACCTTACCCAGCACAAGAAGTTTGACGAGGGTTATGTCACCGATATCATCCAGTCCTCGTCCGATCGCGTCGAACCCAAGTGTCCCCACTTCGACATCTGCGGCGGCTGCAGTCTGCAGCACATGGATGCCGCTGCGCAGATCCAGGCCAAGCAGCAGATCATGCTGGACAACTTCAAGCACATCGGCAATGTGGTGCCTGAAGAGATATTGCCGCCATTGACCGCCAGCCACTGGGGCTACCGGCGCAAGGCCCGCTTGGGTTGTCGCTATGTCTTCAAAAAGGCATCCATGCTGGTGGGCTTTCGCGAACGGCGCAGCGGCCTGCTGGCTGAGCTGAGCCGCTGCGAGGTGCTGCACCCCGCCATCGGCGAGCGCATTATGGCCTTGCGCGAATTAGTGGGTAGTTTGCAGGCCTACAAGCGCATGCCCCAGATCGAGGTGGCCATCGGCGATGATGTGGTGGCGCTTGTCTTTCGTAATCTCGATGAGCTGGTAGAGCAGGATATTGAGCGCCTGGTTCAATTCGGCCAAGACAACCATATCCATATCTATCTTCAGCCCAAGGGGCCGGACAGCGCCTATCGGCTCTGGCCCGCACAGTCGCAGCTCAGTTATCGTCTGGATGAGTTCGATCTGGAGATGTTGTTTGAGCCCACCGATTTCACCCAGGTGAACGCGGAAATCAACCGCAAGATGGTGAGCCGGGCCGTCACCATGCTGGATCCACAGCCCAGCGAACGGGTCTTGGATCTGTTCTGCGGCCTGGGCAACTTCAGCTTACCGTTGGCGCGCAAGGCCGGCCATGTGATCGGCGTCGAAGGCGAGGCGGGGCTGGTGCAGCGGGCGCATGCAAATGCTGCACACAATCGAGTTAGCAATGCGGAGTTTCATGCCGCTGATCTGGCTCAGGAGCCCCATCAGCACCCATGGTTCGGCGCGGGTTTCGACAAGCTCCTCATCGACCCGCCACGCAGCGGGGCCTTTGAGATCGTCAAGCATGTGCCGGCCTTTGGCGCCGGTCGGGTGCTCTATGTCTCGTGCAATCCCGCCACCCTGGCGCGCGATGCCCAAGTGCTGGTCGAGGCGGGATACAGACTCAAGGCGGCCGGGGTGATGGATATGTTTCCGCATACCACCCATGTGGAGTCGATGGCCTTGTTCGAGCAGGGTTAGGTTAAGCCCCCTCTTTTGTAAAGAGGGGGTTGGGGGAGATTTAAGGACGTTGAGCCGTTCAGCGTATGGTGAATTAAATCCCCCCTAGCCCCCCTTTTTCAAAGGGGGGAACCTCGTGTCAGTCTGTGGTCAACACTACCTTGCCCATCATCCCCCCGGCCTCGATCAGGCGATGCGCCTCGGCTGCCTGTGCCAGGGACAATTGATGGCTCACATGGATCTTGAGTTTGCCCTGTTCCATCAGCGCGGCGCACTGACTCAGTATCCAACTCTGGTGGCTCTGCGCCTCAAACAGACCTTGGTGCATCGGCGTCAGCATCAACTCCAAGCTGACGCGCTGATTGCGCATTCGGGCGGTTTGCCAGTCGGTATCCGGGCCGGGTTGGAGCAGGGTCACCACATCACCGTAGACACGTACCGCAGCGAAGGTTTGGTCCAGCACCTTGCCGCCGACGGTGTCGAAACCCACAGCGACGCCGGCACCCTCGGTCCATGCATTGACGGCGGCGACTAGATCTTTCTGCTTGTAGATCACCGCCTCATCGGCGCCGAGCTCGCGCACGAATTCAGCCTTGTCTTCATCACCGACGCTGGTGATTACTTTGGCCCCAACTGACTTGGCGAGTTGAATCGCCACATGGCCGACGCCGCCGGCGCCGGCATGGATCAAGACTGTGTGTCCGCTTTGAAGGTTGGCGCGATCAAACAGGCTTTCCCAGGCGGTGATCGACACCAGCGCTGCCGCGGCCGCTTCGGCGAAACTGACGGTGGCGGGCTTGCGGGCGGCGAAGGCTTCATCCACCACTGCCAGTTCGGCATAGTTGCCGGGATGAGCGCCGATGCCGCCGTTACAGAAAAAGACCTCATCGCCGGGTTTGAAACGGGTGACTTGCGTGCCCACATCTTCCACCACACCCGCGCCGTCGCAGCCGAGGACCGTCGGCAGCTTGTCGGGATAGTAAGTCCCGCGGCTACGCAGTTTGGTATCCACCGGATTGACGCCGGCGACCTTGAGGCGCACCCGCATGTCGCCGGGGCGCTGCAACTCAGGCGCATCGACCTCTTTTAGCTGCAACACCTCCGGCGGGCCGGGCGCATTCATCAGTATGGCCTGCATCCTTTCCTCCGCGCGTATTACGCCTCGCTGTCTTTTTCCTGTTTTTCTTTTTCGTGTTTCACCTTACTGAGAAATTCCACCATGAACGCGGCAAAGACACCCAGCATGCCGCCCAGAATAATCCCGAGGGCGATAATCATCAGGGGGGAGGTGCCTGTTGTCTTGGCGGTCTCTAACGTGACGCTGATCAAGGCCGTCTCGGGCATGGTATCGAGTTTGTAACGCAGCTCGTTGATCTTGCTTTGCAGCTCAATACTTCGGGTGGTGGCGGCCTGTTCTTCTTCGATGAGCTTGGTCTGCAGGAATCTGAGCTCGTCCTTAACGCTGAGTCTCACGCTGTCTGAGATGTTTTGCGCTTCTAGATATTGTTGCCTCAGCGTAGCCACATCATCACGCAATACCGTCAGGTAGCCGCTGTTCTTAATACTCTCCAAGGTTAAACGCAAGCGCTCGATTTGGTTTTGGATGGCGACACGTTCTTGGTTCAGTTTTTTGTCGTGCTCGGCGATGAATCGCTGGGCAACCATACTATGCAGTTCATTGACCGCGTCGGGATTGTCAGCCACCGTCTGGGTCTCGAGAATTATCAAATCGCTATCCTTGGGGGCGCGGGCTTCTATGTTGAGAGCGCTGAGCGTTTCGTTGGCTTTGATCGCATTCAGGGTAGCTGGGATATAGGTTTCTTGCAGCTTGGTCAGCGCGCTGGTGCTGGACTCAATCTTGGGATCGCCGCCGATTTCTATGGTGGTGGCATAGGTGGTTTTTTCGCTTTTGATAAAGGTCGCGGCGATGGCTAGGCCGGTGCAGAGCAATAGCGTTAACAGGATGACCAGTTTGCGTCGGTAAAGGACGACAAATAAATCCACCAGACTGATTTCATCCTCCCGGTTGTCGATATAATAGGCCGGGACTGGTACCGGGGTGGTGGGTTTGATATCGTTCATATTTGGTTCTCAAGGTTCAGAAACTGCTTGGACTTTTAACCCTTTGGCTTTGGCCGGGTCGATATTTATGAGTCAGACATATTACCAGCCCCGTGCCCGGACGGAAACTCATGGCGACCGAAATCGAACGTAAATTCCTGGTTAAAAATGATGCCTGGCGCGACGCGGTAAAAAAGGCCTCGTTTTATCGCCAGGGCTACCTGGCCAATTCCGACGGCGCCTCGGTGCGGGTGCGCGTGGCCGACGGCACAGGTTATCTAAATATCAAGAGTATGACCCTGGGCGTGAGTCGTCATGAATTTGAATATGTCATCCCCGTGAGTGACGCCGAGCAGATGCTCGATGAACTCTGCCTCGGGCCCAAGATCGAGAAGACGCGCTATTTTGTCGATCACGGCCATCACCTCTGGGAGGTGGATGTGTTCGAAGGCGACAACAAAGGCCTGGTCGTGGCGGAAGTGGAATTGAACGCCGAGGACGAAGACTTTGAGCGGCCGTCCTGGGTCGGCCGGGAGGTCTCCGACGACAAGCGCTATTACAACGTCTGCCTGGTCCAGCATCCCTATCGCGAGTGGAAGGACACCGACTGATTTTGACCACGTTTGTCCGTTATGCGCTGCTGCTGGTATTGCTGGGGGCGTTGGCACTTTCCGGTTGCAGCCGGCCGGATCCTGAGGCGCTGCGCTTCGGCCTCTCCAGCAGCCCCATCAATCTCGATCCCCGTTTTGCCACCGATGCCGCCTCCACGCGCATCAACCGCCTGCTCTACCAACGTCTGGTGGATTTCGATCAGAACCTACGTCCGCAACCCTCCTTGGCCGAATGGCGCCGGCTCAGTCCGGACCATTACCGCTTTCATCTGCTCATGGGCATGGCGACCTTTCACAATGACACCGCATTGACGGCGGCGGACGTCAAGGCGACCTATGCTGCTATTCTCGATCCCGCCACCGGTTCGCCTCACCGTGCCGGTCTCAACATGATCGAGGCCATCGAGGTGATTGACGAGCAGACCCTAGATTTCCATCTCAAGGACGCCGATCCCTTGTTTCCCGGCCGGCTGGTGATCGGCATCCTGCCGGCCGAATTGCTGGCGGCTCAGCATCCCTTCAGCCGGCAACCGGTGGGCAGTGGGCCGTTCCAATTCCTCGCCTGGCCGGAGGAAGGTAAGTTGGTCCTCGAGCGGCTGGACGACGAGCGCCGTTTCGAATTCATTACGGTCAAGAATCCCACCGTGCGGGTGCTGAAACTGCTGCGCGGCGAGATCGACATGTTGCAGAACGATCTGCCGCCCGAGCTGGTCAGCTATCTTGCCGAGCAGGAAGCGATTCGGCTGCGGCGCGCGCCGGGCTCCAATTTCACCTATCTGGGGTTTAACCTGGAGGACGAGGATACCGGTCGGCTCAAGCTGCGCCAGGCCATTGCCCACGCCATCGACCGTCAGGCCATCATCGAATACATCATGGGCGGGGCGGCGACGCGCGCCAGCGCCCTGTTGCCGCCCGATCATTGGGCCGGCGATCCCGATCTAAAACTTTATCCCTACGCCCCCGCCCGGGCGCGGGTGCTGCTGAAAGAGGCGGGCTACATCGGCGCCAAGCGGCCGCACTTGGTCTACAAGACCTCCAGCGATCCCTTCCGCATTCGTCTGGCCACGGTGATACAGCAGCAGTTGGCCGAGGTCGGCATTGATGTGGAGCTGCGCAGTTACGACTGGGGCACCTTTTACGGTGACATCAAGGCGGGACGCTTTCAGATGTTCAGCCTCAGTTGGGTGGGCATCAAGACGCCGGACATCTTCCGCTATGTGTTTCACAGCGAATCGATACCGCCGCGCGGCGCCAATCGCGGCCGCTATTT
This sequence comes from Candidatus Tenderia electrophaga, assembly GCA_001447805.1. NCBI lineage: Bacteria > Pseudomonadati > Pseudomonadota > Gammaproteobacteria > Tenderiales (SeqCode) > Tenderiaceae (SeqCode) > Tenderia (SeqCode) > Tenderia electrophaga (SeqCode). Next base: position 1,899,811 of record CP013099.1, read on the forward strand.
TGATAAGCTGGCCGATGAGCTGATCGAGGCCGCTGAGCAGAAGACGGCCTTGGACGATCAGGCCCGGCTGTATGCCGAACTCCAGGCCCGCCTGTTGCAGCAGTTGCCCTATGTGCCTCTATGGTACGAAGATCATCTCTTCGCCGCGCGCAAAGGGATCAACGGTTATACCCTGGCGCGTGACGGCAATTATGACGGACTGATCAATGTCAGCAAAGATGGAACCTGACGAACTTTGGATCGAAATCAGCGTTGCCGCGCAGCAGCTGAGGCTGCGTCGCGGCGCGGCGGTGGTGGCAAGCTTTCCGGTCTCCACCGCCGCCAACGGTGTGGGCGAACAAGACGGCAGCGCTTGTACCCCCCGCGGTTGGCACAAGGTGCGCGCCAAGATCGGTGCGGGCGAACCGGAAAACGCCGTCTTTAGCGGGCGCCGGCCGACAGGGGAGATCTACACGCCCGCGCTGGCGGCGCGTCACCCGGAGCGGGATTGGATACTCAGTCGCATTCTCTGGCTCAGCGGACTGGAGCCGGGCGTGAATCGCCTGGGTAAAGTGGATACCATGAGGCGCTTTATTTATATCCACGGTACGCCCGACAGTGAAGCCATGGGCGTGGCCAATTCACATGGCTGCGTGCGGATGCGGAATCAGGATGTGATGCGCTTGTTCGACCTGGTGAAGGTAGGGACGCGGGTGTTTATTGCGGGGGAGGAGGGTGAAATCCCCCCTAGCCCCCCTTTAGTAAAGGGGGGGATATGACGGGGCTGCGTCACAGCTATGGTGTTTCCTCTTGGCGGGACGGAGCCTCGCTAATCTCCCTCATTACTAAAGAGGGAGTGTGGGGGGTTAAAAGGCATGGCGTTTCCTCGAGGGAGGACGGAGCCCCGCTAAGCCCCCGCTTTTCTAAAGAGCACCCTAAAGGGCATAAAGGGGTTTGGGGGCGAATTAAAGGGCTTGATATTTACGCGTGGCGGGACGGCACCCCGCTAAGCCTTCTCTCTTTTAAAGAGGGGGTTTGCAGGAGATTTAAAAGACCTAGCGTTTCCTCGTGGCGGGGCGGTGGTCCCATAAGCCCCCTCTTTGCTAAAGAGCACCCTAAAGGGCATAAAGGGGTTGGGGGGAGATTTAAGGTCTGGGGGAGATTTAACAAGCCAGGAAAGACCCCCCCTCCATGCTGAGCTTTCTCGTCTCTCGCCTGGCCAGTGCCCTGTTCGTCGTCTTCGGCGTGACCACCCTGGTGTTCTTCTTTCTGCACCTGGTGCCCGGCGATCCGGTGGAGGTGATGCTGGGCGAATCGGCCCAGGCCGCCGACCGCGAGGCGCTGCGCCAATCTTTGGGACTGGATCAACCCCTCGCGGTACAATACGGCCACTATCTTGCCCAACTGGTGCGCTTTGATCTGGGTACCTCGCTTTACTCCCAGCAACCCATCACCGAGATGCTGGCCGAGCGCATCCCGGCCACGGCGGAATTGGCGCTCGCCGCCCTGATCGTCGCCGTGCTGATCGCGTTTCCCCTGGGCGTACTGGCGGCGGTGCGCAAGGGCAGCCATTGGGATCAAAGCGCCATGGGCTTGTCGCTGCTGGGTGTCTCCATCCCCAACTTCCTCATGGGGCCGATCCTGATCCTGGTGTTCTCGCTCTGGCTGGGCTGGTTTCCGGTCAGCGGCCGCGACGGTCTGGCCTCGCTGATTCTGCCCGCCCTGACCCTGGGTACGGCCATGGCGGCCATCTTGTCGCGCATGGTGCGCGCCACCCTGTTGGAGACCCTGGGAGAGGACTACATCCGTACCGCCCGCGCCAAGGGTCTGAGCGAGCGCCTGGTGATCTGGCGCCATGCCTTGGGCAACGCCTTGCTGCCGGTGATTACCCTGCTGGGTTTGCAGCTCGGGGTGCTGCTGGGCGGGGCGGTGATCACCGAGGTGGTGTTTTCCTGGCCCGGCCTGGGTCAGCTCACCATTGAGTCCATCCAGCGCCGCGATTACCCCGTGGTGCAGGCCTGCGTGTTACTGATCAGCCTGAGCTATGTGGTGGTCAACACGCTGACCGACGTACTCTACGGCTGGCTCGACCCGCGCGTGAGGGTGACGGAATGATCCGCCTGTACTGGCCGGCCGGGGTGCTAGTCGTGTGGGCCTTTCTCGCCCTGTTCGGCGGTTGGCTGGGGCTCATGCCCAACGACATCCACCTGCCCAAGATCCTGCAAACGCCGGGCATTGATGCCTGGCTGGGTTACGACGACCTGGGTCGACCCTTGTGGGACCGGCTGGTGGCCGGGGCCCGGACCTCGTTTCTGGTGGCGGTGGTGGTGGTGCTGTTGTCTCTCATCGTCGGTACCCTGATCGGTGCGGTAAGCGCCTATGCCGGCGGCTGGCTGGATCACCTGGTGGTGCGCATTATCGACATCTTCCTGGCATTTCCCGGCATCCTGCTGGCCATCGCCCTGGCGGGTCTGTTGGGGCCGGGCATTAACAATGTCATCATCGCCCTGAGCGTGGTGGGGTGGGTGGGCTTCGCGCGTCTGGCGCGGGCCCAGGTGCTCACCATCAAGCATCGCGAGCACGTGGTGGCGGCCCATGCCCTGGGCACGCCGCCCGCCAAGATTATTCTGAAACACATTCTGCCCTTGATCATGGCACCACTGATTGTGGAGGCCACTTTTGCCGTCGCCGGGGCGGTGATCGCCGAGGCCGGGCTGTCGTTTCTGGGTCTGGGGGTGCAGCCGCCGGCGGCCTCTTGGGGCAGCATGATCCGCGACGGCGCGCGCTATCTGCTGGTGGCGCCGCACATGGTGTTGGTGCCCGGGGTGATGTTGATGCTGGTGGTGCTGGCGGTGAATCTGTTGGGGGATCAAATGCGTGATTGGTTGGATGTGCGCGGGCGCTGAGGCTGGTCGCGTTTGCCTTGCCCAGCTCGGATGATTTGTCAGGACTCTGAGGGCGCACCAACCCAGCGTCCCCCTTTTTTAAAGGGGGATGGAGGGGGATTTACAGGGCGGCGAAATCCCCCCTAACCCTTTATGCCCGCGAGGGTGCCCTTTTTCAAAGGGGGGAACCGTGAGGTGGTTTCCGGACATCGGCGGATAGTAGGATAAGTCCCTGTTTGGCAAAGAGCATCCTGATGTCTCCGCGTTACGCGGGTGTACGTACTTAGCCTCCCCCTTTTTAAAGGGGGATGGAGGGGGGATTTAGAGGACGGCGAAATCCCCCCTAACCCTTTATGCCCGCGAGGGTGCCCTTTAAAAAGGGGGGCGGGAAGGTGGATCTCGGATTAATGAACTAACGACTAACACCAACATGACGAATGTATTCACCACAAACACAAGGACAATCCCATGTCACTAGGCCCGGTAATGGTCGGCCTGTCAGGCAAGACCCTGAACCAGGAAGAACGGGACATGCTGCTCCACCCGATGGTGGGGGCGGTAATCCTGTTCAGCCGTAACTATGACAGTCCGCACCAACTGCAAACACTGATCGCCGAGATCCATCAACTGCGCGATCCCCATTTGCTGGTCAGTGTCGATCACGAGGGGGGTCGGGTGCAGCGTTTTCGCGACGGCTTCAGCCGCTTGCCACCCATGCGCCGTCTGGGCGAGATCTACGACGACGAGCCTAAGCGTGCCCGGCGCCTGGCCGAGACCGTGGGCTGGCTGATGGCGGTGGAGCTGCGCGCCGTGGGGGTGGATTTCAGTTTCGCCCCGGTGCTGGATTTGGATCACGGCGTATCCGAGATCATTGGTGATCGCTCGTTTCACCGCCAGGCGCAGGCCGTGGCCGACCTGGCCCAAAGTGTTGTCAGCGGCATGAACAAGGCCGGCATGTCGGCGACGGGCAAGCACTTTCCCGGCCATGGCGCGGTGGAGGTCGATACCCACGTAGGCATCGCGCGCGACGAGCGCGCATTGGTGGACATCGAGCTGGAAGACCTGGTCCCCTTCGAACGCCTGGTCCATGCCGGGCTGGCCGGCGTCATGCCCGGCCATGTGATCTATCCCCAGGTGGACAGCCAGCCCGCCGGTTTCTCCCGCTTTTGGTTGCAGGAGGTATTACGCAAGCGTCTCGGTTTTCAGGGCGCCATTTTCAGCGACGATTTGCTGATGGCGGGGGCGGCGCCGATGGGCAGTGTCAGCGATCGCGCCGAGGCGGCGCTGGCGGCGGGCTGCGACATGGTATTGGTGTGCGACAATTTCACCGAGATCTGCAATACCCTGGAACGCCTGGAGCGCTTCGACAACCCGGCGTCCCATTTGCGTCTGGCGCGCATGCACGGCCGCCAGCCCATCAGCCGCGACCGGCTCCACAACGATCCCCATTGGCACCAGGCCTTGCAGGCCGTTGAGCCGTTGTTGCAGGCCAAGCCGCTGGATTTATTGTAAAATCCGCCAATGTTTTATCAAGCTGTGATGGCCGCCGCGGTCGCCACCGAACGGCGCATCACAACACCTTTCATTTCGATATAGGAACAAGCATGCAGTTATCCCAACTCGTTTCCGCATTGGTTCTACTGATGATGATGTCAGTGGCCCAGGCCGCCATCCCCTGGACCTTTCAGCCCCTGCCGCCGCAGCCGCCCATTCCAGACGAAAATCCGCAAAGTCAGGCTAAGATCGCGCTGGGCAAGCAACTGTTCTTTGATCCGCGCCTGTCGGTCACCGGCACCCATGCCTGTCAGAGCTGCCACAATCTCGCCGCCGGCGGCGAGGACGGCCGCGCCCAGCCGGTGGGCGTCTACGGCCGCACGGGCCGGCGCAGCACCCTGACGATTTGGAACGCCGCCTATCATACCGTCTATAACTGGGACGGCAGCGCCCAGACCCTGGAGCAACAAAATCAGCGGCATCTGCTCGATCCCAAGGTGATGGGCATGGCGGACGGCTATCAGCTCGCCGCGCGCATCGCTGCCATTCCCGAGTATCGGCAGCAGTTCGAGCAGGTGTTCGGCGAGCCGGGGGTGAGCTTTGCCAACATTGTCCGCGCCCTGGCCAGTTTCGAACGCACCCTGGTGACCGCCGACAGTCCCTTTGATCGTTATTTGCGTGGCGCTGAGCAGGCCATCTCAACGCAAGCGCAACGGGGTTTTGAGACCTTTATTGAGCAGCGTTGCGCCTCTTGTCATTTCTGGGTCAATCTGGCCGGTCCGCAACCCGGGCTGGCCTTGCAGCAGGGCCAAGGCTTTTACGAATTGTTCCCCAATCATCCCGGCACCGATTACGAGCGGCGCTACCGCCTGGCCGAGGACATCGGCCGCTACGACTACAGCCAGATCGACACCGACCGGCGCATGTGGCGCGTGCCGTCGCTGCGCAATGTGGCGCTAACCGCGCCCTATTTTCATAATGGGGCGGTGAAGACCCTGGACGAGGCGGTGCGCGTCATGGCCAAGACCCAGACCCAAACCGAATTGGATGAGGCGCAGGTGGCCGACATCGTCGCCTTCTTGCGGACCCTGAGCGGCGAATTCCCTACCATCGACCTGCCGCGGCTGCCGGCGACGCCGGGGCGCACCGCCGTGGCGGGGCATGATTAAGCGAGTGGAGCAGCGATGATGACATCCGACTATCTGGACGAGGCAAAGCAGGTCATGCGCGAGGCCGATCTGCTCTGCAGCAAGGCGCAGGTCGAAGCCGCCTTCGACACAATGGCCGCCGCGATCAGCGCCGAACTGGCGGATAAAAATCCGCTGGTGCTGTGCGTTATGACCGGCGGTGTGATCCCCGCCGGCATGTTGCTGCCGCGCCTCGATTTCCCGCTGATGACCGATTACATCCACGCCACCCGCTACGGTCACAATACCGCGGGCGGCAGCCTGGACTGGGTCGTCAAACCCCACAAGCCGCTCAAGGATCGGGTGGTGCTGCTGGTGGATGACATCTTCGACGAGGGTTTGACCCTGGAGGCCATCGTCGCCGACTGCCAGGCCGCCGGCGCGGCGCAGGTCTATACCGCGGTGTTGGTGGAAAAGACGCGCCAACGCGCATCCCACCTGCAGGTCGATTTCGTCGGTCTGCAGGTGGAAGACCGTTATCTGTTCGGCTACGGCATGGATTACAAAGGTTACCTGCGCAACGCCGCCGGCATTTACGCGGTCAAGGGCATGTAGTGCCTGCCATACATCTGAATTTTCGGGAGCGATCAAAATGAGCAATGTGGCCATTATCGGCGGTACCGGACTCACCCGTCTGGAGCAACTGGAAATCACCAAGCGGGAAGTGGTGCACACCCCCTACGGCGAACCCTCGGGCACCATCACCCACGGCACTCTGTGCGGTAAGAATGTGTTGTTTCTGCCGCGCCACGGCGCCGGTCACACCATCCCGCCGCACAAGATCAACTACCGCGCCAACATCTGGGCGCTCAATAATCTGGGCGTTGAACGCATCGTCGCCATTGCCGCGGTCGGCGCCATCGATTCAGCCTTTGTGCCCACCTCGCTGGGCATTCCCGATCAGATTGTCGACTACACCTGGTCACGCAAGAACACCTTTTTCGAGGAAGGGCTGGACGAAGTGGTGCATATCGATTTCACCTATCCCTATGACGCCGAGCTGCGCCGCCTGTTGATTCAGGCCTGCACTGAGGCGAAGGTGGACTTCTGCGACGCCGGCACCTATGCCGCCGCCCAAGGCCCGCGGCTGGAGACCGCCGCCGAGATCAATCGCTACGCGCGCGACGGTTGCACCATGGTGGGCATGACCGGCATGCCCGAGGCCGCCCTGGCACGGGAGCTGGGCATGGCCTATGCCACCTGTGCCGTGAGCGTCAATTGGGCCGCGGGACGCAGTGAGGGCGAGATCACCATGGCGGAAATCCAGAAGTGTCTGGGCAAGGGCATGGATAATGTGCGCGCCATGTTTGAGCGGCTGGTGCCGTTGCTTTAGCCCGGCGTTCTCACCGCCCGTCTACTGCGACTGCCGTGTCGGAGTGCTTTGATTGACGTCGACAAAGGGTTCGATGGCCTTATCCGAGTCGGATTGTGCATCGGCCGGTTGCGGTTCCGGGGGTGTGTAGGGAGTAAACAGAATCAGCATGCCCACCCGTGGGTGATCCAGATAATGCACTTCGCCGCTGGGCAAACGCAGATCGCCCTGGATGCGGAATAACTCGGGGGGATGCTCGTCTTCTTCGGCTACGGCGTCGCGCCCGGCGGTATCGGCCAGGGCTGAGGGTGGTTCAAACTCCAGGTTTTCATCCAGCGGCGCGTTCTGCGCCATCTCCTGCGCCTGCGGTTTATACAGCAACAGGTCGGCGTTGACGTGCAGATAACGCCCAATCCCGAGACTGATCACACCGCTTAGGGTGTGGGCGGGCGGATTAAAATCCAGCGGCCCTTCGATGAGCATGTCATCGGCGAATATATCGGCGGCCGAGGGGGCCGCCTGCGCTGCTTGAGCCGCCGGTGACTCGTCGCCGGGTGCGTCCTGAAGCGCTGCGCTGAGTTGGTCATGAATGAAGATGCGGTCGGGGTGTTCGCGCGGCGGAATGATCTGGCGCCAGGCCACATGGACATAGGGCAGGTAGTCCGGCGCGTCGACCAGCTCGCGGTAGGCGTCATTGAGTTGATATTGCTCAGGCGGCAGAATCAGGTAGGGAGCGGCGCCGCCGGGCGTGCCGCTTGCCGCTGCGTCGGGCGCGGCGGTGGCCTCGGCAGTATCCTCGGGCGGGGCTTCATGCAGCAATTCGATACTGCCCTCGAGATTCGGCGCGACGACCTCCCGAGGCCAGCGCTCGGACGCCGCGGCATCCGGATTTAGATGTTCGAAGAGGATGATCTCGACCTCGTACCAGGGCGGCGCCTGCTGCGCCTGGGCCATCGCCGGCAGGGCGATCGAGACGAAAATAAGGCCGTGAATTACGCGTTTCATAGGCACCGCGATCGGGTTATGATGGGTTAATCGTTTGCTTATCGAGAGGGAGCAGGATGGCAATCAGGCAGGTCTTGCGCATGGGCCACCCGACCCTGTTACAGGTCGCTCAACCGGTGACAGAGTTTAACACAGCCGTGCTGGATGCGTTGATCGCCGACATGTTCGACACCATGGCCGAATATCAAGGTGTGGGCTTGGCGGCGCCGCAGATCGGCGTAAGTCTGCGCATCATTATTTTCGGCTTTGAACGGAACGCGCGCTACCCCGAGGCCGAGCCGGTACCCACTACCGTACTGATCAATCCCGACATCGAATATCCGGTGGCCGAGCAGCAGGAAGGCTGGGAGGGCTGCCTGAGCGTGCCGGGGATGCGCGGCCTGGTGCCGCGCTATACCCAGATTCGCTATCGCGGCGTCGATCAGGCGGGCACGCTCATCGATCGCAGTGTGAACGGCTTCCACGCCCGGGTGGTGCAACACGAGGTGGATCATCTGGACGGCATCCTGTATCCGCAGCGGGTCGAGGATATGACTCAGTTTGGGTTTATCGAGGAGTTGGGTTTGCGGGGTGGTGCTTGAAATCCCCCCTAACCCCCCTTTACGAAAGGGGGGAACAAGGGGCCTTTACGAAACGGGGGAAGCAGTTAGAGGTCTTTACCAGAGATTGCCGGTCAGAGATAAAAAGAGATAGCTACAATTTGACATCGACCCATTTCCCCCTTTGAAAAAGGGGGGTTAGGGGGGATTTAAGCCCCTGTGATAAAATCACGGTTCTTCCCCAACAACCATTTACACACGCACATGTTTGACCCCAATTGCCGGCAATGCCCGCGCCTTGCGAGCTTTCTCGACCAGGTCAAGGCCGATTATCCCGCTTATCACGCCCGTCCGGTGGCACCCTTCGGGCCGAAGAATATCCAGTTACTGATTGTCGGCCTGGCCCCGGGGATGCATGGCGCCAATGCGACCGGTCGGCCCTTCACGGGCGATTACGCAGGGGTGCTGTTGTACCAGACCCTCTATGATTTTGGCTTCAGCAACCGGCCCGTTTCCGCGTCGGCCGCCGACGGCTTGAAGCTGAAAAACTGCCGCATCACCAATGCGGTGAAGTGCCTGCCGCCGCAAAACAAGCCGAGCACCGACGAGATCAAGGGCTGTAATGGTTTCCTCAAGCAGGAATTGGCCGCGCTCAAGCCGGGCACCGTGGTGTTGGCCCTGGGGTCCATCGCCCACCATGCCGTGCTGCGCGCGCAGGGACTGAAACAGGGGCAGTACAGGTTCGGCCATGCCCATGAATATGCCCTGCCTGACGGCCTGTGGCTGCTGGATTCGTATCACTGCAGCCGTTACAACACCCAGACCAAGCGCCTCACCGAGTCGATGTTCCAACAGGTCTTTGCACGCGCCCGCCAGTTGATGGGGACGCCTGCGCAAGCGGCATGAGCGGGCAGCCCCACAGCGCCGACTTCGATCCCAAGGCCTTCCTCAAGACCCTCAGCTCACACCCGGGGGTGTACCGCATGCTCAACGCCGCGGGCGAGGTGATCTACGTCGGCAAGGCGCGCAACCTGGCCAAGCGCGTCGGCAGCTATTTCAGCCGCGGCGCCGGCTCGCCCAAGACCCGCGCCATGGTGAGCCAGATCGCCAACATCGAGGTGACGGTCACCAACACCGAGAACGAGGCGTTGATCCTTGAGAACAATCTGATCAAGGAGTTGCGGCCGCGCTACAACGTGCTGTTGCGTGACGACAAGAGTTATCCTTATATCTATATTTCCGCCGACGGCTTTCCGCGCATGTCGTTCCATCGCGGTGCCAAGCGTGGCAAGGGGCGTTACTTCGGCCCCTTTCCCAGCGCCGGGGCGGTGCGCGAAACCTTGAACCTGTTGCAGAAGGTGTTCCGTGTGCGCCAGTGCGAGGACAGCTTTTTCCGCAATCGTTCGCGCCCCTGCCTGCAATACCAGATCAAACGCTGCACCGCGCCCTGTGTCGGTTACGTCAGCGAGGCGGACTATGCCGAGGACGTGCGCCATGCCGAGATGTTTCTCGAGGGCAGGGACAGTCAGGTGATTGACGAGCTGGTCAGCGAGATGGAGCGCGCCAGTGCCGCGCTGGCATTTGAAAAGGCGGCGGCATTGCGCGATCAGATCGCCACGCTGCGGCGCATACAGCAAAAGCAGTATGTCAGCGGCGCCGGCGGCGACCTGGATATCATCGTCAGCGATGTCAAAAATGGGGTGGGCTGCGTGCAGGTATTTTTCATCCGCGGCGGCCATCACCTGGGCAACAAGACCTTCTTCCCCAAGCATACTCGGGAGTCTGATCCGGCCGAAGTGCTGGGCGCCTTCCTGCCCCAGTATTATCTGGGCAAGCCGGTGCCCGCCGAAGTCTTGGTCAATCAGGCCCTGGAGGAACAGCAATGGCTGGAGTCGGTGCTGGGCGAGCAGGCCGGGCGCAAGGTCTCTATCAGCCACAACCTGCGCGGCGATCGGGCGCGCTGGCTGGAGATGGCCGAGGCCAATCTGCAGCAGGCCCTGGCGCGGCAACTGGTGAACAAAACCGGTCTGCGCCAGCGCTACGAGGCCTTGCAGGATGCCCTGGGCTTGGACGATCTGCCCAACCGCTTGGAGTGCTTCGACATCAGCCATACTCAGGGTGAGGCGACGGTGGCCTCCTGTGTGGTGTTCGATCACGACGGGCCGCGCAAGAGCGATTATCGCCGTTTTAACATCGAGGGCATCACACCCGGCGATGACTACGGCGCCATGCACCAGGCCTTAACAAGACGCTACACGCGCCTGAAAAAGGGGGAGGGCAAGCTGCCCGATATCCTGTTTATCGACGGTGGCAAGGGGCAGTTATCGCAGGCGCGCGCGGTGCTGGATGAGCTGCAGGTGGCGGATGTCGCCCTGGTGGGCATCGCCAAGGGGCCGGAGCGCAGACCCGGGCTGGAGACGCTGTTCTTGTCCGGGCGTGGCGAGCCGATTATACTGCCCGCGGACTCGCCGGCCCTGCATTTGATCCAACAGATTCGCGACGAGGCGCATCGCTTTGCCATCACCGGCCATCGCCAGCGTCGCGCCAAGGCGCGTAGCACGTCGCCCTTGGAAGGCGTGCCCGGTGTCGGTGCCAAACGGCGCCGCGATCTGCTTAACCAGTTTGGCGGCTGGCAGGAGGTGGCGCGTGCCGGGGTGGACGATCTGGCCCGGGTGAAGGGGGTCAGCCGGGCGCTGGCGCAACGCATCTACGACGCCTTTCATCAGGACTAATGGATTTATGACCAGCATACCGACCCTACTGACCTATCTCAGGATCGCATTGATCCCGGTGTTCGTTCTGGTGTTCTTCCTGCCCTATGACTGGGTCAATATCGCCGTGACCGCCATCTTCGGCGTGGCCGCCGTCACCGACTGGCTGGATGGCTATCTGGCGCGCAAGCTGGGACAGATGTCGCGCTTCGGCGCCTTTCTCGATCCGGTCGCCGACAAGCTCATCGTCGGCGTGGCCCTGGTGCTGTTGGTGCAGGCCCACCCGACCTTCCTCATGACCGTAGCGGCGGCGGTGATTATCGGTCGCGAGATCACCGTCTCGGCCTTGCGCGAGTGGATGGCCGAGATCGGCGAGCGCGCCCAGGTGGCCGTTTCCAATCTGGGTAAGTGGAAGACCACGGCGCAGATGACGGCCCTGTTCATGCTGCTGTATCGCGATCCGCTGCTGGGTATCCCCATGTACTCGCTGGGCATGGTGTTTCTCTACATCGCCGTGGCCTTGACCCTATGGTCGATGGTTCTGTATTTAAAGGCCGCGTGGCCGGTATTGAGCAGAGAAGAATAAGGGCGATTTGGCTCATGGCGCAATGTCTCCGTGCCGTTCCACGGGTGCCCGAATGCTTGCGAATAAAAAGTAAAAACAGTGAGATAGAAGCTTGACAGGCGGACGGAAAACGTTAAAATAGCGCTCACTTTTTGTGAAGCAAGCGGGAATAGCTCAGTTGGTAGAGCACAACCTTGCCAAGGTTGGGGTCGCGAGTTCGAGTCTCGTTTCCCGCTCCAAATCTCGAACCTCGGATACACTCCCCGGGGTTTTTTTGTAGCGAATTAATCCGCTATACTCGATTTCCGATGGCTGGGTGGCAGAGTGGCTATGCAGCGGCCTGCAAAGCCGTGGACGGCGGTTCGATTCCGCCCTCAGCCTCCATTGTTCTAGTAGTTGTAACAAGCAAGTCACCTATAGCCCGGGTGGCGAAATTGGTAGACGCAAGGGACTTAAATATCTGAGCACCCAGGCTGGAAACACCTGGCGTGAATGGAGTCAAATTCGGGGAAACCTCAGCGCATCCGGCGGTGGCAATCCCGAGCTAAGTCCTGGTTCTGTTTTTGCTTCGATACGTCGGAGTAAGGGCATGGCAGTTGGGGCAGAGAAGACGCAGGTTTTCTAATCTATTGTCTTTGTTGTTGCCATTGACATGGTCAAGCTCAAGGGGGATCGGCGTGTTTTAGCCGACGGGTGTTGTTGCAGAGGCTGCAACGGTGCTCGAACATGCCCTCTTTTAAAAGTCTTCTTTTCAATGTGCAAGATTGAATATGGACTTTGTTGGACAGGCAATCACCGCTTGATGTTTTACGCGGCAGAGCTTGTCCTGTGTTCCAGGCTTGGCCTTTGAAATGGGATGTACCTAATTGGAAATGATTGATGGCCGCTTTCCTTAGAACATCATCGTTGCCCCCATTGCCAAGACCAGGAAAAGTGTAGAGACTTGACGGCTCCCGCCTACGTCATGCTTGCATGATACGGTGAAGAGAAAGTCCAGACCACAAATGCGTTTTCAATGAAAATGCAGCAGCGAAAGCTGTAGTGGGTAAGAAAATCCCTCGACTGGAGACGGTCGTGCCGGTTCGATTCCGGCCCCGGGCACCATCTCGTGATTCCCGCTTTCTTCTTTTCTTGCTCAAGCTCATAGATTAAAGTGAGGTGACGGTTATCGGTCATCAAAAGGATTCTGGATGAATTTCTTAAGGACGCTGTGTTTCCTCATTGCAATGCTTTCAACGCTGTCGGCGTTGGGTCAGGGCGAAAGCGTCATTCACCACGATCTGGATGTCCGTCTGCACCCCGGCGATCATCGGCTAGACGTCACTGACCGGATTCGTTTTACGGCAGGTGAGTCGCTGGTGTTTTATCTCAACGCGGCGCTGACCCTGGAAGCGCCGCCGGACAACGTGGAACTCGTCTCCCAAGAGACAAACGGCGCGGTACCGGCAAAGGCCTACCGGATTTCAGCGGCGCCGGATCAAACCACCTTGACTCTGCGCTATTCCGGCCTCATCGATCACGGTCTGAGCGAGGAGGCCACCGAATACGCCGGGAGTTTTCCTCAGAGCGCCGGGGTGATTGCCGATGAGGGTGTGTTCCTGGCCGGCTCGTCGCTCTGGTATCCGCATGTGGAAGGCCGTTATGTCTCATTTACCCTGAATACTGTTGTGCCGGCGCGATGGCAAACGGTCAGTCAGGGCGCGCGGCAGCTGGCGGACGACGGGCGGGTCAGCTGGCGGGAGCGCCATGCGCAGGAAGAGATCTATCTCATCGCCGCGCCGTTTCATGTCTATTCAAGGCCGGCCGGGCGGGTGCAGGCCATGGCCTTTTTGCGCGCCGAAGATACCGCCCTGGCCGACCGCTATCTCGAGGTGACGGCGCAATATCTGGCAATGTATAACCGCCTGCTGGGCCCATATCCCTATACGAAGTTCGCGCTGGTGGAGAATTTTTGGGAGACCGGCTACGGCATGCCTTCGTTCACCTTGCTGGGACCGACGGTCATCCGCCTGCCGTTTATCCTGCACTCGTCCTATCCACACGAGATAGTGCACAACTGGTGGGGCAACAGTGTCTATGTGGATTATCGCCAGGGCAATTGGGCGGAGGGCTTGACCTCCTATCTGGCCGACCATCTGATTCAGCAGCAGCGCGGGACGGCCCTCATCTTTCGCCGCAATCTGTTGCAGCACTATGCCGACTTCGTCTCCGAGGGGCGCGATTTTCCCCTGGCCGAGTTCACCGCCCGGCACAGTTCCAGCAGCGAGGCCGTCGGTTACGGCAAGACTCAGATGCTGTTTCACATGTTGCGCCAGCGCCTGGGCGATGAGGCCTTTGTCCGCGGCCTGCGCCGCTTCTATCGCCAGTATCAGTTCAAGCAGGCCGGCTTCGCTGAGCTGGCCGAGGTGTTTCAGGGGCTCGACGAGGCCGATTTGAGCGGATTTTTCGAGCAGTGGGTGCAGCGCACCGGGGCGCCCGAGCTACAAGTAAAAACGGTGGAGACGGCCGAGCAGGACGACGGCTGGCGCCTGACCGTGGTGTTGCAGCAGCAACAGCCGGGGGCCGCCTATCGCATGTCCGTGCCCTTGGCGGTGACGCTGAAGGGCGTCGAGCAGGCCGTTCAAACCCGCGTCGAGATGAAACAGAAACAGCAGGCCTTTTCCCTAAGGTTGGATGCCAAACCGATGCGGCTGGATGTGGACCCGCAGTTTGATCTGTTTCGCCGCCTGAGTCGGGCCGAGATCCCGCCGGCCCTGTCCCAGGCCTTCGGCGCCGAGCGGGTGTTGTTGGTGTTGCCGGCCGCGGCCGCCGCCGAGACGCGCGCCGCCTATGAAACCCTGGCGGCGTCTTGGCGCCAAGGTCAATCCGCCGAGGTGGACGTGCGTTATGACGACACCTTGATCAGCTTACCGGACGACCGCACGGTGTGGTTGTTGGGGGGCGCCAATCGCTTTGCCCCGGTGCTGGTGGCGGCCTTGGCCGAACAGGGTGTGGAACAGCGCGACGGGCAGGTTGTTCTGAATCAGCGTCATTTTGACCCGGCCCGCGACGCTGTGGTGTTGGCCGCCCGGCGCGCCGGTGACAATGCCCATGCCTTGGTCTGGCTGGCAGCGGATCGGGCCGCGGCGCTGCCGGGCCTGGCGCGCAAGCTGCCCCATTATCGTAAATACAGCTATCTGGTCTTCAGCGGCGACGAACCCACCAATGAGCTCAAGGGCCAATGGCCGGTGATCGCCTCGCCCATGACAGTGCGCTTGGCGGAACAGCCGATTCCAATGGCGCAATTGGAGTCGCGCCAGGCCCTGGCACAGTTGCCGACGGCGTCCCGGTGACGTAATCGAAGTGGCCACGGGGGCCCGAGTCGCAACGCAAATGATGACTCCGGATTTGAATCTATTGACTAAGTTATTGATCAAAAAAGATATCTCGCGTTATCCACAAAAGCTGTGGATAACTTTGTGGATGAGTTGCCCGGAAGGGCGTGCAAGCTTGATAAAATCGGGCTCCATGACAAATTGATTAAAAAATAGCCACCTTGTAAGCTATTGATTATTCGAGGCTAAAAGTGGGTCAAACGAAGCGGCGCGATGATCAGAAGAGGTCTATTGTCACACAAACCCATCTGATGCCAGCTTGTGAGTAACTCGGGGCTTTAAGTGTAAATTACCATTAGAATGCTATATTAAACATTAAGAATAGCTCTCAACATATTGTTATTTAGTGAAACGTTTTGCCATAACAATTTTTAGCAAGAATCGCCGGTTGATTTTGCTAAGGTAAGGGCTTCGCAACGTCTTATTAGTTAAACACGCAGTTCCGATGACTTACTCGACCAACATGTTTTCTCTGGTACCGATACAACTCAATTGGGGGTTTTTCTATTGATTAGTAATCCATTCCTGGCAATTCGTGCGTATGGGCCGCGCTGGGCATTGCTGGCGACGCTGTTGTTCGGTACGGCAGTGACGGCGGACGATTGTGTCCCCGTCGGCAGCGTTCTAATGCCCGCCAGCGGAAAGCAGATCAGCGTGGTTGATTTGATTAAGTCCAGCGCCAAGCGCCGCATCGTGTTGCTGGGCGAGCATCATGACAACATGGAACACCACCGCTGGCAGTTGCAGATGATTACCGGATTGCACAGCCTGGATCCCCAGATGGTGCTGGGCTTCGAGATGTTTCCGCGCCAGGTTCAGGGCGTGCTCGACGAATGGGTTGCCGGGACGCTGAGCGAGGAGGCGTTTCTGCAAAGGGTGAACTGGGATGAGTACTGGAGTTTCGATCCCCAGCTCTATCTTCCCCTGTTTCATTTTGCCCGCATGAACAGCATCCCCATATACGCGCTGAATGTGGATCGGACCTTGATCCGTGAAGTGGGCAGGCAAGGTTGGGGTAACGTCAGCGAAGAGCGCAAAGAAGGGGTCTCGGAGCCGGCCGCCGCCAGTGAAGGCTATCGTCAATTACTGGCCAACGTCTTCATGCAGCATGGCGAGAATCACGCCGAGGGCAGTGACAAAGAATTGGTGCAGAAGGCGATGGCCATGCCCGGCTTTGCGCGTTTTGTTGAGAGCCAGCAGGTGTGGGACAGGGCCATGGCACAGGCCATTGCCGAAGGCGCGCGCGCAAATCCCGATGCGCAGTTCGTCGCCGTGCTGGGCAGTGGGCACATGATGTATGACTTCGGGGTGCCCGAGCAGTTGGCCGATTTGGGGATGCCCAAGCCCTACGTCTTGATTCCCTGGGATCCGGAATTCGAATGTGATTATATCCAGAAAAATTTTGCCGACGCGGTGATCGGCTTGAAGGCGTTTCGCTTTTCGGAACAACGGGGGCCCAACGACGGGCCGCGGCTGGGTGTTTACCTTGACGCGGGCGAAAACGGTGTGGTGATTAAAGATATCGTCCCCGATAGCGTGGCCGAGGGGCTGGGGCTGAAGCCCGGCGACCTGATCGTGGGTATGGCGGGCAGTAAAATTACCGAGGTCGAACAAGTCATCGATATCGTCAAGTCGACACACTTCGGCACGTGGCTGCCGTTGAAGGTGAAAAGGGCCGACGCGATGCTGGACCTGGTGGCTAAATTTCCACCCCAGGCGGAGCAGAGCGAATAGCCCCGTATTGAGCACCACAACGATGTTCCACGCATGAATACCCGCCGCCCGAACGGCTTCAGGATCAATTTCCATTGGCAGATCATCGCCCTGATTGCATCGGGCATTCTGTTGCTGGCGGTTATCGGCAGTCTGACGGCCGGGTTCATTATCAACAAACGCATCTCTGACCTGGTGTATGACCAGGCCATACAGATTACCCGCGGATTCGCCCATCGCAGTATTCTGCCGCTGCTCTCCGGGGCGGGTGATAGTGCCATTGATGACCTGGAAACCACACTTTCCCATTCCAATGTAAAGTCACTGGGAATCTACACCGCCGATGGTGAGCTGCTGATCGGCACCGACTCCGCCGCACAGAACGATCTGACTGGAGTGTTGCCGGTCGAGGCGGAGTCCTTTGAGCCGGTCCTGGCCGAGGAAACCGAGTCACTTTGGGTCTTCGTTGCCCCCGTCTATGACACCGATGTGCTCGATGACGGCACGGGCACTATCGATACGTTGTTCAATCAGACGCCCAGGTTGTTGGGCTTCGTCAGCGTTACCATCGACCGCAGCAGTCTGTTCAAAATCCAACAGGAGCTGTTGCTGGATAACCTGTTTATATCCATTGCCATCGCTTTAGTGGTGCTGTTGGTTGCGGTGCTGATTACCGGGCGCGTGGTCGAGCCTCTGTATCAGTTTATTTCCTTGATGAAGAAAGCGGAGAAGGGCGATAACAGCGTCAGGGCCGAGTTGGCCGGCCCGGTCGAGATCGAAAACATGTCGCGCGCCTTCAATACAATGATGCAGGCGCTGGAGCAGCGGCGGGAATATGCGGAACAGCAGCATACTTCGCTGCTCCAGGAGATCGATGAACGGGTCAGCGCAGAGCAGGCCCTGAGAAAAAGTGAGCAAAGTCTCAAAACCCTGCTGGCCCAACATGAGGCCGTGGTGGCGACCATTCCGGGCATTATTGTCGAGGTCGACCCGCAAGGCAATCCCATTTGGTGGAACCGGCGTGTGGAACAGGTTACCGGTTACAGCAAGGCTCAGATCGCGGAGATGAACGCCGCGGATTTTGTGCCGGAAACATTCAGTGCCGCGCTGCGGGATTCTATCCAAGCCTGTATTCGCGACGGCAAGGGGGAATTGCATACCGAGATCCTTATCCCCGGCGGCAGCGTGCCTTATCAGTTCAACAGCGTTCGTATCGATCATCCATCGCGAGATCCAAACAAGGCCACCGTGCTGGCAGTGGGAATGGATGAGAGTGAATCGGTCAATGCTCAAATAGCGCTCAAGGAGGCCCGTGATGCAGCGCTCGAATCGGCCCGGGTGAAAAGTGAATTCCTCGCCAATATGAGTCACGAAATCAGAACGCCCATGAACGGCATGTTCGGCATGCTGCAGCTATTGGCCGACAGTAATTTGGATTCAGAGCAGCGCAATTTCGCCGACATCGCGCTGCGATCCGCGGATCATTTGATGAGCATCATTAACGATGTGTTGGATTTCTCCAAGATAGAGGCGGGTAAGTTGTCGCTTAATGCCGCGCCATTTTCGCCCCGAGAGCTGATTGAAGATGTGGTGGAGTTATTTGCCACCAAGGCCCATGAAAAGGGGCTTCGCATATACGCAGATGTATCTTTTGACGTTCCACGCACCATTGTTTCCGATTCACACCGATTGAAGCAGGTCGTGTATAACTTGGTCAGCAATGCCATAAAATTCACCGACAATGGACATGTGCTGGTGCGCGCCTCAGTGAGCGGGGCAGGGCACGAATCAGCCAGTCTGGTGATTGAGGTCATAGACACCGGTATCGGAATCGAGACTGACTCCAAGGAGAAGGCGTTTGAATCATTTGTTCAAGTGGATGGCTCCTCCACGCGTAAATACAGCGGTACAGGCCTGGGCCTGGCCATAGTCAATCAGTTGTGCGAATTGCTTGGCGGCGATGTGGAACTCGAGTCCGAGTTCGGCAAGGGAAGTCGTTTCTCCGTGTCACTGCCGTTGGCGAAGCTGAATCCCGGCGATATGGTTGACGACGCCGGTGAGGCGCTGCCCGAGGACCTAACGGTTACCTACCTGGTCGGTGACAGAATTCAATCATCCATTTTTAAGAGCTATTGCGATCATTTAGGTAATCCTTATCGTTGGATGGCGGGGCGGGACTATTTGGAATTCAAACCGCTCCCAGGGAGACATCAATTTTTCGTCGATGCCGAAGCCCTTCCCGAAGTGTGTGCGTCGAACCTATGGGCATCAATTTCCAGGCATCCGGTTCATGTGTTGGTGAACCACATGGACTCCCATAGCGTCGACGAATATATTCAACGCTTCGATAACGCGTCAAAGGTAATGATACCGTTACGTTTCAAGTGCTTTGTTGAACTACTCACCCTAAGCGCGAATACCCATGAGACAGTCCTTGCCGGGGCGGCGGAACAGCAGCATAGTGAAAATGACAGGCGTATCTTGGTTGTCGAAGACAATGAGATCAATCAGCGCGTTATTGTCACGATGCTAAACAAACTTGGATATGAGGCGGTACTCGCTAATGACGGTCAGCAGGCTCTCGATTTGTTGCATGCGAACCCGTCTATTGAACTGATCTTCATGGATTGCCAGATGCCGGTGATGGACGGCTATGAGGCATCACGCCAAATCCGACGAGACGAAAGCGATAACACGCACGTCAATATTATAGCGATGACGGGTAATGCCATGGAGGGGGACAGAGAGAAATGTATTGATGCGGGTATGGACGACTATGTCGCCAAGCCTATCCGTCTATCTACGTTGAAGAAAACCTTGAATAATTGGCTGTCTTCCTAAAAGCCCGCTAAGCGCCGCTGCATTCGTGAGTGATTTCGCTTGAACCGTCTTCGTGAAAGGTTTCGATGCGGGTGGTAAATCCCCATAGCCTAACCAGGTGTTTTAATACCTCTTCGGTTTCGTCGCCCAGCGGCCGGCGGTTGTAAGGTTCATATTTCAAGGTCAACGAACGGTCACCGCGTCGGTCCACCTTGTAGACCTGCAGATTCGGTTCGCGACTGCCGAGATTGTATTGGTCGGAAAGCGTACGTCTGATGTGACGATAACCTTTTTCGTCATGAATAGCCGATACATTCAAGCTGGACTCGCGATCGTCGTCGAGAATGGAAAACAGCTTAAGATCGCGGATCACCTTGGGGGACAGGTATTGAGCGATGAAACTCTCGTCTTTAAAGTTGCGCATGGCGAAGTCCAGCACCTTGAGCCAATCACCGCCGGCGATGTCCGGAAACCAGTAGCGATCTTCGTCGGTGGGTTCTTCGCAGATACGTCTCAGATCCTGGTACATGTTGAACCCCAGTGTATAGGGGTTGAGTCCGCTGTAGTACGGACTGTCAAAGGGAGGCTGGTATATCACGTTGGTATGGGACTGTAGGAACTCTATCATAAAACCGTCATTCACCAACCCCTCGTCGTACAGTTTGTTCAAGAGTGTGTAGTGCCAGAACGTAGCCCAGCCTTCGTTCATCACCTGGGTTTGACGCTGTGGATAGAAGTATTGTGCGACCTTTCTGACGATGCGTACGATCTCGCGCTGCCAGGTTTCGAGGATGGGCGAATTCTTTTCTATAAAGTAGAGCAGATTTTCCTGAGGCTCGGGCGGCCAAATCGGCTCTTGCTGTGCCTGTGCATCTTTATCCGCGATGGGCAGCGTCCGCCATAGATCATTGACTTGGGACTGGAGATATTCCTCACGTTCCCGTTGGCGGGCCTCCTCATTGCGTAGAGAAATGCGCTTCGGGCGTTTATAGCGATCCACGCCGTAGTTCATGAGCGCATGGCAGGAATCAATTAATTGCTCCACTTCGTCGGTACCGTAACGTTGTTCGCATTTGAGCACATAGCTCTTGGCGAACAGCAGATAGTCGATAATGGAATCCGCGACCGTCCAGGTTTTGAACAAATAGTTGTTCTTGAAAAACGAATTGTGGCCGTAAGAGGCATGGGCGATCACCAGCGCTTGCATAGGCATGGTGTTTTCTTCCATGAGGTAGGCTATACAAGGGCTGGAATTGATCACGATTTCGTAGGCCAACCCCATGTGGCCCCGCTTGTAGCGTTGTTCCACGCTGAGGAACTGTTTGCCGAAGGACCAGTGATGGTAGCCCACCGGCATGCCGATCGTGGAGTAGGCATCCATCATCTGTTCTGCGGAGATGACCTCGATTTGGTTGGGATAGGTGTCGAGGCCGAAATCGGCGGCGATACGGGAGATTTCGCGGTCGTAATCCTTGAGCAGGTCAAAGGTCCATTCGGATGTTGCGGATATATGTTTTCCCATTACTGCTGCTTCTCGAATAGTTTGCGGAATACTGGATATATTTCCCCGACTTCAACCAGCTTTTGCATAGCGAAGTTGGGACACGTCTCGGATACCTTCTCGTATTCTCGCCATAGGTTGCCGATGGGCGTGTCTGCATTGATCTCGATATAGGCGTAGTACTGCAGGTACGGCATGATGGATTCGATCAGAAGATTCCGACAGGTGGGCGAATCATCGGTCCAGTTGTCACCATCGGAGGCTTGGGCGGCGTAAATGTTCCACTCGGTTGTCGGATAGCGATCCTGAATGATTTCCCGCATCAGTTTCAAGGCGCTCGACACCACCGTACCCCCGGTTTCACGGGAATAGAAGAATTCTTCCTCGTCCACTTCCTTGGCTATGGTGTGGTGGCGGATGAAGACCAGCTCGATATACTCGTATGACCGCGTCAGAAACAGGTAGAGCAGGGTGAAGAAGCGCTTGGCAACATCCTTTTCGAATTCACCCATGGAACCGGACACATCCATCAGACAGAACATCACCGCCTGCGTGGTCGGGACCGGTTCGTCGATGCGGTTGTTATATCTAAGGTCAAAGGTGTCGATGTAGGGAATGCGCTTAACCTTGCCTTTCAGGCTGAGGATTTCCTCCTCCAGTATGGTGATGCGTTTTTCGTCCGGTGTGGGAGACGCCTTTTCATCGGCGATCTGCTCGTTTATTTCCCTGATCTGGCTGTTATATGGGCCGGCGAGGGCGATCCTGCGTGCCAGAGCACCCTTCATGGAGCGAACCACATTGATATTGGAGGGGTTGCCGGTGGTGGTATAGCCGGCGCGGACCTTCTTGAATTGAATGTCCTTGGCCAGCTGGGTCTTGATCATGTTGGGCAGCTCAAGGTCTTCGAAAAACAGGTCCATGAACTCTTCGCGCGAGAGGGTAAAGGTAAAGTCATCCTCACCCTCGCCCGAGCTGCTGGCGTCTTTTCCACCACCCTGGCCGGCCCCCCCTTTGGGGCGCGGAATTTCATCGCCGGTGACAAACTCCTTGTTGCCGGGGAAGACAGTGTCACGCTTACCGCCGCGGCCGATGCCGAAGGTGGGTTCCGAGATGTCGCGGGAAGGGATGTTGACATTCTCACCGCGCTCCATGTCGGTGATGCTGCGTTTGGAGACGGCGTCTTCGACGGCCTTTTTCAGGTGCTTTTTATAGCGCCCGATAAATTTTTGCCGATTTACCGCGCTTTTATTCTTTCCATTGACACGTCTGTCGATAATCTGGCTCACAATACATCCACCTCAATTTGTGCACGCTGTCTGCCTGGCGGGAGCCCCTTGATCGCGGAGGTCCTCGTCGGCATTTATGACGACTTGCGCGTCCTCAGGTGCCATTCGCACAGTAGCCGCACCTGCTTCGGTGTATAGCCTTTCGATACCATCCGGTCGACGAACTCCTGATGCTTTTTATGTTCCTCGGTAGACGACTTGGCGCTGAAGGAGATCACCGGCAGAATATCTTCCGTGGTGGAAAACATTTTGGTCTCAATTACCGAGCGCATCTTTTCGTAGCTGGTCCAGGCCGGATTCTTACCGGCATTATTCGCCCGGGCGCGCAGGGTGAAATTGACGATCTCGTTGCGAAAATCCTTAGGATTACTGATGCCGGCCGGTTTCTCGATCTTCTCCAACTCATCATTAAGGGCCGCACGGTCAAGCATTTCGCCGGTGTCCGGGTCGCGGTACTCGGAATCCTGGATCCAATAATCCGCATATGTGACGTAACGGTCGAAGATGTTCTGACCAAACTCGGCATACGATTCGAGATAGGCCGTCTGCAATTCCTTGGTCAGTGATTCGGCGTAATTAGGTGCCAGGTAGCCCTTCAGGTACGACAGATACCTGTCCTTGACTTCAGGGGGGTACTGTTCCTGTTCCACCTGCTGCTCCAAAATATAGAGCAGATGCACCGGGTTGGCCGCCACCTCAGAGTGATCGTAGTTGAATACCTTGGACAGGATCTTAAAGGCGAAGCGGGTGGACAGACCCGTCATGCCTTCATCCGGGCCGGCTGCGTCTTTGTATTCCTGCAGCGACTTGGCCTTGGGGTCCACGTCCTTCAAATTCTCACCGTCGTAGATGCGCATCTTGGAATAGATACTGGAGTTCTCCGGCTCTTTTAGCCGGGTGAGTACGGCAAACTGGGCCATCATTTCCAGAGTGTCGGGTGCGCAGGGGGACTCGCGCAGCGAGCTGCTCTTCAACAGTTTCTGGTATATCTTCACCTCTTCGGAGACACGCAGGCAATACGGCACCTTGACTATATAGATGCGGTCGAGAAAGGCTTCGTTGTTTTTGTTGTTCTTGAACGACAGCCACTCGGATTCATTGGAGTGGGCCAGGATGACGCCGTTGAAGGGGATGGCGGGGAAACCCTCGGTGCCTTTGTAGTTGCCTTCCTGGGTAGCGGTGAGCAGCGGGTGCAGCACCTTGATGGGTGCCTTGAACATTTCCACGAATTCCAGCAAGCCCTGATTGGCCAGGCACAGACCGCCGGAGTAGCTGTAGGCGTCCGGGTCGTCCTGCGAGAACTGCTCAAGCTTGCGGATATCCACTTTACCGACCAGTGATGAGATATCCTGATTGTTTTCGTCGCCGGGCTCAGTTTTGGCCACAGCGATTTGTTGCAGCACGGACGGCTTCATACGCACTACCCTGAACTTGGACAGGTCGCCATTGAACTCATGCAGACGTTTGATCGCCCACGGTGACATGACGCCGGGCAGGTAGCGGCGATGAATACCGTAATCCTCCTCCAGGATGCGGCCGTCTTCTTCCGGTGAAAACAGTCCCAGCGGTGATTCGTTCACCGGTGATCCCTTGATGGCATAGAAAGGGACCTTCTCCATCAAGGATTTAAGTTTTTCCGCGAGCGAGGATTTGCCGCCGCCGACTGGGCCGAGCAGGTACAGAATCTGCTTTTTCTCTTCCAGGCCCTGGGCGGCATGCTTGTAGAACGAGACGATCTGTTCGATGGTCTCTTCCATGCCGTAAAATTCTTTGAAAGCGGGGTAGATCTTGATGACCTTGTTGGAGAACATCCGGCTCAGTCGGGTGTCTTTGCGCGTATCGACAAGTTCAGGTTCGCCAATTGCCATCAACATGCGTTCGGCTGCACTTGCGTAAACAGAGGGATCTGATTTGCACAGGTCCAGGTACTCCTGGAGGCTCATTTCTTCCTCTTTGGCGTCCTCGTACCGATCCCGGTATTGGTTTAGGATACTCATGCCGATTTACCTCGCTGCTTTAGTGATGTCCGTAATCAAATATATCCTTCATGGATCAGGTACAGCCCCCGCGGGACACAGCGGTCGTCGCTGAAAAACTATGTCCTCGGTATTTGGATATCCCTGCAGCCAATTGAGTCTAGATCAGTACAGGGAGTCTGTCGGGGTGGCTGCAGCTTTTAAAGATCCATTATATCTATCGGCACCGACAATGTAGTCGTTAGCCCTTCCATAACTAGAGTGTAAAACTCAGAATGAGTTCAATATCACATTAGCGATGTTGGAATATAAATTTCAAGTCCCGCCGCGAATTTTTTCCTGAAGAGATATTTACTGTTTTTCGAGATTACGCGGAAAAATGACAAATAACGCAGTTAAATTTTGGAAGATCAAATTAAGCTTTTGAATCTTAAATAGTATTATAGCGAACGGTGTGGTGTTTGACGGCTGCCGTTGCCAGCGCCGGATCACAACCCTGCTTGCGTCATTTTTGACGACGGCCGCTCATTCGCCGCAATATTTCTCATGCCACACGCGACGTTCTTCAATCAGGGCCTGTTTTTCCTCATCGGTGAGGATTTTGCTGGTTTCACCGCTTTGCAAGCGAATGCGTGCAGTGTTCGTCAATTTTTCCATGTCCGCGGCGACCTGCCGGCATTTTTCCGCATCCGCTTGAGGCGCTGTGACGGCCACGGCCCCCGGCGCCCGCGGGTCACTGGGGGCCGCGTCGGCCGCAGTCGCTGGGTTGGAGGTGGCTGGCTGGGTTTGGCTGGATCTGGATTGGGGGCTGGTCTCCACAACGGAGAAGTGTTGCTCGGGTGGCGGGGTATGGGCGTAGTGGGTGACGCCCGCCGCATCGGTCCATTTGTATACCGCGGCCAAGGCCGCATGGGGGCCCAGCAAGCCAGCCAACAGCACCGGGAGCAGTAAGGGCAGACAGCGTCGGATATTCATCATGAGATTCCTCGTACGGGTTAATAGCACTCTGCCGCAACCGCAATCATGGAGTCAATCGACGCGGGTCACATTTTGGCCAATTGTCCGTTCAGGGCCAGATTGATCCATTCAGTTTCAAAGTTGCGCCACAGCTGTTCTTGTTTCAGATTACTATGACTGACCGGAAACTCGCGCACTACCTTGGCGCAGCGGAGCCGGTCACTGATAGCACGTACCGTGGCGGCGGGCACGACAATATCCCGCAAACCGACGCCGATTAGGCAGGGTGCCTGCACGCGGTCGGCGAAATTGGCGCAGTCGAAATAGGCCAGGCTGTTCATCACCGTTTCAATGAGCCGGGGATGACGCGCCAGATGGTCGTTGACCTCCTTGCCCGAACCCGCCTTCACCAGTTGTCGCCGGCCCGCCATCCAGCCCAGAGAGGGCACGCCGGCCGCGACGCAATCGGCGTCCTGACGCAGTGCGGCGCCCATCAGCGCCAGGGCACCGCCGAAGCTGTAGCCGTAGAACAGGGTGCGCGGCGGCTGTGGCAATAGGCGCCGCGCCACATCCACGGCGCGATAGTAATCGCACATGGCGCCGCGTAGGATTGATGTTCGAGCTGACTCGATACCGGTCAGAATCCAACCCTCGGCATGAATTGAGCCCCCCACTTTGGAGCGGCCGAAGCCGCGAATGTCAAAGCCGAACACATCTAGGCCGCGCTCGGCCCACGGCCGTGCGATGTCGTATTGACCGTTGTAACCATGGGTATAGACCACCAGCGGCCTGGGTTTGGCGCTGTTTTGGTGCAACAAATAGCCGCGAATGGGGCATGCCGCCCAGGATTGGAAACACAGGCTGTCCAGTTGCAGCCCGTTGCCGAGGGATTGCGATCGTTCAACCTGGATTTCAAATGGGATGGTGGCCAGCGTATTGAGCGTGTCGAGCCAGAAGTCGTCAAAATCGGCGGGGCGTTGGAGGGTGTCCGCGGCCGGCGTGTCATCGTCGTAGGGGGTGTCCATCAAATCTTCCGCAACATCAGGCATAGGCCTTGCATAAGCGTTTAAGTGCTGCAATCCACTTTGTGTTACGACAATATCATGTAATCGAGGGACGGCGTTTTCCAGTGGCCCATTTAGATACACTCGCGAACCTTATCTGGTCGGCCGCGCCGCGCGCCTTTGTCGCCGACTGGCGTAAACGGGCGCAGCCAGTCACCCTAGCGGCGAACCAAATGATCACCCGGCAATATCATCCTGCCGCTGACTTCTATTTTTTGCTGGACGGTGAAGTTGAGCATACCATCCAACTTCAAGGGCGCGATGAACACTTCAAGGTCGGTGATCTGTCGTTGCGATACTTTCCGCTCGGCTGGTCCGGTTTTTCTTTGCCGCAGCGCTATGCCACTTCCGCCCGAGCCATTACCGACTGTCAGTTGCTGCGCTGGTCCAGCGAGGATCTACAACACCTGTTTTCCCGCGCCCCGTGCCAAGCGCGCCAGTTGTATCACTATGTGCTGTCGAGTGTGCTCAACCTGCTCGCCGATGCCCGGCAACAGCTACGCCGAACACCGTCGGTGACCGACTTGCTGCTCGAGGCCCTGAGCCAAAACCGCGCCGACAATGGCCCGGACGAAGGTCGCGAGGCCGCCGTGTCCGAGATATTGGGCCACTCGCTGTTTTTCGAGGTCTTTCCCGAAGCCTATCTCGACCGACTGGGTGACCTGGTCGAGCTGCGTCGTTTCCGCAAGGACGAATACATCTATCAACAGGGCGCGCCAGGGCACTATTTGATGATGCTGATGGACGGGTCGGTGGCATCCAGTTTTAGCGCCGCCGACGGGTCGGATGAAATCTATCTGCGCTCCTATACCACGCCGGGACAAATTATCGCCCATCCCGACTTGTCGCTCTCCGGCCGCCATGAGGAGACAGCGCTCGCGCTCAGCGACGGCAGTCTTGCCTTGATCAACAGCGCTGCGCTGGAGGACTTGGCCGAGACGCAGCCCGAGTTCGGCGAGCTGTTGGCGCAGCGCTTGTTATGGCTAGTCAGCGCGCGCTTGCGTACCCTGCGTATTCAGCTCATCGCCCAACGGTATCAACAGGAGGAAATCGCCGTGCAGAACCTGTTGGCCCAGGTCAGTCCGCAGCTGGGGATCGCGTCCAAGCTATACAAGTTGCCGCACCTGCTGGCCAACCGCATCACCCATGCCGAGGCCTTCGATTGTCTGGAGTCCGTCAAACGCCACGGTTCACGCTTGGAACGCACGCTAGCCGGCGTCTGCGTCGATCTCCTCAGCGAGCTATGGCGCGAATTGCGTTTTTATCAGGGCCTGCAACAGGTCTATCAAGCAGTCACCCAGGCACCCTTGGACGAGGACACGCGCAGCGTCAGGCAGCGTTGCAGCCACAGCTTTCAGCAGGCCTTCAGCGCCGCCCGCTATGTCATTCGCGGAGCGGAACACCTGCCCGACGCGCCCGGCCACATCTTCATACTCAATCATCTCATCAGCCACCCCTGTTACGCGCTGCCCAACGGCTTTGAGTTGGCGCTGGATACGCACTTCGTCAGCGCCATGATCCTCGATCCCAACTATGGCGACGGCGGCGTGCGTGTGGTCAGGCGTGGGCGTGGCGAAGAGCACGGACACCACGGCTATTACGATCGCCTTGGCCATATCTATGTCCACACCGGCGAGTCGCACGTGGTGGCGGCATCCGATCAGACACTGGCCATGCAACGTGCGGCGTTTAACGAACTGGCCAGCAGCTATCTGCAGCGCGGTATCAACCTGATCATCTGTCCGGAAGGCACCAGTCATTGGTCGCAGGATTCGCCGGCCCCGTTTCGCAAGGGCGCCTTCCATTTGGCCGCAGCGCTGGATCCCGAGCCTTTAATCGTTCCCATTGCCGTGGCCAATTTCGATAGACGGCTTAAGCACAGCGCCTTTGCCGCGGTGATCCATGAACCATTTCGTGTGTCGGAGCGCTGCATACCCCAGCACAAGCAGAGTCTGGCCAATTTCCTCGATGAGTTGCGCGACAGTTATCGCGCTTATGTGGCCAAGGCGGCGGCATTGGCTGAACAGGTCGCCGGCGATACGGTACACGACACCCGCCAGGACGGCGCACCACCTGCCGCCCAAACGGCGGTAAGAATACGTGGCTGTTGACGCCCCGATGATGAAAACGTTCTAATGTTGAACAACTTATGACCGTGCGGAAATCTAGATGGCCATCGACTTTAAGAACTACGATCCCGGCAAGGGATACGACGAACTGATCTCAAGCAAAGGCCATCCGCGCCGTGCCGCCGGCTCTCTGTGCCGTTTCCTCGCCAATCTCGGCGATGAGGAGGTGACCGACCTGACCCAGGGCATCGATCTCGCCATTCGCGCCCTGGGCATCTCGTTTACCGTCTACAGCGAAGGCAGCAATATCGACCGCATGTGGCCGCTGGACCTGGTGCCGAGAATCATCAGCGCCAAGGAGTGGGCCAAGACCGAGGCCGGGCTGCAACAACGCCTGAAGGCCCTCAACATGTTCATCACCGATCTCTACAACGAGCAACAAGTAGTGAAGGATGGCGTGTTTCCACAAGAGGTATTGGACGGCGCCAAGAATTATCGCGCCCAGTGCGAGGGCATTACACCTCCCTACGGTGTCTGGGCCCATATTTGCGGCACCGACCTGGTGCGCGACGCCGACGGTAAACAGTACGTGTTGGAAGATAACCTGCGGGTACCGTCGGGGGTGTCCTACATGCTGGAAAACCGCCATGTCATGAAGCGGGTATTTCCAGAATTGTTCGAGGACTACGACATCCTGCCGGTGGACGATTACACCACGCAGCTGTATGACATGCTCGCTTCGCTCTCGCCGCGCAAGGAGGACACCCCGGAAGTGGTGGTGCTGACGCCCGGCATCTACAACTCCGCTTATTTCGAACACAGCTATCTGGCGCAGCAGATGGGCGCCGAGCTGGTGCAAGGCAGCGATCTGTTCGTGGACGAGCAGGACATGGTCTACATGCGCACCGTTTACGGCCCCAAGCGTATCGATGTTATCTATCGCCGTATCGACGACGATTTTCTCGATCCGGAGGTGTTCCGCAAGGATTCGGCGCTGGGCTGCAAGGGCCTGATGCGCGCCTGGGCCAAGGGTCATGTGGCCTTGGCCAATGCGCCCGGCGCCGGGGTGGCCGACGATAAGGTGGTGTATGCCTTTGTGCCCGACCTCATCCGTTACTACCTCAACGAGTCGCCCATCATCCCCAATGTGCCCACGTATCTTTGCATGTACGAGGATCAGCGCGAATATGTGCTCGAACACCTGGACGAACTGGTGGTCAAGCCGGCCAACGAATCCGGCGGCTACGGTCTGTTGGTCGGTCCCAAGGCCAGTAAGACCGAGTTGAAGAAGTTCGCCGGGCTGATCAAAAAAGACCCACGCAATTATATCGCCCAGCCTACCTTGAACATCTCCACAGTGCCCACCCTGTGCGACGGCGGGGTGGCGCCGCGCCATGTGGATCTGCGACCTTTCACGCTGCAGGGTGAAAAGAGCTATTCCACCACCGGCGGCTTGAGTCGGGTGGCCTTGCGTGAAGGATCGCTGGTGGTCAATTCCTCGCAGGGCGGTGGCAGCAAGGATACCTGGGTAGTGGATATGGGAGGCAAATAATGCTGTCGCGGGTGGCGGAAAATGTTTACTGGATGGCGCGCTATATCGAACGCGCCGAGGACACGGCGCGGCTGATCAACAGCATGACCAATCTGTTGCTGGACATGCCGCGCAATGCCGAAGTGGGCTGGTACGAACTCACCAAGGTCATTGGCGCGGAGGAGCAGTTCGACGAACTGCATCCCGACAAACAGGACGAGCGCACGGTGATGCACTTTCTCATCTGCGACACGCGCAATCTCAGCTCCATCGCCGCCTATATCAAAGCGGCGCGCGAGAACGGCCGGGTGACGCGCGACATCATTCCCAATGAGGTGTGGGAACAACTCAACGAGCTTTATCACTATACCCAGGAACGCGCCAAGTCCTCCATCGGACGGCGCAAGCGTGACGATTTTATGCGCGGCCTGATCCGCCGTTGCCAGACCATGACCGGCATTTTGATGGGCGTGCTGACCCATGACGCCGGCTACTATTTTCTGCGTCTGGGCCGCAACCTGGAACGTGCCGACATGAGCAGCCGTATCATCGATGTGGCGGCGGCCAACCTGTTGGTGGATCAAGAGACTCAGATTCCGGCCTATGCCACGGTGCGTTGGATCAATGTGCTGAAATCCCTGAATGCCTTTCAGGCCTATCGTCTGCAGGGGCATATCGGGGTGCGCGGACCCTATGTGCTTGACTATTTATTCCATGAGATCACCTTTCCCCGCTCCATGGCCCATTGCCTGGATGCGGTGGCCGAGTGCCTGAAGCACCTGCCCAATCCGCGCGTACCACGGCGTTATCTCAACAAGGCGAAAAAACACCTGGAAGATGTCAAGACCCCAAGGCTTAGCCGCAAGGCGTTGCACCAGTTCATCGACGATTTTCAGGTTGAATTGGGCTCACTCCACACGGCCATCGCCGACAGCTATTTTCGCTCCGAATAATGATGCCGGGTCGACCCTGCGCCTGTACCCGTAAGCATTAGATGAAGCGCTGTGCGGTGTATCTGGCGCTAAGCGCTGTGCTGTTCGCCGGCGGCGTACGGGCCGGTGAGGTGAGGGTGGCGGTGGCGGCCAACTTTCTCGCGACGCTGCAGGCCATCGAGCCTGTTTATGCCGAGCAAAGCGGCGATCGATTGATCATCAGCAGCGCCTCCAGCGGCAAACATTATGCCCAGATTATCCACGGGGCGCCCTACGATGTGTTCTTGGCCGCCGACCAGCACCATCTGGACAGATTGGCGCAGACGGGCAAGGTGGTGCCCGACAGCCGTTTTGTCTATGCGCGCGGCCGGTTGGTGTTGTGGAGCGCCGCGGCCCGGCCTGTCAACCGGGGCAGCCTCAGCGATGCGGCAGTGCAGCGCATCGCCGTCGCCAATCCGCGCACCGCACCCTACGGTTCGGCGGCGCGGGAGGCCCTTCAGTCGCTCGGCTTGTGGGCTTCACTGCAACATAAATTGGTGCGCGGCGAGAGCGTCGGCCAGGCGTTTCAGTTTGTCGCCAGCGCTAACGCCGAGCTGGGATTCGTGGCTCTGTCTCAGGTGCTGAGTCCCGCCAACCGTTTTAATCGCGAATACTACTGGCCAGTGCCGCAGCAACACTACCGGCCGCTGCGTCAAGGTGCGGCGTTGTTGCAATCCGGCAGGGACAATCCAGCGGCGCGCCGTTTTCTAAGATTTTTGCAGGGCGACGAGGCGCGCCGGGTGATGAAACGATATGGCTATTTATAATGGCCGGGCTTGATCTCGACCCGGTATGGCTAAGCCTGCAGCTGGCGGCAGTCACGACTGTTATCCTGTTGTTGCTGAGCACGCCGCTGGCCTGGTGGCTGACCCGTGCGCGCTCCAAATGGAGCGCGGCGGTTGAGGCGGTGGTGGCCTTACCCCTGGTGCTGCCGCCGACGGTGATCGGCTTCTATTTGCTATTGGTCCTCGGTGCGAATGGCGTCATCGGTGGCCCCTGGGCCGAACTCACCGGCTCGGCACTGACCTTTAGCTTCTCCGGTCTGGTGATCGCCTCGGTGATCTATTCATTGCCGTTTGTAGTGCAGCCGTTGCAAAACGCCTTTGCTGCCGTCGGCCGTCAACCCCTGGAAGTGGCCGGGTGTTTGGGTGCTTCACCACTGGATGCATTTGTCAGTGTCATGATACCGCTGGCCCTGCGTGGCTATGTCACCGCCGCGGTGCTTGGGTTTACCCATACCTTAGGGGAGTTCGGCGTGGTGCTCATGGTGGGCGGCAGTATCCCCGGCGAGACCCGTGTGTTGTCCATCGCCATCTACGAGCAGGTCGAGGTGCTGGACTATGCCAGTGCCCATACCTTGTCGGCCGGATTGCTGATCTTCACCTTCGTGGTGTTGTCCCTGGTGTATCTTATCAATCGCCGCTACCCCGGCCATGGCTAGGGAACTGAAGGCCCGATTTGGGCTCAACTACCCCGGTTTTAAACTCACGGCCGAACTTGATGCGCCGCTCCCCGGCGTCACCACCTTGTTCGGGCCCTCCGGCGCGGGCAAGTCCAGCGTGCTGCGCTGCCTGGCGGGACTGGAGCGCAGTGCCACAGGGTATGTGCAGTTGGGTGATCAGGTTTGGCAGGATGAACGCCGCAATATCTTTTTGCCTGTTCATCAAAGACGTCTGGCTTACGTGTTCCAGGAGCCGCGCCTGTTCAATCATCTCGGTGTGCGCGCCAACCTGGAATATGGCTACCGGCGCAGGCCGCCGGCACAACGGCGACTGGATTGGGACACGATCATCGATCTGCTTGCCTTGGGGCCGTTGTTGGCGCGCAGACCACAGCACCTTTCGTTGGGGGAACAGCAGCGCGTCGCCATCGGCCGTGCCTTGTTGGCCAGCCCTCAACTGCTGCTGATGGATGAACCGCTGGCCTCGCTGGATATGGCGCGCAAGCGGGAAGTGCTACCCTTTATCAAGCGGCTGCACGATGAACTGCAGATGCCGGTGGTCTATGTCAGCCATTCACTGCACGAGGTATTACAAATCACCGATACCCTGGTGCTGATGCAAAACGGCCGCAGCATCGCCAGCGGTCCGCTGGCGCAGCTCTGTTCCGAACTTACTTTAAGTCAATACCTGGGCGACATGTCCGGTTCGGTGCTGGAAACCCGCGTGGACGGGCACGAAATTGAATTCGGTTTGACGCGTCTGTCGTTTGCGGGCGGTCATCTGTATGTGCCGTTGCAGCCGAACAGCCCGGGGGAATCACTCAGGGTCCATGTGCTGGCGCGCAATGTGGGCATCGCTTTGCAACAGCCTCAGGCGACCACCAGTTTTCTGAATATCCTTCCGGCCACCGTTACGCAGATTGACACACCCGACATTTCCGGTCATGAGGTTCATTTCAAACTTGATATCGGCGTCCCCCTGCTGGCCAATATCAGCCGTAAGTCCCAGCACAGTCTCAGGCTGGAGCCGGGACAGCGCTGTTATGCCCTGATCAAGGCCGTCTCACTGGTCCAGAACGCGACCTTGACTAGCTGAATGCAGCGCTATACCGAGCCGTGTGGGTGAGATTTCAGTATTCACACGATTGCTCGATATGTATCATAAATACCGAATCAATCTAGCTGAAGGTCTACTGCAATGAATAAACCGCATGTCGATGATCAACCCCGCGACGCCTATCCTGTCTGGGACCGGACGGTCAGAATATTCCACTGGTTAAACGTGATTTGTGTGCTGGGTTTAATCGCTGTCGGCGTGGTCATTCTCAACAGCAAAATCCTCGGCGTCAGTTCGGACGGCAAGGTTCTGTTAAAGACGGTCCACGCCTATATCGGATATGTATTTGTACTTAACCTGATATGGCGACTGATCTGGATGTTTGTCGGCAATCGCTATGCGCGCTGGCGCGCCATCCGGCCCTGGGGTCGGGCCTATCGGCGCATGCTGGCGGACTATGTCCATGGGGTTAAGCAGGGCGATCCACCCCAATATCTGGGCCACAATCCACTGGCGCGGTTGATGGTGACATTTCTCTTTGTCTTGCTGGGTGCTCAGGCGACCACGGGGCTGGTGCTGGCCGGCACCGACCTGTATCTGCCGCCGTTCGGTCACGAGATCGCGGAGTGGGTGACCGGGGCAGGTGAAGATCACAGCAAGCTGGAAGGATTGGAACCGGGTTCGAAAGAAATGGTCGATGAGCAGGCGTATGAGGAAATGCGCGCCTTCCGTAAGCCGTTTATTACAGTCCATGAATACACATTCTACATTCTGTTGGCCGCCATATTCCTGCACATTGCCGCCGTGGTGGTAATGGAGTTTAGGGAGAGATCGGCCTTGGTGTCGGCCATGTTTACGGGGACCAAACTGTTTGCGAAAAAACCGCTTGACCTGGAGCAAGATAAATAAACGCGGCTCCCCCTCCGCCTGTCTGCGCCCCCTGCTGGCCAATATCAGTCGCAAGTCGCTGCACACGCTAAGCTTGGCGCCGGGGCAACACTGCCACGCCCTGATTACGGCCGTCGTACTGGCGCGCACCGGCGAGGCGTTCTAGAGTGGTATAAGAGCGTTTTTGTAACAGGTGCCGTTCGATGCTATCCAGGAGCTCGACGATGAAAACCGCCTTTGTGGTCATAGCCGTGGTGTTGTTGTCCGCCTGCAGCAGCACAGCGTCCCAGGACAGAATTTTTTCCATCACAGCCGAAGAGTTGGCACGCCTGCGCCTGGCCTATTATTCCGATTATTTCTCTTTCGTCGGTTGGGATGAAAAGGGCGCAGTGGCCTTCGCCATCGACACCAATCGCGGTCAGGACGGCGACAGCTGGCAGGCGGAACACTTCGTCGTGCTCTACGACCAGCAGTCCGGCTGGCGTAGCCTGCAGGGCAATGGTGCCTATGACAATGCCTCCCGTCGTCTGGAGCGTATTCCCGACTCGGCCTATTTTTCCTTCAGCGGTGACCAGGCCAGCGGCATGACTGTGAGCAGCGCTGCCAATCAACTGCAACTGAAGACCACGCCAATCAACACGGTGATCGCCACTGCGGCGGGATTGAGCCGTTATCGTCTGGGCGTGGCGGCCGCGACACTGGAATGGCAGGGCCGGCGCCTGGAGGGCCGGGTGATTCATGAATACCTGTATTTGCCGGCCTTCAACCGCCTGACGCGTCGCTATGCCGACGTGTTCGACGACTTCCATGGCATATATGCCGTTATCGATAAGCGCGGGGACTTTTATTTTCATAGCCAGGACAGCGATTTTCTTGCCGAACTGACCGGTCACGAGGAGGGCTTTGTGGTATTCAACGGCGAGGTGACGCCCTTGCTTGGATTTAAAGGGGGCGTCACGCGGCGGCAACAGGCGCTAGGATTTTACCGCTGGCCTAGCGCGTGGGCCGGCGCTTTCCAGGCGGCGGGCACTGACTACAATTTTGTCTTGACACTGAGCCATAGAAACAATATCGCCAATTGGGTGATCGGCGGCTTCGCCATGGGCATCGTCACGGGCGAACTGCAAGCAGGTAAGCGGCGCATCCCCTTATTCGGCTTGGGTGAGTTGATTATCTGATGCCGAAATCCATGATGTGGTTTATTTTGATAAATTGAACCATATGCCTGCGCGCGAAGGAAGCAATCAATGAGTATCAGAAACATCATGGCCACCGAGATAGTCACTGTGGAACTGGATGATACGCTGGCGGCAGTCAAGGAGATCTTTGACAATACCGGATTTCATCACCTGCTGGTGGCGGCCAATGGGAAATTGGCTGGGGTGGTGTCCGACAGGGATCTGCTCAAAGCCCTGAGCCCCAATATCGGCACTCTGGTCGAGACCGCGAGGGATGTCGCCACACTCAATAAGCGGGTGCATCAAATCATGTCCAGAGAGCTGGTAACCTTGCCCCCGGACGCCAGTATCTATGACGCCGTCCATTTTTTTAACGTGCACACGGTGTCATGTAATCCCGTGGTCGACGAGGCAAGGCGTCCCGTTGGAATTGTGAGCTGGCGCGATATATTCAAGGCGATTGAACGGTTGCAGCTAAAATCGACACCGCCAGCCTGAGCCGATGCTTTTGTACATTATTTAGCCGGGCGGAGACAATGATATATTCACCACTGTCTGGAGGGTTGGTATTGCCTTAATAGTTTGGCAATAATATCTATTCAAACTGGAATATAAAATCAGACAGCGGAGGGATGCGCGCATGAGCGGAACATCAAACCTGTATATCACCAAAACCGATCTCGCCGCCGATTATCGCGCGATTCGCGACGAAAGCGCGCGCATCTGTGCCTTGCTGCACACTGACGATTATCAAATACAGTCCATCGTCGAGACCAGTCCGCCGAAATGGCATATCGCCCATGTCAGCTGGTTTTTCGAAGCCTTCGTGCTGCCGGAGTTCCACAGTGCTTATCACCCTTTTCGTCCCGAATTCGCCTATCTGTTCAACTCCTATTACGAAACGGTCGGCAGCATGCATCCGCGCCCGGCACGGGGCATGTTGTCGCGTCCCACAGTGGAAGAGGTGTATCGCTATCGTGCCCATGTGGATGAACACATGCTCGAACTGATTGAGCGCGTCGAGGAGGCGCGTTGGCCCGAATTCGCATATCGCGTCACTTTAGGGTTGAATCATGAACAACAGCACCAGGAGCTGCTGTTGATGGATATTAAACATAATCTGTCGGTGAACCCGACGCGGCCGGCCTATTCGGACAGTCTGCAGGTATCCGAGCCGGCGTCCGTCCCCATGGTTTGGATCGACCGCCCGGGCGGCATTATGGACATCGGTCATGCTGGGGACGGCTTCGCCTACGACAACGAAACGCCCAGGCATCAGGTGCTGGTGCGCGATCACCGACTGGCCTCGCGGCCGGTCAGCAACGGCGAGTATCTCGCCTTCATCGAAGACGACGGCTATGCACGGCCTGAGCTTTGGTTGTCGGACGGCTGGTCGCTGCTCAAGCGCGAGGGTTGGCAGCAACCCTTGTATTGGGAACAGCGCGACGGGGTGTGGCTGCAATTCACCTTGGGCGGTATGCGCACACTGAACCCCGACGAACCGGTTTGTCATGTGAGTTTTTACGAGGCCGATGCCTATGCGCGCTGGGCCGGCAAGCGTCTACCCAGTGAGGCCGAGCTGGAATTGATGTTGGCGCAGCAGCCGGTGGCGGGTAACTTTCTCGATCACACCCGGCTGCAGCCTCAGCCCGGCGAGGGCCAGTGGTACGGCGATGTCTGGGAATGGAGCGCCAGCCCCTACGCGCCGTATCCGGGCTTCAAGCCCTTGGCCGGTTCCATGGGCGAATACAACGGCAAGTTCATGTGCAATCAGATGGTGCTGCGCGGCGGCTGTTGCCTGACACCGCCGGGCCACCTGCGCGCCAGTTATCGTAATTTTTTCTATCCCCATGACCGCTGGCCGGTGACCGGGGTGCGCCTGGCGGAGGATGCATAATGACGGAGCACGTCACGTTCCATGATCACTCGCCCAAGACCTTAAGCCTGTACGAGGCCGTAGTGCAGGGCCTGTCGCGGCCACACAAAATGATTCCGCCGAAGTTTTTTTATGATGATCGCGGCTCTGAATTATTCGACGCCATTTGCGCACAACCCGAGTATTATCTGCCGGCCGCCGAGCATCGCTTGCTGACCCGCTGTGCGGATGAGCTTGCCGACTTGGTCGGCGGCGGTCGGGTGGTGATCGAACCGGGTGCGGGCAGCCTGAAGAAGATCCGCTGGCTGCTCGATGCCCTGCAGCCCAGTGCCTATGTGCCCATGGATATCTCCCATACCTATCTGCAGTCCGCGGCGCGGCAGCTGGCGGCCGCGTTTCCCTGGCTGCCCATCCACGCCGCCTGTGTCGATTTCAGCCATTCCATGCCCTTGCCGCGGCAGGTGCCGGAGGGGCCTCGCTTGGTCTTCTTCCCCGGTTCCAGCCTGGGCAATTTTCATCCCCCCGAGGCGCGCGATTTTCTGGCCTTGATCCGCGACACAGTGGGGCAGGACGGCATGTTGTTGATCGGCGTGGATACCAAGAAGCCGGCCGCGGTGTTGGACGCCGCCTACAACGACGCCGCCGGCCTGACGGCGCAATTCAACCTTAACCTGTTGCACCGTATTCAGCGCGAACTGAAGGCCGACTGCGATCCCCAGGGGTTCAGACACCACGCCTTTTACAACAGCGCGGCGGGCCGGGTCGAGATGCATCTGGTGAGCGCGCAGTCGCAACGGCTGCGCATTAATGGTCATCGCTTTGATTTCGATGCCGGCGAATCGGTGCATACCGAGTGTTCGTACAAATACGCGCCCGCAGAATTTATCGGCCTGGCCGCCGACGCGGGATTCGTGCCGGT
This sequence comes from Candidatus Tenderia electrophaga, assembly GCA_001447805.1. Lineage (NCBI taxonomy): Bacteria > Pseudomonadati > Pseudomonadota > Gammaproteobacteria > Tenderiales (SeqCode) > Tenderiaceae (SeqCode) > Tenderia (SeqCode) > Tenderia electrophaga (SeqCode). The sequence goes on from CP013099.1 coordinate 1,938,109, forward strand.
CAAGCATTGGCTGGCGCAAGATGACCTATTCGGCGTGTATTTATTGGCCTGCGGTTGAAGGCGCCGGTGGTGCGCCAGGCGTGTATTAAAATCCTCACAAGCGCCGTTGGATCCGCCCAGCATGGGCTATTCTTGAGCCTATGTCGCGGCGCTACTGGCAATTGGCGCCAAGCGGTCTATAACTAAAATGCTGTAGTCCACTGGCACAACAAAAACAGACAGGTTCCGAATTCAACCCCGGGTATCCCGTTATGCCATTCAATATAGAGGAGGATGTGGCGCCGCTGGCGCGGCAATCGGCGCTCAGCGCGTTACGTATTCCGGTCGAAAACGCACTCAGGGTGGAAATTCGTTTTTCCCTGCTCGACGCGCGCGACCGTTTCTATCCTCGCGAGTGGTACAAGATTCCCCTGTTGCCGTCACGGGATTCCGCCTGTTGTCACGAAATCAACCTGGCCGATATGGGCTTGGCTGACGGCGTCTATGAGTACGAGTTTATTCTCGACGGTAATGACGAGCGGCCGGTGGCCGACCCGTACGCCGAAGAGATCACCCGCTTCGGCGGTTATCGCGGCGTATTCCGCATCAAGGACGGACTGCGCTGGCAACCGCCTTTTTCCTGGCAGGATGAACTCAGCCCGGATTATCCCCTGCCGGCAAATAATCAACTGGTGATCTACGAAATGCCCTTGCGCTGGATGCACACCCCGCCGGGCGAGACGGGCAGTATGCGCCAGCTGGGACTGGGCACCTTCGACCGCGTGATCTTCGAGCATCTCGATAATCTGGCCGATTTGGGCATCAACGCCATTGAGCTGCTGCCGGTGCAGGATTCCGCCGACACCCTCAACTGGGGCTACGGCACGCGCTTTTTCTTCTGCCCGGACATCGACATGGGCACGCCGGTGGATATGAAATTTTTCATCAAGTGCTGTCACCAGCGAGGCATCCGGGTATTTCTGGATGTCGTCATGAACCATGCCCGTGAATGCCCTTTGGAACCCTTGGCCGAAAGTTGGTTTTTTCTCAACAGCCGTGACGAGGAGCCGGGCCGTGGCGAGGACTATGGCGCGCGGCTGTTCCGTTATCGCAGCCCGGGGGCGGACGGGCGTTACTGGGCGCGTGAATTTCATTTGCAAATGGCCGACTATTGGATCGGCCACTATCACATCGACGGCTTTCGCATCGACGAGTTTCGCGGCATTGATCACTGGGAGTTCATCCAGAGTTTTACCGAACATGCCTGGGCCAGCCACCACAATCTGTTCCCGCATCGGCCGTTCCTGGTGATCGCGGAAGACTCCTGGCGCCGCGCCGTGATCACCAAACCGACATCCACCAATCCCAACGGTCGCAAGGTGGTCGATGCGATGTGGAATTTCGCCTTCCGCGACGAACTGCGGCGCTTAATGCGGGATGACATTCATACCGAGTGGGGACAGCCGGCCCGGCGCGCACGGATCCAGGCGCTGATCGGAGGTTGGCGCACCTGGAATGATCTGGAAAGCAGTTTCAAAGCGGGGTTCGATGATCTGGCCCAGGCGGTCAACTACATCACCTCCCATGATGTGGAGAACGAGGGCGAACAGCGTTATTTCAATGCGGTGTTCGCCCGCCTGTTGCGTGAGCGTGGGCTCTCCGACGGCAATGTGGAGGCGGTGCGCTGGTTCGTCAACAACCTGAGTCATCAGGACGCGGCCATGCGCCAGGCCCATGAAGACGCCTTGCAGCAGATACGCAGCGCTTTCGTCCTGCTGTTAACGGCGGTGGGGATTCCCATGATCCTGGCCGGCGAGGAGTTCGGCGACTGCCACGACCTCGACCATAATGACTGGCGTCTGAAGATGTCGGACCCCATCGACTGGCACCGCGCCTATCAGCCGGGGCATCAGAGCCTGCGCGGCATGGTGCGGGCCTTGATAGAGCTGCGTCGCCGGCATCCGGCGCTGCAGCGTAACGAAGTGGATTTTTTCTATTTTCATCCCGGCATGGATGAGCGTTTCGGCGAACGGGTATTCGCCTACTGCCGTAGCGCAGGCCGGCCGCTCGGCAATCCCGATCAGGTCATGGTGATCGCCAACTGCAGTGCCCGCAACTACCCGGAATTTTATCTGCCCTGGCACTGGCGCCATCTCGGCAGTGCCGCCGAGGTCGCCGCGCCGCTCAGCGGGGCGGCGCCGGAAATTTATCCCCACGAGCGCCGCGCGCGGTTTTCGCTGGCGCCGTTTCAGGTCAGGGTGCTCGTGTCCTGATCCGGGCGCCCCAAGTATTCAACCCTTGCACGACGAAACAGAGGAGGCGATATGGTCAGTCTTGCCCTTGAAAACAAAACCATCGATTGTCCCTATTGCGGCGAATCCAATGTGATCATGGTGGACACCACCGCCGGGAGTCAGGAATACGTCGAAGATTGCGAAGTGTGTTGTCAGCCCATACTGATAAATGTCAATGTCAATAATGATGAGATTGTTAACCTGGATGTTGTGCGCGAAAACGACTAGCCGGAGGAACACCATGTCAAAAGTTCTAGTGCTTTATTACAGCATGTACGGCCACATCGAAACCATGGCCAAGGCCGTGGCCGAGGGGGCCGCTAAAGTGGGCGGTACCGAGGTGGACATCAAGCGCGTGCCCGAGTTGATTCCGGAAGACAAGGCGCGCCAGGCGGGCGTCAAGCTGGATCAGGACGCCCCCGTGGCCAGTGTCGACGACCTCACCGATTACGACGCCATTATCTTCGGCACGCCCACCCGCTTCGGCAACATGTGTGCCCAGATGCGTAATTTCCTCGATCAGACCGGTAAGCACTGGATGAACGGCAGCCTGATCGGCAAGGTGGCCAGTGTCTTCACCTCCACGGCGACTCAGCACGGCGGCCAGGAGACCACCATCACCTCGTTTCACACCACTTTGCTGCATCAAGGCATGATCATCGTCGGTGTGCCGTACTCCTGCCAGGAATTGATGAACATGAAGGAGATCAGCGGCGGTACACCCTACGGCGCCTCGACCCTGGCAGACAGCGACGGCAGCCGTCAGCCGTCAGAGAACGAGCTCACCATCGCCCGTTTTCAGGGCGAGCATGTGGCCAAGGTGGCGCAGAAGCAGGCGGCCTAAGGCAAGACACGGCAAAGGGGCGAATCCGACACCCGCTAATATGTCGAGCTGTGGTGCGTATGCGCTATAAAACCTTTGTGAATCCCTCGAATTGCGGCGCGCCCAGATAGATGTCCTTAGTCTGGCCGCCGGCGTTGGCATGCGCCTTTCTGAACTGCTCCGACTGGGTCCAGTTAATAAAATCCTGTTCCGATTCCCAGATGGAGTGCGAGGCGAACAGGGTGTATTCCTCTGTGCTCGATCCCTGCAATAGCTGAAAAGACTTAAAGCCGGGGACGGTGTCGAGATAGGTCTCGCGGTTTTTCCAGACGTCGATAAAATTCTGTTCGCGCCCGGGCGCGATCTTGAAGCGATTCATGGCGATGTACATAGGCGCTCTCCGTGTGCATGTCGTTGGTATTATGGTGTTCCAGTCTACCATCGATGCCGTCTTGCCGGCGCTTGACTCACCTCCTTGAAACGGTAACCATTCTGCTGGAATCCATAACAACCACAAGGAGCAAGCGGTGAGCAGTCAAGCCGGTATTTTAGCCCCCGTACCCAGACACGCCCGTTATCTGATGTTCAGTTTCGAATCCGACGCGAGCGCCGCCGCCGAGGCCTTGACGCCGCTGTTGGAGGTGGTGGACGGTGAAGACACTGTGGTTGGCTTGGGACCGTCCCTGGTGACGGCGCTGGATGCCGAGATCGCCGGCCTGCGACCGTTTCCCGCCATGGTCGGGTCGGGCTTTGATATCCCGTCCACGCAATACGCGTTATGGTTTTGGCTGCGCGGCAGTGATCGGGGCGAACTGTATCACCGCTCACGCGTCATCGAACACGCCCTGGCCATGGACTTTCAACTGCAAGAGGTGCTCGATACCTTCCTGCATCGCGATTGCCGTGATCTGACCGGCTATGTGGACGGCACTGAAAACCCCCAGGGCGAGGCGGCCGTCGCCGCCGCGATTGTACGCGATCAGGGCGCGGGCCTGGACGGCGCCAGCTTCGTCGTGGTGCAGCAGTGGCTGCACAATCTGGAGATCTTCGAGGCCATGAGTCCGCTTGAACAGGATATGTCTGTCGGTCGGCGCAAACGCGACAACGAAGAGTTGACCGAAGCCCCCGAGTCCTCCCACGTCAAACGTACCGCCCAGGAGAGTTTCGCTCCGGAGGCCTTCATGGTCAGGCGCTCCATGCCCTGGACCGAGGGCAACGACGCCGGTCTCAACTTCGTCGCCTTCGGCCATTCCTTGGACGCCTTCGAGGTGATGCTGGCGCGTATGGCCGGCCACGAAGACGGTATTACCGATGCCTTGTTCAACTACACCCGGCCGGTTTCCGGCGGCTACTATTGGTGTCCGCCCATGGCGGCGGGCAGGCTCGACCTGCGCGCCTTGAACGCCTGAGCGTCGGCCGCTGCCGTTACCCTGTCTTAAACTGATTCCACCCGGGCTAGCACGTCGATGCCAAACCCTGGCTTGAACCTGACCGAAAGATTGGGGTGGGTGTTGATGGCGCCGGGCATCGCCAGCGGCGTATTGGCCGCTCTCCAGATACGCAGGTCGTTCTGGTGACATTGATTCGCCGTGTCCACACCTATCGTGTACAGCTTCGATGCACAGGCCACATCCGTGGCCTAGTGCTACTTGGGTATGGGTCAGGCGGTATCGGCCTGATGCAGCGCATCGTTGCGCGCTTACTTCGAACCCATGGTGCCCCGAAATAGTCGCGATGATCAGCGATTGCGAAATATCAAAGCCCCATCCCCGTGCCCCCTCCATAATCATGTGCTGTTGTTTGTTGAACGCTACATGTCAGGTTGGAAAGGAGGGGACTCGTGAGCGAACACAGTCAGGACGCAGCACCGCAGTTAGTCAATAAAAAACTTATCAGGCATTGGCTGTGGTGGGGCTTGGCCTGGCTGACCGTGTTTCCACTTCTCGGATTGCTGGTCTCCATCAAATTCCATAACCCCGGCTTTCTCGGCGAGACCGCCTGGCTGACCTTCGGCCGCATGCGCCCGGTACATGTCAACGGCGTGATCTTCGGCGCCTTTTCCACACCGGTGCTGGGCATGCTGTATTACCTGGTACCGCGCCTGTGCGGCCGCCCCATGGCCAAAGAGGCCTGGGGCTGGTGGGCCCTGATCGGTTGGAACGTGTTTCTCATTACCGGCTCCATCTCGTTGTTGCTGGGTTACAACCTGGGCTTCGAGGCGGACGAGTTCGAGTGGCCCTTCAATATCCTGCGTTGGCTGGTATTGGCGCTGATCGGCGGCCAGGTGTTGGTGACCATCTTCAAGCGCCGCGAGGGCGGTTTCTACGTTTCTCTCTGGTATACCATTGCTGCCCTGGTGTGGACCCTGATGAACCTGGTGCTGGGCAATGTGATTTTGCCCTATATGGAGATGTCGGGCATCAGCAATGCCGCCCTGCACGGGCTTTATATCCACTATGTGGTGGGTTTGTGGATCACCCCGGCGGGATTGGCGATTATGTATTATTTCGTGCCGCTGGCGACCCATAATCCGTTGTTTAGCCACCGTCTGTCGTTGTTGGGCTTCTGGACGCTGGCCTTTTTCTATCCCTTCGTCGGTACCCATCACTACTTGTTCAGCCCCATCCCCTATCACAATCAGACCATTTCCATCGTCACCAGCATGTTGTTGATCATCCCCGTATGGGCGGTGGTCACCAATCTGTTCGGCACGGCCCTGGGGCGCTGGGGCGCCATCGCCGGCGGCAAGGACGGTGACAGTTACGGTGCTAAGTTTCTGCTGTTGGGCGTTTTGTACTACCTGCTCGGCTGTTTTCAGGGCTCGGTCGAGGCCCTGCGGCGCATGCAAGAGCTGACCCATTTTAACGATTTCGTCATCTCGCATTCCCATGCCACTGTGTTCGGCACGTTTATCGTCTCGGTGGTAGGGGCCATGTACTACCTCTGGCCGCGGCTCACCGGCCGCCAGTTATGGAGCGCACGCCTGGCCAGCTGGCATTTTTGGCTCACCGTGGCCGGGTCGGCGGTAATGTTGTTGGGCCTGACGGCGCAGGGCTTTGTGCAGGGCAGTATGCTGGAGTATGGCGCTAATTTCGTCGATTCGGTGGTCACTATGAAGCCCTGGTGGCTGGGGCGCACCCTGGCGGGGGCCACCATGGATATCGGTTTTCTGCTGATGGTGATCAACTTCGTTCAGACCGCCCGCCACGGCAAGCCGGTGCAGCCGGAAGACAAGGAACACGAGGCCCTGGAGGCGCGCCCGGCGCGCGAGAGCGTGAGCTGGTTTGGGCGGCCGTCCTCGGTGTTCATCGTCGCCGGCATCGGCTTCTTTTTCGCCGCCGTGGTGGTGCAGGGCATCATGCCCTCGTTGCTGCCCGAGACCGCCATTCCCGAAGTGGCCGAGGCGCGCACCGGCAAGACCATCCAAGTGACCGATTATACCGAGCAGGAACAGCGCGGCCGGGAGATCTATATTCGTGACGGCTGTTGGTATTGCCACTCCCAGTACATCCGGCCGGTGACCGGGGAGACGCAGCGCTGGGGACCGGTGTCCCAGGCCGGAGAATATGTCTTCGACCAGCCCCATCTGCTCAGTACCCGCCGCATTGGTCCCGATCTGACCCGTGTGGGTCGCCGCTACGACGACACTTGGCACGCCGCCCATTACTGGGATCCGCGCGCGGTGGTGCCGGACTCCATCATGCCGCGTTTCCCGTGGTTGTATAAACAGGAGGGCGACGGCGCGCCGCAATTGAACGCCGATGGCAAGGCCTTGGTGGCCTATCTCCAGCGCCTGGGTACCAACATCGGGGATTGGCGCGAGACCTTTATGCCCACCCGCCTCAACGCCGGGGCCGCCGTGCGCCTGCAAGGTGAGGAGCAAGAGCAACTGGTGGGCCTGGGGCAAGAGGTCTATGCGCGGCGCTGCATCGGTTGCCATGGGGCCAAGGGCGACGGACAGGGCCCGGCGGCCCAATTTCTTGAGCCCAAGCCGCGTGACTTCACGGCCGGCAAGTTCAAGTTCCGCTCGACCCGTGGCGGCCCCAATTCCTTGCCCTCGGACGAGGACCTGTTCGTTACCATCAGCCACGGCCTGTGGGGCACGGCCATGCCGCCCTGGTACAAGATCTCGGTGGATGAGCGCCTGGCGGTCATTCAGTATCTCAAGACCTTTTCCGAACGCTGGCAACAGGAAACAGTCAATCCGTCGGTCGACATTCCACCCGAACCGGACGTGACTGCGGAGTCCATCGCCCAGGGGCGACAGCAGTTCATGAATATCTGCTTTACCTGCCATGGCAAGACCGGCGAGGGCGACGGCCCCCTGGCGACCAGCCTCACTGACGACTGGGGCAATCCCGTCACGCCCGCCAATTTCACCCTGCCGGCCGGTGTTGCGGGCGGGGTGAAATTGGGCCACGATGGTGAGCACCTGTTCGAGACCATCATGACCGGGGTCGGGGCCACGCCCATGCCGCCCTTTGCCGGCAGTTTCGACGGCAAAGCGATCTGGAATATTGTCCATTTCGTGCAGTCGCTGCGCATCGATGCCCAGATGGAGACGCTCAGGGACAAGGGCCTGGCCGAGGCCCAAAGGGGCGATGCCCGTCGCCGTCTGTGGGCCTCCCTGTCACAGGCGGCGGGGCGCGGTGATATTGCCGAGGCGGTCTGGCAGAGTCGCGACAACAGTCAATTGGCCGGCCTGGGCCGGGGCGACAGTGAGAGGAAGGCACAATGACGCAACAAGGCAAGGCGCGTGAAGATCAATCGGTCGATCGGCGTTTTCAGGACGCGGAGAAACGAACTGAGGCCAAGCAGGCCTATATCTATAAGGACTCTGGTCTGGTGGAAAACCATGGTTATGTCCCGCGCTGGCTGATACTGGTGGCGGTAGGACTGTTGATCTGGGGCGCCTACTATTTGTATGCCTATTGGCAGTCACCCGGGGGCTGAGCCCCTCATTGAGCGTGGGCGCTGTGGGCCGTGGCCGCCGCTGATGGCTGGGCATCCTGGGCGCAGCGAAAGCCTACATCGTCCAGCCGGCTGTTCGGTCTAAGGTTGAAACGATACGCCGCACGCAGAAACAGATGCAGGGCATAGTGGCCTTCGCGGCCCCAGGCGCCGCCACGGATGACGCGGAACTGCTTACCGAAAGCGGCGCTGACCTCATGCGACCCGGGGTAGGCCTGGTACCAGTCGGCCACCCATTCAGCGACATTGCCGCCCATGTCCATGACGCCGTAGGGTGAGCGATCGTCCGGATAGGTGCCCACCGGCGCGACGCCGTCTTCCCAGTACTCGTCGCCGCTGTTGCTGTAGCCAGCGTGCCATTGGTCGCCCCAGGGGAATTCATTGGCATGGCTACCACGAGCCGCCTTTTCCCACTCCGCTTCGGTGGGCAGGCGCTTGCCGGCCCAGTCGCAATAGTCGTGGGCGTCGTGCCAGCTCACTTCAATGACGGGCAGGGTGTCCAGATAGCCAAGGCGATTGTCGATGGCCTTGAGCAGACCGGCGTGGTCCAGCGTGCGGCTGTCTACATCGATCCTGAAGATATCCGCCACCAAGGCGCGCAGGCGGCCGTCGTCGAGTTTGCCGATGTCGCCTTTGCGCAGACTCAACACGTAACCGTTGCTGAGCCAGTAAGGCGGCGGCGGGTGGCCGGTGGCGGCGATGAATGCGCGATAGTCGGCATTCGTCACTTCATAACGGTCGATGCGAAAGGCGGGGAGATCGACCGGATGCTGCGGGTGTTCATCCAGGTACAGCGGCTTGATGTTGCCGTATTCCGGGCCGTTCTTCTCCGTGTCGAGCTTGTCGCTGCCCATTATAAAAGTGCCGGCCGGCACAAGTACGGTATCGTCCTTGGCTGTCGCAGTCGCCGCTGTAAGCAGTGCAACAAGCGCTATTGAACCAAGCTGTAGTCCGGTATTATTCATGACAGCCCTCCCCCCAAGAGATGTTTTTTGAAATAGTGTCGTCACCCATAACCTATCGCGTCGCTCGGGAAATTTCCAGGGCATGGTTTATCTGGGTCATGGGGAACTATTGCGCCGCCGGGCCGCCTAATCGACAACGCCGTGATAATGGGCACTATGTTAGTATTTCATTTGTCTAATCATTTCCCGGGCGCGTGCGCGACGCTGTTTAAAAAGACACACCAAAAGAGGGGGTTTTCTCTTTTCCCGGGCGCGTGCGCGGCGCTGTTTTTGACGATAATGGCCTTGGCTTGATCCATGCCGCTGAAATGCATCGCGATCTGAACTATCCTGCAAGCAATACGATAAACTATCCGAGGTTTTAATGATTAACGGTCTTCTCGATTTGTCCATCTGGGAAATGGTCGGCGCCACGCTGATCCTCACCCATCTGACAATCATCAGCGTCACGGTATTCCTGCATCGTCACCAGGCGCACCGCGCGCTGGAACTGCATCCGCTCCCAAGCCACCTGTTTCGCTTTTGGCTGTGGCTGAGCACCGGCATGCGGACCAAAGAATGGGTGGCGATCCACCGCAAGCACCACGTCAAATGCGAAACCGAGGAGGATCCCCACAGTCCCCAGGTGCTGGGAATTAAAAAGGTTTTATGGCAGGGGGCCGAGCTGTATCGCGAAGCAGCCGAGGTGACTGAGACCCTGGATAAATACGGCAAAGGTACACCTGATGACTGGCTGGAACGAAATGTCTATCGCCACAGCTTTGCCGGCATCGGCCTGATGCTGCTGGCCGATGTACTTATGTTCGGTGTGGCCGGGGTCACCGTCTGGGCCGTGCAGATGCTCTGGATTCCCTTCTGGGCCGCCGGGGTGATCAACGGGATCGGCCATTACTGGGGCTATCGCAATTACGAATGTCCCGATGCCGCCACCAATATCGTGCCCTGGGGCATACTCATCGGCGGCGAAGAGCTGCACAATAATCATCACACCTATCCCAACTCGGCGCGGCTGTCCTCCAAGCGCTGGGAATTCGATATCGGTTGGCTCTACATCCGCGTGTTGGAAATGCTGGGCCTGGCACGGGTGAAAAAGGTGGCGCGCCTGCCCCAGCTGGGTCAGCCCAAGTCTGCCTTGGATATGGATTCGGTACGTGCCGTGTTGTCCAATCGCTTTCAGGTAATGGCGCGCTATTCCCGCGATGTGATCGTGCCGGTCTGCCGTATGGAGGCACAGCGTTCATGCGCCAACTCCCGCGCTTGCGCGTGGCTGAAACGCGCGCGCAAAGCCCTGGTGCGCAATGAAGCGCTACTGGATTCGCGCGACCGGCAGGCCTTGTCCCAGGCGCTTGAGAACAGCGAACAGCTGCAAGTGGTGTACAGCTTCAAACAGCGTCTTCAGAAGATCTGGGAACGCTCCGGCACGCACTCGGCGACCCCTTTGGCGGATTTGCAGGAGTGGTGCCGGCAGGCAGAGGCCACCGGTGTCGCCATGCTGGGAGAGTTCGCCGGTCGGCTGCACCGCTACACCCTGGAGAACGCCGCTGCACGCTAGATATTTTGCCTGCACACAGCGGCTGTTGGCCGGGATGATTTAAGTGTCAAATCATGTCGAACAGGTCTTGTTTTTTGCCCGTCGAGAACTAGATTTAAGTAGGTAGGCCTGATTAATTCAGGGGGCGGGGGAATCGAGCGTTAGTCAGAGGTTTTCCTACCGGGTAGGTTGCACATACCGTCCTTATTTTTCCCCGCAGAGCGCGCCTAGCGCTGCCCCCTATCATTTGATGGCAGGTGAACGATATGGAATCGAGATTGCATCCGCGTGAGCATGTTGATCTCAATGTCAGTCTGATCCGACAGGGAAGTGTAATGGCCTTGGCCAAAGCGGTCGATCTTAGCCAGGGCGGGGTGGCCATCGAGCAGCCCAAGGTGCCGCTCAACAAGGGCCAAATACTCGATGTTAACTTGTCCAGATCCGGCCATCCGCGCGGCACCAGCCTGAATGTGCGCGCCATGGTGATTCATTGCAACCATGACCGGGTGGGACTGATGTTTGCTGATCAAGTCCGCTTGTGACACTAAATGCGCTGAGCGGCACTGCCGCTCAGCGTGAGCGCCCACTGGTCTGGATGAGTCGTTATTGAAACGGATCAATAAACGGGCAGATGGCCACGTGATCGCTATTCATTGGGCGGGCGATGGCCATCTTGAGGGCGTCGGCCCCCTGCTGGGCGAAGATGTCATCCACCGTCTCCAGCAGGCGGGCCTGGTCCGGTGACTTCCAGCTGATCATATGAATGCGCCACAAGGGACTGTAATTGGCATCCCTCGGGCCGAGGCCGCAATACCGGGCTGAAAACCCATGGGACCGGTGCCCTGGTGCCGTTTTTGAACTGATACAAATTCACGGCACCGCGCTGTAGCGTTCACTCTAGACCGGCGTGCTGGTAAACACCTCATGCAGACCTTACATGCGTGCGAAATGAATATACGGGCTTAGTCCACCTCGAGTTTGTTGACTACGCGCACCGCGCCGCCCTCTAAGGCATTTTCTGTGGCGGCATCGAATTCGCGCCAGCTCTCCACTTGGCCTTTCAGGGTTACGATTCCCGCATCCACTTGCACCTTGACATCGTCGGCGTCGACGAAGGGGCTCCAGAACAGCTCGTCATTGATATCCGCTCTGATCTCATGGTCGCGTTTACGTGGCGTGATTCTATCCACCGCGTACCAGGGAGAATTATAGATCTCCCAATCATCGACGTAGGGGTTGTAGACCATGGGTTGCGGCGTACCGATCTCGATATCGTTCTGCACATGGATTACACCGGCGACGCGCGCGGCCACGTCTTCGGCGCTGGCCTTCTTGAACACGGTGTCCACCCGGCCGTCGAGATGCGCAGTACCGTCGATCACCCGCACCTCGATCTGGTCGGTTTCAATATGTGCCTGGCCCGCCAGAGCAGCGCGGATTTCGGCGGCGATCAGCGCATCGCTGCGTGGCTGCTCGGTGCGTACCTTGATCAGATTGCTCACCCCAATGACACCGACGGTGTTGCGGGCATCGCGTTCGGCCACCTGTTTCGCCTTAAGGTTGGAGACCTTGCCCTGCAGGGTGACGAAGCCGTCGCGCACGTTGACGTTAATATCATCCACCGCCACCCGCGGGTCATAGCGCAGTGCATCGCGGACGGCCGCTTTCACCTCGACGTCGGGCTTGTCGCTGTACTTGTCCTTGCGCAAATTCGGGTCGCGCGCCCATTCGGCAACCTTGATGGCCTCGCTGTCGACGCTGCGCACGCCACTGACCCAGGCATCTAGACTGGCCTGGCGCTTTTCCGCCGCGCTGCCCACCGTGCCACTCAGCTTGACCTTGGCATCCTCGACCTCGACATTGATCATGGCACTGTCGACCAGCACATTCCAACGCAGCGCCGCCTCAATGTCTTGCTCTATTTCGCGGTCGGCACGCTGTTCCATCTTGGCTACCTTGATGTTGTTCTGCAGTTCCTTGACGCCGGCCACGCCCTTGGCCACCTTGGCTGCCAGCGCGCGTTCCTGCCAGGATTCCGTCTGGCCTTCCAGCACCACCTTGCCCTCGCTGGGCACGCGGGCGGTCACTTCGAAGGATTCGGTGGCGGCATCGGCAAATAAGGCCGCTTGCACGGACTGGCGCAGTTGCCACGGCATGTGGTCCATCACGGGCACCACATCGATTCGGTTATTGACAGCGCGTACGCCCTTGACAGTTTCGGCGATGCGCGCGGCGCGCTCTTTGGAAAGCAGGTCGTTCACCGTACCGGTCAGGGTGACGATACCGTTTTTGCTGTCGATATCGATATTCTGTTCCGGTACCGCCTGATCGAAACGCAGCTCCCGTTCGATACTCATTATCATCTCAGTGGCCGGGATCTCCTGCGCCAGCAGCGCGCTCGACGACAGGGCGGTAAGTGCAATGAAGACACTCGCCGTTAACATTCCAGATGTCCTAAACATGGTGACTCCTTACTTGGTATCGTTGGCTGACTTTGCTCGTCCCGATAGTCACAATGCCAATGCTCGCGGCATGGGGCATTGAAATTGGTCAATTCAGCTCATCGGAGGTGTGTCCCCGCCTCAGCCGTGATAAAAGTAGGGCAATAAACAACAAAAAAGATTGTTGAAGTTTCAAATGCTTTGCCGAAATATGTAAGATTGTTGGTGAATTTTTAGAAGGACCTGATATGCCATCCCGGCACTATGACTTGATCATTATCGGCGGCGGTGTCACCGGCACCGCCCTGTTGCATACCGTGAGCCGTTACACGGACATTGGTAAGATCGCGCTGCTGGAGAAATATGACCGGCCGGCGCGCGTCAATTCCTACGGCAGGAATAACAGTCAGACTCTGCATTGCGGCGATATCGAAACCAATTACTCCTTGGACAAGGCACAGACGGTCAATCGCGCGGCGCGTATGATCGTCAATTATGTCGAAGCCCTGCCTGGCACGGAGGCGAGCAAGATTCTTTATCGTATGCCCAAGATGGCCCTCGGCATCGGCGAGCAGGAGATTGCTGAGCTCGAGCAACGCGCCGAAGAATTCAGTTCGAGTTTTCCGTATATGTCTATGATGGATAAGCATAAGATCGCCGACGTGGAGCCGCGGGTGGCACGCATCGACGGCGGTTTTCGCGCCGAGCCCATTGGGGCCTTCGGCTGCGCGGACGAATACAGCGCCGCCGATTTCGCCGCCCTGTCCCGATCCTTTCTCGAGCGCCTACCCAAACATGCCGGGCGGCAGGTGGATGTGCATTTCAATACCCGGGTGGAGTCCATTCGCAGGCAGGGCGACGGTTTTCATATCAAGACCGGCGCCGAGACCTGGCAGGCCGGCGCCGTGGTGGTAGCCGCCTGCGGCCACAGCCTGTTGTTGGCACAACAGATGGGCTACGGTCTGGAATATTCCTGCCTGCCGGTGGCCGGCAGTTTTTACTTGGCGCCGCAGGTCGTCAATGGCAAGGTCTATACCATTCAGAATAAAAAACTGCCCTTTGCCGCCATTCACGCCGATTATGACTTTCTGGTGGAGGGGCAGACCCGTTTCGGGCCCACGGCCCTGCTGTTGCCCCTGCTGGAACGCTATAATTTGTCCTCCCTGCCCGAGTTCTTGCGCGTGTTGCGTCTCGACACCCGCGTGATCCAGGTGTTCTGGGATCTATTGAAGGACCGCGACATCCGCAATTATATTTTCAAGAACTTTCTCTACGAGGTGCCCTTGCTGCGTAAGCGCCTGTTCCTGCGGGAGGCGCGGCGCATCGTGCCCTCGCTCAAACTCAGCGAGCTGACATATGCCCGCCATTTCGGCGGCGTGCGGCCTCAGCTCATTGATAAGCAGCAACGCAAATTGATGTTGGGTGAAGCCAAGATCGAGCCGGGCAACGGCATTATTTTTAATATGACCCCGTCGCCGGGCGCCAGCAGTTGTCTTGGCAATGCGGAGCAGGATATGCGTGCCGTCGCGGCCTACCTCGGCGCGACGATCAATGAAGATGCCCTGCACACCGAGCTGCACCGTGAAGGTGGTTAAATGTCGGGCCTGGTGAGGTGATTTGAATGAAATATGTACTGGGTTTATTGTGTTCGCTTGCGACCCTTCCCGGCCAGGCCGCCGATTTTCGCTTTCTCGATTTCGGCGATCACTGTCAGGACATCGTGATGCAGGAAAGGGGCATGGGCGCCACATTGGAGTCCAGCGGGCATGGCCGCTACACATTTAGGGGGACGCACTTGCAACACCCGGTGACCATTGCCTACGAATGCCGCAATGAACGCTTTAGCCGCGGTATCTTCGTCTTTGAATTCCATGACTTCGACGCCGCGAAGCGCTTTTTTAACCGGCAAAAGGGCGAATTCATCGCCTTTTACGGCGTGCCCGACCTGGACCAGGGCGCCGCCGGCTATGCTGATTACATGGCGTCCATCGGCTTCGAGATCGAGGATGCGCACCAATATATGTTGGGCTGGGAGTTGCCGGACAAAAACGTCCTGTTCGGTGCCAGTCCTGCGGCGGGTGAAGCGGGACGGGCATTGGTCACCGTCGATATCGCGCCCAGCCAAAAATAGGCGCATAGATTGCCGCCAATCCTCGCCTGAGGGTCTAAAATACAGCCACAACGAGGAGGGTACGCCCATGCATCTGCAAGGTTCGTGTCACTGCGGCAGCGTCCGTTTCGAGTTGGATTCCGCCCACCCATATCCCTACAACCTCTGTTATTGCTCTATTTGTCGCAAGACCGCCGGCGGCGGAGGTTACGCCATCAACCTGGGCGGCGCCTTTGACAGCATGAAGGTCACGGGCAGCGAGCACGTCAGTGTCTATCAGGCCCACCTCCAGGAGGCCCACACCGGGGTGGCGAAACAAAGCCCCGGCCAGCGCCATTTCTGCAGCAACTGCGGCAGTGCCTTATGGGTGTGGGATCCGCGCTGGCCCGAGTTGGTCCATCCATTCGCCTCCGCCATCGATACCGAGCTACCGCGGCCGCCGCAGCGCAGCCACATGATGCTGGCCTCGAAGGCGCCCTGGGTGCAGGTCCGGGCCGAGCCGCAGGATCGGCGCTACGACGGCTACCCGGAAGAATCCCTGGCCCAATGGCACCGGCGTCTGGGGTTGGAAGATAGCGTCCCGGGAGATTGACTACGGCGGCGATATTGCCTTTAATTCAAGCAGAGACATTCACGCAATAGATGATAGGGAGATCATTTTCATGAAAATACGTTATCTAGCCTTGGCCGCAGCTTTATCGTTGGGTGCCGCTTCCAGCGCATGGGCACAGAGCACTTGGACCAGCACCAACACCAATAACACCACCAACACCAACAACAATGTCACCAATGCCCAGAGCTTCGGGACAAATTCGTTTTCATTCTCGTCAGGGAATATGAATATTTCTCAGAGCGGTGCCACCGGCGCCGATTCCAGTGGCTTTTGTCAGTTCTTCAGTTTTTCCTTTGGCATGATGCAGATCGTCCAAATCATCCAGGGCAATTCCTTTAGCCAGGTATTTGGGTCCGCCTCTGACCCGGTGGAAGACCCCTGCCTGTAGTATCCCGCCGCAGTACACCCTGTCGGACGCACGCGATCAGCGTGTCACCCGTCCGACAGGGTTTCTTGTTGCCCCAATTTGGCGCTCAAGCTGTCCAGATAGGTAACAATACGCCGGGCATTCGTACCCACGTCGCTTAGGCCGACACGCGACAGGGAGCGTACATCCACCCGGGAACCGCCTTCGTGCGCCCTAATGCGAACCACCACATCATCCTTGAAACCGAACCAAAACGTGGTATCCGTCGCCTCGATGCGCGTGCTGTCGGCGTCGGCCGCCACGATGTGCCAGCCCATCTCCTGGGCCGTCGCCAATGCGGCTGGAAACACATCTCGGGGCGGTGCCGCGAACACGAGCGGCTGGACCTCGGGATAGGCCTGACGTTGTTGGCGCGCAATCTCCGCGCCGCCGTATGCGCTGGCATTCGGCGCGTCGCGACGTAAGGGCAGCACGGCGTCGAACCGCGGTGGATTAACGGTATCGGTGGTGATGTCGTGAATGCGGGGCACGGCTGCGGCGCGCTGCATCCACAGCAGAGGCGGCGTCAAGGTGGTCGCAGCGATGATGATGCCCAGAAACGCCGGCAGTGTACCGCGCCGGGTCTGGCGCAGCTGCGTGACGTAGAGGGCAATGAGCGCCACTGCCAGTGCGACTGCCGCGATTATCGCCGCCCATTTCAGCAGCGTAAAACCGACGCTGAAATGCCACATGTCCATACGTGTGCCGAGGCCGGACAGGGCGGCCATCAACATGCCGGCGACGGCCAGTACCACGCCGCTCACGGCAAGTTTCGACAAGGGGCGTTGCGGGCTATGCATGGAGTCTCTCCTGCTGCAATGGGCTCATGAAGTTTCGGCGCTTGATTGCCTGTGATGCACCACTCTACAAAGGGAGGGCCCTTTCGGCAACACATCTACGCCGGCTGAGATGTTTTTTATTATCCGATTTCGCTATATATGTATAAAACAATCGCGTAGTTCGTGTGATTGACGAAATTGCGATTGTTGCCTTTACTTAAGTCCGAACCAATACCAATAACAGACGTAGTGAACACGTCAGGGCGGACGCCAAGTCCGAGGACAGGGAGAGTTCACATGATAATCAGAAGCGTTAGCCGTCTGCTACTGGGCCTGCTCGTTGTCTTGAGCGGCTGTTCCACCAGCCCCAAAGAAGAACTCCTCGCCTGTGTCAGTGTGGCGCGCGACGGTTTTCGTCCGGTCGCCGAAACACGTGACCTTCGCTTCGAAGGTAAGGTGCAAGAAGACACCGCCCGTTGTCGCGGCGGTGAAAAGGCAGTGGCTTATCGCGATACCCCGTGGGTGGATTGGCAACATTACTGGGCGGCGGGGGATGCCTCCACACTGTCGCAAATCACTCACGGCGGTCGTCACTTGGGACCCAACGGGCGCGGGATCGACGGCGCCTTGCTGGACCTGGAATACCAGCGCGTCGAACTCATTAAGTTCAATCTGTTCGACAACAGCGGCACCTACGCCGACTATGTGCGCGGCCGCGACGGGGTGCACGGCGCTGCCTTGAAGGTCTGGCCGCAAATGCGACTGGCCGTGGATGATCCTTATTACGCCGCGGTGGGCGGCGAAGGCACGCAGCTATGTGAAGGCGAGTTGATCCGTTTCCGCACCCTCACCGGTATTTGCAACGATATTAAAAATCCCCTGATGGGATCATCCGGCACCCTGTTCGCGCGCAATGTCGAGTTCGAAACTGCATTTCCGGATCTGGGTAAAACCGAACTGGTGCGCAACCGCCACGGCGATCGCCTCGGCCTGTTCAAGCCCGACCCACAGGTCATCAGCCGTAAACTATTCACGCGCGCGCAAAGCAAGCCGGATAAATGCCATGACGGCATGGGACTGGCGGACCACGATCCCACGGCCCACTGCGATTATCAGAAGGCGCCTTTCTTCAACGTATTGGCGGCCTTTTGGATACAGTTCATGACCCATGACTGGTTTTCCCATCTGCATGAAGGGCGCAACGCGGACGCCATGATGGCGGTCGGCTGCACCACGCAGCGTGTCGCTAACGAGGAGCGGGCGCTCACGCCACAGCAGATCGCCGAACTCGGCTGTCGCCCCGGCGACCGCATGGATAAAGGCATGATCGCCCAAACTGACGAACCGCCGACATTCACTGCCCACGGCAAGACCTACCTCGGTCGCGCCCACCAGACCACGGCCAACAATGTGACCGCCTGGTGGGACGCCTCCCAGCTGTATGGCTACAACGAGATTTCTCGCCAACGCGTCAAACGCGACCCGAGCGATCCCGCCAAATTACGGGTCCGTTCGGTCGGCGCGCGCGCCGGCGCCGGTGAACAACAGGGTTACCTGCCACTGTTTGCCGCCGCCGACCCCATCCATCCCCAGTGGACAGGGCAGGAGGCCACCGCCTTCCCCGACAACTGGAGCATCGGACTGAGCTTTTATCACAACCTGTTTGCCCGCGAGCACAATTTGTTCGTCGATGCCTTCCGGCGGCAGGCGGCGCAAACGCCCCAGGCCGATTCCGGCCTGCGCAACCCGGCGCGCCCCGATGCAGTCATTGCTTATCAGGACGTGAGCGACGATGAATTATTCGAAGTGGCGCGTCTGGTGGTGGCTGCCGAGATCGCCAAGATCCACACCATCGAATGGACCCCCCAACTGCTCTACGACGAACCCTTGTACAAGGGCATGAATGCCAACTGGAACGGTCTGTTTGAGAACAGCAAGCTGGTTGGGGCGGCGCTGGAAAAGGTGGTGGTGAACAGCTTCGGCAAGGCCGACGACGCCAAAAAGGCCAATCAATGGTATTCCGTGTTCGCCTCCGGCCCGGGCATAATCGGCTTGGGCAGTCACGTATATCAAGACGACGCCATCTTGTCTGGTTATGATCCGGACAAGACCGACCTGTGGCGTCTGGACAATCCCGACCATGTCAACGGCGGGGTCAACCACTTTGGTTCACCGTTCAATTTTCCCGAGGAGTTCGTCACCGTCTATCGCCTCCACCCGCTGGTGCCGGACCTGCTTGAATACCGCGAGTGGAACCGTGACCCGAACAGGATTCAGGCCAAGGTGCCGGTGGTGGAAACGGTGCGTGGCCAGGCTACCCAGGTCATGGCCGACGGCGGGCTGGCCAACTGGGCGCTGAGTATGGGGCGCCAGCGTCTGGGGCTGCTCACCCTGAAAAACCATCCGCACTTTTTGCAGAATCTGCACCTGCCGCGCTTGGATTCGGACACCGGCCAAATCGACGTGGCGGCATTGGATATTATCCGCGACCGCGAACGCGGCGTGCCACGCTTTAATGAGTTCCGTCGGCAATACGGCCTGCGCCAGCTGACCAGTTTCGATGATTTTATCGATCCGCGCCTGCCCATGAATTCGCCCCAGCGTGTCGAGCAGCAACGCCTGGCCACCTTGCTGCGGGACGTCTACGGCCAGCATCGCTGCGACGCCGCCAAGGTAATCACCCGCGCCCAGCGCAATCCCGACGGCTCCTTGATTACGGATTGCCTCGGCCATCCGGACGGCAGCGTGGTGGACAATATCGAGGATGTGGATACGGTAGTGGGCTGGTTGGCCGAGTTTCCCCGGCCGCACGGCTTCGCCATCTCCGAGACCCAATTCCAGGTGTTTATCCTCAACGCCTCGCGGCGCCTGTTCAGCGATCGTTTCTTTACCTCCAGTTTCCGACCCGAGTTCTACAGTTATCTCGGTATCGACTGGGTCAATAATAACGGGCCGGACGGCAAGGTGATGGAGCGGGGCAGACCCAACGGTCACGAGACGGAGGTCTCGCCCCTCAAGCGCGTACTGTTACGCACTACACCCGAGCTGGCGCCGGAGCTGGAATACGTGGTGAATGCCTTCGACCCATGGGCCCGAGATCGGGGTGCCTATTATTCATTGGCCTGGACACCCAGGCCGGGAGCAGAAAACGATGCCGCCTTCAGTCAGCCTTAAACACTCCATGGCCGCCACGGCGGTCATACCGACCGTGTCCCTGTGGCACAGCGTGGTCTATAACGTGATGCATGTGTTGCCCGCGTATAGCCGGGGTTTGTTCACGCCCAACAAATTCTGGACCGGGTTATGGGATCGCCTGCAACCTGATCCTGCGGCGGTGAAGTTTGTCAGCCGCCTGCGCAAGAAGTATCACAGCGATTATCTTTATATACATGTGTTGACCAAAAAGTCCTTGCTGGTGCTGGACCCGGACGGTATCAGGCACGTGCTGGACCATTCTCCCGATATCTACGCCGATGCCAAGTTGAAACGCAAGGGGATGTCGCATTTTCAGCCTGACGCCGTGACTATCTCGCGCGGCGAGGCCTGGCGCGATCGGCGGCGCTTCAACGAAAGCGTGCTGGATTCCGGCCAGGCCCTGCATCGCCATGCCGATCAATTTCTCGACATCATCAACGGCGAAACCCGGCATGTGTTGCAATCAAAGCAACTGAAATGGTCGGATTGGGCCGACCTGTTTGACCAGATCACCCTACAGGTGATCTTCGGTAAGGGCATTCGCGACAATACATCCTTGCAGGCCCTGCGTCAGCTGATGCGCCAGAGCAATCGTGGCTTTGGATTGGATAAATCCAGTCAGTTCGACGCCTTTTATGACAATATCCAGCGCCGCCGTGAAAGCGCGCCCGATACCTCCTTGGCAGGCCTGTGCAAGCACGCCCCGGTGACTGAGGTCACTAAACCGGATAATCAGATCCCACACTGGATGTTCGCCATGGCCGATACCCTGGCGATCAATACCGCCCGTGCCCTGGCCTTGATTACGAGCCATAGCGAAGCCGAGCAGGCGGTGCGGGAGGAAATGGCCGCTACGCGGCTAAACACCGCGGCGGCTGTCCGCAGTCTGACCTATCTGCGGGGCTGTGTGCAGGAGGCCATGCGTTTGTGGCCCACCACGCCCACCTTGGTGCGCGAAACCTTACAAGACGACCGACTCGGCGGTGCGCCGGTGGCCAAAGGCACACAGGTGCTCATACTCAACAGCTTCAATCACCGCGACCGGGAACAACTGGATTTCGCCGACCGCTTTGAACCGCAACGCTGGCAGCAGGGCGACAGTATAAATTATCGTTTCAATCATCTCAGTAACGGAGCTCAGGTATGTGCCGGCAAGGAATTGGCCCTGTTTATGGCCACCGCCGTGTTGGCCAAGTTGCTGGCCACGCATCGTTTTGCGCTGCAACGGCCGATGCTGGATCGGCGTAAACCGCTGCCTTACCTGTATAACCATTTCAAGCTGAGTTTTTCTATCAGGCCTATATAGCCGTGAAAACAAACGCGTGGCGAATTAAACCGGGAGGTAACAGGGTGCATCCAAGCGTGGCCAAATTCCTGGAGATGTCGCAGGCGGAACTGGACGAGATTTACAAGGGCGCCATTGCCGGTGTGGTGCCCGACGGTAATACCCGCGGCACCGCCATTGTCGGCGGCAGCTTGCTCGCTAAACTCTACGCCCGTGTTGCCAACCTGTTTTTTTGGCAAGGCAAGGTGTTCGATATTTTCTGTCCGCCGGATCAGGGTATCCTAATTAATAAGGTCACGCCCTTCAGTCTTACGTTCGTCATTGCCAAGGTATATAAGCAGGCCAGTTGGCTGGATGGCGCCGAGACCATTGTCATCGATTATTCCACCACCTCGTTCTTCGCCAAAAAGGTGCGCGACGAAATCCGCCAGGTTGAGCCCGGCGTCTATTTGGGCAAGGTGTGGTGGGGTAAAAAGCGCATCCTGGATTTCGCCCTGGAAGTGATCGCAGAACGGCCGTGACGATGAAGCCGGCCAGACTGGATAAGGCGCGACGCTGGTTATATCTCCTGTTGGTGCTGCCTACACTGTTGATGTTGGTGTTCGCACTCTATCTCTGGGGCCGATTTGGCGGCGACCGGCCGGTGGAGTACGCCGATCCGGCGGAGCACTTCAAATACGGCTCCACCGGCGGCGAGCGTGAATCGGGCTTTCCGTATTGGGTCTTTCAGGCCTTGCCCCATGTCTGTGCCCAGCACCTGCCCGGCGCCGGTTATGCATCCTTGGGCATGATCTTCGAAGCGGGCAAGCGTCTGCCGGTAGGTATGTCCATGCGCCATCACCTGGGCTTGGAACGGGTGTTCCTGAACTGCGCCGTCTGCCACACCAGCACAGTGCGCGACACGCCGGCCTCAGAAGCCAGGCTCTATCTGGCCATGCCCGCCAATCGTTTCAATGTCATGGCCTTCGAAGACTTCTTTTTTAACTGTGCCAAGGATGAAAAATTCAGCAAGGCGCATATTATTCCCCAGGTGCGGCATTTGCTGCAGCAGCAGGGTGAAGACCTCGATTTGCTGGAACGCTATGTGGTGTATCCCTTGGCGGTCTGGATTATGCGCGAACGCCTGCTGATGCTGGCCGGCCGGTTTGAATGGGCACAGCACCAGCATGACTGGGGACCGGGGCGGGTCGACACCTTCAATGTGGCCAAGGTGCTGTTTAACTTTCCCATGGAGCAACTGGCCGAGCACGAGCAGAACGCCCCGGCGGATTTTCCCTCGATATGGAATCAGGCGCCGCGCCAGGGTATGCAACTGCATTGGGACGGTAACAACACGCTGCTGGCGGAGCGCGACAAGAGCGCCGCCTTCGGCACCGGTACCACGCCGCCCACCCTGGATGTGGACGCCGTCGGGCGGGTGGAGCAATGGCTGATGCAAAAACAGGCGCCGCCCTATCCGTACGCCATCGATCAGGCCGCGGCCGAACACGGCGCCGCGATCTATCAAGAATATTGTGCTGATTGCCACGGCGCCGGCCCCCGTGATTTCAGCGGTGCGTATGTGGGCAAGGTCACGCCTATCGAGGCAATCGGCACCGACCGTCACCGACTCGACAGCTACAGCTATGCGCTGGCCGTCAATCAGGCCACCCTGTACGCCGGCTATCCCTGGCGCTTCAGCCATTTCCGCAAGACCTTCGGTTACGCCAACATGCCGCTGGACGGCATCTGGCTGCGCGCGCCGTATTTGCACAACGGTTCGGTGCCGAGCTTGCGTGATCTATTGGAACCGGCGGCGCAGCGCCCGGCGGTATTTTATCGCGGTTACGACGTCTACGATCAGACGCGGGTGGGGTTTGTGAACGATGTGGCCAGTGAAAACGGCATGTCGTACTTTCGCTATGACACCGCCGTACCCGGCAACTCCAATCACGGTCACGAAGGCCCGGCCTATGGCACCAATCTGGCGGCGCAAGACAAACAGGCCTTGGTGGAATATCTCAAGACGTTTTAGTCCAGCCTGAGGGAGAGCGCGGATGGCACGTCCCAAACAGCCGACACAGCATCACAGCAAATTGCTCATCTGGCTCATGGTCTTGGCCGCCCTGGCGGTGGTCGGCGGGTTGTTTACCTGGTACAAATTCTTCCGCGAACTGCCGCAACCCGAGTGGGTCATGTCCAGTCCGGACATGCGGTTTAAATACGGCTCCATCGGCGCCGAACATGATGCCGGCATTCCGTATTGGATCTTCTATGTCATGCCGCGCGTATTCGCCGACAAACTGCCCGGCCCCGGCGGCTGGGCGTCACTGGGCGTGGCCTGGGAACAGGGCCAGGAGTTGCCGGTGGGTTTTACCAAGAAGGTCATCGGATTTCCCCGCGTCGCCAACAATTGTGCCGTGTGTCATACGGTGAGTTATCGTACCCGGCTCAATGAAAACCCCCGTTTTGTGACCGCCGGCCCGGCCCATACCGATGTGCAGGGCTATTTCCGCTTTCTTATCGACGCGGCGCGCGATCCGCGTTTCGAGCCCGATACGCTTATGCACGAGATCGAGTTGGTCACCGATCTAAGCTTTGTCGACAGTATGATTTACCGCTTTCTGCTCATTCCCATTACCAAGAAACGCCTGCTGGAGCGGGAACACCAGTTCCAGTGGATTTATCGCCCGGACTTTCCCGATTGGGGGCGCGGCCGTGATGATGCCATGAACCTGACCAAGTATTTCATGATCGAGTTTCCCATGGACGATACCTTCGGCCCCACCGACATGCCGGCGATCTGGAATCTGAACAAATATGACCCGGACAAGGGCCATACCCTGAATTGGGCCGGCGACAGCCACGATGCCCATTCAGTGGTCATCGATTCCGCCCTGGGCGTGCTCGGCGCCGAACCCCATGATCATGACGACTTTCAGCGCCAAGTCGAGTGGCTGCTGGAGTATCTGGGTAATAAAGCGCCGCCCGAGTTTCCCTTTCCCATCGATAGGCAACTGGCGGCTCAGGGCGGGGCAGTGTTTGAGCGCAGCTGTGCGCGCTGCCATGACAGCGCCAAGACCGGCACGCGCCTGCCCTTAGAAACGGTTGATACTGATCCGGGGCGTCTGCAGAGTTGGAGCAAGGAGGCCGCCATCGCTGCGAATAAAGTGGTGCGCGACATGGGCATCAAGCGGCGTGGACTGGTCGAACAGACCCTGGATGGGTATAACGCAGTGTTTCTCGACGGCATCTGGTTGCGTGCCCCCTATCTGCACAATGGCTCGGTACCGAGCCTGCGCGACCTGCTCAAGCCGGCCGCCCAGCGTCCCACAGTATTCTGGCGCGGTTACGATCTCTACGATCCGGTCGCTATGGGCTTTGTCAGCCAGGGGGCTGACGCACAGCGTATTGGCACGCGCTTAGATGTGAACAGCAAGAGTGGCAGCAATCAAGGACATGAATTTGGCACCGATCTGCCTGGCGCGGACAAACAGGCCCTACTAGAGTATTTGAAGACTTTGTGAAGGAAAATGTCATATGTCTGGATTGGAGTGAGGGGTGAGCGATGTCGGCGTAATCAAAACCTTCGCCCAGGTGGCGGGACTGGGGGGACTCGCCCTGGTGCTGGTATTGTTCGTGTTTCGCGATGTGATTCGCAAAGACATCTTCGCCCGACTCACCAAGCGGCAGTCTTATCAGCTGTTTCGGCTGATCATCATCGTCACGTCGCTGTTATCGGTAACGGGCATGGGCGCGTGGGTGTATGTATCGCAGGACCCCCCCAAACCCACCAGTAGCCGGGTGGTTATCAGCGGCAGCGTCAGCGGACCCAACGGCGAGCCGCTGCGCGGCGTGATTATTACTGCAGATCATTATCCCTTTCGCGCTGTCAGCAACACCGACGGCAGTTTTGCCGAAAGCCTACTGCTGCCGCAACGCAACGAACCGGTGACCTTGAGGGCCTATCATGAGGGGTATCTAACCAGTGAGACCTCAATCACCGTCGCGCAGGAGAACCCACAGGTGGATATTGTCATGAAGGAACGCCCATGAAACTCACGCGCTGCCGCATGGAATGCCTGGCCTTATGGCTGTTGCTTGCCCTGATGGTATGCAGCCACGCATCGGCCCGTGAAATCAGACTGCAAGGCACGGTCACCTGCAAGGAACAAGGCGATGTAGGCGCACGCCCGGCGCAGGCGGTATTGGTGGTGCCGCGCCAGTTCGTGAGCCAGGCTCGCTTGTCGGATGACCAAGGTCTGTATGTGTTCGATCTGCCCGCGGCCAGGATAATCGACCAAGCCACCACGCTCCACTTTCGCAATGCAGGGCAGGAGATCGGCCAGCGCACGGAGCAGATTTGGGAGTCCGAGTTGCGGCGCTTTCAAGATCGTTATGTCTATTTCCCCGACACGGCCGAAGTCGAGGTGCCATGCAAGGTGGCCGAGGATACGCCGCAAGTTATGCAGCAACAATTGGCGCTGTTTTCCCAGCAAACGGAACAGGCGCGTGTGCTGCTCGATTCCAGTGCCGCGGCCGGCGGCGCCACCGTACTAGCTTCACTGCCCAGCGTCGCCGGGGCCGCGGCGGGTGGCCCGGCCCTGCCGGGCGGTGTGTTCAGCGTGGTCGGGCTGTCGCCGTCCGACGCGGTGGCGGGGCGACTGTCCAGTATCGCCCTGAGCGCCAAAACGACCGCCCCCGGATTCGCCTTTGCGCCGACGCGCAACATCACCGATGCGAGCTTTTGGAATGCCGCCGCCCTGGCGCTGTCCTTGCGTCGCGGCGTGAATGTGGCCAGTGATTTCGATGAATTTTCCCGTCTCAGCCTGGCGGCCGGCGTGGGGGATCGCTACGGCCTTGGTATCGGTGTGATCAAGCTCAAGCAGGAAGATCGGCGCACCGCCACCCTGGATATAGGCACCCCCCATACCCGCTCATTTAGGTTTAGTGAAACGGGCGTGTATTTGTCGGGCGCCGCACGGCTCAACCGCGATGCCGATCGGCCCTTGGCCATCGGGATAACACTCAAGCATATGAGCCAGGAGCTGGATTTGGCCCGGCTCGGTGACCAAGTCACCAATCTGGGGCCGGACGACCCCACATGGGACTACAACAGTGTCTACGTATCAAAGAACGATATGGATGTTTCGCTCAATTACCGCGTCAATCAACACGCCAACATCGGCCTGGCGCTGATGAGTCTGTTGAACCGGAAACTAACAGACGGGGACGGCAACGAGCGCGACCAACGCGCTGTCGGACTCGGAATCAGCATTATGCAGGGGCGTACTCACTACGGCGTCGACCTCATTCATCGCGAGGTGGAGGGTAGCGATATCGCCCTCGGTGTCAATACCGTCCCCTTTGCCCATGGCCACATCAGCGCGGGTTACGACAGCACCTACAATAACTATAGTGTCGGTTTCGGTTATTACTGGTTTCGGTATAGCTATAGCGATGATGATCTGTTTAACAGCACCCATATGGTTGGCGTGGAGTACATATTCTGATGCAAGAGGCGCGCAAAGAGTCGTGATTTAGCGACATTGTTTTTTTACATGCCGCCCTTGAATTGTGATTGAGCCTGGCTATAGTTAGCCCATTGGGCGGTAGACCTGTCGATTTGCACGTGGCTTTGCCAAGGGATGCATCGAGTCACTTAATTGGGTTCATATCGATACCGCCATTTGCCCTGATTATTCTAATAAGCCGGTCGCGATACCGGCTGGTCCGGCGATCCGGCCACATGAACCGTCCGCTATGTTTGCCCACGCGTTTTCTCCAGGGAAAGGAGCACGAAATGAGTGAAGCATTCAGAACATCACCACGCGCTTTTCACATCATTCAATACGCCCTTGTCGCCATAGCGGCGGCAGGGTTGCTGGCCGGTTGTTTCCACGGCGGCGATGCGCCCGCTGTGGCGCAGAGCGATCAGGACCAGATCCAACCCACGGCGCAGACGGGCGTCGTCAGGAGTGTGATTCTGATCGATGCCGTGGCCCTGGCGCAGATCGGGGAGGATCTGGGTGCAGTGCGCGTGGATGTCACCAGAGGGGCGTCTCTGGTGGACAGCAAAACCATTGCGCTGGAATCCAGCGCCGAGGGCGGTGTGCGCGGCGACGCCTTTTTTGCCCTCAATCCCGGCGATTACAACGTATTGGCGACCTTGTTGAGTACCGAGGGGGGCGCCTTGCAGGGCTGTAGTCCGGGCAACGGATTCGCATCGGTGCAAGCGAATCAAACCACCGAAATCAATGTCAATATTTTCTGCAACGGCGGTGAGACCGGCGGCTTGGATGTCATCGTCGGTGTGTCGCAGCGCCCCGTGATTGACGACTTGTTGATACGTCCCAGCAAATTCGCCCTGACCTGTAATCGCATCGGGCTACAGGTGGTCGTTGCCGGCGACGGCAGTGATTTGACATACGACTGGTCGATTCAAAATGGCGACAGCGCGAATTTCTTCATCAACGCCACCGGCGCACGCGCCTATTTCGCCGCCGAGGCGGCCATGAGCTATAGCGCCATGTTGAGTATCAGTGACAGCACCGGCGAGTCGACGTCTTTGTCGTTTCCCTTGCATATCAGCGCCGGGGACATTAGCGCGTGTTTGCAGCAGGACAGCGATGACGACACCATTCCCAACGTGGTCGACAATTGTCCGTCCACACCCAATCCCGGACAAGAGGACGCCGACAACGACGGCATCGGCGACGCCTGCGCCAATGCCGCCGACCTGGTCATCACGCGTGGCGGTATGACACCGCATCCCGGTGTTGCGGGTGAATCCCTGAGCCTGCACGCCGTGGTCATGAATCGCGGCGGCGCGGCATCGCCGCCCACCACGCTGCGCGGTTGTGCGCGCCGCGACAATACCTTTTGCAGTGCCGACAGCGCCGTGCCGGGACTGGCACCGGGCGAACAGACGACGGTGAATGCCACCGTGGCCGGCGACGCCACGTTAACGCGCGACAGCGATCAGCCCTACTATTTCGTCGCCACCGTGGACCCGGGCGGCAATGTACCCGAATCCATGGAAGACAATAACGACGCCGTGCTCAACCCGCTGTTCGTGGTCGTGCCTTTTATACCTGACCCGTTGGTGGCGGAGGATCATGACGACATATTCGTCTTCCAAGACGCCAGGATCATCGCCACCGAGCGTGTCAGCTACCCCAACGGGGCCCCCGGCGACCGATCGGCGCCTGATCCCGAGGAGAAGGCAGGCGTGGAGGAAGACCCGCCCAGCGGCGCGCTGGCAGCCAAGGTCGATCCCTTGTTACGTGAGGAGATGGCCAACCTATCGGGCAGCGACATGATACAGGCGGTATTGCTGTTGGAAGATCGTTTTCCCATGCGGCCCTTGCCTGAGTTGATCCGCGGCCTGTCGCGTTATTCCGAACGTAACCTGCCCTTGTTCGCGCGGCGCCAGGCGGCCTTCGAAGGACTCAGGCGGGCGCGCTTAAACGCCCAGGTGGAACTGCTCACCAATCTGGTCGGGCGTACCCAGCCGCAGCCGGGCGGTTCGAATGTTCCCCTCGGCGGCATCCGCTTGCAGGAATTTTTAAATCTGTCGGGCGCGCTGGTGGTCGAGCTGTCGGTGGACATGGTCAATGTCCTGGCCGATTTTGATGAGGTGCTGCATATCAACTCGGTCAATCAAAGCGGCGAATATTTGGACGACGGCATTACCACCAACGATATTATCGATGCGCGTCAACAGCTGCGTACCGATCCTTACTTCAATGCCGGGGCCGAGGGCGGCGGCTTTTATTTCGGTGTCATCGATAGCGGCGCGCGCATCAGCCACACCAATTTCAACAGTCCCGATCAGATTGACTTCTGGCGCGATTGCTTTCACACCACCAGCGTCACCTGCCAGGATACCGGCGATCCCGGCTGGGCGCCGGGTGACGGCGTCAATCACGGCACCAAGGTAATGGGCATCATTAACAGCAACAGCAATCTGGGCGGCAACTGGCGCGGCGTGGCCGACACCACTGCCGACTCGTGGGACGTTACCGACGACGGCGGTGCCGCCCCCAGTTGTCTGGCGGTACAGCGCGCACTCAATGCGGCGGCCCTGGTATCGGACAAGGTGGTGACCGCCTCGCTTTCCTGTGGCTCCGATTTCACCGATGCCACCGCGCAGGCCGCCGACGCCGCCTATGATGCAGGTATGTTGGTGTTTTTCGCCAACGGCAATGGCGGACCGGGCAGCGGCACAGTGAGTGCCCCGGGCGGCGCGCACAAGGTCATCGGCGTCGGCGCCTTCGATGTCTCCAGCGGCAATCAATATGCGGGTCAGTCGCGCGGCCCCACCAGCGACGGGCGCATCAAGCCTGATTTGCAGATGCCCACCAACACCGAGTCCACCTCCAATGCCGGCAATACGTCCCAGGGCACGATCTGTTGTACCAGCGGCGCCACGCCCTATGCCTCGTCAACGGCCTTGCTGCTGACCGATTGGTTCGGCAATTTTCTCACCGCGCCGGGCAAGATCTACGCCATGCTGTTGAACTATGGCGAGAACCGTTTTGGCCAGATCGACAACACCGAAGGGGTGGGACCGGTGGAATTGGGCACCGGTGGGGTGCATTGGTCCGGTGCCCGTACCCTGAACGCATCGGGCCAGAACAGCTATGTCAACTTCACCGTGCCCGCCGGCACCGAGGATCTGCGCGCCGCCATCTGGTGGCCGGAGGGCGCGGCCGAGGCGCACGACGATATCGACCTGCGAGTGGAGCATCCACCCGGCACGCCGGTGCAGTCGAGCATTTCCATCAATTCGGTGTTTGAGCATGTGATCGTGTCAAACCCGGCGGCGGGAGATTGGCGTATCCGCATTCGCGGCTTCGATGTGGACAGCGGGCCGCAGACAGTGTACTACGCCATTCGGCGCGGACCCTGACATGTACAGAGTGGATGAGTTGCGGCCACGCTTGCCGCTGCTCATCCCTTTGCTCATCTCCCTGAACGGGCTTAAAAACCTCACGCCTGCCCCCCCATTTCCGGGGGCGAAACGGCGTCTTCTCACGTGTGGATCGACAGACATAGTGGCTGGAGTGCTGCGCGTCCGCTGTCTATGCTGATAAGTGTAAGGCGGTCTGGAGGCGGCAGCATTCACGCCCCCTAGAGTTGAGAGGAAAGAGGAGTCTCCTTTGCAAGAGCTGTGGTTCGATCTGTATCAACGCATAGGCTGGTATCCCAAGGCGGATGTATATCGCTGCGCCGACGGTTGGCTGGTGAAGTTGGAACTGGCCGGTGTGACGCCGCAGGATATACGCATCAGTCTGGAACAGGATCACCTGGTGGTGGAAGGGCGGCGCCGCGACTGGTGCGTCGCCGAGACGCAGACCTGCCTGTCCATGGAGATCAGCTATGACTGGTTCCGCCGCGCCATCCCGTTGCCGGGGCAGACGGACAGCGCCAATCTGCGCACCGAATTTCGCCAGGGGATGTTGTTGATTCATTTGCACGACCGAAGCAAGCAGTCACACGTTCAGGAGCGCATATGACCCAAGCACCCACCCCCGTATTACCTCTAAAAAACAGCGTGGCCTTTTCCAATCGCGCCGGCTTCAAACGGGTGGTGTTGCCCAAGGACAATGAGGCGGACTTGGAGGAGCTGCCCGAACAGGTGCGCCAGGCCTTGGAACTCGTGCTGGCCGAACGCATCGAGGATGTATTCGCCGCCGCCATCCCCGGTTTCAGCGTGGTGCGGCCGGAGCGCCGTCCGGCCACCGTGGAGTAGGGACTATCCAAATTTAAAGGAGTACGGAGGGCGTCTATGGACATTAAGGAGTGGGCCTTTATCGCCGGACTGGTTCTGGGCAGTCTGGCCATCGTCTCGGTATGCTGGGTCTGGATTCAGAAACAGGTCCTCGGTGCCGGCGGCGGGGTACTGAGTTTTTTCGGTGTGCTGTTGGTGGGCTTGTCCTTATGGACCAGCGCCAGCGTAGAGGTCACGCCCGAGGGCTTTCGCGCCGAGTTCGAACGCCTGGAACGAGAGGTACAGCAGGTGGCGCAGAAAAGCCAGCAGATCGGTCAAGAGGTGGAGAGCGTGGCCCAGGCCAACAATGCCTTAAGCCGCGAGGTCAAGGTGGTAGCCGAGAACCTCAAGGTGAACAAGTCGCAGTTTCTGGAATTGACCCAGACACTGCAACAGCGCCAGCTGCTTGATCAGCAACAGCTCGAACAGCTCAACGCCCCGCTGCAGCGCCTGCCCGAGGTGGATCAGCGTATCCTCGATAGCAGCCAACTGAAGCTGCGCGACCCGTCGCAGTAGCCTGGGGCGGCCGGCGCGCTTACCTAAAGCCCTTCGAGATGCCCACCATGAGGCGGTAATCCGGCTCCGACTGGGTGCCGTTCAGATCCTCTAACACGGGCAGACTCAAGCTGCCGAAGAGACTGAATTGATGGGGCAGGGCGGCGCGCACGCCAGGTGAGACATAGATCAGATTGCCGCCGCTGTGTGGCGCCGCCAGCCCCGCGCTCTCGTCCTTGTCACGCCATTCGCCGTTCAGTTCCAGGACGATACTCCAATCGGTATGGGGCGCGGCCTGGCCCGGGTGGCCGTCCTCATGGCCGAGCAGGAGTGACCAGGCCAGGTTGTAATTCAACATGTCGCCCGGTTGGAAACTTTGACTGCCCTCGCGGCCGATCCGATACAGCAGATTGGCATCCAGCGCGCCCTGTGTCAGGGGGCGACTGACGGCCACGCCCAACAGCGGCTGCCAGGTCCCGATACCGGGCTGCAACTCGGCCTCCAGCAGTGCGCCGTTGTCCCTCACATCATCCTCGCCGGTGGCCAGCTGAACACCAGCCAACAAGGCGACATCCATCGCCATGCTGCGGTGCAGCAGATAGTGCCCCAGCAAGGTCATATCACCCAGACCCTCGGCATCATTGTGGCGGTGCACCTCGGGCGTGGCGCCGTGCAGGTGCCCTTCCCTGAGCCCGCTGCGGCGGGTGTAGGGCAGGGTGATGCCGAGGGTGAAGCGATCACTCAGGCCGTAGCCCAGGCCGATGAAGGTGGTGGTCAGGCTGTCGACGCTATGGATATCCGCGTCGTCCAGCGCTGCCTGTTCCAGGGTCGCGGCCGAAAGGGGGTTCTGCTCCACGTGCTCCAAGCGCAGGCCGAGGCTCCATTGGCCCGCCGCCAAGGGGGGGGCGGCAATGGTGATCAAGGGGCCGGCGTTGATATTGCCGAAGGTGGTGGAGGGGTGGTCGCCCCAGGCGTTGGCGCAGTATAGCCCCGCTAGGCTGCAGGAGAGGGCAAATGGGATGAGCACAGAATTGTTCATGACACACTCCTGGGTGGCTGCACGGTTATATATTTGATTGAGCATAGCAGCCGCCGCTGCCGCAGCGGGATGCGACAAATTGTCACAGACTGAAATTAAGGATATGTGCGGTGGGTGCTGCCGTTAAAGGCCGGAGGGTGCCCCCTGTCATGCGTGCATCGGGCTGGGCGGCAACGCTGCTTTGAAATTAGTGTTAACAGGCCCTAGCCACGGATGTCGGTTTCGGTCGATGGAATCGCTTCAAACGCGCGTTCACCCTCCAGGCCGGGGTCGAGTTCCAGCCGTAGTCGCTCACCGACGGGCAGGTTGAGACGCCGCAGTTGTTCGTCTAGCACATGTTTGGTCTGCTCTTCGATGAGACGCGTCATCTCGGTTGTGGTTACACAGCTGACGTCGTGCTGCAGGGCCTTCACCCGCACCTGCGCTTCCTCCTCGCTGAGGGTGGAGGTAATAAAGTCGATCCAGTTGTTGAACAGGCTGCGCACCTGGGCGTCGATGGCGCTGGCCGAGAGCTGTTGCGGTGCTGCAGTGCCGCCGCCAAAGCCGTTGATGAAGACCCCCAGACGGAAAAACACATCGGCTGGCGTCGGCAGTGTGTCCGCAATGCGATCCACCAGATTACCGCCGCTGGTATTCGTACCACCGCCGGTGGCGGTCTGGGCAAACTGGATGGTCTGGCGCACGATGGCCTGCAGGCGGCGAAAGATTTCCTTGGCCTTGTCGCCGGCACCGTTGAACTTTACCGTCACCGTGATCTCATCGCTGACGTCGATGCGATCCTTCGGCGAGCTGACATAGGCGCGCTGAGTCGTATTGAGGACGGCGGAGCCAGGCATCAGGTCGGCCTTGTCGAAGCTGATGTCGGCACCCAAGGTGCGATTCTCGACGGTGCTGCGGACCACGATGGTCCAGGTCACCAGATCCGTGCTGCTGGCGGCGGCGTCGACGCTGCGGTCGAATACGTAAGACGCATTGCCGGCCGGCTTGTCCTTGGCATAGGACCAGTCGACGAGTTGGCGCCAGACGATCTCGGCGTCGCTGAGCAGGTCCTGCACCTGCTGCACGAAATCGGTGATCGCCTGTTCGATATTGGCGGCGGAGCCGATGCTGATTTTGTCCAACAGGTTCTTGACCAGGTCAATGACTTCCTGGACCAGATCACGTTTGCCGTCGACGATAAAGGTGGAGAAGCGATGGACCTTGCTGATAGCCGGGCCCGCCGTGGGGTCGTCGTCGGGACGATAGCCGGCGTTGGTGGGTAGGGAGCGGGAGGCGTCGTTGGGGGCCTTGATCTGCGGCGCGGAGACGTTGACGAAACGGTCGCCGAACAGGCGGAGCAGGCACCCGGCATCGGCTGTGGGCGCGCTTAAATCGAGCATGCTTACCACCCCCCTAGGAGGTTATAGCGTCTAGATTGATAGACCCGATATGGTGTCCTGTCAATAATAAAGGC
This sequence comes from Candidatus Tenderia electrophaga, assembly GCA_001447805.1. Taxonomy (NCBI): domain Bacteria; kingdom Pseudomonadati; phylum Pseudomonadota; class Gammaproteobacteria; order Tenderiales (SeqCode); family Tenderiaceae (SeqCode); genus Tenderia (SeqCode); species Tenderia electrophaga (SeqCode). Next base: position 1,972,242 of record CP013099.1, read on the forward strand.
CTTGTGTCTTTAACGCTGGCCAGTGTCGTTGTAAAGCTGAGGCCTCGGTTAGGGGTTATCCTGCAGCGCCACTCAAAAGGGAAAACTGGCCACCTCGAAGGTCTTGGCGATCGGCCAAGATTGATTGTCGATGACCGTGACCTGGTTGTCGGCGGTGACGGCCATACAGGTCCAGCGATTTTCGCGGCTCTCATCCTTGGATGAGGTCCAGATTGTGGGGTATCTCGATGTCGGGGGTGGGGATAACGCGCCACCTGATCCGATGCCTTCAAGGTGACAAAGGCGGGCGCTGGAAAGTACTCTTCGGCATATATGTGAGCGGTTGTGAAGACCGTGGCCAACAGTGCGGCGGGTGCTGCGTTTCAGTGCGCCGGATAGGGGGCTCGCCATAACAAACACACCTTGTTGCCCTTGTGTGCCAGTCAACAAACATAGTTGTTGCTGCCAGGCAGTACCAAGCTCGGGCGGATGCTGTTCAGGGCGCGACTCGATCTGTATCTTACCAGGCTAAGTGCGGCAAATTGGATGACAGGGCATGCCCTTGAACAAATGGGTCACGACAGGGTGTTTTGGCGCAGCGAGTGGTGCGGCGATCGTGGCCTTGTGCATGTGTCTCGCTGTGCTCACCGCCTGCAGCACGTCTCAGACAACTGCGCAGACGGGTAGCGCGGCCGACCGGCCCGCTCACCATACCGAGACAGGTTTTCGCAATCCCTATCTGGCGCCCGCAGAGCGCAGTTTCTTTTCTTATCTACGCATGCGCTGGTTTGGTGACGCGCAGTGGGCCGACTACCAGGCCACGGCTGATCGGGTGCCGACGCGGCCGGCGTCCCTGGATCGGATCATGAACCCGCCCCCGCATGTGCCTCAGATCACTTGGATCGGGCACGCCACGGTGCTGGTGCAATATGCCGGGCTCAATATCCTCACTGATCCCGTATTTTCGCAGCGCGCCTCGCCATTCTCCTTTGTTGGCCCCAAGCGCGTCACGGCACCGGCCCTGACCATTGAACAGCTGCCAAAAATCGACATCGTACTGATCTCGCACAACCATTATGACCATCTGGACGAATGCACAGTGGAGGCGATCGGCGATCAAGCCACCTGGTTGGTGCCGCTGGAATATCAGGCCTGGTTCGCCGAGCGCGGCGTCACCAATGTAATCGAATTCGATTGGTGGGATAGGCGCCAGGTCGCAGGTGCCCAGGTTATCGCCACGCCCTCCCAGCACTGGACCGGGCGCGGTCTGTTCGATCGCTATGAACAGTTGTGGGCGGCCTGGGCGGTGCAGGTCGACGACTTTCGTTTCTGGTTCGGTGGCGACACCGGTTATAACGCCAAGATCTTTACCGAGATCGGGCGCCGCCTGGGCCCCTTCGATCTGGGGTTGATACCGGTGGGGGGTTATGCGCCGCGTTGGTTCATGCAGGACATGCACGTCAATCCGGAGGAGGCGGTGCAGCTGCACCGTGACATCGGCGCCCGCTTCTCCCTGGGGATCCATTGGGGGGCCTTTCCCTTGACCGCCGAACCCATCGATGAGCCGCCGGCGCGTCTGCGCCAGGCCGCACGATCCCTGACGGACTCGCGCTTCGTCACCTTCCCGGTGGGCAAGACGGTCCGGCTCGAGGGCTTCACACCCACCTCAACCTCACCTTGAAAACCCAGCGCCCACCCCTATGTTTGAAGAGTAAGCATCGACACAATCAGGCAACTCAAAAGGAGGTGTGGACATGTTCACCAATATTGCCAATCGAGGCGGCGGTCTCTTCGATGACTTCCGCCGTCTGCAACGGGAAATGGACCAGCTGTTTTCGGCCTCGCCCATGCCCAGTGGTATCCGCGCCCTGGGGCGGGAGGCCTATCCGCCCATCAATATCGGCAGCACCGAGGAGCAGGTGGATGTCTATTTGTTTGCCGCCGGCGTAGATCCCCGGAGTCTGGATATTTCCATTCAGCAAAACTTATTGACCCTGGCCGGTGAGCGTAAGCTGGACACCGAGACGGGCGTCAATTATTACCGCAAGGAGCGCTTCAACGGTGCCTTTCGTCGGGTGGTGACCCTGCCCGAGGATGTGGACCCGGATAAGGTCCAAGCCAAGTATCAGGATGGGGTGCTACACGTCACCCTTCAACGGCGTGAGTCATCCCGGCCACGTAAGATCGAAGTCCAGTAACGCAGCAGGAGGGAAATATCATGAGCGAAACACAAGACGTGACTAGCCAGGCAGGCAAGGCCGTGCAGGCGGGCCAGGAGATGGAATACGCCCTGCGCCCGCCGGTGGATATCTTTGAAGACGAGCGCGGCATCACCTTGCTGGCCGACATGCCCGGTGTGTCCAAGGATCGGCTCGACGTGGACGTGGACAGAGACAGCCTGTCCATCCAGGGCAGTTCCGCCCTCGAGGTGCCCCAGGGCATGGAGGCGCTGCATGCCGATGTGCGTTCCACCCGCTATCAGCGCAGTTTCTCCCTCAGTCGCGAGCTGGACGGGGAGAACATCACGGCCAATCTGAAAGACGGCGTGCTGACGCTGCGCATTCCCAAGCGCGAGGAGCACCAACCGCGCAAGATCGAGGTGCAGACGGGCTGATCCACGCTCCGCAACATCACCCCCGCTTCGTTCGGAGCGGGTTCGGAGCGGGGTGAGACCCGATGCGGTCGCGCGGTGCTGGCAACCGTCTTGTCGGCGTCTACACTGGATAGGTGGATTTCCAAATCGAATTCGGTCGACGACAAGGACAAGGTGAACCCCCAGTGGCGGTGACAGAGATCCATGTGGAGTGCTATGCCGGTTACCGCGCCGATCAGCGACCGCAGCGCTTCACCCTGGGTCAACGCCTGATCCAGGTGCAGGAGGTGATCGACCAGTGGTATGGGCCGGACCACCGCTATTTTAAGCTCAGGGGGGATGACGGGGGGATCTACATCCTGCGCCAGGATGAGTCGACCCAGCACTGGGAACTGAGCCTCTTCGACGCCGACAGGCGGGAGGAAACCCGCCTGTCCTCGACCTGACGCCAACGGAAACACTGTTCTGAAGGAGGTCACCATGGCCTTAGCGCTTTCTTCCCCGGCCTTTGATGCCAATGCCGAGATACCGCGCCCATTCACCTGCGATGGTGCGGACCTGTCACCGCCGCTGAGTTGGGGCGGGGTGCCGGCGCAGGCCAAGAGCCTGGTCTTGATCGTGGACGACCCCGACGCCCCGGACCCGGCGGCGCCGCAAATGACCTGGGTGCATTGGGTGGTGTACAACCTGCCCCCGTCCGCCACGGGCCTGGCTCAGGGCCAGCGCAGTGCCGAGCTGCCCCCGGGCGCGCTGGAAGGGTTGAATGACTGGAAACAGAGGGGTTATCGCGGGCCTTGTCCGCCGCGGGGACGGCATCGCTATTTTCATAAGCTGTACGCCCTGGACAAGACCCTGCCCGATCTCAGCTCGCCCACCAAGCCCCAGGTGGAGGCAGCCATGGCGGGGCATATCGTCGACAGTGTCGAGCTGGTCGGCACTTATCAACACTAGGTCGGGCCAGCATGCAGGCGGATGACAAAACAACAGCGCATGACTTGCCCCGGCAAGAGCCCAAATTCTGTCGTTGTCGTGTCTGTCATGAACACTTCTACGCCAACACCATCGCCCAGGCGCGCCAGGACTGCCGAGCGCACGCCAAGCAACAACACCCGGATTGGGGCGCAACGGTGTGTTTTTGTCCCGACTAGACCGGCCATGAGAAGGGACCGCGTTTGGACCGACGCCGTTTTCTGCGCCTGCTGGGTCTGTTAGCCGTGGCCGGGGGTGCGCGACCGTTACGGGGTCAGGGGCAGGACCGCGATCCCGCTGGGACTCGCGCCGGCGTCACCCTGTTCCTGTGCGGCGACGTGATGACCGGCCGCGGTATTGATCAGATCCTGCCCCATCCCGTTCAGCCCCGTCTGTACGAGTCCTATGTCAAGGATGCCCGCGATTATGTCGCCTTGGCAGAACGGGCCCATGGCCCGGTGCCACGTGCAGTGGACCCGACCTATGTCTGGGGCGAGGCGCTGGAGGTGTTGGCTCAGGTGGCGCCGCAGGCGCGCATTATCAACCTCGAGACCGCCGTCACCCGCCACAATGAGCCTTGGCCCAAGGGCATCAACTATCGCATGCATCCTGACAATATTGACTGCCTGACGGCGGCCAAGATCGATTGTTGTGTCCTGGCCAACAATCATGTGCTGGACTGGGGGTATGCCGGGTTGGAACAGACCCTGGCCACGCTCGCCGAGGCCGGCATCCCCAGCACCGGCGCCGGGGCCACGGCGAGTGCGGCCGCCGCCCCCGCCATCTTGGATGTCGGGGCGGGGGTGCGCGTGCGGGTATTCTCCTATGGGCTGGCGTCCAGCGGTATTTCCCCCGCTTGGCGCGCCACCGCAGAACGTCCGGGCGTCAACCTATGCCCGACCTGAGTGATGCCACTGTGCACCGTATCACCGCCCAAGTGAATCCACTCAAACAATCGGGCGACATCGTCATCGCCTCCATCCATTGGGGCGGCAACTGGGGCTATGCCATCCCGGAGGAACAACGCCGCTTTGCCCATGCCCTGATCGACACGGCCGGCGTTGATCTCATTCATGGCCATTCCTCCCATCACGTCAAGGGCATGGAGGTGTATCGGGGGCGGCCCATTCTGTATGGCTGCGGCGATTTTCTTAACGACTATGAAGGCATCGGCGGTCATGCGCAGTACCGTGGCGATCTGGGTCTGATGTACTTCCCCCGCCTAAACCCGGCCAGCGGTCGTCTGGTTGATTTTCAGCTGCACGCCACGCGTATCAAGAACCTGCGGGTCATGCGCGCCTCGGCCGAAGAGACGCAGTGGCTGCTGCAGGTCTTGAACCGAGAAGGTGAGGCCTTGGGGACCCGGGTGACCTCGCTCGGGGACGGACGGTTGCGCCTGCATTGGCGGGCGGAAAGGCAGGATTAGTTAAAGCCGCGGTCGCCGGTTTCTATATTCGTCAACATCCCGTTACGAAAGGTAAGCACGCGCATGAAACGGGTGGGGCCGAGATTGTAGGTCCATTCATCCACGCTCACGGAGACCTGCTGCCGCCCGCCTTCGATGGGGCGCGAGAGGGTTTCAAAGCGCTGTTCCTGCTGGTCCGGCGCGCCGCACAAGGCGCGGATTTCCGCCGAGGTGTCGCCCAGCGACAAACTGCTGAAATCACAGCGCTGCATGCCGGGCACCACGGTGAAGCCGCGGCTGCCGGTGTCGATGTGGGTGACCTTGCCGTCGCGGAAACTGATGATGCGCAGAAAGCGGGTGGGGCCGAAATTGTATATCCAGCGTTCGTTGATACGGCTGATGCTGCGCTCAAAATCGGTGTCCGGCAGCGCCACGATCTGTTCGCCCCAACGGTCGACCCAGGTGGGTTCGCCGCACTTTTTCTCCACCGTCAGCTTTGCATCCCCCACCGTGATCAGTCCACCGTTGCAGCGCAAGGCATAGGCCTCCTGGCTGACGCCGATGACCATACAAAAAAGGTATAGAGAAAATAAGCGGCGATAGCGGAACATCGTTGTGGTTATCTGTTTGATCTGGTGTCGGTCTATTGTAGTCACAGTCTCCCAGTCGAGTCGACCGTGCAATTAAGATTTGTCAATGAAGGCCGGCCTGCGCTGCGCTAAGCTTTAGAAAATTCGCTTAGGAGGAATTCGTCATGGCACATAGTATCGATCCCGTCGTCGACAACTGGTATCAACACTTGGACAAGGGACAACGCTTCCGCGTTGTCGCGGTCGACCAGGACGGGCGCACGGTGGAACTTCAGCACTTCGACGGCGATGTGGAGGAGGTCGATTTTGACGATTGGTACCAGATGGCCATCGCGCTGGCCGAGCCCCCGGAAAGCTGGGCCGGTGCCACCGACATCGGCAATGCCGATGACTTCGGCACCGAGGTCACCGACACCAAGGCCGGCGATTGGAATGAGCCGTTGAAGGAGTTCAAGACACCGCGAAAATAATCGCGGGTCCGACCTGATCATGTGAGGTCCTATTGCGCTTGAGCCCGCGCCATGGCATATACTTTGCCCTTGCGCCAGGGTGCGGCCGCGTCAAGCAAAGGATCTGCATGAAACAGCAATTACACGCACAGCCAGAGGAACGGGTTTATCATACCAATCCCCCGCAAAAGCATACACAGCTGGCGGACCTGGCCAGCATTGAAGACCGGCGTCCCGCCACGGAGGTGCAGCGCCGACTTATGGACGGGCTCAACCAGCGTAGCGCGCCGCTGCGGTTCACGCGGCACCCAAGCAGCGGCACTGTTATCCAGCGGCAGCTCAAAGCACAGGAATATGAGCAGATCCGTGACTTCAGCGCCCAATTGATGAAGCTTTATCCGCCCGATCGCTATTACTATATCGGCCTGGGTAAGAGCCCCACCCCCATCATCGCCTTCATGCAGGCGACGGGCGTGCCGGCCAGCAACATGCCCTTGAGCAAATTCAGCCATCGCACCAAGGGCCGCCGGGACGGCGGCCAGCTGGGTCTATCCGAACCGCTGACCGGCACGCAGCTGGCCGAACTGGAGCGCCACTTCGACAACTTCATTCCGAGCAAGGAAGTGCTGCGCGGCCGTGACCTGCTACTGATCGATTTCGTGCAAAGCGGCCGTTCCCTGATCGCCTCCGCCGATCACCTGCAGGATTACATCACCAAGAAATACTCGCGCACCGTGGGCTTTTTGTGTTGCAAGTCAACAATCCTGGACGACTCTGCCCCAGAGGTTGAACCCCTGGCCCTGACCCTGGAGGAGATGGAGGCCATGTCGGGCCAGTTTCTCGGTAGGCGCGGCATCGCCAATATGAATCTGCCCGGCGGTACGGAGGAGGCGGGCTCGCTCGGGGCGCAAATGGGCGCGGAAAAATACAAACCCATGGCCGAATACCCGGGCGATTTCAAGATCAAGGAAGGCCATCGCAGTCGCGACATCGCGCGCAGCGAAGAGGCCTATGACGCACTGGTGCGCGAGATCGAGACCTTCGCCAGTAAAGACGAAGACCTGGCCGAACTGCTGGGCATCGATCTTAAAAAGTTAAAAACCGAGGCGAGCAGCGAATTAAGCGATCTTTAGCTGCGCCGGCAGCGCCGCTTGATGGGTATGGAGAAACCACCGCTCGATCAGCACGTGGCGGCTGAACCAGGCCGAGCCCAGCAGTTTGCGCGCAGCCAGATGACGCAATCCGTCGGGCAGCCAGCCCAGGGTGTCGCCACCGGCCTGGCGCTGGCCGAAGCGGGCGACGATCTTGTCTTCGTACTCCTTGAGCCGTTCGCGGCGATAGTCGCCGTCGGCGCCGACAATAATATCCGCCGCCAGCAGCGCCGATTCGATCGCCGGTCGGATGCCTTCACCGCTTTGCGCATAGGCCAGGCCGCAGGCATCGCCGATGAGCAGGGCGTGGTGGGTCGCCAAGGGGCGCGGCTGTTTCTGGCGGGAGAGTAAATAGGCGTGGCCGTGGAACTTCTCCGGTGTGTCGCTGGGAATGCGGCCGCTATCGATTAGAAACTGACGAAACGCCGCCACGTGCTGGCCGAGGCGATGATTGTCCTCGCGTCCCAGGCCCACATTGAGTACATTTTGTTTGCGCACCGCCCAGCCATAGCCTTTCAGGTCATTGCAAAAAAACAGCTCGGGGCGATGGGCATCGACAGCGCATCGCTCGGCCTGGGCCGGTGTCATTTCGAACTCCACCTCCTGGGCCGAAATGACGTGCTCGTCGCTGCCCAGGCGGGTGCCTAATGCCCGCGCCACCGGGCAAAAATGACCGCCGGCACCGATCAACAAGGGCGCGCTGAAGCGCGCATTGATTTGCCAGCGGCCGTTTGCACACTCGATCTGTTTGATGGGCTGGCCCAGTTCCAGCCGGGCGCCGCAGCGTTCCAATAGGTAATGGTCGAACTCGCAGCGGCGGATGCCGTAGCTCACCACTTGGTCGTAGTCGGTGGTCACCTGCGCACCGCCAATGGTGCCGGTACGGAAACCGTAGAACGGCTGCAATACGCGGCCCCGGCGATAATCCTCGCAGTCGAAGCCCAGCGCGTCGATCACCGCCGGGGTGACCCAACCGGCGCACACCTTGTCGCGCGGGAAGTGTTTTTTGTCCAGCACCAGCACGTCCAGGCCCGCCGCCTGCAGGCGTTTGGCGCAGGTGGAGCCGGCCGGTCCGCCGCCTACAATCAGCACATCATAATGCTCCATGCTTGCGCTCCTCAGGTCTTGTCCGCGTATAGATGGGCCCGGCTCCAGGGTAAGTCGTTATTGCCCGGCCGGGTAAACATGACCTGGAACAACTGCAGCGCGCCGGTATTGAAGGCGGCGATGGAGGAGACCAGGTACAGCCGCCAGGCGCGCACGAACTCGTCGTCGAACATCTCCCTGACCTGCGCCTCATGCTGTTCATAACGCGCCAGCCAGTGCTCCAGGGTTTTGGAATAGTGTAGGCGCAGGTTCTCCACGTCCTGCACCGCAAACGCCCACGGCTCCAAGATCCCCAGCATCTCCCGCAGGGTGGGGGGATAGGCGCCGGGAAAGATGCGCTTTTCGATCCAGGGATTGAGCGGTGCGGACTGAGTTTGGCCGATGCTGTGGATCAGGCCGCGGCCGTCGGGGCGCAGCGCCCGGTTGATGACGTCTCCCAGCTCGCGGTAGTGCTCCACACCCACGTGTTCCAGCATGCCGATGGAGACGAAGGCGTCGAACTCGCCCTGGATATTGCGGTAGTCGTCTTCGACGAACTCCACCTGATTCGCCAGCCCCGCCTCGCGGGCGCGCTGGCGCGCCAGCTCTACCTGTTCGTGGGAGATGTTGTAGGCCCTGACATTCACTCCGTAGTGCTTCGCCATATGCAGGGCGGTGCCGCCCCAGCCGCAACCGGCCTCGACCACCGTTTCGCCGGGCTGCAGCCGCAGCTTGCGGCAGACATGATCCACCTTGGCGGCCTGGGCCGCCTCCAGGGACATGTCGGGGGCGGGAAAATAGGCACAGGTGTACTGCATTTCCGTATCCAGCCACAGACGATAGAAATCGTTGCCGATGTCGTAGTGATGGTGGATGTTTTCGCGCGAGCCGCTCAGGCTGTTGGCGTTGGAGCGGCCCCACAGATCGGCCAGGCGGCGTTTGTATATCCCTGTGTCGGCGGTGGCGGTCAGCCGGCACTGATGAAAGATTTCCAGGAAGGTCAGCAGCTCGCCTTCCACATCGATGTCGCCGCTGCAGTACGACTCGCAGAAATTGAGACTGGGTTTGCTCAGCAGACGGCGCAGGGCACTGCGGTCATGGATGATGACCCCGGTCTTGGGCTCCGGGGTGGTGCGGAACAACTCCTTGCCGTCCCACAATACGATGCGCAGCGGCGGATCGCCGATCTCGCGGATGACCTTGCGCAACAGCCAGCGCTCCAGCGCGGAGACGGGGGGCGTGTGCTTGTCGTCCTGGGCCTGAATCTCGACCCGGTTGAGGCCTGATGTATAACTGGAATTAGGGGTAAATTGGTCGTGTTGTTCCGGTTTCATGGTAGCGTCCTTCCACCTGGTTTTGATTGCTTATTCTGAATCTCACTGACATGCCCAGCGTCGGCACATCAAACAGATGCTTATTCACAACTATAGAAAACCAATTTAAAAATGGGAGTGTTGCGGGCGCATTGATAAAGCGCAAATAAGTTTGATTTGTCTTTAATCAAGAGTGTGGGGGCGCTGCTTCGGCGTGTGATTTCAGCTTAAGTTTTATATGCAAGGCTATGAACTTTTTATATTTTTCCATGGATGGTCGGCAATGTCGGGGGCGCCGGCTTGGACAATGCGTGATTCCGTAACCCCCTTTGGAACGGGCCCTGACATCCTCACTCCACCTGCCCCGGCTTTAACCGATGCGCGCGCCGAAACGCCGCCGCCAGCGGCTCGTCATCGTCCTCGTTACACAGCCGATGGCCGATCTGAAAGCCGAGCTCGCGATAGGCCTCGAACTGGGCCTCGTCGAAGAACTGATCACCGGTGCTTTCGTCCGGGTACGAGGGATGGGCGCGGCGGTAGCCGTAGATGTCCTCGGGCAGGCCGTCGATGAGGGTGGTGGTGACGAACAACAGCTCCGCCTCACTGCCGTCCACATAGGTGATGCGGCCGTGGATGAAGGCTTGCTCAGAGCGGCCGCTGACCGGGTCGGGCTGCAGCGGGGCGGTGTCCAGCTCCACCCGGGCGCCGAAGTCCACCCGCACCCGTTGAATCACCTGGGACAGGTCGCGGAAGGTCCAGTCCGGATCGGCGGCGGCATCGGCGACGATGATGTAGCGACAGCGGCGCCGGATCAGCTCATACAGGCCCAGGTTTTCGAAGTGGCCGCCGTCGGACAAATGGATGTGCATGCGCTTCTCGTTGAGAAAACGACCCGTGAGCTCGCGGAACATATAGATGTACCACCACGGCCGCGACCACTTGCCCATTTTGGTGGCCGGGCGACGCGGATTGCGAATCCAATAGCCTAGGCGCACGTTGAGCAGGGTCATGAGAAAGATCAACGGCCGCGAGCGGGTGGCATAGGTGTTGGGGGCCACCGCGGCACCGGAGATGGCGAAGGCAGTGGCTAGGTTTAAGCTGCCGCCGACGTATTCCGACGAAGGGACATAGCCGGTGCTCGGGGCGCCGCAATACAGCGGCGAGAGGATAAAGCCGTCGCCGCCGCGCTCTTTGTACTCCGGCGTGTCGGAGCCCACCAGCTGGATGTTGGTGTTGATCAGGTGATAGGGCGCTGCGGTCTGAGGGATCTCGTGCAACAGGCAGGCGTCGGCTTGCTCCTGCGGCACGCCCGCCACGGTGCAGGGCAGGTAGGCCTCCATCAATCGATTGCGATAGAAACGGTGCATGGAGACATGGTTGATATTGGCGTTCAAGGCCAGGATGAGTGACAGCAGCAGCGCGGCGCCCAGCCAGCCGATATTGTCCATGTGCCAGGTGAGGTGGTAGAACCAGAGAAACACCCCATATACCAGCAGACTCAACCCCAGGCTCAGCAACACCGAGCGTCCGCCCTTGGCCTCGTTGCCGTTCTTGCTTCCCTTAAAGCCGGCGAACAGGGAGACCACACCTGAGAGCGACACCGATGACATGATGGCGTCGAGCCATTGCGCTGCGTGCTGGGCGAGATATTGATAGACCAACGGCAGCGTCCCCAACACCAGTGCCAGGCCGGCCAGCATCAGCGCCAGCCCGGCGCGCTCGCGCACCTTGCGCTGAAACATGCAGCGCCGTGCCGCCGGCCAGCGGGTACTCACCGCGAACACCAGCGAATAGACCAGGTAGCCGGCCAGCACCAGCACGCCCAAGGTGAACAACCAGGCAAACAGGTTGTTGTCCGCAACATGGCGCCCATCGACGGTTGGAAAGAAGGGCGCGGTGCCGAGGTCGATATTGATCAGCAGTACAAACAGCAACAGAAATACCGGCACCAGTACCAGCAGGCTCACCAAGGTGCCGGTGAGGATGGCGCCGATCAGCGCCCATACGGTCAAGCCATCGCCGGGCGTCAGATACTTGCCGCGCGCACGCAACCAATACAGGATGTCCGAGCCGCGGTCCTGGCGTGAAGTGCCGAAGGGGAAGTCCCGTCCCAGATAAGACATGAACCAGGTCAGGGAGGCGCCGATAAAGCCGCCGCCCGAGACGGTGGAGAGATAATCCACCCGCTTGAGCAGCCCGCAGCGGTGCAGCGCCTGCAACAGCCCCAGATTAAAGGTGGCCGAGCGCACCCCGCCGCCCGACAGGGCCAGGCCCACCGCATCCACAGCCGGATCGCCCTCGTCCTGGCCGGCGAGGCGGCGGCGTTCCTTGATGCGTTCCAGCTCATCCTGATGGATCTGATCAAAGTCCTTGGCGTGCTCGTCCATGCTGCCCTTCCTTGCATTGTTATTGTTGTGCAATCGCGGTGACTGCGTGGCGCTATTTTTTCACTAAGCGGTTGATCGCGCCAGTCTTGCCATAGGCACCGGTTCCCCCTTCGCACCCCGTCCCCAAGTCCTTGACTCCAACAGTCCCCCCTTTGAAAAAGGGCACCCACAGGGCATAAAGGGTTAGGGGGGATTTATGCAAAACCAGCCGTGCCCGTTGGGCACTCATTGAAACAACGTTGTGTTGCTTCGCCCATGCTCGGTGGGTTACGCAAAAATCGCTCACCCACCCTACATTGAGTCTTAAGTCAGTGCCATAAGGTTAGGGGGGATTGATATAACTCCAGTATAGCCACCCGGGAACCGCCCAACATGACTGGGGGCCTCTATACCCACGCCGCCGAATATCATTCGCTGGCGTATCCGGTAATATTTGCCAACAACCATATAGCTAAAAACGACATTAGAATAATTCAATTACTCATTGAATTATATAAGCATAATGGTTACATTCATAAGCCTGGAGTGGCCGGCTCGGGTACCCGTCGAGCGACACCGACTTGCGCCCTGCAGCAATCAGCGTCTTGGGAAACCAACCGTGCAGACACCGAAATTTACCCTCGATGACGTCAAATACGCAGACAGTGCCGCGACCTACCGCCGCGCCCGGGACCTATACCGAACAGGAAAGGTAAAAGAGCTCAGCGCAACACCGCGGGGCTATCGCGCCGTCGTGCAAGGCACCCATCCCTATCAGGTCATTCTGTCTCAGCGCAGCATCGACCAGTGCGATTGCGCCTGTTACCTGGGGGAGCACGGCAGGCTGTGCAAACACGTGCTGGCCCTGGCATTGGCCGTGTTGCATGCCTGCGGAAAAACGACTGAGCCCCAAGCGCAACAACCGCCCGCCAGCCTGGCAGAGGCCAAGCCCATCGTCACCGCCGCCATGCGCAAACTGCGCCGCTATACCGAGCCCCCAAGCCCGTGACCACAACAGTCCCCCCCTTTGAAAAAGGGGGGGTAGGGGGGATTTTCTAATGCCTGTATAGCCACCAAACCAGACAAGCCACGGACGGTGATCACTGGCCACCGGCGCGGGCATGATCGCAGAAGCCGCCAGCAGACTACCGCCGACAAAAGAGCATGCCCGCTATCTCTGGCAGCTCGTCACCCGCATCGATAAAAAGCTGGCGAACGGGGTGGATGATTCGGATGGCGTCGTCGGCGAATGCGTTATGGGCATCATCGAGCAACTGATCGGGTATTCAAAACAGAACCCCGAGCTGGCGCCGGCCATCCGAAAGTTTTGCGAGACCGACACCCACTTTGGATTTGAGCGGGAGTTGCGTGCAGGATTGGAGTAGAAGAGAGATAGTGAAGCGCGAGCGGTGGCTTGATTTAAGCGATCCATACATCGGCGTCCGCTCGCCACCAGTATATTCCTAACGTATCATAAATCTCCTACAGTTCTACCTATTGGTCGCACGCTTGGATGAATAGGCCATATGCGATATTTTATCGCCTAGAGAAGGGGGGGATGTGTGCCAGAAAGTAACTTTTCAGATTACATCGTTTATGTGGATGAGAGTGGCGATCATAGTCTCACCAGTATTGATCCGGAATATCCAGTGTTTGTGCTGGCCTTTTGTATTTTTCATAAGCGACATTACGCTGAAGCGATTGTGCCGGCACTCAGCCGGTTTAAATTCAAGCACTTTGGCCACGATATGCAGGTGCTGCATGAGCATGATATTCGCAGACAAAAAAACCAACTCAGTGGGGTGCAATTGGCTGACTTGGTAGCGCGGCCGATTGGTTTGAAAATCATCCGGCCAGGGCAGGAGAACAGCGCCTTTGAAATATTGGCCAACAAGCTTTATAGCAAGAATGGCAGACAAGGGGTGGGCACGGGATACGAGGGGTATGGGTTAAAGTGTTTTCCCTAGGCCCATAAAAGCGAAAGGCCCCGGTGATCACACCGAAGCCATAACGCCGACCGGGAACTCCCAATCCATTTAGCTCTTATAAACCTTTAGACGGCCCCCGTGATGTCTAAGTTCCTGATACTTAGCCAACCGATGGATGGGAACATATCAGACACATCGCAGGAATTACCCGTCTTCCCGTATGATCGGCATTTTAGGGCTAAAAATCAAGTATCGCTTAACTCGGCCACTTCGGTACAGTCATAGACTGGGCCTGCAGGATTATGAAATAACTTTTGATAATTCAATTGGTTATCGATATAAAAAAAGGGGTGGGCAGGGTGGCCATCACTCCCGAGACTACCATCAAGCTGGAACGCGCCCTCGGCATGCCGGTGGGCTTTGCCGGGCAGGAATTGCCACCCAAAAAGGCCTTTAACGCCTTCACCGCCCAAGCACCCTTCAGCAAGGCCGCCATTTGCCGCTTTGCCGATGACGTGGGCATCGCCCCCGGCATTGTCGTCGGACAGCTGCAACACAAAGGGTTGTTGCCCACAACCCACTGCAAGGACCTGAAAGTGCGCTATCAGTGGGGGCATGAATAGCCGAGCGAGTGGGGCGGGATCGCTGTTATTTGTGGAGTTTTTGTGGCATTTTTACATCTATAAGATTAAATCGCTCCATTCTAATAAGTGTTGGTATCACGCCAACCGCAAACTGGCTCCGGGGGGAGTTTGTATCATGTCCAAGTTTTGTAACCAAAACATCAGATCAGCATTCCTGGGATCAGACTCGCAAAAAGCTGCTTGACAATAGTAACGTATAAGTTACTATTAATATGTCGCTACGGAAACTTGTCGAGTACCTGGAAGCAGATGGCACATCGCCATTTGAGCGCTGGTTTAAGCGGCTTAATGCTGTTGCAGCAGCAAAGATAACGACAGCGCTTTACAAAATGGAGCAGGGTAATCTCTCCAATGTAAAATCGGTCGGCCAGGGTGTGGCTGAATACAAAATCGATCACGGGCCTGGCTACCGGGTATATTTCGGACAGGACGGAAAAGAGTTGATCATCCTGCTTGGTGGTGGCTCTAAGAAGGGGCAAAATGCCGATATTCGGCTGGCCCAGAAGCATTGGCGCGAGTACAAGGCGCGCAAAAAGAGGTAATTGCTATGCCGATCACACGCAAATTTCGTGAAACCGTCTGGTCCCGCGCGCAGAGCGATGCCCGATTTCGCGCCGCCATGCTTATCGAAGCGCTAAATGAACTCCTGGCCGGCGAGCTCGATACCGGCAAGGCCATGCTGCGTGACTACGTCAACGCCACTATCACCTTTGACGGTCTGGAAAAGGCAACCGGCATTCCCACAAAAAGTCTGCAACGTATGCTGGGGCCACGTGGCAACCCAACAGCAGAGCGACTCTTCACCATCATCCAGGCTTTGCAACAATCGGAGCAGATCAAGCTTACCGTCACGAAAAAGCGTGCCGCCTGAGCGCCACGTTGGTTGGCGTAATGCATACCACCTGCCAGCAAACCCGCCTGGCGGCGACAAATCAGCCTTTAGAAATATGCTCAATAATTAACAGTAACTTACTGTATTTTATGTAAATATATGGTTAATTCCTGGTGCTGATCTGCAAGGTTGCAGGAATACCACAACCACAAGCCAGCTCCACGGCCATCACCAGCCCCAATCCCAGCCTAAGAGAAAGCCACTAAGCCACTGTTATTTATTTGATATTTGTGGCATTTTTACATCTATAAGATTAAATCGCTCAATTCTAATAGTGTTGGTACCACACCAACCGCAAACTGGGCCCGGGGGAGGGGGGATGCCAATTCCGGACTTTCAAACCATCATGCCGTCATTGCTTGAACAACTGGCGAACGGCGTACCCTTGTACCCGTCGAATTTATAAAAATAAGCAGTAGGAATACTATGAACCACGCCGTACACAACAAACTCGTCTCCTTCATCTGGTCCATCGCCGACGACTGCCTGCGCGATGTCTATGTGCGCGGCAAATACCGCGATGTCATCCTGCCCATGGTAGTGCTGCGCCGCCTCGACACCCTACTGGAACCCACCAAAGAGAAGGTATTAAAAGAGTTTCAGTTCCAGCAATTCGAATTGGGCCTCACCGAATTGGACGACAACGGCCTCCAAGACGCCTCCGGCTACGTCTTCTACAACACCAGCAAATGGACCCTCAGCCAGATCGCCAAAACCGCCACCAACAACCAGCAGATCCTACTGGCCAATATGGAGGAGTATCTCAACGGCTACAGCGCCAACGTTAAAGAGATAATCAAGTGCTTCAAGCTCAAGGCGCAGATTCGCCACATGGCGGCCAAGGACGTGTTGCTGGATGTTTTGGAAAAGTTCACCTCACCCTATATCAACCTAACCCCTAACGATGTTGAAGACCCGGACGGTTACCGCCTGCCCGGCCTGAGCAACCTGGGCATGGGCTATGTATTTGAAGAATTGATCCGCAAGTTCAATGAAGAGAACAACGAAGAGGCCGGGGAGCACTTTACCCCACGCGAGGTAATCGAATTAATGACCCACCTTGTTTTTGACCCCGTCAACGGCAAGTTACCGCCGGTCATGACCATCTACGACCCCGCCTGCGGCTCCGGCGGTATGCTCACCGAATCGCAAAACTTCATCACCGACCCGGAAGGAGCGATCAAAGCGACAGGTGATGTTTACCTCTACGGCAAAGAGATCAATGACGAGACCTACGCCATCTGTAAGTCCGACATGATGATCAAGGGCAACAACCCGGCCAACATCAAATCCGGCTCCACCCTCAGCACCGATGAATTTGCCGGTACCCGTTTCGACTTCATGCTCTCCAACCCGCCCTACGGAAAAAGCTGGGCCAGCGAGCAGAAGTTCATCAAGGATGGCTCCGATGTCATCGACCCGCGCTTTCAGGTCAAACTCAAAGATTATTGGGGCAATGAAGAGACAGTCGACGCCACCCCGCGCTCCAGCGACGGCCAACTGTTGTTTTTAATGGAGATGGTGAGCAAGATGAAAGGCCTCGCCAATAGCCCCGGTGGTAGTCGCGTCGCCTCCATCCACAACGGCAGCTCACTGTTCACCGGCGATGCCGGCAGTGGTGAAAGCAACATCCGCCGCCACATCATTGAGAACGACCTGCTGGAAGCGATTATCCAGCTGCCCAACAACCTCTTCTACAACACCGGCATCACCACCTATATCTGGCTGCTCTCCAATAACAAGGCAGAGGCGAGGAAGGGCAAGGTGCAACTGATCGATGCCGGGCAGCTCTACCGCAAGCTGCGCAAAAATCTCGGCAACAAAAACTGCGAATTTTCACCCGAGCATATTCAACAGATCACCGACTGCTACCTGCAACTGGCCAGCCAAGAGCGTGGTGCGGATGAAGAGGGCATTGCCGCACAGGTATTCGACAACAGTGACTTCGGCTACTACAAGGTCAACATCGAACGCCCCGATCGCCGCAAGGCCCAGTTCACTGCCGAACGCATTGCCCCACTACGGTTTGACAAGGCCCTGCGCGAACCCATGCAGTGGGCCTATGGGCAATACGGCGATGCCATCTACGAAAAAGCGACCCTCAAACAGCACGAAAAGGCCATACTCGCCTGGTGTGAAGAGAATGAAATTTCACTGAATGCAAAGAACCGCAAGAAGCTACTGAGTGTGGACACCTGGCAAAAACAACTCAATTTAGTCGAAGCTGCCACCACCCTAATGCAGGCCATCGGTGAAGCCGAATACGATGACTTCAACGCCTTTAAAGCACAGGTCGATGCAGAGCTAAAAGCACAGAAGATCAAACTGGGCGCCGCCGAGAAAAGTGCCATTCTCAACGCCGTGAGTTGGTATGACGAGAACGCCGCCAAGGTGATCAAAAAGGTCGTTAAACTCACAGGCGACAAGCTGGACGAACTGCTGCACCGCCTCGATTGTGAAGAGAGCCAGCTGGCCGACTTCGGTTTTTACAAGACCGATAAAAAAGGCGAATACCTCACCTACGAAACCAACTCCGACCTGCGCGACAGCGAATCGGTGCCCCTTAAAGACAACATCCACCGCTACTTCCTGGCCGAAGTAAAACCCCATGTGAGTGAGGCGTGGATCAACCTCGACTCCACCAAAATCGGCTACGAGATCAGCTTCAACAAATACTTCTACCGCCACAAACCCCTGCGCAGCATGGAAGCGGTAGCCAAGGATATTATTGCACTTGAACAACAAGCCGAAGGGCTGATTGCCGAGATTCTGGGTGTGGAGGTAGAGGATGTCACGGGAGTCGAACATGCTTGAAGCGATCAAGGCGATGCCCCGTTATGAGGGGTATAAGGACTCTCAAGAGGATTGGATCGGAAGTATTCCTACACACTGGAAAGAGAGAAAGCTAAAACACCTGTTTTATGAAAAGAAGCACACGCCGAATATGGAGCTATCGTGTGGTTCTATTAGCTTTGGTGAAGTAGTTGAGAAGGACGACGAGAAAATACCGTTGTCTACCAAAAAGTCTTATCAAGAGGTTTGCGTAGGAGAGTATCTTGTTAATCCGCTGAATCTTAACTATGACTTGAAAAGCCTTAGAATTGGATTGTCTGAGATCAATGTGGTTGTCAGCGCAGGCTACATTGTTTTGAAAAACTATAAAGGTATCAGTCGAGAGTATTTCAAATATTTACTCCATCGTTATGATGTGGCTTATATGAAGTTGCTTGGCTCGGGTGTCAGGCAAACAATCAATTTTGGCCACATCGCGAATAGTATTTTGCTGTGTCCTCCGATTGAAGAACAAACCGCCATCGCCACCTACCTGGATCGCAAAACCGCGCAGATCGACCGGGCGGTGCAGATCAAACAACAACAGATCGACCTGCTCAAAGAGCGCAAACAGATCCTCATCCAAAACGCCGTCACCCGCGGCCTAAATCCCCACGCCCCCCTGCGCGACTCCGGCGTTGAATGGATTGGGGAGATACCGGCGCATTGGGAGGTACGAAGAAGTAAGTTTGTTTTTACTCAACGGAAAGAACTGGCTAGGAAGGATGATATCCAACTATCCGCTACTCAGGCTTATGGCGTAATACCGCAGGATGTTTACGAAGATCGGATTGGACGCAAAGTTACAAAGGTCACACTTCATTTGGAAAAGCGAAAGCATGTGGAGATTGATGATTTCGTTATAAGCATGAGAAGTTTTCAAGGTGGGCTTGAGCGTGCATGGGCGCAAGGTTGTATTCGATCCTCCTACGTAGTGCTTCGCCCGTTAGAGAAAATTAGTGCAGGTTTCTACGCCTATTTGTTTAAGTGCTCTCGATACATTTCAGCGCTTCAAACAACGGCTAACTTTATTCGAGATGGCCAGGATTTAAATTTTGAGAATTTCTCTTTGGTTGATTTGATGATTCCACCTATTGAAGAGCAGGATGCTATCGCTAAGCACATCGAAACCCAATCCGCCAAAATCGACCAGACCATCGCCCTGCAACAACAGCAGATCGAGCGCCTCAAAGAGTACAAAGTCACCCTCATCAACAGCGCGGTAACTGGCAAGATCAAAGTGCCGGGGGTGGTGGATAATCGGGAAGCAGCCGCTTAACGGGGAGATGTGGTGACTGATCAGGGTCAAATCGAGATTTACCAATCTGAGGATGGGCAGACCGAGATTCAGGTTCGCCTGGCGGGGGAGACCTTGTGGCTGTCACAAGCCCAGATCGCCGAGCTGTTTGGGGTGAATACCCCGGCTATTTCGAAGCATATAAAAAATATCTTCTCCAGCGGCGAGCTGCAGCAGGAGGCAACTGTTTCCAAAATGGAAATAGTTCGCCAGGAGGGGAGGCGGCAGGTGCGCAGGAGTGTAGACCATTTCAATCTCGATATGGTGATTTCGGTGGGCTATCGGGTGAACTCTACTCAGGCGACACGTTTTCGTATTTGGGCCACACAAACCTTGAAGGAACACCTCACCCGTGGCTATACCCTCAACCAGCAGCGCTTTGAAAAAAATGCGGCTGAGCTGGAGCAGGCGCTGGCGTTGATCAAAAAGGCGGCCCAATCGCCGGAGCTGCGTAGCGATGCCGGCCGTGGCCTGGTGGAGATCGTCAGCCGTTATACCCACACCTTTCTCTGGCTGCAGCGTTATGACGAAGGCCTGCTGGAAGAGCCTGTAGGGCAGCGTGGTGGCGCCTTGCCTAGTCCTGATGTTGCAATGCAGGCATTGGGGGAATTAAAGCAGCAGCTGATGGTGCGGGGTGAGGCCACGGCGCTGTTTGCCAACCCGCGTGAGGATGGCCTGGCGAGTATCTTCGGCAATCTGGATCAGAGCGTGTTTGGAGAACCGGCGTATCCCACCGTGGAGAGCAAGGCGGCCCATCTGCTCTATTTCGTGGTGAAGAATCATCCCTTCTCTGATGGCAACAAGCGCAGTGGTGCATTTCTGTTTGTCGATTTTCTGCACCGCAATGGCCGTTTGTTCAACGACAGGGGGGAGGCGGTGATCAACGATACCGGTCTGGCGGCCTTGACGCTGCTGGTGGCGGAGTCTGATCCGAAACAGAAAGAGATATTGATCCGGCTTATTATGAATATGTTGAGCCGTTAGTAGGCTTTGAAGTAGGGGGTTATATGGTCAGTCAAACCAATGAGCAAGCGCTGGAAGCGGCGATAGAGAAATACCTCACCGGCACTTGTCTGGAGGAGCGGGGCAAGGTTGCGGAGGGGGGCGAGGTACCCTTTAGCCAAAACCATGGCTACCAGTTGGGTTCGCCCCACGATTTTAATGCCGCCTATGCCATAGACACCAAGCAGTTTTGGGCCTTTCTTGCGAATACGCAGAACGATGAGCTGGAGAAGCTGCAAAAGCAGGGTGATGACTGGCAGCGCAAGATCCTCGAGCGTTTCGACCGGTTGGTGAAAAAGTACGGCCTGCTGCATCTGTTGAAGAAGGGGCTGGCGGTGGATGATGCCGTTTTCAATCTGATGTATCCGGCTCCTCTGGCCAGCAGCTCCGATGCGGTCAAGCAGAACTTCAAAGCCAATATCTTCAGCTCCACCCGCCAGGTGCGTTATTCGCTGGCCAACACTCTGGAAGAGATCGACCTGGTGCTGTTTATCAACGGCCTGCCCTTTGCCACGCTGGAGTTGAAGAACCCCTGGACCGGCCAGACTGCCCGTTATCATGGCCAGAAGCAATATCGTGATAACCGAGACACTGCACAGCCGCTACTGCAGTTTGGCCGCTGCCTGGTACACATGGCGGTGGATACGGATGAGGTCTACATGACCACCAAGCTGGCTGGGAAGGGCTCTTTCTTCCTGCCTTTTAATAAGGGACACAACTTTGGTGCCGGTAACCCCCCCAACCGTGACGGCCATAAAACCGCTTACCTGTGGCAGGAGGTGTTCAGTAAGCAGAGTGTCGCCAATATCATTCAGCACTTTGTGCGCCTGGATGGTAGCAGTAAGGACCCACTGAGCAAGCGTGCGTTGTTCTTCCCCCGTTATCACCAGCTGGATGTGGTGCGTAAGTTGGTGGCCCATGCCGGTGAGAAGGGGGTTGGGCAGACCTATTTGATTCAACACTCGGCCGGTTCGGGTAAGTCCAACTCCATCACCTGGGCGGCTTATCAACTGATTGAAACCTATCCGGCCGGTATGGATACACCAGGCGCCAAGGGATTGGAAGAACCACTGTTTGATTCAGTGATTGTGGTGACGGATCGCCGCCTGTTGGATAAGCAGCTTCGCGACAATATAAAGGAATTCTCAGAGGTCAAAAATATCATCGCCCCGGCCTTCAAATCTTCCGAACTTAAAAGTGCGCTGGAGCAGGGCAAGAAGATCATCATTACCACAATTCAAAAATTTCCGTTCATTATTGATGGTATTGATGACCTGAGTGATAAACGCTTTGCCGTGATTATTGATGAGGCCCATAGTTCACAAAGCGGCTTGGCCCATGACCGGATGAATCAGGCCATGGGTAAAAATGAAGATATCGATTTAGTCGATGCTCAGGATAAGGTTCTGGAGGCGATGAAGTCCCGCAAAATGCGTGGCAATGCCTCTTATTTCGCCTTTACTGCGACACCTAAAAATACCACCCTCGAAAAGTTCGGCATAAAAACGGCGGATGGAAGCTTTAAGCCGTTTCATCTCTATTCTATGAAGCAAGCCATAGAGGAGGGCTTTATCCTCGATGTGTTGGCTAATTACACCACCTATAAAAGTTATTACGAAATCCAGAAGTCTATTGAAGATAACCCGCTTTTTAACACTCAGAAAGCACAGAAAAAACTGCGAGCCTATGTAGAGAGGGAAAAACAGACCATTGCTACCAAGGCAGAAGTGATGTTGGATCACTTTATTTCTCAAGTGGTGAACAGTAAAAAGTTAAAGGGTAAGGCCAAGGGGATGGTGATTACTCAAAATATTGAAACCGCTATTCACTATTTTCATGCGATCAATAGGGTTCTCGACGAACGTGGTAATCCGTTAAAAGCCGTGATTGCTTTTTCAGGCACTAAAGAAGTGGGTGGTGTGGAATACAGTGAAGCCGATATGAATGGTTTTTCTGAGAATGATACTCGTGATCACTTCGATAAAGATGAATACCGCCTATTAGTGGTGGCAAATAAATATCTCACTGGTTTTGACCAACCCAAGCTTTGTGCCATGTATGTGGATAAAAAACTTCAAGGTGTTTTGGCTGTCCAGGCGCTTTCTCGCCTGAATCGGGCCGCGCCGAGATGGGGTAAGAAGACAGAGGATCTTTTTGTGCTCGATTTTTTCAATCAGGTTGAGGATATAAAAACTGCATTTGACCCTTTCTATACCGCGACGACATTATCTGAGGCGACGGACGTTAATGTACTGCATGAGCTAAAACAGGCGCTTGATGATGAGGGGGTGTATGAGTGGTATGAGGTGGAACAGTTTATAGAGCTTTATTTCGATAATGCCGATGCTCAAAAACTCAGTCCGATTATCGACATTGCCGCCGCTCGATTCAATATTGAGCTTGATCTGGAAGAGGACGAAAAAGCCGATTTCAAGATCAAGGCTAAGCAGTTTGTGAAGATATATGGCCAGATGGCCTCGATAATGCCCTATGAAATAGTGGTATGGGAGAAGCTGTTTTGGTTCCTTAAGTTTCTGATTCCAAAGCTTATTGTTAAAGACCCTACCACCGAGAAGATAGATGAGTTATTGGAATCTGTAGATTTATCATCGTATGGTCTTCAGCGCGTAAAGCTAAATCAAAGTATCGGCTTGGATGGTAGTGAAACTGAACTGAAACCACAGAACCCGAATCCACGAGGGACTCACGGCGAAGACGAAGAGCACGATCCATTGGATGAAATAATACGTGTTTTTAACGAACGCTGGTTCCAGGGGTGGAGTGCGACTCCAGAGGAGCAAAGGGTTAAGTTTTTGAGCATTGCCGATCGAATAAAGGCACATCCTGATTTTGAAGAAAAGTACAAAAATAATAGTGATTCTCATACTCGAGAGCTAGCATTTGAAAGAATTTTTACAGATGTAATGCTTGAAAATCGTAGAAGTGAAATGGAGCTTTATAAGTTGATTGCAAATGATGCTGCGTTTAAAGCGGCGATGCAGGAAAGCTTGAAAAGGTTGATGGGCGCCTGATTTCTTTGTGAGTAAATGCTGGGGGTGGGTTTTATGAAAAATATGTGGATGGTAAGAGCTGGGCGGGGCGCCGAATATGTGGACTATTTCATAGATAACAGGGTCGTCGCCATTGGCTGGAATGCCGTAGGTGAAATCAATCCCGGTGCCTCACGTGATGAGATATCAGCAATTCTGAGAGAAAACCGGCCAAATATGCCGAATGGTAGGGTGGCTATAAGTTCCGGTCAGATCTACCGATTTCTTAATGAAATAAATATAGGCGACTATGTTGTCACCTACGATCCCAGCCGGCGCATTTATCACATCGGTGAAATTACATCGGCGCCCAGGTATTCCCCGTCACAGCTCGAGGAGCTGCCGCGCATCCGGGATGTTAAATGGATGGGCGAAGTGCAGCGAGATAACATCACGACCGCCACAAGGAATACTCTGGGGGCCATATCAACCTTGTTTCTGCTGTCGCAGGAAGCCTGCGAGGAAATGCTCTCTCGATTGAAGGGCGAACAATTCGCGCCTGCGGTTCAGGCGGAGGAAGAGGCCGAAGAAACGGAAGCGTTGGCGCAAGATCTTAGGGCGAAATCGCGCGAGTTCATCAAGGACAACATAAGCCGCCTGGATTGGGCGGAGATGCAGGAACTGGTTGCCGGGCTGCTGCGCGCCATGGGATATAAGACCCGTATATCGCCCAGCGGGCCTGATCGGGGGAAAGACATTGTGGCTTCCCCGGACGGGTTTGGGTTCGAATCACCCAGGATTGTCGTTGAGGTCAAACATCGGCCCAATACGGCCATGGGGTCTCAAGAGATCAGGAGCTTTCTCGGTGGTCGCCATCAGGAAGACAAGGGACTCTATGTGAGCACGGGCGGATTTTCCAAGGACGCCCGCTATGAGGCCGAGCGTGCCGCAATTCCTTTGGTGTTGCTCGATCTTGATGACCTGGTGAAGGAGATCCTGCGTCACTATGAGAATATGGACATGGAGGCAAAAGCGATGATTCCATTGACCAACATTTATTGGCCGGCATGACAGGGATAAAACTGGTCAGCTAAACGCATTCAAGGAAATTGCCTAGATTGCCCATACTAACAATATATAATTAATAATAACAATTACTTATATGGTATGTTTGACGTTGTTTCTTGTGTGTTTTATGGGGGCATGGGCGGCCGAACGCGCCCGCATAGGAAACACAATTTGCGGGACTATGCCAAGTTGTATTCATGAAGGTCAAGCTGCTATTGAGCGGGTTCCATGCCAATGTTTAGTGCAGTAGAAGAGCAGGACATTGCATACTATGCGCCCGGTCAAGGGGCGCCGTTATATCACCAGGTGCAGCCGCTTACCGTATTGTTGCTTAGTATCGTCACCCTAAGCTTGTATTCTTATTGGTGGCATTACAGGAACTGGCGTTGTGTCCAGCGCAATGCAGAGCAAACAATATCGCCGCTATTCCGGGCGATATTCCATCCCCTCTACGCTTTCTCGCTTTACAACATGGTCGGTGAGACCGCTTCCAATATGCATATCAAAGGCGTTGCATTGCTCGGCGCGCTAGGTTTTATCCGCCTAGTGTCATTCTTTTACCATTTGCCGGATTTTCCCATGCTAGACGGGCCTGCTGTAGGATATTTCGATATCTTTTTCACCATGTTTCTTTGGATGTCGGTCGATATGGTGTACGTTCAGCTGGTAGTGAATAAGGTAAACCAGCGCCTTGGTTTAAGGCGGGGTAAATCGCGGTAATGAAGATTAGACGGGTAGGTTACGGTTACGGGCAACGCCGCTTCGTTGAACTGGTCAGCGTTGTCCTGATCTGGGTTTTTCTGACCTGTCTTGCCGTCACCATATATCCCCGCTATCTCTCAAATGCCTACTTGGCCGAGGTAATGAACATTGCCAAAGATGTGCAAACGCACATTGTGATTGATTCAGCGTTTACAGGAGATCGGCGTGGTAGTCGGGCGCTATCGGTCGATCAAGATTATCCCGATGGCATTGAGGCGGTCGAGGTTGATGAACAAGGCAATATCAATGTTGGTATGCAATATAAGTCGCAAGGCATTGAAGAGGGTAATCTAGCCTTTAATTTGGGAAGATACGAGGCGGGCGGCGGGCTTATATTCAATAGTTGGTATTGCGGTAATAGTCAACCGGTGCAGGGTTATGTCGTTAAAGAGCCGCTGTCCTCATCTGTTGACACCCGATATTCGCATACAGTGTGTAGGAAATAATAATGATTACAAATGAATCGGCTACAGAGGAATTGGCGATGGTCAGTCGGATGCTGTCATATCAATTGGAGCGAGACCAGCCCCTTCCTCAAGCGATCAAGGTTTTAAGAGACACCCTTCCGGAAAAATACCAGAGCAGTATTAACGCGCTCGAGCGGATGGCTTCCGGTAACGGTCAGGTGAATCTTGTCGGCTACGGTTACAGCTCTTTTGGCATATTGAATGAATTTGCTGAAATTGTTAGAGCGGAAGGCAAGGATGTCAGTCAGCTTTTCGCCTGCGCGCAGGGCGGCATGCGCGATGCTGTGGTGCAAGCCCGAGATTATTGGAGTGGGTTTAACTCATTGATCGGGTATTTCGGAATTGTATTAATGATCGCCATCTCTATTTCCGCGATTTTTTCCTTTTATGTGCTGCCGCCGTTTCAGGAGATGTTCGACACAATGGGTGGAACATTGCCTGGGATTACAGCATTTGTGTTAGGCGACAATGGTATTTTCCCCGTGGTGATCTTGATACTAACGCTACTTGTGGTGGTGTGTGTGCTCTGTGCTTATCACATCAGGGTGCGCGTGGCACAGTTCCGACCGCTTTCGAGGCTGGCGAGCTGGATCCCCGGGGTAAAAAAGCTCAGTGATGTCTATAGCTATTTTCTGTTTGTGCAGTATTCAACTGTTCTGCACAAGTCGGGGGTGCCGGCGGATGCAGCGATTCAACACGGGGAGGCGTTTTCGAATCTTAAACATGCGAATCAAAAGTCTTTGGGGCTTTGGCGGACCGCGGTGAATAGCGCGGGCCAGATGGGCGCACTGTTAACCGAGCTCGAATACCAGTGCGACCAAATATCGAGCATGTTCGGGAAGTATATGATTATCGTGCGTGAGAGATTGACGTTGTGGGTCCAGGTCATTCTTGGTCTGCTGGTGGGAACGTTGATTGTTGCAATGTACCTCCCAATATTCAAGATGGGCGAAGTAGTATGAAAAGAGATAAGGAGAATATGATGCAGAGGGGATTCACATTAATCGAGCTGATGATCGTTGTGGCGATTATCGGAATCCTGGCCGGCGTTGCCATACCGTCATATCAGACTTATACGACACGGGCCCAAGTGACGGAGTCATTGGTGATAGTTGGTGAGTTAAAAAGCATGGTCGCTGAGTACTATAAACAAAGAGGACAATTTCCGGCGGACAATGCCGGGGCGGGCATTCCAGCGGCGGACTTGCTGCTTGGCAATTATGTCCGAGGCATTGAGCTGACAGATGGAGCCTTTCATGTAGAATTTGGCAATAAGGTAAATAAAATTCTCGAAGGAAAAATTCTAACAATCAGGCCCATTGTGGTCACTGGTTCACCACTTAGCCCGTTCTCCTGGGTGTGTGGAAATGCCGATATTCCTGAAGGGATGGAGGCATCAGGGGAGAATCGCACCGATGTCGATCGGACATTGCTGCCCGCCTCCTGTCGAATTTAGAGATTAGAGCGAAAATGGTGGAAATAGAATGCGGAAGGATTTCAAGATAGCGCTTCAGGCACTTTTATCATATTAATTTCCAGTAGATTTTGGGGAATGTGAACCGCCAATAAATAAGCGTAATAGCTAAGAATTGGATAACAATCGAGCTATAAGAACGGGAGGGGTGACATGAGCAAGGGTATAACGGCCGAGCGTAAAGGGGTGTTACTGCAAGCCCTGTTTAGGATATTGAAAGACAACGCTGACGGCGTTCCCGCCAGAGAGGCGATTGCCAGCGTCGCCAAGGCGATTGAACTCACTGAGCATGAGCGCGGCGAATATGACAACGGTGGCCGGCGTTTTGATAAGATTTTGCGCTTCTCGACTGTTGGCGCGGTCAAGGCCGGCTGGATGCGTAAGGACAAAGGGGTTTGGTCCATTACTGACGAGGGCTTGGCGGCGCTGGAGGAATTTGCATCCCCTGAAGCCTTTTCCCGCGAAGCTACCCGACTTTATCGTGACTGGAAGAAATCCCGCGATGAGTTGGAGGAGCAAGACGAGGAGGCGGATCAGGCCACTGAGGCCAGGGTGACATATGAAGAGGCGGAAGAGCAGGCCTGGGCTGAAATTCGCGAACACCTTGACGCTATCAATCCCTACCGTTTGCAGGATTTGGTGGCAGCCTTATTGGAGGCCATGGATTACCATGTGTCCTGGACCTCACCGCCGGGCAAGGATGGCGGTATCGATATACTTGCCTGGAATGATCCGCTGGGTACGAAGCCGCCCCGCATCAAGGTTCAGGTTAAACGACGCAAGGACAACATCGCAGTCGAAGAATTACGGTCATTTCTTGCGCTGATCAACGAAGATGACGTCGGCATCTTCGTCACCACCGGTGGTTTCACCAAAGATGCCCACGAGCTGAGCCGCTCGCAGGAGCGCCGTAAGATTACCTTGATTGACCACCAGCGCTTGGTGGAACTCTGGATTGAGTACAATGATTGCCTCGAGAAGGACAAGCGCAATCTGTTGCCCCTAAAACCCATCTATTTTGTCGCCCCGGTAGATTGATAGCTGGGGTCAATGGACGAGTATCAGAATTATTTGAGGAGCGACAGATGGAGATTTTAGTTTCGCCCGGGTGGAATGCCAGTCAAGCCAGTCCGATGTGGACAAGGAGACGGGGGGGAATAAAAACATCCATCCGTCACGTTAATTCAGCCACCCAGGCAGCTATCCCCGGCCAATACGAAACACGTTCAATAAACTAGGATGATTGATGGGGGAATTAAGCATGTGGGGCGGCGAAATCAGGGTAATGCCATTGGTTGTTCTTGGTATTACTTTTTTGATCTTGTTTGTTCTGGTCGAGGGAGGGATCCGCTTCGACAAATATAGGAATCAGGCTCGCCGGCACCCGCTTACTCACGGGCTGTTGAGGGGGCCTGGCAATGCGCTACGTGAAAAGGTCGATAATCTAAAGTTGGACCTGATGGGGCAGTTGATGATGTTGCTTATGATGCCCATGCTGCTCTACGCCTTCTATGTCTCGGAAATGGCCGCTCGAAAGTCATCTTCCGGCTTGCCCGAAGCCATTTATGGAAGTATAGCGATATGCGCTGTTATCTACACCGGCTATCGAATTACGCGATTACGCGCACAGATACGACAAAATCGCCTTGGCCTGGATTGTGAAGTCGCTGTTGGACAAGAACTCAACTCGCTCATGGCCAACGGGTTTTACGTCTATCACGATTTCCCGGCAGAAAACTTTAACATCGATCATATCGTCATCGGGCCCACGGGGGTGTTCGCCGTCGAAACAAAAGGGCGCTCGAAGCGAATGACCGGAAATGGCCGAAACGACGCAAAGGTTGTGTTTGATGGCAGGTGCCTGTTGTTTCCTCAATCGGCCGAAGTCAGGCCATTGGAACAGGCACGGTTACAGGCGCAGTGGTTATCTAACTGGCTCAATAAGGCGGCCGGTGAGCAGGTTCAGGCTGTCCCAACGCTCGTCATCCCCGGTTGGTTTGTCTCTCGAGAAGGCAAAAGTGATGTGATTGTGTTTAATGGAAAGAATCCGTCGAGTTTCTTTTTCAAGCATCGGCCGACGATACTGGACCAAGGGCAGATTGCGAGGATTCGCCATCAAGTTGAGCAAAAATGCCGTATTTACGTCATAGAAAAATAATAACAAGGTAAAAGAGAAAAGCGACGGAGGAATATATGGTGAAGGAGGGGGCATAAAATATCCCCTCGTTTATCAGGTTCGGGAAGTCGCCAAACCCTTGCCAGGAGCGATAGATGGAAGACTTCAGCATCGCCCGGGTTGAATGCCAGTCCAGCCTCCCCGACGGATCATTTTTTATGACGTTGGATAGATTAATGGCCGGGGCGGAGCCCAGGTGCGTAATTAACTATTGGGACTTGGACACCTACACCCGAGAAAAGCCCAGGCGCCGCGCGGTTGGGTACGGCTATGTGGAACACCGCTTGTGCCTGTTGCGCGAGTCGCGCATTCCGGGACTGTTAGACGAGATCGCCGGCTGCGACGGTGCCCATTACCTCGTGGAGTTTGAGATGGGTTTTAATTCTTGCAGTTACCGCTGGTGGGGCCCGGCACCGATGGGTTACCGACCGCTGGTGGAGTTCGCCAACGATCTGCTTCAGGTGGCGGGGATTCGCGCTCACAGGATTCCGATTGACTCGGAGTCCACACGCTGATATTCGTCATTGCCCGGCTAAGTTTTGGACTAAATTTGGGTTCAATATGGTACACAAGGGCGGTTAACTTAGGTTTATGCATGTTTTACTCGCTTCGCAAGAGAGCGCGAGCGAGTGAGTTTTTCTTCGATCTTGTTAATTGGCTCACCAGTTTCAATTGCGGTGGAACTGGATACGCTAGTGATTAATGATTTCCGGAATTTCTCGCGGTCACGCAGATAGGGATTTGAGTCAAGCAATGATCTCTTTTTCATACTATGCCTCGGCAATATTTAAGTGACGGCCCCTGCTATGTCTAGGAAGACTGGGGTCGGACCTAGGTAAGCCATTGATATGAAATAACTAACGCCTAAAAATATACCAAAATTTTCGCTTAAACCTCCCATTTCTATTTAAAAATCATCGCCCTGGAAAAACTCTAAGATCATACACCTCCTGGCTTGATAATACCCAATAAGGGTCCTATAGTGCCCATATTGGGACTTATTTGAGGGCGTTGGATTTGGCTTCTATAGGCGATGCACTGTTTTCCAAGACACAGCAAAAGGTGTTGGGGTTGCTTTATGGCAGGCCTGATGAAACCTTTTACCTGAATGAAATTGTTCGCCTGGCGGGCGTGGGAAAGGGGACTGTCAACCGGGAGCTGGATAAGATGCTGGCGGCGGGGCTTGTGACAGTTAGCCGCGTTGGCAACCAGAATCATTATCAGGCGAACGCCCAGTGCCCGATTTACGATGAGTTGTTAAGCATTGTGCGCAAGACCATTGAAGCCGGGGATAAACGTAATAGAGGAAGGCAAGCTATGCAACGCAACCGGGATACGCTTGTGATCGGTGGAAAGATTGAGATTTCACGGTCAGATTTGCAGGAAGTTGCAAAGCGATTTCATATTCGTCGGCTTTATTTATTCGGGTCTGCAGCACGGGGCGAATTAAGGCCGGATAGTGATATCGATTTATTGATCGAGTTTGAAAGTAACGCTGCTCCCTCCATGGGGGGCATGGTTGAAATTCAGGATGCTTTTGCACAACTGTTTCATGGCCGCAAGGTGGATGTCGCGACACCGTCGATTCTGAACAACCCTTACCGGAAACGGGCCATCGAGAAGGACATGGAGGAATTGTATGCAGCCTGAGGAAAGGGATGCGGCTTATCTGTGGGATATGTTGCAGGCGGCCAAGGAAGTGGCGTCGATGTTGGATAATCGTGACTTGCCGGCTTTTCTCAATGATCGTGTATTAGTACGCGCGATTGAGCGTGGCATAGAGATTATCGGTGAGGCCGCAAGACGTGTATCGGCCTCATTCATGGATTCACACCCGGAAATACCCTGGCGCCAAATTATCGGGCAAAGAAATATCCTGGCCCATGAATATGGACAGATTGACCATGAGTTACTTTATAAAACGGTGGTAGATGATGTTCCTGAACTCATCGTATTGCTGGAAAATTTATTGCCTCCGATTGAAGAAGATTAGCCTGCTGGCCTGGTTTTTAGATGATTTTTAATCAGCTTTTCAATTTAACCTGCCCGTCATCTTGTTTTATGCAGCGAGTCGCCCTGATGGTGTGTAAACGTAATCCGGGAGACATATCCAACACCCTGGATTTCACTCTGGTCCATCCAGGCTACTTCCTTCGAAAGGCGCGTACGCGGTGGCAGTCGCAAAGCGCAAGTCACGGCTTAAAACAAGTATCCCGCTACAACGACCGCCTGAAAAAGACAAGCGCAATCTGTTGCCTTTGAAGCCTATCTATTTCGTTGCGCCAGTGGCGTAGTAAATAATATGGGATAGACTCATTGCTGTCCCGTTAACATCAGACAAGCCCCCCTCTTTAGCAAAGAGGGGTTGGGGGAGATTTGAAGGCTGACAGAAATATCAGTTATATCAGCAAGCTGAAAAGTTTATACATCCCCCTCAATCCCCCTTTTAAAGGGGGAGGTGGTAATGGCGTGTTTTGAAACTCATGTCCAGCTTTCCGAAAAATTCGTAACTTGCTGATCGCTATCAAGAACACAGTATCTCTTCAGACGTTAACGGGACAGCAGTAGGATAGACTCCATTTTTTGGTGCATCAGAACCGTAGGCTAGATATATGGCAGCTAAACAATTAAGAATCCTGTTCACAATTATATTTGTGATTGCCTTCGGGCTTATTGCCACCCAGGCATTGGACGAGCGTGGGCAGGAATATACTGATGACGCCTTACAGCGTTCATTGCTTACGTTTGGTGTGGCACGGGCTTTAAACGGGGTGATATCTGTCGCCCAAGGCACGGAAATTGCGTTGCAACCTGCCGGGGTGGGGCTGACCTTTACCCCTGGCCAGATTCTCGACCCTATTAACGATCTTGTAGAGCGTTTTTCTTGGGTAATGCTTATGAGCAGCGCTTCCATTGGTATTCAGAAGACGCTGTTGATGATTAGTGCCTGGCCTTGGTTTTCTGGTACAACTCTGTTTATTCTAATCTGTACGACGGCGATGTTATGGCTGCCGAAGACGCAAAGTCGGCCGGCCACCAAATTCATGCTAAAGCTGTCACTATTGGTCCTGGTGTTGCGGCTGTCTGTGCCTTGTATCGCCATTGGCAGCGAATGGGTTTATCAAGGGTTTCTGGCCCCTCAATATAACGAAGCGACAGCAAAGCTGGAGAAAACGAAACAGAACATTGGGCAGATTAATGAAAGTATTACGGATACTGAGCCAGCAGGCAAAGCCTCGGGCTCTATTTGGAAAAATGCCACGCAACTCTACCGATCAGCCTCCAAGCAAGTCGATATTGACGCGCAATTAGAGCGATTAAAAATAGCCGCCGCCGAGATCAGCGAATACCTGATTGATTTGATTGTCGTATTTGTTTTTCAAACGGTATTGCTACCGCTGATATTTTTAGGCGGATTGTATTTTTTGCTAAAGAGCCTGTTGAATAAAAAGTATTTCGTTGAGTAACGCTAAGGGCAGAGTAAACGTGGGGCAATAGGGGATAGGGCATGGTTTTAAACAAACCACGTGATAAGTCCAAGTTCAACCCGATATAATCTACCCGCCCTGTTTTAAAACAATTTTGGAGTACCACCTTGCATAAAAAACTGGCCAAGTTTCTCGTCTCAGACAAACGCCCCGAAGGCACCATGAGTCTGCCTGAGGTATATGGCTTTCTGTTTACGGTGTGTACGGCGCCTGAGCCTGTCGAGACGGCTGAGTGGATGGAGGTGGTGTTTAACTGTAAGGACCCGAATTACAAGAGCGATGAGAAGCGGGGCAAAATCGAGACGGCCTTGCTGGCGGTATTTGCCGAGGTTGAGGCCCTGGTGCAGTTTGATGAGCCTCCGTTGCCTGAAATCATTGAATTGCTGGAGCCGCCCATTGCCAATGTCAGGAAGGGTGCGCCGCTGGCCTTTTGGTCTGACGGGTTTTTTGATGGTGTGGACTGGCTGGAGGATGTGTGGGCCGCCAATCTCGACGAGGATGCCGAACAGGTCTGGAAAGAGGCGGTCAAGGTGTTGGCCTATTTTTCGCATCGGGATGCCGCGCGTGAGCTATGTGCCGGAGATGAGGATGCCTGGGTGTCGGATCAGCGGCGCGCGGAGCAGCGGCTTAATGCATTGGGGGATGCCATGGCGACCTATGCCCGTATGGGGCGTGCCTTGGCCCAATCTTCCAAAAATCATCAGCCCTTTGTAAGGGAGGTCCAGCCTGGTCGAAACGATCCCTGCTTTTGTGGGAGTGGCAGGAAATACAAGAGATGTTGTATGAATTGACCAGTTTCAACCTGATCAGCCCCCTGATTTTCTTAATCCGTTTCCGTCTCTAGATGTTTCGATATAGCAGTGGAGCTGGCAATACCGAGGATGAGTGAATCCCGGTATTTGTGTGAATCTTGCAGATAGACGGGTTTTTCCCAGGTAAAAATCAAATAAGGGATACGGTGTCGGACTCAACCGTTTCTAATATTTCAAAGCAAATTGTTCTCTACCCCCAAACATTGTTACTGTCTTGGTGTACATGCGGGAGGATACGCTGTGAGTGATCTCGTCATATTCGAGGGCGAAGCAACGCGGGTTGAGGTGCGGCTCGAAGGTGAAACCTTATGGCTAACCCAGGTCCAGATGGGAGAGTTATTTGCCACATCAACAGACAATATCAGTCTCCATCTAAAAAATATATTTAAAGACAAAGAGTTAGAAGAGTCGGCAACTACCGAGGATTTCTCGGTAGTTCGCCAGGAAGGCAAAAGACAGGTTAAACGCCAGCTCAAACACTATAACCTCGATGCCATTATATCCGTGGGCTATCGAGTCAATTCTTCCCGCGCCACCCGCTTCCGCCAATGGGCCACCCGCGTCCTCCGTGAGCACCTGACCCAGGGCTACAGCCTCAATGAACACCGCCTGACCCAACAGGGCTTGGCGGAGCTGGAGCAGGCGGTCGACTTGCTGGGCAAGACCCTTACCCGTCAGGTGCTGGTGACGGACATCGGCCGGGAAGTGGTCGGCCTGATTCTGGGCTACGCCAAGACCTGGCGCCTGCTGCTGGATTACGACGAAGGGCGACTCACCGTTCCCGAAGGGGCGCGCCCGGCTCGGGGGGTATTGCATCTGGATGAGGCACGCCGGGCGTTGGATGCTTTGGCCGACGAGCTGCGCCAGCGTGGTGAGGCCAGTGAGCTGTTCGCCCGTGATAGGGGTGATGGGCTGGCGGCAATTCTGGGGAATATCGAGCAGACCATGTTTGGTGAGCCGTTGTACAAAACCCGCGAGGAGCGCGCGGCCCACCTTCTCTATTTCGTCATCAAGAACCATCCGTTTTCTGATGGCAACAAGCGCTCCGGCGCCTTTCTGTTTTTGCTCTATCTACGTCAGGAAGGCATGCGCCTGCCGCTGGATGAAAATGGCCTTACGGCATCGACCTTGCTGATCGCCGAGAGTGACCCGAAGGCCAAGGAGTTAATGGTGCGTTTGATCATGAATCTATTGGCGCTTGCTTGATGCAGAGACTGTAAAAGAAGTGGAAGAAGGACTGGAATCGATTCTGCCCAAGCCACTGTTGTAAAAAGCGCTTTCAATCCCCCGATTGTTTGTTAATCCATTTCCGCCTCCGCGGATTTGCTTTTTTCCTGCGCTGTCACCATTGCCGCGAATTTCTCGGCGAAATGCGCAACCCTGTCCCAGTCGGTATATTCATGATCACGTGTGGTGTCCGTGCTGCCACCTTCGTGTTTGCTGATTCTTTTCATGATATAGCGGGTAATGAAGCCGTATTGTGTGTACTTGACGGCGCCGGCGAATGTTTCGTTCAGCATCGGCTTCCAGCCGGTCTGGGACAGAAAATTCTGGCCAAATTGCAGGGCTTGCTGCTGCGACTCCGGCCGTTTGCTGTTGATCCCCATGCACACGGTAAAAAAAGCGCTGGGTGTGGCGTTGAGCCAGTCCCGGTGGCGGGTGACGAACTTGATCATCGGCTTGGGATATTTGTTTATATGGATGGAGCCGCCGACGATGGCGGCGTCATAATCTTCTACCTGGAAATCTGTGGGTAGATGTTCGCTGGACAAGGTGGTGGTTTGGTGGCCGTTGGTTTGAAGGATATCAGCCATGTGTTCTGATATCTTTTTCGTCTGGCCTTCGAGTGAGCCGTAAATGATGAGTATGTCCATTATTTATCTCCCCTTGGCGAAATAATATCGTTGGGATAAGCGATAGCTGGCAACCCTGGTTTCTGTTTGTTCTTCGTGGGTGCTGTTTTGCGAGGTAATTTTCTTTAATTTTATAAATCCCCCCTAACCCCCCTTTTTCAAAGGGGGGATGGTGTGGGGTACCCCCTCGCTAGTCATCAACCCCCGTCGTCCCCTTTTAAAAATGGAGATGGTTTGGGAGTATCCTCTCGCTAGTCATCAGCCCCATCATCTCCCTTTAAAAAATTGGGGGTGGTTCGGGAGCGCCCTCGCTATTTATCATCCTCTGTTGTCCGCTTTTGAAAAGTGGGGATGGTTCGGGAATGCCCTTCGCTATTCATCAGCCCCGTCGTCCCTCTTTGAAAAGTGAGGATAGTTGGGGGGTACCCCTCGCTACCCATCAGCCTCGTCGTTCCCCTTTGAGAAAATGGGGATGGT
Source organism: Candidatus Tenderia electrophaga (assembly GCA_001447805.1). Lineage (NCBI taxonomy): Bacteria > Pseudomonadati > Pseudomonadota > Gammaproteobacteria > Tenderiales (SeqCode) > Tenderiaceae (SeqCode) > Tenderia (SeqCode) > Tenderia electrophaga (SeqCode). The sequence continues at coordinate 2,008,305 of CP013099.1, forward strand.
TCGGGAGTGCGCCTCGCGATTCATCAACCCCATCGTCCCCCCCTTTGAAAAAGGGGGGTTAGGGGGGATTTAACAACCATCGACATCAACCCGCCCGCGAAATCTTGTTCCCAACGTTCAGCATTCCCGCCCGATCACCCGCGCAATCCCGCGCAGCTCCGCCATAAAAAGGGGCAATGATACGCCTCCATAAATCGCAGGAATAGAAGCGTTGGTCGCTATGACGGACTAGGGATAATGTTTCGCGATCTCCGCTTCCACTAGTTGCGTGAGCTGTTGCAGGCCGAAGCTGGGTAGGGCCCGGCCGTTCACAAAGAAGGTCGGGGTCTTGTCAGCGCCCAGCTGCCGGGCGTCACTGAGGTCCTGCTGGATGATGTGGACAATCTCAGGTGCTTTCATGTCTTGCGCCAGGCGATCCAGGTCGAGCTCGAGGGCGTCCAGAAATGGCCAGAAGCGATCAGGATAGGCGATGTGGTTCTGAGTCCACTGGCTTTGGGTGTCAAACATCAAATCCAGCACCTGGCCGAATTTATTTTGCTTGCGCGCGGCTTCCAGGATGGCGACCATGCCGTCGGAGCCTTGATGAAACGGGGCATAACGCAGCACGACGCGGATCTGATCCGGATATCGCTGCAGCATGCGCTTTACATAGGGGTGGAACTGGCGGCAGGTGCCGCAGGCGGGGTCCATGAATTCAACGATGGTCACCTTGGCCTGTTCCGGCCCGACGCGCGGGGAGTGCTCGCGGATCAGTTGTGCGCCGCCTTGGGATACGGTTGCGTCTTGTTGGGATTGCGGCTTGAGGAGAACCGCGGCCAGCAGGGCGCCGGCGATCAATACTAGGGCGATAAGGGTAATGTGACTTTGTTTCATGACTACCTGGTAAGTTGGGTTAAAAGACAATAGTGCGTTTTATCATATTTTGAAGCCCTCGGCCTGGTCTTCCGGCTGGAGTTGGGTGACCTAAACATCTGCACCGGGCAGTCACGGCCGGTCAGCAGCAGGGTGGCGGCGGGGGCGTGGTGCGGTATTGACACTATAAACGATGCGTTGCTGCCCGGCTGGAAGCTTAAAGATCGAGATAAAAAGTATCTGTCATTGACGTTGCGACATTCTCTGCGCTTTTCGACCTGGCACTCATTCAAGAATGATAAGATTTCCGATATAAAAATGGTGGATCTTGTAATGCAGTGGCTCAATAAATGCGGTTAGATCGCGGCTGCCGACATGACAATCCCCATTCTCCAGGGGGGAGGCATGGTTCTCCGAACCCATGTATTCACAGCATATACCGCAGTTTAACGCGAATGAGGAGCGGCGATGAAGAAGTTAAAACACGAGGCAGAGCTGGTAAAGGGCGCGATTGCCGCCGGCGCCAAGTACGGCGAGGAACGGGGCGTGGTTGAGTTCGACGCGACGGATTCCGCCGCCCTAAAGATCGAATACATCTATCGCCTACTGGTCCACGACAAGCTGATTCAGCCCTTGCCGGAGGATCAGGTCTCGCAGCAGAGTATGCGGCACAAACTGGCCTTGTGGTATGCAAAGCAGCTACCCAAGGGGCATCCGCTGTTGAAGTGACGTTAAATCGACTCAGATCTGTTTCCCCAGCTATGCACCCGGCGCCACTAGAAATCGATAATCATATCCCGCCAGACTGATCATGCTTGTTACAGCTTGGTGTACCACTTTGCCACGGCCTCGCCAATGGCGTGGGGATGGTCCTCCGGGAGATAATGAATACCCTTGCCGAGATCCACGCTTGTGATGTTGTGCAGATGCGCTTGACACCAGTCCACATCGTTGGCGGTGATCAAGCCGCCGGGTGAGGCATGGCACAACAACTTGGGCAGTTCGGTGTCCTGCAGCCAGAGGTGATAGGCATCTACCACCACCTGGACGTCAGTGGGCCGGCCGTCAATGGGAATCTCGCAGGGCCACTGGCGTACCGGTCGGCGGCTGGCGATGGTGGTGAAGGGTGCGGCGTAACGGCGTTTTTCTTCTGTATTCAGATCGCGCAGCGTGGCCCGGGGCAGGATCTGTTTCACAAACACATTCATCACGCTCACCATCAGCCAACCCAATAGGGGCGTGCGCATAAGCTTGAAACCCAACTTGAAGTCCATGGGAAAGTCGGCCCACTGCAGCGGTCGATAAATGGCCTCCATAAAGGCCAAGCCCTTGATATTGGCCTCATGCCTGTGGGCGTAGTAGAAACCCAGCCCTGCGCCCCAGTCGTGCATCACCAGGGTGATCGTTTTCAAGTCCAGCGCCTATATAAAGCCGTCCAGATAGCGGGCGTGATCGAAGAAGCGATAGGCCAAAGCCGGTTTGTCCGATTGGCCCATGCCGATGAGATCGGGCGCGATACATCGCCCGTAGGGGCTGAGATGGGGAATGATGTTGCGCCACAGATAGCTGGAGGTGGGGTTGCCGTGGAGCAACAGGATGGGCTCGCCCGCGCCTTCGTCGATGTAGTGCATGTTGGCGCCGTGCACCTGGACGTAATGCGACTTAAAAGGAAATTCCTGCGCAATCTGTTCACTGTTCATGGCCGTTCCCTGTGCCAGTTGCCTTGAATAACATCTTGATTCTTAAAGTTCCGTAAATTTCCACTCAGTTTTTGCATGGCTCCTGCCGTTATTGCCAGAGTAGCATCTGGAACAAGGAAGTCATGTCAAAGACGTTTGCTGTAGAGGAGTACTCGGGGCCGCTCGAGGCCGCAAGGGAATGGAGTTTACGCACAGGCCTGCGCTTGGTGTGCCTGATTCTGGTTCTCCTCAATACCGCCTGCTCAACCACGAATATCGCCTCGCGCACGCCTGGCGATGGGGTATGGATCAATTTGAGCGCGTCCAGCGCCACCATGAAGGCGCTGAAGGATCCCAAGACATGGATGCCCGCGGCGGCGGCGCTATTGATTGCCTCAACGGACAGCGATCAGCGCATCTCCGACTGGGCCAGCGAACACAATCCGGTGTTCGGCTCGCAGAGCGGGGCGCAGGCCGCCAGCGATAATCTGCGTACCGTACTCGCCAGCTCGGCGGTGATCACCAGTGTGATGCCCCCCGGCAAACTCGATGCCCTGTTGCCTGGGCGCACCGGCTCGCTTGCGACCGCCTCGATGGCGGCCCTGGCCACCAGTCAGGTAACCGGGGCGCTTAAGGATTCGACAGACCGCGAACGCCCCAATGGCGTGGACGAGCGCAGTTTTCCTTCTTCGCACACGGCGGCGGCCTCGACCTATGCCACCTTATCTGCGCAACGGGTGGATGGGATGGCCCTCAGTCTGACTCATCGGCGCCGACTGAAGACCGGTTTTCACGCGGTGGCCGCCGCCACTGCCTGGGCACGGGTGGAGGCCCAGGCCCATTACCCGGCGGATGTCCTCATGGGCTTTGCCCTGGGCAACTTCACCGCTGTGTTGATGCAAGAGAGTCTGCAGAATTCGCAGCGCCCGGTTTGGTTCGGCATCGATCGCGACCGCACCACCGACACCTTTCTGTTTCAGGTGGGCTGGCCGTTCTAAGGCGTCGCCGCCGCCGTTCCTTTTCCCCCCACAAGGCGCGATGTCGCGATGACGACATCCGCGCTTGCGTATATTGCGTTTTCGCCATAACCCCTTTGTATTCCCCACTGTAAACCCGCCATACTCTTCTTGATGGCACAGGGACAACAACAGGCCCGCATGCAGACCTGTGGTGCGATACACCACTGGCAGCGCGCGGCCCATGGCCTGGAAGTGGTATTCGAGCAGGGCGTGATGCGCCTCGAGGCCGTTGCCGCGGATATTTTTCGGCTGCGCTTTCAACCCCAGGGCGAGTTCGCAGCGCGGCGTGACTGGGATGTGGTCCAGCCCCAGGCCGGTGCCGAGGTACAGGTGTTCCAGACCGACGCGGTGCTGGGCCTGCGCAGTGATGCCCTGCGGGTCGAGATCGACCCGGACAGTGGGGCGCTGAGCTTCGACGGCGCGGATGGACAGCCCTTCGCCCAGGATATGGGCGGCCCGCACTGGCGCTGCGTGTCTATCAATGAAATGCCGGGCTTGGCGACGGTCCCCGACCGTGAGCTGCCGCCGGGGCCGGCGCGTATCGGGCTGTTTCTGGACAAGCACATGCATCCCCGGGAAGGCTATTTCGGCGTCGGTCAGCGCAGCGGTCGACTCGATCGCCGCCATCAGCGCCTGAGCAATTGGACCGTGGACTGCGCCTGCCCCGGACATGCGCAGGCCCACGACAACATGTACCAGGCCCATCCCTGCGTCATGGCCCTGCGCCCGGGGCGTGCCTGGGGGCTGTTTCTACACTCCACCTGGTACAGCGACTTCGATGTGGGTGCCAGCCAGGCGGACAGTCTCAGGCTTTTCACCCTGGGCGGAGAGTTGGACTATTACCTCCTGGCCGGGCCGACACCGGCCGCCGTGGTGGAACAGTTGACCCGACTCACCGGCCGACCGGCACTGCCGCCCTTGTGGTCCCTGGGGTATCACCAGTCACGCTGGAGCTACGCCGACGCGGACAATGTGCAACAGATCGCCGCGGGCTTTCGCCGGCGCAACATTCCCCTGGACGTGATCCACCTGGATATCGACTACATGCACGGTTATCGCGTCTTCACCTGGGACCGGGACCGTTTTCCGCATCCCGAGCAGACCGTGGCGCGACTGCGGCAACAGGGCATCCGCACCGTGGTGATCGTAGATCCGGGGGTGAAGAACGACACGCGGACCGACTATGCCGTCGCCGAGCAGGGCAGGGCCCAGGGGCATTTCGTCACGCGACCGGACGGGGGCTTGTTTACCGGGTATGTCTGGCCGGGCGAGTCCCTGTTCCCGGATTTTTGTCGCGCCGCCACGCGGCGCTGGTGGGGCGACTGGCATGCCGACTTGTTGGCCCAGGGCGTGGCCGGCATCTGGTGCGACATGAACGAGCCCGCCATCGTCGACCGGCCCTTCGACACCCCCGGGGCCCGGGAGCAGCCCATGGCCTTGGCCACGCGGCAGGGTGAGGCACAGGCCCCGGCCTTGCACGCCGAGGTCCACAATCTGTACGGCCACTTGATGGCCCGGGCCACCGCCGCAGGGCTGCAGCGGTGGCGCCCGCAACGGCGGCCCTGGGTGCTGACCCGCAGCGCCTACACCGGCATTCAGTCACATGCGGTCACCTGGATGGGCGATAACCGCTCCTGCTGGGAGGACCTGGCCATGAGTCTGCCCCAGGTGAGCAGTATGGGCCTGTGCGGCGCGCCCCATACGGGCGTGGACATCGGCGGCTTCTTCGACGATAGCTGGGGCGAGCTGTATGCCCGCTGGATGGAGATCGGCAGCTTCTATCCCTTCATGCGCGGCCATACCGCCACGGGCACACGGCCCCAGGAGCCCTGGCGTTTTGGTGCCGAGGTGGAGGCGGTGGCGCGTGGCGCCATCGAACTGCGCTATCGTCTGTTGCCCTATTTGTATACCCTGGCTCACCTGGCCAGTCGCCATGGCGCGCCTATCCTGCGGCCGCTGTGTTATGACTTCCCCGACCATCCCCGTTTCTATACGCTGGAGGATCAGGTCATGTTCGGGCCGCAGCTGATGGTGGCCCCGGTGACCGCCGCGGGCCAAGACCATCGTTGGGTGGAGTTACCCGCGGGCGTTTGGTACGACTTCTGGAACGGGGCGCGCGTCGATCCCGGTCCCTTGATGCATCCGGCGCCGATGGGGCGCATCCCGCTGTTCGTGCGCGGCGGCTCTGTGCTGACGCTGGGTAATCTGCGCCAGTCCACGACGGAGCCCTTGTCTCAATTGACCCTGCAGGTGTATCCCGGCATTGATGCGCACTGGACCTTGATCGAGGACGCGGGCGAGGGCTGGGCTTACAGCCAAGGCCACATCGCGGAGACCCCGCTGGCCGTGTCCCAAACGCAGGGCGGCACCGTGGTCACCCTCGGGCAACGTCGCGGCGCCTTTCAACCCGCCCCGCGCGACATGGTGCTGAAGCTGCATCTGCCCGTCGCGCCCAAGGGCTTGATGTGCGACGGTAGGCAAGTCAATGACTGGCGGTGGGAGCCCGCGCAACGCTGCCTGCGATGGCAATGGTGCGATGACGGGCAAGCGCGTCGCCTCGAGACCGTGTAGGCGGGACGCTTGGCCACGCCGATCCCGGGATGATCGGACTACGTTTTACAACATACAGGCGCGGCGCAACCGCTGCGCGTGAGGTGTCACACTCGATGAAAACTTTTACCTCGCTTTTGCGCCCCCCTTGCCACAACCGGGCCGACAATTGTGGACTTGCACAGGCCTGACGATGCCCCTTTGGCCGTCAAGCTGCGCCCGCTGGCGCGCTTGGTGCCGTTCTTAAGACCCTACCGCGGCGTGTTGTCGCTCGCCCTGCTGGCCCTGACCCTGGCCGCTGTGGCCACCCTGGCCGTGCCTTACACCGTGCGCTATATGATCGATGCCGGCTTTACCCAGGACAGCGCCGCCTCGATGGATCGCTATTTTCTCGCCTTGTTGGGGGTGGCGACGCTGCTGGCCCTGGCCACCGCCACGCGCCACTACCTGGTCTCCTGGCTGGGGGAACGGGTGGTGGCGGATATCCGCCAGGCCATCTATCGCCATGTCATCGTCATGGACCCCGGCTTCTTTGAGGTCACCCGCACCGGTGAGGTCCAGTCCCGCCTGACCACCGATACCACCTTGATTCAGACGGTGGTGGGCACCACGGTCTCCATGGCGCTGCGCAATGGTTTTATCCTGGTTGGCGGTTTGCTGATGTTGATGATCACCAGTCCCCGATTGAGCGGCTTGATCGTCATCCTGGTGCCCATCGTGGTGGTGCCGCTGATCATCATCGGACGCCGGGTGCGGCGCCTGTCGCGGGCCAGTCAGGACCGGGTCGCCGATATCAGTGCCTACGCCGGTGAAAGCCTGAATGCGGTGCAGACGATTCAGGCCTTTACCTTCGAGGCGCGCGCCAGTGACAAATATTGTCGCGCAGTCGAGGGCTCGTTCCAGACGGCATTGCGGCGTTTGCGGGTACGCTCGCTGCTGAGCGCGCTGATCATACTGCTGGTATTCGGCGCCGCCGTGGCCTTGTTATGGGTGGGGGCCCAGGCGGTGATGAACGGCACCATGTCCGCCGGCGAATTGAGTCAATTTGTGCTCTACACCGTGTTGGTGGCCAGCGCCAGCGGGGTGCTGAGCGAGGTCTGGGGTGAGTTGCAACGCGCCGCCGGCGCCACCGAACGGCTGATGGAATTGTTATTGGTGCGCCCGGCCATCGCCGCGCCCGCCCAAGCCCTTGCCCTGCCGGCGACGCTGCAGGGCGCCGTGCGCTTTGAGGATGTTGGCTTCTGTTATCCCTCGCGGCCCGAGCGGCCGGCGCTGGCGTCGTTCTCCCTGGCGATCGAGCCGGGCCAGACCGTGGCCCTGGTCGGGCCGTCCGGAGCGGGCAAGAGTACGGTGTTTCAGTTGCTGTTGCGGTTTTATGATCCTCAGCAGGGTGGCATCCAGCTGGACGGCGTGCCCATCGATCGGCTCGACCCCAGGGCGCTGCGGCAACGCATCGGGCTGGTGCCCCAGGAGACCGTGGTGTTCGCCGCCGACGCCATGGAAAACATCCGTTACGGCCGCCCCGAGGCCACTGATGAAGAGGTCATGGCCGCCGCACGCCTGGCCGCCGCCGATGGCTTCCTGTCGCGCCTGCCCGAGGGCTATCAGACCTTTTTGGGCGAACGCGGCGTGCGTCTCTCCGGCGGTGAACGGCAACGCCTAGCGATTGCGCGCGCCATCCTCAAGGACCCGCCGTTGATGTTGTTGGACGAGGCCACCAGCGCCCTGGACGCGGAGAGCGAACAGCTGGTGCAACAGGCACTGAATCGCCTGATGGCGCAGCGCACCACCCTGGTCATTGCCCATCGCCTGGCCACGGTGTTGAAGGCCCAGCACATCGTGGTCATGGAGGCGGGGCGCATCGTGGCCACCGGTACCCACGACCAGTTGATGCAGCAGGACGGTCTCTATGCAAGGTTGGCCAAGCTGCAGTTCACCGCTTAGGCAAGCGCTGTTGCCAAACTGGGGTGAGCGAAGTAGGATTTTGCTTGTCGGTGTTACAAGGAACAAAAGTGGTAACACCAAGAGTGCGACGCGAGATGCGGCGAAGCGCGCCGGGCGTCTACGGCCAAGGGCGAACTATTGGGGACTGAAGCGATGAACGTGAAAAATCTGACGACGGCGCTGCTAGGCGCGATCTTGATGCTGGGATGGCCCTTGGTGGGTTTAGCCCACGTACACATGGAAAAATCCGCGCCGGCCAAAGGCGCACAGCTGGACAGTCCCCCCGAGCGGGTGCAGGTCTGGTTTTCCGGCAAGGTTGCCGAGGAATGGAGCAAGATCGAGGTGACCGATGCGAGCGGCAAGCGCGTCGACACCGGCGAGGTTCGCAGCGAGGGTGACCCCAAGCGCCTCAGCGTCGGACTCCAGCCCCTCGCCCCCGGAACCTATGAGGTGACCCTCAATGTCGTCTCCGGTGACGGTCACCGGGTCAAGGGCGGGTTCTCATTCAGCGTCAAATAGGGGCGGGCGGTGTCTAGCGCGGCACTGGCCGTCGCCAGCGAATCCCTGGACCGCTTGGCCCTGGCCCTGGTCTGTGCGCTGGCCGTCGCCACCCTGTGGCTGGCGCCGCCCACCTCAACACGCGAAGCGGCACGCAGGACCTGGCTGCTGGCCGGCGCCGGGGTCATCATGCTGGCGGCGGCCGGTATCGAATTGCTGCTGAGGACCGCGGTTATGGCGGACGTGGCGCCGGCCCAGGCCTGGGGCTTCATCCCCAAAGTGCTGGGTCACAGTGATTACGGTTTGTATTGGCAGGGGCGGCTCGGGGCGTGGGGGGTGATGCTGCTGGCCTGGTTATGGATCTGGCGCCGAGGCTGGTCCGCCGGCGCGGCCGCCGTGCTATTAGGGACCGTCTTGGCGACGGCCTTATTGGTCAGCGTCACCAGCCACGCCGGTGAAGACGGGCTGTGGTCCTGGGTCAATTTGATCAACACCCTGCACCTGGTCAGCACTGCGCTATGGGGTGGGGCGGTCATCCTGTATGCCCTGTGGGTCTTGCCCGAACTGCGGCAAGGGGAGCAATGGCGGCACATCGGGGAACGGGCCGTGGGTCTGTCCGCCCTGGCCACCCTGGCGCTGGCCCTGGTGCTGCTGAGCGGGATCTTTAACAGCTGGCGTCAACTCGCCGGGCTGTCGGACCTGTGGACGAGCGCTTATGGATGGGCCCTGTCGATCAAGCTGGGCCTGGTGGCGGTAATGATGACCATCGGTGCCTTGAACCGCTTCTACTGGGTGCCTCAGCTGGTTGCCGCGGCGCGGCGCGAACCAGCGGCGGCGGCCGCATCCGCCCAACGTTTTCTCGTCATCTTGCGCATCGACGGCTTGGTGTTTGTCGCCGTATTGATCACTGCCGTGGTGCTCGGCACCCTGCCGCCGCCGGCCCACAATACGGGTTGAGGGAGAGATAAGGGGGTTCAGGCGATATCGACCTGGCTTGACAGATAGACATCCTGGATCGCGTTCAACAGCCGGACCCCTTCCTCCATGGGGCGCTGAAACGCCTTGCGTCCGGTGATCAGCCCGGTGCCACCGGCGCGTTTGTTGATCACCGCAGTGCGCACCACCTGGTGCAGATCGTCTTGGCCCGAAGGACCGCCCGAGTTGATCATGCCGACACGGCCCATGTAGCAGTTGGCCACCTGATAGCGCACCAAATCGATGGGGTGGTCGCTGGTGAGTTCAGCGTAGACCTTGGGATGGGTCTTGCCGAATTTAAGGGCGTTGTAGCCGCCGTTGGTTTCGGCCTGTTTCTGCTTGATGATATCCGCTTCGATGGTGGCGGCCAGGTGATTGGCCTGGCCGGTCAAATCCGCGGCCTTGTGATAGTCGACGCCGCCTTGCTTGAATTCGCTGTTGCGCAGATAGGCCCACAAAAAGGTCGCCATGCCCAGCTCATGGGCATGGGCGAAGGCCTCGCTGACTTCCTGTATCTGGCGCCTGGATTCTTGCGAGCCGTAAAACACCGTGGCGCCGACGGCCACGGCCCCCAGCTCGAAGGCCTGCTCCACGCCGGCGAACAGGGTTTGATTGTAGTGGTTGGGGTAGGTAAGCAGCTCGTTGTGATTGATCTTGACCACAAACGGGATCTTGTGGGCGTATTTGCGCCCCACCGAGCCGAGCACGCCCAGGGTGGAGGCCACGGCGTTGCAGCCGCCGTCCATGGCCAGCCGGATGATATTCTCCGGATCGAAATAGATGGGGTTGGGTGCAAATGAGGCGCCCGCCGAGTGTTCCACACCCTGGTCCACGGGCAGGATGGACAGGTAGCCGCTGCCGCCCAGGCGGCCGTGGCTATAGAGGGCCTGGAGGTTGCGCAGGACCCGAGGTCCGCGGTCGCTGTCCGTCACCACCCGGTCAACAAAATCCGGACCCGGCAGGTGCAGCATGTCCTTGGGGATGCCTTGGCAGACATGGGTCAATAGATATTCAGCCTCGTCCCCCAGCAGCGTCTGAATGTCAGTCATCTGCGCGTCTTCCTCCTCGATCCAGTGGTGGTGTGCATGGGTGCATTGGAGGCAACCATAACCAAGCTGTCTTGCAGCTCTGTGACAGGGATGATGGCAGGGGGGCAGCCGCGGCTATGCGTTTTACCCTCGGGGTCACCCTGCCGCAGGAAATCCTCCGGTCCCTAATGACTGTAGGGAAGGGCGTGATCTCAGTCAATCGGCGCAGTCCTTAATGATCCTGAAGCCTGCGGCGAGGCGTGATTCGCGCCGCCATGCTGACCGCCAAAAGATGCGGTGTCTGTCGTCTGTCGGTTATCCGTTGTTGCCCTCAAGTGGTCATGCGCATGCGCCACCCTGGCTGGACGATTTGCTAGACTGGTCAGACTGAACTTTCAGAGTGACCGATATGCTGAACCGCTTATTCAAAACACAGGCACCGCTGCCGGAAGCGACCATCGACTGGCTGTTCCAGGGCTTTGCCTGGGCCCTGCAGGGGTTCGGCAGTGATGTCTTTTACCGGGAAACCATCCTCGTCGAGCCGTCCAATCGCTGTTTTCCCGGCACGGGCGAAAGCGTCGAGGAGATGGCCGCCCTGATCCTGGGCCATGTCAAACGCTACGCCGGCTTGGACTATCTGCCTTGCCGTGTCGCCGATCATCGCGAATTCGACCCGTCGGCTGCCGCCCTGGCCAACATGCAGCAGGTGATGCAGGGGCTACACAGCGGTGACGCTGCGGTCCTGACCTTGCTGTATGAGCCTCAGCAGGTCGGCAACCCGAATGCCATGGTCGCCAATTATGCCCATGCGCTGGCCTATCATCTGGGATCCATGGCCCAAGCCCCGGCGCACTGTGAGGAGGCGCAATGGCCACACTTGATGGAGCTTCTGGCGGTCTACATGGGCTTCGGGATTATGTTCGTCAACACCGCCCGGCCCAAGGTGAATGTGGGGTGTGGCAGTTGCGGCAACCCCGCCATGGAACGCAAAGGGGCCATGGATGAGATGGAGGTGCTCTATGCCCTGGCGATCTTTTGTGTACTGAAGGATGTCCCCGCCCAACAAGCGCTCCCGCACCTTAAGGCTTATCTCAAACCGTTGCTGAAAAAGGCGATCAAGGATGTAGCGCAAAGAAACGATTGGTTGGCGCAGTTGCGGGGCATCGACTGCCCTGCCCGAATCCGTGGTCAGTCCATGACTGCCAAGCCGGACCAGGGATCAGGGGGTCAGACGCGTTTGGCCGGCGCGCCCATAGAATGACGACGATGTGGGCCGTGCGCTTGCGCTGTCTCTAAGGCCAGCGTGGGGCAGCGCTGGATTGCCGCGCTTTAATTCTTATAGGGAGGATGATATGACCATTGATGACCGCCACGCCCTTCAAGCAGAGGCCCAAAGGCCCGAGCCGGAGATCGAACCCCAGTCACCGCCCGAGGCGCCCGAGGAAGAAGAGCCGGTGGGCGTGCCCGCCACAACGCCGGAGGAAGAACCCTTTGAAACGCCGAATGAAGGACCGGCCGACGCCCCCCTGGAGGTCCCGCCGGACCAGCCCCCAAGTGAGGTTTGAGTGGGCACCCGTCCCTTAGCTTAGGCTGGCCCACTATAGAAGGATGGGAACTGTTGTGGCCTGGCTGATGGGGATTGCGGGCGCGCTCATAGTGCTGAGCGTTGTCCTTGCACTGAGTCCAAAGCCCCAGGCCCAGGTCGGGATCAGCCAAGCTCGATTACGTCCGTGTCCCGGCAGCCCCAATTGCGTCTGCAGTGAATTCAATGGAGCGGCGTGTTATATCGCCCCGATGGCATTTACCGATGACCCGGAGACAGCCTGGGCAAGGGCCAGGCAAGCCGTGTTGCGCGCAGGTGGGACGATGCAAGCGCAAGGCGACGATTATCTGTGGGCACATTTTACCAGCAAGGTGCTGCGCTTCGTCGATGATCTGGAACTGAGGATGGATGCCGACAATTCGGTCATCCATGTGCGTTCGGCAGCGCGGGTGGGATATTGGGATCTCGGTGTCAATCGCAAGCGGATAGAGAGGATTCGTTCATTGTTTAACGCTGCCCCGTCATCTCTGCGTGATTGAGGGGGTGGAAAGCGCACGCGGTGTTTGCAACCGTTCGCCGCGTGGGGGCACCGATCGTTTACAATGCCCCCTGGCGCCGTCCGGCGCATTTACACGAGGTGGCGATGAGACCCTGGGAATTACTTGACACCGGCGCGGTGCCCGGCGACGGCGCTGAGCTGCGTTTGTTGCGCCGCGGTGATGAGTTTTCCATCAAGAGTGGTTACGCCGAATTGATGAACAGCCGCATGCACGGCTCGGAAGACGCCCTGGCCGAGTTGGCCTGTCGGCGTATCGCGGCGCGAGCGCAGCCCCGGCTTTTGATCGGCGGCCTGGGCATGGGCTTTACCCTGGCGGCGGCCTTGCCGCTATTGGGACCGGCGGCGGAGATCGTCGTCGCCGAGCTGGTGCCGGCGGTGGTGCGCTGGAATCAGGGCCCGTTGGCGGTATTGACCGGGGCGCCGCTGCAGGATCCCCGCGTGACCGTGCACGAGGATGATGTGGGCCATCTTATTCAGGCACAGCAGGCGGCCTTCGACGCCGTTTTGCTGGATGTGGACAACGGTCCCGAGGGGCTGACCCGAACGGAAAACGACGCCCTCTACAGCAATGCCGGGCTGGCCGCCGCCAAGGCGGCGCTGCGGCCGGGCGGTGTCCTGGCGGTCTGGTCGGTGAGCCCGGCGCCCGCCTTCAGCAAACGCCTGCGCCGGGCCGGCTTTCGCGTGGAGGAGGTGCGCGTCCGTGCCCATGCCGGACGTGGCGCCCGGCACATGATCTGGCTGGCGTCCAAATCATAGCCGTTGCGGGGGCGTGACATCCGGATCAAAATCCGTACCCTATAGCGAAATTGTAATGCTTAATTTTTCGGAGCACCGATGGCAAATTCCCTGATCGACCAGCTCAAAAAGAGTGGCCTGGTGGGCAAACACAAGGCCCAGAAGGTCAAGCACAGTCAATACAAAAACAAAAAGCGGAAGGATAAAAAGGGCGCTGCCGCCGCCACCGACGAGGCCAAACGCCTGGCCCAGCAGGCCCAGGCGGAAAAGGTGGAGCGCGACCGCCAGTTGAACCAACAGCGCAAGGAAGAGGCCGAACGCAAGGCCGTCGCCGCTCAGGTGCGGCAGTTGATCGAGACCAACCGGGTTGAGGCGCGCGACGGCGAAATCGCCTATCACTTCAGCGACGCCAAGGTGGTCAAGCACCTCTATGTCTCCGAGCCGGTGCACAAGCACCTGAGCAACGGCCGCCTGGCGATTGCCAAACTGGACGAGGCTTATGAGTTAGTGCCGGCGGCGGTGGCGGAAAAGATCAAACAACGCGATCCCCAATGCATTATTAGCTGCGCGGTCAGCGAGACGCCCGAGCCGGACGCGGATGACCCCTATGCCGACTACAAGATCCCGGACGATTTGATGTGGTAGTCATGGAAGGCCGCATGGGCGTCGCAAACGCGCTCAGCCCAAGCGCTATGATGATCGATTTGTGCGGTGAACCTGTCGGCGGGTTGGGTTGCTGCGGCGGCGTGTGTCGGGGGTCTCAGCGTTGCTCCGGCGGCAATGCCATTTTCCCCCGCTTCGCGATGGCCGCTCTGCGCTCCCGGGACAGCCGACGCACGACGCCAACGGTGTGCTTCAATTCCGCCGCCGCCGCACTGGCCTCATCAGCCGTGGCGGCCTTGCGCGCCTGGCCGGGCGCGGAGGCGAATTGGGGTTTATGGGCCTCGTGTAGAATCTCATCCTTCATTCGTCCATCCCTCTTAAGTCTTATCATTGAGACATTTTGTATAGCACAAATGCGTGTTTCTATCGACACTTGAAACATGAGCTCCGGCCTTTGCGCCCCTGCTCACGACTATTTAGGGGCGGCATCAGTCGTTTCGATACACGCCTTGCCCCTAGAAAACCGTGATACTTTTGGTGCCGCTGCGCGTGTCTATGATCTCAAAATGCATCGCTCCATTTCTTGCTTAGGCGCAGGGCCGAATTGATCAGCCCGACCATGGAGTAGGTCTGCGGAAAGTTACCCCACAGTTCGCCGGTGTTGGGATCGATGTCTTCGGACAATAAGCCCAGGTGGTTGCGCGACTCGAGCATTTTTTCGAACAAGCGGCGTGCCTCGTCGCTGCGGCCGATGGCGTCCAAGGCGTCGATGAGCCAGAAGGTACAGATGTTGAAGGCGGTCTCGGGTATACCGAAGTCGTCCTTTTGGGCGTAGCGGAACATATGATCCCCACGCCGCAGCGCCTTTTCCACCGCCTCCACCGTGCCGACGAAGCGTGGGTCTTCAGGCGGCAGAAAGCCCAGTTCGAACATCAGCAGCAGGCTGGCATCCACCTCTTGGCCGCCGAAGCTTTCGACGAAGCTGTTGCGCTCGCGGTCGAATGCCTGATCGATGATGGTTCGGTGCATATGCTCGGCCCGCTTGCGCCAGTAATCGGCGCGTTCGGGGTTTTGCAAGTGGGCGGCAATGCGCGCCAGGCGGTCGGCCCCGGCCCAACACATAACCGCTGAGTAGGTGTGTACCCGAGCCATGGTGCGCAGCTCCCACAGGCCGGCGTCGGGCTGATCGAAGAGTTCGATACAGCGCTGACCGACCGCTTCCAAGCGTTCGAACAGGGCGACGTCGCCAGGGTCTTTTAGGCGCTGGTCGAAGAAGGTTTGGGTGGCGGCGAGGATGACGCTGCCATAGATATCGTTTTGAATGTGTTCATAGGCCTGGTTGCCGCGGCGCACCGGTCCCATGCCGCGGTAGCCCGGCAGGTGGTCAACAATCGCTTCTACCAATGATTTGTTGAGCGCCACACCGTAAACAGGTTGCAGGTGCTCGCCCTCCCAGCCGGCGACGATGTTGGTGATATAGCGCAGGTGGTCTTCCATGGTCTTGGTGGCGCCGAGACGGTTGAGGGCCTGGACCACGAAGTAGGCATCGCGCAGCCAGCAGTAGCGGTAGTCCCAGTTGCGTTCGGTGCCCGGCGCTTCGGGGATGGACGTGGTGGCGGCGGCGATGATGGCGCCGGTCTCTTCAAAGCTGCACAGTTTGAGGGTGATGGCGGCGCGGATCACCGCCTTTTGCCACTCGAAGGGGATGGCAAGGAAGCGCGTCCAATCCTGCCAGTATTCGCAGGTGCGTTCGAAATATTCATGTCCGGCCAGCACCAAGTCATGCGGGAAGCTTTCGTCCATCCCGAAGATGAGGGTGGCTTCTTCCTCCAATAAAAAGGGCACCTCGTCGGCGAGATAGGCCACCGGCAGGTTGGTGGTGCAGCGTAATGCCAGACTCGGCCCGGCAAAGCGCAGGTGATTGCTGCCGCGCGAGCATTGGCCGCGTTCCGCACCGTAACCGAAGGCCGGGCGCAGGCGCACGCTGATGCGCGGATGGCCGGCCAGCGGTCGCAATTGACGGATGATGTGCAGCGGCCGGAACATGCGCCCGCGGTCCTTGAAACGCGGAGCGAAGTCGGTGATCTGGACGGCGTTGCCGTGCCGATCGTGGAGGGTGGTGACCAGAATCGCGGTATTGTGCAGATAGTGCTGGGTGCTGTGGGACATGTCTTGCATCAGCACGTCGAAGAAGCCGTGCTCGGCCTGCTCGCGTGCGCCCATTAATAAACTGCAGAACACCGGGTCGCCGTCAAAGCGCGGCACGCAAGCCCAGGCGATACGGCCCTGTTTGTCGACCAGTGCCGAGAAGGTGGAGTTTCCGATAATGCCCAGATCAAGGTTGCTCATGCGGCGGCTCTCTGTTAAGGGGGGCGGTGGAGGCTTGGGTTAGCTTAGAACATAAGGCCGCAGCGATCATGTGTAAAGCCGGTGCGGGACAAAGTCGACTCGCCTGATACCGCCCGGCAGCCGATGCGGGGGCATTTATTTCATGCGAAAATTTTCACACCCAGCATTGATACATTCTATGAGCATCAAACCGTGGCAATTTGCATAATAGGGCCCATACTTGATCAATTTTATCGGGTATTGTCTGTGGCTTTTATCAGCGGTGCTGATAAGTGTTCAATCTTTCCGCTGTCTATCGCGTTAATGTGAGGAACAAACTATGCAAACAGCCTTGTCTTCAGACCACGCCACCGAGCTGCCGTGTCTGGCCGTGATTCAACACCTGATCCAGGAGAACCTGTGGGGTGACTGGGTGATACGTATTGAACACCGTGCCCCGGATACACGCTCGAGCTACGCGTGGCAGGCCTGGGGCGACGCGTTTTTTGCAGTTGAAGACCCGGCACCGGTTCTTGATGCCATTAAGGCTTGCTATTCGACCCATGCCGATCATGAGGTACGTCTGTGCGCCGACAAGCTTCAGCCGGCGTCGCGCTTGATCTATCGCATCCCGACGCCCGATCGGGACCTTCCCCTGGTTGATCAACCACTGCCGGAAGCGGCACCCCAGCCGGGGATCGTCATGGGACAGAACGCATCCACCGCCGTGCGTAAGGTTTTCGCCGCACACCGACGCTGGGGCAGCGTCGCCCTGGTGGGGGGCTTGCTGGTATCCGCACTGCTGTTCGGCTTCACACCGATGTGATACCCCGCGCGGTGGATTGCCGGGTCATCCGCCGCCGACATGCGCTGCTAGAGACACAAGCCGAAGTGCGATTGACCCCGATTCCTCACCACCATTCTTGGCGAGACGGTTCAAGCGTGCGGCATGGTCGGCCTTTACTCTCGAGTAACAGCCGGCCAGATTAGCATTGAGCCGTCGCAGCACCAGCGGCGGTGAGAAACACGGATTTGCGCCCCAAAATATTGAGCATGTGTGCTCATTCTCCCATTCCCTCGCTTCAATCCCCCTGAACCTGACAGGCGCCACCCATTGCTCGAGGTGTTAGCAGTGTTTACCAATAGCCTGCTATTGTCCGGTAGAATGCCTTGACCAGGCCACGCTTCGGTATAAATCTGGGAATATTTCAACGGGAGGTCGTGCTAATGCATCAACATAAACGCATTCCGCTTGGGTTGGTTTTGATTTTTCTGGGGCTGCTCAGCGGCGCCTGCACAGTTCACTATGTGGCCGACTATAACGCCGAAGTCAAGGCGGATATCCTGCGCGTCGCCAAGCAGGTGGATCTGTTTTGGGGAAAATTACTGGCGACGCCCGTCGACCAGCGTCAGTATGCCAAATTCAAGGACGACTACATCCGCATCGAGACCGACTTGCGCGGACTGCTCATGCAAAACCGTATTAGACCGCTGAATGAGCTTTCCACCCAGCAGTCCCAGATAGCGCTGGAGCTGTGGGAGCAAGATATGGCCGACCATAAAAACAATGAGGGCATTTCAGATTTTATCGCCAAACGTCATCGACAGGATTTTGTGCGGGTGTTCGTGGCCATGGCCAAGGGCGAGGAAGCCAAGCAGCTGGATGAATGAGGCCCACCATTTCACAGGGGGAGGTGAAACATGGATATTGAAAAGATTCTGCGCGATATGGCGCAGGCGGCGAATAACGCGGTCAAGGATGATGTCGGCGAGATCACCGAGTACGCGAAGCAGATTATCGACAACGAAAAACAGTCGTTGGAGGAACTGGGCAAAGCCCGGCTGCGCGGCGAAATTGACGATGCCATTTTTGACAGCGAGGTCGAGCGACAGAAAAAGGTGGTCGAAGTCGAGATGCTGACCATCCAGATCATGACCAAGGCGGCGGCGCAGAAGGCGGTCAATGCGGCACTGGATACCTTTAAGAGGGCGATTAAGGCGCTGGTCTAGGAGGGTGTGTATTTTTCTTTCGGGAAACCGCACGGGTGTGGGCCGAATCAACCAGCGCCCATCACCTGTTTGACGGCGTGCGCTATTTCATTGATGTGAAATGGCTTTTGAAGGTAATTGATAGCACCGTCCAGCATGCCGTGATGGCTGGTGATGTTGGTCGGATATCCGGACATAAAAATGACCCCGATCCCAGGACGTCTGTTTTCGATCTCGCGCCGCAGCTCGGTTCCGGTCATTTCCGGCATCATCAAGTCGATTAGCAGGAGGTCGATGCTCAGGGCACTATCCTTATCGCAGATTGACAGCGCTTCACGTGGAGTTGCGGCCGCCAATACCTGGTAGCCGAGTTTGGTCAGCATGGCGTGGGTGACTTTGCGCACCATATCGTCGTCTTCCACCAATAAGATAGTGCCGGTTCCGGCCGGTGCGCTGGTGCTTTGGGCGACTTCCGGCATGCTATGCATAGCCGCATGTCGGGGGAAATAGATGGTGAAGGTCGTGCCCCGGTCTTTGGTGCTGTTCACGCTGATATGCGCATCGTTTTGCTTGACAATGCCGTAGACGGTGGCCAGCCCCAGCCCCGTGCCCTTGCCGTGCTCCTTGGTGGTGAAAAACGGTTCGAAAATGTGGGCGCGCGTGTCTTCGTTCATGCCGGAGCCGGTATCGCTGACGGTGAGGCGGATGTATTCCCGTGGCATCAGGGCATTGTCTTCGTTTGGGTCTGTCTGATTAAGTGTGACATTTGCCGTTTTGAAGATAAGGCTGCCGCCATTGGGCATGGCATCTCGAGCGTTAATCGATAAATTGACGATGATCTGATCTATCTGAGAAGGATCGAAATTGATTTTCCAAAGATCTTCACCGGGTACGAAGCGCAGCTCTATGTCTTCGCCGATGAGTCTGGACAGGGTTCTGTGTGTCGCCCAAACCTGCTCATTGAGGTCGATGGGTCTGGGGCGAATCAGTTGCTGGCGGGAAAACGCTAACAGCTGCTGCGTGATGTCCCTTGAGCGGGTTGCCGCATTCTCGATTTCGATCAGGTCGCGCAGAATCGGGGCATCCGCGGGCTGGCTGGCCCTTATCAGATCGGCATAGCCGATGATCACACTCAGCATGTTATTGAAGTCATGCGCGACTCCACCCGCCAGGCGGCCAATCGATTCCAGTTTTTGAGCTTGGGCAAGCTGAGCCTCCAGCGTATTCTTTTCCTCTTCGGCACGCTTGCGTTCAGTTATATCGCGCACGAACGCGACATGGAATTCGTCGGTGCCGAGCCATAGATGTTTGGCGCACACTTCGACCGGAAATTGCGTTCCGTCTTTGCGGCGGTGGCACGTCTCGGCATAGATTTCTTCGTGCTCAGTATCTATTCCAGAGCGCCAGATACTGTCCCACTGATCTTTGCTATAGTGAGAGTCGATATCCCACAGTGTTAGCTGAAGCAGCTCCTCCCGGCTATAGCCGAGTGCTTTGCAGGCTTGCATATTGACATACGTAAACTGGGCTTCGCGCGTCATGAAGAAAACGGCTTCAGGCGCATTCTCGAGAGAGAATTGGTATTTTTTCAACGCCTTTTCTGTGAGGACGCGTTCGGTGACATCTTGCACCATGCCTACTGAGCGTATCGGATCGCCCTTATCATTGTAATAGGTGATGCACTTCTCATTGACATATTTCAACGTGCCATCCTTCAGCAACAGGCGATGGACGATGTTGTAGGGCGTTTTATTTTCCGCCGAGTCCTTATAGGCCTTGTTGACGAAGTCCCTGTCCTCGGGGTGGACGGCATCGATAAAGGCCTCGAAAGAGGCGTCGAATTGACTTGGGTCTAAGCCGAAAATACGGTATACCTCATCAGACCAGGTGAGCTGATTGGTGACCAAGTCCAACTCCCAATTGCCCAGCTGGGCGATGCGCTGGACCTCAGCCAGGATGGCAAATGTCTGATCGAGAGGCGTATCTTCAGTTATCATGTGTATCTACCAAATTGCCGACCGCGATGGAATGCGCTAAACGATATCAATGCGCGGCACCCCCAAAAAGCACAAAATAAATAGAGTATAGGTGCTGTTTATCGCATCATAGACTATATATCGAGAAAATGGCGTTTTGCGTGAGTGATGAGCCGACTACGTTGCAGCTGTCCAGGCAGTATACTATCTAACAAATGGCACTTATCGATACAACGCATACTGCCGAGCGCAGCAGCGGCGCGGGCGTCCGTTTCCAGGATGTCGCTGGAATAAACCGGTCGATCTTGCCGCGATGTGGATTGCGACACGAAACGGAGGTAATGACGTATGGCGGACAAGCTTAGTGACAGACTTGATCAGGTGGTGGCCGAGGCACGCCGGGCTCGAGAACAGCGCGAGCAGGATTATCGCAGCCGGGCGCTTAAAATGTACCCCCATATTTGCGGCCGCTGCGGTCGCGAATTCGAGCGTAGCAATTTACACCAGTTGACCGTGCATCATCGCGACCACAATCATGACAACAACCCCGACGATGGCAGCAACTGGGAGCTGCTTTGTCTCTATTGCCACGACAACGAGCACCAGCGCCAGCTGGAAGCGCAGCAGGGGAATTCCCCAAGGCGTGGGGGCAAGCGGGATGATGCCTCATACAAGGCCTTTGCCGATCTCAAGGAGATGCTCGACAGGAACCGATAAAGGCGCTTTATCGAGGCGTCAATAAACCACCAACATTTGGCAGGCACGCTGTACAGGAGGCTACGATGGATACGCTAAGCCAACTGCTGAAGCAAATCGATGGGCGGGGCTACAAGGCCTATAAAAAGCTTGAGGGCACTTTTCAGTTTTCGGATTTCCGGCTGCGCATCGACCACGTTCAGGGCGATCCCTTTGCCGACCCTTCGCGCTGCCGCATTTTTATTGATGCTGCCACCATCGGCTTGGAGCCGCCGCTGTACGCCAATGCAGTTCGTCGCGTGGCCCTGGAGGATTATCTCGGGCGCATGTTCGCAGCTGCGATAAATCAGCATGTCAAAGGGGATAGGGGGTCCGGCAAGAGTGGCGAAATTGCCATTGCCCGTTATGGTCAGCAGGTGCTGCAGCGCAATGCCGTGTTGGTGCGTGAAGGGGCGGTGGAGATCCGCTTTCGTCTGGCCTTGCCGAGCGAAGGGCGCTCGGTAAACGCCCATCAGGCCAGGGTGATGTTGTTTGAAGAGTTGGTGAGTCTGGTGAGGGCCTTGCTGACATCGCTGCGCCAAGATCCGGCCGCGGCGCGGCGCCATGTGGATTCGGTGGAAGACCAACAATTCCTGCGGCGTCAGCTCAACGATAAGGGCCTGGTTGCGTTTATCGCCAACAATGCGCGATTGCCGCGCCGCAGCGGAATCGATGACCGTCCGCTGTCAGATGCACTACCGTTCGAAGCCCCCGAGTCACTGGTATTGGAGTTGGAGCGCCTGCACGGCGAACCTGTACGCGGCCTGGGCATTCGCCAGGGCATCACCTTGATTGTCGGTGGTGGCTATCACGGCAAGTCGACGCTGTTGCACGCCATTGAGCGAGGTATCTATGACCATATCCCCGGCGATGGGCGCGAACAGGTGGTGACGGATGCCAGCGCGTTTAAGATACGCTCCGAGGACGGACGCGCCATCAGCGGCATCGATATCAGCCCCTTCATCGGCAACCTGCCGCAGGACAAGGATACGCGGCGCTTTTCCTCTCAGAATGCCAGCGGCAGCACGTCCCAGGCCGCGAATATCGTCGAGGCCCTGGCTGCAGGCGCCCGAACCCTGCTCATCGATGAAGACACGTCAGCGACCAATTTCATGATACGCGATCGGCGCATGCAGGCCCTGGTCGCCAAGGAGAAAGAACCCATCACGCCCCTGGTGCAGCGTATTCGCGACTTGCATTACGACATGGGTGTTTCAACCGTGCTGGTCATGGGCGGCAGCGGTGATTACTTCGGTGTGGCGGATGTGGTGATAATGATGGACAACTACCTGCCGCGGGATGTCACCCGGGAAGCGCAGGCCCTGGCACAAACAGAAATTCGCAAAGAAGCCGGCGCGCTGCGATTTGAGCCGCGACGGCGTGTGCCGCGACGCGCCTGCCTCAGCGCCGAGCTGCGTCCCGGAAAGAATAAGATTCAAGCCTTCGAAACCCGGGCGCTGCGCTACGGCCGCAAGGAGATCGATCTGTCCCGCGTCGAACAATTGGTCGATAGCGCCCAGCTGCGCGGTATCGGTTATATGATGCATTACTATGCCGAACACGCGTGGGACGGGCAGCAGGACCTGGTGGCGGGATTATGCGGCATATTGCAGACGGTGGAGGACGAGGGGCTGGATAAAATCACGCCCTATATTGTCGGCAATTTGGCCATGCCCCGGCTGTTGGAGTTGGTGGCGGCGGTCAATCGCATGCGTGAGCTGGAGTTGGAGCCGGACACCCCCGGACACTCCGGCGCGGACTAATTCGGCTTCAAACCACTACCGAGCCAGCGCAGGTCGAACAAATCATCACGCCGGTCCTTGGAGTTGGTCACTGAGCCCTGGTGGCGCAGTTGCGCCAACTTATCCAGATCCAGGTCGGCCACCAAGGCCATTTCGGTATTCGGCGTGCTCTCGGCCATGATGGCGTCGTGGGGAAAGGCGAAGTCCGAGGGCGAATACACCGCCGACTGGGCGTATTGGATATCGACGTTTTGCACCTGCGGCAAGTTGCCGACACTGCCGCCGATGGCGACGTAGCATTCATTTTCAATGGCGCGCGCCTGGGCACAGCGCTGTACACGCAAAAAACCGTTTTTAGTATCGGTCCAGAAGGGCACGAAAAGAATATCCATAGCGTGCTTCGCCAACAGGCGCGGCAGCTCGGGAAACTCCACATCGTAGCAGATCAGGATGCCGATGCGCCCGGCATCGGTGTCAAACACCTGCAGGCTGTCGCCCCCTGAAATCACCCAGTCACGCCGCTCATGCGGTGTGATATGAATTTTCGGCTGGATGCCTACCGTGCCGTCGCGACGACAGAGATAGGCGTTATTGTAGAGCACGTCGCCTTCCATGGCGGGCATACTGCCGGCGATGATGTTGATATTGTAGGTGACGGCGAAATGCGACAAGGCCTCGGTAATGCGGTCGGCAAAGGTGGCGAGAAAGCGGATCGCCTCAAACTGGTTGTGCTGATCACCCATGCCCATCAGCGGCGCGTTGAAGAACTCGGGAAACATCACAAAGTCGGCCTGGTAATCGGCCATGGAGTCAACGAAGTATTCCACCTGGCTGAGCCAGGTTTCGAATGAATCGGTGAGGCGCATCTGCCACTGCAGTATGCCGACGCGCACAGTGGTCTTGCGGATCTCCTCGACGGCGATACCTTCCGGCTCGTAGAGAATGTTATTCCATTCCAGCAGAGTGGCATAGCCGAGGGATTTTTCGTCTTCCGGCAAATAGCCCTTCATCAGCCGTTTGACTTCGAAGTCATTGGCCAGCTGAAAGCTGAGGATGGGGTCGTGGACTTCGCGGCGGCGCACCGCCTCTATGTACTCCGCCGGCGTCATGTCGGCATGTTCGTGATATTTGACGATGCGCCCGCCGGCGAGAATGGCACGCAGATTCAGGTTGCGGCACAGCTCCTTGCGCGCATCGTACAGTCTGCGCCCCAGGCGCAGGCCTCTGTATTCGCGACTGACAAACACGTCCATGCCGTAAAGGGCGTCACCGTCGGGGGCGTGGCGAATGCGGTCACGGCGTCCAATCAGGTCATCATAGGTGTGGCTGCGACTGAAACGGTCATAGCGGCATTTAACCGTCAGTGCGACGGCGATGATTCGGCTGTTGTCCTGAATGGCGATTTGCCCTTCGGGAAATTCCTTAATAAGCGCCAACAAGGAATCGTGTGACCAGGCGCCACCGATATCCGCATATACCGCTTCCATGAGTTGCGCCACCTGAGGGTAGTCGGCGCTTTCCAAGTTGCGCAGTTTGAGATGCAGATCAGACGGGGTATCATTATTCATCGATTGTAATACGGCACTTGTGGGTGGATGTTGATATGGTACCAGAGCCTCACCCGGCTGTCCTTAGCCTGCGCGGCGTGACCGTTGGGGCTTGACAGCGTCCCGGTAATTCCTATGCTTCTTGAAGGTATAAACAAAGACTGAATGACTAAACAACAATAGACAACGAGGAGGTGGCTATTAATATACAAAAAAAGCTGCTTTCCGGCTATGTAATCATTGCCATTGTCGCAATCAGTGTCGGCTATTTGTCGGCGCGCGCAACCCAAGAGTTAAACGATACCTTTGAGGAAATCACCACCCGCACCGTGCCGATCATGGATGTGATGAATGACTTGCGCTACTTCGCCGCGCGTTCCATTAGTCATGCCACCGAACTTGCGTTGCTGTTGTCGCCCGGCCATCCAAGCACGGAGTTCACGCGCATAGAACACGGCGAACAGGAGTTAGATCAAACCCTGGCCGGCTATCGTGCCGCTGTGTCCCGTTATCGTCTGCTGGTGGGGCATCGAGCCGGCGGGCAAGACCGGGAAGTGCTGGGAATGATTGTTTCAACGAGCCAAATGCTGCAGCAATTATTGCGTGGCTTGGTCAAAGCGGGCCGCGAGGGTGTTTCCGCCGAAAGCCTATTTGCAAAAATGGAGCAGATCGAGGCCTACGAACTCACGTTTCTCTATTCGGTGGACGCCGCCTTGGCCTCGGAAGTCGAGCAGTTGAATAGCGACCGGGCCCGATTGCAAGAGGCCATCGGACGGACCCGCAACATCGCCGTAGTGTTCGGTCCGGCCAGTGTGGTGATCGCCGTGCTGATTACCATGTATTTTTCCAGGCGCATGACGTCAGTGCTGGAACGCCTAAAAAACGCCAGCTTGGCGGTTGCCTCCGGTAATTGGAACATACGCGTGCCACGGGTGGCTAAGGATGAGTTCGGCGACGTGGTTCAAACGTTCAACGACATGGCGTCGGCATTGCAAGCCAAGGCGCAGCAGGCCGATACGGTCAAGGTGCATTGCCATGAAATTCTAGACACCATGTCTGAATTGGTGGTGGTGACAGGTCTTGACGGAAAAATAGAGACCGTGAACAACGCGGCCACCCAGTGGCTCAAGGCCAAAGAAGAAGATCTGGCCGGCCAAAGTATCGACACCATATTCGCCAAGGAATACCGCGACACGCTCCAGAGCCGCTGGTTGCCGACTCTGATCAAGGGTGGCACGATCCCTCATGCCCGTGTCGCCTATGTTGACAGTGACAAAAAGGCGATTGCCATGATCGTCACGGCATCGGGCATGTGCGGCAGCGGTGGCGTAATCGACGGTATCGTCTATAAAGCCATTCCCGAGTCTAAATTGAATTCGGAGCCGGGGTATGATGGGTCTGCCAATATCTGAATGTTGTGACCTGGTCGCGATGCGGATCATCCGGAGTAAAACGCCGATATGGCTCCTGTTGGTGCTTTTTTTTAGCGTCGCCTGCGTACCGCCGCCTGCAGTGCGCCCGCCCGGATTCGACAGCTACGAGGCGGTGCTGGTGAGGGTGAGCAGCGAAATTCCGGCCACCGACACAGAGACCGAGCAGCTCACCACTTTACTCGTCGATGCCCTGAATGACGCAGGGATTTATCGCCAAGTGGGGCGCATGCCGTTTGCGTCCGAATTGAAAACACTGCGTGTTGATGTGGAGATCGTTCACATGAATCGCACCAGTGACGCCAAACGTATCGCCTTCGGAAAGATGGCGATGAGTAATGAAGTCCGTGTTCAAGTGAAGCTTACAGACCAAGCCGCCGGCACGGTGTTGACCTCGTTTCCGCTGGAAGGAACATCGCCGAAGCGTAGCGGCATTCAGGCCGATTGGCCCTGGGGCAATGTGAATAACGCCCTGCGGCAAATCAGTCGGCAATTGGTGCGCCGCCTCGCCGCATGGTCAACACCCGAGAATTGAAACCTTGCGCCCACAGCTTTCTTGCTATTCTGTGCGCGCAATATAGACTGTGTAGTGAGCGCGATTGCGCAGCAAGGACAGGAAAAAAGGGTAGTTGATGGACATTAAAGACATAAAGGCGGCTTATCGCCGCTATGCGCCGGTATATGACGTGATATTCGGTCCCATTTTTAATCAGGGACGCAAGCACATCATAGATTCACTCAATTGTCAGCCAGGAGACCGAATTTTAGAGGTGGGTGTGGGCACCGGCATCTCCTTGCCGCTGTATCCCGCCGATGTCAGTGTTACCGGTATTGACGTATCCACCGAAATGCTGCGCAAGGCCGAGCGCCGCGTGGCACGCACGGGCCTTGAAAACGTAGAGGCGGTGCTGGAGATGAACGGTGAGGACATGGACTTTGCGGACGGCAGCTTCGATAAAGTGGTGGCCATGTACGTGGTGTCAGTCGTGGCCAATCCGACCCGGCTGGTGGAGGAAATGAGCCGGGTCTGTAAGCCGGGCGGCGAGATCTTCATTGCCAACCACTTTTGTTCCAGTCATCCGCTGGTGAGCGCCATGGAAAAGAGGCTGGCGGGCATGTCGTCCATGGCGGGATTTCGCCCTAACGTGGACCTCGACGAATTCGTCGACGCCTCCGGGCTGGATGTCGTGGACGTGCGCGATACCAATCTGTTTGGTTACTGGAAAGTGCTGCGCTGTCGCAACGAGGCCAAGGCGGAGGATATGCTGCACGCGGCGATGGCGGCCGAGCCCGTTACCGCCAGTCAGGGGTGAATGCCGGCGAAGGGGAAGTGCGACGGATACCGATCTATTTCGTATTTAACATAATATATATTATGCGCACTACAAGAGATTGGGCGTGTCCGGGCTATTTTCATCAAAACAACGCCTTAGGTCGAATTATTGGAGTTCCTCCTATGCTCCAAGGGATTTTTGCCAAACCGACCGATTGAGCAATTTCAATGCCGATAGCTCACGACTTTCCTAAACTCCGGGTTCGATTCACTAGGAGAAGGAGGAACAGCCGATGACTAACAAAATCCAGCAATTGGTTGAGACTGCACACGCCTTGGTGGCGCCCGGCAAAGGGATCTTGGCAATGGACGAAAGTAACCCCACCTGTGGCAAGCGCCTCGCCTCTGTGGATGTGGAGAACTCCGAAGACAATCGCCGTGCCTACCGCGAGCTATTGCTCACCGCGCCGGGCCTTGGCGACTATATCAGCGGCGCGATTCTGTACGACGAGACCCTGCGCCAATCGGCATCGGATGGCACTGCTTTTCCAGAATTGGCACGTGAGCGCGGCATCATTCCCGGCATCAAGGTGGATACCGGCGCCAAGGACCTGGCCGGCCACCCCGGTGAAAAAGTCACCGAAGGTCTGGACGGCCTGCGCGAGCGGCTGGCTGAGTACAGTGATCTGGGCGCCCGTTTCGCCAAGTGGCGCGCGGTGATCACCATCGGCGACGGTATACCGAGCCGTGCCTGCTTGGAGGCCAATGCCCACGCCCTGGCGCGCTATGCTGCCTTGTGCCAGGAAGCCGGTTTAGTCCCGATAGTTGAACCGGAGGTCTTGTTGGACGGTGATCACAGCATAGAGCGCTGCTTCGAGATTACGCGTGAAACACAGAACCGTGTGTTTTCTCAGTTGTATCGCCAGGGCGTGGAACTGCCCGGTATTGTCCTCAAACCCAGCATGGTGCTGCCGGGTAAGGACCATTCCAAGCAGACGACACCCGAACGGGTGGCCGAAGAGACCCTGCGCTGCCTGCGCAATACCGTACCGGCGGCGGTGCCGGGGGTGGCCTTTTTGTCCGGTGGACAAAGCGACCTCGAGGCCACCGAGCACCTGAATTTGATGAACAAGCAGGCCAAGAAGATGCAGCTGCCGTGGCGGGTGACATTCTCTTATGCGCGCGCCCTGCAGCATGTCGCCCTTACCACCTGGCGTGGCGATAAGGCCAAGCTTGACGACGCCCAGCAGGCCTTGTTGCATCGGGCCAAGTGCAATAGTGCGGCCAGCCGGGGTGAATACAACGATCGTTTGGAGCACGAACTGGCGGCATAGCGACGCATGTTAAACGAGAGGGGCTGTGCCCCTCTCGGCCATCTTGCGGCGTTGCAGCAACTGGGCTGGATCGAAATGTTGCTATCCTATGCGCTGTGACAGTTCGCTTGCCGACGGTAGAATGCCTGTGAGTACAAGCATCACGATGAGTGCTGTATAAAGCGTCGTAGTGATCAAGGTGGCTTTCCACGACGGTGGTGCTTGTTTACCTCGTTTTATCAAGGCCTTGCCACCGCGATGTAACAACAGAACCCCCGCCAAATTGCTTAACCAATAGCCCAATACAAAGGCCGGCAGATATAACGTGTCACTGATGAATGAAAAAGGCGCCGCGAATAAGTATGCCAGCGGCAGGTTGACGAACAGATCATTCCACCAGGATAAGGGGGACAGCACATAGCCGAAGATCACTTCAGCCCAGGCGGCTACACGCGATTTCACTGGTCTATCCTGTGCCGCAGCTGACCCTGCGGCCGCGCAGAAGATACACTAAGGGTTGTCCGGATCACACCCTCCTTCCATGATCCAGATACCCTTTTCACAGTGTAACAATTCACCGCTGCCACTACAGACGTAACTGCCGTCCGGATAGGCGACGTTATTGAAATAACACTGTGTCTGATCTTCCTGCCCCAGCGCCATCACCTCCATCTCCTCATCCGTTTCCTCCAAGATGGGCGACGTCTTGGCATCTAGGTCCGGAGCACCGACCTGAATTAATCTAGGACGCTGATTCATGTGAGCCACTCCCCTGTTAGTATCCTCGAGCTCCGCTTGTATGGTTAGAATAGTAAGTACCAGGGGCTTATGCCAAGATGATTTGATGTGCGTGTGCTGTTGATCGAAGACAATCGTGATTTGGCCATTGAAGTGACCGAGTTTCTTGCAGCACAAGGCCACGTTGTGGCTGCCGCGGAACGTTGGACGCCCGTTCTCATGCTTAGCGCTCGCGACAAGCAGGATCCGGTGTTCATCTTCGGGCAACTTTCCGGGCTATTTCGCCATGCACTATTAATAATAAACCCGCATGAACCGGATCAGTAACTCACCGTTACGCCCGTGGCATAACCGCTGTTTCTGAGCGTGTCGGCGTCGATGCGGCGGCTGTTGCCGGCGGCGTCATAAAGCTCAACGCCAGAGACTGTCCAACGGCCTTCCTGGGTCAGATCGCTGAGCACGGCAGTATCGAGCTGGGCGCTGGTAGACAGCGGCGTGGTATCGAAGAAGTAGCCCCAGGCGGCTAGATATTGGCCGTTGGGTCCCTGCAGGTCGACGCGGATCTTTTCTATACCGGCTACGTCGTCCAGGGCCGAGACCATGAAGCTCATGCGGGCGTTGCCGCCGGCCGGGAAAATTTCCGGCGTCAGGATAGTGAAGCCCTGTAAGGTCGGCGCCACGCCATCGCCGCCGGTGTTGGTCACGCTGACGGTGGTGTCATAGCCCAAGCCGGCCAGCTGATCGGCATACTGAGAACTGTTGCCGGCCGCATCGGTAAGCAGCAGGCTGGTAATGGTCCAGGTCCCTTGCTCGGCGAAGCTGCTCAGGGTGGCGCTATCGATCTGAGTCGACAGACTGGTTGGCGTGGTGTCGGCAAAGGTACCTACCGCTTCCACGATGACACCGCCTGGACTGGCCAGCGTGAGGCTGATCGAATTCAGTCCGGCGATGTCATCCGAGGCATCCACCTGGAAGCTGAGTACGGCATCACCCGTCAGTGCATTCACCGTCGGCGTCAGCACGCTAAAGTCATCCAGGCTGGGCCCCGCACTATCGCTGTTAAGGTTGCGCAGATCCACTTCGGTGGGGAAACCGGCCTCGGTCAGTGCATCGCTGTCGAGGCTGCGTTTATTACCTGCCTCGTCATAGAGGGTGATACCACTGATCTGCCAGATGCCCTGCTCGGCGAAGGCGCTGAAGCTATCGCTATCCAGCTTGACGCCGCGCACCAGCGGATAATCGTCGAAGCTCACCGAGGTGGTGGCGAAGGCGCCTGAGGGACTGAGTAGGTCGATGCGCGCGCGTCGCACACCGGAGGCGTTGTCGATCAAGGTCATGTTGAAGCTGGCCACGCCATCACCGTTGGAGATGTCTACCACCGGCGTCGCGATATCGAAGGCCAATAGGCGCGGTTTAATGCCGTCTGAGCCGGAATCGAAACATGGCGGCAGATGGCCCAGCGTCGAGCCGGTGGGTTTGGAAGCGTTGCTCGCAGGATCGGAGCCGAGCCAGATTTCCACATAATCCGGGAAGCCGTCGTTGTCGTCGTCATCGATGAAGGAAATACCCAGATCAGTGGCATTCATACCTTCCGGCGTCGATCCGGCATCATTAAAGTCAGTATTGAAGGCGACTTCCACCACATTGGCATAGCCGTCACCATCGTCATCGACACCCGCTACGGTATCACCGAAGCGACACACTTGGTCCTCGTGCAGGATGCTCACGTCGATCATTGCTACGTTGGAATCGTAACCGCCGTCCGACACATAGAAGCTGAAACTGTCGTCGCCAAGCTGGTCTGCGTATGGCGTATAGACATAGGCGCCGCTATCTTGATCCAGCGTCACACTACCGTGAACGGCATTGGTCACCAAGTGATACGTGAGCCCATCATTTTCCGGATCAACGCCCTGCAGCACGCCGCCGTAGGCCAGGTTGCGGAATACGATGATATTTCCGTCATAGGCCACCGGATTGCCGTTGGCTTCGGCAATTGTGATGTTCACCGTGGCGATATTGGATTGGTTAAAGCCGTCATCCACCTTAAAGCTGAAGCTGTCGCTGCCCACAGTATGGGCCGGAGGCGTGTAGGTAAACTCGCCGCTGACGCTGTCGATGTCCACAGTATGGGCCGGAGGCGTGTAGGTAAACTCGCCGCTGACGCTGTCGATGTCCACGCTGCCCTGGCTGGGGCTGCTGACCAGGCTGTAGCTGAGGCTGTCACCGTCGGGATCGTCGGCGGATAAGTTGGCGACCAGCGGGATGTTCTTCTGCGTGGTGAGATCGGCGTCATGCGCAACCGGGTCCACGTTATCTACGACTTCGACGGTGGCGGTGAATCCGGCACCGACCAAGTCTTCCAACACCATCACCGCTGCCTCGTTGGGTTCTTGCGCGGACAGGTTGCGGAAGGTCCAGGTGCCGGCCTCAAGGTCGGTGGTGCCGGTATTGATCAACTCCGACAGGGAGATCGGATCGCTGCTGCCGACACTCAGGGAACGCAGGTAGGGGATGATCTGGCCGGACGGACCGATAAGATCGACACGCACTTTGTAGAGCGTAGCCGCGGCCTTATTAAAGGTGACGGCGGCGCCGATGTTGACGTAGGTTTCTTTGTTGGAGACCACGGGTGTCGTGACGTCGAAATCCACCACCCAGATATCCGGTTTGATGGCCACCGATACGGTAAACGGACCGACACTGACCGTGCCGTCGCTGACCATAAAGGTAAAGCTGTCATCGCCCAGGGCGAAGGCATTGGGCGTATAGGTGAAGGCGCCGCTATTGGCATTGGTCAGGCTGGCGCTGCCGAGGTTGCCGTTATCGGCAATGCTGAAGGTCAGTGTGTCACCATCCTTGTCCTGTGCTTGAATCACCCCCGAATAGACGCTGTCAGCGGTCACTTCGATGGCAAAATCTTCAGCAGTCGGTGCATCATTGACGGCGTTTACCGCAATGGCAACCGTAGCGATATTAGACTCGTCATAGCCGTCGTCGACTCTGAAACTGAAGATATCGGCGCCGAAATAATCCGCCGCGGGGCTGTAGCTGAAACTGCCGCTGGCGGCATCGATACTCACCGATCCGTGGCTGGGTTCTGTCACCAGATGATAGGTCAAGGCGTGACCGTCGGCGTCATAGCCGCGCAGCTGGCCGTCGTAGGTCGTGTCTTCATCCAGGATGATAAAGTTGCCATAGGCCACCGGTCGGGTGTTTATGGCGCTACCCAAGTAAATCACATGTACCGTGGTATCGAAACCGGCCGTTGTCAGGTCGGCGGTGGAATACAGTGCCCGGTTATTGGCGGCGTCGGTGACCACAACATAGCTGACTTCCCACACCCCGGCTTCGGCGATCTGGCTGAAGAGAGCGGTTTCCATGTCAATCTGAATATTGTCCGGATGGCCGGGGCTGGTGAAGACCGCCTGCATGGATTCGCTGCCGCTGGGTGAGATCAGCATAACTTCGATAGAATCAATGCCTGACTTGGCGTCGGAGGCGGTAACCGAATACTGGGCGTTGGCCGTCCCGTCAGCGGGATACAGCTTAGGCGTCAGGATCTGGAAATCGCCCAGCAGGGGCAGTCCCGAGTCCAGCAGGCCGTTGCCGACCTGCACTTCGGTATCGAACCCCAGCCCGGTCAACTGGGCTGTGCTCACGCGCAGGGCGTTGTTGGCAGCATCGATGATGGCCAGTTCGGAGACCGTCCAGGTGCCGCTTTCGGCATAACTGTCGAAACTATTGGCATCGATCTGCCCGTTAAAACTGGTGGGATGGTTGGCATCGACCATTTCACCCCAGCGGAAGCTGGTGCCGGACGGGCTGCGCAGGGTAATACTGATGCGCTGTATGCCGGCCGGGTTGTCACTGACCGAGACAGTAAAGCTGGCCTTGGGATCGGGATCACTCAGATCCATTACCGGGGTGAGTACGACGAAATCAAGCAGGTCGGCGGGGCTAATATCGCTGTTGGCGTTGACCACTTCGACCTCGGTGGGAAAGCCACGCTCTTCCAGGTCGCTGGTACCGAAGAGCCTGACATTGCCCACGGCATCCACCAGTTCCAGCTCGACCACCTGCCAGATGCCCGCTTCCGCATAATAACTGAACGCCCCGCTATCGATATTTTGGTAGAACATCAGCTCGGCGTTTTGTTGATTCACCACCGCCTGCACTTCCTGGCCGGCAGGGCTGCGCAGCAGCACGGACACGTCTTTGACGCCGCTGATATTATCCACAACCGTCAGCGCAAAGGTGGCGACATCGCTGTCGCCGGAGATGTTGACCACCGGCGTGACGATATCGAAGGCCAACAGGCTGGGGGCAAAGTGATCATTGCCGGCGCTGGCACAGGACGGTACTGCCTTGTTGAGCGAATCGGTGGGCATGGAGGCGTTATCGTTGGGATCACTGCCCAGCCACAATTCCACGCTGTCGCTGAAACCGTCGCCATCGTTGTCGTTGCTGAACGAGACGTTGTAGTCATCGGGATTCAGACCGGCGGGGGTAACAGCGGCATCATCGGGGTCAGCGCCGAATTCGAGTTCCACCACATCGGCATAGCCATCGCCGTCAGTATCAAAGCCGGGCGCTTCCGGCCCTTTACAGGCCTGGCCCAGGCTGAGTACTTGGGCATTGACCGTTGCCCGGGCGGAGGTCTTATCGCCGTCGGAGACAGTGAAGCTGAAATGGTCACTTCCCGAGCGGCCGTTAAACGGTGTGTAGCTGAATTCGCCGGTGGTGTTGTCCTCGAAGCCGGCGCTGCCCAGGCGGCCGTTGCTGGCGATGGCGAATTGCAGGGCACTACCCTCGCTATCCGTGCCGGTAAGCATATTGATGTAGGGGACGCCTTCAAAGGCGACGAAACTGTCGTCGTTGGCGACGGGTGGATTATTGTATTCAATCACCGTGACGCTAACAGTGGCCACGTTGGAAGCCGACTTGGCATCGCTGGCGCGATAGCTGAAACTATCATCGCCCACGGCGCCGCTGGGGGTGTAACGGAATTTGCCCGTGCCGATGTCCAACAGCTGCACCGTCCCCTTGCCGGCGTTGCTGACAATCTCATAAGTCATGAGGTCGCCTTCAGGATCGGCAGCGCTCAACGTGCTTTCCAGCGCGGTTTGATTGTCGGTGCTGATGGCCATATCCGCCGCCACCGGTGGATCATTAGGTTCGATGGTGATGGGTACGTAGGCGATATTGGAATTCACCGTACCGTCACTGACGATGTAAGTGAGGGTATCCGAGCCGTTGACATTGCTATTCGGCGTATAGGTAAAGGCGCCGGTAGCCGCGTCGGTGATGACCGCCGTGCCGCGGGTGCCGCTGCCGAGCAGTTGGTATGTGAGGCTATCAAGATCGATATCCTCGCCGTCCAGGCTGCCGCTGACGGCCTCATTCTCGGGGGTGAAAATCCGATTCAGGTCGTGGGCCACCGGGGCGTCGTTGACTGACTCCACACTAATGCTGGCGGTGGCAAGATTGGAGTTGTCCTTGCCGTCCGTGACGCGGAAGGTAAAGCTGTCGTTCCCTTTGAGATTGGCCCCGGGGGTATAGGTAAAGATGCCGTTAACCGCATCAGTGAGTACAGCGGTACCGATGTTGCCATTGCTGGCGATCTCAAAGCTTAAGGCCTCGCCGTCGGGCTCGACGGCACTGAGCTGCCCACCGGCCAGAACGGTGTCTTCCTGTGTCGTATAGTTGCCACCCTGGGCTACGGGCACATCATTTGTACCGTTAATCATGACGGTCACTGTCGCAGGCGCCGAACTATCATGGCCGTCATGGGCAATGACTTGAATGGTGTCGGTGCCGAAGGCATTCGCATCGGGTGTGTAGGTGAACGCACCGGTGGCGGCATCGTCAATGCTGAGTGTGCCCAAGCGGCCCTGCTCTGCCACGCTGAACACCAGCAGCTGATTGTCCACGTCGGTGGCGCTGAGCGTGCCGGAGACGGATACGTCTTCGTCGGTGCTGAGGCTGAGATCATCTACCAGCGGCGGGGTGTTCTCCCAGCCAACGCTCATAAGGACGGTGGCGATATTGGAGTTACCGTAGCCGTCATTAACCTGAAATTGAAAGCTGTCGACGAACCCTTCGGAAACATCAGAGGGCGACTCACCCTCGCCCGGTGCCACATCGACGACAGTGATATCAACGCACGCGGTGCTGGTATTGTTGCTGTTGCCGATAAACCCGCTGATGCAGACCTGATGCATACCGGCATCGGTGGCAAGGAACTCAGCGGTAGTGCCATCGCTCTCCACACCAATCCATTCAAAGCCTTGCAGTTTAGTGGCATGAATACTGTTAGATGTGGTCAGCGTGACCGTGTCGTTAATGGCGACGACGAACTTGTCGGCACAGAGTTTAATGACCGGCACATCCTTGCCGCCAAATCGGTTATCGAAAGGGGTATGATCGGGATGGTACTTACAACCTTTGTCACCGCCCGGCACGTACACAAATTGACCGGTGAGCGGATCGATCGTGACACCGCCATTATGGGGTTCGGTCAACAAGCTATAAGTCAGGTCGTCCCCGTCTCCGTCATAGGCGTTCAGATACCCGGCACCGACGTCACCCAACAGCGGGTCGTGAAAATCATCACTGGCCAGCGGCAGGCGGTTGCGCACGGTAATGACTGCGTCATCACTGGCGGAATGGGCGCCGTTACTGACCGTCAAAGTGGCGGTGAAACTGCCCAGGGTGGCGCTGCTGAAGTTGGCGACCGCGTTGTTGCGGCTACTGAGGCTGCCGCCGTCGCTGCTCCAAGCATGGCTGATATTCAATCCATCCGGATCGTAACTATCGCCGCCATCGAGTTTGACAATCTGATTGCGAAATGCGGTGCGATCCGGACCGGCATCCGCGACCGGGACCCCTTTTTCACGTACCGCAATTGTTAGATCCATACTGGCACTGACGCCGTCCTTGGTGGCGGTATGACGAATCACATACTCACCCAAGGTGGTGGCGCTAAACCGGGTCACAGCTTGATCGGTGTTGCTGAGTTGTGCCTGATTGCCGCCCGGTGCCTGGACAATATCCCAACGAATGGCGTCGACAGCGCTGCCATCGGTGGAGATGCTCGATGAGGTCAATGTGGCGGCCGAGTCGGCGTCACTGATATATATCTCGTCTTTGTCTGTAGTGGCGATAGCCACAGGCAATACATCATAGACCTGGATGGTAATCGTCTCTTGCGTTTGTGCATCGTTATTAATGGTCAGGCTGATATCGTAGCTGCCTTTAAGCGCGGGCGCCGTCCAGCTGGTTGCCATTGCCGAACTGTCGGCGAACTGCCCCGCCGCACTGCTCCATTGGTAGCTCTGCGCACCGACACTGTGAAACCCGGACAGGCTGACCGATTCGCCGCTGGGCAACTGGGTCGGATAGGCCGTAATGACGGCATAGGTGACCGGTTTAACCTCCAACCGCACACAGTCGCTGCTAGTCTTGGCCGGATCTGCGGTTTCGCCCGTGACACAGACCAGATAACTCCCGGGCTCGGCGCGGCTGAATGTGGCCTGGCTGGTGTCGCTGTCCACACCTAACCAGGTATAGCCAAAGAATTGGTCGGCGTTTAGGCTGTTGTCGGTGGTGAGGTTGATGACTTGATCGACATAGGCGACATAGCGATCGGCATCCAGAATGACAACGGGCTCATCGGAACTGGCATTGCTTATGTCATTGACCTGAGAAAGTGTGCGGTCCGTGGTCTCATCGAAGGTTTCGGGGTTGAGCAGACTTTGGGTCAGATTCTTTTCAATCGTATTCAGTGCGGTGCTGTCGCCCTGATTGTCGACCACCAGTTCGGCCAGGTCTTCCAGAGCCGCTTCGTCCGCTTCATCGAGCAGCTCGAGATTGGCCTCCTTGAGGTTGAGTTCCGTGGTGTCCGCGCCCGACTCCGGAGCATTATCCTGCATGCTGTTGCCCAGAGCGGCATTGAGGACGCCGGCATCCAGGTCGTCGGCCACCTCTGCCAATGACTTGTCATGTTTTCCCTGAAGCTTGACCTTGTAGTGTGATTCCACCGCCTTAACGGCGGCTTCAGAGAGGGCATTGATATTTGCGCCTTTGTTATTTTTCTCGCGCTTGACCTTCTCAACCCTACGCTTGGATTTGATATTGATATAGGTGTCGCGATCGATACCGGGTTTGGAATAGGCGCTGATGAAATTATAGGTCTTTGCCAACAACACCATCTTATCCGGCGAAGTAATGGCATCTGAAGGCAACTCGATGTTGTAATCGCCATTGCCGGACACCCTCACCCCATGACACGCGGCGGCGACGCCGTCATCCACCGGATCGGGACATGTGTCGGCGGCGTTGTTGGGGGTAAGCAGAGTACCGTTACCATCGTAGGCATAGACGAACTTTTGTTGCTCCGCGTAGGCGGCCGGCAGAACCGCAATGCTCAACAGTATTACGCCAAGCAGACGAATCATCGAACCTGCCGCGTGTTTCAGTCTGATCTGGGCCGCCATGGGTTTAGGCCTTACCGCTGATCACGGTGACCGAGGCCGGAGGCGTCTGAGCCGCGGGAGTGGCGCCACTGCCGGCGCTGTCTCCACCTCCGCCGCAGCCGGTCAGCACGGTGGCGGCCATGAGGGTGATGCCAAGCAGGATTGATTTTGTTGTTGTGCGCATGTTCTCGGCCCTGTTGTGGAAAAAAGGCCCGAACAAAGACGTGCTGCAAGTCAATTATGGAGGGATTGTCTTGTATTCCGGCAATCCCGCTGCCTTAGGGCTGCGCCCCTTAGGCCGGTGACTTTGCGCCCCCGACCTTTCGTTCGGGGTAGCCTTTTTCGGATGTCTTACTAGTGATGTTATCGACAATATAAGAGCATAATTAAATACTGAGAGTGTGCGCCAGTTCACGAAACCGCAATGGGATGATGCGCCCTCCGCGCCCCGAAACTCAACATTTCTTTAATTATATCAGATGGTTACGCGATATCATTAAGTGTGTTTGTTAGTGCTGATAAGGCTTTCCACTAAATCCATGGGCAGAGGGAACACGATGGTATTGGTGCGTTCGCCGGCGATATCGGTAAGGGTCTGCAGATAGCGCAGCTGCAAGGCCTCCCGCTGCTGGGCCAGTTTCTGTGCCGCCCAGAGCAGTTTCTCCGCGGCCTCCGATTCACCCAAGGCGTGGATCACTTTGGCACGTCTGACGCGCTCGGCCTCGGCCTGTTTGGCGATGGCGCGGATCATGCTCTCATCCAGGTCGACGTGTTTGATCTCAACATTGCTGACCTTGATGCCCCAGGCGTCGGTTTGCTCGTCCAGGGCTTTCTGGATGTCCGCGTTGAGGCGATCGCGCTCGGCCAGCATCTCGTCCAATTCATGTTGTCCCAGCACCGAGCGCAAGGTGGTTTGGGCCAGCTGGCTGGTGGCCTCGAAATAATTTTCCACTTGTATGATGGCCTTGTCGGGATCGATGACGCGGAAGTACAATACCGCGTTCACATGCACCGAAACGTTGTCTCGTGAAATCACGTCTTGGGTGGGCACGTCCATGGTGATGACGCGCAGATCGACCTTGACCATTTGCTGGATCAAGGGGATGACGATGATAAAGCCCGGGCCTTTTACTTTCCAGAAGCGTCCGAGGAGAAAAATCACGCCGCGTTCATACTCGCGCAGGATGCGAATGGCAGAGAACAGAAACAGTACCACCAGGATAACAACGGCGTAGACGGCGTAAGATGATGTCATGACGCACCCTCCTCTTTGGGTTTGATGGGCTCCACCTTCAAGGTCAGGCCCGTGATGCCGGTGACCCTTAGCTCTTGGCCTTTACTCACCGGCTGGTCGGTTTTTGCATTCCAGTGTTCGCTGTGAATGAGCACGCGCCCCTGGCGATCGAAATCATCATCGGCCACGGCGGTGCCGCCTACCAGTTGTTCGAGCCCGCTGACTACCGGTCGGCGGCGTGCCTTGAGCGCCATGCCAAGGGCGACGACGAACACCAATACGCTGGTGATGGCGAAGGTGATGATGACGGCGATATCGATGCCGAAGCCCGGCGCGCGGGTATCCATGAGAATGATCGAGCCGATGACAAAGGCCACCAGCCCGCCGATTCCCAACATGCCGAAACTAGGCTGGTAGGCCTCGGCGACCATCAGCGCGACCCCGAGCAACAACAAGGCCAGCCCGGCATAGTTGATGGGTAACAGCTGAAACGAATACAGGGCCAGCAACAGGGAAATAGCGCCGACGGTGCCGGGTACAATGGCGCCGGGATTGGAGAACTCGAAAATCAGGCCATAGATTCCGATCAGCATCAGGATGTAGGCCACATTGGGATTGGTAATGATGCTGAGCAGGCGGTTGCGCCAGTCGGGTTGAATCGGGGTGATGGGCATGCCGGCGGTATCCATGGTGCGTGTCGCGCCCTGCACGTCGACTTCTCGGCCGTGGATCTGTTGCAACAAATCGCCCGTGCCGGTGGCGATGATGTCGATCACGTTCATATCCAGCGCCTCGCTGGCCGATAGGCTGGCGGCCTCGCGCACCGCCTTTTCCGCCCATTCCTGATTGCGGCCGCGCATCTGCGCCAGGCTTTGGATGTAGGCCACCGCGTCGTTGATCGCCTTGCGCTTCATCGCGCCCGGGCTGCCGTCTGCGGGTGCCTGTTTGTCTTTTTCTTGCTCGGTTTCGGGCATGCCCGGTGTAGATCCTCCACCGCCCATCTGCACCGGTGTCGCCGCCCCCAGGTTGGTGCCGGGCGCCATGGCGGCGAAGTGGCTGGCGTAGAGGATATAGGTGCCGGCGCTGGCGGCGCGCGCGCCGCTGGGGGCCACATAGGTGGCAATAGGGATCGGGGAGTTGATGATGTCCTTGATGATGCTACGCATGGAGGTATCCAGCCCGCCGGGGGTGTCCATGCGGATTATCACCAGCCTGGCGTTGCGCTGTGCCGCCACTTCCAGCGCCCTGCCGAGATAATCGTCGGTCGCCGGGCCGATGGCCTCGTCCACCGTCAACTGGATGATCGGGCTTGCACCGTTATTGCCCGAGACACCGCTCAACATCAACACGCCGGCGACCAGCAGCAATGCGCCGGCCAATTTCCGCGTCAGCTTTGTCATATTTTGACATCCATCACATCCACCCATTAACAGCATAGCTGTGATCTGAAAATAATATAGGGTATCCGCTTGGGGCGTAAAGCTTGCAATCCTTCTTGGCTTTCATATCGTGACTTGATGAGCGAAGGGCTACCACCTCAGGAAAGAATGCGTTTCGACAATGTCTGCACGCTGATGGACTCACCGCTGAAGCAATCCCACAATGAACGTCCCTGCCACAGCAAATCGATGCGCAAGTGGCGCGCTTGAAACGTGTGGCCATCGACACCCTCACCGAGACGCGCAGACGCGCTATTTGTGCTCGTGGCAGGAAGGGACCTGAGGGAGGCTTATTCGCCGGGGCGTGCCCCGGCCGGCGGCGGGTTTTTTTGCTCGGCCAGCAGCTGCTTCAGGCTGTTCAGCTGGGGCGAGTCCGGGGCCAGGTTTTCAAGCAGATTCATGCTCACTCGCGCGCCCTCGAGGCGACCGGAGACGAGATCGACAAAGCCCAGGTTGTAGATGGTCTGCACGTCTTCGGGAAAATACACCAAGGCCGTCTCCAAATGTTGGCGCGCCGCCGCCGGGCGTTGCATGATGACCAGGATCTGACCGATCCATTTATGGGCATAGCCGGTTTCCTTCAGCGCCAGCGAGGACTGCAGAATGGATAAGGCGCGTTCGAACTGCTCCTGTTTGAGCAGATAATCGGCGGTCATGAGATAGAAGTCGACAAAATACGGCGCGGCGCTCATCACCGCCAGGTATTCGCGCAAGGCCAACTTGGGTTCACCCTGCGATTCATAGTGCTCGGCCAGTTTTACGTGCGCCTGGACATAGGGCATTTGGTTCTTAAACACGGCCAAGGCCAGCTCCTCGACAATATTGCGCGGATTGTAATTGGCGATGGTGCGTTCCTCGGGTCCTTTGGACGGATAGGGATAATGATCGGTGAGGTTGATCATTCTGAGCTCCCCCAGGGCGCGGTCCAGCGGGGTAATCGGCCAGGAGTTGCGATAAAATATTTTCGACTCAAGCCTGTCGCTGTCCCAGTGCGGCTGGATGAGTCCCGTTGCTTTAATGGTATCGAAGAAGGCCTCGCTCATTAGAAGATAGCCTTCCACGTTGGGATGCAGGTGTTCCAGCATCAGTTCTTCGCCCACGATGCCGTGACGCGCCTCCGCTTCGAAGTAACGCTTCATGGGCACCACCGGCACGTCGTGTTGCGCCGCGACTTTATGGATGCTTTGATTGAAATCTTCAGAGGCCCTGAAACGTAGCCCGTCCAAGTCCTTGGCCCAGGCATAGGCTTCGCGCGCCATGCCGTACATGCCCTCCTGCTCCATCATGCCGGCCCACTCATAGACCAGGTCGGCGGGCAGATGGACGCCGTCGTCCACGGAGATAAAGGGGGCATGGTCGCGCAGGTTGCTGACCAGCTCACTGACAATCACCGGCACGTCGGCGGCATTGAACTTGGCCAGAATCTCGCTCAAATTGGCTTCGTAGTTTTTTCGGGCGTTTTCATAAGTCTCGCTGCCATAGGCGATACTGTTATCGCCCACCATCTGGCTCATCAGGGTGGCGTGGCCCGACAATTCGTCGGTGCCGCTGCTGAGCCAGCGTTTGCCGCTGTCGACTAAGCTACGTATCCACTGTACGGTCTTCAGTTTCGAGAGGGTGAGATAGGTCTTGATCATCCAGCGCGCCTGCCCCACCGTTTGCGTGGAACCGGCCCCCAGGGCGCCGTAGAATTCGTTATGGCCGCTGTAAACGAGAATGGCATCGGGTTGCTGCGCCAGGATCTCGTCGACGAAATCGAGCAAGGTAAAGCTGTTGACGGCAGCGATGCCGGTATTCACCACTTCGATATATTTGTCGGGGAAGGCGTCGGACAAACGTTGCGCCAGCACGCGCGAAAACAACACATTGCGCGGATAGGGCCAACTGGCGGCGGTGGAACCGCCCATGACGAAGATGCGATAGCCGTTGTCGGGTTTGGTCGCCTTGAAATATTCTTCCGGCGGTGAGGGTGTGTAGTACCCTTGGGGAAAATAGCGCTTGGCGACATGGGCGTTAATCCGTAGATAGGGATCATTGAAAAACGTTTCCTCCGCCGGGATAAACAGCCTCAGATCAGCGCCGTAATCGAAGGCGCGCAGGCTGAGTTCCAGCGCCACGAAAAACAGCACGGGAATGAGCAAGGCAATAAGGTGGAAAACAAATTGCCTGGGTTTTCGCGGTGTGGACATACGAGGTGACGGCGCCTGGTTCAAGCGAATCGGATATGATTGTGCCGCTGTTCAACAACGGCGTATAACTCATTGTAAATAAAGGATACGGCCTGCGGTCCGATATCTTTAACCAAGTGCGCCGCGCAATCTGTAGAAGGAGTATCGACGTAAATGGATTTTTTTCGCGAATTGCTGGTATTCCTCAAGACCAGAAAGAAATTATGGTTATTGCCCATTATCTTTATACTGCTGCTGCTGAGTGTGCTGATCGTGTTTGTCCAGGGCAGCGCCATCGCGCCGTTCATCTATGCCGTATTCTGAGTTGATCCTACCGGCCTGGCAAGTGTAAGCAAGATGGTCGAGGGTCGACGCATAACTGCGGGCGTTTTCAGGCAGGCGCTGTATCTGCTCACCATCCTGATTTTGTTCTTCGCCGCCCTCGAGCTGGTATTGGGACTGGTGGGGGTGCGTCCCCAGGCCTCGCACGAGGATCCTCTGGTCGGATTCGCCGGCAATGCCCCGCTGTTCGTGGCGCGGCCGGCTCCCACTGGCACCACGCTCATGACCACGGCCAAGAACAAAATCGAGTTCTTCAATGAACAGCAGTTCCCGGCCCACAAGCGCGACAACAGCTATCGCATCTTCTGTATGGGCGGGTCCACCACCTTCGGCCGCCCCTATAGCGACAGCACCTCGTTTTGCGGCTGGCTGCGCGCCTTTTTGCCCGTGGCCGATCCCAGCCGCAATTGGGAGCTGATCAACGCCGGCGGCGTCAGCTATGCCAGCTATCGGGTTGCCCGCCTGATGCAGGAGCTGACCCAATACCAGCCGGACCTGTTCATCGTCTATTCCGGCCAAAACGAATTTCTCGAGGAACGCTCT
Organism: Candidatus Tenderia electrophaga; assembly: GCA_001447805.1. Classification (NCBI taxonomy): domain Bacteria; kingdom Pseudomonadati; phylum Pseudomonadota; class Gammaproteobacteria; order Tenderiales (SeqCode); family Tenderiaceae (SeqCode); genus Tenderia (SeqCode); species Tenderia electrophaga (SeqCode). The sequence continues at coordinate 2,051,564 of CP013099.1, forward strand.
TACGGCGATCTGAAACGCCTGCCCTACTGGATGTTATACGGCGATTCCGTATTGAGCCATACTCGCACCTACAGCGCCTTGAAACGGGCGATCGATACGCTGGGCGCGCCGCAAGCTGCGGATAAAGCGCCACGCAGCGAGCTCAACGACGAAGTCAGCGAAGTCCTGACCCGCACCATCGGCCCTAGCAGCTATGCGCGTGACGACACGCTCAAGCAGCAGATTCTTACCCACTACGGCATAAATCTGGGACGCATGGTAACTATCGCCCGCAATGCCGGGGCCGGCATCATGTTCGTCGAGCCGGTGGTCAATCTCAAGGACATGTCACCCTTCAAGAGTACGCATCGCGCCGGGCTGGGCAATGCCGAACGGCGTGAATGGGACAAGCTTTATCAGCAGGGTAATCTGCGCTTGCAGGCCGGTGCGGCCGAGGCGGCGCTGGAATTCTATGATCAAGCCGTGCAGCTCGATGAGCGCTATGCCGAATTGCACTACCGACGGGGCCGGGCCTTGTTTGCCCTGGGCCACTATCAGGCCGCCGAAGCCGCCTTCTGGCGCGCGGTCGACGAAGATATCGCGCCGCTGCGTATGCCCAGCAGCATGCCCGGGCTGATCGCCGAAGTGGCCGACTGGCACGATGTGCCGGTGATTGATTACGATCAGGTGCTGCGCCGCGCCTATCTGCGCCGTTATGACCATGCGGTATTCGGCAATGAGTTTTTCCTTGATCACGTGCATCCCAATATCGAGGGGCACCGCTTGCTGGCCCTGCAGCTGTTGCAGCAGTTGATCGATCAGGGTGTCGTTACACCGGCACCCACCTGGAACCCGGAACGCATCACCCGTATCACGGCCGAGGTGATCGCCGGCCTGGACGACCGCGCCCACGCCAAGGCCTTGGTGACCGCCGGCCGTCTGATGGACTGGGCCGGTAAATTCGATGAGGCCCACCACTTGTTTTCCAAGGCCCTGGAAAAAGAGGGCCCCAACGGCTTTGTCTACGGCATGCTCGGCAAGACGGCGTTCAGAAACGGCAAACCGCAACAGGCCATCGACTATTACAGAAAGGCAGTGGCGGTGGCGCCAGAAATGGGCTGGGTACAGCGCGCCCTGGGGGGCTTGCTAGCGCGCAATGGCGAGATCGACGCAGCCATTGAACACTATCGCGCGGATCTGAAACTGGATGCCGACAACTATTTTTCCCACGATCGGATCGCCGTTCTGCTGGCCTCCCGGGGTGACGCACAGGGGGCGGAAGACCATTTCAAGCAGGCCCTGCGCAGCAAGCCCGATTACGGCCCCGCATTGCTGAATTATATGGTATTTCTGGGGCGGCAAGAGCGCTATCACGAGGCGGAAGCACTGGGACGACAGCTGCTGGAGACCACCCGGGACAACGCCGTGGCGCATAACAATTTCGGCATCATTATGGCGCAACAAGGCGATTTCGAACGGGCGATCGAGCATTTTTCGGAGGCGTTGCGGATTAATCCCAAACTGCGCGAGGCCGCCGACAACCTGGCTCAGGCGCAGGCCAAGCGCGCCTCACCCTAAGCGGATGCATCATCAGGCGGGGCGCTGCTATTATCTCAGACCATGCGCAGGGAGTTGCAGTGGGAAACAGATCGATGAGTGTTAGATATCGTCAGGAAAGACAGTTTGGCGCCGTACTGGCGATCATATTCGCGGCCGTGGGACTGTGGCCGCTGCTGCACGCCCAAGCACCCGCGTGGGGCTGGGTTGGCATCAGCGCCGCCCTGCTGCTTGTCGCCGGATTGGCGCCGGCCGTGTTGAGCCCGGTGGTGAAGATCTGGCTCAAGATCGGCCACATTATCGCTGTGATCAACACCTGGCTGTTGTTGGCGATCGCCTTTTTTCTACTGATCACCCCCCTCGCCCTGCTGTTTCGCCTGTTCGGCCGTGATTTGCTGGCCTTGCGTGTGAAAAAGAAGGATAGCTATTGGCTGGCGCATGACAAGCGCTGGTCACCCGACTCCTTCAAAAATCAGTTCTGATCGGCGTGTGGATTCTCGGCATTTCCGCCTACTACCATGATAGCGCCGCGGCGTTGATCAAGGACGGCCAGATTGTGGCCGCAGCGCAGGAAGAGCGCTTTTGCCGCGAGAAACACTATGCCGGTTTTCCGCGCCAGTCTATTGAATACTGCCTGGCCGAGGCCGGCATTCCGCTGCACGAAGTCGACAATATCGTTTTCTACGAAAAGCCCTTTCTCAAGTTCGAGCGTCTGCTGGAGACCTATCACGCCTTTGCACCGGCGGGCTTCGCCTCCTTCGTCAAGGCCATGCCGATATGGCTCAAGGAAAAGTTGTTTCAGAAACGCCTATTGAAACAGGAGTTCGCCGCGCTGGATGCAGATGTGGATATCACGGCAAAGCTGCTGTTTTCCGAGCACCATTTGTCCCACGCCGCATCGGCCTTTTATCCCTCGCCCTTCGAGCAGGCGCTGATCCTGACCATGGACGGCACCGGCGAATGGGCCACCACCACCGTCATGCTGGGCGAGGGGCGCGACATCCGCTTGCTCAAGGAGCTGCACTTCCCCCACTCCCTGGGACTGCTGTATTCCGCCTTCACCTATTATTGCGGCTTCAAGGTCAATGCCGGTGAATACAAACTCATGGGGCTGGCTCCCTATGGCCGGCCGACCTATGTGGAGGTCATCCGCGAACACTTGGTGGATATCGCCGCCGACGGTTCGTTTCGCCTCAATATGCGCTATTTCAATTATTGCACCGGCCTGACCATGACCAATCGCCGCTTCGACCAATTATTCGGGCGCGGGCCGCGCCGGCCTGAATCCGAGATCACACAGATGGACATGGACCTGGCCCACTCGGTTCAAGTGGTCACTGAGGAAATCGTGTTGAAGCTGTCTCGATCGCTGCGGCAGGAGTATGGCGTAGACAAGCTGTGTCTGGCCGGCGGCGTGGTCTTAAATTGCGTCGCCAACGGCAAGCTACTTCGGGAAGGTATTTTCGATGAGCTGTGGATTCAACCCGCGGCCGGCGACGCCGGCGGTGCCTTGGGCGCCGCCCTGGTGGGCTACCACCTGCATCATCAACGGGACCGAGCGGGCTTAAGCGGCGCGGACGGTATGTCGGGCAGCTATCTGGGGCCCTCATTTAGTGACGAGGATATCGGGGCGGCGTTGGAGCATTCCGGGCTGTGCTATGAATTGCAGGATGAGGATGCGCTGATTGATGCGGCGGCGAAGGCCCTGGCCGAGGACAAGGTGATCGGCTGGTTCCAAGGGCGCATGGAGTACGGTCCGCGGGCCTTGGGTAACCGCAGTATTTTGGGTGATCCGCGTTCCCCCCGCACCCAGTCGGTCATGAATCTGAAAATCAAATACCGGGAATCCTTCCGCCCCTTCGCACCGTCGGTGCTGCGCGAGGATGTGCATGAGTATTTTGACATGGAGGGCGACAGTCCCTACATGCTGCTGGTGGCACCGGTGCAACAACATCGGCGCCGACAACTATCCGACGTCACCGGGCTGGAACAGGTCAATCAAATCCGCTCCGACATCCCGGCCGTGACCCATGTGGATTATTCGGCGCGTATTCAAACGGTCTCGGCCGACGTGAATCCCCTTTACTACCGTCTCATCCAGGCGTTTAAGAGGCTCACGGGTTATGGATTGGTCGTGAACACCTCGTTCAACGTGCGCGGGGAACCGGTGGTCTGCACACCGGCGGATGCGATTCGTTGTTTCAGGAATACCGACATGGATGAGCTCTATCTCGGTCGCTGGCGCGTGCTCAAGCGCGGCTGAGCAAATTACCAGCCGCCCCAGCCACCGCCGCCGCGGCCGCCACCCCCTCCGTCACCATTGGTACAGGCGCCGTTGCCGGACCAGTCGACGTTTTGCCCCTGAATACAAAACACGGAATAGTCCTTGTTCACCGGCTGAAAACCACCGGGATTCACCGTAACCCCGTCTTTCTGGTAATAGGTGTAGGTGCCGTTACTGCCGCCATACCCTGAACCGGTGCTGTAGGTATACGCGCCGGCGCTGATGCTGTCACTGCCTTCACGGAAAAAGGTCGGTGTGATAACCGCGCCGGTATCGTCGTAATCGCCCTGATTGGCGGCAGTGTCGCCGATCAGGATGGTGCGGTTGGTGCGTTCGTTCTCGGTGATCGGGGTGTTATCGGCGTAGGTCTTGCCGCGCATGTCCAGGGTATATTCCTGGGTGATGCCTTCCGTCGGATTGGGGTCCGACATGGTCTGGGTGATCAGGGGCTTGCGATCAAACTGGTCCTTCAGGAATTCATTGCGCGTGGTGCCGTCATCGGCGACCTGTCGGATTATCACTCGATTGGGATTCCCCGTGCCTGTCCCGGTCCTGGAGGAATCGGAATCATAGGGATTGATCATGTTGAATTCGCGATTGCTGGTGCTGCTGTTATTACCGGTACTGGCGCTGGCGGCAAAGTCGTTATTGTATTCAGCCCAACCGGAGTTGGCCTCGATCATGTACTCAAGATAAAAATCATCCGTTGTGGAGTCACCGATAATGACGTGGTAATAGTTCTTGCCGCCGTAGCTGAACATGCGCTGGTAAGCGGCGGTGCCGTCAAGGTGGGCGCCGTTTTCGTCGGTGCCCCCTCCCCAGCCGCCACCGCAGTTAAAATCCGACCCAAAGGACATGCCGCAGGAATAATTGACGTCGTTGCCCGTGCTGCTGTAGTTATGGTCGTTGTTAGTGGTCGGATCAAAGTTCAGCTCAAAGGCCGCCTGGGTGTCACGCAGCGCGGGAGACAGAAACAGCAATGAGGTGGCCAGGGCCAACACCAGAGGCTGTACGAGAAATTTTAGTTTTGATCGTATAGGCGACATATCCAGATACTTCATATGCATCTGGAAAGGTTATCGACCACGTCGGGGCAGAGCTTTAGCGCTGACTAATGCACTCAATTACCCCTTTTTAATTAACAGATCATTGACGATGCTCATGTTACACGCAAAACAACCTCATTATTTCAATCAGATACAGGCTACCAGCCGCCCCAACCGCCACCGCCACGGCCACCACCCCCGCCGTCACCATTGGTACAGGCGCCGTTGCCGGACCAGTCGACGTTTTGCTCCTGGATACAAAACACGGAATAGTCCTTGTCCACCGGCTGAAAACCGCTGTTATCTACCGTGACACCGTCGCTCTGATAATATATGTAAGTCCCATCACTGCCCCCATAGCCCGAACCGGTGCTGTAGGTATACGCCCCGGCGCTGATGGTGTCATTGCCTTCGCGGAAAAAGGTCGGTGTGATCACCGCATAGGTATCATCGTAGTCGCCCTGATTGGCGGCCGTGTCACCGATCAGGATGGTCCGGTTGGTGCGTTCGTTCTCGGTGATCGGGGTGTTATCGGCGTAGGTCTTGCCGCGCATGTCCAGGGTGTATTCCTGGATGATGCCTTCGGTCGGGTCATTATCTGTCACGGTTTGAGTGATCAGCGGTTTTCTGTCGAATTGGTCCTTTAGAAATTCGTTGTAGGTAATGCCGTCATCCAGAATCTGGCGCATGATGACGCGGTTCGGGTTCCCCGTCCCGGTGCCTGTTCTGGAGGAATCGGCGCTATAGGGATTGTCCATGTTGAATTCGCGATCGCTGGTCGTGGAATTGTTACCGGTACTGGCGCTGGCGGCGAAATCGCCGTTGTAGCGGTCCCAGCCGGAGTCGGCCTCGATCATATACTCCATATAAAAACTGTCCTGGGTGTAATCGCCGATAATGACGTGGTAATAGGTTTTGCCGCCACTGGTGAACATGCGCTGGTAGGCGGCCGTGCCGTCGTCGTGGGAACCGTTCTCATCAAAAGAGCCGCCGAAACCACCACTGTCACAATTGAAATCGGAGATATACGACATATTGCAGGAATAGTTGATGTCGTTGGAGGTGCTGTCATAACTGCCGTCATCCGGGATGAAGTTGAGGGTGAAGGCGGCCCGGCTGTCTTTCAAGGCGGGCGAGAAAAATAGCGTTATGCCAGCTATCACGAATACGAACACGCGAAGAGGATTCGCAAAAGATTGGTTTTCGCTGCCGAACAGAGTCATCATCAGGCCCTTATTACTGCACCTAATATCTATATCGGCTTGTTCTAATACATCTTTAGACTCTGTTTAATATTTTATATAGCCTATTCTATTGCTTGATTTTATATCTGACCAAATTACTCAGATATAACGAATTATTGTTACTATATCAATATCTTTAATAAGTCTTGGGGGAAGACGTGTGTTTGCTTTAATAGCCCCGCCTGTACGCGGCCGGCGGAACCTTATTGTTTGGCATGGCATTAATAAGCTCTTAGGCCGCTAGCGCCCCGGCGGTTTAGCGTTTAGTCATTGTCTGCCGCCTCGATCAACAGCTTTCCGTCAAGGGCCTTCTTGGCCTTGGCGCCCAGCTTTTTCAGCTTTTCGGTGCGACCCACAAGGTTACCTTTGCCGTCCACCAGACGCTTACGCGCGGTGTGGTAGGCGTCGCTGGCCTTACCGAGCTTATCGCCGATATCGTCCATGGATTCAACAAACAGCACAAACTGGTCGTAGAGACTGCCGGCCCGGTCGGCAATCTCCAGGGCATTGCGATTCTGGTATTCATAACGCCAGATGTTGTGCACAGTCTTAAGAGTGGCTAGCAAAGTGGTGGGACTGACCACGATGATGTTCTTGTCGAAGGCCTCGCGGAAGATATCGCGGTCGTTTTCCACCGCGGTGATGAAGGCTGCCTCGATGGGCACGAACAGCAGCACGAAATCGAGCGACCTAATTTCGGCCAGGCTTTCATAGTTTTTGACGCTGAGCGCTTTTATGTGGGCCTTGAGTGAGGCGATGTGCTCCTTTAAAGCGGCCTGGCGCTGGGCGTCGTCATCGCTGGAACAGTAACGTTCATAGGCGGTGAGCGAGACCTTGGAGTCGATCACGATATCCTTGCCCTCGGGCAGGTGGACGATCACGTCCGGGCGCAGGCGCTTGCCCTCCTCGCCGGTGAACGTGCCTTGGGTTTCGTACTCGCGGCCGTTATGCAGGCCGGATTCCTCCAGCACCCGTTCCAGGATCACCTCGCCCCAGGTGCCCTGGGTCTTGGTCTGGCCCTTGAGCGCGTTGGTGAGGTTGAGGGCATCTTCGCTGATCTGCAGGTTCAGGTCTTTCAGGCTCTTGATCTCATGAAATAGGGACATGCGGTCCTTGGATTCCTTGTCATAGACATCCTCCACCTTGCGCCGGAAATCGCCCAATTGTTCGCGCAAGGGGTGCAGCACGCGATCGATATTTTCACGGTTTTGTTCGGTGAATTTTTTGCTCTTTTCGTCCAGGATCTTGTTGGCAAGGTTTTCGAACTCGGTGTTGAGCCGGGTGCGGGTCTCTTCCAGGAGTTTAAGTTTTTCCGTGGATTGTTTGCGCTCCTCGGCCAGTTGGGTTTCCAACCGGGCGATGGCGGCACGCAGCTGGCTGTTTTCGTCCTGGCGCGCTTGATTTTCGTGCCTCAGCTCGGCCGATTGCTTTTCCAGGCGGGCGCCGTTCTGCCTTTCGGCCTCCAGTTGGGCCTGGAGTACACCGCTTTGCTGCGCCGCCGCGCCACCGCGCAGTTTGAGCCACAGCGCGGCGATCACGGCGCCGAGCAGGATGCCGGCAAGCACATAAAGCAGAACCATATCCATCCAAACGAGTCCTTTAGTAAGATCCACCCGCAAATTACACCACAGTAATCGGCGCTTGCCAGGATTGCAAGCGATTCACTATAGTAATCAGACATCTACAATCAAAAGTTAATACATTATGCCAAAATCCGACACGCAGCAGTTCCCCCATCTCGAGCACATGATCCACCTCAACCACGCCGCTGTGGCCCCCTGGCCGGCGGTGACGCGGGATGCGGTGCGGGGCTTCGCCGATGAAAACGCCCGTCTCGGCTCGAGCCATTATCCCGCCTGGCTCAAGCTGGAGCAGCTGTTACGGCGCCAACTGGCGGAACTGATCAACGCCCCCTCCGCCGACGACATCGCCCTGGTCAAGAACACCTCCGAGGCGCTCTCCTTCGTCGCCTACGGCCTGGAGTGGCAGGTGGGTCACAACATCGTTTCCAGCGATCAGGAGTTTCCCTCCAATCGCATCGTCTGGGAATCCTTGGGGCAATACGGGGTGGAGTTTCGCGAGGCTGATCTGAACAGCGGCGCCAGTCCCGAGGAGGCGCTGTTCGCCAAGGTGGATCAGAACACGCGCATGATCACCATCAGTTCCATCCAGTATGCCTCGGGCTTGCGCATGGACCTGGAACGCATCGGCCGGTTCTGCCGCGAAAATGGAATCCTGTTCTGCGTCGACGCCATCCAGAGTGTCGGTGCGGTGCAATTCGACGTGCAGGCCGTCAAGGCCGACTTCGTCATGGCCGACGGCCACAAGTGGATGCTGGGGCCGGAGGGGCTGGGCTTTTTCTACTGCCGCCCCGAGTTGCGCGAACAGCTCAAGCTGACCCAGTACGGCTGGCACATGGTCGATCCGCTGGGCAACTACACCTATAAAGATTGGAAGGTCGCCAAGACGGCGCGGCGCTTCGAGTGCGGCAGCCCGAATATGATCGCCATTCATGCCTTGCAGGCCAGTATTCAATTGCTGCTGGAGACCGGCATGGATCTAGTGGAAAGACGGCTGTTGGAAAACAGTCGCTATTTATGCCAACGAATAGATGCCATGCAAGGTGTAGAGTTGCTCACCAATACCGACGCGGGGCGCTACGGCGGCATTGTCAGTTTTACTGCCGGTGACAAGGATGATGAGATATTCCAGACGTTGCAGCAGCGTAATGTGTTCTGCGCTTTGCGTGGCGGCGGGATACGGTTTTCGCCGCATTTCTATACGCCGCGGGCGCTGCTGGATGAGGCATTGGAGGTTGTGGCTAGGGGGCTTTAAATCCCCCCTAGCCCCCCTTTAGGAAAGGGGGGAATGATTCTCTGCCAACCCGCTTAGTGTCATGTATTGTTCCCCCCTTTGAAAAAGGGGGGCTAGGGGGGATTTAGGGATTCAGCCCCTGCACTGAGGAAACAACCGATAGAAATTCTCGGTAGTCGCCGCCGCCACCTCCTCCACCGAAATCCCCTTCAGCTCGGCAATATGCTCGGCCACGTAGCGGGTATAGCCGGGCTGATTGCTCTTGCCGCGATACGGCATGGGGGTCAGATAGGGCGAATCGGTCTCCACCAGCATCTTCTCCAACGGGCACTGCCGGGCCACCTGTTTCAACTCGGTGGCATTTTTGAAGGTGACGATGCCGGAAAAGGAGATGACGAAGTTGAGCTCAATGGCGCGCCGCGCCGTCTCCCAGTCATCCACAAAGCAATGCATGATACCGCCGAACTCGTCGGCGCCCTCCTCGGCCATGATGTTGAGGGTGTCGGGTTGGGCCTCGCGGCTGTGGATGATCAGGGGCTTGCCCGTCTGTCTGGCGGCGCGGATGTGGCGCCGAAAGCGCTCGCGCTGCCATTCCAGCTCACCCTCACTCCTGAAGTAATCCAGCCCGGTCTCGCCGATGGCGATCACCTTGGGATGGGCGGCCAGCTCCACCAATCTTGCCACGCTGGGTTCTTCACCCGCGTCTTCATTGGGATGGACGCCCACCGAGGCATAGACCTGTTCGTAGCGCTCCACGATCGCCATCATGGCGGGCCACAGCTCCAGATTGATGGCGACGCAGAGCATCTGCTGGACGTCCAGCGCCCGGGCCTGCTCGAAGACATGGTCCAGGTCGCCGCCGAGGGCCTCCAAATCAAGACGATCCAGGTGACAATGGGAATCTATCAATTGCATAGACATAAAATTGAAAGTATTACTTTAAGGGAATTACATGGTATGGGTGGGACGATCCGACTTGAGCGCGCCGCCCAGATAGGTTTCGATCTTCTTGCGCGCATTCTCGCCGTCCTGGTCGGAGGCGAATTGCACCCCGATGCCGGCCACCCGGTTGCCCTGGGCGCCCTTGGGGGTGATCCAAATCACCTTGCCGACGATAGGCAGTTTTTCGGTCTCTTCCATCAGCTTGAGCAGCATGAAGACTTCGTCGCCCAGCTTGTAGTCCTTGTTGGTGGGGATAAACAGGCCGCCGTTTTTGACAAACGGCATATAGGCCGCGTAAAGGGCGCCTTTGTCCTTGATGGTGAGTGACAAAATCCCTTGTCGCGGCGCTGCGGGGGCAGACGGTTTGTTGTCTTCTGCTTCAGCCATTGGCTTAGTTATCGTACCTAACTTGTTTTATCTTTAAGCAATTTTCTGCTTGTTGTGAGCCACGCTGTGCTGCCAGTGGATCAATACGGATTCCATTACCAGGCTGGGGTTGAGATTGCGCTCCAGCGCCCGCTGCGCCTGTCTGACACGATCCTGCAACAGAAACAGCTGAGTCAAAGATACCTGATCCGCCAACTTTAGCAAACGGTCGTGAAGATCCGGGTTGGCCTGACGCGGCGGTCGCCCGGCGGCGCTCTTGAGGCGAATCATGTCGGCGCTCCAGGAATAGAGCCAATCCAGGCTGCGCTCGGCGCCCAGCTTGACGCACTGCGCTGCCAGGGCAATCGGGTCGAGTTGGCGGCGCACGAATTGTTCCAGGCCGTCCAGCAGGCGCTCGCGTTGTTGCGCCATGCCGTCGCCGGACAGTTCCAAGGCCTTGAGGGGCGCGCCCCCGGCCAGGGCGAGCAATAGATCGATATCGGCATCAGTCGGTAGCTGCTGCGCCAACCAGGCGCGGCCGGCATCCGGCTCGATGCCGAAACGGACCTCTTGGCAGCGCGAGCGGATGGTGGCCGGCAGCTGGGCCGGCTGGTGGGTGACCAGCAGCAACAGGGTCTCGGCCGAGGGTTCTTCCAGGGTCTTGAGCAGGCTGTTGCTGGCATTGATGTTCATGACCTCGGCGGGCTCGATGATCACCACCTTGTAACCGGCGTATTGGGACGTGAGTGTCACGAACTGGGCGATGGCGCGGACCTGGTCCACGGCGATCACCTTTTTGCCTTCCGGCGGCGCCATCGAGATGATGTCCGGGTGGTTGCCGGCCTCATACAGCCGGCAATAGCGGCACACCCCGCACGGGATGGCGTCTTGCAGCGTTGTCTCGCATAACAGACTTTGGGCGAACAGCCGCGCGAAGGCCGCTTTGCCCATCCCCTGCGCACCGGTCAGCAGCAGCGCATGGGGCAGCCGGCCTTGTTGCCGCGCGGCCTGGAGGCGCTGCCATTGGGACTGTTGCCAGGGATACACGGACGACATGTTCAATACGCCTTGATTAGCCGGTTGATGACTTCACCGAGTTGTATCTTAACCTGTTCCAGCGGCTGGGCGGCATCGATGACGCAATAGCGCCCGGGCGCTTGACTGGCCATGTCCAGGTAGGCCTGGCGCACCTTGATGAAAAAGGCCTGCTGTTCCCGTTCAAAGCGATCGGCCTGTTGCGCGCGCCCCGCGGCACGCGCCAGCCCCACTCCCACCGGCGCATCCAGCAGCAGGGTGGCGTCGGGCCGCAGCTCGCCCTGCACCCACTGCTCCAAGGCGGCGATACGCGCCATGTCGATGCCGCGGCCACCGCCCTGGTAGGCATAGGTGGCGTCGGTAAAACGATCGCATAACACCCACTTGCCCTGCGCCAGGGCCGGTCGGATCACCTCGGCGATATGCTGGGCCCGGGCCGCGAACATGAGCAGCAGCTCGGTGTCGGCAGTGATGCGTTCATTGGTGTGATCCAACAACAGGGCGCGGATCTTTTCACCCAGCGGGGTACCGCCCGGTTCGCGGCTCAACACGACTTGGATACCTGCCGCCAACAGCGCTTCATGCACGTATTCCATGTTGGTGGACTTGCCCACCCCTTCGATGCCTTCGACGGTGATAAACAGACCTGGTTTCATGCTGAGCTCTTATGGTTGGCGCCTGAGTTGGTATTGTCGCACTGCGTTAATGTGTTCTTCCAGCGTGGCGGAGAAATGGTGACTGCCGTCGCCCTTGGCGACGAAGTACAGGCTTTCACCCGGCGCGGGATGCAAGGCGGCATAGACCGCGTCGGCGCCCGGCAGGGCGATGGGCGTGGGCGGCAGGCCATGACGGGTGTAGGTGTTATAAGGGGTGTCATGGCGTAGGTCACGACGCCGGATATTGCCGTCAAAATCCTCGCCCAGGCCGTAGATCACGGTGGGGTCGGTCTGCAGGCGCATGCCCTTTTCCAGCCGCCGCACAAAGACGCCGGCGATTTCGGCCCGCTCCGCCGGCACGGCGGTCTCCTTCTCGATGATGGATGCCATGATCAGAGCCTCGTAGGGGCTTGCATAGGGCAGCCCGGCGGCGCGCAGCGGCCACTCGCGTTGCAAGAGCGCGCGCATGGCCTGATAGGCGCGTTTGAGGAATTCCACATCACTCAGGCCGGCGGCGAAGTGATAGGTCTCGGGGAGAAAGCGGCCTTCCGGATGCTCCCCCGCCACCCCCAGGCGGTGCATGATTTGGGCGCTGTCCAAACCCTCCAGGGTATGGCTCAGCTTTTCATGCGCGGCGACCGCCTGCAGCATCTCTTTGAAGGTCCAGCCTTCGACAACGGTGAGGGCGTATTGCACCACCTCGCCGGCCACCATGCGATCGAGCAGTTGCAGCGGCGTCATGCCGGGTTCGAGGCGGTATTCGCCAGCTTGGAGCCGTTGCGCGTGGCCGCGCCAGCGCCCCACGAGGCTGAGATAGCGCGGCTGCTCGATCACCCCCGCGTTGTGGAGCCGGCGCGCAATCCCACTCAGGCTGCTGCCCGGCTCAACCACGAAGATCTTTTCTGCGGTGACATTCATCGCGTTGCGCTGAAAGCTAAACAGCTCGAACGCGAACCAGCCCCCCACCAGACCTAGACCGATGGCGCTGATGCCTAGCAGCTTGAAAACGAATTTAGATATTTTCATGGCCCGCATGCTCATGCCTGGCGCGATCAAGCGCGTTGATGATCTGGTGCGTCAGCGGCCCCGCTGGAAAGCTATACTGCTCCAGTTGTTTGAGTGGCCAAATACCAATCAGGGAGTTGCAAATGAACAGCTCGTCCGCGGCCTCGAGGTCAGCGCGGCTGAAGTGACCGATGTCACACGGAATGTGGCCGCTACGGGCGATATCCAGAATCACATCCCGCATAATGCCGGCCACGCCGCAGTTGGCCAAATCAGGCGTGTACAGCGTGCCGGCCTTGATAAAAAACACATTGCTCATGGTGGCTTCGATGAGATGCCCGTGCACATCCAGCATCAGCCCCTCATGGATATGTGCGTCATCCCATTCACTGCGCGCCAGGACTTGTTCCAAGCGGTTGAGGTGTTTGATGCCGGCCAAGGCCGGATTGATGCCGAGCGCCGTTGTACAGATACGGGCCGCCACCCCGGCGCGTTGATTGGCGGCGGGATGGTCGGGCCAATCGTACAAGGAGACGATCCGGTTGGGCCGCGCCAGGGTGTACTCGGGGGCGCGATAACCGCGACCGCCCTCGCCACGGGTGACGATGATCTTGATCACCGCCTCACTGCGGCCTTGAAGCAAGTGCCGCGCCTCGGCCAACAGCAATCGGCTGTCCGGACACGGGATCTGCAAGCGCCGGCAGCCGGCCTGCAATCGCTGCATGTGTTGCTGCCAGAACTCCAGTCGGCCCCGGCGTACCGCGATGGTTTCGAACAGGCCGTCACCGTACTGCAGGCCGCGATCCTGCAAACCGATGTCGATGGCGCTGTGACCGTTAAGCAGATGCGGCATCATCCAAACCCAGGGCGCGCAATAAGCCGCGCGCCTTGGCGCGGGTCTCCTGCAGTTCGTGTTCGGCAACGGAATCGGCGACGATACCGGCACCGGTACGGAAGCTAAGCCGATCGCCGTCCAACAACATGGTGCGAATCAGAATATTGAAGTCCATGCGGCCGCAATGGCTGATGTAACCCACCGAACCGGTATAGGGACCGCGCGCCGTGTGTTCCAACGCCTGAATGATTTCCATGCAACGCACCTTGGGACAGCCGGTGATGGTGCCGCCGGGAAACACCGCCCGAATCACCTCCATGGGCGTGACCCCGCGGCGCAGACGGCCGCTGACATTGGACACGATGTGGTGCACATGGGCATAGGATTCCAGCACCATCAACTCATCCACGCGCATACTGCCCGGCTGGCACACGCGCCCCAGATCATTGCGCTCCAGATCGATGAGCATGACATGCTCGGCGCGTTCTTTGGGATGGGCCATCAGGGTGTCCGAAAAGGCCCGGTCGGCCGCCTGATCACCGCTGCGCGGCCGGGTGCCGGCAATGGGACGGGTGCTGGCCCGAGCGTCGTGCACTTCCACCAAGCGCTCGGGCGAAGAGCTGATAATGGCCGTGCCGCCGTAATTCACCAGCGCCGCAAACGGTGCCGGGTTGTGGCGGCGCAGCGATTGATACACATCGATCGCTGTCGTCTGGCGCAGCTGCATACGCCAGGCGCGCGATAGATTGACCTGGAACACATCACCCTCGCGGATGTAATCGCGAATACGATTCACAGCGTCGAGGTAGCGCTGCGGATCATCTTCCTCCACCCCCAGCACCTGGGGCGGCATGTCAATCAGCGCGTCAGCATCGCCAAGGTCCGCCTCCATCTGCGCCAGCAACGCTTCTCGACCCGGTTCGCAGACAAGATAGGTGCAGGCGTGGTGATGATCACGGATCAGCGCGGCCGGTATGCGGGTGGCGAACGCGCTGGGCAAGGGGGTCTGTTCAGCCGGCAGATTCAGCGTCGGTTCTATCTCCGCGGCCAGCTCGTAGCCGAGGTAGACAAACCAGCCGCCCGCAAACGGCAACTCCGTTTCCAGCACGGGCACGTGATGACGCCGCCAGTCCTGTTCCAGTTGGTCGAGAAAACCGCTATCGCCGGCTTCCATGCCAGCGCCCGGAAAAGCGAACAGGATGTCGTAGCGCGACTGCGGCGTACCGTGTACCACGCTCTCAAGCAGGTAGGGATAACGCTCGGGCTGAGACTGGTGCAGCGCCAGCAGATCAATCGTGCTGTCCAGACGGCGGATACAGGGTGATGGCCGAATCAACATGCGACACCCGAGTCTGCATGGGGGGTTAAGCCCATGCCGGGTTTAAACTTTGGCGAACAGCAGGCTGCCGTTGGTGCCACCGAAACCGAAGGAGTTGGACAAAGCGACATCGATCGTCATCTGGCGCGCTTCGTTGGGCACGTAGTCAAGATCGCAGTCCGGATCGGGGGTGGTGTAGTTGATGGTCGGCGGCGCTACCTGATCGCGGATGGCCAGCACGGAGAAGATCGCCTCAATGCCACCGGCCGCACCGAGCAAATGACCGGTCATGGACTTGGTGGAACTCATGGCCAGCTTGTAGGCGTGATCGCCGAACATCGCCTTGGCCGCCATGGTCTCGGCCTTGTCGCCCGCCGGCGTGGAGGTGCCGTGGGCATTGATGTAGTCCACCTGATCGGGATTGACGCCGGCGTCCTTTAGGGTCAGTTCCATGCACTTGCGCGCGCCCTCACCGCCGGCGCTGGGCATGGTCATGTGATAGGCATCACCGTTCATGCCGAAGCCGATCAGCTCGGCATAGATGGGCGCGCCGCGGCGCTTGGCATGTTCGTATTCTTCCACCACCACGACGCCGGCGCCGTCGCTGAGCACGAACCCGTCGCGCTCCTGATCCCACGGACGGCTGGCGCCTTCCGGATCGTCGTTGCGGGTCGACAGGGCGCGCGCGGCGGCAAAGCCGCCCAGACCGGTGGGCGAGGTGGCCATCTCGGCGCCGCCGGCGATCATCACCTCGGCATCGCCGCGTTCGATGATGCGCGCCGCTTCACCAATGTTATGGGTGCCGGTGGTACAGGCGGTGACGATGGCCATGTTGGGACCCTTCATGCCGTACATGATGGAAAGATTGCCCGAGATCATATTGATGATGTTACTGGGTACGAAGAACGGCGAAATCCGGCGCGGGCCGGACTTGTCGAATGTCTCGCGTCCCTTTTCGATGCCGGGCAGACCGCCGATGCCGGAACCGATCATGACACCGATGCGTTCGGCGTTCTCCTCGGTGACGTCCAGGCCGGAGTCCTCGATCGCCTCTTTTGCCGCGGCAATGCCGTAATGAATGAACGGATCCATCTTGCGTGCTTCTTTGGCGGAAATGTACTGGGTGACGTCGAAACCGTGCACCGAGCCGCCGAAGCGCACCGGGAATTCAGACACATCGAAATGCGTGATGGGGGCGATGCCGCTCTTACCGGCAACGATATTGTGCCAAGACTCTTTGACGGTCAAACCGACGGGGCACACCATGCCCAAACCGGTCACGACGATGCGACGCTGTTTACTCACGCTTAATAACCTCTGAATCTTCCCTGGACGTTGATCATGCCCCGACAACGGGGGCACAAAAGCAAAGGCCGCCAGCTGCGTAAAAAACGTGTTGCGGAAACGCGCTGCTGCGGCCTTACACGGGATCTAAATTAAGAATTTAGCCCACGTTGGAATTGATGTAGTCGATGGCCTGCTGAACGGTGGTGATCTTTTCAGCTTCTTCATCGGGAATTTCACACTCGAATTCTTCTTCAAGCGCCATCACCAATTCCACGGTATCGAGGGAATCTGCGCCCAGATCATCGACGAAAGAAGCTTCGGTGGTGACCTCGTCTTCCTTAACCCCTAGTTGCTCAACGACAATCTTTTTGACGCGTTCTTCGATAGTGCTCATGATAAATTCTTCCTCCAAGATTTTGACGCAGACCCAGCTGCGGTCGGTATTTTATCCCTATTACCGCGAGTTGCAAGCGAGATCGCGGCAAATGATACAGGAATTTCCACTAAAATTGTTAAGCTTGACCCGGCTCAAAAGCTATGGCCGAGAGTTTTTCCATTTAACCCATGTACATACCGCCGTTGACATCCAGGGTGGAACCCGTGATGTAGGCGGCGCCGGGCGATGCGAAGAAGGCCACGGCGGCGGCGATTTCCTCCGGTTTACCCAATCGGTTTAAAGGAATCTGTTTGAGCAGCGCCTGTTTTTGATCGTCCGGCAGCCCCTTGGTCATATCGGTATCGATAAAACCGGGGGCGACGGCGTTGACGGTGATGCCGCGCGAGGCAACTTCCCGCGCCAACGACTTGGTGAAACCGAAGATGCCCGCTTTGGCGGCAGCATAGTTGGTCTGGCCGGGATTTCCAGTTTCACCGACCACTGAGGCGATGCTGACGATGCAACCCTGCTTGGCCTTCATCATGCCGCGCAGACAGGCCTTGCTCATGCGGTAGACGGAACCGAGGTTGGTGTCCATGATGGCGTTCCATTCGTCGTCCTTCATGCGCATAAGCAAGTTGTCGCGGGTAATGCCGGCATTGTTGACCAGCACGGTCGGCACGCCGAAATCCTTGTTGATCTGCGCCATGGCGCCATCAATGGAGTCTTGGCTGGTGACATTCAGGGCCATGCCGGTGCCCTTGACGCCGCTCTCATTCATATAACTAGAGATCGCTTGCGCACCGCTGTCCGACGTGGCGGTACCGATCACCCGCGCGCCCTGCCTGCCCAGTTCCAGGGCGACCGCCTTGCCGATGCCGCGGCTGGCACCGGTGACCAGGGCAATTCGATTTTCCAGTGTCATTGCTCTTCCCCTCTTGTGATTTATGCCTTGTGGGCCTCAAGGGCGGCCGCCAGCGTCTTGGCATCAAATACGGGCAGCGCCGTCATGTCACGATTAATGCGCTTGTTGAGTCCCGCCAGCACCTTGCCCGGTCCGCTTTCCACCAGTGTGTCCACGCCCGCGTTCGCCAGCGCCTGTACAGTCTCGACCCAGCGCACCGGACTGTAAAGCTGCCGCGCCAGCACATCGCGAATGGCCTCCACATTGCTATGGCTGGCCACATCCACATTATGGATGACCGGGATCTCGGGGGGCTGGATGTGAATCTGCTTCAAGGACTCGGTCAACTCTTCCGCCGCGCCCTGCATCAGGCTGCAGTGCGACGGCACGCTCACCGGCAATATCACGGCGCGTTTGGCGCCCGCCGCTTTGGCGACGTCCACGGCCCGCTCCACGGCGGCCTTGCCACCGGCCACCACCACCTGACCCGGGGCGTTGAAATTCACCGCTTGGACAACCTCCCCCTGCGCGGCCTGATTGCAGACCTCCACCACCTGTTCATCGTCGAGCCCGAGGATGGCGGCCATGGCCCCTTCCCCTTGCGGCACGGCCGCCTGCATCAATCGCCCGCGGCGTTCCACCAGCCTGACGGCAGCGGGAAACTCAATGGCGCCGGCGGCCACCAGGGCACTGTATTCACCCAGGCTGTGGCCGGCCAGATAGGCGGGTGTGGCGCCGCCGGCCGCCTGCCAGACGCGCCAGGTGGCGACGCCGGCGGCGAGCATGGCGGGCTGGGTCTTGTCGGTCTGGTTCAGCGCGGCGTCGGGGCCATCTTGCACCAAGTGCCACAGGTCGTAGCCGAGCGCCTCGCTAGCCGCGGCGAAGGTCTGTTGAACGCGCGGCCAGTCGGCGGCCAGTTCGGCCAGCATGCCCAGCGATTGCGAGCCCTGACCGGGAAAGACTATTGCAAAAGACATGACGTTAACTAATATCCCTATAAGTTTGTTTTGTCTAATATTTTAATAACACAGAACCCCAGGTGAAGCCGCCCCCGAAGGCCTCCAGCAGGAGCGTGTCGCCGCGCTTGATGCGACCGTCGCGCACCGCCACATCCAGGGCCAGGGGCACGGAGGCGGCGGAGGTGTTGCCGTGTTCGTCCACTGTCACCACCACCCGCTCCATGGGCATGTTGAGCTTTTTGGCAGTGGCGGCAATGATACGGATATTGGCCTGATGCGGCACCAGCCAGTCGATGTCGCCCTTGGTCATGTGGTTGGCGGCCAGGGTCTCGTCGACGATCTTGCCCAGGGTGCGCACGGCAAAGCGAAACACGTCGTTGCCCTGCATTTCCATATAGGCGCGCCCTTCCCTGACGCTGTCATAGTCGATAGACACACCGGTGGGCACATGCAGCATTTCGTCGTAGGCGCCGTCGGCATGCAGATGACTGGACAGAATGCCGGGCTCAGCGCTGGCCTCAAGCACAATGGCACCGGCACCGTCGCCGAACAGCACGCAGGTGCCGCGATCCTTCCAGTTGGTGATGCGCGACAGGGTTTCGGCCCCCACCACCAGGGCCTTTTTGGCGCTGCCGCTGCGAATGAATTTGTCGGCCACATCCATGGCATAGATAAAACCTGAACAGACGGCCTGCACATCAAAGGCCGGCGGGCCGTGGATGCCCAGACGCTTTTGCAACAGGCAGGCGGTGCTGGGGAAGATCTTGTCCGCGGTGGTGGTGGCGACAATGACCAGGTCGATATCGGCGGGCTTCAGGCCGGCCGCATCCAGGGCGTGGCGCGCCGCCGCTTCAGCCAGGTCGCAGGTGGTCTCGCCTTCAGCGGCAATATGCCGTTTTTTGATGCCGGTGCGTTCCCGAATCCATTGATCCGAGGTCTCCACCATTTTTTCCAGGTCGTGGTTGGTGAGCACCTTTTCAGGGAGGAAGCTGCCGGTACCGGTGATTCTCGAATATGTCACCTTAACCCACCTGCTGTTTGGTCAACAGCGTATCCAGTTGCTGGTTGATGCGCGCGGGCACCGACTTGTCGACTTCCAGCACCGCCTCCTTGATGGCGTTGGCGAAGGCGAACACATCGGCGCTGCCGTGGCTCTTGATCACGATGCCGTTCAGACCGACCAGACTGGCGCCGTTGTAACGGCGCGGGTCGATCTTGTGCTTGAGCGCCTTCAATACCGGCATGGCGATCAGGGCGGCGAGCTTGGCGAACGGATTGCGCGCAAAGCCTTGCTTCATGAAATGGGTGATCATCTTGGCCACGCCCTCGCTGGTCTTGAGGGCGACGTTACCGACAAAGCCGTCGCAGACCACTACGTCCACCGTGCCCTTGTAGATATCGTCGCCTTCCACATAGCCGACATAGTTGATGTCGCTCTGGGCCAGCAGGCGCGCCGCCTCTTTGACCCGTTCGTTGCCCTTGATCTCTTCCTCACCGATGTTCAGCAGGCCGATCTTGGGCGCCGGATTATTGTCCACCGCCTGCACCAATACCGACCCCATCACCGCAAACTGGAATAATGCGTCGGCGCTGGAATCCACATTGGCGCCCAGGTCCAACATGTGGGTATGGCCGTTCATGGTGGGCAGGGCGGTGATGATAGCGGGCCTATCGATGCCGGTCAGGGTCTTGAGCACGAAACGCGAGGTCGCCATCAGCGCACCGGTATTGCCGGCACTGACACAGGCCGAGGCCTTGCCCTCTTGCACCAGGTTGATGGCGACGCGCATGGAGGAATCCTTCTTGGTGCGCAAGGCCACCGAAGGCAATTCATCCATAGCCACCACTTGCGAGGTGTGTCGGATCTGCAGGCGCGGCCCCACATCGGCGCCTTGTTGCTGCAGGACGCCGGTCAGGATTTCCTGGTCGCCGACCAGGATCAACTTGAGATCTTGATTTTCCTTTAAAACACTAAGGGCGGCAGGCACGACCACATCGGGGCCATGATCGCCGCCCATAGCATCCAGGGCGATGGTCACGCTCAAGGTTTACTCGCCTTTATCTGCGATCACCTTGCGGCCACGATAATACCCGTCAGCCGATACGTGGTGACGACGATGCACCTCACCGGAGGTTTCGTCGATGGACAGAGTCGGTCCGCTCAGGGCGTCGTGGGAACGACGCATACCGCGCTTGGACGGACTCTTTTTGTTTTGTTGCACAGCCATTGTTTAAACTCCTGTTTCGTTACGATCAATGCCTACTCTACTGCTTCTTGCCTTTCAACTCAGCCAATACGGCAAACGGGTTGGGTTTGTCCTGTGTCCGGTCACTCTGTTCGGCCTCGCTGTGAAGCCGCTCCAAAAATGGTTCACAGGCGTCCTCATGCAACGCCACGATGGGTAATGCCAGGATCAACTCATCCTCAACCAGGTCGGCCAGCTGTATCGGCTCGCTCCCCACCATGCAGGGTTCGTAGTCCGGCGCCAGCTTGCGGGCCTGCTCGTCGCTGGCGACGAAACCCAATGCCACGTCCGACTCGATGCGCTCGGTCACCGTTTGCAGGCAACGCTGACAGACCCTCTCCACCTGGGCGCTGAGATGCCCCTTGGCGTAATGCGTGCCCTGCTCGTCTATACCAAACTGTAATTGTACGCCGGCATCACCCGCAACATCGACGACCGCTTCAGCCAAGCGCGCCATGCCCGTTAGCTCGAGCGTGCCGGCCAGCACCTGACCCTGTCGGGCCAGCCTGAAGGGAGCGATCTGTACGGGCAGGTGCTGGGGTGACATAGGCGCGTGATGATAAAGGCAAAGCCCCGTTGTGTCAAAGAAAATTCTTATTTTTCACTCTGTTACCACAATTACGTCTTGACTTGGGGGTGGCTTTCTCGTAGAAACCACTAATGGCCCGCATACGCCTGCCACGACGCGCCGCGCCATCGGCGCTCGAGGGCTTCCGGTCAGGCATCACGCCACTGAATCAATTGATATAAAAATCAACATGATAAAAAAGATACTTATCGCCAACCGGGGGGAGATCGCAGTCCGCATCGTGCGGGCCTGCGCCGAAATGGGCATCAAATCAGTCGCCGTTTATACCGACGCCGACCGTCACTCGCTGCACGTCAAAAAGGCCGATGAGGCCTATAATCTGGGGCCCGATACGGTGGCCGGCTATCTGAATGCCCACCGCATCGTCAACCTGGCGGTGGCGGCGGGCTGTGACGCCCTCCACCCGGGGTATGGATTTCTGTCTGAAAATCCGCAGCTGGCGCAGATCTGCCAGCGCCGCGGCATCAAGTTCATCGGGCCCAGCGCGGATGTCATCCGCAGCATGGGCGATAAGATTGAGGCGCGCAGCGCCATGGTCAAGGCGGGCATCCCGGTCACGCCGGGCAGTGACGGCAATGTGGAATCACTTGAGGCGGCCGTTACATGCGCCGCCGCTGTGGGCTACCCCATTATGCTCAAGGCCACCTCCGGCGGCGGCGGCCGCGGAATCCGCCGCTGCGAAAACGAGCAGGCGCTGCGCCGCAACTACGACCGGGTCATCTCCGAGGCGACCAAGGCCTTCGGCAGCGCCGAGGTGTTTATCGAGAAATGCGTGGTCAATCCGCGCCACATCGAGGCCCAGATCCTGGCCGACAGCCACGGCAATGTGATTCATCTGTTCGAACGCGACTGCTCCATCCAGCGCCGTCATCAGAAACTGATCGAGATCGCGCCCTCGCCCCAGTTGTCGCCCGAGCAACGCGAGTACGTCGGCGATCTGGCGGTGCGCGCTGCCAAGGCGGTGAATTATGAAAACGCCGGCACGGTGGAGTTTCTGCTCGACCAGGATGACAATTTTTACTTCATGGAGATGAACACCCGCCTGCAGGTGGAACACCCCGTCACGGAACAGATTACCGGCGTGGATATCGTGCAGGAACAGATCCGCATCGCCGCCGGCCTCAAGCTGCGCTTCAGTCAGGATGAGATCAAACTGCGCGGCTTCGCCATGGAGTTTCGCATCAACGCCGAAGATCCGAAAAATGATTTCCTGCCCAGCTTTGGTCGTATCACCCGTTACTTCGCACCGGGCGGCCCCGGGGTGCGCACCGATGCAGCGATCTACAGCGGTTACGAGATCCCTCCCTATTACGATTCGCTGTGCGCCAAGCTGACGGTGTGGGCGCTGACCTGGGACGACCTGCTCGACCGCGCCGAGCGCGCCCTGAACGACATGGGCGTATACGGCGTCAAGACCACCATCCCCTACCATATTGAGATTGTGAAATCGCAGGAATTCCAGAACGGCAGCTTCGACACCAGTTTCGTCGAAAACCATCCCGAGCTGACCGGCTATTCGGTGAAGCGCTCGCCGCGCGAGCTGGCCGCCGCCATCGGCGTCGCCGTCGCGGCGCATTTGGGACGTTAACTCACCACACAAAAAGCGAAAGCAGGCTTATGGACAAAGTACACATTACCGATACCGTTCTGCGCGACGGCCACCAGTCACTGATCGCCACCCGCATGCGCACCGATGACATGCTGCCCATCTGTGCCAAGCTGGACCAGGTCGGCTATTGGTCGCTCGAGGTCTGGGGCGGCGCCACCTTCGATTCATGTCTGCGCTTTCTCAAGGAAGACCCGTGGGAGCGCTTGCGCAAACTCAAAGCGGCCTTGCCCAATACGCGTCTGCAAATGTTGTTGCGCGGCCAGAATCTGCTCGGCTATCGCCATTATTCGGATGACGTGGTCAAGGGCTTCGTCGCCCGCGCCGCCGAAAACGGGGTGGACGTGTTTCGTATCTTCGACGCCCTTAACGACACCCGTAACCTGCGTGTCTCCATCGAGTCGGTGAAGGTGGCGGGTAAACACGCCCAGGGGGCGATCAGCTATACCACCAGTCCGGTGCATGACATTCCCCAATTCGTGGGGATAGCGAAACAGATGGAGGCCATGGGGTGTGACAGCATCGCCATCAAGGATATGGCCGGCCTGCTGACGCCCATGGTCACCGCCGACCTGGTGGACGCCCTGGCCAATGCCGTGGCCGTCCCCATTCACCTGCATTCGCACGCCACCTCAGGACTGGCCAGTATGTGTCAGCTCAAGGCCATCGAACGCGGTTGCCGTCATATCGATACCGCTATTTCCACCTTTTCCGGCGGTACCAGCCATCCTCCTACCGAAAGCATGGTCGCGGCCCTCAAAGGCACACCGTACGATACCGGTCTCGACCTGGAGCTGTTGCAGCAGATCGGATTTTATTTTTACGGTGTGCGTAAAAAATACGCCCGTTTCGAGAGCGAATTCACCGGCGTCGACACCCGCGTGCAGGTCAACCAGATTCCGGGCGGCATGATCTCCAACCTGGCCAATCAGCTCAAGGAGCAAGGCGCCCTGGAACGCATGAACGAGGTGCTGGAGGAAGTCCCGCGCGTGCGTGAGAATCTGGGCTATCCGCCGCTGGTCACGCCGACCTCGCAGATTGTCGGTACACAGGCGGTATTGAACGTGCTGTCCGGCGCCTGTTATCAGAACATCAGCAACGAAGTGAAATATTATCTCAAGGGCCGTTACGGCAAGGCGCCGGGCAAGGTCAATGACATCGTACGCCAAATGGCTATCGGCAACGAAGACGTCATCGACTGTCGCCCGGCCGACCTGCTGCAACCGGAAATGGACAAGCTGCGCGAAGACGTCGCCACACTCGCCACCACCGAAGAAGACGTCTTGACCTACGCTATGTTCCCGGAAGTGGGCCGCACGTTTCTTGAGGAACGCGCCGCCGGCACACTGGTGCCTGAACCGCTGGAAAACGTGGAACCGAAGCAGTCCAGCGGCAGCACGCCGGTGGAATTCAACGTCACCATGCACGGCGAAACCTACCATATCAAGGTCACCGGCACCGGCCATAAGGCCGACAATCGCCGCCCGTTTTATGTCTCGGTGGACGGCGTGCCGGAAGAGATTATGGTCGAGACCCTGGAAGAGATCGGCCTGGCGGAAAGCGGTGAGGTGCTGTCGGCCAAGACCAAGGGCAGCAAACGTCCTCAGGCCAAACAACCCGGTCATGTCACCACCTCCATGCCCGGCACCATTGTGGATGTATTGGTCAATGAGGGCGATGAAGTGAAGGAAGGCGATCCCCTGCTGGTCACTGAAGCAATGAAAATGGAGACCGAACTTCAGGCGCCCATTTCCGGCAAGGTGACGGCGCTGCACGTGCAGAAAGGCGACACCGTCAATCCGGATGAGACCTTGATCGAAATCGAATAAACGGCTTGGTCAAGAAACCACTCATACTCGCCTCCTCATCGCCCTATCGGCGTGAACTGCTGCTTAAGCTCGGCGTCGATTTCGCCTGCGTCGCGCCCGACATCGATGAAACGCCCCGCCCTCATGAGTCTCCGGAACACTTGGTGGCGCGCCTGGCCCTGGAAAAGGCCCGCGCCGTCGCCCGCTGCAATCGCGACGCCCTGATCATCGCCTCCGACCAGGTGGCCCTGCTCGGCGGCCGCATCCTCGGCAAACCCGGCACTCACGCAGCGGCGCGACAACAACTGGCCGCCGCCTCGGGCAATACGGTGCTTTTTCTGACCTCGTTGGTGCTGCTCGATGCGGCGACGGATAAGTTTCAAAGTGCGGTGGTGCCGTTCAGCGTCCATTTCCGCAGCCTCGCGGAGAGTGAAATCGAGGGCTATCTACACAAGGAACAGCCTTACAACTGCGTCGGCGCCTTCAAATCGGAAGGCCTGGGGATCACCCTGTTTGAACGTTTGGAAGGCGACGACCCCAACACCCTGGTCGGTCTGCCCCTGATTCAGCTGACGCGTATGTTGGCGCAGGCGGGGGTCAGACTGTATTAACGGATTACTGTATGAACGGATTAAGGTTCGGCCAAGTTTGTCGATATAAACAAATACAGTAAAATCGGGGTAATACGCCATGTCCGGCAATTTCAAACTCAGCGATCTCGCCATCAGCGTAGTCGAACCTTCCTCCACCCAATGGCGCGTCATCAGCGGACAATTGAATCAGGTGGGTATCACCCGTCTTGAGCATTTTAAGCAGGCCGGCACTGCGCTGACCGATATGCGCGCCTTCAAGCCGGATCTGGTCATCAGCGCCATGCACATGCCCGACATGACCGGCGCCGACCTGGTCCAGGCCATGCGCAACGACGATGAGCTGGAGGCGATTCCCTTTATGCTGATCTCAAGCGAAGACTCGGATTACCACCTCGAACCCATCCGCCAGGCCGGGGTCATCGCCATTCTACCCAAACCGTTCCAGGCCCAGGACTTGACGCGCGCGCTCTATTCGACCTTAGAGTTCATCGAGCCTGATCAGTCCTTGCTGGCGGAGATCGATCTCGACGAACTCAGTGTGCTGGTGGTGGATGACAGTACCACGGCGAGAAAACATATCTGCCGCGTACTCAACAATCTGGGCATCGATGAGATCACCCAGGCGGCCAACGGCAAAGACGCCGTCGAAATCATGGGGCGGCAGTTATTCGATCTCATCGTGACTGATTACAACATGCCTGAAATGGACGGCAAGCAACTGACTCAATACATCCGTCAACACAGCCACCAGCGTTCCATCCCGGTGCTGATGGTGACCAGCGAGGCCAACCACAGTCACCTGGCCGGCGTAAAGCAATCCGGTGTCTCAGCCCTATGCGACAAGCCGTTCGAGCCGCAAGAGGTGAAGTCACTGATCCGTAAAATCCTCGCCGCGGAGACCGAACTCTAAACCCCAGTCTGCTACACTCTCCGTCTGGCTACGCATCAAAACCGGATGGATATGAAAACACTGTGCTTCAGCGCGTGTCTGTTTCTGCTGACGGATGCCTTTGCCGCCGACGCGCTAATCTCCCTAAAGGATCGTATCTTCGAAGTCGATCTCGCCGTGAGCGCGGCTGAACGCAAACGGGGATTAATGCAACGATCGTCGTTGGCACCGGATCAAGGCATGTTGTTTGTATACCCCGAGCCACAGATTGTTTCCTTCTGGATGAAGCAAACACTGATTCCGCTCGACATTCTCTACTTCGACGCCGAGGGTCGCCTCATACACATGTTCGAGCATGTCCAACCCTGCAGAATAACCCCTTGCAAAACCTACACTAACAAGCAGCCGGCACAATATGTGCTGGAACTGCCCGCCGGCAGCGCCGAAAGCCTGAGTCTGACGCTGGGAAACAGCTTTGAAATAATGAAGCCGTGAGTGTCTTGAAAGATGGCGAGCCATGAATTATCTTGAACCAAATGCCTCGCAGCGGAGATCATCACATGACGGCGGTTCACGCACTGGAACAATTCGAATTTCACCAGACACTGGACTCCACGCCCGGTATTTCCATTGTTTTCTTCTCCAGCAGGGAATGCCTTTCCTGCCGCTATTGGGAGCAACTGCTGGAACAGTTTCTTAAAAAGCATCCGGATATCAACATATTCAAAGTAGACGCCGGACAGGATCAAGCCTTAACCGAAGAATTCGATGTGTTCCATCTGCCGTCCTTATTCCTGTACCAGGACGGCCAGTATTATTCCCCTCTTCAAGCCGAAGCAAAACTGGAGGCGCTGGAATCCGCCATTACGGCAGCGCTGGAGGCGCCGGCAAAGGAATCGCCTTAGCTCGCCGTTGTTTTTTACCGATGAACTCAAGGGGCGCTCAATAAGGGATGCACCTGCCGTCAAAGGCGACGAAGGCACCCGGACTGTAGCCATCCATATTGTCGATAATGGCGGCCACACCCTTCACCGAACACTGCACGTCTATCAGCCCGCTTTGCCCGGTCATATCGGTTTTCACCCAGCCCGGATGCAGGGTAATAACCCTGACATCATAGGGCGCCAGGTCAATGGCCATGGATTTGGATACGCTGATCAAACAGGCTTTAGAGGCGCGATAAGCATAACACCCGCCCGTCGTGTTCTCTTCGCAGGAACCCATTTTAGAACTGATATTGGCAATCTTGCCCTTGGCCGAGATGACCTTTGATTTAAGGCGCTGCACCACACGCAGAGGACCGATACAGTTGACGTCCAATACATTCAACATGGTCTCGGGAGTGATGCCGTCCAAGGACTGGCCGGTTTCCTTATCCGGGCCGTAAATCCGGGCATTATTGATCAGCAGGTCGATAGAGCCCGGAATCTCCGACTCATTAATAAAATTGGCATCCTTGGTTTCGATGACGTCCCACTGTACGGTCTTGAGCCTGTCGGAGTCGAAATTTCTAAGTCCATCATCACCACAGCGATAACAGGCCCATACGGTGGCGCCAGCTGAGAGATAGTACTCGACAAAACCCAGACCTATCCCCCGGCCGGCCCCTGTAATCACCACATTCATGCACTGCCTCCCCAATTTGACATGTGGGATTTTGTCTACATTACCTCATTAAAGGCGGGAATTCTCCTCTTTGATTGCCCTTTATTCTTGTAATTCGATACTCGGAAATTTTGAGGCGAAGCGCTTGATCCACTCGGTGGCGGCCTGCTCGCCAGTCAGTTGGCGTCCCTCTTTGGCCAGGGCCTTTCTTTTATAATGCTCAATATGACAGACCTGCTCTATCATACGGGCTCGATAGGCGTCTTCCGGATCGCAAAACGCCACACCCACGTCGTAATAACCGCCGCGTTTGCGGCACCACTTGACCAATGCCGTGGTTTCGAATGACGGTTTAACAAAGCGGATTGTGATGCTGATACTCGATCCCGGTTGGATATACGATTTAGACGTGAAGGAAAGCCCGCCGTAGCTCACATCCTGCAGGCTTTCCTGGTTGTCTGCAGCTACCCCTTCGACACGAAAATCAATCGGGATATCTGACGGATGCCGGATATATCTGCGCATATAAATGCTGCCTTGTTTCCAAGAAAGGTGGCATGCCCACCTTCCTTTCTTTCAGTACAAAACCACTGTCTTAAAACGAGTCTATGTCTAATTAGACGCATATTCAAGCTGGGTGTTCAATCACGCAATTTGTAGCCACTTCGCAGCAAAAACAGGGTAAATGCAGCAAGACCGGCCCAAAACAATAAAACCGCGAACAGACTGACCCCAGGGTTTACATCCGAAACGCCGAAAAATCCATATCTGAAGCCGTCGATCATATAGAAAAACGGATTGAATCTGGAGAGCGCTTGCCAAAATTCCGGCAGCGAATGAATTGAATAAAAGACGCCGCTCAGAAACGACAAAGGCATAATAATGAAATTCTGAAAGCCGGCCATGTGGTCGAATTTCTCCGCCCAAATGCCGGCGATGATGCCCATGGTGCCAAGCACCGTACTGCTGACAAAGGCAAACATGATCAACCACACCACACTGTGCAAAGGCAGGGAGACAAACAGCGACGCAACCAGGAATATGCCCAATCCCACGACCATGCCGCGCACCACCGAGGCGAGCACAAACGCCAAATATAGTTCCAGGTATGACAAGGGCGTTAGCAGTACAAACACGATATTACCGGTCACCTTGGACTGGATCAGGCTTGACGAGCTATTCGCAAAGGCATTCTGAATCATGGACATCATCATCAGGCCGGGGATCAGAAACGCGGTGTAGCTGACATTCTCGTAGACACGCACGTGTTCTTCCAGCACATGGGAGAACACCAGCAAATACAGCAATGCCGTGACGATAGGCGCCAAAACGGTTTGCAGGGCCACCTTACCGAATCGCTTCAGCTCCTTGCGAAACAGGGTCCACAAGCCTTCCCAGTTCATGAGACCTGCCGCCCGGTCAGCTCCATAAATACGTCCTCCAGATCCGCGTCCTCGGTGCGCAAATCGACAATCTCAGCCCCGAGCTTGCGCAAACCGTCGACCAAGGAAATGATGGTATCCGTATCGCGGTTGAGAATGAACTCGATGTGTCCACCATCCACCGATCGGATTTTGGTAGCCAAGGCCTCGGGGATCTGCACCAGGGGCTGCGCCAAGGTCACCGAGACGGTACAGGTCTTGCCGACGCCGCGGGCCAACAGCGACTCCTTGCTATCCAAGGCGATCAACTGGCCGTCATTCATAATCGCGATGCGTTGACACAGGCTCTCCGCCTCTTCCAGATAGTGAGTAGTCAAGACGATGGTATGACCGTCTTTATGTAAGGCCTTGACGAATTCCCACAGCGAACTGCGCAGCTCCACATCGACGCCCGCGGTGGGCTCGTCGAGGATCACTACCTCAGGCTTATGCACTAAGGCTTGAGCGATCAAGACGCGCCGCTTCATACCGCCGGATAGGGCGCGCATATTGGCGCCGGCCTTGTCGGTCAGTTTCAGGCCTTCCAACAAGGAATCGATCCATGCCCTACTCTGTTTGCCGCGGCCGAAATAGCCGGCCTGAATCTGGAGAATTTCGCGCACCGTAAAAAACGGATCGTAGACCAGCTCCTGCGGCACCACGCCCAGATGTTGCCGTGAACGGCGATAATCGTGCACCACGTCGTGGCCCAATACCGACACCTGGCCGCTGTCCATGCGCGTCAGGCCGGCGATGATGTTGATAAGCGTGGACTTGCCGGCGCCGTTGGGGCCCAACAGGCCGAAGAACTCGCCCCGCTCGACCGTTAAGGACATGCCCTTCAGAGCGTGTACCTCGCCATAGCGCTTTTCCACTTTATCGATATGAATGGCTGCTTGCATCGCTACTGACCCGCTGCGTCCAAGGCTAAACCGATGTGGCAGGATTCAATAATGTCACGCACCAAGTGCGGGCCGCGATAGATCAGGCCGCTGTAGACCTGTACCAGTCTTGCGCCGGCATCCAGTTTGGCCTGCGCGTCCTCGGCGCTGAGTATGCCACCGGCGGCGATAATGGGTAATTTATCGCCAAGCAGGCGATAGAGTGTCTTGACCACCTGGGTGGAAGCTTGGGTAAGCGGCGCTCCGCTCAGGCCGCCCTGTTCGTCGCCGTGCGGCAGCCCCTCGACGCCTTGGCGGGAAAGTGTCGTGTTGGTGGCGATCACGCCGTCGATGCCATAGGCTATCAGTGTTTCAGCGATCACTTTTAAGCCGGCATCGTCCACATCCGGCGCGATCTTCAACACCAAGGGTACATATTTGTCATGGTGTCGCTGCAAGCGTTGTTGTTCCTGCTTCAAGGCCGACAACAAACCCCCGAGCTGATCCTTGTTCTGCAGCTCGCGCAAATTGGCGGTGTTGGGCGAGGAAATATTGACCGTGACGTAGTCGGCGTGGACATACACTTTTTGCAGCCCGAGCACATAATCGTCGACCGCCTTTTCAATCGGCGTATCGAAATTCTTACCAATATTGATACCGATAATGCCATCGAAGCGTGCCTGCTTGACGCGCTGCACCAGATGATCGACGCCGAGATTATTGAACCCCATGCGATTGATAATGGCCTCGGCCTGGGGGATCCGGAACATCCTGGGGCGCGGGTTGCCGGGCTGCGGCCGCGGCGTTACCGTGCCCACCTCGATAAAGCCGAAACCCAAGGCCGCCAGCGCATCGATGTGATCGCCGTTCTTGTCCAGCCCGGCGGCCAGCCCGACCACGGCGGGAAAGTCCAGCCCCATTACCTTGACGCCGCTATGGCTGCGAGGGGCCGGGGCTCGGATCAACCGCAGCTTATGGGCAAGGTCCAAACCGTTGAGCGTTAGCGTGTGGGCTTGCTCGGGATCGAGACAAAAAACCAGTGGTCTAAGCAATGAATAAAGACCGGGCATTAATCAACGATTCTCCGTCATACAATGGGTCCGCACGGCGGCGGACTCGAACCTCCTATTTACCCGGCAGGGATGATATTGCGTCCGACCAAGGCGCGGATGATTTGCTCCACGCTGTCTTCAATGCTTTGCGCGGCGGTGTCGACAATGATCTCGGGGTTGAGCGGTTCTTCGTAGGGCGAATTGATACCGGTAAACTCCGGAATCTCGCCGGCACGCGCCTTTTTGTAAAGACCTTTCACGTCACGCTCCTCGCATACATCCAGATCGCATTTGCAGTAGATCTCGATAAAATCGCCGTCTTCTACCAGTTCGCGCACCGCATCTCGGTCGGAACGAAAGGGCGAAATAAAGGCCGTCAGCGCCATCACACCGCTGTCGGTAAACAGCTTCGCCACTTCGCCGATGCGGCGAATATTTTCGGTACGGTCGGCATCGGAGAAGCCCAAGTCCTTGCACAGGCCGTGACGAATGTTGTCGCCATCGAGTACATAGGTGCGGGCACCCAGCTGATACAGGCGGTCTTCAACGGCGTGGGCCACGGTCGATTTGCCGGCACCGGAAAGTCCGGTAAACCACAGAATGGCGCTTTTATGGCCGTTGAGTTTTTCACGATCTGCACGGCTGACGGTGGCAGAATGCCAATAGATATTCTTAGATGTGGTCATCTATCTGTACCCCGGTTTATAACAAATTGATTTTTCGAAGTTTGTGCTGCGTCGCCTGGGGGCGGCCAGTAAGCCCGCCTATTCTACACCAGTTCCCTGCGGCCTGCCTAAAACGGCCAGACCACAGGCACGATGAGCAGACACAGCACACCGATCAGCAGCGTCAGGGGCAGGCCCATGCGGATGTAATCGGAAAAGTGATAGCCGCCGGGACCGAATACCATGAGATTGGTTTGATAGCCGATAGGGGTAGCGAAACTGGCCGAGGCCGCCACCATCAACACGATCACGAAGGGCATGAAACTGACGTCCAAGGAGGTCGCCATGGACAATACCACGGGAAACATGAGCACCGCCGCGGCATTATTGGTAATCATGGCGGTGAGCAGGGCAGTGGCGAAATAGACCGCTGCCAAGGCGATAATGGGGTGTCCGTCTCCGGCCAAGGCGACAATGCGATTGGCGAGATAGTCGGCGCCGCCGGTTTGATATAGGGCCTGGCCCAGGCCGAATGAGGCGGCGATCACAATCAGCACCTGCCAATCGACTGCGCGCCGGGCGTTATTGCCGGTGAGACAACGACTCACGATCATCAAACCGGCGGCCAACAGGGCCGCCTTGAGCATGGATAAGACGCCGGCCGATACCAGCACAACCATGCCTAGCAATATGGAGATGGACAGCACGGCGCGATCATGGCGCGGTGGGTTACTGCCCAGCAATTCACTGACCAGGAAAAAATCGCGCGAGTTACGATGGTTCTCGGTGAAGGCGGCCGGTGCCTCCAATAACAAGGTATCACCCGCCTGCAGCACGATCTCCCCGATCTTCATGCGCAACTGTTCACCATTGCGGGAGACGGCAATGATGGCGGCATTGTAACGTGAGCGAAAGCGCCCCTCCTTGACCGTCTTGCCCACCAGCGGGTTGGTGTCCGACACCACCGCCTCGATGAAACTGCGCTCCGGCCGCGGCACGTTCACCTTAAACACTTGGTTGGTCGCCGGTGTCAGGCCGCGGATTTTTTGCAAATCCACCACCGAATCCACCACGCCGGCGAACACCAGCCGGTCGCCACTTTCGAGTCGTTCCTTGGGGGATACGGCCGGCAGAATATGTCCGCGTCGCTCGATCTCCACCAAATACAAGCCGCTGAGCTGACGCAGGCCGGCCTCTTCAATGGACTTGCCCTCCAGACTGCTGCGCGGCTCCACCAGCATCTCCACGGTGTATTGGCGCACATCGGAAAACTGGGTAATGGCCGATTTTCGTTCAGGTAGTAGCCACTTGCTTACAACTAAGACATAGATGAACACCAACAGGGTACAGGGCACGCCGATCCAGGCCAGTTCAAACATGGTCAAGCCGTCACCGTCCGATTCCTTGATCATCAGGCCATTGACGATGAGGTTGGTGCTGGTGCCGATCAGGGTGCAGGTACCGCCGACGATGGCGGCATAGCTCAGGGGCATTAACAGTTTGGAAACCGACAGATGGTACTTGCGCGCCCAATCGTTAACGGCCGGGATCAGCATGGCAACGACGGGCGTGTTATTGAGAAAGGCGCTGAATCCGGCGACCGGCCCCATGACCCGCATCTGGGCATTGGCCAAGGACCTGGGGCGTCCGAGGAGACTGTCTGTCAACCAGTTGATGGCGCCGGTCTCTTTCAGTCCGGCCGAGACGATGAACAGCACGCCCACCGTCACCATGCCCTCGTTGGCGAGTCCGGACAAGGCCGCTTCCGGCGTCAGGATCCCGAGCACAAGCAACAAGGTCACGCCGCCCATCAGCACAACGTCGGCGGCCCAACGGGTGAACACAAGGGTTAGGAAGCAAACGGTGATAACCGCGATCGTGATCCAGGCGTCTACAGTCATGCGAAAAAAAAGAGGCTGGGGATTAAACCAGCCTCGCATTCTTTCACAGTCGCGGGTGTTTTAAAACTCTTCCCACGCCTCGCCTTCATCCTGGGGCTTGGCTTTGCTTCGTGCTGCCGGCGCAGGGCTGGCCGCCGCACGCGCTTGCGGCGCGGGTCTGTGAGCCGGTACGCCGGCATGGTGGGCAGCCGCAGCTTCCTGGCGCAGCAAGGACTGGTCGATGGTGAACTGTCCCACCAAGCGTTGCAGCCCCACTGACTGATTGGCCATGGATTCGCTGGCGGCGGCCGCCTGTTCCACCAGCGCCGCATTTTGCTGCGTCACCGATTCCAACTGGGTGATGGCCTTGTTGATCTGGTCGATGCCGGTGGCCTGTTCCTGTCCGGCGGCGGCGATCTCGGCGATGATGTCGCTGACCTTCTTCGAGGCGACGACAATCTCCTCGAGGGTCTTGCCGGATTCGTCCACCAGGCGGCTGCCCTCCTCGACCTTGCTGACACTGTCCTTGATTAGGCCTTTGATCTCCTTAGCGGCCGCGGCGCTGCGCTGCGCCAGGCTGCGTACCTCGCCGGCGACCACGGCAAAGCCGCGGCCCTGTTCCCCGGCGCGGGCGGCTTCGACCGCTGCGTTCAATGCCAGCAGGTTGGTCTGAAAGGCGATCTCGTCGATGACGCTGATGATGTCCTCGATCTTCTTGCTGCTGGCGTTGATCTCAGACATGGCGGTGACGGCATTACCGACCACTTCGCCGCCCTTTTCGGCCTGTTGCCGCGCGCCGCTGGCCAGCTGATTGGCCTGCCGCGCGTTGTCGGCGTTCTGTTTCACCACGCTGGTCATCTCTTCCATGGTTGAGGCGGTCTCTTCCACCGAAGACGCCTGCTCCTCGGTGCGCTGACTGAGATCGGCATTGCCCTGGGAGATCTCACCGGCGCCACTGCTGATATTGCCCGCGGCCTGGGTGATCTCGGCCACCATGGTCTGCAGATTGGTGAGGGAATTATTCAGGGCGTCGCGCAACACCGCGAACTCGCCTTGGTATTCGCCGGTCATGTGTTGCGTCAGGTCACCTTCTGACAGCGCCTGGATCACACGCGTCGATTCACGGATGGGTTCGACCACGGCTTGGAGCATGTCGTTGACATTGTCGCCCAGGCCCTTCATGAAACCGGTGTACTTAGAGGTATCGAGACGGCGATTGAGATCCCCGGCTACCGCCGATTCGATCAGGCTGGCGAGTTGCTCTTCGGCATCGCTCTGTTCGGTCAAGTCCTTCCATTCCACCATGTTGCCCATGTAACTGCCATCCGGACCGACGATGGCGGTGGCATTGACCTGGAATACCAGATCCAATAAGCGGATGGTGCCGGTGGCCGGAAGGCGGCCCATGTCCGCCAACAGGCTGCGTTGATGGGCCGGGTTCTTGTGAAAACGGTCGATATTGACGCCGATCAGGTTGTGCGGATCAAAACCCGGAAACACCTGGCGCAGTTCAGCCTGGCGTTTACCCAGCAGTTCAATCACGGCCGGATTGACGTAGGTGATGTCCAGGTTTTCGTCGCACAACATCAGGGCGGTTTGGGCCCCTTCAACGGCTGACTTGAGGCGCGATACTTCCAGCTCACTGGTGCGTAATTCGGTAACATCCGACCACTCAAGGGTGTTGCCAATATAGCTGCCGTCCAGACCGTGGATGGCACTCACCCGGAGATGGAACTTGAGCGGCCCGACGGTGATATCGGTCTCGTACGGCAGGTTCGCGGGATTCGCCAGCAGCTGGCGTTGATGCGCTGGATTCTTGTGGAAGATGTCGATATTGGTCCCCGTCAGCTTGTGCGCATCGAAACCGGGGAACAATTTCTTAAGTGTATCTGCATGCTGCGCCATCAATTCCTGTGTGGCCTCGTTGACGTAGGTGATGACGAAATCGCGATCAATCATCATCATCGCCGTCTGGGCACCGTCGACCGCACGTTGCAACCGTGCCGCCTGCTCTTCTTTCAGGCATTTTTCGGTGACGTCATACCATTGCACCACGTAACCCGCCAGGTCGCCGTTGCGGTCCACCAGCAGGCGGGTTTCATGCTCGAATACATACGGACCTGGCGTGATTTCACCCTTATGGACGCTGCCGGGCTTGAGGCCGTGGAGGATCTTTTTAATGGCGTCCGGATCTTTATGATAGCGGTGAATGCTGCCGCCCATGACTTCCGCCACCTTAAAACCGGGCAAGTACTTGACCAATTCATCTTCGAGACCGGCAAGCACCTCCCGGGCGCGGTGATTGAGAAAGACCACGTTTTCGTCGGCGTCGGCCATCATGATGTTGATGGGCGCGTATTCCAATACGTCCTTCAGCACATTCAGGTCATCAATCATGGTTACAGGTCCGTCTATATTGTTCATTGGGTCACCAACCTCTTGATATTGTTCTGACATGCGCAGTCTCCGGATCGGCGGCAGGCGCCCGCCGCAGCTTGTAATGCAAGGATATGTCCGCCCCTGCCAGTTCATATCGGATATCGGGTTGGAAACTTTAAACCCGGCGTGCAGGCTTTAACTGCCTGATTGTAAAAGGGCTCTGACAGGGGTTCGGAGATTCTCGCCAAGCCCTGAGACAGTCACGTCGCGCGCATCACGGAATGACGCCAAACAATCAATAACTATTTGAAATTAGTGCGTTTTTACTGTACTATGGGCGCAAATTTCGAACCCGCCTAGGAGAAAAAATGGCGCACGGCCCAAACCACACGATCGAAACGAAGGATACAACGCTGGAAAAAGCCTTCAGCAAGGTTCTCACCCCCTTCGAAGAATTTATCCATCGCCAAACGACCGGCGGTTTGCTGTTAATGGCCTGCGCGGTTATCGCCTTGCTGATCGCCAATTTCGGCTATTTGGAAGCTTACCAACACATTCTCCATACGCCCCTGGGACTGTCTTTGGGCGGACTCGAACTGGAGAAAAGCCTGCATCACTGGATTAATGACGGCCTCATGGCGCTGTTCTTTTTCGTCGTCGGTTTGGAAATCAAGCGCGAGGTGATCGTCGGTGAACTGTCGGACATCAGCAAGGCAACCCTGCCCATCATCGCCGCGATCGGCGGCATGGTGGTGCCCGCCCTTGTCTATACCGTGGTCAGCGGCGGCCCGGAGACCGGCTCCGGTTGGGGCATCCCCATGGCCACGGACATCGCCTTTGCCGTCGGCGTACTGGTATTGCTGGGCACGCGTGCGCCCAAGGCCCTGTTGACCTTCCTGGTGGCCCTGGCCATCGTCGACGACCTGGGCGCGGTAATCGTGATCGCCCTGTTCTACACCGACACCATCTACTGGGGTGCGCTCGGCAGCGCGGGCGCACTGTTTGCTTTGCTGGTACTCATGAACATCGTCGGCATACGCAAGCCCCTCCCCTATTTTTTGATTGGCATGCTGCTTTGGCTTGCCATGCTCAAATCGGGCGTGCACGCCACTCTGGCCGGTGTGCTGACGGCCTTGACCATCCCGGCCCGGCCCAAGTTTGAGCCGCAACAATTCAGTCTGCTGGTGCGCAAGCTGCTGGACAAGTTTGACCAAGTCCACCAGCCCGGCATGAGCATAATGCGCAATGAGGAGCAGCGCTCTATCCTGCAGACCTTGGAAAATGGCGTTCACTTGGTGGAAACACCGCTGCAGCGGCTTGAACACAATATGCATGCCCCCGTGGCGTTCTTGATTATTCCTCTATTTGCGCTCGCCAATGCCGGTATCCCCGTGCATTTCGAGTCCATGGGCGAAACCCTTTTCCACCCCGTGACTATCGGCGTCATGCTGGGATTGATACTGGGCAAGTTTCTGGGCATCGCCGGCTTTTCCTGGCTGGCCATCAAGCTCGGCGTCGGCAAACTGCCGGCGGGCGTAAGCTTCAATCATATTGCGGCGGTCTCATTATTGGGCGGTATCGGTTTTACCATGTCGATATTCATTGCTGAACTCGCTTTTGTCGGCCAGCCCGAACATTTGCTCATGGCCAAAACGGGTATTCTGCTTGCCTCCATCATTGCCGGTGTGAGCGGGTACATCTGGCTCTACCTGGCCGGCAATAAACACGTGGATAGTTAATACAAGATGAAGCGGCGCCTTGTACCGCACCTGCAGCGCTATCTGATCACCGGCATTATCACGGTGATCCCGATTTGGATCACCTGGCTGGTGTTCAACTTCTTTTTCAACCAACTTTCCAAGGCCGGCAGGCCTTGGGTCAAGGCGCTGGCCAATAATCTGGGAGACTATTTGCCCGAGCTGAGCCAGTGGCTATTGGAGTCCTGGTTTCAGAACATTCTGGCGGTCCTGCTGACCCTGATCGCCCTGTATATCCTGGGCTGGTTGGCCAGCCGCGTCATTGGCAAGAAATTTCTCGATCTTTTGGATCTCCTTCTTAACCGCATCCCGCTGGTACAGACCATTTACGGCTCAACCAAAAAACTACTCAGCGTATTGCAGCAGAAGCCGGAAAAACTGCAACGGGTGGTGCTTATAGAGTTCCCCTCGCCACAGATGAAAACGGTGGGGTTTGTCACCCGGGTGATGACGGATGACGTGACGGGGCAGGCCTTAGCGGCGGTTTATGTGCCCACCACCCCCAATCCTACCTCGGGCTATCTGGAAATCGTGCCGGCGCACAAGCTGGTGGAAACCGATTGGACGGTTGAGGAGGCCATGACCTTCATCATCTCTGGCGGCGCCATTGCCCCGGCGCGCATTCGCTTCGATAATCCGGTCCCGCCCGAGGCGTAATCTTTAAACCAGGCGGCTATTGCTTATCCGATGATTGGTCGTGGTCGTGGTCGTGGTCGTGGTCGTGGTCGTGGTCGTGGTCGGCATGACTGGGGCGGTGCCCGGGCTCATCCTCAAGGGGAATCTTGATACTTTCATGAATATGTTCATCGGCCACGTCGTGATGCATGTGTTCGTGTTCGTGCGGATGAAAATGGATATGCACATGCTCATGATCGTCCGGACCGTGACTGTGGCGATGGGCGTGCAGAAAACTGGCGATAATACGTTTATGTTCAGCGTCCATCTGCCCGCTTCTGAGTTTTTCGTGCAGCAGCTCATGGGTCATCAAAGCCAGCGGTAACTCAAGGTGATGATCTTCCAGCAAGTTGCGGTTATACAGAATTTCGGAGGCCGGCCCGTCGGCGACAAACACGCCGTCGGAGAGCATGAGACAGCGGTCACAGACATCCAGGGCGATGTCCAAATCATGTGTACACAGTAGGATGGTCTTATCCGATTGTGCCAGCCAATGGATCAGCTTGCGTCGGTTCAAAGGGTCCATATTGGTGGACGGCTCGTCAAATACCAGGATATCCGGCTGATAGGACAATACGGTCGCCAGTGCCAGCCGCTTGCGCTCACCGAACGACAAATGGAATGACGAGCGTTCCTCGAAGCCCGTCAGGCCGACCGTGTCCAGCGCCTCACTGACGCGGGCCTCGATCTCGTGTTTGGGCAATCCCAAATTCAGCGGGCCGAATGCCACATCGTCAAACACGGTGGGACAAAACAGCTGGTCGTCCGGGTCCTGGAACACGATCCCGACCTTGCGCCGAATCTGGGTCAGATTGTCCTTGGTCACTGCCTGTCCGCCGATCGACACTTGGCCCTGAGTGGCCAGGGAAACGCCGTTCAGCAGACTCATGAAAGTGGATTTACCGGCCCCGTTGGGCCCGATCAAGGCCACCTTTTCTCCCGCCCGGATGCTGCAGTTAATCCCTTTCAATACCTCATGGCCATCGGGATAGCTAAAAAATACTTCTTTGGCCTGAATGGCAATATCATCACTCATACATGATCACCTTTTAAATCCAACCCTGTTCCGCCTGGATGAATATCCCTGCCAGGTCCATAGCGAACAGGATGACGGCAATGACGATGACAACAGCGGCCTTGAGAAAATCTTTGGCGGTGGCGTTGAACGTGACCAAGGTATGGAATTCTCCTTGATAGCCCTTGGAAAGCATGGCCTTGTAGATACGTTCAGTGCGCTCGAAACTGCGAATCAACAGGGTGCCGACAAAACCGCCCATCACTTTTAGGGTATACAGGTTCGCCTTTTTGACAAAGCCGCGCGCCTTCATGGCCAAATCCATACGTTTCATCTCTGCCAGAAATAAAAAGATGAAACGGTAGGTAAACAGCATGATCTGCACCACGACCGCGGGGCACTTAAGGTGCTGCAAGGCAATCAGATTGATATCGAAACGGCTGGAACCGAAAATCACAAACGCGATCAAGACGATGGCAAGCGCCTTCAATACTATCAACAGAGCAAGGCGCAGCCCTTCTACGGCGAAGGGCATGCCCAACAATTGCGAGCTGGAATCGACGGGATAGGTAAGCGGCAGAATAACAAAAAAGGGCAGCAGAAAAATCACGATCAACTTAAGCGCTTGATATACGAACGACAAGGGGATTTTGGATATCAACAACAGCGCCACGGCAACCAGCAGCCCGATACCGACCAGCGCGATGCTCTGCACCAGGGCGATACTCAGGATCAACGGCATCAGGGAAGCGATCTTGAAACGGGGGTCCCAGCGCTGAATGCTTGATGCCAGATGCGCGTGGCGATCAATATCCAAAGACACGGCGGCGCTTATCCCGTGGCGACGGCGCGACGTTGACCGGCCAACAGATCCGGTTTGGTCTTCATCAGAAAGCCGACACAGGCGCCGGTCACGATCCCCTCCAACACCATCAGCACCACATGATAGCCCAGCACCAGCTGCGCGGTCGCCATAAAGGCCTCCCCGGTCGTGACCAGTGCCAAAGCGAGGACGCAGCCCGAGAAAAAGATCCCCAAGGCCCCGGCCAGGAAACCGAACACCACCGCGCGATTGGCGAAGGATACCAGATGACGAGCTTGCCAGACGGCATAGGCCAGCAAGGCCCCGCCACCCAGCATGACGCTGTTGACGCCGATCACCGAGACACCGCCGAAGCCGAAGAAAGACTGTAATACCACCCCCAGCATAATCGCCATAAAGGCGCGTTTACCGAGGATTACCCCGGCTAGGCCATTGAGGATGAGATGAATACTGGCGACGACAAACGGGATATGGATGAAGTTGGCCACGAAGAAGACAGCGGTGACGACGGAGATTTTCGGTATTTCCTCCAGATCCACATTGCGAGAGGTGGCGGCGGCCAGCACCGCCATGGCTGCAAAGCCCGCGGTCAGCACCGGGCCCGAAACTATACCGTCTGCTATATGCATCTATTCCATACTCCAAAACGCCGGTTCGAGAGTAGCACGAATGGGCGATTCATGTCATAGAAACCGGATTTACGCGCCGATCACTCGCGCCGGCCACCCTGGCGCGCCTTGAAATAGGCAAACAGACCGAGAAACCCCATGATATAGCCCACTCCACCGACGATGCCCGACAATGAGGCTTTTTGCTGCGATTCCTCCAGCTCCCGCACCAGCGGCTTGATGGCTTCCTTAACGGCATGATTGACTACGGCCTGCAGTTCATCTGTCTCGGACGTGACCCTTTTATTAACAACAGGCGCTGAGGGCTCGACAACGTCCCCCGTCGCGGCGTTCGTCGCCGTAGTTGTGCGACTACTGTCCGTTTGCGGCACAGCATCGCTGAGTTCGTCGGCTGCCATGACAAATTCGCTCTGATGCCCCATGCCGGCATTGACAACGATTTTGAGGTCGCTGTGCTGGGGGATGGGAAAGCGGTACTGGCCTTCATCATTCGTCACCCCTTCGAGCAAAAGCTCGCCCGCGGGCGAATACACCTCGACCGCACTGTTCTGGGCCTTTTTGCCGTCGACGAAATACCCTTCAACGAAGACTTCACCATCCTCGGCATAGGCAAACAAATTGACCTTGTGCGCCAAGGCCTGGGGCATGGCCAAGACACAGACAAGCGTGGCGGCGGCAAGCAAACAACTTGGTAACTTCATGTACATATTCCTGGCTGAACCCAAAAAAAACAAAGGCCACCTGTCGGTGGCCAAATTCGAGCCTTATTTCATATCATGGGTATGCACCCAAAGTACAGCGCCGATCTCAACCGGATAGTCCTTGCCCTCGTGCTTCATAGTCTTCTCGTCTTCATTCAAGGCAGCGAACCCCCACCATCCCTGTTTCGGCATGGCGTAAGTGAATACGCCGTTTTCATCCGCCTTGACCACCTGGGTAATCATGGGATCGGCCGGCGGCTCGATGCCTGCATCCTGGGCGTAATACTCCACCTCGACTTCGCTGTACGGGACCGGCTCGCCGTTGACCTTGACGATGCCCTGGAAGACATTATTGGTCCATAGGCCGTATGGCCGAGTCAGGGGCACGATTTCGGTCTTAAGACCGATTTCCTCATCCCAGCCCGCTTCCATACCGAAGCCGTTCACCACCACCTTGGTGTAGTGCACGATAAAACTCTCTTCCGCCGGCTCCCAATAGGGTTGCGGTTCGACGTAAAAGATGTGATCACCGGGGCGTTTAAATGAGTAATCCGCTGTGAACGTGGTGAAGTGATTGCCTTCCCGATCTTGGGTCTTGCCCGCCTTCAGGTTGGACAGCAGATCATGATCCTCACCCTGGGCCACCACACCAAACTTTTCAGGTTTGACCATGTTCATGCCGATCCCCTCAAAGGGGTGCCAGAACAGCAGATCGAGATCGATGGTGCGTGACTCATCCTGTTTGACCATATCATCGCTCGGGACAATCATCTGGAAGTGCGCCTGGGCGGTGCCAGCCGCCAGCACGGGTCCCATCAGGCAGGCCAGGGCGAGGGAGGTACGGTTCATCATCGCGATTAACTCCTTAAAATTATGGATAAAGATTAAGTCGGACGGGCACGTACTGACTACGCATAGCGACCGCCTGCCAATTCATGTTGTGCTAAGCAATGGTATCACGATATTATTTTTCGTGTCACGCACGCTCGCGGCAGCCGTATGTTCGTGCAACGTAGATAAAACACCACAAGGAAAATACTATGAAATCAATAAAATACTGCAGCATTGCCCTCCTGCCCCTGGCGCTAGGAATGCATAGCACCCAGGCCGCAGAACTCGAATTCGGGGGCTTGGTGGAGGCCGAACTGTTCGTCGGCGACGAATTCACCGGCGCAGACTACAGCGATATCGTGCTGGCGACCATCGAACTGGGGGTTGATGCGCGACTCAATGACCGCGTCAGCGCCCACCTCTTGATGCTGCATGAGGACGACGACACTGAGCCCATGGAAGTGGACGAAGGTTTTATCAGTGTCCGCCTCGATCATGGCCTTTCCGTCAGCGCCGGCCGCATGTATGTCCCCTTCGGCAGCTTCGAGAGTCACTTCATCACCGACCCATTGACCATTGAGCTGGGCGAGACCCGCGAGGCGGCTGCGGTATTGAGCTATGTCGGCGACAACGGCCTATACGGCGCGGTCTATGCCTTCAACGGCGACACCATCGAGGCGGGCAACAACGGCGATGAAACCATCGATGGCGTCGGCGGCTCCATTGGCTACCTCTGGGAAGACGGCGACATGAGCCTCGACGTGGGGCTGGACTACATCAGCAACATTGCCGATGGCGATACCACCTCAGATACCCTCAGCGGTGGCACCTACCCGCATACATTGCAGGAATACGTCAACGCCATGGCGCTGCATGCCAACTACACCCGGGGGCCGCTGGCGGTGTTTTTCGAATACATGGCCTCCGATCAATACAATGTCGCCGACCTGGGATTCAACGGCCGCGGCGCCGAGCCCACGGCAGTCAACCTTGAGGCAGGCTACGACTTTGGC
The DNA here is from genome assembly GCA_001447805.1 of Candidatus Tenderia electrophaga. NCBI lineage: Bacteria > Pseudomonadati > Pseudomonadota > Gammaproteobacteria > Tenderiales (SeqCode) > Tenderiaceae (SeqCode) > Tenderia (SeqCode) > Tenderia electrophaga (SeqCode). Next base: position 2,095,229 of record CP013099.1, read on the forward strand.
TGGAGCACCGCCATGATCGGCTACCAGGGCACCGATGAGGCGGTCAACCTCGAGCTGCCGGAACACCTGATCCTGGTCGGTCTCTCCAAGGAGATCTACGAGAATACCTACCTCAGCGCCGAATATGGCATGTACGAGGATTACAGCAGCGCCGCTGGCGGTACCGGTAACGACAAGAACCTGCTCACCGTGCAACTGGCGGTCGAGTTCTAAGCCTGGCGATCGCCAAACAGGCGACACTCCCAAAGGGCCGTAAGGCCCTTTTTTGATGCATCAGTCATGGGAATGAGGGCTTGCCGGGTCATGAGGGTGGTGCGCTCCCTTGGTGGGAATGGCCGCACCGGTGGTCGCCATGGTCAGCTTGCCGTGCTTCACCCCTTTGATACTCACCAGTTGATCGGCGAACTGCTGCAACAGGCGCGCCTTGCCCGCCACCACCAGCACCTCCAGGCAGTTGTGGTGATCCAAGTGGATGTGCAGCACCGACTTGATCTCCCCTTCAAACGAGTGCTGAATATGGGTCAGATTGCCCGATAGGTCGCGCGTGTGATGGTCATATACGATCGTGATAGTTCCCACGGTTTCCTGGTCGGATGTCCACTCCTCAGTGACGATCTGATCGCGAATAAGATCACGTATCGCCTCGGAACGGTTCGAGTAGCCCTTTTTCTCGATTTCCCGGTCAAAGCGCTGCAGCAGCTCATCCTCTATGGATACCCCGAAGCGTACCAATTTACTCATCCCTTTCTCCTAACTACATGAAAAATATGATTCTAGTATCGCAAAAATACGCGCGAGACCAGAACAATACCTTTTTATTTTTATATTTTTTCCATAAAAACCGCCAGCGACAGAAGTATGATGATTCTAATTCCATTGGCCCGCGTTATGACCATTCTAGCCTTCGTCGCTTTGTCCCTGCCAGCTGCCCCTTTTTCCATTCAATCCGAAAGGCCCCTGTCATTGTCACAGGGTGTTTAAACGCCGTTAGGCAGCGCTTTTTCAACAGGCTATACTAACCGCCCATTACGCAAATCACCCCGGGAGTCATCTAAGTGTCTGCTTTCATAGCCGAATACGGCCTATTTCTGGCCAAGACCGTCACCATCGTTATCGCGATTATCGCCATCGTCGCCGCTATCATCCTGTTGGCCAGCCGCGGGCGTGAGGGCGCTCGTGAGCACTTGGAGGTCAAAAAGCTGAATGACAAATACGAACAGATGGCCCATACCATCGAGGCTAGCACGTTGGACAAGTTCCAACTCAAAAAACGGCTTAAGCACGAAAAAAAGCAGCTTAAAGACCGTACCAAACGGCTCAAACGCGGCAACGCCGAACCACGCCAACGCGTCTTTGTGCTGAATTTTGACGGCGATATCCGCGCCACCCAGCTCGCCTCCCTGCGCGAGGAAATCAGCGCCATCCTGAGCGTCGCCACACCCGCAGACGAAGTACTTCTTAAATTGCAAAGCGGCGGCGGACTGGTGCATGCCTACGGCCTGGCCGCGTCGCAATTGATGCGACTGAAACAGAAAGACATTCCATTGATTGTTTCCGTGGACAAGATCGCCGCCAGTGGCGGCTATATGATGGCCTGTGTTGCCGACAAGATCATTGCCGCGCCGTTTTCGGTCATCGGCTCCATCGGCGTGATCGCCCAAATCCCCAACTTCCACCGTTTGCTGAAGAAGCACGATATCGAATTCGAGCAACTGACGGCCGGAGAATTCAAGCGCACGCTCACCATGTTCGGCGAAAACACGGACAAGGCGCGGCAAAAATTCAAGGAAGAGCTTGAGGACACCCATTCATTATTCAAGGACTTTATCGCTGAACAGCGCAGCTCCGTTGACGTCGACCGCATCGCCACCGGCGAACATTGGCCGGCCAAACGGGCCCTGGAAATGAGCCTGGTGGACGAGCTCAAAACCAGCGATGACTATCTGCTTGAACAAATCAACGCCAAGGATGTCTATGCACTTAGCTACTCAATCAAGAAGCCGCTGGGCGTCCGGATGGGTTGGTTCATACAGAGCACACTGGAAAAATTGCTACAAGACAAATCTCTTCCGTAGCAATACCCCTTCTTAATATAGGAAGGGGATATAGACCAGGCAATTGCAAAACCATGTTAAATATCCTTAATTGCAATTGATAAGCGCCCTGTTTCGTGCCAAACTAATTCCTGACTATTTTGATAAGTTTTTTCTGGAGGCGTTTTAGCCATGAAACTTTCAACTAAAGGACGATATGCGATCACAGCGATGCTTGATCTTGCCCTGAATGCCAATCAGGGGAATCGCGTGACGCTGGCTGATATATCGGAATTTCAAGGAATCTCGTTATCATATCTCGAACAGCTGTTTGCCCGTTTAAGGCAAACCGAACTGGTCAAAGGCACCCGTGGCCCGGGCGGCGGTTATCGCCTGGCGCGATCGCCTGACGAAATCACCATTGCCGAAATTATCGCCGCCGTCGATGAAAAGACGGGCAAAGAAAAGATGATGAAGATTGATGAACGGCATCAAAAAACCCAGGAATTGTGGGAACAACTGAGCAACTGCATCACCGATTATTTAGCCAATATCACCCTCAATGACCTGGTTGCTGGCCATAGACCCAAGGTGACCAGCGGCTCAGATAACAATGATCTCGACGCTTACGGTGTGTGGGGAAAGCGAGAGAACAACGACAAACAGACTTCAATGGCTTAACCGCCGGAATCAGGAGGTATACACGATGGCTTACAGTGAAAAGGTAATTGATCACTACGAAAACCCCAGAAACGTAGGGGCTTTCGACAAGAGCGACCAACACGTCGGCACCGGCATGGTGGGTGCGCCGGCCTGCGGAGACGTGATGAAACTGCAGATCAAAGTCAACGCCGAGGGAGTCATCGAGGATGCGCGCTTTAAAACCTACGGCTGCGGTTCCGCCATTGCATCCAGCTCATTGCTGACCGAGTGGGTCAAAGGCAAGACCTTGGACCAGGCGGCTCAGATCAAGAACAGCGAAATCGCCGAAGAACTCGCTCTGCCACCGGTGAAAATCCACTGTTCCGTATTGGCGGAAGACGCCATCAAGGCCGCCATAACGGACTATCAGGGGAAACACTGAGGCGATACCTCAGCAATACTTTGGAACAGCCAACAGCCCGGCAACTGCCGGGCTTTATGTATAAAGCGACAATGATCTCCGATTATGTCAGAGACCGTCATCTTCCATTGCAGCGGTGACGACGGTGTAATCGAGATCACCCAGGAGCGAGATCAGCGTTCGCTCTATCTGGGGAGTGGCGCCAAACAAAGCAGCATGGATCTGAGCCAACCTCACAGGCTCACGCTCTCCTACACACGGGCCATGATGGGCTGTCTTTTGTTTCATCCCGCGCCACGACAGGTCCTGCTGATCGGGCTTGGCGGCGGTTCATTAGCCAGGTTTTTTCTGCACCACTTTCGCGACTGCAGCATTGATGCAGTCGAACTGAGAGCCGACGTGGTTAAACTCGCCCATGCCTACTTCGCCCTACCCGCACAATCGAATCTGGAAATATTCACCACTGAGGCCTCACGGTTTCTAAACCAAGGCCTGGGGAGATTCGAGCATTACGATCTAATCCTAGTGGATGCCTTCAATCATGACGGCGTAGCACACTCGGTTAAAACCTTCGAGTTCATCCAGTCCTGCCGCGAGCGGCTCTCGCCCCGAGGTATCTTTACCATCAATCTTTGGGATCATCCGGCGGAAGAGATTCGACACACCGGTGCGCTTATTCAACAACTGTTCGAGAATAACACTTTGCTGTTGCCCGTCATTGATAAGGGCAATCTGATCATCCACGCCGCCAGAGACAAACGCACCCTGCAATTATCCGCTTCGTGCAAGCTGACAGCTCGCCGTCTGGAAACCGAGTTGGAAATAGATTTGAGCGGCCTGCTGCGTCAGCTCAAGCGCGCCAACCGCTGGCGCAGCCTAGGAAGATTCATGGGACGGGCCTGAAGGCCTCGGAAGAATTCTCATGCGGTACGCTGTGGCAACGTTCACAGGTCCACAGACTGAAGGACACCTTGTCATGACAGCGGCCACAGTACTCACCTTTGAGTATTTTTTCCATATTCACCGGGTTGGCCTCGTATTGGGGAATGAAGATATCGAAATGACAATTGCTACAGGTAAGCCATTCGGTATGGGCAAGGTGGGGAAAGCGGACATGGGGCATGTTGGCGGTCTGTTTCATAATGATATCCATATCCATCTCCAGCATCATCTCACCACCGAATTCGTCACCACTTAAACTGCGGCGGGGATTGATTTTGCCGCTGCGCAGGGCCTGGACCCAGTCGACCATACCGCGGCGATCCATGGGAAAATCCACCATGGCCTCAACCGGCTCCTGGAGGATCTGAATCGCTTCGTTTTCCGGGTCATGGATGCCATCTTCAGCCAAGCGGGGAGTCGAATAGGTTTCCGCCACAGCCACCCAGCTGATCGCCGAGAACAGCAAAAAGGTGATTGAACTGCGCCACATAAGGTTTCGCCCCGTGTTATTCATCAACTCCTGACGATACGAAGTTTCGTTAATGACTACAAGTGCTTTCGCCCATGTCTGGATATCGGTTTGAGCACTGTGCGGCACTATTTCCAGCGCCCGCGAACCCGTCTCGGTAATTTGGGTCAAATGCCTGAATCCCATATAATCGGCTGCATGGGCAGTCAACATTCAGGATATTGAGAATGACACTTAGCAGAAAGATCGTCTCCCTCGCAATTATCGCCGCCACGGCCGTGTTCGGCAGTTCCGCCATGGCCGCACCTTTGACACAGCAACAGTTGAACGAGCTCACACGCCACGCTCAACAGGGCGATACCCAGGCCCAATCGGATCTCGCCAATCGCTATCAGGCCGGCGACGGTGTCGAACAGAACACGGCCCAGGCCGCCTTTTGGTATACCAAGCTGGCCGAAAAAGGCGTCGCCGAGGCCCAACTCACTTTGGGATTGATGTACATTCGCGGCGACGGCATTGACCGTGACGACGAGCAGGCCCTGCATTGGCTGAACCTGGCGGCGGAACAACGTCTGGCGCTGGCCCAGTATCTATTAGGCATCGCCTATGCCGAAGGGCACGGCGTGCCCCGAGATCGGGTCAAGGCCTACATGTGGTATGAAATTGCCGCCGCCATGGACCACCAGAACGCCGTCGACGCCCGCGCGGCGCTGGCCCCACAACTGAATCAACAGGAAATAATCAACGCGGAAAAAATGGCCACCGAGTGGTGGATGAAATTCCACCACTAGGGTCTAGAGAATCAGGGAAGACTCGGTCTTAGACAGACTGAGAGGCGGCCAGCAGCTCGATCTCATGCTTGGCCTTGGCATGGCCTGATTCACCTGCCAGGCGGAACCATTCCAACGCCTTCTGAATGTTTTGCGCCACGCCCCAACCGTTTTGGTAAAGCGTGCCCACATAATACTGGGCCTCGGCATCCCCCTGGCGCGCGGCGGCCAGGAACCACTCCGCAGCCTTGTTCAAATCCCGGGCCACACCTTCGCCCTGCATGTACATCAGCCCCAGATTGAACTGGGCGCTCAATTCACCTTGTACGCCGGCCAGCTGATACCAACGCACGGCATGAGCATAATCCTGCTCAATACCTATGCCCTTGTGGTACATAAACCCCAGACTGGCTTGCGCCGTCGCATATCCCTGGCGTGCTGAGTTGCGGTACCACATTAAGGCGCGATTCACATCCTGTTCCACACCGAGACCGGTGCGGTACATATAGGCGATATTGTTCTGGGCACCGGCGTGACCCTGCATGGCGGCCTTGAAAAACCACTCGAAGGCGACCGAAGCATCACGTGCGACGCCCTCGCCGTCCAGATACATGTGCCCGATACTGGCCTGGGCTTCGGGATGCGCCAGTTCGGCGGCCTTTTGCAGCCATGCCATGGCACGTTTGAGATCCCGTTCGACGGCAATGCCCTTCTTATACATAAACCCCAAGCTGTACTGGGCAAAGGCATATCCTTGATTCGCCGCTCGGCGATACCAGTGCAGCGCTTCGCGGTAATCCACCGCGACGCCTTCACCGTAATAGTACATATCGGCAAGCGCGTATTGTGCCGCCGCAAATTCATTCTCCGCGGCCTTGGACAACCATTTCAGCGCCAGCCAAGTGTCCTGAGGCACCCCTTCGCCCTTGCTGTACATATAGCCCAGACTGAACTGGGAATAGGCATCGCCCTGCGCCGCGGCCTTGCGATACCATTTGGCCGCCGCGTCGTAGTCTTGAGTGACCTCGTCACCGTAATAGTAAGCATCCCCCAGTCGGCTTTGCTCACCTGCTGTGGCGGTTGCAAATGCCCCGTTTTTGCAGCGATAAGAGAACGCGTTCACGCGCTCCGCTTGTTGCTGCCAATGGAAACAGTTCAAATCAACGCCTGCGGAATCGAGCTGCGCGGTTTGTTGGGAGGTGATGGCGAAGGCTTGGGAACCGATGATCATCATGCCGGGGAGCACGGCGAGAGCTAACTTTTGGGCAAATTTGGTATTCACTGCGGGCCTCATAACTTTTTTGCAAATCAATCACTTCGCTCGGATTCCGAGATCGCCCCGAAATGGCGCGAGCCGCTGTTGACCTAGGCTCAAGATTAATATCGGTATTCGGCCCCAGGTCCTTTAACGAAAATGCCGCCCAAAAAGCCGGTTTCAGGCCTCAAGAAAACCACCGCCTTGCCGTCCATACGGGGGAGTGATTTTTGCCCAATCAAGCCGTACCCTGCCGAACCATTTGCAGTCACCAAGGAGCCGTTGCAAAATGTCCACCCATACCCCGCCCCGGAGACCGACCCTACTGATCATCCTGGATGGCTTTGGAATCAACCCCAGCAAGATCAACAACGGCATCGCCGCCGCCTCCACACCGCGACTGGACGACTATTTCGCACGCTATCCTCTGACCACGCTGTGCGCCGCAGGCCGGGCAGTGGGATTGCCCGACGGACAAATGGGCAACTCAGAAGTAGGACACCTGACCATGGGCGCCGGCGCGGTGCTGCGTCAGGACTTGGTGCGCATCAACGATGCCATTGAAGATGAAAGCTTTTACCAAAATCCGGTGCTCTGCGCGGCCGTGGAAAAGGCCAAGGCCCGCAACACACCGCTGCATATCGTCGGCCTGATTTCGGACGGTGGTGTCCACAGCCACATGCGTCATTTTTTCGCCCTGTTGGAGCTGTGCCGACGCCATGGCGTCACGCCCCTGTTGCACGCCATCACCGATGGCCGGGACACCGCGCCCCAGTCCGCGATTGAGTATGTCAATAAGTTGGAAGCCGCCCTGGCACGTGCCAACGGCGCAGTGGCCACGGTCAGCGGGCGCTATTACGCCATGGATCGCGACAAACGCTGGGAACGCACCGAGCGTGCCTGGCAGGCAGTCGCAAACGCCTGTGGTAGACGCGTACGTTCCCTACGTCAGGCTGTCGACGCGGCCTACGCCGCCGGCGAAACCGATGAATTCATCACCCCCACGGTATTGCCCGACGCCTGCCCCCTAAACGCCGACGACGCGATGGTCTTCTTCAACTTCCGCAAGGATCGCACCCGCCAATTGACCGCCGCCCTGGCGAGGCCCGATTTTGACGGCTTCGACCGCGGCCGATTCAGCCCCCTGCACGTCACCTGTATGACGAATTACGACAATCACTTCGATCTGCCCTATGCCTTTGCCCAGGAACAGCCCGAGGCGACACTGGCAGAGACCGTTTACCATGCCGGCCTGGCCCAGTTTCACTGCGCCGAAACGGAAAAATACGCCCACGTTACGTATTTTTTCAACGGCGGCCGGGGCGACGCCTTTCCCCATGAGGAGCGCCTGATCGTCCCCTCCCCCAGGGTGGCGACCTATGACGAACAACCGGAAATGAGCGCCGCCGCCGTGGCCGACAGCGTGATCGAAAAGCTCCGCGCTCAGCGTCATGCCTTTATCGTGGTCAACTTCGCCAACGGCGACATGGTGGGCCATACGGCCAAGCGCGAGGCCGTCATCAAGGCGGTGGAAAGCCTGGACCGGGAAGTCGGTCGGGTACTGGACATGGCGGTGAAGGAAAACTATTCGGTGATCTTGACCGCCGATCACGGCAATTGCGAACAACTGGTGGACCCCGACACCGGCGCCCCCCACACCCAGCACACCGTCAATCCGGTGCCCTGCCTGATTATCGATCAGATTCGCTGGAAATTGGCGCCCGGAGGCGGCCTAAAAGACATCGCGCCCACCGTGTTGCAACTGATGGGACTGAAACAGCCCGGCGCCATGAGCGGCCATTCGCTGCTGCTCAAGCCGGTCGATTCGTCCGCCGCGGCCTAGCCCACCGGGGCCGGGACCCTAACGGATGGTCCCCGCCTCCATGCCCGTAATGCGGGCAAAGGTCTCCGCCATCACCACCCCCAACCGGTTGGCGAACTGCTCGAAGGGATCGGGTCTGACGGTGTAGTCAACAATCTTTTTCTGCCCCACGATCTCGCGCGCCACATAACTGGCACTGCCCAGATCATCGACCAGCCCCAGCTCTACACTCTGCTCACCGGTCCAGACCAGTCCCGAAAACAAGGCCTCCTCATGCTTCAGTCGCTCACCGCGACCCGCCTTGACCACATCGATAAACTGCTGATGAATCGTGTCGAGCATGGATTTGATGTGTGCCACTTCCTCTTGCCTCAACGGCGAAAAGGGATCAAGAAAGCCCTTATTTTCGCCGGCGGTCAGCATGCGCCGCTCCACACCCAGTTTGTCCAGGGTTTCGACAAAGCCGAAACCGCTCATCGTGACACCGATGGACCCGACGATACTGGCCTTATCGGCATAGATCTCGTCCGCCGCGGCGGCGATGTAATAACCGCCTGAGGCGCACATGTCGGAGATGACCGCGTATACCGGCTTGTCGGGGTACAGGCCGCGCAGGCGCTGGATTTCATCATACACATACCCGGACTGTACCGGGCTGCCGCCCGGGCTGTTGATGCGCAGGATAATGGCCTTGGCATGGCTGGACTCGAAGGCGTCGCGCAGACTGGTCACGATATTGTCGGCGCTGGCCTCGGCATCGGCGGCGATGACCCCGCGTATTTCGATCAGCGCCGTATGCGCTTTGGTCACCGACAGCGCCCCGTCGCGCCCCGGCAGCATGGCCACCAGAAACACGACCAGGTAGGCGACGAACAAGAGCTTGAAGAAAATCCCCCAGCGCCGCGCCCGGCGTTGCTCCTTGAGTGCGCCCATGGCCAGATTGGTGATGAGCTCGCGCTCCCAGGCCTCATTGTCGCCGTTCTTTTTTGCGTCTTTCTCATCCACAATGGGGTTGCCGGTCCAAGGGTCCTGCTCACCCGATCGATTATTGCCATCTTGCATCACTCGGTCCTTTCTAAGCTATGCGTTGTCGGCCAGCCACGTTGCCAGCGCCGTAGCACTGTCCACGCAGGCCAGCGGCGCGAAACTTTCTAGGCGCTGCGGTTCATGGGCGCCATACGTGACCGCCAGTGCCTCGGCGCCGGCACGGCGCGCCATTTCCAAGTCGTACTCTGTATCGCCCACCATCAGGGTACGCTCGGGCGCCACATCCAGATCCGCCATGATCTCCCGCAACATCATGGGATCCGGTTTGGAACAGGTTTCATCGGCGCAGCGGGTGGCATGGAAATAGCGTTTGCAGCCGGTATGGTCCAACGCACGATCCAATCCTTGGCGGCTTTTACCCGTCGCCACGCCAAGCCAGAGGCGGCGCCGCTCCAGCGCTTGCAGTATCTCATGAACCCCGTCGAAGAGCACTTCTGGCAGGGGACACGCAACCAGAAAGTGATGGCGGTAGCGCTCAACAAAATGGGGCGCGTGGTGCGGCTCCATGGTGGGATGCAGGGTATTAATGGCTTCCTGCAGGCCCAGTCCAATGATGTTGCGGCATTCGGCGTCACTGCGGCGCGGCAAGCCCACATCCCGCCCCGCCGCCTGCAGCGAGGCCACAATACGGGCGGCGGAATCCATCAGGGTGCCGTCCCAGTCGAATACGATCAAATCAAATTTTGCGGACATGGACGATTAAGTTAACCTTTCCAGAACTGCTTCTAAGGACTCATCCAACGGCGCGGTCACGGTGAGCCGGCCGCCCTCCCAAGGAAATTCGAGGCGGTAAGCATGTAGAAACAGCCTTTTAACACCATATTCGCGCATTTCCTTGTTGAACACCTTGTCGCCGTATTTGTCGTCACCGGCCAAGGGATGCCCCGAATGAGCGGCATGGACGCGGATTTGATGGGTGCGGCCGGTGAAAAGTTCCACCTCCATCAGGGTCGCGCGCTTAAATCGCTGCTTAGGCGTAAAGCCGCTGGCCGCCGCCTTGCCGTCGGCGCTGACTCGCACCATGCGCTCGCCGGAGCTAACGCTGTTCTTGCGCAGCGGCGCGTCGATCACTCGACCATCGCCGCGCCACTTGCCCTGGCAAAGGGCGAGGTAAAGTTTTTTCACCTCCCCCTGGCGCAAGGCCTCGTGCAGACGCCGCAAGGCGGAACGCTTCTTGGCAATCAGCAGACACCCCGAGGTGTCACGATCGAGCCGGTGCACCAGCTCCAGACCGCGGCACTCCGGTTTGAGCGTGCGCATGGCCTCGATCACGCCATAGCTGATGCCGCTGCCACCATGCACGGCGATCCCCGACGGCTTGTTGAGCACGATCAGGGCGTCATCTTCGTGGAGCACACCACGCGCTATGCGCGCCAACACCCCGCGGCCCGGCTCGACCGTCGGCTTATCCGCCAAGCGCATGGGCGGAATACGGATCACATCGCCGCTTTGCAACCGATAGGGAGGCTTCACCCGGCCCTTGTTGACGCGCACCTGGCCGGTGCGCAGCAGCCGGTAAATCATGCTCTTGGGCACGCCTTTGAGCACACTCAGCAGGAAATTGTCGACGCGTTGGTCGGCGCGCTCGGCGTCGATTTCGATCATTTGCACACCCTGATGTGCATTTTCCGAAAAATCAGTCATTTATAATCACTTTTTAAGCCTGAAACATATTTCCAGCGGGAGGGTAACATGATATATTCTGGAGGTGGTGCTCGGCGGGCGACTGCATTCTACAGGATGCCTTTTCATCCCTACCGCGCCTACGTTGCAATACCGAGAGTGCAAATTTTGAGCCTTAGCGTGAAAGTCACGACGACGAACCAATCTGCGCACGGTATTGTCAAAAAACACTTACAACTGCCAATAGTTACGCTGGCAAAGGAAACAAATTTTATCACTTCATGAAGGTTTGCCAAATTTTCATGAAGTTGCGCAAATAAGCGCGGGGCCCGTCAGGGCTGACACAACTAGCAGTATTGACGCGAAATTAAACGAACATTGGCGTACCCGTGGTACACGGGCAGCTGAATGAACCCTGTCAGTCGACAGCAGGACCGAGCAGGTCGAGCATTAACGAATTCGAACCTCACCCGGGCGCCGGAACGGCCCCGGGTGACAGAGTAGCGAAAATTAGCGACCCGCGAGCGTCACCGTCCTCCGGACATGTGACATCCATGCTGCGCTGCAGTGAATTGCACGAGTTCCTTCAGTCTCCGCCCGCCTGTAATACGGGGCAGACGCCCAGGAGACAGTTAAAAATGAGAAGAATGTTAATCAACGCAACCCAGAAAGAAGAGTTGCGTGTTGCCCTCGTCGACGGCCAGCGCCTCTACGACCTCGATATCGAACTTCCCGGCCGGGAACAGAAAAAGGCCAATATCTACAAAGGAAAAATCACCCGCATCGAACCCAGCCTTGAAGCCGCCTTCGTCGACTTCGGCTCGGAACGCCACGGATTTCTTCCTTTGAAGGAGATTGCCCCCGATAGTTATGCCAAACAGCCGCAGGACGAAAACCGCCGCCCCAATATCAAGGAGATTCTGAAAGAGGGCCAAGAGGTCGTGGTCCAGGTGGATAAGGAAGAACGCGGCAACAAAGGCGCCGCCCTGACCACCTTTGTCAGCCTGGCCGGTCGCTATCTGGTATTGATGCCCAACAATCCGCGCGCCGGCGGCGTATCGCGCCGCATCGAGGGCGAGGATCGCAGCGAGCTGCGCGAGGCCATGGCGGCCATGGAGATCCCCGAAGGCATGGGCGTGATCGTGCGTACCGCCGGGGTGGGCAAAAGCACCGAAGAACTGCAATGGGACCTGGATTACCTGGTGCGCCTATGGCAGGCCATCGAAAAGGCCGGCCAGGAGCGCGCCGCACCCTTCCTGGTGTACCAGGAGAGCAACCTGATCATCCGCGCCATCCGCGACTATTTCCGCCAGGACATCGGCGAGATCCTGATCGACGCCAAAGAGGTGTACGACTACGCCCAGGACTTCATGACCCAGGTGATGCCGCACAACAAGAAGAAGGTGAAGTTCTACGACGACAGCGTGCCCCTGTTCTCGCGCTACCAGGTGGAGAGCCAGATCGAGACCGCCTTCCAACACGAGGTACGCCTGCCCTCCGGCGGCGCCATCGTCATCGACCGCACCGAGGCGCTGGTCTCCATCGACATCAACTCCTCGCGCGCCACCCAGGGCGGCGATATCGAAGAGACCGCCCTCAACACCAATCTGGAGGCGGCCGATGAGATCGCCCGTCAACTGCGTCTGCGCGACCTGGGCGGCCTGATCGTCATCGACTTCATCGACATGACCCCGTCACGCAACCAGCGCGAGGTGGAAAACCGCCTGCGCGAGGCCCTGAAGATGGACCGCGCCCGCGTCCAGGTGGGGCGCATTTCGCGTTTCGGCCTGCTGGAGATGTCACGCCAGCGCCTGCGTCCGTCGCTGGAAGAATCGATCCAGACCACCTGTCCGCGCTGCAAGGGCGAAGGCTCGATCCGCAATGTGGAATCCCTCTCTCTCTCCATCCTGCGCCTGATCGAGGAAGAGGCGATGAAAGAAAACTCGGCCCGCATCGAGGCCCAGTTGCCACTGCAAGTGGCCACCTTTCTGCTTAATGAAAAGCGCAATTCAGTGAGCGAGATCGAAGCCCGCCACGGAATCCACGTGGTGTTGCTACCCAATCCGGCACTGGAGACGCCCAATTACGACGTCAGGCGGGTCAAGGGTGACGACCTCAGAGACAGTGACGCCACCAGCAGCTATCAAATCATCAAGGACATCGAACCGGAAGAGGAAACCTCAAGCAAGCGCCAGGCCTACGCCGAACAACCCGCGGTCAGGAGCGTGCAGCCGGCGACGCCGGCGCCGCGTCCCACGCCCCCCGCCTCCAGCAATGTCTCAGAAGCGCAACGTAATGCCGAGGCCGGCTTTATCAAGCGCATGTGGAACACCCTGTTCGGCAACAACACCCCTGAAGCCACCCAGGAGGAAGAACAAACGGCGCGATCTTCTGACAAGCCGTCGCCGCGCCGCGCCAGTCAATCGCGCGGCGGCAGCGGCCGTGAGCGTACCTCGTCACGCCGGGGCGGGAGCCAAGCGCGCGGCCGCCGCGGCGGCCGCAAGCAGGATGACGACAAACCCCAAAGCAGCGCCACTGCCGCATCTGAGGCGAGCACCGAAGCACCCGGCGCAGAGGCGACCGAGGGTGAAAAGCAGCAGCGCCCGGCGGGGGAAAGCCGACGCGGTCGTCGCGGCGGCCGGCGGCGGCGCAAACCCAGCGGCAGCAAGCCGTCGCAGCAACGGGACGGGACGTCAAGCAGCGGCGACCCATCTAACGACAAGCCGACAAAGGCGGATTCCGACAAACCTCAGAAAACCGCCCCCAACGACGCCAAGCCGAACTCGGCGGATGCCAAAGCCAAGCCCAAGCGCCGTTCTCCCCAGACAACGGAGGAAACACCTAAGGCGACTGAAACGTCCCCGCTCGCCGCGGAGCGACCCAAGCCGGCTGGCGACGTTGCCGAAGCAGGTCCCACTCAGACCAAATCTGACCACCCCCCACGCGACGCTAATAATGCGCCCGCTAAAGGCGACGCGCCTCCCAAGGCTGAAGCCAAACCGGTGGTAGACCTCAAACCTAAGGCGCCCGAACCGGTGCAGAAAAGTATGGATCTACCGGCGCCTGCTGAAGAAAGGAAGGAGACACCCCCGCCGGTCACCGCGGAAAAGCGCGGCGTCCACGAGTAGTCGATACAGCGTCACCCAAACCCAAGGGCCGGGGCACATTGCTGTGCCCCGGCCCTTTCATTCTGGGGTGATCAAGAGAGGCGCGCGTCAGAGATGGCGGGCGCGAATATCGTCAAGCAGGCCGAGGGACGCCGCTTCGATCAAATCCAACACCCGCTCAAAGCCGCTCTCGCCACCGTAATACGGGTCGGGCACCTCGCGCACCGGCTGATCCGCCGCGAAATCCAGAAACAGGCGCAGCTTTGCTTCCTGGCCGGCGGGGCAAATCATTTCCAGGCGCTCAAAATTGTCCCGGTCCATCGCCAATACATAGTCGCAGCGGTCAAAATCCTCCGCCGTCACCTTGCGCGCCCGCAAGCGCTCGAGATCAATGCCGCGTCGCGCCGCCGCATCGCGGGCGCGGGGGTCGGGCGCTTCACCGACATGATAGGCATGGGTGCCGGCCGAATCCACGTCGATGAGATGGGACAGGGATTCATCTTCAATCATTTTAAGAAACAGTCCGTGGGCGGTCGGTGAACGGCAGATATTGCCCATGCAGACGAATAAGACTTTAACCATGACAGGGACCTGCGAATTAATCTATACTTTCACTCAGATATTTTTCCAGGCTATTATAACCTGGCACGAATAAGGTAAAGCAACATGCAGAGCCATTCCATTAATGTCGACAATCTGCGCAACCTGATCGGACAGGAAGTCGATTATGACGGTCGGCGTTGCAAGATTATAGAGATCCTTGAAGATATTCCAGCGCTAATCCTGCAGCACCACGACCCCTCTACCACCATCCAGGCGGACCAACATGGCGAAGCCCATCGCAAGGTGCCGGGCACCATTACCCTGCCGGTGGTGGACCGCGAAAGCGGTGGCCTGCATCCCGCCTTCAGCGATCTAAACGTTTCTCATCTGCTTTAAATTCGGAGCGTACACGCGCCAGGTCGGCCTCGGTGTCGACGCCCGCCACGGCACAGGCTTGGGCCTCGGCGACGTGAATCTTATGGCCGTGCCATAACACCCGCAGCTGTTCCAGCGATTCCATCTTTTCAAGTTCGGTGACCGGCCAGCTGACGTACTGGCGGATGAACCCGGCGCGATAGGCATACAAGCCGATGTGACGGTAATGCACCGCCTGCTGCGGCAATTCTTCGGTGGTTACCGAGAACGCATCCCGGTCCCAGGGAATGGGGGCGCGGCTGAAATAAAGGGCGTAGCCCTCGCGATCGCTGATCACCTTGACGCAGTGGGGGTCAAACAGCGCGCCGGCGCTATGGATTCGCTCCATTAATGTGGCCACACTGGCCGCTCCATGCGCTGCAAGATTTTGGGCCACCTGGTGAATCAATGCGGGCGGCATCAAAGGTTCATCGCCCTGTAGATTGACCACGATGGCGCCATCCTCCAGGCCGATTTTGCCCACCACTTCCGATAAGCGTTCGGTGCCGGAGCCATGCTCCGCCAAGGTCATGCACACCTCGGCGGAGAAGCCTGCAGCCGCCTCTGCCACACGCGCATCGTCGGTGGCGATAATGACCCGATCCGCGCCGCTCTCACGGGCCCGTTCGTAGACGTGTTGAATCATGGGTTTGCCGGCAATATCCAGCAAGGGCTTGCCGGGCAGACGCGTCGATTGATAACGCGCCGGAATGACCACGGTGAACCGCACTACTCGACTTCTTCCAGGCTCATGCGCCGCGCCTCGTCCTCGAGCATTACCGGGATGTCGTCGCGGATGGGGTAGGCCAGCCGGTCGGCCCGGCAAACCAATTCATTCTGTTCCTTGTGATATTTCAAGGGCCCCTTGCACACCGGGCACACCAAGATATCCAATAGTTTTCTATTCATATGCATTAACCAGTTAGTTGTTTGAGCATTTGCAGCAGGCATAATGCCAAGGCCTCGGGTAAACGTGCCTCCACGGGAACATACCACATCCTCGGCGCGTCCAAGAGCCGGCATTTTACCGCGTCCTTCTCCGTCATGACGATGGGTAACTCATCAGCGAAGCTCAAATCCTCGGCACTGAAAACGTGATGATCGGGAAAGGCGTGTTCGGTCACCTCCAGGCCGCGGCTGCGCAGCAATTGGAAAAAGCGCTGCGGATTGCCGATACCGGCCACCCCATGGACCCGCTGCCCGGCAAACGCTTGAAACGTCAGCGTTTCACCCTCCCCGGTCACGGGCTTGAGTCCCTGCGGCGCTAAATCCATGGCGAACTCCCCGCGCCGCGCCGCGCCGTTGGCGATGATGAAATCCACCGTATTCAGGCGCGACGCCGGTTCCCGCAGCGGTCCGGCGGGCAGGCAATGACCATTGCCAAAGCGGCGCTCGCCGTCCAGCACCGCCAGCTCGATATCGCGCTGCAAACGGTAATGCTGCAATCCGTCATCGGCGATGATGACGTCGCAGCGGGCGTGCTTGAGTAATTGTTGTGCCGCCGTCACCCGGTCCGGACCGGCCACCAGCGGACAAGCGCAGCGCCGTGCCAACATCACCGGCTCGTCACCCACCATGCGCGGGTCACTGTCGTGACGCACCTGCTGTGGCCAGCGCTGCGCCTGCCCGCCATAACCGCGCGCCACGATCCCCGGCCGGTATCCCGCCTTACGCAGCAGTTTCACCAGCCAGACCACCAACGGCGTTTTGCCCGTCCCCCCCACACTGATGTTGCCCACCACAATCACCGGCACGGCAAGTTTGTGGCTGCGTAGCAGACCGATTCTATACGCCCCGCGCCGCAACCCGGCCAGGCCGCGGAACAGCCACTCGGCCGGCAACAGCCAGACGCGGGCGCGGGAGGAATACCAGGAACGTTCCAGTGAATTCATCAAACAGGTTGTAACAGGCGGCGCCGAGCGGCGCAATTATTGATTATCGTTCTGATTACGCGTGGCGATGGACATCCGCAGCAAGCCGACCTGACGCGCTGCGTCCATGGCCGTCACCACCGATTGATGGGGGGCATTGGCATCGGCGCTGATGATTACCGGCGGGTTTTCCCGCTCGCCTTTGGCCTTGCGCAAGGCGCGCTTCAAGGTATCGAGCTGGGTGTTAATGACGAGATTCTTGTCGATGTAATAACGCCCTTCACGATCGATCACCACCTCCAGCGGATTGCCCACCTGCTCCATCGGCTCGTTGGAGGCCTGGGGCAGGTCGATCTCGATCTCGGATTCATCGCGGAACGTGGTGGTCACCATAAAGAAGATCAGCAACAGAAATACCACGTCGATCAGCGGCGTCAGATTGACGGAAATCTCTTCGCGGCGAAATTTACGTAGATTCAACTATTCGGCCTCCGCCAAATCCTGCTCACGCATACCCAGCAGCACTTCCACCAGTTTGAGCGATTCCTGTTCCATCGAGATGACCAGCTCGTCCACTTTGCGCTGGAAATAGCGATAACACATCAGACTGGGAATGGCGATGGCCAGGCCGGCGGCGGTGGTGATCAGGGCCTCGGAAATACCGCCGGCCAACTGGTTGGCATCCCCCACCCCCTGCACGGTGATGGCGGTGAACACCTTGATCATGCCGATAACCGTGCCCAGCAGGCCCAGCAGAGGCGTGATCAGGGAAATGGTCCCGAGGGTATTGAGAAAACGCTCCATGTCGATCACCACCTGGCGGCCGGTCTCCTCAATGGCCTCTTTCATAATAGCGCGATCATGGCCGCGGTTGAGC
The DNA here is from genome assembly GCA_001447805.1 of Candidatus Tenderia electrophaga. Taxonomy (NCBI): domain Bacteria; kingdom Pseudomonadati; phylum Pseudomonadota; class Gammaproteobacteria; order Tenderiales (SeqCode); family Tenderiaceae (SeqCode); genus Tenderia (SeqCode); species Tenderia electrophaga (SeqCode). The sequence goes on from CP013099.1 coordinate 2,113,065, forward strand.
AGACCCGCCGCCAGGATACGACCCAGCGGTGAGCCGCTTTGCAGCTGCTTGATCTTGGCGGTATCCAGCTCGTTATTCTTGATCCAGTTCCAGATCTGCGCCAACAGGTGTTTGGGACAGATGCGACGCTTCTGCAGCGCCCAGATCCGCTCGCCGATTATCGCCAAGGCGATAATGGAACAGAGAATAATCGGGATCATCAACCACCCACCGGACTTTACGATTTCAAGCACTACGGCTCACTCCTTCCTTTGAGAATTTGCTGGAAAATCAATTTCGCTAATCATCCTTATTTTACGGACAAGGCCGGCACTTGTTTAGGAAAATGTGTCCAATAATGGCGATTTAGGCGGCGATAGCTTTGCGGCGGCGAGATCGCCTCGCGGCCCAGCCGCAGACTGATGGCCCCCTCCAGTCCGGAAGCCATCACCTCGGCGCCGACGACTGTATCATAACGAGCCACAATCGCCGCATGCGGCAGCTTGAAGCGGTTGCGGTAGCCGACCGGAAACAGGGCCCAACGGGGGCCGACCGCGCGAATAAAACGGGGCAAGGACGACGTCTTGCTGCCATGGTGCGGCACCACCAACACATCGGCGCGCAAGTTGGCGGCCTGCTCGGCCAGTAATAGGGTTTCGGCCCGTTTTTCTATATCGCCGGTCAGCAGCACCGCCCCACCCTGAGTACTCACCTTCAGGACGCAGGAGCCGTTATTCTCGTCGCCGCGAAATGCCCGTCCGGGATGCAATATGTCGAACTGTACCCCGTCCCAGCGCCAGCCCTGACCGGCGTGACAGCCACGCGCGCCGACATCACTCAACTGCCCGGGCACACTGGTGAGAATATTGGCCACCGGGATGCCCTTGATCAGACTCCGGGCGCCGCCGATGTGGTCATTGTCGCCGTGACTCACCATCAGGGTGTCGACGCGCTCGACACCGCGGCTGATCAGGTACGGCAACACCACCGCCGCGCCGGTATCAAAGCTCGCGCTGAAACGCGGCCCGGTGTCGAAGACCAGGGTGCGATGGCGCGTCTCCACCACCGCCGCCAGGCCCTGCCCCACATCCAGCAAGGTAAAGCGGGCCTCACCCGGCTCGGGGCGCGCATGGGGCAGGCAAAAGGCCGCCGCCAGCCACACCCCTCCGAGCCAGCGTGCCGGCCAGCCGCGCGGCGCCAGCAGCCACAGCGTACCCAGGGCGGCCGGCAGGATCACCCAGGGCGCAACGAAGGCGTGATAGATCTGCGCCGCGGGCAAGGCCGCCAGGCCCTCCAGCACGGGCCATATCAGCGTGAGACAGCCCTCGGCCAGGTACAGTAGTCCCTGCCCCAGCGCCGGCAAGACACTAAGCGTCAAGGTACCCAGCAATACCAGCGGCACCACGAGCAGACTGATCACGGGCACGGCGATGAAATTGGCCAGCGGCGAGATCAGCGAGGCCTTCTGAAACAGCAGCAGGGTCAGGGGCAACAGGCCGATGGCGATGAGCACATGCACCCGGCCCCACTTCCACCAGGCGCCCCGGGCACCCAGCCGGCCGCCCAGCCCGAACAGGATTACGGCCACTGCGGCGAAGGACAGCCAGAAACCGGCGTCCATCACCGCCAGGGGATCCAGCGCCAGCACCACCAGCAGGGCCAGCAACAGACCGTCCAGCGGCGGCCGGTAGCGCTGAAAGATCAGCGCCAGCATGAATACCACCACCATCACCAAGGCCCGCTGGGTGGGGATGGAAAATCCCGCCATCGCGGCATATACCAGCGCCGCCACGATGGCGGCCAGCGCGCCCGCCTTGGGCGCCGGCCAGTAGCGTAACAAATACGCCGAACGGGCCCAGACCCAGCGCCATAGAAAAAACGCCAGCCCCGCCACAAGCCCTATATGCAGACCGGAAATGGCCATCAAATGATTGGTGCCGGTCTTCACCAACACATCCCACTGCGGTGCCGAAATATCCTCGCGCAGGCCGATGGCCAGGGCCTTAACCATGCCTTGGAAGCGGTCTTGTGCCAGGGCCTGATCAATCTTTGCCGCCAGGGACGCGCGCAGTCGGTGCAGCGCATAGGCCGGGCTGTTTTCCCGGCCTAGATAGCGGTTGTCGTCACTGTGACGCACATAGCCGGTGGCACGGATGCCCTGACGAAACAACCAGCCCTCGTAATCGAAACCGCCGGGATTCATAAAGCCGTGAGGCTGCTTCAGCCGCAGCAGCAACTGCCAAGCTTGACCGACCTCCAGGGGCTGGTCGCTACGATACCAATTCAGCCGCACCCGACGCGGCACCTCGGCCGCCTGGAGCGGCGGCGTGATGACATCGGTGATCCGGAACAGAAAGCGCTGGCCGTATTGGCGTTGTTCGGGCAGGGACTCAATCACCCCCTCCACGAGCAGATTCTGGCCCTGCCATTCAGACGCCAGCTCGGTGGCCAGCAGGCTGTGCGCCTGCAGCAAGGCGATCAAAAACCCGTTCACCATCCAGAGGGGAATTTTGAGTGGTGCAACCAGGAAAGATAGTGGTAGGCTTAACAACAAAAGACCGGCCCAGCGACCGTCCGGCACGTCAGGCAGTTGCTGAAACACCACAATACCGGCAAGAAATGCGATGGCTGCAAGGCGCATCTTTGACTTCTTATTTTTATCCTGAGCTATGAGTGACCACGATTTCCCGGCCGCGGGGCGAGCGTAAGCACATTACCCTATCATGCCGCGCAAGCTGATCAAACGCTATCTGCCCGATCATCGCAGATTCAGGGAACACAAACACCTGAAGCGCTTCGGCCGTCTGCTGCACGATCCCAATATCTGGCATCTGAATCGGCGCTCGGTGTCAGGGGCCTTTTTCGTCGGCCTGCTGTGTGCCTGGATACCGGTGCCCTTTCAAATGGTCATCGCCGCCGCCATCGCCATCGCCGCGCGCGTCAATCTGCCCATCTCGGTCATCTTAGTGTGGATCACCAATCCACTGACCATGGCGCCCATGTTCTACTACGCTCACAAACTCGGGGCCTGGATACTCGACAGCCCGCCGCATAAATTCAGCTTTGAGCTATCCTTCAATTGGTTTATGAGCGAGCTGGGGCATTTCTGGCAGCCGTTCCTGCTCGGCTGTTTGCTTATCGGGCTGCTGTCCGCCCTGACGGGTTATGTGGCGGCACAAGTGGTCTGGCGCGTGCACATCTTCCAGTATATAAAAAAACGCAGCGCCCGCCGCCGGCAAGGTAAAGAGACCTCTTAGGCCGGCACCAGACGCCCCGCTTCCAAGCGCAACACCCGGTCCATCTTGCCGGCCAGAGAGAGATCATGGGTCACCACCAAAAAACTGGTACTCAACTCCCGGTTCAGGGACAGCATCAGGTCGTAAACCTGGGCGGCGGTATGCTGATCCAGATTGCCGGTGGGTTCGTCGGCCAAGACGCACTGAGGTTGGCTTATCAGGGCGCGCGCCACCGCGGCGCGTTGGCGCTCGCCACCGGACAATTCACCCGGCTTGTGCCGGGCGCGCGGCGCCAAGCCGACCCGTTCCAGCATCTGCTGCGCCTGGGCGGCGGCGCGTTCGGGCCGATCGCCGCGGATCAGCAGCGGCATGGCCACATTCTCCAGGGCGGTAAATTCCGGCAACAAATGATGGAACTGATAGACAAAGCCCAAGCTGCGATTGCGCACTTCGCCGCGTTGGCGTTCGTTCATGCCGGTAAAATTCTGCCCCTTCAGATAGACTTGACCGGCGCTGGGCAGATCCAGTCCGCCCAACACATGCAACAGCGTGCTTTTGCCGGACCCTGAGGCGCCGATGACGGCCAGGCGTTCACCCTTACAGACCTTGAGATCGACGCCATTCAACACCTCGGCCGCCAGGCCGCCTTCAACGAAGCGCTTCACCAGGCCCTGGCAGGACAGAATCACCTCACTCATAGCGCAGCGCCTCCGCCGGCTGGGTGCGCGAGGCGCGCCAGGCGGGATACACAGTGGCCGCCAGGCACAGCACAAACGCCACCACGCTGATGGTGACGATGTCTGCGCCGCGCATCTCCGAGGGCAGATCGCTGATGTAGTAGACATCGGGCGACAGGAATTTCATGCCCAGGGCCCGTTCGATGGCCGGTACGATCACCTCCACGTTGGAGGCCAGGGCGACACCGCCCGCCACCCCCAGCAGCGTACCGAACAAGCCGATCACCACCCCCTGGACGATGAAGATGCGCATAATCGCGCCGGGGCTGATGCCCAAGGTGCGCAGGATGGCGATATCGGCCTTCTTATCGGTGACGACCATCACCAGGGTGGAGACGATATTGAAGGCGGCCACCGCCACGATCAGAGTCAAAATCACAAACATCACAATCTTCTCGGTCTTCACCGCGCGAAAGAAATTGACGTGTTGACGGGTCCAGTCGGTGATCACAAAACCGTGCGGCAAATCCTGCACCATGAGCTGGGTCAGGTAGGGGGCCTCGAACATGTCGTCGAGCTTGAGCCGCACGCCGCTGACCTGGCCCGGCTGCAGGAACAGCTTGGCGGCGTCCTCGATATGAATCAGGGCCAGGGCGCTGTCGAATTCATACATGCCGGCCTCGAATACCCCGGCCACGCTAAAGCGTTTCAAGCGCGGCATAATGCCGATGGGCGTGACACTGGCCTGGGGCGTCACCAAGGTCACCTTGTCGCCCACCCTGACCCCCAGTTGGCGCGCCAGCTCCTGCCCCAGAATGATGTTGAACGCACCGGCCTTAAGGTCACTCAGGGCGCCGGCCACCATGGTCTGATCGAGGGTGGATACCTGCGGTTCCAATGTCGGTGCGACACCGCGAATGATTGAACCACTGACCCCGGCGCCGGCGGTCAGCATCCCTTCGCCGCGCACGAAAGGCGCCATGCCCTGGATCTGGGGATAGCGCTGCAGATACGGATCCAGACGCTGCCAGCGCTCCAGGCCGTCGCTGGCGCTGCTCACCACCATGTGCGAGGCCACGCCCAGGATACGCGTGCGCAGCTCCTGCTCGAAACCGTTCATCACCGACAGCACGGTGATCAGCGCCGTCACCCCCAGGGCGATCCCGGCGATGGAGATGAATGAGATAAAGGAAATAAAGTGGTTGCGCCGTTTGGCACGGGTGTAGCGCAGACCGATAAACAGTTCCAGGGGTTTAAACATCGCTTAAGATAAATTTTCGGGTTGGAGTGCCGCCGGACATTGTCGCCTTAAACAGCATTCACTACAACGGGCACGTTTGCGGCAGATATCCTTGGCGTGAATCACGATCAAGGCATGATACTCGTTGTACATCTGCACCTGTTGCGCGCGCGTCTTGATGCGGCGACTCAGGTTGGACTCGAATAGATGACGCAGGGTTTCATAGGCCTCGTCGCCGTCGATCAGCCCTAGGCGCGCAAACAGGCGGCGGGTATAGGCATCGATAACGAACACCGGGCGATCAAAGGCATACAGCATCATGTCATCGGCGGTCTCAAATCCGACCCCGTTCACCGACAGCAGGCCGCGACGCAGTTCATCATCATCCCATTCTCGAATGACCTTCTCGCCGCCCTGCTGTTGCAACCAGCGACAAAAATTCTGCAGGCGCTTGGCCTTGACGTTGAAATAGCCCGCCGGTTTGATCAAGCGGGCAAGCTGTGCGGCGGGCATGGCGGCGATCTTGTTCAATGACAAGGCGCGGCCGTGCTTGAGATGGGCGATGGCCTTTTCTACATTGATCCAGGCGGTGTTCTGGGTCAGCACTGCGCCCACCATGATCTCGAACGGCGTATCACCCGGCCACCAGGATTGGGGGCCGTAGTGTTTGTACAGGCTGCGATAGACCGACAGAAACGTCATTTACGCTTTTTGTAGACCGACTGCCTCGCCCTGACCGGCTTTTTGTGTGGCTTGCCCGCTTTGCGCCGGGCGGGCTTTTCGTCGCGGGCCAGTTGCTCCAGCGGGGTCAGGCCGACACTGTGGCGCAGCAATTCTATATCAGCGCGTGTCAACTCGTCCCATTCGCCCGATTTGAGACCGCGGCGCAGCGCAATCGGCCCATAGCGCACCCGCGACAGGCGGCTCACCCGCACCCCTTGGGATTCCCACAGGCGGCGCACCTCGCGGTTACGGCCTTCATTGAGGGTGACGTGGTACCAATGGTTGGCGCCCTGGCCGCCGGCATCGCGGATACTGTTGAAATGGGCCGGGCCGTCTTCCAACTCCACGCCCTGGCGCAGTTGGCGCAGCATGGCCTCATCCACCGGGCCCAGCACCCGCACGGCGTATTCACGCTCCAGTTCATGGGACGGATGCATCAGGCGGTTGGCCAGCTCACCGTCGGTGGTCAGCAAAATCAGACCGCTGGTGTTGATATCCAAGCGCCCCACGGTGATCCAACGGCCGCTGCGCAGACGCGGCAGACGGTCGAATATGGTGGGCCGCCCGTCCGGATCGGAACGGGTGCAGACTTCGCCTTCGGGCTTGTGATAGGCCAATACGCGGTGTTTGGTCGCCGGCCGTCGTTCGAGTCGAATCACCTTGCCGTCGACGCGCACGGTATCGCTCAATTCGGCCTTGTCGCCGAGGGAGATCACATTGCCGTTGACGCTGACACGGCCGGCCTCGATCAGACGTTCGGCCTCGCGCCGCGAGGCGATGCCGGCCGCGGCCAGAAGTTTTTGGATACGTTCTGCCACGATTAGGATTAATAGGCGGCTTCGGTTTTGGAGCGGGCGTCGCTGTCGGAGCCGTCATCCTCCGCCTCGGCCTGCGCCTGCTCGTCACGCGTTTCAGGCGGCTGATCCTCGGCCTGCGCTGCGTCGGTCTCGACGTCGGCCGTGTCCCGCTCGGCAGGATGTTCATCCGCGTCCGCCAAGGCCACCGGCTGCACTTGATCCGTATCGCTCCCCGCGTCATTCGCGGCGTGATCACCCGCGTCATCTTGCGCCTGTTCGCCGAAATCGAATTCGCGCTCGATGCTGTCGATGCTGCGCAATTCGGCCAGGGGGGGCAGATCGCTCAGACTCTTGAGATTGAAATAATCGAGAAAGCCCTTGGTCGTCCCGTACAGCGCCGGCTTGCCGGGCACGTCGCGATGACCGATGACACGAATCCATTCGCGCTCCAGGAGGGACTTGATGATATTGCTGCTCACCGTCACGCCGCGCACATCCTCGATCTCGCTGCGGGTGATCGGCTGGCGGTAGGCGATCAGCGCCAGGGTTTCCAGGGTGGCGCGCGAGTATTTCGACGGCCGCTCTTCCCACAGGCGCGCGATCCAGGGCGCCAGGGCGACCTTGACCTGGTAGCGAAAGCCGCTGCTCACCTCCTTCAACTCCACACCGCGCTCGCCACATTCTTCCTGCAGTTGCGCAATGGCGCTGCGGATCTCCTCGCGGCTGGGCTGGCCCTCGTCCAGGAACAGGCTCAGGATCTGATCGATACTCAGGGGCCGGCCGGCGGCCAGCAGCGCGCCTTCGATGATCTGTTTCAGTTTGTCAGGATTCGTGTGCATGGACATTCTGATGCGCCTTTACGTAGATAGGTCCGAAGGGTTCGGTCTGAATCATTTCGATCAGACTCTCCTTGATCAATTCGAGCACGGCCAGCAGGGTCACCACCACCCCCATGCGTCCTTCCTGGACCTTAAACAATTTACTGAACTCGATAAAGCTGTCGGGATTGATCATGTCCAACACCCCGGTCATGCGCTCACGCACCGACAGGGCCTCACGCTGGATGTGATGGGAGGAAAACATGTCGGCGCGCCGCAGCACGTCCTGAAAGGCCAGCAACACCTCTTTCAACTCCACCTCGGGCACCGGCTTGACCACCTTCAGATCGGGCGCCTCGGCGCTGCTCTCGAACACATCGCGGCCGAGGCGCGGCAGCTCGTCCATATCCTCGGCGGCCCGTTTATAGCGTTCGTATTCCTGCAGCCGGCGCACCAGTTCGGCACGCGGGTCTTCCTCGTCTTCCTCGGCAGCCGCGGGACGCGGCAGCAGCATGCGCGACTTGATTTCGGCCAGCATGGCGGCCATCACCAGGTACTCGGCGGCCAGCTCGAAACGCATATCCTGCATCATGTCGATATAGCTCATGTACTGGCGCGTGATCTCGGCAATGGGGATATCCAGGACGTCCAGGTTCTGACGCCGGATCATGTATAACAACAGGTCCAAGGGGCCTTCAAAGGCTTCCAGGAACACCTCCAGCGCGTCGGGGGGAATATAGAGATCCCGGGGCAGCTGGGTCAGGGCCTCGCCGTGGATCAGGGCGAAGGGAATCTCCTGCTGCAGGGCCGTTTCGGCGGGCGCATCATGCTCGCCGTGACCGGCCGCTGCTGCGCTGTCGTGTGTCTCGCTCATCGATACTCCAGGCCCATGGATTGACGCACCTCTTCCAACGTCTTGCGCGCCACTTCCCTGGCCTGTTCGGTTCCCTCGTTGACGACCTTGCGCACAAGGTTGGGGTTGTTGACGAATTCCTCGGCGCGCTCGCGCATGGGCGCTTGCTCCCGGATCACCTGATCGATCACTGGCTGCTTGCATTCCAGACAGCCGATGCCGGCGCTGCGACACCCCTCCTGCACCCAGGCCTTCACGTCATCCGTGGAATAGACCTGGTGCAACTGCCACACCGGGCATTTATCCGGATCGCCCGGATCAGTACGCCGCACCCGCGCCGGATCAGTGGGCATGGTGCGCAGCTTCTTCTCCACCTCGGCCGGGTCTTCGCGCAGGGCGATGGTATTGCCGTAGGACTTAGACATCTTTTGCCCGTCCAGACCGGGCATCTTGGAGGCCTGGGTCAGCAGCGGCTGCGGCTCGGGCAGGATTATTCTACCCCCTCCCTCCAGATATCCAAACAGCCGCTCCTTGTCACTGAGGGTGATATTCTGTTGCGCCTCCAGCAGGGCGCGCGCCGTCTGCAGCGCCTCATCATCACCTTTTTCCTGAAATTTCTTCCTCAACTCATCGTAAAGCTTGGCGTTTTTCTTGCCCATTTTTTTGACCGCCGCCGCCGCCTTATCTTCAAAGCCGGGCTCACGGCCGTACAGATGATTGAAGCGCCGCGCCACTTCGCGGGTGAGTTCCACATGGGCCACTTGGTCTTCCCCCACCGGCACCAGTCCGGCCTTATAGATGAGGATGTCGGCGCTTTGCAGCAGCGGGTAGCCGAGAAAGCCGTAGGTGGCCAGGTCTTTCTCCTTCAACCGCTCCTGCTGGTCCTTATAGGTGGGCACGCGTTCCAGCCAGCCGAGCGGCGCCATCATGCCCAACAATAGGTGCAACTCGGCGTGTTCCGGCACCCGTGATTGAATGAAGATCTTGGCCGAGCCCGGATTGACACCGGCGGCCAGCCAGTCGATCACCATTTCCCAGACATTGTTGGCGATGATGGCGGTATTTTCGTACTCCGTGGTCAGGGCATGCCAATCGGCCACGAAGAAGAAGCAGTCGTACTCGTGCTGCAGCTGAACCCAGTTTTTGAGCACGCCGTGATAGTGCCCCAGATGCAGCTTGCCGGTGGGACGCATGCCGGACAGGACACGCTGCTGTTGGTTTGGAACCGTATTCAAATCACTCCCTTCCTTACCCTGGTCTATTTATAAGGCCAACACACTATACAACAGCTGCATCACACCCTGAACCACGGGCCATAGCAGACCACCCAGCAGACCGGTGAACAGCAATACCAGCAGAATCACAATGCCATAGGGTTCGATACGTGAATATTTGTAGGCCAGCGGCCCGGGCAACAGGCCGGCCAGCACGCGGCCGCCGTCCAGCGGCGGCAATGGTAACAAATTTAACACCATCAGAATGATGTTAATCAGAATACCGGCGCTGCCCATGTAGATCATGGGCAGGCCGAGGAACGGCACCTGATCCGCCAGCAGATAGCCGAGCTTGGCCACCACGCCCCAGCCGATGGCCATGAGCAGATTGGAACTCGGACCGGCCAAGGCCACCAGCGCCATGTCACGCTTGGGATTACGCAGATTCTGCCACGTGACCGGCACCGGTTTGGCCCAGCCGAAGATGAAATTACCGGGCAGCAGCACGAATATCAGCGGCACCAGCACCGTGCCGATGGGATCGATGTGCTTGAGCGGGTTGAGGGTCAGACGCCCCATCATTTCGGCCGTCGGGTCACCCAGGCGACGCGCCACCCAACCGTGGGAGACCTCGTGAACGGTGATGGCGAACAGCACCGGCAGGGCCCAGGCGGCGATCTCCTGCACTAAATTCAATTGCAACATCGCAGCAGTATACCCCTTTCCGACATAATGATAATTATTCGAATAATATTATTGCCTTACAATATTTATATGACTCACTACTTTAAGGCTATAGCACAAGCTCGTCGGCCCCCTTGCCGCGCCGCACCACCTCCGGCGTCTCGTCCAGCAACTCGATCACCGTGGTGGGTTCCAGACCGCAGTAGCCGCCGTCGATGATCAGGTCCACCTGGTGACCGACCGTATCGCGCATGTCATAGGGATCGATCATGGGAAATTCATCGCCGGGCAGGATCATGGTCGAACTCAGGATCGGCTCGCCCAGCGCGTCCAGCAGCGCCAGGGCGATGGCATTGTCGGGCATGCGCACGCCGATGGTCTTGCGCTTGGGGTGCAGCAGGCGTTTGGGCACGACCTTCATGGCCGGCAGCACGAAGGTGTAAGGGCCGGGGGTAAGCCCTTTGATGAAGCGATAGGCGATGTTGTCGATCTGGGCATAATCGGACATCTCGGACAAATCACGACACATCAGGGTGAAATTGTGTTTGTCATCCAAGCTGCGGATGCGGCGAATGCGCTCCACCGCCTTTTTGTCGCCGATCTGACAGCCGAAGGCATAACAGGAATCGGTAGGATAGATCACCACCCCGCCCTGGCGGATGATCTCCACCGCGCCCCGGATCAGGCGCTGTTGCGGCGTTTCCGGATGAATCTGGAAAAACTGGCTCATGCGTTCATTCCCACAAGCGCCAGACGGGTTCGCAGCCCTGCGGCAGGGGCGGCAAGCGGCCCATGTGGCGCCAGGTTTGACTGGGGCCGTGATAATCGGACCCCAAGGAGGCATGCAGTTCATAGCGGCGCACATAATCGGCCAGGTTGCGGGTCATGTTGATGTCCTGGCTGCCCGAGATCACCTCCAGCGCCCGTCCCCCCACGGCCTTGAACGCCTCGATCAGGCGCCGCAGTTTGGTGGCGGACAGCTTATAGCGGCCGGGATGGGCGATGACCGCCTCACCGCCGGCGGCGGTAATCCACTGCACCGCCGTCTCCAGACTGGTCCATTCGGTCTTCACATAGGCGGGCTTGCCGGTGCCGAGATAACGGTCGAAGGCCTCCTGCAGGGTCTTGACGCGGCCGCAGGCATGCAGATGGCGGGCGAAGTGGGTCCGGCTCAGGATCTGGCCGTTGGCATAGCACCTGGCCCCTTCCAGACTGCCGTCGAAGCCGAGCTTGTCCAAACGCCGCGCCATCTCGGTGGCGCGGGCCTCGCGCTGTCGCCGCAGTCCCGCCAGGCCTTGTTGCAGAGTGACATTTGCGACATCGAAATTCAGTCCGACGATGTGCAACAGATACGTGTCCCAAGTGACCGAGATTTCGACACCGCTGACAAAACCCAAGCCATGCGCGCGCGCCGCGCCGGCCGCCTCGGCGAGGCCGTCGGTAACATCATGGTCGGTGAGCGCCAACACCTCCACCCCGTTTTGCACGGCGTATTCCACCAGCGCCGTCGGCGAGAGTTCGCCGTCGGAGGCGGTGGAATGACAGTGCAGATCATATTTCGTGTATCTATCCGTTCCCATGAATCTCGCGGCATGCCTCGACAAAGCGGCCTATGATAGAATCTTTGACCTCATTTAGCGAGACCCCTTACTGCCCCCTTGAGATGTTGAGGACTTCATGAAATTCCTGTTTGATTTTTTCCCCATTCTTTTATTTTTCATTGCCTATAAAGCCTACGACATCTATGTCGCCACGGCCGTGGCCATCGTCGCCTCCTTCATCCAAGTGGGCTGGCTCTGGCTGCAGCATCGGCGCGTCGAGAAGATGCATGTCATCACGCTGTTGCTGATCGTGGTACTGGGCGGCGCCACCCTGGCCTTGCAAGACCCGACCTTCATCATGTGGAAGCCATCCCTGGTCAACTGGGCCTTCGCGCTGGTGTTCGTCGGCAGTCACTTCATCGGCAAAAAGACCATCGTGCAACGCATGATGGAGAAAAACGTAGCGCTGCCCGGGCACATCTGGCCGCGCCTGAATATCGCCTGGTCGGTGTTCTTCGTATTTATCGGCTTTCTCAATCTCTATGTGGCCTACAATTTCGACGAGGCCACCTGGGTCAACTTCAAACTCTTCGGCATGATCGGCCTGACCTTCGTCTTCATCATCGCCCAGGCCTTTTTCATCGGCCGTTACATGAAGGAGCCGGAATCGGCCAACCCGCCGGAATCCGTAAATTCCCCAGAATCCGTAAAATCCCCCGTAAAATCCAAGGAGCAACCTTGATGCTGTATGCCATCATCGGCCGCGATAAGGACAACAGCCTGGAACAACGTCTGGCGGCACGCCCCGAGCATCTGCAACGACTGGAGGCCCTGAAAGGGCAAGGCCGCCTGCTGTTGGCCGGCCCCTTTCCCGCCATCGACAGCGAGGACCCCGGTCCGGCGGGCTTCAGCGGCAGCCTGATCGTGGCCGAGTTCGAATCCCTCGAGGCCGCGCAGCAATGGGCCGATCAGGACCCCTATGTTGCAGCCGGGGTGTACCAGAGTGTTACCATTAGGCCTTTCAAAAAGGTATTGCCTTAATGTCCGCTGAACGGGAACAACTCATCCGCCAACGCATCGAAGACGCCCTCAGGCCGCAACACCTGGAGCTGATTGATGACAGCCACCTCCATGCCGGCCATGGTGCCACCGGCGGTCACTATACGGTGCGCGTTATGTCGGATGCATTTGTGGGCAAGAATCTGTTGCAGCGCCATCGACTGGTCTACGAGGCACTCGGCGACCTGATGAACGGCGAGATCCACGCCCTCAGCATCGACGCCAGCACCCCTGCAGAACATGCCGAAACCTAGTCATAACCATCATTACAAAACCATTAAGGACTCAAGTATGCAATCACTCATGAAGTCGATCTCCGCCTTGTTTCTACTGTGTGCAGTCTCTATATCCTTCGCCGCCGACGGTGACAAGCAGATCGCCACCGTGAACGGCGAACCGATCACCACCGCCGATTTGCTCACCTATGCCAAGATCAAGAATCCAAAAGCCGACCTCAATTCGCCCCAGACCCGCCAGCAATTGATACAGGCCTACGTCGGCCGCGAGCTGCTGTTTCAGGAAGCCATGAAGCAAAATCTGAATGAGTCGGAACGGGTTCAGTTGGCCCTGGACAATCAGCGTCGCGAAGTGATTTCGCAGGCCCTGGTGGCCAAGATCCTGAACCAGAACCCCGTCACCGAAGCACAGGCGCGCGCGTTTTATCAGCAACAGGCCGAGACCTCCAAAGCGGCGGAATACAAGGCCGCCCATATCCTGACCCAATCGCAACAACAGGCCGAGGAGGCCATCGGCAAACTCAACAGCGGTACCGACTTCGCCCAGGTGGCGCGCGATTTCTCCAGCGACAGCAGCGCCAGCCGCGGCGGGGAAATCGGCTGGATCAACCCGGCCAGAATGCCGGAGAACTTCGCCGCCGCACTGCAAAACACCCGCGTCGGCGAATACACCAAAACACCGGTGCAGACCAATTTCGGCTGGCATGTGATCAAGGTCGAGGCCTCGCGCCCGGTAAGCGTGCCGGACTTCGCTCAGGTGAAGGATCGCCTGATGCAGCTGCTTGCCGAGCAACGGGTGTCGGAATACGTGGCCGAATTGCAGAAAAAGGCCGACATCAAGATCAACAATCAGTGAACCATGCAATGCGCCCGGTGCCGCGGCACCGGGTTATTCATAGCGGTGCAGCAGCTCCGTCAATCCTGCCTCGTCCATCACTTCCACACCCAACTGCTCCGCCTTGCTGAGTTTGGAACCGGCCTCGGCGCCGGCGATCACCAGATCCGTCCGTTTCGACACACTGCCGGTTACTTTTGCCCCCAGGGCTTGAAGTCGCCGTTTGACCTCGTCACGCGTCCACTCAGATAAACTCCCGGTAAGCACGATAGTCTTACCCTGCAAGGGCAGTTGCTTTACGGCGCGCCGCTCCACGGCCGGCCAATGCACACCGGCCTGCAACAGCTTGTCGATTACATCCAGATTATGGGATTGCTGAAAAAAGGCGCGAATATGAGCGGCCACCACCGGTCCCACGTCCGGCACCTGCTGCAAATCCTCTTCAGTGGCCGTGCGAATCGCATCCAGCTCGGCGAACCAGTTAGCCAGGCCCTGGGCCGTCGCCTCGCCCACCTCGCGTATTCCCAGCGCAAATAGAAACCGGGGCAAGGTCGTCTGTTTGCTCTTTTCCAGGGCATCGATCAGGTTCTGCGCCGATTTCTCGCCCATGCGCTCTAGGCCGGCCAGCTGTTCCGGCGTCAGGGCATAGAGATCGGCCAAATCGTGGATCAGCCCCTGCTGGCACAGCTGCTCCACCAATTTGTCGCCCAGGCCGTCGATATCCATGGCCTTACGCGAGGCGAAATGTTTGATCGCCTCCTTGCGCTGGGCGGCGCAGAACAGGCCGCCGCTGCAGCGCGCCACCGCCTCGCCCTCGGCGCGAATCACGTCCGAACCGCAGACGGGACACTGCTGCGGCATGGTAAAGCGTTTGACGTTTTTGGGGCGTTTGGACAGCACCACCGAGACCACTTCGGGAATCACGTCACCGGCCCGCCTGACGATCACCGTGTCACCGACACGCACATCCTTACGGTCGATTTCATCCTGGTTGTGCAAGGTGGCGTTGCTCACCGTCACGCCGCCGACGAACACCGGCGCCAGGCGCGCCACCGGAGTGATCGCTCCGGTCCGGCCGACCTGGACCTCGATATCCAGCAAACGGGTCATCTCCTCCTGGGCCGGGAATTTATGGGCGATGGCCCAGCGTGGCGCGCGCGCGACAAATCCCAGGACCTCGCGTTGATCCAGCCGGTTGACCTTGTAGACTACACCGTCGATCTCGTAGGGCAGCTCGGCGCGGCGCCGGGCCAGCGCTTCGTAATAGACCAATACCTGGTCGAGACCGATGACCCGTTTGATCTCGGGCGAGACGCGCAGGCCCCAATGCTGTAGTTGTTCCAGAATACCGCTATGGGTGGACGCCAGTTCCCTGCCCTCGACGAGACCGACACCGTAGCAGTACACGGCCAGGGGCCGCGCGGCAGTGATGCGCGGATCGAGCTGGCGCAGACTGCCGGCAGCCGCATTACGCGGATTGACGAACTCCTTGTCGCCTTTGTCGCGCGCGCGCTGATTGAGCGCCTCAAAGCCTTGTTTGGGCATATAGACCTCGCCACGCACTTCCAGACGCGCCGGGTAGTCCTTGCCCATCAAGCGCAGCGGAACGGAGGCGATGGTGCGCACGTTATGGGTCACGTCCTCGCCGCTGACGCCGTCGCCGCGTGTCGCCGCCTGCACCAGACGCCCGTCCTCATACAGCATGCTCAGCGCCAGACCGTCCAGCTTGGGCTCGGCGACGTACTCCACCCGCTCACTGCCAAGTCGTTCCCGCACGCGGCGGTCGAACTCCGCCACCTCGTCATCGGAAAAGGCGTTGTCCAGCGATAGCATGGGGATTTGGTGTTTGACTTCGCCGAAGGCCTTGACCGGCTCGGCGCCGACACGCTGGGTGGGTGAATCGGGCGTCACCAGCGCCGGATGCTTTGCCTCCAGCGCCTGCAGCTCGCGCAGCAGCCGATCGTATTCGACATCCGGGATCTCCGGACTATCCTCTACGTAATAAAGATAGTTGTGATGGTTGATCTCATCCCGCAACTGCTGGATGCGTTGTTCAACATTTGGGCTTTTCATAAGCGGCTAAGGCACAACACACGCGATTGTTATTATCGGTGCGCGTATTATCCCAGAAAGTCGGCCCACCACCCAGCCAAAAAACGCGCCCTTTAAAGCATGCCTGTCAACAGGGTGGCGATGCCAAGAAAGGAGAAAAACCCGACCACGTCGGTGACGGTGGTCAAAATAATGGATGAGGATTGTGCCGGATCCTGCCCCAGAGAACTGAGGATGACCGGGATAATGACGCCGGAAAACGCGGCAGCCGTCATGGAAATGATCATCGAGAAGGTGATCACCAGTCCCAAGCCATACGACCCGCTCCAGAAATAGACCCCGACAGCTGTAGTCAGCGCCACCGCAATCCCATTGATAAAGGCGGCGCCGATCTCCTTGCGCGTCACGCGGCGCCAGTGACTGGTGCCGATCTCGCGCAACGCCAGTCCGCGCATGGTCACCGCCAGGGCCTGGGCGCCGGTATTGCCCGACTGCCCCGCCACCACCGGCAGCAACACTGCCAAGGCGGTAAAGCTGGCGATGGTACTCTCGAAAATACCCACCACACTGGCGGCCAAAAAGGCGGTGAGCAGATTGATCTGCAGCCAAGGCAGACGCTTGCGCACCACGAACCCGATACTGGACAGGGCACGTTCGTCCTTGCTGGCGCCGACCATGGTCTGGATATCGGCGCTGGCCTCTTCCTGCACCGCCGTCACCAGGGCGTCCTGGCGGATAATCCCCATTAAGCGACCGTCGATATCCACCACCGGTAGATCCGTCATCTTGTGCTGTTCCATCTGTTCCACCACCTCGTCGCGGCTGGCGGTGGCCAGCACCCAGGCGGGCACCGCCTTGGCCAAGGCCTGCAAGGGGCCGGTGCCGTCGGCCAGCGACAAGGCCTGGATATCCACCATCTGCTTGACCACACCGTCGGCGTCGGTAAGAAACAACTGGCGGCTGAATTTGGGCTTGTGACGTTGCAACAGACGCAACGCTTCGCGCACCGTCAATTCGCCGCGCAAAGACAAAAAGCGCGGATCCATGACCCCACCGGCGCTGTCCGCAGGATATTCCATCAAACGCTGCAGTTCGTGACGGCGATCAGTATCCAGCAAGCGGAGATAGTCATCACGCGCCGCGTGCGGCAGGCGCAGCAACAATCTGGCCGAGGCTTGCGGCTCACTGCGCCCCAACAAGGTCCGAACAAAGCCCTCAGGCAACTGCAGCAGCGCCTCTTCCTGAGCTCCCAGAGGCAAGTGCTGCCAAAGCTGCAAGGCAATGGTCACCGGGACCGACTGCAATATGCCGCCGAGTTCATGCGCCCGGACCAAGGCAAGCTCGCGGGCCGCCTCCGCGGGATAGTGATTGAGATACTCGCGATTCAACGCCGCTGCCGCATGTTCAGACGCCGTTGTCATGGGTATCCCTTTTCGCTCGTTGAGTGTCGAACAGCGTGTCGAGCGTGGCCGTGAGGGCCACCGCCAGCGATAACCAAAGCCACTCCAAAAATGTCGTGGTCGCTGCTCCGGTGTCGGCCGTGACCTGAATTGGCACCGCATCATGCAAGCTGGAGAAATCGATTTCCCCCACCAGTCTGGTTTTACTGTCGATGACCGGGAGATACTGGTGATGACGCCAGACCGGCATATCCACTACTTCCTTCACGCTGGCGCGCACCGGAATGCCGGGCACGCTCCTGAGGGCCAATTGGGCGATGGGCGCCTGGGCATCGGCGCGCAGCAACTGGACCAGGCTCAGCACGCCCTTCAGCCTGAGCGCCTCATCATTGACATAAATGTGATGCTGGCTCAATTGATGCGTCTGCCTGATGCGCTTCAATGCCTCCGTCACCGAAATCGTGGCGGGGAGCACGAATAAATAACTGCGCATGCGGCTACCCACACTGCCGTCCGGATAGCGCATCAAACGCGTCAGGCGTCTTTGCGTTGATTGTGGCACGCGCTCCAGGCGCGCCTGCGCCGCATCCGGCGGCATGGCGCGCAGCAGTGTGGCGGCCGTGTCCCTGTCGCAGGCATCCAGCAAGGCGGCGGCCGCGTCCGCGGGCATGGCGGCAAGATAGGCGGCGCCATGCGCTGTCACCATGGCGCTCAACACGGTGACGGCGGGGTGCAGCTCCAGCTCGCTTAGGTAATCGGCGACCACCTCCGGGCCGAGACGCTCCAGCACCCGCGCCGCGGCCTGGGGATGGCGGCTGACAAATGCGCGACTGAGTTGAAACTCACTCTTCATCGTCGGGCACTGAATCCACCAGGGTCGAGAGATGGCGGCTGAACAGATTGGCGGGCAGGCTCACCTCGCCCTGATCACTGTCGAGGATCACCATGGTGGCGGTGATGGACAGCAGCCTGCCCTGCACGTCCAGTACGCGGATCATATCGCCGGTATGATAGCGTCGCCGCACTTGATGCGCCGCCAATACATTGGCGACATAATCCCGCGCCCCGATGCCGAAGGCCAAGGCGATGGCACTCAGCACCGCGGCCAGGGTAATGCCGAACACGGTGGCGAGAAAACTGACATCGATACCGAGCTGGGCCAGCGCCAGCACCACCGTCAATACGATAATGACGCCCTGCATCACCTGCGCCAGTAGCCTGGCCTGGGCGACGCCGGCGGCGAACATGGCCGACTCCACCAGACGCCGGCACAAAGACGCCAGAAATACGCCGACCGCAATGATCAAAGCGCTGAGCAGGATCACGGGCAGATAGCCGAGCCCCAGCCCGATCCATGCGGTGATGAACTCCAATTCTAGGATATGGGCGGCGACGGCGAAGAAAAATATCAGCACCAGCCAAAACACCAACAGTCCCAGCAGGCGCGTCGGCGGATGCGCACTTTGCAGGGTCTTCAGACCGGGCACATGGGTCAAGCGATGCCAGAGATGGTCCAAGCCTTCGGCCAGCCGCACCACAAAACGCCGCAGCAGCCGCGCCAGCACCCAGCCCGCCATCAATACCACAAGCGCCGCCAGAAGCTGGGGCAGCCACGCCAGCACCGCATTCAGCATTTCCACCAGACTGTGGGTAAGCGTGTCCAGCCAGTTATTCTCGTTCATAATAGAAGGATCTATTGTTGCGCCTTTAGCTATTGTAGACATTTTATGGATCGATGAAGTCGTCGCGACGCTCCGCCACACGGTGCTGTAACACCTCGGCCAATTCATCTATGCTTACCCGAAACCGCCGACTAAGGCATCATCATGACAAAAACCAAGACCATGCAACAAACAAAATTCATACTCGGCGTCGCCTTATTGGTGCTGCTGGTGATATTCACGGCGCAGAATACTGAAATAGTCACCATCACCTTCTTTTTTTGGCAACTCTCCATCTCGCGTGCCCTGATGGTGTTTTTCGTACTCGCCATCGGCGTCGTCATCGGCCTGCTGGTCGGCACCTGGCAGGCCACGCACAAGACTAAGCGCGGTCAATGAGCCAAGATAAAATCGTTCACCAGAAAGATGATTATCTCGACCGCGATGAGCCAGATGATGATCCACTCCAGGGTGGATGAATGCTGGTGTTTCTGATCGTCGGCCAGCATCTGGAACAATTCGTGGATGGTCTCAAGCTTGAGGGATAATATCTCGGTACGTTGTTTCAACTCCAAATAATGCGCCCCGATTTGATACACCGGCTCCAGTTCGGGGTATTCCCAGAAAAATTCCGGCGTATCCAGCAACTCATACTTGAGAATGATATCGCTCTTGGTCAAAAACAGCTTGCCGCGCATCCTGGCGGTCTGCCGCCGTGACAACAGGGTGGAGCCGGTGTCGGCCAACTTGCGCGGAATGGCGGCGGTCTCTTCGATGGTCTGCTGGGCCTGTCTCTCAAACATGGCCAGTTTCACCGACTGAGACAGGGCATGAGAGAAGGCCAACAGGGTCATGGTGTCGTTATCGACGAGCTCGATATGCTCATGGGTGAAACGGTTTTTCTCACAACCATGGATAAAGGGATAATGTTCCGTTTCCCGTTCCGGGTAGGCGCGCAGCGCAAACAGCTGCAGCTGCTCGTCAATGCGCTCCACCACATCCTTCCTGACATTCCAGTACACCGCGACGCCGAAGGGAAAAATGGCGCAACTGCCCTGTTCGACCTCGAGATAGATCACATCGCGGTAGCAGGCGCACCGTCCCGTGGTCAACAGGGCTCCGGACAAGCCGAGGAAGTTGAAGGACTCGGCGTAGCACACCGCCTGACATGACAAGTATTCCATGTTCTCGGACATCAGTTGCCTCGTTCAGATGGTCACCGCGATTGTTATTTCTTGCCATCCAGGCGGCGCAAAAAGTCGGCCATGACCAAGTTGAATAACTCCTCACCCAGATAGCGGTCCTCGACACCCATATCCAGATTCGGATTGTCATTGACCTCGATCACGTAGACACCCCGATCACTTTGTTTGACGTCGACGCCGTAGAGCCCGTCGCCGATCAACCCCGCCGCCTTCACGGCGATCTCCACCACCGCGCGCGGCGCCTCGGCGACGGCCCAGGTCTTGGCGTCGCCTTCCTGAAAAGCGCCGCTGCTGCCGTGTTTGACGATCTGCCAGTGTTTGCGGTACATGAAATACTGGCAGGCGAAAATGGGTTTGCGATTGAGCACGCCGATACGCCAATCGTACTCGGTATAAAGATACTCCTGCGCCAGAATCAGTTCGGAACTCTCGAACAGGCGCTCAGCGATGGCATGGAACTCGTCACGGCTTTCGGCCTTGAACACCCCTTGCGAAAAGGCACTGTCCGGCACCTTCAGCACCATGGGATAGCCGATGCTCCGTTCGGTGGCCTCCAGATCGCGCCTGCCCAGAATGGCGCTCTTAGGCGTGGCGATATGGTTGGCGCGCAGCAATTCCGCCAGATACACCTTGTTGGTGCAGCGCAGTATGGAGGACGGATCGTCGATCACGACCATGCCCTCACTCTCGGCGCGTTTGGCGAAACGATAGGTATAGTGGCTGATGCGGGTGGTGTCGCGGATGAACAAGGCATCATATTCCGCCAACCGGGCGTAATCCTTGCGCTCGATCAGCTCGGCATTGATGCCCAGCTTGCGCGCGGCCTTGATAAAGGCCTTGAGGGCGCGCGGATTGGACGGCGGCAAAGGGTCCTTGGGATCGTGCAGAATGGCCAGGTCGTAACGACCGGGCAGCTTCTGCTTACGGGTACGCCAGCGTTTGGACAGATAGGCGCTGAGTGCGGCACTGAAGTAGGCCTTTTCCTCAGCTTTGAGCTTATGCAGGGCAAACGGCCGGATGGTGGTAATGCGCCATTTATCCAGGCTTTTGAAATTGATCTGCAACAAAGGATAAGGAAATATCTCGAACAGTTTGCGCGCCAGGCCGTTAAAGGCCGCGTCCTGACAAGCGCCGAACATGACGCGCAGTTCGAACTCGCCCACACCCTGGGTGACGTGTTGCTTCTTGAAGGCCTTTTCTACGTCTTCATCGAGGATCACAGCATCGAGGCTGTACAGCGCCTTGTCGCTGAGATCGAGCATGCTCTTCACCGAGGGGATGACACGGTGCCGACGCGCCTCGGCCAGCAGGGAACAATAATAACCGACCCTGGAATAACGGTAGTCCTTGCACAGGTTGATCACCTGCACGTTCTTGAGCGCGAAATACTCCGCCGAGGTCAAATACTCGTCAATATCCACCACCGGACATTCGATCTCGCTATAGGTCCAGCGTTTGACGTCTTCAACCACTATTATCTGGGTCACCATGGATGTATGTATTACCTCGTCTGTGTCATGGTGGATACAAGATCAACGCGGCGCGCTGACCACTCTTGCCGTACTGTGCCATACGCTCGAACTCCTTGTGTAGAATGGGCATGTTGACGCAATCGGTGACCGTCTTGCCCTTCTCCTCATCGATGTAGGGGTCATGAAAATAGATGTAACGGTCGTCGTGACCGGTGACCACCACCCAATGGGGAAACTTTTCCTTGTAAATACGATAGGAACTGATCAGGATCACCGGCACGGCACCGCTGTCCAGGGCCTCGATAATACCGACGAGCGTGAGGCGGTGATAACTGAGCTTGACGGGCAGGTGGCCGATCTCTTCCAGAAAATCCTCGTCCACCAAGCGGATCACCTCTTTTTTTTCCTCGCTGCGCACGGAATCGACGAACAAGGTCTCGCCTTCTTTGACGTAGATCTCGACGCGAAAGCCGCGGTGATGCGCCGCCAGCGCCAAACCGTAGGGACCGCAGCCGCCGTGACCGGAGGTCATATAGATGGTGGTGGATTCACGCCACAGCCGCAGTTCCAAATGGCGGCTCATCTCGGTGTGATCATCCAGGGCCTTCATGGCCATCATCAGCGCCGCCGGGCCGCAGGTAAAGTCCAGCGTCTGCTGATAATAGGGCACCGAGGTCATATTCGGCGGAATATTCTGCACCAGACGTTTTTCCAGCCGCACAGCGTCGGACAGATCATCGTAATACTGCATATAGCGGCCAAACTGTTGGTAGCCCATACTCTCGAACAACCTCAGCGAGGCCTTGTTATCCACCCGGATCTCCAGGCGCATATAAATGCAATCATGTGCCAGCGCGGCGTCTTCGGCGGCCGCCACCAGACGACGCCCGAGACCGCCCTGGCGCGCCTCTTGGGTCACGGCAATGGAATAGAGCCGCGCCAGCGAGGTGCCGCGATGGAACAACACCATGGCGTAACCCACCAGCCGCCCGTCCTGCTCCGCCACCAGGGTGTCGGCATGGCCCTTGGTGAGCATGTAACGGAAATTGCGGCGGCTGAGCCGATCGCTGTCGAAACAGACCTTTTCGATCTCGACCAGTTGGGGAATATCGC
The DNA here is from genome assembly GCA_001447805.1 of Candidatus Tenderia electrophaga. NCBI lineage: Bacteria > Pseudomonadati > Pseudomonadota > Gammaproteobacteria > Tenderiales (SeqCode) > Tenderiaceae (SeqCode) > Tenderia (SeqCode) > Tenderia electrophaga (SeqCode). The sequence continues at coordinate 2,135,860 of CP013099.1, forward strand.
CAAGGGTGGCGGGGCGAATCATGGGCTAACTCCGGAAACGAGAAAGGGACGGCGGCGAATAATTAGCACAGTCCATAGCGCCACTCCAGGAAAATTTCGCTCATCTCCGGCACGGCATTCAGGCGGCGGGCGGCCAGACCCGGTGCATTAGGTTGTTCTTGCCCGACTTTTTGATCTGGTACATCAGGTCGTCCACCGCCTTGATCATATCCCGCGCGCTGTGCATGGGGCGGATAAAACTCACCGCCCCGATACTGAACGTGACCGGCCAGCCCCGCGCCGCCATGGCCGCCAAGCCCTGGCGGTTCAGTTTGTCGATCACCACGCCCGCCGCCGCCTTGTCGCTGAGCGGTAATAATACGGCGAATTCGTCACCTCCCAGCCGCGCCACCAGGTCACTGGCGCGGACATGCTGCTGCAGGCTATCCGCCACGGTTTCGAGCAGTTCATCGCCGCCGTCATGGCCGAAATGATCGTTGACATACTTGAAGCCATCCAGATCGATGTAAACGATTGTAAACGGCTCAAGCTGGCGCTCGAACCTGAGCCGCTCGCGCTCGACTTGTTCAACGAAAAAGCGTCGATTGGCCAGCCCCGTCAGGGCGTCGGTGTCGGCCAGGCTCTGCTCCTGCTCAAGGGTCTTGCGCACCGTCAACAGCAAGCGCAGGATGATGAGAAAAAAGCCGAGACGCGCCAGTGTATTCCAAACCGGGATCAGTTCATGACTGTATTGGTTGCCTTCGGCCAGATCGCACAACACCCACACCGCCGCCGACACCAAGGCCACCGTCAGCCCGACCCGCCCACCACCGTACCAACCGGCCAACATGATGGGCGCGGTATAGAACACGGCGAAGGAAAGCTCGGTGCCGCTGATGTAGTCCACCCCACCAAGCACCAGTACCAGGCCAAACCCGAGCGCCAACACGGTCGGCTTGGCCACAGACTCAAGACGTTTATGAAATACCTTCAGCATGCTAAACACATTCCCGCTGGCGTTCAACCAAGTCCACGACGGCACTGGAAAATTACACCCGGGGACGCCAAAATGGCAATGACGATCTCACGCCAGCGAGTTGCGCACTGTCCATGCCTTATTTTACTAAAACCTATCATCCGCCGGGGACGCCGCCCGGCACCCTGGTGGAACGTGCGGCCGGCGCAGCCGGCGCGTTGAGCATCCGCCTGGTCGATTACACCGATCAAGACTACCTGGATAAGGTGGTCGATCATGCCGATGAATGCCGTCCCTACCTGGAACGGGACAGTATCACCTGGATCCACTTTCAGGGCGCAATCCAGGCACAGGCACTGCGCAACATCGGCGAGCTGTTCGATTTGCATGCACTGGCCATGGAGGATGTCATGAACAGCGGGCAACGTCCCAAGGTGGATGAATACGAAGATCAGCTGTTCATCGTCATGGCCATGCTGGACGTTCAGGCGCCGCACATGAAGGTCGACCAGGTATCGGTTTTTATCGGTCCGAACTACATCATCAGTTTCCACAACGGCGTCCATGACCCCTTCGATCCGCTGCGCAAGCGGCTGAAAAAACGCAGCGGCCGGATTCGTTCACTCAAGGCCGATTATCTGCTCTATGGCATTATCGATCTGATCATCGACCACGGCTTTCCGGTATTGGAACGCTTCGGCGAGGAAATCGAGACCCTCGAAGACACATTGCTGGCGGCGCCGACCCGCTCCACCCTGGGCGACATTCACCGGTTGCGGCGCGAGCTGCTGTTGCTCAGGCGCATGCTGTGGCCGCACCGGGATATAATCAACTACCTGTCGCGCGGCGACAACGCCCTGATCGGCGCAGGCACCTTGATATATCTGCGCGACTGTTACGATCATTCGATCCAGATCATGGACCTGCTGGAAAACTACCGCGATATGGCCGCCAGCATGCACGATGTCTATCTCTCTTCGGCCAGTTATCGACTCAATGACGTCATGCGCGTACTGACCATCATCGCCACCATCTTTATTCCCCTGACCTTCATCGCTGGTATCTACGGCATGAACTTCGAAAACCCGGACAGCCCCTGGGCCATGCCCGAGCTGGGCTGGTACTACGGCTACCCGCTGGTACTGGGCGGCATGCTGCTGATCGTATTCGGCATGTTGTTTTATTTTCGCCGCAAGGCCTGGCTCTGATTGACCGAATCTGTCAGTTTATTGCTATTATCCGTTGCCATAAGGAGAAGGTATGGATCCGGATACATCACAAGCACCACACTGGTGGGGCGAATACACCATCGCCGATACCAAAGGCCTACGCTGCCATATCGGGCCATTAGACCTGCTGCTACGCAACCTGCATGAGGAATGGCAAATCGCCTACGATCGCAGCTCAGGCGACGAGGATAAACACAGCGTCTGCCAAATCAGCGAATCGGATCTGAGTCTCGAACATTTCACCAACCATTCGCGTTACATCCTGCACGATGACTCGGGCAAAGTGTATATCAACCCGCGCTTGGCGGACCGGCCCATCGTATCCCGCCCCTGGTCGCCATTTCACCTCAGCGCGGGTCAGGAAACCACACTTTACGTCAGCTCGCCCCTGTGGATCGAAATCACGGTGGGGCACCAACGCCGCACGCTGGAGGAGATCGCCATCCTGCGGCCGTCTGATACTTGGTTCGGCGCCTCCACGCAAGAGGGTGAGCTTTGCTACGCCTCGCGCACCAGTTGCCGTCTGCGCCTCGATGAATTGCCCTGGCGCCCGCATCGCGCCCTTACGCCGGTGGTCATCCGTAATCGCGCCGACACCACATTATTACTGGAACGGCTCAGCCTGCCCGTGCCCCTGTTACCCCTGTTCGCCGCGCCGGACGGACGCCTGTGGACCCCGCGCGTCACCCTGACCCGCAGCGATGACGGCGACATGGCGGCGCTCAAGATCGACAAAGAGGCACCGGTGGAAGTCGACGCGGCGACGCTCATCCACACCCCCCGCACCAACGCCGGCACGGGCACCCTGGTGCGCGCCTTCAATGCCCTGTTTAGCTAAGACCGGAAGATCCGCCCGCATGCAGAGAACGCAATCATGACCGAGTTCTGGAACGAAATCACCACCTATCTCAGCAGCGAAAAGCTCTGGCTCGTGGTGCGCGCCACCATCCTGCTCATTATCGGTCTGGCGGTCGCCAAACTGGTCAGCAGTACCCTGGCCCGAGTCAGTCATAAAAAACTCGATAGCCATCGGGTGATGCTGCTGCGGCGCGGTAGTTATTATCTTATTTTGGGCCTGTTTGCAGTCTCGGCCCTGCACGAACTGGGGTTCAACCTGAGTGTGCTGCTGGGCGCCGCGGGGATACTCACGGTCGCCATCGGCTTTGCCTCACAGACCTCCGCATCCAATCTTATCAGTGGCCTGTTCCTGGTGGCGGAACGCCCCTTTACGGTGGGCGATATTATCCGTGTCGGCACCACCTCGGGGGAGGTGCTGTCCATCGACCTGCTGTCGGTCAAACTGCGCACATTCGATAATCTGTTCGTGCGTATCCCCAACGAGTCCCTGATCAAGTCCGAGGTCACCACCTTGACCCGCTTTCCCATCCGCCGGATCGATGTGGCGGTCGGCGTGGCCTACAAGGAGGACATCAACCAAGTCCGCGAGTTGCTGGAGGCGGTGGCGGATAAAAACCCGCTCTGTCTCGAGGAACCCAAACCGCTGTATATCTTTCAGGGCTTTGGCGAATCCTCACTCAACCTGCAATTTTCGGTCTGGGCCAAACGGGAAAATTTCCTGGAGCTCAAGAACCTCATACACCAAGAGATCAAAGAGGCCTTTGATGCCCACGGTATCGAGATCCCCTTCCCCCATCGCACCCTGTATACGGGCAGTGTCACCACACCCTTTCCGCTCAGGATGAGCAGCAGCGATTCGGCACAGGCCGACCAGGATAGGGCTTGAGCGGGCCTTAACCCGCCAGCGCGGACATTGCGAAATCTCAAAAAAACCGGTCACCAGATGTGCTAGGGTTTTAGGCATGTTGTCTCATCGCACCCTTCAAGAACAATCAAGGTGACTCACAAGATGGCAGAAGCTTCCGACTCGACCCCGTTGATGTTAAAGGCGCTCTATCCCCGCTCGCTCAAATACCTGACCGACAATCTGCAGGCCTTGGTGCGTGGGCGCCTGTGGCTAAAGGTGATCATCGTCAAACAGGCGGCCTTGCGCACCACCACCGGCGAGGATGTACTCACCGAGGCGCAATTGAGCGGGGCGCATAAGACCGAAGTCGGTCAAGCCTAAGGGCGGGCGTCCCGATGCAGGAGGCGGTCTCCACGCTCTACCACGCCGTGCGCCTAAAGGTGGTCGCCAAGTATCTCGGTCAATTGGCACTGATGCTGGCACTGCTGACCCTGGTGCCCCTGCTGGTGTCCCTGTTCTACGGCGAACACTTCTACAGTCTACGCTACGCCGGCGTGATCCTAGCCCTGCTGGTGCTGGGCATCCCCGGGCTCAAGTTGGCCGAACCGAGCGACATTCACACCAACGAGGCCCTGGTCATCACCGCCCTGGCCTTTGTGCTGTCGCCCCTGCTGATCAGTTGGCCCATGATGGCGGCCGGCCTGCCCTTTATCGATGCCTGGTTCGAGGCGGTCTCGGGCATTACCACCACCGGGCTCACGACGGTGCAGGCCTTCAGCGACAAACCCATGACCTTCCTCTTCGCCCGCGCCTGGATACAATGGTATGGCGGCCTGGGTATCGTCATCCTGTCGGTGGCCCTGTTGATGGGTCACCATAATGCCATGAAACGCCTGCTCGGTCCCGAAGGCGGTCAGAGCATGATCACCACCACACGCCACTATGCGCGCCGCGTGTTGGTAGTCTATGTCCTCCTTAGCCTAGTGGGCGTGATCGTGGTCTGGTTGCTGCTCCAGGATGGTTTCCTGGCTATCACCCACGTCATGACCGCCATCTCCACCGCCGGCTATTCACCACTGGACAACAGCCTGGCCGGTATCGACGACTGGGGCGCCCGGGCGGCGATCATGGTACTGTGCTTCTGCGGCGCCGTGCCCTTCGTGCTCTACTATCGACTGTTTAAGGGCAACTGGCGCGGTGTGGTCTTCGACAGTGAATTCCAGCTCCTGCTGCTGCTCACCCTGGTGGTCAGCGCAGCATTGAGCCTCATCCTGGCCCAACAGTTCGAGTTCAGCTATCGCGAGGCGCTGGGGCACGGTTTCCTGCTCGGCACGTCGACCCAGACCAGCACCGGTTTCAGTTCACTCGATGTCGGCGAACTGGACCCCTTGGCCAAGGGCATATTGATCATCGCCATGTTCATCGGCGGAGACATGGGCTCCACGGCCGGCGGCATCAAGATCCTCAGGCTGTTGATCCTGGCGCGTCTGATCCAACTCATCATCCAGCGCTATACCCTGCCCGCCCACGCCGTGATCCAGCCGCGCCTCGACAATCGCAACCTGGAGCACGATGAGATCCATCAGGCCCTGGTGCTGATCCTGCTATTTATCATGGTGAATGTGCTCTCCTGGCTTGTCTTCCTGGCCTATGGGTACCCACCGTTGGATGCCCTTTTCGAGGTCGTTTCGGCCACCGGCACGGTGGGGCTGTCCACCGGCATCACCCATCCCGACCTGGAACCCAGCTTGAAAATGGTGCTGATCTTGGACATGCTGCTGGGGCGACTGGAAATCATCGCCCTGCTCATCGTATTGTATTACCGTACCTGGATTGGAAAGAGGATGGCCTAATCATGCGCGCCGTATTCGTGGGAGCCTCATCGTTTGCCCTTATGACCGCCAATCTGCTGCTCAAGCGCGGTCACGAGGTGGTGATTATCGAAAAGGACAAGGAATGCATTGCCGAGCTGAGCGAGACGCTGGACTGCGGTTTTCTCCACGGGGACGGCAGCAAACCGGCCCTGCAGAAAGAGGCCGACCCGGACAGCACAGAGATCTTGTTCTGCCTCACCGGCGATGATCGTACCAACATCCTGGCCAGCCTGGTGGGACATTCACTGGGATTTAAACGGGTCGTAACCCGCATCGAAGACCGCGAGCTCGAGCATATCTGCCTGGAGCTGGGGCTGGAAGACACCATTATCCCGGCCCGCACTATCGGCCGTTTTCTCGCCGACATGTTCGAGGGCCAGGACCTGCTGGAACTCTCCACCATGATCCGCGACGAGGCTCGGGTCTTCTCATTCGTGTTGCCGGAGGACTTCGAAGGCGGCGTCGAGGCCTTGGAGTTGCCCGCAGACGCCCGCCTGGTCTGTATCTATCGTCAGGACAAGCTCATCATCGCCAAGGACGATATGGACCTGCAGGCCGATGACGAGGTGGTCATTCTCGCGCACCGCGACTGTTTGCCGAGCTTGCAGGAGCAATGGAACAGTTAGACAGGTGTCGGGATATTTTACACATCCACCTGTACAACCCCGACACGAACACCCTAATTCATTAATTCTGAAGCCCCTGCCTGCAGTTGGCCCGGGATTTGCAATAAATTTTGTGCAGTTAAGTTGAATTTATCGTTATCGGATGTTTAGTCATTGTCGCGCTTGGGGGTCATGTGCAACACGGAGTGTGCCGCAGGAAGGGGGATCGTCGCCGCAGCCACCAACCCTTTCACCTCTATAGCCTCGTCGGCCGGCGCCGCAACCATCGCCGCGCCGAACAGACCGCCAATGCCTGGCTGGATCATCACCCCTCCGTCTATCTCGTCGTCACCCTGGCCATCCTGGGCCTGTGTTTTGCCGATGCCTTTAATACCCTGCAATTGCTCCAAAATGGTGCCCAGGAACTCAACCCACTGATGGATGTGTTGATCCGATCCGATATTCGCCTCTTTGTCACGGCCAAATTCGCACTGACCGGCCTGGGCCTGTTATTGCTGGTGGGTTATCGCAACAGCACATTTATCAAATGGCTCAAGGCCCAGCATATCCTGTATAGCGTACTCGCCTTGTATGTCACCTTGATCCTATATCAATCGGTATTGATTCCGGATCATTTGTTAGGCCTGGTATTGCCCATCTGACGATGGTCGCACCATACGAGTCTGTCTACAAACGCTTGGCCACCAGCGTCGGCACCTTATCGCTGCGGGTCTCAAGCTTTACATAGCTCAACAGACGCACGCTGCCCTCCTGATGCAGGGTCTCGTGGACCAGCTTGACGGCGGCGAGGATTTCATCCAGCTCGCCTTCGATGTTGGTGCCGGAGGCATGGGTTTCAAGGATAAGATCACGATCATGCAGCAGCTGGACCGCGCGCCGGACCTCCTCCCGGACCGACACCTCGCTACCCAGCGGAATGACCTGTAGTTCGGCAGTGGCTTTCATAACGGCTCCTCCCTCGATCCTTATAATGGCGGTGCCCATCACTATAGCCGATTCCGGGCCTGAGACATTACACCACCGCAATGGGGAAACAGAAAAAGGCCGGGGAGTACCCGGCCTTTTCTCTATACTTTACCTGGCGGAGAAGGGTGAGCAAGGTTTCTATCAAAGCCAACGGTTTGGCTTTGATCCTTGCGAACGCCCGAGCCTCTGGCGCGGGCTGGATGGTCACCGACTGAACCGCCAAATGAAAAAAGCCAGCTGTTTAAGCTGGCTTTTGAGTCTGGCGGAGAAGGAGGGATTCGAACCCTCGATACGCTATTAACGTATACACACTTTCCAGGCGTGCTCCTTCAACCACTCGGACACTTCTCCTTTAAGGCGCGCAATAGTACCCCATCTCTTTTGTTGACGCAATTGGCCATACTCATTTTCGCTGCGCTAATTGATTGGAATCACTGCAAAATTCCTTGAGTGGACCGATATATGTAATATGGAACCCTGCTCTATGTATGTCAGTCCCAACTAACAGCCATTAGCCAGGAAGGATGTCGGGCCATGATTCATAACACACCCCCCTCTACCCTCTCGTCCAGCCGCGCGGCGATCAACCAGGCCTATCTGATGGACGAGGATGCCCACCTCAACACCCTGCTGGCAGCCCTGCATCTGGACCAGGATCAGCAGGCCCGCATCGAGGACATCGCCCGGGAACTGGTGGTGGAGCTGCGCCGGGTCAAGACCAGCAAGGGCGGCATCAGCGCCTTGTTGCAGGAGTACGACCTGAGCTCACAGGAAGGGGTAATGCTGATGTGCCTGGCCGAGGCGCTGCTGCGCGTCCCGGATTCCGAAACCGCCGACCGGCTGATCCGCGACAAACTGTCCCAGGCCGAGTGGGACACCCACCTGGGCAAGAGTCATTCCGTGTTCGTCAACGCCTCCACCTGGGGGCTGTTGCTGACCGGCCACATCGTCCAGCTGGCGCCCGAGATGGTGCACGAAAGCAGCTCGTTTTTTTCGCGCCTGGTGAGCCGCAGCGGCGAACCGGTAATCCGCATGGCCATCAAGCGGGCCATGAAGATCATCGGTCAGCAATTCATCATGGGGACCAGTATCGACCAGGCCATTCAGCGGAGTCAGGCAAGCGACAACCGGCTGTTCCGCTACTCATTTGATATGTTGGGCGAGGCGGCCCTGACCGCGGCCGACGCGCAGACATATTTCGATGCCTACCTCAACGCCATCCACACCCTGGGCGAGCACGCCGCTAAAAGCCACGATGCGCTGTTCGCCAATCCCGGCATTTCGGTAAAACTATCGGCCCTGCATCCGCGCTATGAATACACCCAGCGCGAGCGCGTGGTAAAGGAACTGCCGCCGCGTCTGCTGCAACTGGCCCGGGCGGCCAAGCAGGCCAATATCAACCTGACCGTGGACGCGGAAGAGGCGGATCGCCTCGAGCTGTCCCTGGATATTTTTGAACAAGTCGTGTTGGATGAGTCGCTCACGGCCTGGGACGGTTTCGGCCTGGCACTGCAGGCCTATCAAAAGCGTGCCGTCTTCGTCATCGACTGGCTCGCCGAACTCAGTCACCGCAGCGCTCATCGCATCCCCATTCGTCTTGTCAAAGGCGCCTACTGGGACACGGAGATCAAGCGCGCCCAGGAGCAGGGCCTGCCCGACTACCCCGTGTTCAGCCGCAAGTGCTCCACCGACACCGCCTACCTGGCCTGCGCCCAGCGCATTCTGAATTGCGGCAGCGCCTTTTATCCCCAGTTCGCCACCCACAATGCCCATACCCTGGCCAGCATCGTGGTGATGGCCGGCGACCGGGATTACGAATTCCAGCGCCTGCACGGCATGGGCGAAGGCCTGTACCGCATGGCCATCGAACAGCAACAGCTGACCCGTTACTGCCGCGTCTATGCCCCGGTGGGCAGCCACGAAGAACTGCTGCCCTACCTGGTGCGGCGGCTGTTGGAAAACGGCGCCAACACCTCCTTTGTCAATCAGATCGTCGACGCGCACACGCCGGTGGAACAAATCATCGCCAACCCCATTCATGAGACTGAGGTACTGCAGCAGAAACGCCATCCGCGTATCCCCCTGCCGCGCGACATCTATGCGCCGCAGCGTTTCAATTCCGGCGGGATCAACCTCAGCGACCCTGAGGCCCTGGCCGAACTGGATCAAGGTCTGGAAGACGCTATGTGTAAATCCTGGATCGCCGCACCCATCGTCGGCGGTCAGACCCTTGCGGGGAAACACCGCACCGTGAGCAGCCCCGCCAATCGCGAGCACACCATCGGCGAAGTACATCTGGCCGATCACGAGGCGGTGCAGCAGGCCTTGAGCCTGGCCCATGCCCACGCCACCGACTGGAACCATACCGCGGCGGAACAGCGCGCCGAGATCCTGGACCAGGTGGCCAACATGCTGGAGCGCAATCGCTACGAACTCATGGCCCTGGCCATACGCGAAGGCGGCCGTACACTCCGCGACGCGCTGAGCGAGGTGCGCGAGGCCATCGACTTTTGTCGTTACTACGCCGCCCGCGCGCGCGCGGATTTCGCCCAAGCGATCGAATTGCCGGGCGTCACCGGCGAACGCAACGAGCTGCGCTTAAGCGGCCGCGGCGCGTTCGTCTGCATCAGCCCGTGGAATTTCCCCGTCGCCATTTTCACCGGCCAGATCGCCGCCGCCCTGGCGGCGGGCAACAGCGTCATCGCCAAGCCGGCCGGGGCGACTTCATTGACCGGGGCGAAAATCATCAGTTTTATGCACCAGGCCGGGGTGCCGACCGAGGTGCTGCACTTCCTGCCCGGCGGCGGCGCCGAGATCGGCATGGCGCTGGTGCGCGACCCGCGCACCGCCGGCGTCGCCTTTACCGGCTCTACCGATACCGCGCGGCAGATCAACCAGGCCCTGGCGCAGCGCGACATCATCATCCCTTTCATCGCCGAGACCGGCGGCCAGAACGCCATGATCGTGGACAGCTCGGCACTGCCGGAGCAGGTGGTGGCCGACGCGCTCGAGTCCGCCTTCGACAGTGCCGGTCAACGCTGCTCGGCGCTGCGGGTGTTGTTCGTGCAAGAGGACGTGGCGCCGCGCATACTGGAACTGCTGAGCGGCGCCATGGAGGAACTGGTCATCGGCGATCCGGCACTGATCAATACCGACGTCGGCCCGGTGATCAACGACAAGGCCAAGGCGGGCCTGCAGCAGCATGTGGAACGTATGCGTCAGGAGGCGAACTTGGTCAAGACCGTGCCCCTGCCCGCGCATTGCAACAACGGCTCGTTTTTTGCGCCGCACGCCTTCGAGATCGACACCCTGGATCAACTCAGCCACGAAGTATTCGGCCCGGTGCTGCACATCATTCGCTATCCGGCCAATCAACTGCATAACGTCGTCGAGGCCATCAATAATACCCGCTACGGCCTGACCCTGGGCATTCACAGCCGCATCGACGCCACGGCGCAGTATATCGCCCGCCACGCGCGTTGCGGCAATACCTATGTCAATCGCAATATGATCGGTGCCGTAGTGGGCACCCAGCCCTTCGGCGGCGAGGGATTATCGGGCACCGGCCCCAAGGCCGGCGGACCCCATTATCTGCACCGCTTTGCCAGCGAACGGGTGTTGACCATCAACACCACCGCGGTGGGGGGCAATGCCAGCCTGCTGTCCATTGGCGAAGACGATGAATCCTAGGGCAGATGCTCGCCCAGCGGCGCTTCGATAAACTCCAGAGCATTGCCGTCCAGGTCGCGGCAAAACAAGGCCTTGCGACCGGATTTGCTGCGCGTATAGACGGCGCCGGCGTCATCCAGGCGCTGACACAAGGCTTCAAGGTCTGCCACTGCGAAGGCGATGTGCCGATCACGGCCGCCATGCTCGGGGCGTCCCGTCACCGGATCGGGGTTGGGCACTTGCATCAAATGCAGCTGCTGCTGACCCACGTCGAACCAGACGCCGGGATATCCCAGATCGGGCCGATCCGGATTAAGCGTCAAACCAAGCACTTGACAATAAAACTTCACCGACTTGTCTACGTCGGCCACAATTACCGTGGCATGCAAAATCGATTGTATGTTGGACATAAGGCACCTGTTGGACTGATTACTTTCCCCGCTCAACATTGTAGAGTAAAGCGACAATTAAAGGAGCCAAGCCATGTTGGGTGTGTTTCTCGATCGTGACAGCCTGGATCGCGGTGATTTAGACTTCTCCGCGCTGGACACTCTCAGTGACGACTGGCGCTTCTACGGCGTCACTCGGCCGGACGACCTGGCCGAACGCATCTGCGACGCCCGGATCATCGTCAGCAATAAGGTGGTGATTGACGCCTCCGCCTTCGAGGCCGCGCCCAAGCTGCAACTGATTTGCATCGCCGCCACCGGCTATAACAATGTGGACCTGGAGGCCGCCCGGCGCCACGGCGTGACCGTCTGCAACGTGCGCGGCTACGCCACGGCGTCGGTCAGCCAACATGTCTTCGCACTGATTCTGTCCCTGTCCATTCACCTGGGCGGCTACCGCCGGGCGGTGATGAAGGGCGAATGGCAGCGCAGTCCGCACTTCTGTCTGCTCGACTATCCCATCGAAGAACTGGCCGGCAAAACACTCGGCATCATCGGCCACGGTGAACTGGGCCACGCCGTGGCGCGTCTGGGCGAGGCCTTCGGTATGCATGTGCTCATCAGCGAGCACCGTGGTGGCGCGCCGCGTCCCGGCCGGGTGGCCTTCGAACAGGTGTTGGCGGACGCGGATGTGCTTACCCTGCACTGCCCGCTGACGGCGCAGACCCGCGGCCTGATCGGCACGAGCGAGATTCAACAGATGAAGCCCGGCGCCGTTCTCATCAACACCGCACGTGGCGGGATTGTCGACGAACAGGCCCTCGTCGATGCCCTGCGCGACGGCCGACTAGCGGGCGCCGGGGTGGACGTGCTCACCGAGGAGCCGCCGCTGCACGGCAACCCCCTGCTCGCCGACGACATCCCCAATCTCATCCTCACTCCGCATATCGCCTGGGCCAGTCGCAACGCGCGTCAACGTCTGTTGGACGCGATCGGCGCCAACATCGGCGCCTTCTTGGCTGGCACGCCGCGCAACGTCGTGAGTACATGAGCGCTTATTACCTCGCCATCGATCAAGGCGGCCATGCCAGCCGCGCGATTGTCTTCGATGCCGCGGGCAACCCTGTCAGCCAGGCCGAGCAGTCTATTCAAACCCACACCCCGCGGGTGGGTTGGGTGGAACACGACGCCGCGGCACTGGTCCAGGCCACGCGCGCGGCCATCCACCGGGCGCTTGCACCGCTGGGGGACAATAAACGGCACATCCAAGCAGCAGGCCTGGCGACCCAGCGCGCCAGCATCGCCTGTTGGCATAAAACCAGCGGCGCGGCACTGGCGCCCATCCTGAGTTGGCAGGACCGGCGCCACGCCCAATGGTTGGAACGGCTGCACGCACACAGCGAAACCATACATGCCAAAACCGGTCTGTTCCTGTCGCCCCACTACGGCGCCAGCAAGATGCGCTGGTGTCTGGATAATCTCGATGAAGTCAAACATGCCCGGCAACAAGGACAGCTGGTGATCGGCCCGCTGGCCAGCTTCCTGGCCTGGCAGCTGGTGAAACAACGGCCGCTACTCGCCGATCCGGCCAATGCCTCGCGCACCTTGTTGTGGAACCTGCAGCGCGGCGACTGGGATGACGACTTACTGGAACTGTTCGGCATCCCCAAAGCCATCCTGCCGCCCTGTGTGGCCAGTCGCGCGGCGGTCGGGCAGCTGGACATCGACGCACTCAGCATTCCGCTTGAGGTGATCACCGGCGACCAATCCGCCGCCCTGTTCGCCTGGGGCCGGCCGCAGGCGGAGGCCTGTTATATCAATGTAGGCACCGGGGCCTTCGTTCAACGCGCCATGAACACCCTCCCGAACGCCAAACGTTTGCTCAGCGGTATCGCTTATCAGGATGACTCACAGACCTGGTTCACCTTGGAGGGCACGGTCAACGGCGCCGCCCGCGCCCTGCAATGGTATGGTGAAAAACACGGAATCACGAACATCGAGCAGTGCGTGACCGAGGCATTGGCCAGCGCAGCCATACCGGCGCTGTTTATCAACACGGTGGTCGGCTTGGGCTCACCCGACTGGCACAGCCAACTCGAGCCACGGTTCGTAGGCAGTCACAATCGCGCCGCACAACTGCTGGGCATTGTGGAAAGCATTGTGTTTTTAATCCAACGCAACCTGGATGAAATGCGCCACTGCACGGCTGCCGCGCAACACATCATTATCAGCGGCGGATTGGCCAAGCTGGACCGGCTGTGCCAGAGCCTTGCCGACCTAAGCAAGCGCCCGGTGAAACGCCCGCCCCTCCATGAGGCGACGGCAAGCGGCCTGGCCTACCTGGTGGCGCAACCCTCCGGCAAGTGGTGCGCGGGGGAGGGTTCCCGGACCTTTTTACCGCATACCCATGCGGCGCTCGAGCAACGCTATAGCGACTGGAGTCGAGAGCTGCAGCGCTCGATCGCCGACAAGGCTTGAAATGCCCGGTTGAATTCAATATGTTACCCTTCATCAGTGCGAAGGTCGGCATTTCAAACAATAATAAACCACGGCGTCGTTGGTTAACGCGCCGTTCTTCAAGGACGATATATAGCGCTATGGAACCACCTATTCTGATCGCCCATCGCGGCTACGCCAAGAAATTCCCGGAAAACACCTTGGTCGCCATCCAGGCGGCACTGGATGCAGGCGCATGCGGCGTGGAGTTCGATGTGCAGTTCACCAAAGACGGCGTACCGGTCTTGTTGCACGATGCCAATCTGAAACGCACCACCGGCACCAACAAGCGCATCACCAGTATAGAACATGCCCAGGTGCACGAAATTACAGTCAATGAAGCCCAACAACGCCCGAAAAAATTCGGCAATGTGGGTATCCCGACGCTGGCCTCAGTGGTGGAATTGTTCATCGATTATCCCAAGCGCCACGCCTTTGTAGAAATCAAGCAGGAATCCATCGACGCCTTTGGTATTGAAAAGGTGATCAAAACCCTGGCCACCCTGTGCCAGCCCATTATCGACCGTTGCACCCTGATCGGTTATGACGATCTCGCGCTGCGTTGTTCGCGCGCCATGGGATTCAAATCCATCGGCTGGGTGTTGAAAAAATACAATGACGAATCGCGCATCCGGGCCACCGAACTGGCCCCCGATTTTCTCTTCTGCAATCACACCAAGCTCCCCAAAAAAACCACAGACATCTGGCCCGGTCCCTGGCATTGGGTGTTTTACGAAGTCACCCATGTCAAACAAGCGCTGCAGCTGTTGGAGCTGGGCGCAGAATATCTGGAGACCATGGCCATCGCCGAACTCATGAAGAGCAAACAGTTGCGGGCGCGCCATTGCGGTGAAGCCTGAGTCGAGTGTGTCCTCCCCTTATTACGACATCATCATCATCGGGGGCGGCATTCACGGCGCCGGTGTCGCCCAGGCGGCCGCGGCACGGGGGTATTCGGTGCTGGTCCTGGAACAATCCGCCATCGCCGCCGGCACCTCGAGCCGCTCCAGCAAATTAATTCACGGCGGTCTGCGCTATCTGGAGAGCGCCCAATTCAACCTGGTGCGCGAATGCCTGTATGAACGCGCGCTACTGCTCAAAAACGCACCCGATCTGGTGCAACTCAAACCGTTCTATATTCCGGTGTATTCCGAGACCAGCCGCAGCGCCTGGCAGATTCGCGCCGGCTTGTCGCTTTACGGCACTCTGGGCGGTCTGAGCAATGCCACTCGTTTCCAGAGTGTCGCCATGCGTGAATGGGGCAAACTCGACGGTCTGGATTTGGAAGATCTGCAAAAGGTGTTTCGTTATTACGACGCCCAGACCGATGACAAGTTACTCACCGAAGCGGTCATGCGTTCCGCTCAGTCCCTCGGCGCCGAGCTGCAAATGCCCGCTAAATTTATCGCCGCCGAGCGGCGCGGCCAAGCTTATGTAGTGCACTACCAAACCGAGTTTAAACAGTTCGAATGCGAAACCGCCCTGCTCGTCAATGCCGGCGGCCCGTGGGTCAATGAAGTGCTGCAGCACGTGACGCCGACCATACACGCCCTGGCGATCGACTTGATCCAGGGCACCCATATCATTCTGGACGGCACCGTCAATCAAGGCATCTATTATATGGAAGCGCCGGAGGACAAACGCGCCGTCTTCGTCATGCCTTGGAAGGATAAATTGATGGTGGGCACCACCGAGAGTTTGTTCCGTGGCAATCCGTCCAAGGTGATCCCCTTGGCCAAGGAAAAATCTTACCTATTGCAGACCCTGGGCTATTATTTCCCGCGCTACCGTTTCACGACGCATAAGGAGATCCTGTCCTCTTTCGCTGGTCTGCGTGTACTGCCCAAAATCGACGGCATCCCCTTCTCACGCCCGCGCGACACTCTGTTTCATACCGATACACCGCAACAGCCGCGATTGGTGAGCATTTACGGCGGCAAGCTCACGGCCTACCGCGCCACTGCCGAAAGACTGATGCACCGATTCAGCTTCGTGCTGCCCGAACGCAAGGCAATGGGCGATACCCGTAAGCTGCCCTTGACTCCCTAACAGCCCCGGTCGCATTGCAAGCGTAAAGCCAGTAAAATACGGGGCTTATCAATATTTGCGGAATGTGGCAATGAAAAGCCTCTGGGACGATAACGAAGCCAAACAATACGCAGGCGAGCTGAGCCAACGCGTCTACACATCGCGCCTGCTGGGGCGCGACACCTCCTTGGTGTTACACGGCGGCGGCAACACCTCGGTTAAAATCACTGCGACCAACCTGGTGGGCGAAGAGGAAGAACTGCTCTGTGTCAAAGGCAGCGGCTGGGACCTGGAGACCATCGACATCCCCGGCTTTCCCGCCGTCAAATTGGAGCATCTGATCAAACTCGCCAAGCTGGACTCGCTTTCCGATCCGCAGATGGTCAACGAACTGCGCACCCATATGACCGACGCCACCGCGCCCACCCCCTCGGTGGAGGCCATACTGCACGCCACGCTGCCCTACAAATATGTCGATCATACCCACGCCGACGCGGTGGTGACGGTATGCAATACGCCGCATGGGCTGGACAAGATCAAACAGATCTACGGCGACTCGGTGGTGATCGTGCCCTACATCATGCCGGGGTTTGACCTGGCACGGCAGTGCGCCATCGAATTCGCAAAGCAGCGCAATGAAGGCAGCATCGGCATGGTGCTAATGCACCACGGCATCTTTTCCTTCGGCGATACAGCACAGGAATCCTATCAACGCATGATCCGGCTGGTGGGCATGGCCGAGGATTACATACGCGAACATGGCGCATGGGAACTCGATTACGACACCCCGGCCAAAGACACCATCGCCCCCCTCGCCCTGGCGCAGCTGCGCCAGGATGTTTCCAAGGCCGCCGGCTTTCCGCTGCTACTCCGCAGTCAGCGCGACGCCAAGGCCATGAGCTTCATCAACCGCAGTGATGTAGCCAAGATCTCGCAACAGGGCCCGGCTACGCCGGATCACGTCATCCGCACCAAGCGCCTGCCCCTGGTGGGGCGCGACGTGAAAAGCTATATCGCCGACTATAAGACCTATTTCGAGCAACACGCCCCCCGGGCGCGCGCGCCCAAGACCATGCTCGACCCGGCACCGCGCGTGATCCTGGATAAAGAACTGGGCATGGTCACGGCGGGCAAGAGCGCCAAAGAGGCGAAGATCGTCGCAGACATCTACGACCATACGATGGATATTATTACGCGCGCCGAGCTGTTGGGTGGCTGGCAGGCCCTCCCGGCCAAGGACCTGTTCGACATGGAATACTGGGATCTGGAACAGGCCAAACTGCGCAAGGGCGGCAAGCCGCCGGTATTTCAGGGCGAGGCGGCCTTGGTCACCGGCGCCGCCTCGGGCATCGGTCGGGCCTGTGTCGACTCCATGCTGGCACGCGGCGCGGCGGTCATCGCGCTGGATATCGATCCCGCTATCGAGACCCTATTCGAGCGTTCCGACGTCCTCGGCATCGTCTGCGACGTGGGCAGTGAATCTCAGCTTCAAGCCGCGCTCAAACAGGGTGTCGCCACCTTCGGCGGCCTGGACATGCTGGTGCTGAACGCCGGCATCTTCCCCGGCGGCTGCCGTATCGACAATCTGAGTTCCGAGGCGTGGCGCAAGGTCATGAACATCAATCTGGACGCCAACCTGATCCTGATGCGCGAGGCCTATCCCTATCTCAAACTGGCCCCCCAGGGCGGCCGCGTGGTGGCGATGGGCTCGAAGAACGTCCTGGCGCCGGGCCCCGGCGCGGTGGCCTACTCCGCCAGCAAGGCGGCATTGACCCAGATCACCCGCGTCGCGGCGCTGGAATGGGGCGCGGACAATATCCGCGTCAACACCCTGCATCCGGACTGCGTCTACGACACCGGCATCTGGACCGATGAAGTGCTGGCCGCGCGCGCCGAACATTACGGCTTGACGGTAGACGAATACAAAACCAAGAATGTGTTAAAAACAGAGGTCAGCAGCCACGACGTGGCGGAGCTGACGGCGGAGCTGTGCGGGCCGTTGTTCGCCAAGACCACGGCGGCGCAGTTGCCGATCGATGGGGGTAATGAACGAGTAATTTAAACCTTGAACCGCAAAGGTCGCCAAGGAACGCAAAGAGAATATGAATTTTGGAGTTACAGGGAATCTACAATCTCAATTCTAAAACCACTTAATTATCACTTTCTCGAATTGACTTCGCGCACCTTCGCGCCCTTTGCGGTTAAATTTCAAACATACAACATGGATCAGTAATAATGGCCCAATACATCTACACCATGAACCGGGTGAGCAAGGTTGTTCCCCCCAAACGCACCATCATCAAGGACATCTCCCTGTCCTTCTTTCCCGGCGCCAAGATCGGCCTGCTGGGCCTCAACGGCGCGGGTAAATCCACCGTGCTGCGCATCATGGCCGGTGAGGACACGGAATACGAAGGCGAGGCGCGGCCGCAGCCCGGCATCAACATCGGCTATCTGCCCCAGGAGCCGGAACTGGACCCCAGCAAGGACGTGCGCGGCAACGTGGAAGAGGCCCTGGGCCACATCAAAGAGGCGATGGAGAAGCTGGATCAAGTCTACGCCGCCTACGCCGAGCCGGACGCCGACTTCGATGCCCTGGCCAAGCAGCAGGCCGAGCTGGAGAACATCATCCAGGCCAGTGATGCCCACAATCTGGAGCGCAAACTGGAGATCGCCGCCGACGCCCTGCGCCTGCCGGCCTGGGATGCGGATGTGACCACACTCTCCGGCGGTGAGCGCCGCCGCGTGGCGCTGTGCCGCCTGATCCTGTCGGCGCCTGACATGCTGCTGCTGGATGAGCCCACCAACCACCTGGACGCCGAATCAGTCGCCTGGCTGGAGCAATTCCTGCGCGAATTCCAGGGCACCGTGGTGGCCGTTACCCATGACCGCTACTTCCTCGACAATGTGGCCGGCTGGATCCTGGAATTGGACCGCGGCCACGGCATCCCCTGGGAGGGCAACTACTCCTCCTGGCTGGAGCAGAAGGAGAAGCGCCTGGAGCAGGAGGAGAAAGGCGAACAGGCGCGCATGAAGGCGATGAAGGCCGAGCTGGAATGGGTGCGCAGCAACCCCAAAGGGCGCCACGCCAAGAGCAAGGCGCGCCTCACCCGCTATGAAGAACTGGCCAACCAGAACTTCGACAAGCGCAACGAGACCAACGAGCTATTCATTCCACCGGGCCCGCGCCTGGGCGATCTGGTGATCGAGGCCGACGGTCTGAGAAAGGGTTTCGGCGAGCGCCTGCTCATCGACGATCTCAGTTTCAATCTACCGCGCGGCGGCATCGTCGGCGTCATCGGCCCCAATGGCGCCGGTAAGTCCACCTTGTTCAAGATGATCATTGGCACGGAACAAGCGGATGGCGGCGAGCTGCGCATCGGCGAGACGGTACAGCTGGCCTACGTGGACCAGAGCCGTGACGCCCTGGATGACAGCAAGACCGCCTGGGAAGAGGTCTCCGACGGTCAGGACATCATCACCGTCAACGGCGTGCAGATCAACTCACGCGCCTACCTGAGCCGCTTCAACTTCAAGGGCACCGACCAACAGAAGCGCGTCGGCAAACTCTCCGGCGGCGAGCGCAACCGCCTGCATCTGGCCAAGCTGCTGCAAAGCGGCGGCAACGTGCTGCTGCTGGACGAACCCACCAACGACCTGGACGTGGAGACGCTGCGCGCCCTGGAAGAGGCCTTGCTGGAATTCGCCGGCTGCGTGGTGGTCATCTCCCATGACCGCTGGTTCCTGGACCGTATCGCCACCCACATGCTCGCCTTCGAGGGTGACAGTCACGTGGAGTGGTTCGAGGGTAACTTCGCCGACTATGAAGAGGACAAGAAACGTCGTCTGGGTGAAGATGCCGTGACGCAGCCGCATCGTATTACTTATAAGAAATTCAGCGATTGATTTTGTGGGGCGCTGCGCGACTTAATACCCCCCCCTAACCCCCCCTAACCCCCCCTTTTTCAAAGGGGGGATCTACGTGCTTATAGCGACGCTTTACCCACTAGAGGGTGACATACATTTATAGCCCCCTCTTTAATAAAGAGGGGGTTGGGGGAGATTTGAGGCGAGCCCACCACAGATTTAGGTAAAAAAAAGCCCCGGCATTCAAAACCGCCGGGGCTTTTTTATTGCGATACCAGCGGGACCATAGGCCCCGCTGTTTTTCTGCCTTACTTCTTGGCTTCGCGCTCCTGCACTTCCTTGATGACGTCATCGGCCACATTCTTGGGGCAGGCACTATAGTGTGCGAATTCCATGGAGAACTGGCCGCGACCCGAGGTCATGGTACGCAGGTCACCGATGTAACCGAACATCTCGGACAGCGGACACTCGGCCTTGATACGCACACCGGTCGGGCCTGATTCCTGGCCCTGGATCATGCCGCGGCGACGGTTCAGGTCACCGATGACATCGCCGACGTGATCATCCGGGGTAAACACATCCACCTTCATGATCGGCTCCAGCAACTGCGGGCCGGCCTTGGGCATGGTCTGACGATAGGCCGCCCTGGCGGCGATCTCATAGGCCACCGCCGAGGAGTCGACCGCGTGGAAGGCACCATCCATCAGGATGACCTTGAAGTCGAGACAGGGGAAGCCGGCCAGCACGCCCTTTGCGGTGCTTTCTCTGAAGCCCTTCTCCACGGCCGGCCAGAATTCACGCGGTACATTACCGCCGGTGACCTTGGATTCGAATTCAAAGCCTGAACCCGGTTCGCCTGGCTCGATGACGTAATCGATCTTGGCGAATTGGCCCGAGCCACCCGTCTGTTTCTTATGGGTATAGCTGTCTTCAGTCCGTTGGGTGATGGTCTCGCGGTAGGCGACCTGAGGCTTGCCCACGTTGACCTCGATGCCATGGGTACGCTTGAGGATATCGACCTTGATGTCCAGATGCAGCTCACCCATGCCCTTGATAATGGTCTCGCCGGAATCTTCATCCGTTTCAACGCGGAAGGACGGGTCTTCGGCGATCATCTTGCCGATGGCGATACCCATCTTCTCAGCAGACGCCTTGTCCTTGGGCGCGATGGCGATAGATATAACCGGTTCGGGGAACACCATGGGCTCCAGGGTGGCCGGGTTTTTGGGGTCGGCCAGGGTATGTCCGGTTTGCACGTTTTTCATACCCACCACGGCAACGATGTCGCCGGCCTGGGCGCTGTCGCGCTCCTCGCGCGAATCCGCATGCATCTCGACGATACGGCCGATACGCTCGGTCTTGCCGGTGAAGGTATTCATTACCGTGTCACCCTTGTTCATCTTACCGGTATAGACGCGCATAAAGGTCAGGGCGCCGAAACGGTCGTCCATGATCTTGAATGCCAGGGCACGCAGTGGACCGTTGGGATCAACGATGGCGAATTTTCCGGTCTCGTTACCTTCCAAATCCACCTCAGGCTGAGGATTGACCTCCGTCGGGCTTGGCAAATAATCGACCACGCCGTCCAGCACCAGCTGAACCCCTTTGTTTTTGAATGAAGAACCGCAGAAGGTCGGGAAGAAATCCAGATGGATAGTCCCCTTGCGAATGCAACGCTTGAGGTCTTCGATGGACGGCTCTTCGCCTTCCAGATATTTCTCCATCAAGTCATCGTCCTGCTCGACAGCCGTTTCCACCAACTCGGCGCGATATTCTTCCGCCTTGGCTTTATACGCCTCCGGGATGTCGACGATCTCGTAGTTGAGCGGATCGCCCGATTCGTCCCAGATCCACGCTTTCATGTTGAGCAGGTCGATGACGCCCTTGAAATCGTCTTCGATGCCGATGGGCAGGGTCATCACCAGCGGGCGCGCGGCCAGCACGTTCTTGACCTGGTCGACCACGCGATAGAAATCAGCGCCGATACGGTCAAGCTTGTTGACGTAGATGATGCGCGCGACCTTGGAGTCGTTGGCGTAACGCCAGTTGGTCTCGGACTGGGGCTCGACGCCGCCGGAACCGCAGAACACGCCGACACCGCCGTCGAGCACCTTCAGCGAACGATACACCTCGATGGTGAAGTCCACGTGGCCGGGGGTGTCGATAATGTTGAAACGATGATCCTTCCAAAAACAGGTGGTGGCGGCGGACTGGATGGTGATTCCGCGCTCTCTCTCCTGATCCATGAAATCGGTGGTGGCGGCGCCGTCGTGGACTTCTCCCAGCTTGTGGATCTTACCCGTCAGCTTGAGGATACGTTCGGTGGTGGTGGTCTTGCCCGCATCCACGTGCGCGAAAATACCAATGTTTCTGTATTTAGTCAGATCAGTCATGTTTCTACTCTAGAGTTGTGTATAAAATCATTCGGCCGAGCGCTAAAAGCCGGCCCACGTCAAAATGGCCGCTATTTTACATCAAAATCTGTGAAAAAACAGGCAAATACCGGGAGGACAGCAAAATTCTCCGCGCGCGGCCGGGAATGCCGGTTATCCCCTTGTTTTGTAACGATAGTGAGCCTGGGACGGGGGGAACGGACCCTACCGGCACCCAACACCGCGGTCAATCACAGTGCAACTGACCGCCGCCGCGGGGAATAGTTCTCCCGAGCGCGCGGCGACCCTCGCCAAACGCCTGATTTATGCCCATACTTGTCAAAGGCAAAACACTCAGGGAGGAATACACATGCAGCGTTTATGTTTGTTTGGCGTCCTGCTGGCCGTACTGGCGCTACCGGCGCAGGCCAAGGTCATCGCCGAGTCGGTCACGTATCAAGCCGGCGACACCCTCCTAAAGGGCTACTTGGTCTATGACGACGCCATCCGGGGCAAACGACCGGGGATTCTCGTGGTGCATGAATGGTGGGGGCTGAACGACTATGCACGCATGCGCGCGCGTCTGTTGGCGGAGCAGGGTTATGTGGCGCTGGCACTGGACATGTACGGCGAGGGCAAGCAGGCCAGCCATCCGGAAGATGCGCAGAAATTCTCCTCTGAAATCGCCAATAACGTCGAGCTGGGCAAACTACGCTTCACCGCGGCGATGGACTTTTTGAAACAACAGCCACTCACGGATACCACCGACATCGCCGCTATCGGCTATTGCTTCGGCGGTGCCGTGGTGCTGCAAATGGCGCGCGAGGGGGTCGATCTGGATGCCGTGGTCAGCTTTCACGGCAGCCTCGGCACCCGCAATCCGGCCGAGGCCGGCGCCGTCAAGGCGCAGATTATGGTCGCCCACGGCGCGCAAGATCCGTTTGTGAAACCGGAGCAGATCACCGGCTTTATAGATGAGATGAACCAGGCCGAGGCGTTTTACCGCTTTATCATCTACAGCGGCGCCAAGCATTCCTTTACCAATCCGGGAGCCGATGAATTCGGCGAAAAATTCGATCTGCCCCTCGAGTACAACCCGCAGGCGGATCGCGATTCCTGGCAGCATATGCAGACTTTTTTGCGCGACGCCTTCCTTAAATAGGCCCGCGGCGGCGGCCAGCAAGGCGGCCTCCGCATCGCGGCGCGAAATGTCGTAACCCAGCGACACCCCGGCGGAGATGGCCGATCAGGCTTCAAAAGCTGATCAAGGATCGGCAATAGCGGTGTTTGGGACCGGCCTGGCAGTGACGCCTCAACAACAGATTGCCGCCCATGAACGCAGCCACTGCCAGGATAAGGGTGACGATACCGGCAACAAAGTCTCGCAAGCTCAAGCCGGACCTGCGTAATTCCGGGTATTGAAAAAAGCGTCCGCTGTGCGCTAAGACCCGCTATTCCAAGCCCTTCTCTTCGATGCTCATAATCGCGGCATAATGGGCGCGGGCGATGCGATCACGCCCCTCCCGCGTCATCAGGCACTCGCGACACTCCTGCTCGTTATCCATGAAAAAGTTTTCCGTCAGGATGGCCGGCATACGAGTACGTGTGAGCACGTAGAAATTGGCCTCCTTGTCCACATCACCGTCCAGGGTGTCGGCGCGCATCCTGATATCGGGGAACTCATTCTTGAATTCATTAAAAAACACCGTTGCCACGGCGTCCGAATCCGTCTCGCCCGGCGAAGTATAGACCTCGTATCCGGTGCCGCCACCGGCGTTAGCGTGAATGGATACATAAATACAGTTGCGCTGGTGGTGATAGTTGTTGGCGCGCCGCACCCGTTCGTTGAGTGAGATATCTTCCAATTCCGGCGCGATATTGACATAGCTGACCCGATCGGCGGTCAGCATCTCAATCAGGCGGTTGACGATGGAGCGGTTGAACTCGCCTTCATAAAGAATCGCCCCGTCGTCCCATTTGGGACTGCGCTTACCCTCGGTTTGATACAGGCCGTCGATTACGCCGCCATGACCGTTGTCCAGCAACCATAGATATCTGCTTGTCATCGCCATCCATCCCTCGTCTGTACGGATATATTTTTAGTTGTAGCATAGTTCAAGTCCACCGCAATCAAAGCAGAGCGCGCGCCATCACCAGCGCGTCTTCCCGGCCGACATGGCTGGGATAATAATTATTGCGGCAACCCAGTTCGTTAAACCCCATCGAATGATACAGGCTGATTGCTGCTTGATTGGAGGCGCGCACTTCCAGCAACATCAGCTCGATGTCATGTTTGCGAGCGATTTGCTCGAGCATATGCAACAATCCCCGCCCCAAGCCCGCACCGCGGAAATCGGGATGAACACAGACATTCAGCACATGGGCCTCCCCCGCCCCCATGGACATGACGGCATAGCCGACCAGCCGCCCATCCCTCTCCAGCAGACCGCCGTAGTAGCCGCTATTGAGGCAATCGCGGAAATTTCCGGCGCTCCAGGGAAAGGTATAGGAAAGGCGCTCCAGCGGCATCACCGTTTCGATGTCGTCCATTTTCATCGGGCGCAACTGATACGGAGCGGGAAACATGCGACCGGCTCAGTGACTAGCGTTCATCACTTGCCGCGCCAGCAGCAGATCCTGCCAGGCCTTGCGTTTTTGCGCCGGCGAGCGCAGCAGGTAGGCCGGATGATAGCTGATCACCACCGGAACGCCGGTATCGGCGTATTCGAAGCGTTTGCCGCGCAGCGCGCCGACGCGCTCATCGGTGTTGAGCAGATTGTGGGCGGCGACGCGTCCGACGGCGAGAATAATCTTGGGTTGGATCAACTCGATTTGGCGTTTGAGATAGCCCCGGCAGGCACCGGCTTCGTCCGGCTTGGGGTCGCGATTACCGGGCGGGCGACACTTGACGATGTTGGTGATATAGACCTGTTCACGTTGCAGGCCGATCGCCAGCAGCATCTGATCCAAGAGCTTGCCGGCGCGGCCGACGAAGGGTTCGCCCTGCTTGTCTTCGTCGGCGCCCGGGGCTTCACCGATGATCAGCCAGTCGGCCCGATGATCGCCCACACCGGGAACCGCTTGGATGCGGTGTTCATGTAAGGGGCAACGAGTACAGGCACGGACGGTGGCCTCCAGCTCGGGCCAATCCAAGGCGGCAATGGCCGGGTCGGCATCGGCCGCAGGATCGGAGACTGTGGTGGTGGTGGCGTCGACCGCATCGGCGCCACCGCCCGGCGCCGGGGACCGGCGCAGCCGCCAACTCTGGATGCCCATGGCATCCAGATAGGGTTGGCGTTTGTGCTGATCCATGGTCCCCTCCCGGTGTCATTAAAGTTGGGGATGGGCCCGTTCGGCCGCCGCCAGGATCTTGTTCAGGGCGTTGATATAGGCCCGCGCCGAGGCGATGACGATATCGGTATCGGCCCCTTGACCGTTGACGATGCGGCCACCGCGCTCCAGGCGCACGGTCACCTCGCCCTGGGCGTCGGTGCCGCTGGTGATATTGCTGACCGAATACAGCTGCAGGTCGGCGCCGCTGTCGATCACCGCTTCGATGGCCTTGAAGGTCGCGTCCACCGGGCCACTGCCGCGCGACTGGCCCTGCTGTTCTTCGTTGTTGATGCGCAGGGTGATCCGGGCGTCGGGGGTCTCGCCGGTTTCGGAACAGACCTTCAGGGCGACCAGTTTAACGTATTCGTTCTCGGCCTCCAGATTGACCTCGGTGACCAGGGCCTGCAGATCGTCGTCGTAGATCTCATGCTTTTTGTCGGCCAGTTCTTTAAAGCGGGCGAAGGTGTCGTTGAGTTCCTCTTCCGAGTCAAAGGCGATGCCCAATTCCTGCAGGCGGGTGCGGAAGGCGTTGCGCCCCGAGTGTTTACCCAGCACCATGCGGTTGGTACTCCAACCGACGTCTTCGGCGCGCATGATCTCGTAGGTCTCGCGATTCTTGAGCACACCGTCCTGGTGAATGCCCGACTCATGGGCGAAGGCGTTGGCGCCGACGATGGCCTTGTTGGGCTGCACCACGAAACCGGTGATGCCCGAGACCAGGCGGCTGCAGGGCACGATCTGGGCGGTATCCAGGGTGGTATCGCAGGGAAAGATATCCTGGCGCGTGCGCACCGCCATAACGATCTCTTCCAGCGAGGCATTGCCGGCGCGTTCGCCCAGGCCGTTGATGGTGCACTCCACCTGGCGGGCGCCGTTCATGACCGCCGACAGGGAGTTGGCCACGGCCAGGCCCAAGTCATTATGACAATGCACCGAGAACACCGCCTTGTCCGCGTTGGGGATGCGCTCGATCAGGTTACGCATCAGGCCGCCGAATTGTTCCGGCACGTTGTAACCGACCGTGTCCGGGATGTTGATGGTACGGGCGCCGGCCTCAATCACCGCCTCGATCACACGGCAGAGAAAATCCAGCTCGGAGCGGCCGGCGTCTTCGGGGGAGAACTCGACGTTGTCGGTGTACCGGCGGGCGCGCTGGACCGCCTTCACGGCCTGCTCCACCACCTGGTCCGGCGACATGCGCAGCTTCATCTCCATATGGATGGGCGAGGTGGCGATGAAGGTGTGGATGCGCGCCGAGTTGGCGCCCTTGAGGGCCTCGCCGGCGCGATCGATGTCCTTGTCCAGGGCGCGGGCCAGACCACAGACCGTGCTGTCCTTGACGGTATTGGCCACCGCCTGTACCGACTCGAAGTCACCCTGGCTGGCGATGGGAAAACCGGCCTCGATAACGTCGACGCGCATCTTTTCCAAGGCCTTGGCGATACGGATCTTCTCTTCCTTGGTCATGGAGGCGCCGGGGCTTTGCTCGCCGTCGCGCAAGGTGGTGTCGAAAATGATTAATTTATCACTCATTTTTCAATGCTCCAGTGCTGTGTGCTGATGTTACAGCAGGGCTACATCAGCGGCAAACGGAAGGCTCCGGGGGAACGCTTTCCGTCGATCAGTGTTCAGGTTTGTATGATTTTGGGCCCGCAACCGGGCTAGGGGATTAGTCTCTGCCCGAAGGCAGCAGTCGCAGGCCGGCGCGCAGCAAGGCATTGCCGGTGGAGGGAAGGACAAACTGTGGGACCGCTGGAGTCATGAAGCTTTCCGATATTCGTTGGAAGAAATATAACGTCCCCGGCGCCGGTGCGCAAGCCCGCCGGGGCTGCAAATCACTGCCCTTTGTCGGCCGACTTGCGCGCGGCGCGGCGCTGACGCAACAACACCAAGGTCAGCACCGGACCGGACAGGGCATAGATGAGCGCCATGGCGAACAGCACACGCGGCGGGTCCAGGGCCACCAGCACGAAGATCGCCACCACCACCAGGATCTTGAAAAACGGCACCTTGCCCTTGAGATCCAGGTCTTTAAAACTGTTATAACGCACGTTGCTGACCATGAGCACACCGGCGGCGGCCGTCAGCAGGGCCGTGATCCAGCCCAGATCCCCCCGCACCCAGGCGGCGTCATGCCCCCACCAGACCAGCCCCACCACCAAGGCCGCCGCCGCCGGGCTGGCCAGGCCTTGAAAATAACGCTTATCGATAATACCGACCTGGGTATTGAAACGCGCCAGGCGCAACGCGGCACCCGCGGCATAGACAAAGGCGGCGGCGAAGCCCACCTTACCCAGCGGCGTCAATGCCCAGAGATACATGACCAATGCCGGCGCCAGACCGAAGGACACCATGTCGGCCAGACTATCGTACTCCTTGCCGAAATCACTCTGGGTATTGGTCATGCGTGCCAGCCGGCCGTCGATGCCGTCCATGAACATGGCGATAAAGATCGCGATTGCCGCCGCTTCGAAGCGACCGCTCATGGCGGCGATGATGGCGAAGAAGCCGGCAAACAGGCCCGCCGTGGTGAACAGATTGGGCAACAGATAAATACCGCGGCGGCGTTTTTTTTCTGCTTCCGTTTCCATTGGCGTTCGCTCTTGCTCCTTCAGTTCCAGACTAAGGCTCCATTCTTACATCTTCGTGTAATGGATACAAAACAGGGATTGGGCCGCAGCACCAATCCCTGTAGCGATAGCGTCAAAAACAAAGATCAGTTCTTGGTCTTATCGACGATCTTGTTGGCGCTGATCCAAGGCATCATCTCACGCAGACGCGCGCCCACCTGCTCGATGGGATGCTCGGCGTTGAGGCGACGCATGGCGGTCATCTCGGGATAATTGGCCTGGCCTTCCTGGATGAACTGCTTGGCGTACTTGCCTTCCTGAATGTTCTTCAATGCCTCGCGCATGGCCCAGCGGCTCTCTTCGTTGATGACCTTGGGGCCGGTGACATACTCGCCGTACTCAGCGTTGTTGGAGATGGAGTAGTTCATGTTGGCAATGCCGCCCTCGTACATCAGATCGACGATCAGCTTGAGTTCGTGCAGACACTCAAAGTAGGCCATCTCGGGGGCGTACCCCGCCTCCACCAGGGTTTCGAAGCCGGCCTTGACCAGCTCCACCGCGCCGCCGCACAGCACCGCCTGCTCACCGAACAGGTCGGTCTCGCACTCGTCGCGGAAGGTGGTTTCGATAATGCCGGTACGACCGCCGCCGATGGCGGAGGCATAAGACAGAGCGATCTGTTTGGCCTTGCCGGAGGCGTCCTGTTCGATCGCAATCAGGTCGGGAATACCGCCGCCCTTGGCGAACTCGGAACGCACGGTATGGCCGGGTGCCTTGGGCGCGATCATGATCACGTCCAGGTCCTGGCGTGGCACGATCTGGTTGTAGACGATGGAGAAGCCATGGGCGAAGGCCAGCACCGCGCCCTGCTTGAGGCTGGGCTCGATCTCGTTCGTGTAGAGCTGGGCCTGGAACTCGTCCGGGGTCAGGATCATGACCAGGTCGGCGCCTTCCACTGCGTCAGCGGCATTGGCGACCTTGAGGCCGGCCGCTTCGGCCTTGGCGGCGGAGGCGGAACCTTCACGCAGCGCGACGGTGACATCGACACCGGAATCCTTCAGGTTATTGGCATGGGCATGGCCTTGTGAACCATAACCAACGATGGTGACCTTCATCCCCTTGATAATGGAAAGATCACAATCTTTATCGTAATAAATATTCATGGGCTGTTTCCTTATTAAACTAACTTCATCAATTAGAGAACCGAATTCGATTTACAGCGACAGACTCTTCTCGCCACGGGCGATGCCCGATACACCTGAGCGCACGGTCTCGATGATCGCTTCCGCGCCCACCGCCTTGAGAAAGGCATCGAGCTTGTCGCCGGTGCCGGTCAGCTCCACGGTATAGGTGGAGGTGGTGACATCGATAATATTGCCGCGGAAGATATCCACCAGGCGGTTGATCTCATGGCGCGCCTCGGTGCCCGACTCGGCCTTGATCTTGACCAACATCATCTCACGCTCGATGTGGGCGCCTTCGGTGAGATCGATCAGCTTGACCACATCGATCAGCTTATTGAGCTGCTTGGTGATCTGTTCGATGATCTCGTCCGAGCCGCGCGTCACCAGGGTCATGCGCGACAGGGATGGATCCTCGGTCGGCGCCACGGTCAGGGATTCGATGTTATAGCCGCGCGCCGAAAACAGCCCGGCCACACGTGACAGGGCACCCGCTTCATTTTCCATCAAAATCGAAATTATATGCCGCATCGACTTACACCAAAATCATTTCATTCAGGCCGGCACCGGCCGGGATCATGGGATAGACATTTTCCGTCTGGTCGGTGACGAAATCCAGAAACACCAGCCGGTCTTTGTATTTACCGGTGGCCTCTTCCAAGGCCGGCACCACATCCTCGGGCTTTTCGATACGCATGCCGATGTGGCCGTAGGATTCGGCCAGCTTGACGAAGTCCGGCAGCGCATCCATGTAGGACATGGAATAACGGCCCTGATAGAAGAACTCCTGCCACTGCCGCACCATGCCCAAATAACGGTTATTCAAGCAGACGATCTTGATGGGCAGGCCGTACTGCAGACAGGTGGACAACTCCTGGATGTTCATCTGGATGCTGCCCTCACCCGTGACGCAGGCAACCACATCCTTGGGGTTGGCGAACTGCGCCCCCATAGCCGCCGGCAGGCCGAAGCCCATGGTGCCGAGACCGCCGGAATTGATCCAGCGATAGGGCTTGTCGAACTTGTAGAACTGCGCCGCCCACATCTGGTGCTGGCCCACGTCGGAGGTGACAAAGGCGTTGCCCTTGGTGACATTATAGAGCGACTCGACCACATACTGGGGTTTGATCTGTTCGGACTCACGGTCATACTTCAGGCAGTCCACCGCGCGCCATTCCTCGATCTGCTTCCACCACTCGGCCATGGCCTTCTTTTCCGGCGTCTTGCCCGATTCATTGACCAGGGCCAACATCTCTTTCAAGACATGGGTGACGCCGCCGACGATGGGCACGTCGACCTTGACGTTCTTCGAAATCGAGGCCGGATCGATATCCACATGGATGATCTTGGCGGTAGGACAGAACTTCTCGATATTGCCGGTGACCCGGTCATCGAAACGGGCGCCGATGGCAATGAGCACATCAGAATTGTGCATGGCCATGTTGGCCTCGTAGGTGCCGTGCATGCCCAGCATACCCAGGAACTGCTTGTCCGTGGCCGGATAGGCGCCCAAGCCCATGAGCGTATTGGTGCAGGGAAAACCCAGCGTCTTCACCAGGTCGGTGAGCGCCTTGGCGCCGCGGTCCAGAATCACCCCGCCGCCGGTATAGACCATGGGTCGCTGCGCCGACAGCATCAGCTCGACGGCCTTTTGGATCTGGCGTTTGTTGCCCTTCACCACCGGGTTGTAGGAACGCATCTTGATGCGCTTGGGATAATGATACTCGGCCTTTTCGGCGGTGATGTCCTTCGGGATATCGACCACCACAGGTCCGGGCCGACCGGTGGTGGCGACGTAAAAGGCCTTCTTGATGGTCTCCGCCAGCTTGGTGACGTCCTTGACCAGGAAGTTGTGCTTGACACAGGGTCGGGTGATACCGACAGAATCGACCTCCTGGAAGGCATCGTTGCCGATCAAGCTGGTGGGCACCTGGCCGGTGAAGACCACCATCGGGATGGAGTCCATGTAGGCGGTGGCAATACCGGTGACGGCATTCGTGGCGCCGGGGCCGGAGGTCACCAGCACCACGCCCGGCTTGCCCGAAGAACGTGCATAGCCGTCGGCGGCATGGGTGGCGGCCTGTTCGTGGCGCACCAGCACGTGCTCGACCTTATCCTGCTTGTAGAGGGCATCGTAGATGTGCAACACGGCCCCACCGGGGTAGCCGAACACATACTCGACACCTTCATCCTCAAGACAACGGACAAAGATTTCGGCGCCTGTTAATTCCACCTTGGTATCTCCCTCAAAAAACCGTACTACTTCAGAAAAAAAAGCCCGCTTAACGGGCAGTTGCATGAATTCGGCGTTTTTGTTCCTAAGAAGGGCTCGAAACTACATTAGAAATCGAGACTTAGTCAAGCGCTACGCGCGCGGATGGCAGTATATCAGAATTTCACCACGCCGGGCGACTGGCAATGCCGCTGCGAGCCTCGTTATAATTCGCCGAAACCCAGACACAACGGAGGTCTCATGCCCTATCTCACGCTTCAAACCAACCAAGGTATTGACGCAAATGACATGCCCGCCGTGCTGGATGCACTTTCCAAAGGCGTCGCCGCAGCCTTGGGAAAATCGGAAAATTACGTCATGATCGCGCTGGACAGCGCAAAACCCATGTTTTTTGCCGGAAATGATGCCCCCGCCGCCTATGTCGAATTGAAAAGCCTAGGGCTGCCGGAAGACCAGACGACGCGCTTTTCAGAACAGCTCTGCAGCCTGGTTGAAGCACAGATCGGCGTCCGCCGGGAACGCATCTATATCAACTTCGGCGCGCCAGCCCGGCACATGTGGGGCTGGAATGGAAAGACGTTTTAGCCTTCGACAAAACCGCTCAAAAAGTCGTCCACCTGAGACCAGACATCCTCAGTCACGGCGGCATCGTAGTCGGGGTGCAGCGGATCCATAAATCCGTGTGCGGCGGGAAACACATAATTGCGATGGATAATTAGGGATTTCTTCAGCAACTGGCTGTATTCATCCATCATGGCGGCGGTAATGGCCTCGTCGTCCCGGGCAAAAATGGTCAACACCGGCGCCTTCAAATTACGCACCTGGTCCACATTGGCCTCAAGCACGCCGTAGATTACCACCGTCGCGGCCACTTTTTCCGGCGCCGCCACCGCCGCCTGGAACGACTGCCAACCGCCGAACCCGGCCCCCAGGGTCACCAACTTGCGGCCCTCGCGCTCACGCGCCAGATAGTTGAGCCCGGCGTTCACATTCACCTTGACCGATTCCGGGTCGGTGGCGTCCATGATTTCGGTCGCCAGCCACATTTTGTCCGAGATACGACCGTCGAAGACATCAATGGCCAGGGCCCGATAACCGCGCGCGGCGAAGCGCTCCACCCACGCGCGCACCGTCTCGTTCAGGCCCCAGCGGTCATGCAAAATTAATATACCCAGTTCGGCATCTTGCGGCCCGGCCGCATAGCCCTGCAAATACGTGCCCATGGCCGTTTGCAGGGTGATGGTGCCCTGATTGGGATCCGCCGGGGCAGGATCGGCCGCCCGCACCGAGACGGCAACAAGACATAAAATACATAGAATAAGGCTTTTCATAGTCACTCCGGCACAATCACGCCGATCAACATAGCAACAAGCACAGCGGCGCTCAAGCGATTCCAACCCGGCAGCGCCCAGACTATCGCCTCCCCTGTGCTATGCTCGGCAGCAAGTAAGCGACAACGAAGGGAGTACGCATGGCCTCACAAAACCAACCCGATTGGGATACCCTGGCGGAAAAGTTTGATCTCTGGCTCCCCCACATCGCCCCGGTCGGTGAGGCCTTGCTGGAAGCGCTGCAGGTCGACCCCGGCGACGCGGTGTTGGATGTAGCCTGCGGCACCGGTGAACCGGCCCTGAGCCTGGCGCGGCGTCATCCCCATGCCCGGGTGACCGCCGTCGACGCCGCCGCTGGCATGGTGCGCGCGGCCCAGAACAAACTCAAAGACGAGCGCCTCGATAATATTCAGTTCGACATCATGGCGGCGGAACACATGGACTTCGAAGACGCCAGCTTCGACAAAGTGCTGTGCCGCTTCGGCGTCATGCTGTTCGAAGATCCCCTGCAAGGGCTGAAAGAAATGCGCCGCGTACTCAAACCCGGCGGCCAATTCGCCCTGGCGGTGTGGAGCACGGCGGAAACTATGACCACCATGCACTGGGCCCACCGCGCGTTCAAGAATCGCCTGAAGGAAGAGGATCAACCTGCCCTGGCCAAGGTCACCTCGCTGGGCGAGTCAGGCATGCTGGAATCCCTGCTGAATCAGGCCGGCTTCAAGCAACATATCATCCAACGCAAGCCCTTTGATTACCACTTCCAGAGCTTCGACGAATACTGGGACACGGTCGAGGCCTCGGACATTATGAAGCAGCAGTTCGACGCCCTGGCCGAAGGCGAGCGCGACCAGGTGCGTGACGAGATTGCGCGCTTCGCCCGGGATTTTCACAGCGACAGCGGCCTGGCCATTCCACACGAGTACATCCTCGCCTACGGCGTCAGGTAAGCAACGAACGTCAGAACGCATTCAACAGATCGCCGAAACCCCATACCAGGGTGCCGACGATCAGCATGTACAGGCCGTATTTCTCGTACCGCCACACCCCCCCTGCCACATCATCGATCAAATGTCGTTTGTCGCTGTCGGCCCAGTCGCGCTCGAACTGGCGTGGCGGCCGCATCTGGCTGAGTTTGAGGCGGTTGATGTGATCGATGATCTGATGCGAGGTGAGTACAATGCCGTTGATGACCACCAAGGAGCCGCTGCGCGACAACCACAACCAATCATCCAGCCAGACACTCAGCAGTACGCCCAACATGAGCGTCAGCAGGGCGACGGCATAGGCCTTGATTGCAAAATGGGTGGTCTTCACTGCTGTTCATAGTAGCCGATCTGCGCCAACGCGCCATGGCAGCTCAGACACTGCGCAGGGTGCGCAGCGGCGGCTGATTGATGACAAAGCGCGTGCCCAGCGTCCCGGCGATACCAATGCCCAGCGCCCCTATCAGCATGCCACCGAACCACAAGGTGGGGCCGGGCGCGTATTCCAACTCGAAGATGCGCTCCGCCACCACCATGCCGACGCCGCCGGCGCTGAGGGCTGCCACCAGGCCGGACATCAGACCCAGGCCCGCGTATTCGAGCATCAGGCTGCCGAGCAACTGGCTGCGCCGCGCGCCCAGGGTGCGCAGCACCGCCGCCTCGTGGATGCGTTCATCGCGGCTGGAGTGAATGGCGGCATACATCACCATCAGTCCGGCCAGCAGGGTGAAGACGAAGACATATTCCACCGCCAGGGTGACGCGCGCGATAATGCGCCGCACCTGCCCCATGATGGCGTCGACATCGAAGACGGTGATGTTGGGGAACTGCTGTACCAGGTCATTCAGCACCTGGTGCTCATCCGCAGGCAGATAGAACGCGCTCATATAGCTGACCGGAAACCCCTCCAGCACCCCCGGCGGCGCCAGCACGAAAAAGTTGGCGCGGAAACTGTCCCACTCCACCGTGCGCAGGCTGG
The DNA here is from genome assembly GCA_001447805.1 of Candidatus Tenderia electrophaga. Classification (NCBI taxonomy): domain Bacteria; kingdom Pseudomonadati; phylum Pseudomonadota; class Gammaproteobacteria; order Tenderiales (SeqCode); family Tenderiaceae (SeqCode); genus Tenderia (SeqCode); species Tenderia electrophaga (SeqCode). The sequence goes on from CP013099.1 coordinate 2,170,646, forward strand.
TGATGGGGGCGGTGAATTGTTGCCCGGCGGCGCGATAGGTCAAGGTGTCTCCGAGCTGCAGGTCCAGTTCCTCGGCGATGCCCTGCTCCACGGACAGCATGGGCCGGCCGTGTTCGTCCTCATCCCACCAGCGCCCGGCGACGATATTGTTGTCCGCCTGCAAATCAGCGGCCCAGGATAGGTTGAACTCGCGCGTGGCCAGGCGCTTGCCGCGCTCGGTGGCGAAATCATCTTCGCTCACCGCTTGGCCGTTTATCTCCACCAGGCGCATGCGCACCATGGGATAAAGCTCCGGCACCTCGATGCCCTGCCGCGCGAAAAAGCCTTCCACTTGATCGAGCTGCTCGGGCTGCACATTGATCAGAAAGCGATTAGGGGCATCGGCCGGCACCTTGCCCTGCCACTCTTCCAACAAATCGGTACGCACCACGGTGAGCAGCAACAAGGCCATCAGGCCGATACTGAAGCCCATCATTTGCAGCATGCTGCTGCCGGCACGGCGCGAGATATTGACCAGGCCGAAGCGCCACGAGGCCCGCCCCTGCCGACTCAAAGGCTTGAGGATCAGTAGCAACACCCCGACCAGGGCCGCCAACGCCAGCAACAGCACCACCAGACCCGCGAGAATGGTCAGGGCCAGGCGGGTGTCCTGGGCCTGGAGCAAGGCCAGCACCACAAACGCGGCGCTGCCGGCGCTATAGGCCAATAGACTGTTGATCTGCAAGCGACCCAGGTCACGCCGAATCACCCGCATGGTGGAGACATTGGCCAGTTGCAGAATCGGTGGCATGGCGAATCCCAGCAGGGTGATCATGCCGGTCAACATGCCCAGCGCCACGGGCCAGGCCGAGGGCGCCGGCAACTGGATGCGCGCCAGTTCACCCAAGAACAACACCAGTCCGCCCTGGGCCAGATACCCGAGCGCCACCCCCAGGGCGCTGGCCAGCAGGCCCAGCACCAGCATTTGATATAGATACAGTCGATTGATCACGGCCTGAGAGGCACCCAGACAGCGCATCACCGCGCAATTATCGAGATGGCGGCTGACATAGCGCCGCGCCGCCATGGCCACCGCCGCCCCGGCCAACAACACGCTCACCAGGGCCGCCAGCCCGAGAAAACGCTCGCCCCGCTCCAAGGCGGTGCGCACCTGGGGCCGGGCGTCCTTGACGCTGTTCAGTTCTTCGCCGGGCGCCAGGGTGTCCTGCCACTGGCGGCGCAACTGCTCCACCTGCTCCGGCGCGCCGGCCACCAACAATCGATAACGCACCCGGCTGGCGGGCTGCACCAGCTCGGTGGCGGGCAGGTCTTCCAGATTCATCAGCAGACGCGGCACGAAGCCGGAGATCATGCCGCCGGACTGGGTCGGCTCGCTGGTCAGCACGGCGCCGATGCGCAGGGTGGTCTCCCCCACCTGTACCGTCTCGCCCACCTCCAGTTTCAGGGCGTTCATCAGGCGACCGTCGGCCCAGGCCGTGCCCGGCTCGGGGCCGTGAGCCACCGCCTCGTCCGGGGCAAACTGCTCGGGCGCTATGCGGTTACGGCCGCGCAGCGGGTAATTGGCGCTCACTGCCTTCAATCCCACCAATTGACTCTGCTCCCCCGCCAACACCATGGTGGGAAACTCCACCGTGGCGGCGCTGCGCAGCCCCGCGTCTCTGGCGTGATCGCGGCGTTGCGCGGCGATGGGATCGCGCGAGACCAGCACCAGGTCGCCGCCCAGCAGGTCGTTGGCCTGCAGCTCCAGGGCCTGATGGATGCGGCTGGTAAAGAAATTCACCGACGACACGCTGGCCACGGCGATCACCAGCGCCAGCGCCAGGATGGTGAGCTCACCGGCGCGCCAGTCGCGGCGCAACTGGCGCAGACCGAGTCGGAATGCGTTCATCCCTCCAGCCTCAACCGCCCGTCCTCCAATTCCACCTGCCGGTCACAGCGCTGGGCCAGGTTCGGGTCGTGGGTCACCAATACCAGGGTGGTGCCCTGCTCGGCATTGAGCTGGAACAGTAAATCGATGATGCGGGCGCCGGTGTTGCGATCCAGATTGCCGGTGGGTTCGTCCGCGAACAACAACTTGGGATGAGGCGCAAAGGCGCGCGCAATGGCGACGCGCTGCTGCTCGCCGCCGGACAGCTGTTTGGGATAATGACCGGTGCGCGCGCCCAGGCCGACGCGCTGCAATACGCTGGCGGCCACCTGCGGCGCGTCGCGGCGCCCCGCCAGCTCCATGGGCAACATGACATTCTCCAGGGCGGTAAGATTGGGCAACAGCTGAAACGCCTGAAATACAAAACCGACCTTTTCCGCGCGCAGCCGGGCACGTTGGTCTTCGTCCAGGCCGAACAGATCCACGCCGTCGATCATGACCTGGCCGGTGGTGGGGGTATCCAGCCCCGCCAACAGCCCCAGCAAGGTCGACTTACCCGCGCCGGAGGCGCCCACCACGGCCACGGATTCGCCGGCCGAGATAGAAAGTGACACGTCGTGTAATAAGTCCAGCTCGCCGTCGGGACTGCGCACCCGTTTGCCCAGTCCCCGGACTCTCAATACCTCAGCCATAGTCGATTGGAAGATCCTTTTTTCTTGTTGGACATGCGTGTTCCCCACCTTAGACACGATAATGACAGATGATTCACTGCGCGCCCTGCGCAGGGCGAATCAGATCAGGCATAATGGTGCCATGCAAAAAATCGTCTTTACCCTATTGGTGGTGCTCTGCTGTGGCGTAACGGCCCAGGCCGATGAGCATAAAATTCTGGTACTGGGCGACAGCCTCAGCGCCGCCTTCGGCATCAGCCAGGAACAAGGCTGGGTGGCCCTGCTACAACAGCGGCTCACGCGCACTGGTGAAAAGTATCAGGTCATCAATGCCAGCATCAGCGGCGAGACCACCGCCGGCGGGCTGTCACGCCTGCCCGCGCTGCTGCAACGGCATGAGCCCGACATCGTAATCTTAGAGCTGGGCGCCAACGACGGTCTGCGCGGCCTGTCACTGAATGACATGCACGCCAACCTCGCGCGGATGATCGAACTTTCCCGGGCCCGCGGGGCCGAGGTGCTGCTGCTGGGTATGCAGTTGCCGCCCAACTACGGCCCCACCTACACGCGTCAGTTTCACGAAGTGTATGCCCGGCTGGCCGAGAGCGAAGACGTCGCTCTGGTCCCGTTTCTGCTCGCGGGGGTGGCGCAGCAGCGCTCACTGTTCCAGGCCGACGGCCTGCATCCGAGCGCCGCGGCACAGGATGAACTGCTCGAAAATGTGTGGGACAAGCTACAGTCACTGCTTACAACCAGCGGCGCCGTCTAAACAGCCATATCTGCAGCCCCACCAGCACCACCAGAAACAGAATCACCACTTCAAAACCATAGGCGTACTCGGCGCCGGGGATGCCGCCCACGTTGATACCCAACAGCCCGGTCAGAAATCCCAAGGGCAGGAACACCGCCGCCACCAGCGATAACACATACATGCGGTTGTTCATCTGCTCCGAGAGTCGATTATTCAACTCCTCCTGCACCACGCCGGCGCGATCGCGCGCCGCCTCCAGGTCCTCCACATAGCGCACTACGCGGTCGGTGATTTCACGCAGGCGGATGCGGTCATTGTCCGACAACCACTCGACTCTTTCTTGGGCCAAGCGAGCCATGGCCTCGCGCTGGGGTGACAGGTAGCGCCGCAGACCGATTACTTCCATGCGCATGCGGGCCAGTTCGTGGCGCAGTTGCGCCCGCTCTGATTCCACCACCTCGTTTTCGAGCCGATCCACCTCTTCTTCGATGGCGTCGATCGCATCCGCCATACGCACCACCAGGCGATCGGCCAGGTCGACCAACAGTTCGCCCGGTGTACCAGGTCCGTCACCGCGATCGATGGACTCGCGCACATCAACAATAGAGAGCAGACGCCGGCGCCGGGTGGTGATCACACGCCGATCCTCCACCCACAGGCGGAGCGCCACCATGTCCTCGGGATCGGCCCCCGGGTTGGTATTGACGCCGCGCAGCATCACCAGCAGGCCGTCTTTCAGGGCGGTACTGCGCGGACGCGTCTCATCGGCCAACAGCGCATCACAGACCACCTTATCGACGCCGCTGTCCTGACGCAGCCAGCGCTGTGCCTCGGCATGCGTAAAATCCAGGTGCACCCACAAAAACCCCTCGTCCGAGCGCCATTGTTGAAGGCCCTGCCAGTCCAGCGGGGTACCGCCGCCCTTGCCGTCGAGGGCATAGGCAGCAATCAGTCCATCTTGCTCGTCCATGGTCAATTCCCGGATCGTTGTTTAGTATGAGGACTATAACCGACTTGGGCGCAGCGGCAATAACACGCGCTCGACCGGGCCATAGCGCAAAACAAAAAGGGCCGACACACTTGTGTATCAGCCCTTTGTTGAAAAGTAATGGCGGAGAGGCAGGGATTACTCGGGCGTCCGCCCTCGCCCTACGGGCCAGCCTCGCTCCGCTCCGCTGTTCTCCCTCCGCTGCGCTACGGTCGTCGAACCGAAGGGTTCTCATCAAAACCTGCCCCACTCCAAAAACAAAAAAGGCCGCCTCTGGGGCGGCCTTTTGTATTTTATGGCGGAGAGGCAGGGATTCGAACCCTGGGAAGGTTTAACCCTTCAACGGTTTTCAAGACCGCCGCTTTCGACCGCTCAGCCACCTCTCCGCAGAAGCGCAAGATGATACCAAAAATTTTCAGGATTTCCAGCACTTGAGGAAAAATTTTGCGATTTAGACCGGGTATTAATCTAGGGAACCTTTCGTGCTAAACTCGGGTCTCAGAATATGAGTAATTCTCTATGGAATTCAACTTAAACAGGAGTCTGAACACTATGAGACCAGTAGAACGTGTGTACGGCGGTGCGATTCCCGCTTCGGCGTCGACCAATAAGGTTCTGCGAAATACCTACATGCTGCTTTCTATGACGCTGCTGTTCAGCGCCTTGATGGCGGGCGTGTCCATGACCATGCAGATGGGTCCGATGGCACACTTGCTGTCGTTCGTGGGTTCCATCGTGCTGATTTGGTTCGTGCTGCCGCGCACTGCGAATTCGGCTGCAGGCATCGGTGTGGTGTTTGCCATTACCGGCCTGATGGGCTTCGGTCTTGGGCCCTTGCTCAACGCCTACCTGAGCATGGCCAACGGTAGCCAGGTGGTGATGACCGCCTTGGGCGGTACCGGTGCCATCTTCCTGGGGCTGTCGGCCTACACGCTGACGACCAAAAAGGATTTCAGCTTCCTGGGCGGCATGCTGTTCGTCGGTATTCTGGTGGTGCTCCTCGGCGCTATTGTGAATATCTTTCTGGCCATTCCGTTCGTATCGATGGCCATCTCCGCTGCGGTAATCCTGATCATGAGTGGTTTCATCCTGTATGACACCAGCCGCATCATCAACGGCGGGGAGACCAATTACATCATGGCGACGGTCTCTTTGTACCTGAGCATCTACAACATCTTCGTCAGCCTGCTGCACCTCCTGGGTGCGTTTAACGGCGACGATTAATTAGCCCATACAGGCTATGCTAAGGCCCCGGCTGGTCCGGGGCCTTTTTCTTGGGGAGGCGTCATTATGGAAATGTGGATGAAGGTCGCCTATGCCGTGGCCCTGGGGGCCATGGTAATTTTCCTGTTGCCGCGCGCCAAGGCAATGATGGCGAATAGCCGCAAGGCCGAGGCGGGCGAATGGCGCGGCGTGATTATCCCCTTGCTGCTGGTCATCCTGTTTGTCGTATTGCTGATTCAATCGGTCCAATAGGCCAGCCCCCCTTGGAAACCCATCCCTTCGCCCCCTTCATCCGCACCCTGGGCCGCGGCCAGAAGGGTTCGCGCTCGCTGTCACAAGATGAGGCCTTTGAGGCCATGGGCATGATCCTGGAGGGACAGGTGGAGCCGGAACAGCTGGGGGCCTTCCTGATGCTGATCCGGGTCAAGGAGGAAACGCCGGATGAGGTTGCCGGCTTCGTGCGCGCCGTGCGCTGGACTATCCAACTGCCCGAAAATATTCCGGCGGTGGATCTGGACTGGTCCAGCTATGCCGGCAAGCGCCGTCATTTGCCCTGGTTTCTGTTGAGCGTGCTGCTGCTGGCGGACCAGGGGGTCAAGGTATTCATGCACGGCCTTAAAGGGCGCAAGGATAACCGTATCTACACCCCGCAAGCCTTGGAGTTTCTCGGCCTGCCGGTATCCGATTCGCTGGCCGAGGCCGCCCAGCGGCTGGAGACGCACACATTCGCCTATGTGAACCTGGAGCGCATCAGCCCGCGGCTGCAGCAGATTATCGACCTGCGCGAGATCCTGGGCCTGCGCTCGCCGGTGCATACCGTGTCACGCATGCTCAACCCGTTTCTCGCCCCCCATCAGATGCAGGGCATTTTTCATCCCGGTTATCTGGCGATCCATCAAGGCGCCGCCGCGCTCCTGGAGCAAGCCCACATGGCCGTGATAAAGGGCGACGGCGGCGAGATCGAGGCCAGCCCGGACAGCAGTTGCAGGGTATTATCGGTGAATCAACAACGGTGTAACGAAGAAGAATGGCCACCCCTGCTCGCTACCCGTGAACTCAAACCCAAATCCCTGGAACTCGAGCTGTTGCCACAACTCTGGCGCGGCGAAATCGAACACAAATATGGTACTGCCGCCGTCATCAACACCCTTGCCGTGACACTGCAGATGATGCAAAAACAAAGCCGCCGCGAAGACGCGCTGGCCATGGCGACGGAGTGGTGGCAGACGCGTTCGAAGGATCTCATTTAATATTCGCCAAGATTCTTACCCGCCGCCCCTACACAACAGCCCCGTTTCTGCTAAATTTAGAACGTAGGTTTCTGGATATTGCAAGTTCTCAGCCTTGCTCGGCTGTGGTGGCTTCTTTTAATCCTTATAGATCCGGGGACGAGGGAGGGGGGTATGGGTGTCAATGAGACGTTGCTCGATTTTGTGTTTCCGATTTCCAAAGCGACGCTCAATCAGTTTCTAACTAATATTTCATACGGCGTAGTGTTTTCCGACGAACACGGAAAAACGCTCTACGCGAACAATAAAATGGAACAAATCCTCGGCTATCAAACAGCCGAGATCAACGGCAAGACGCTCGAGACATTTTTCATTCCGAAAGATCGTCACAAACTCAATTCGGTTCTTCAAACGACGCTAAGCACTCGCGGTCATCGCGCAGAAAAACATTTAGAGGCCGTGGCGGTAAACCGGGCAGGCGTGGAAATCCCGGTGGCCATTTCCTTCAACCTGATCCGCGAGGGCGAGCGCCAACTCATCTTTTGCCTGGTGCAGGACATCAGCCAGCAAGTCACCCTGCAAAAGGAGTTATACCAACAGGCCATCACCGATTCGCTTACCGGTCTATACAACCGGCGCTATTTCGATCAACGACTGTTTGAAGAATTCACCCGCGCCAATCGCTACAGTCGCCCCTTCTCGGTGGTCATCATCGATATCGACGGCTTCAAACAGGCCAATGATTTACATGGCCACTCCTTCGGCGATGAGATGTTGATCAAGGCCACGGACACGTTCAAGACCGTGCTGCGCGAAGGCGACAGCATTTATCGTTACGGCGGCGACGAGTTCGCCATGCTGCTCCCCGAAACCAGCAAGGAAGGGGGCATTGAAGTGGCTGAACGGCTCAAGTCCATGTTCGCAACACGCTTTAGCAGCAACGAAAAACGCGTGCGGCTGTCACTTAGTATCGGCGTCTCGAGCTACCCTGAAGACGGCATGGACGAAAAGAACCTGATCAGCGCCGCCGACCGTCGTATGTACTCAGCCAAAGACTCCGGTGGCAACATGGTCAGCGCCTATGACGAAGTGACGTATTTAAACGATGATACCAGCCTGCTGTTACGCTCGCTCTGCAGTCTCGCGGCGTTGATGGAGAAGAGCCGCGGGCTCACCTCACGCGGCCTGAGTCACTCACAAAGCACCCGTACCCTGTCCATTGAGATCGCTCACCGACTGGGGCTGTCCGATGAGCGTATCGCCCTGCTGGAACAAGCCGCCATCCTGCACGACATCGGTAACATCACCGTTCCGGCCGCGGTATTATGCAAGAAAAACGCGCTTAGTGACGAAGAACGGCTTGAGATCCGCAAACACACGATGATCGGCGAAGAGATTATCGAAATGCTTGACACCACGCACGAGCAAAAGGAACTTCAGGCGCTCAAACGCATTATTGGCGAGCATCATGAACGCATCGACGGCTCGGGCTATCCGCGCGGCCTGAAGAATAGCGCTATCAGTATCGAGGCGCGCATCCTGGCCGCCGCGGACGCCTACAACGCAATGGTTTCCGAACGTCCTTATCGCAAACCCATGACCCAGACCCAGGCGCTGCAGGAGATGCAAAAACTGGCCGGCACGCTTTACGATACCGAAGTGGTGTCACACCTGTTGCAAATCAGATCCAATCAGTGATGCCCGCGGCCGTCTTCGCCATCCAGTTCGGCGAGCTGCAACTCCTCGCCCAGCTGCAACCAGGCCTCTTCCGTTTCCTGCTGCCGCTTTTTCAATTCACCCTGCCTGCTCAGCAACTGGGTCAGCCTGTCTTTATTGCCCTCCTGGTACACTACCGGATCGGTCAGCGCCTGTTCCACATCGTCGAGTTCGGCCATCAGTTTATCCAAGGCCGCCTCCAGGGATTTAAGCCTGTTTTGCAGGGGTTGTAGGCGTTTGCGCCGCTCGGCCTGGTGTCTCCGGATTTGCTTCTTGGATAGACTGGCCGCCTCTCCTCGCGTTTGCTGACCCGCGCAGGTACTGTCATTAAGCCGTTTGGATAACCACTCACGGTAGTCGTCCAAATCGCCGCCAAAACTGTGTACCTGTCCGTCAGCGACCAGCAAGAAATCGTCGCAGACACTGCGCAGCATGTGGCGATCGTGAGACACGATCACCATGGCGCCCGGATAGTCCTGCAACGCCATGCCCAGGGCCAGGCGCATCTCGATATCCAGGTGATTAGTGGGTTCATCCAGCAACAACAGATTGGGACGTTGATACACCAGCAGGGCCAGGACCAGGCGCGCCTTCTCACCGCCGGAAAAATCGGCCACCTGCTGGTCCACCCGTTGACCGCTAAAACCGAAACCGCCGAGGTAATCGCGCAGCGATTGCTCCGTCACCTGCGGCGCCAATCGCCGCAGGTGCTGAAACGGTGTCTCGGCCAGCGTGAGCTGCTCCAGTTGATGCTGGGCGAAATAGCCCACAGCCAGATCCTTGGCGCGCGTCAACTCGCCCGCCTGCGGCGTCAGCGCGCCGGCCAACAGCTTGATCAGGGTGGATTTGCCCGCGCCGTTGGCACCCAACAGACCGAGCCGGTCACCCGGCGCCAAGCCCATCTCAATGCCGTCCAGCAGGCGGGTGTCGCCATAGCCGGCCGCCACCTGATCCAGCCGCAACAGCGGATTGGGCAATTTTAACGGCGTACAGAACTGAAAATGAAAGGGGGAATCCACATGGGCCTGGGCGATCGTCTCCATGCGCGCCAGCATCTTGAGCCGGCTTTGCGCCTGCTTGGCTTTGGTAGCCTGGGCGCGAAAGCGATCCACAAAGCTGCGCACATGGGCGATCTCGCGCTGTTGCTTGTCGAAGGCGGCCTGTTGCTGGCGCAGCTGCTCGGCGCGAGCTGTTTCGAAATCGCTGTAGTTGCCGCTGTAGAGCTGGATGCTTTGGTGTTCCACGTGGGCGATCTGGTCCACCACCGTATCGAGAAAATCACGATCATGGGAGATCAACAATAGGGTGCCGGGATAGGCACGCAGCCAATCCTGCAGCCAGATGACGGCATCCAGGTCGAGGTGGTTGGTGGGTTCGTCCAGCAGCAACAGGTCGGAACGGCACATGAGCGCCTGGGCCAGATTGAGGCGCATGCGCCAACCGCCGGAGAACTCGCGCACCACTGTGTTTTCCTGAGCAGTGCTAAACCCCAGGCCGCGCAGCAGACGGGCTGCCCGGGCGCGGGCGCTGTACCCGTCGATGGCATCGAAACGGGCGTGCAGCTGGCCCTGGCGATGGCCGTCAGCGGCCGACTCGGCCTGGACCAGCGCTGCCTCGATACGACGCAGCTCGGCATCGCCGTCCATGACATAGTCGATGGCGGCGCGCTCCAGCGCCGGCGTCTCCTGGGCCACATGGGCCAACTCCAATCCTGCCGGCATGGAGAACTCACCCTGATCAGTCTGCAATTCGTCGCGGATCAGGGCGAACAGGCTGGACTTGCCCGTGCCATTGGCGCCGGTAATCCCCACCCTGCGCCCCGCATGGATAATCATATTGACCTGTTGGAACAGCAAACGCGGGCCGCGACGCAGGGCGACATCGGTGAAATTCAGCATGGGCGCAGTGTATCAGCCCCACCGCTGCGCCACCATATAGGGCCCTTGTGAAGTTGAAAGTGATAGACCATGAAATATGTCGGGGCCCATGTCAGCGCCTCAGGCGGCGTGGAAAACGCCCCGTTCAATGCCCATTCATGCCCGTGCCTTCGCCCTGCTCACCAAGCACCAGCGCCAGTGGAGCGCCAAGCCGTTGTCTGCAGCGAATATCCAGGCGTTCCAGGCCAATCTGACCAAGCTGGCATCGCCCCGGAACAGGTCCTGCCCCATGATCGTTATCTCATCAAAGCTGGGTCATCCCGAAAAGGTGGGGCTGGAAAAATCGCGCTTGGCCTTTCTCGACGAGATGCAGCGCTGTGCGCAATTGGGATTGACCCTGCTCAATTTCCATCCCGGCTCACACCTGAACTGAACCTAATCGGCGTCGACCAGTGCCTGGGCCGCATCGCCGAGTCCATCAATATCGCCCTGGACCAAACCACGGGCGTCACCGCGGTGATTAAAAACACCGCCGGCCAGGGCACTAAGCTGGGCTATCACCTCGAACACCTGGCCCAGATCATCGACCAGGTGGAGGATAAGACCCGGATGGGGGGGCTGTCTCGATACCTGCCACAGCTTGTGCGCCGGGTATGAGCTGCGCAGCAGCCGAGGCTTGGGACCAAACCTGTGCCGATTTTGAACGCATTGTCGGCTTTGAATATCTGAGGGGGATGCATCTCAACGATGACTATCATGCGCCATTCAATGGCACTTTTGTCTACAATTACCCGTATTCGCAGGCGATACAGCCTGGCATTGAGTTGGGGTGTGCCGCCGAAAACCGTCCCGTGGAACGGACAAGGAGGATACGATGAAACCACTGATACATGCCGGCCTCATCACCTTGGGGGCCTGTCTGTGTCTGGGTAGCGAGGCCGCATTGGCCGGGCTGTTCGACAAATTCAAGGAAAAGGCCGAGGCGGCAATCGCCGAGCAAAAAGCCGAGGTCGAGGTCGAGGATGCGTCCTCCCAGCCCACTGCGGCACCGGGACCCGGCGAATCCCCAAACAATCCCGCATCTGCGTCAGGCCAGACGGCCCTAGCTACCGTGAATGGTACGCCCACTGAGGCCGCACGCGCCTATCTCTTGATTCATTATAATCCCCAGGTACTCGACGAGGATCGCTGGCTCAAACTCCTGGCCCGGCGTACGTATCCGAGTGTACGCGACTGGATCTCCTCGGATGAATTCAGATGGCGGCGGGAACGGGACACGATCAGGTCCGCATTGCGCAATGCCGCCGAGGAGGTCCCGATGCGCTACGACATCACCCCTTGGCCCGATGCGGGCCCGACGGTCATACTGGGAAAATACGATTTCGATAGCGCAGCGTTTGGCATGTCTGGGGTTCACTGGCCCTGGGGACGAGATAATCCCGTGAGGTCGCTGTCTGTCCCGGTCGACAAGGCCGAACAATTGGCGGCCGCCTTTGGGGAACAGCCGCGCAACCTCTATGGTAAATATACGCTCGTTGTCAACGGTGCCGAGTTGGACAACAGAGATCGCCACGGCCGCGGCGATCTCTGGCGCAGCGTCATCTGGGACGACCGCATCGACAAGATCGACTTTTACATACGCAAAGGGTTCCAAGGCGAGACGCCCGAGGACTATGAATACGCCTTAAGCCTGGATACCCGTCAGTTCAGATCCGAAAACCCGACCGTTGGTCCTTGACTCGCGAATAATACAGCGGGCCACCCGCGGCGCGGCTGGGGTCTATTGGTGCCGTACTGCCGGCCGCTGGCATGCACGTCTGACAGGGCGTCGGTGGATATCCTGGATCAAAATCCAGAACCGGGAGATTGAATAAACGCCCGCTCCTCATCGGTGGACTCACGCCCTAGAATGGCGTTGCGATGGGGGTAGCGGCCAAAGCGGTCGATTATGGCCTTGTGCTGGATTTCAAATCTGTAATTATCTTCCAGGCCCGGCGCCTTGAACAATTCGACCGCACATTCATGGATCAAGGCGGATTCGCTATGCATGTAGGGCATATACAGAAAGGCACGCTGTTTGGCCGATAGCGACTTGTCCGCACCCTGGGCGACGGCCTCCTGTGCCAAGGCCAGGGCCAGCTCGTCATAGGCGAAGGCCTGGGGACGATCGCGGAAGATGTTGCGGGAAAACTGATCCAGTAACAGGATCTCGGCCAGGCGCCCCTGCGGCGCTTGGCGCCACGCAAACAACTCGCAACACGCCGCTTGGGCATGCAAGGCCGCGAACCGCTGTGTCACGATTCGATCAAAACCGGCGTCTTTACCGAACCAGCGCTTGGGTTCGATCTCATCAAACCAGAATGCGATAACCGCTTGATAGGCCGCCATCAGGATACGGGGTCGAACCAGTTGAGCTGATCATGCAACCGCACCACCTCCCCGATGATTAACAACGTGGGCGCATGGACCTCGTGTTGCGCCACTACCTGGGGCAGATCGGCCAGCGTGCCGGTGATCACCCGCTGCGCGGGCGTCGTGCCCTGCTGAATCAAGGCCGCCGGCATGGTGGCCGCCATGCCGTGCGCTATCAATCGATCACAAATGATCTGCAGCCCCGCCAGGCCCATGTAGACCACCACCGTCTGGCGCGGTTGCACCAGTGTCTGCCATTCCAGGTCCACAGTACCGTCCTGAAGCTGGCCGGTGACAAAGATCACTGATTGGGCGTAGTCGCGATGGGTCAGGGGAATACCGGCATAACTGGCACAACCGGCCGCGGCGGTGATCCCCGGAACCACTTGAAAAGGGATACCCTGTTGCGCCAGGCCGCTGATCTCTTCGCCGCCACGGCCGAAGATGAACGGATCGCCACCCTTGAGCCTGAGCACCCGCTTGCCCTGCTTGGCCAGCTTGATGAGCATGCCGTTGATCTCTTCCTGACGCAGGGCATGGTAGGCACGCTTCTTACCGACGTAGATCTGCTCCGCCTCGCGTCGCACCAGGCTCAGAATCTCCGGCGCCACCAGGCGGTCATAGAGCACCACGTCGGCCTGTTGCATCAGGCGCAGGGCACGAAAGGTAAGCAGATCCGGGTCACCCGGACCGGCGCCCACCAGATAGACTTCACCCTTGGCCAGCTGTGCGCTGTCGGCCTGATCGATGGCCGCTTGCAGGGCCTGCTCGGCCTGCGTGTCTTTGTTGGCATACACCAATTCGGCGATGGGGCCTTGCACCACTTGCTCCCAAAACCGGCGTCGCTGGGCCAGGGTCTTAAAACGCTGTTTCACCGGTTCGCGAAAGCGCCCCAGTAATTCGGCGAAACGACCGTAGGAGGCCGGGATCAAGGTCTCCAGCCGGGCGCGCAGCAAACGCCCCAAGGTGGGCGAGGCGCCGCCGGTGGAGACCGCGACCATCAGCGGCGAACGGTCGATGATGGACGGCAGAATAAACGTGCACAACTCCGGGGCATCGGCCACGTTTACCGGCATCCCGCGCTGGCGTGCATCCAGGGAGACCCGGCGGTTCACCGCTTCGTCACTGGTGGCGGCGATCGCCAGGATCGCACCTTCCAGTTCAGCCGCTTGATAGGCGGCAGCGATGTGATCGATCCGCCCTTGCTGTTCCATTTGCCGCAATGCATCACACAATTCGGGCGCCACCACGCGCACCTGGGCCTGCGCGCGTAGCAACAGTCCCACCTTGCGCGCCGCCACCTCGCCGCCGCCCACCACCAACACCGGGCGCCCCTTGAGGTCGATGAAGATAGGCAGAAAATCCATGCCCAGTTAGGCCTTAACGAGCCTGGTCAAGCCGCCCATGTAAGGCTGCAAGGCCTCGGGCACAACCACGCTGCCGTCGGCCTGCTGATAGTTCTCCAGGATGGCCACAAGGGTCCGGCCCACCGCCAGGCCGGAGCCGTTCAGGGTATGGACAAGTTCGGGTTTGCCGGTCTCCGGATTACGCCAACGGGCCTGCAGGCGGCGCGCCTGAAAGTCCTCGAAGTTGGAACAGGAGGAGATCTCGCGGTAGGTGTTCTGGGCCGGCAGCCACACCTCCAGGTCATAGGTCTTGGCGCTGGAAAAACCGATGTCGCCCGTGCACAGGGCCATGACGCGATACGGCAGGCCGAGCTTCTGCAGCACGGCCTCGGCATGGCCGGTGAGCGCTTCCAAGGCCTGATACGAATCCTCGGGACGCACCACCTGCACCAGCTCCACTTTTTCGAATTGATGCTGGCGGATCATGCCGCGGGTGTCGCGACCGTAGCTGCCCGCCTCGCTGCGAAAACAGGGCGTATGGCAGGCGTATTTACGCGGCAGATAATCCGCGTCGATGATCATATCGCGCACGATGTTGGTCACCGGCACCTCGGCGGTGGGAATCAGATAAAATTCCTGCTCGCCCTCCAGCTTGAACAGGTCTTCCTCGAACTTGGGCAATTGGCCGGTACCGCGCAGGCTGTCCTTGTTGACCATGTAAGGCACATAGGTCTCGGTGTAGCCGTGCGCGCCGGTGTGCAGGTCGAGCATGAACTGGATCAGGGCACGGTGCAGCCGCGCCACGCCGGCCGACATGACGGCGAAGCGCGCGCCGGTAATCTTGGCGGCGGTGTCGAAGTCCAGCTGGCCCAGACCCTCGCCCACATCCACATGATCCTTGACCTCGAACGCGAACTGCGGCGGCTCACCCCAGCGGCGGATTTCCACATTGTCTTCCTCGGACCGGCCGTCGGGGGTGGTTGCATGGGGAATATTGGGCACGCCCAGCAATATGGATTCCAGCTCATCCTGGACCTGGCCCAAGTCCTGTTCGGCGGCCTTGAGTTGATCGCCCATCTCGCTGACCGCCGCCAGCAGCGGCGCGATGTCCTCGCCCTTGGCCTTGGCCTGGCCAATAGCCTTGGAACGGCTATTACGCTCGGCCTGCAGTTCCTGGGTGCGCATTTGTATCTGTTTGCGCTGCGCCTCCAGCTCGGCGATGCGCGCGCGATCCAATTCGAAACCGCGCCGCGCCAACTGGGCGGCGATGTTGTCTAACTCGTTGCGGATTAAACGGGGGTCAAGCATGTCGTGTCCTTATTAATGCGCTTCTTGTTCGTTCACCCACGCCGACCATTTCAGCATGTGGCGCGGTTTAATAATGTTGTTCAAATGTTCCAGAATCTTTTCCACCTTGGTCGGCTCATCGAAAAACTCAACCACCAGCGGTAGATCCAGCGACAAGTCGGTGAGTGAAGCGGTGTGCATGCGGCCATCGTTGCCATAACCGCTAATACCGCGAAATACCGAAACGCCTTTCACCTTTTCCCAGTCGTGCAGGCGCTTCATTAGATTTTCCAGATGGCTGTCCTTCTCGCTGAGATAGATGCGCACCATGGTCACTTCGATCATATTCATATCTGTCTCCCTGCGATAACACCGGCCCAGGCGGCACCGACGCACAGCACCACACTGAGGGCGGCATTGGTCAATGCCTTGGCATGCTCGCCGGTCTCGATCAGGTTCAAGGTTTCGATGGAAAAGGTGGAAAAGGTAGTAAAGCCGCCCAACACACCGATCAGAATGGCGGCGCGCCATTCGGGGCCGAGGCTGAGACGTTCGATCAGCAATACCGACAGCACACCCATCAACAAGGATCCCAACACGTTGACTATCAGCGTGCCATAAGGGAACCCACGACCGAGCCAGCTGTAGACCCAACCGGACATGAGGAAGCGCAGTACTGCGCCGATAGCGCCGCCGGTGGCGATGGCCAGGAGTTGCATTATTTTAGCCCTTCACCCGAATCCCTTGCATGTTCTATTTTTTGTGTCATGACCTGGAAATGTATTGATTATAGACGTGGCAGATGCTCCAGCCCTTGGCAGGACTTGGGTCGTCGCGCCCTTCTCGACTTAACCCCGAACAGTTGCTGGGCCCTTTCTCCTCGAAGGGGAGCGGAAAATATCCGCGCCAACTTTTTGTAATGGTACCACCATCAGGTATTGGGCCATGAAGCGCCAGCCGCGCTATTTTTTTGCCTTTCTATCCAACGCCTGCAAATGGGCCAACTTCTCGCCGATCTTGGCCTCCAAACCACGCGGGCTAGGCTGATAGTAGTGCCGTTCCGGCATGTCCTCCGGAAAATAGCGTTCACCCGCGGCATAGGCCTCGGGTTCGTCATGGGCGTAGCGATAGGCCTTGCCGTAGTCCAATTCTTTCATGAGTTTGGTGGGCGCGTTGCGCAGATGAATCGGCACGTCGTGGGAACCATGTTGTTTGACATCGCTCATGGCCTTGTTAAAGGCCGTGTAAACGGCATTGCTCTTGGGCGCGCAGGCCAGATACAGCACTGCCTGGGCGATGGCCAATTCCCCTTCCGGACTGCCGAGACGCTCCTGCACGTCCCAGGCATTCAGACAAATCTCCAGCGCGCGGGGATCGGCGTTGCCGATATCCTCGCTGGCGATGCGCACTACCCGACGCGCCAAATAAAGCGGATCGCAGCCGCCGTCGATCATGCGCGCAAACCAATACAGCGCGGCATTGGGATTGGAGCCGCGCACCGATTTGTGCAAGGCCGAGATCTGATCGTAGAAGGCCTCGCCCCCCTTATCGAAACGACGCGGCGCCCCACCCTGCAACACTTCGTTCAACAAATCCTCGCTGATCTCGTCCTCGGCCAGATCGGCCATAATGTCGAGGAAATTCAGCGCCCGGCGGGCATCGCCGTCGGCCACCTCGGCCAGGCGATCGCGCAACGCCTCGGCCATTTTCAGCGGCCGGCCGATGCCGCGCTGGGCATCGCTCAAGGCGCGGTCGACGATGCGGCGCACGGCGTCGACGCCGAGACTGCGCAGCACGTACACCCGGGCGCGCGACAGCAAGGCGTTGTTCAGTTCAAACGAGGGATTCTCGGTGGTGGCGCCGATGAAGGTGAAGGTGCCGTCCTCCACATAGGGCAGGAAGGCGTCCTGCTGCGCCTTGTTAAAACGATGCACCTCGTCGACGAACAGCACGGTGGGTTTGCCCTCCATGTCGCGGGCGTATTGCGCCTTGTCCACCGCGGCGCGGATTTCCTTGACGCCGCCGAGTACGGCAGAGATGGCGATGAAGCGGGCCTTGGCTCGGCTGGCCAGCAGGCGCGCCAGGGTGGTCTTGCCAGTGCCCGGCGGGCCCCAGAAGATCATGGAGTGCAGGCGCTGGGATTCGATGGCCTGGCGCAGCGGTTTGCCAGGGCCGAGCAGATGCTCCTGGCCGGTGAAGTCATCCAGACTGCGCGGCCGCATACGGTCGGCCAGGGGCTGCCAGGCGTGACTATCGGCGTGTTCGAGCAAATCGGCCATGGGCGTTACTTGGTTTCGTCGATCACATCCACGCCCTGCGGAATATCCAGACGGAAGCTGTCGGCGGGGTAGTCCTTATTCAATACTACATTGTCGAAGCGAATGCGGGTGAACTGGCCGAAGCTGTCCTTAAGCTCCATGGCGTGGATGACATCATCTTCCAGCAATAGGTAAATGGACTCGAAGCCACTGTCAGGTCGTTTGGGCACCAGCTCGAACCAATCACGGCCTTCGCGCGTCAGTGCCAGCACATCAAACTGTTCACTGAGCTGCCCCGCCCCGCTCAATAGGCTGGCGGGGGTATTGGCCATGGTCTGATCCTGGGGCTTGATGGTGACCTGTTCCAGATCCACATCGTAGAGCCAGATCTTTGTGCCGTCGGCGACAATGTGCTGCTCGTAGGGTTGTTGGTAATCCCAACGGAACTTGCCCGGCCGCTGGATAATCACCCGCCCCTGGGACCGTTGCTTCAATTGATTGCCGGGGGCATAGACGCCCTGCGTAAAATCGGCGCCCAGACTCGATAAACCACTGAAAAATGCCTGCAGCGCCTCGTCATCGGCGGCTGAGACGGTGCTGGAAAACAGCGACACACATAACACTAACAACAGGGTTCGCGGCGACATAATCAATCCTTGACGGGGGGTGGCGCCATCACTTCACGGCTGCCGTTGGACTGCATGGGGCCGACCACGCCGGCACGCTCCATATCTTCCACCATGCGCGCGGCGCGGTTGTAGCCGATCTTGAGGCGGCGTTGGATGCCCGACACCGAGGCACGGCGAGTCTCCGTGACGATCTGCACCGCCTGGTCGTAGAGCGGATCGGCCTCTTCGCCGCCGTCCAGGCCCATGATGTCGCCGCCGTCGTTGGCCGGGCCTTCCAAAATCTCGTCGATATACTCCGGTGCGCCGCTTTCTTTGAGCGAATTCACCACATTGTGCACCTCGTGGTCGGCGACAAAGGCGCCATGGACGCGTGTCGGAATGCTGGTGCCGCCCGGCAAATAGAGCATATCG
Source organism: Candidatus Tenderia electrophaga (assembly GCA_001447805.1). Classification (NCBI taxonomy): domain Bacteria; kingdom Pseudomonadati; phylum Pseudomonadota; class Gammaproteobacteria; order Tenderiales (SeqCode); family Tenderiaceae (SeqCode); genus Tenderia (SeqCode); species Tenderia electrophaga (SeqCode). The sequence goes on from CP013099.1 coordinate 2,189,312, forward strand.
CCGTGGCCCAGCAATTGCTCGGCCCCCATTTGGTCGAGGATGGTGCGTGAGTCGATCTTGGAGGACACCTGGAAGGCGATGCGGGTGGGGATATTGGCCTTGATCAGGCCCGTGAGCACATCCACCGAGGGGCGCTGGGTGGCCAGCAACAGATGGACGCCGGAGGCACGCGCCTTTTGCGCCAGGCGCGCAATCAGCTCTTCCACCTTCTTGCCGACCACCATCATCATATCGGCCAACTCGTCCACCACCACCACAATATAGGGCAAAGGCGCCAGGGTGGGCCGTTCGTCCTCAGGTGACAGGACCTCGGCCAGGGGATCCGGGATGGCCGCGCCGGCGTCGATGGCCTCCTTCACCTTCTTGTTGTAACCGGTGATATTGCGCACCCCGAGTGCCGCCATCAATTTGTAACGCCGATCCATCTCGGCCACACACCAGCGCAGGGCATTGGCGGCGTCCTTCATATCGGTGACCACGGGCGCCAGCAGGTGGGGAATGCCCTCGTAGATGGACAGTTCCAGCATCTTGGGATCGATCATGATCATGCGCAGCTGCTCGGGCGCGGCCTTGAACAGCATACTCAGGATCATGGCGTTGACGGCCACTGATTTACCCGAGCCGGTGGTGCCGGCCACCAGCAGGTGGGGCATTTTGGCCAGGTCGGTCACCACCGCGTGACCGGCGATATCCTTGCCCAGGGCCAGAGTCAGCGGCGAGGCGCTGGCATCATATTGCTTGGACTGGACGATCTCGCTGAGGCGCACGATTTCGCGGTGCTCGTTGGGGATCTCCAGCCCCACCACCGACTTGCCGGGAATCACCTCGACAATGCGCACGCTCACCGCCGACAAGGCGCGCGCCAGGTCCTTGGACAGATTGGAGATCTGGCTCACCTTGACGCCCACCCCGGGCTGCATTTCAAAACGGGTGATCACCGGGCCGGGGTGCACCGCCACCACCTCGACCTCGATATTGAAATCCTGGAACTTGAGCTCGACCAGCCGCGACATGGCCTCCAGGGTCTCCTTGGATAAGCCCTTACCGCTGTGCGTGGCCACATCCAGAATCGACAGCGACGGCAGGCCTTTGGGCGTGTCGCCTGCGAACAGTTTCTGCTGGCGCTCCTGCTCGACGCGCGGGCTTACCTCGACCTTTTGGATGATGGGTTCGATGCGCACCGGCTTGCGCTTTTCCACTTTCTCGACCGCGGTCCTGACTGTGGATTCACGCTGCTTCTTGTGTTTATAGGCGGCCCATTTTTCACGCAGGGCACCCACCCAACTGCGCAGCAGGATGGCCAACTCCAGACTCAAGCGGCCGGTGACATCCATCAGCCAAAGCCATGACAGGCCGGTGAACAGCGTCACGCCGGTAAGGAATAAGGCCAGTAAAAACAGCGTCGCGCCGACAAAGCTGAAGGGTGCCACCAGGGTGCCCCCCACCACATCGCCGAGGATACCGCCAGCGTTGAGCGGCAGGGCCGTGGGGGTGCCAAAATGCAGCGTCGCCAAGCCGCAACCGGCGGTCACGGTGAGCACGAAGCCGCCGATGCGCAGCCCGAGTTCGTGCAGCACCACCGCGCCTTCCTGTTGACGCCCCTTGAACAACAGCCATCCGGTATAGGCGACCATGATGGGAAACAGGTAGGAAAAGTATCCAAACAGATACAGAAACACATCGGCGAACCAGGCGCCGGCGACGCCGCCGATGTTTTCCACTGTGCCGTTGACGCCGCTGTGCGACCAGCCGGGATCGCTCTCCGTATAGCTGCCCAGTGACACCGCCAAATAGAGCGCCACGGCACCGAAGACAAACAGCGCGCCCTCCCGCAATCCGTGGGTCACGGGGGCATTGGCCGCGCCGGGCTTGTCCTTTTTCCTTATCGCCTGTCCCAAGCTGAACTCACCTGTCTTGTATCGATTGACTCATTATGCGGAAAGCATCTTACTATTCAATACATTGCCGAGAAAATATCAAGCAAATACTTGGAAAAATGCGGCACCTATGCGGCGCACACCTCCGAGTGATTGATTTGGCACAAACGGGGCACGCTCTTTACCCCATCAGCGACATCACCTATGATGGGGTTTGCCGGTGTCGCGAAGCAGCAAACCACAAGATATAGGTTGCAACTGCCCTCAAAAACACTGGATATACTGTATCACACAACAAAAAGGATTTCTGGCACATCATGAGCGAAACCAAACACTGTCGATTGCTGATCCTGGGCTCAGGCCCGGCCGGATACACCGCCGCCGTCTATGCGGCGCGCGCCAATCTGAATCCGGTACTTATCACCGGACTGGAACAAGGCGGTCAGCTCACCACCACCACTGATGTAGACAACTGGCCCGGCGATAACGAAGGCGTCCAAGGCCCGGAACTCATGGTGCGCATGCAAAAGCACGCCGAACGCTTTAACACCGAAATCATCTTCGATCACATCAACGAGACCGACCTGAGTAAGCGCCCGTTCACCCTCAAGGGCGATGCCGGCAGCTACACCTGTGATGCCCTGATTATCGCCACCGGCGCATCGGCCATGTATCTGGGATTGGAATCCGAGGAAGCCTTCAAGGGCAAGGGCGTATCGGGCTGCGCCACCTGCGACGGGTTTTTCTACCGCGACCAACCGGTGGCCGTCATCGGCGGCGGCAACACGGCCGTCGAGGAGGCGCTGTATCTCTCCAATATCGCCTCGCACGTCACCGTGGTGCATCGGCGCGATGCCTTTAAATCGGAAAAGATCCTTTCGGACCAGCTGCTGAAAAAGGCCAAAGACGGCAACGTCAGCATCGAATGGAACCACACCTTGGATGAGGTGCTCGGCGACGACATGGGTGTTGCCGGCATGCGGATTAAAAGCACGCAAGACGACAGCACCAAGGAGATCAAAGTGCAGGGAGTTTTTATCGCCATCGGCCATAAACCCAACACGTCGATCTTCGAAGGTCAGTTGGATATGAACGGCGGCTACATCAAGGTGCACAGCGGAAGCGACGGTAATGCCACCGCGACCAGCGTTCCCGGGGTCTTTGCGGCCGGGGATGTGGCCGACCACGTATACCGCCAGGCGATCACCTCGGCGGGTGCCGGCTGCATGGCCGCGCTCGATGCCGAGCGCTTTCTGGAGAACCAGTAGTCAAGGGGAATAATATGGCAATCAATTCGTTTTATTCCAAAGGGAACAATTCCAATTCGGTGGTAGACTCTATGATTATCGGCAGGAATGATCAACGCGGCTTTTTACGGATGGATGTCAACGCGACCCTGACATTCAAGTTCTGCGGCGCCGATGACGTCTACGAAGGTGCGTCCCAAGACCTCAGCGCGACCGGCTTGCGTTTCGTTAGCCCGCAGAAGGTCAGTGTGGGCGATATGCTTGACGTGTGTATGAAGCCTGGTATCGATATCACCCCACCCCTGGAAACCACCCTGGCCGTGGTGCGCGTGACTCAAACCAACGACGGTCAGTACGAAGTCGCCGGCGTGTTGCAGCAAAACGATCCCGCCTAAACCAACAGCCCCGCCGGGGATATTGCCGGCGGGTTTTGACCTTGCCCATCACCGCCGCGTCGCGATTGAATCCGCGCCCACGCGGCATCGCCAAGCCGTGGCGACGTTGACTATAATATGATCCTGTACCGCATAAATCGTCTTATAGCAGAGCTCAGGGGGGGATGTGACCGGCCCGTTTTGGATTAGCGATGATGATTCGAATCAAGCCTTTCCTCCGGTCGAACTGGCGCTGGATGAACCTAACGGTCTATTGGCCGTGGGCGGCGACCTCTCCCCGGCGCGCCTGGTCGGCGCCTATCGCCACGGCATTTTCCCCTGGTTCAACGCAGACCAGCCAATTTTGTGGTGGTGTCCCGATCCGCGCGCAGTGTTGTTTCCGGAACACCTGCATATCAGCCGCAGCCTGGCCAAGCTCATCAAGAAAAAGCCCTTCCACATCACCGTAGACCGGGATTTTGAAGCCGTGTTGCGCGGCTGCGCCGCGCCCCGGCCCTACGAGACGGGCACCTGGATTACACCCGACATGCACCAGGCCTATCTCAAACTGCATCACATGGGCTTTGCCCACTCGGTGGAGGCTTGGCAGGAAGGACGGCTGGTGGGCGGGCTGTACGGCGTGGCGATCGGAAGGGTGTTTTTCGGGGAATCCATGTTCAGTCGTGTCAACAATGCCTCTAAGGTCGCCTTTACCTATCTCGTGGACCAATTAAAGGCCTGGCGCTATACCCTGATCGACTGCCAGGTAAGTTCAGCCCATCTCCACACCCTGGGCGCCGTGGACATCAAGCGCGATATCTTCATCGGTCTGTTGCGGCGCCACATTGATGCGACGGTGTACCCGAGCGCGTGGCAGACCGGCACCATCTCAACACCCACAAATCGAAATACAACGGCAACGGTATGAGTTGGACATGAACCGGCAGAACACTAATTCCATCCGCTGCCATGTCACCGCCCCCTTCGAGTGCAGCTATCTGCCGGGCCGTCAGGCCAGCAACCTGGTGGTCGATCCGGGGCTGCCGCTTAACGATCATCTACTCGGCGCCTTGCTCAACAGCGGCTTTCGCCGCAGCGGCGCGCATGTCTACCGGCCTCAATGCAACGGCTGCCAGGAGTGCGTCTCCGTCAGGGTGCCGGTCAAACGTTTCCGGCCGGACCGCAGTCAGCGACGCAACTGGCGACGCAACCGCGATCTGTGCCACACACCCTGCGCCGCCGAGTTTCAGGACGAACAGTTCCAACTCTACCGTCGTTATCTCGCCAGCCGTCATCACGACAGCGAGATGAGCAATCCGATTCCCGCCGACTATGTCGGCTTTCTCACCAGTCCCGGCGTGAGGACGGTGTTCCATGAATTTCGGCTGGAGCAACAACTGCTGGCGGTGGCCGTGGCCGACCATACACCCAACGGGCTGTCGGCGGTCTACAGCTTTTTCGACCCCGACCATCCCCATCGCGGACTAGGCACCTATGCCGTGCTTTGGCTCATCCAGCACGCCCGTCATGTGGGCCTGCCTTGGGTCTATCTGGGCTACTGGGTAAAGGAATGCCGGAAAATGAGTTACAAGACTCGATTCATGCCCTGCGAGGGCTATATTGATAACGAGTGGCGCCCCGTGGACGCCACCGGCGACTGAAATCTATCCCTTTGCGCAGGGAAGGGAAATAAGGCAAAATACGCGGCTGTTAAAATATTCGTGGAGCACGTACACCGGCATGGCTAAAGAAGAAGCGATAGAAATGGAAGGGACTGTGGTCGAAACACTGCCCAACACCATGTTTCGTGTTGAGCTGGAAAACGGCCACGTCGTCACCGCCCATATCTCAGGAAAAATGCGCAAAAACTACATTCGCATCCTGACTGGCGACAAGGTCACGGTTCAGCTGACCCCCTATGATCTGGCCAAGGGCCGCATCGTCTACCGCGCCCGCTAAACCGATGCAGGACTCTTTTCCTCTTCTATCTCGAAACTCAATTCCCCCTGATTCAGACCGACCCGTACATGACCGCCGCCGGCAAGCTTGCCAAACAGTAGCTCTTCAGCCAGCGGCCGCTTGATACTCTCTTTGATCACCCGCGTCATAGGGCGCGCGCCCATGGTCGGATCGAAGCCATGCTCAGCCAGCCATTCGCGCGCCTCGTTATCGACTTCAATGGTGACACCCTTCTCTTCCAATTGGGCTTCGAGTTCGATGATAAACTTGTCCACCACATGGCCCATGGTCTTTCGATCCAAGGCCTGGAATTCGACGATGGCGTCCAAGCGGTTGCGAAACTCCGGCGTAAAGGCGCGCTTGATGGCCTCCATGCTGTCACCGACATGGGACTGACCGGTGAAGCCAATCGCCGGACGGCTCATTTGTTCCGCCCCGGCATTGGTGGTCATCACCAGGATGACATTGCGGAAATCCGCCTCACGACCGTTGTTGTCGGTCAGGGTACCGTGATCCATCACCTGCAACAGCAGATTGAAGACATCGGGATGAGCCTTTTCAATCTCATCCAGCAACAACACCGCGTGGGGATTCTTGTTGATGGCATCGGTGAGCAGACCGCCCTGGTCATAGCCCACATAGCCGGGAGGTGCGCCGATCAGGCGCGATACGGCATGGCGCTCCATGTACTCCGACATGTCGAAGCGAATCAGCTCGATGCCCATGATCTTGGCCAGCTGGCGCGTCACCTCGGTCTTGCCGACCCCGGTGGGCCCGGCGAATAGGAAGGAACCGATGGGTTTTTCTTCGTGACCCAGGCCGGAACGGGCCAACTTGATCGCCGTCGACAGGGACTCAATGGCGGGATCCTGTCCGAAAACCACCATTTTCAGATCCCGCTCCAAGGTGCGTAGTTTTTCCCGATCGGAACTGCCCACCCGCATCTCGGGAATGCGCGCGATCTTGGAGACGATTTGTTCCACGTCTTTGACGCCGATGGTCTTCTTACGCTTGGACTGGGGCATCATACGCTGCCGCGCGCCCGCCTCGTCGATCACGTCGATGGCCTTATCGGGTAGATGGCGATCATTGATATAGCGGTCCGCCAATTCCACCGCCGCCTTGATGGCCTGGCGCGTGTACTTGACGCCATGGTGCTCTTCGAAACGCGACTTGAGTCCCATCAGGATCTGGGTCGCTTCCACCACCGTCGGCTCGGGCACATCGATCTTCTGGAACCGACGCGCCAGGGCACGATCCTTTTCAAAAATGCCACGATACTCCTGGTAAGTGGTGGACCCGATGCACTTCAATTCACCTGAGGCCAAGGCCGGCTTGATCAGATTGGAGGCATCCATCACCCCGCCCGAGGCCGCGCCGGCGCCGATAATGGTGTGAATTTCATCGACGAACAAAACGTTGTGGGGATTCTTGCGCAGCTGCGCCAGAACCGCCTTGAGGCGCTTCTCGAAGTCGCCACGGTACTTGGTGCCGGCAAGCAGGGCGCCCATGTCCAAGGCGTACACCGTGCTGTCCGCCAATACCTCGGGGACTTCGCCGTCAACGATACGCTTGGCCAGACCTTCGGCCAACGCAGTTTTTCCCACCCCGGCCTCACCGACGAACAAGGGATTATTCTTGCGCCGGCGACACAGCACCTGAACAGTACGTTCGATTTCGTGGTCACGGCCGATCAGCGGATCGATCTTACCTTGCTTGGCGCGCTCGTTAAGGTTGGTCGCGAAATTTTCCAGCGGTGATTTGCCCGGCGCTTCAGCTTCCGCCTCTTCGCCGTCGGACTGGCCGTAGCCTTCGCTGTCTTCATCGCCCGACACCTTGGAAATGCCGTGGGAAATATAATTCACCACATCCAGGCGCGAAACATTTTGGGCATTGAGCAGATAGACCGCCTGCGAATCCGGCTCTCCGAAGATGGCGACCAGCACGTTGGCGCCGGTGACCTCTTCCTTGCCGGCACTCTGCACGTGAAACACGGCGCGCTGTAATACGCGCTGAAATCCCAGCGTCGGCTGAGTTTCGCGACCGTCATCGGCGGACAGCACCGGCGTGGTCTCATCCAGAAAGGCGGCCAACTCTTTCTTAAGATTGGTCAGATCAGCACCACAGGCGTGCAACACGCTGGCCGCCGCCGAATTATCCAGCAGGGCAAGCAGGAGATGTTCCACCGTCATGAATTCGTGATGCTTATCGCTCGCCTCACGAAATGCAGTGTTGAGTGTATATTCCAATTCCTTGTTTAACATGACGACACCTCCGGCACTGTCACAATCAAATAGCCCGCCTTGCTAGGCTTCCTCCATGGTGCACTTCAGTGGGTGCTGGTTCTCTCGGGCAAATTCATTTACCTGATTCACCTTGGTTTCCGCGACATCACGCGAGAACACACCACAAATGCCGGCACCGCGCGTGTGCACTTCAAGCATCACTTGAGTCGCCTTTTCACGCCCCATACTAAAAAAGCTCTCCAGTATAAGAACGACAAATTCCATAGGTGTGTAATCGTCGTTCAGCAAAATTACCTTATACAAAGGGGGGCGTTTCAGCTTGGGCCGTGCTTCTTGGACCGTCAGGTCCTCGTCACTGTGTAAGGAGATCTTGTCACTCATAGTAGCCGTAACTATACCAATTGAAGCCGTTATGAGTGCCATCCTAGCACAAAATCACGCACATGATTCCAGTTCTAAAAACCTACCCAACACATTAAGAAATCGTGCTTTTTCAAAAGAGCTACTTGAGTCCTATGGCGCCTCCGCGAGCGGTCTCAAGGATTGCCGGACACCCCTTCCTGCATACCTATTAGATCGGACAAATCAATCAGAGCTTTAGTTGCACGGGCCATATTTTGCAGCTTCAAACCATAGCATTTTCAATCCCTTGACTTATCGACTTTTTTGTTCAACATTAATAATTGTGGTGGGGGGGAAGCAGTTATACATCCTCTACAGCGGTGCCGATGTTGGGCGGCATGTTTTTTGTTTTAACCGCGAGGAAAGTCAGTATGGCAAAAGGTACAGTTAAGTGGTTTAGTAATGCGAAAGGTTATGGTTTTATCGCCCCCGATGAAGGTGGTGATGACATCTTTGCTCACTTCTCTTCAATCGACATGGATGGTTACAAGTCACTGAAGCAGGGCCAAAAGGTCCAGTACGAGGTGACTCAGGGGCCCAAAGGTTTCCTGGCCTCATCCGTCACACTGGAAGGTGAACCGGAAAAGGAAGAAACCGGCAGTTGACGACTTGAAACAATCTATAGAAAAAACCGGCCTCAATAATAATAATCATGGCCGGTTTTTTTATTTGCGTTGGTTTTGCTGAATTTTACATCTTGGCAATCATGGCGTCGCCGAAGGCCGAGCAGCTCACCTCGGTGGGATTGTCCATCAGCCGGGCCAGGTCGTAAGTCACGGTTTTCGAGGCGATGGTGGCGCCCAGTGATTTGATCACCAAATCCGCCGCTTCGGTCCAACCCAGATGACGCAGCAACATCTCACTCGACAGAATCAAGGAGCCAGGATTGACCTTATCCTGTCCGGCGTATTTGGGCGCGGTGCCGTGAGTCGCTTCAAACATGGCGACTGTATCTGACAAGTTGGCCCCCGGCGCAATACCGATACCGCCCACCTGGGCCGCCAAGGCGTCGGAAATGTAGTCACCGTTAAGGTTCATGGTGGCGATCACGCTGTACTCGTCAGGGCGCAACAGGATCTGCTGCAGGAAGGCGTCGGCGATCACGTCCTTGACCACGATCTCCTTGCCGGTATTGGGATTCCTGAAACTGCACCAGGGACCCCCGTCGATTTCCACAGCGCCGTATTCTTCTTTGGCGAGCTCATAGCCCCAGCTCTTAAAGGCACCTTCGGTGAACTTCATGATATTGCCCTTGTGCACCAGGGTGAGAGAATCGCGGTCATTATCAATGGTGTATTGCAGCGCCTTACGCACCAAGCGTTTGGTGCCCTCACTGGAGACCGGCTTGATACCAATGCCCGAGGTGTCGGGAAAGCGGATCTTGGTTACGCCCATCTCACCGCGCAAAAAGTTGATCACGCGGGTCACTTCGGGGGTGCCGGCCTCCCACTCCACACCGGCGTAGATGTCTTCCGAGTTTTCGCGGAAGATGACCATATTGGTCTTTTCCGGCTCTTTCAGAGGACTGGGTGTGCCGTCGAAATAACGCACCGGCCGCAGACAGACATACAGGTCCAGCGCCTGGCGCAGCGCCACATTCAAGGAGCGCATACCGCCGCCGACAGGGGTGGTAAGCGGACCCTTGATGGAGACGACAAACTCCTTGACTGCCTCCAGGGTCTCCTGCGGCAGCCAGGTATCCTTGTCATAGACACGGGTCGACTTCTCGCCGGCATAGACCTCCATCCAGGCGATCTTCTTCTCGCCGCCGTAAGCTTTTTCCACCGCGGCATCGACAACCTTCTGCATCACCGGGGTAATGTCCACACCGATGCCGTCGCCTTCAATGAACGGAATGATGGGATAATTAGGGACAGTTAAGGCGCCGTGCATGTCGGCCGTGATTTTTTCACCCTCCGCCGGGACCACAATCTTGTCGTATGCCATCTGATCTTCCTATATTTTAAGAATATTGGCGCGTATTCTACCATTGCCGCTGAGTTCACGCTAAATCACCCTGACATGGCCAACATCATTCTGTTCAACAAACCTTACGATGTGCTGTCGCAATTCACCGATGCCGACGGCCGCACCACCCTGGCCGCCTATATCGATCTGCCCGGCGTCTATCCGGCCGGCCGCCTCGACCGTGACAGCGAGGGCCTACTGATTCTCACCGATGACGGTGCCATGCAGCAGCGCATCGCCCATCCACGCCACAAAATGCCCAAGACCTATTGGGCCCAAGTGGAAGGCCTTCCGGACCCAGCCGCCTTGGCGCAACTGCGCCACGGCGTAGAATTGAAAGACGGCCTGACCCGGCCCGCCGAGGCACGCCTGATCGAACCGTCCGCCGTTTGGCCGCGCACTCCACCCATTCGTTACCGCGCCCACATCCCCGACAGCTGGATCGAGCTCACCCTCCACGAAGGCCGTAACCGCCAGGTGCGACGCATGACCGCCGCCGTCGGCCACCCTACCCTGCGGCTGATCCGCGTCGGCGTTGGCCCCTGGACCCTAGACGCCCTCGAACCGGGACAATGGCGCGCACTGGAATGTCCGCCGGAATTGTTGCAAGCTGGCACCAGGCCCAAGCAAAAACGAGTCAGCAGACATGGTCTGGAAACCGCGCGTCACCGTCGCCGCCGTCATCGAAAACCAGGGTAAGTTTCTGTTGGTGGAGGAAGACAGCGGCCACCAAGCGCACACCGTCTTCAATCAACCCGCCGGCCACCTGGAGCCAGGGGAAAGCCTGATCAACGCCGTGATCCGTGAGACCCTGGAAGAGACCGGTTACGACTTTACGCCCACCGCCCTGGTGGGACTGTATCGCTGGATCGAACCGGCATCGGGCGAGACCTTTCTGCGGGTCTGCTTCAGCGGCGAGGTGGGTCAGTACTATCCCGGCCACCCGCTCGACGCCGGCATCGTCGGTCCGCGCTGGCTCAGCGTGGCGGAGATATCGGAATTGACGCCCAGCCTGCGCAGCCCACTGGTGCCGCGTTGCATCGAGGACTACTGTGCCGGGCGGCGCTTTCCGCTCACCCTATTGAGCGACATGCAGGCCGAATAAAAATGATCAGCAATCCCGCCCAGCAACTACGTCTGATAGAAAGCTTCACATTTCTACACCAAGCACGTCCCGAGTTTCACCGCGAATTCTTCAACGCCGCCACCTTGGTGCACGTCCCCGAAGGCCATACCATCGCCGAAGAAGGCTGTGAATGTTCGCAACTGGCCCTGCTTCTAAACGGGAAGGTGCGAGTCTATAAACTGGCGGCCAAGGGGCGCGAGATCACCCTGTACCGCATCGAACACGGCGACAGCTGCATACTCACCGCCTCCTGCGTCATGAGCGCCACCCCCTTCCCCGCCATTGCCCAGGCCGAAACCAAACTGGACGCCGTCATCATCCCGGCCGCGTTTGTGCGCGACTGGATGACCCGGTCTCCGCCGTGGAGCGGCTTCGTCTTTGGCCTCATCGCGCGGCGCCTGGCCGATGTCATCACCGTGCTGGAGAGTGTTACCTTCCTGCGCATGGATGTGCGCATCGCCGCCTATCTGATCGACAAGGCCGACGCTGGCAGCAGCCTGACCATCACCCATCACGAAATCGCTGCCGATCTAGGCAGCTCGCGCGAAGTGGTCAGTCGCGCCCTCAAGGCCTTCGACAAACAGGGGTGGATCGCGATGGGCCGTGGTGTAATTACCCTTCTCGCCCCGGCACAACTCCACGCCCTGGCCGAGGCGGAAGCGCCTCAGGAAATATCAGTAAAAGGTGATTAAGTCACATACACCGGACCGGACACTCCCTAAAGTGAATGCGTGGTTAATCAACGCAACGCGGGAGGTATGATCATGAAACACAATGTCGGGACGACCGATCGAGCCGTGCGCGCCATTGTCGGCGTCGCCATCATCGGCGCGGGGGTGTATTTCCAAAGCTGGTGGGGCGCTGTCGGCGCCGTGCTGTTAGTCACCGCCCTGGCGGGTTGGTGTCCGCCCTACGCTCTGCTGGGCATCAACACCTGCAAGGCCAAGGCCTAAACGCGATACCGGGCTATCCTGGAATCCGGGCCGGATTCCAGGACCACACCAGACACCCTCATCTATGCAGACTAAGCCCGCGGCGGCTGAGCCGCCTTGGCTTTGGCGTCGGGCCGTCTGCGTTTGTGCTGCAATCCACCGTCGGCACGTTTGCCTCCAGTGCCGCTGTTGCGCGGCTTGCCGTTGCGGCCACCGGGCTTGGCACGGCCATGCGGCTTGGGCGCTGATTGTTTCGCCGCCGTCGGCATCCGCCCCAAACGCGTCAAGGGTACGGCGTGGGTCGGTTCAAAACCGGGTTCCGTCTCACGCGGCAATTGCTTGCGGATCAGGTTCTCGATCCCCGCCAATAATTTCACTTCATCGGCACTCACCAAGGAGATCGCGGCACCACTGCTGCCGGCCCGGCCGGTACGACCGATACGATGGACATAATCTTCCGCCACATTGGGCAGTTCAAAATTCACCACATGGGGCAGCAGATCGATATCGATACCGCGTGCGGCGATGTCAGTGGCCACCAGCACTCTCACCTTACCGCTTTTGAAATCCGCCAGGGCCTTGGTGCGCGCGCCTTGACTCTTGTTACCGTGGATGGCCGCGGCTTTGATGCCATCGCGCTCCAGCTTCTGGGCTAGACGATTGGCGCCGTGTTTGGTGCGCGTGAACACCAGCACCTGATCCCAGTTATTGGCGCGGATCAGATGGCTCAACAAGCCGGTCTTGTTGCTCTTATCCACTTCGAATACCGACTGAGTAACACGCTCGGCGGTGGTGTTGCGCGCCGCCACTTCCACCAGCACCGGTTCGTGCAACAGGCCGCGCGTCAGACGGCGGATTTCGTCCGAAAAGGTGGCCGAGAACAGCAGGTTCTGGCGCTGTTTGGGCAACAGCGCCAGGATCTTGCGGATATCGTTAATAAAGCCCATGTCCAGCATACGATCCGCTTCATCCAAGACCAGGATCTCCAGCTGATCGAACGTCACCGCGTTTTGGTTGTACAAATCGAGCAAGCGTCCCGGTGTCGCCACCAGCACATCCACCCCGCCGCGCAGGCGCTGCATCTGTGGGTTGATCTTCACCCCGCCGTAGACCACGTCCGCACGCAGGGGCAGATACTTACCGTAGGTCGCCACGCTATCGCCCACTTGCGCCGCCAGTTCGCGGGTCGGCGTCAGCACCAAGGCGCGCACTGAGTTGGCCTTGACCTTGGGGCCGCCCGCCAGGCGCTGCAGCAAAGGCAGGGTAAAACCGGCGGTCTTGCCGGTGCCGGTCTGCGCCGCCGCCATCACATCCTGACCGGACAGTACTGCCGGAATGGCTTGCAGCTGGATAGGTGTCGGGGTGTCATAACCTTGCGCGTTGACGGCACGTAACAGGGGATCGGCCAAGCCGAGAGAAGAAAAACTCATGAATAAATTACTCTTAAAATGTACTGCCGGAATCAGGTGAAGACGGAGGTCAAAACAGGACGACAGCGGGGCTGAAGGAAATCTCAGACGCGATTATACGCGAAATCCGCGCGCATCGCTGTTATATTTTAATTCCGGCCTGACACTGAGCGACGCCCAACAATGCGCACCTACGCAAACATTATCGCCTTGATCCTGACCTGCGTGGCAAGTACCAGCCACGCCGCCCCTCCCCGGGCCGACGACATCATCGACAAGGCCTATCGCATCGAGCGGGTGGACGACCAGATCGCCACCCTAAACTTTACCTTCTCGGCCCCCGGCAAGGACAAGCAGGAGGTCATCTACACCATGGTGTGGAAGAACATGGCAGGGCGGGACGGCTATGACAACAAGGCCATTTTCTTTACCGAATACCCACCCGAGAAGCGCGGCGTCGCCTACCTGGGCTGGCTCAGACGGCCCGGCAGTACTGCCAAGGATGACGAGTGGATCTATCTGCCTGAGCTGCGCATGACGCGGCGCATCGCTCATCGCGACCACGCCCATGCCCATGACGATGACGAGTTCGGCAATTCATTGCTCAAACGCGAACACCTCGACCCGCGCCCGCCCGAACTCGACCACCACCGGCTCATCGGCGAAGAGATCCTGGAGGGCAGGCCGCATTACCTCATCGCCAGCATCCCCAAACAGGCCGCCGCACAAATGCCGGGCATGCCGCACCAAAGCGGAAAGGTCATTCGCTGGATCGATACCGAAAGCTTTCTTACCCGGCGCCTGCAGTTCTTCGAACAACACGGACAAGAAGTGCTGAGTATGCGTATCGATTGGGTCGAGAAAGACGGCTATTGGCTGTGGCGGCGCGTCATGGCCACCGATCCGCGCACCCTGGCGAATACGGTGTTGGAGATCAGCGATATCAGAATCAACACCAACCTGGACGACCGCACCTTTACCAAACGTGTCCTGGAAAAGGGCGCCGAACGCCTGCGCTAAGTCCTCCCCCGGCGCCTCACCCGCAGTAAAAGAGGTGCGCGCGGCCACCGAATTGGCGTGTTGTCGGCGGCCTATCAGTAGAAGGTCATAGAATCTCTAGCCCGGATTTTGGCTATCGCTATACAGCGAGAAAAACAACACAATCACACAGAGGTCAACTATGGGAACGTCCAGCAGCCAGAGCGGAAATCACAACAAGCAGAAAGTGAACGTACTCGTCATCATGGCTCACCCGCGCAGTCCCAGCCTGTGTTCCGCCTTGGCCGACGCCTATGCCGAGGGCGCCCGCGCCGCCGGCATGGAGGTGGAAACACTGAACTTGGGCGAACTGGAATTTGATCCGGACGTGCACCCCATTTCTCCGCGCCAGCAAACCCTCGAGCCCGACCTGGAGCGGGCCCGCCGACTGATCGAATGGGCTGACCACCTCAGCTTTGTCTACCCGGCCTGGTGGGGCGTGGGGCCGGCCCGGCTCAAGGGCTTTCTCGACCGGATAATGCTGCCCGGCTTTGCCTTTCGCGAAAAGGCGGACGGCAGTTATGAAGGCCTGCTGCCGGGCAAAACCGCCCATCTCATCACCACCATGGACATGCCACCCTGGGTCTACCGCTTTATCTTTCGCGCGCCCGGCCACAACGCCATGAAGCGTTCTACCCTCGGTTTTTGCGGCATCGACACCCCGCGCATCCTGGCGCTCGGACCGGTCAAGGATTCCCACCTGGAACAACGCCAGGACTGGCTGGAGCAGGCCCGCGCCCTGGGTTTCTCCCTGCAACACGGCGCCGAAAGCCGGGGCGCCCGCGCCAGGGCGAAACTCGTGGCCTGGATCAAGGCATTGCGGCTGCAATTCTATCCCATGACCTGGATGGCCTATACGGTCGGCGCCTTGGGGGCGCAGGCCGTCACCGGCCGGTGGGACCTGGCGCTATATCTGTTGGGCTACGCCTATCTGTTCTTTGGCGAGGCGGCGACCGTGTTCACCAATGAGTGGTTCGACTATGAAAGCGACCGGCGCAATACGCGGTACGGCCCATTCAACGGCGGCTCACGCGTCCTGGTCAGCGGCGAATTGAGTTTTTCTGAAATCAAGGCCGGCATCGTGGTGTCCTTGGCGGCCGCCGCGGCCTGCGCCGGTGTGATACTGGACCGCTTAACGGGTAACGACACGGCCGTCGCCCTGGCGCTGTTGGCCATCTTGATCTTGGGCCTGGGTTACACCGCGCCGCCCTTGAAACTGGCCTGGCGCGGCCTCGGGGAACTCAATGTGGGGTTCACCCACAGCCTGGGCGTCATCCTGATTGGCTATCTGCTACAAGGCGGCAGCTGGCATGATCCCTTTCCCTGGCTGGTGAGTCTACCCCTGTTTCTGGCAGTGTTGCCGGCGATCATCCTCTCGGGCGTGCCAGATCTTGAGGCCGACCGCGCGGCCGGCAAACGTACCCTGGTGGTACGACTGGGGCATGGCCGCGCTGTACTGCTGGCTCTGGGCCTGGCACTTGCCGTGCCGCTACTGGTGATGCTGATCAAGGACCTGCCGGCCCTGCACTGCGCCCTGCAGGGCCTACTGCCCTGGATACTGCCCCACGCCATGCTGATCGCCTATCTGCTCAGCCGTGAATGGCGCCACCAGACGCAGGGACGCAAAGACGGGCTGATGCTCGCGACCTTGAGCTATATCATCTGGTTCGGCCTGATCCCCTTGCTGCAGCTGAGCTGAGGTCTATTCCCCCCGCAGGCACGTCGACAGACGCTGTCCCAGCTGTCGCAGCAACTGAAAATAAAGCGTCGTGCCGGGCTTCAGATCCATCCCCATGGGATCGAGGGCGGCGCTGCGGATGTTTGTGCCTTGCGTCACCACCTGCATCAATTTGTCCGGAAACTGGGGCTCGCTGAAGACACACGCGACCTCTAGGGCAGTGATGCGCTCGCGAATCTCGCTCAGGCGGCGCGCCCCAGGCTTGCGTTCCGGATCGATCATCACCGCACCCACCGGGTTGAGATCGTAATGCTTTTCGAAATATTGATAGGCATCATGAAACACCAGATAGGGGATATGACGCACGGGCGCCAAGCGCGCCTGCAACGCCCGATCCAAGGTCTCTAAGTCTTGCTGCAAGCGTTCGCCATTGGCGCGATAACGCTCGGCATGGGCGGGATCCAGGGCGCTAAGGGTGTTCACCAAGGCGGCGACGATGCGCGCGGCATTGCCGGGATCCAACCACAGGTGGCCATCCATGTCGCGGTGATCATGAGCGCCCTCATGATCCGGTTCATGCCCCGCCCAGACCCCACCGCTACGCGCCGGCCACAAGGTCATACCCGGCAGGCGCAGCAACTCCAGCACCTGCACGTCGGCCCACAGACTGTCCAACACACGGGGCAAAAAGCTTTCCACACCGGGGCCGACCCACACCACCAAATCGGCGCGCTGTAGGCTGAACATCTGCGAAGGCTTGAGCATGTATTGATGCGGCGAGCGGTCACTGGACACCAACAGCGTCGGCTCGGCCACGCCCTCCATCACCCCCGCGGCGAGTGAATGGATGGGGGCGATACTGACCACCACCTGCGGTGGCGTGGCCGCGTGTCCCGCCATAGGCAGGGCCGAGAGCAACAGGGCGGACCATAATAGACGACGCAGCATAGGGCAGACTCAATCAAGATCAACGTTATGTTATAGTATAACATCACTGTCCGAACGGAGCATCCATGGCCCGCCAGCGATCCGATCACGCCTTTGCCCCCCATGACCACCGTCGCTGCATCACGGCGGCGCTGCTGGAGGCACAGCGCATCTGCCGCCAGAACAAAGGGCGGCTGACACAACAGCGCCAACGGGTGCTGGAGTTGATATGGCGCAGCCACAAACCGGTGGGCGCCTATGCCATCCTGGAACAGTTGCGCAGCGAGGGCTTTAACGGCGCCCCGCCGACGGTCTACCGGGCGCTGGAGTTCTTGCTCAAGCAGGGGCTGATTCACCGCCTCGAAAGTCTCAACGCCTATACCGGTTGCGCCCATCCCGGCGCCCAGCATACCGGTCAGTTCCTGATCTGTAGCGGTTGTCAAAAAATCGCCGAACTGGACGACCCCAAAGTCAATCACGCCATCAGCAGCAGCGCCGCGCGCCACGGTTTCGAGGCGGCTTATCAGGTCATCGAAATCCGTGGCCTGTGCCCACGCTGTCAGGAGCATCACCATGCCGGGTGAGCTGCTGATCGAAACCCGTAACGTCAACCTGCGGTTGCAGGGCCGCCAGATTCTGGATGCTGTGGATCTGAGCGTGCAGCGCGACGAAATCGTCACCCTGATCGGCCCCAACGGCGCCGGCAAATCGACCCTGGTGCGGGTCATTCTCGGTCTGATCAAACCGGACAGCGGCCGCGTCAAGATCGCAGCCAAGACGCGCATCGGCTACATGCCGCAGCGCCTGAGTATCGATGCGGTACTGCCGCTGACGGTACGGCGTTTTCTCACCCTGGCGCAACGCTGTTCCCAAACCCGCCTGCGGGAGGTACTGACCGAGGTCGGCGCGGAGCAGTTGCTGGATGCGCCCATGCAGACCTTATCCGGCGGCGAGACCCAGCGCGTGCTGCTGGCGCGCGCCATGCTACGCCAGCCCGATCTGCTGATCCTGGACGAGCCGGTACAAGGCGTGGACGTGGGCGGCCAGGAAGAACTCTACCGTCTCATCGGCAACATCCGCAGCCGCCACGGCTGCGGCATCCTGATGATCTCCCACGACCTGCACATGGTGATGAGCGCTACCGACCGGGTGTTCTGCCTGAATCGCCACATGTGTTGTTCCGGCACCCCCGACAGCGTGCGCAGCGATCCCAGTTATGTCGCCCTGTTCGGCCAGGCACCCATTCTCATGCCTTACAGCCATCGTCACGACCACGGCCACGACGCCCACGGCAATATCGTCCCGGACGATCGGCACAAGGAGTGCGAGCATGGATGACTTTCTGCTGCGCGCCCTGCTCGCCGGGCTCGGCGTGGCGCTGGTGGCCGGACCGCTGGGGGCCTTCGTGGTATGGCGCAAGATGGCCTACTTCGGCGACACCCTGGCCCACGCCGCCCTGCTCGGTGTAGCGCTGGGCTTCCTGCTGGAGTTCAATATCAATCTGGGCGTGATGATCGTCTGCGTGCTGCTGGCCCTGCTGCTGGTGGCACTGCAACAGCAACGGCGCTTGGCCAGTGACACCCTGCTCGGTATCCTCTCCCACACCACCCTGTCCCTCGGCCTGATCGCCCTGGCCCTCATGGAGACCCTGCGTCTGGACTTGATGGGCTATCTGTTCGGCGACATCCTGGCCGTCAGCGCCAATGACGTTTACTGGATTTTCGCCAGCACCGCGCTAGCCCTCACCGTACTGGTGTTGATTTGGCGGCCGCTGCTGGCCATCACCGTGCATGAGGAACTGGCACAGGTGGAAGGCGTGCCGGTGACCTGGGTACGGCTGGCGCTGATGCTGCTCATCGCCCTGGTGATCGCCGTGGCCATGAAGGTGGTGGGCATCCTGCTGATCACCTCCCTGCTGATTATTCCCGCCGCCACGGCCCGGGCCTTTGCCCGCACCCCGGAACAAATGGCCATCGGCGCCGCCTTCATCGGCTGCCTGGCCGTCGCTGGCGGCCTGTTCGCCTCCTTGCAATGGGACCTACCCGCCGGCCCGGCGATCGTCGCCGTCGCCGCCCTGCTGTTTTTCGCCGGGCCGTGCTGGCGCAGCAGCGCAGTGCGCTAGCGCCGCTTGCAATACCCAAACAATTTACTAAGATTATGCTCAGACGACAGCCATTACACTTGCAAGGAGATAACAATCATGAACACAAAAACGGGCCTCTCATTCGCATTGTTGTTGAGTGCCGCGCTCATATTGCCCTTCGCCGCCGTCGCCGGTGACGAAGCCACCAGCAAGATGGCGCGCATCGTGGCGGACATCAATCACAGGCCCAGTGCCACGGATAAGGAAAAGCTGCGCCAGATTGCGGAGAAAGGTTCCCCGGCCCAGCAAGCCATCGCCAACGCGCTGCTCGACATGAATCACAAGGTCAGCCCCAGCGCCAAGGACCGGCTGGGCAAAATCGCGCAGGATAGCTCGGTGCCTGAGGATACCCGCGAGCTCGCCTCGATTGTGAAAGAGTTTCACCATGAAGCCTCTTCGGCAGCGAAGCAAAAACTGCGCGATATGTAAGTTGAAGTGAGCGCTGGGGCCGCCAAACCCGGCAACATCTCTCTCCTGAAGCCTTTGCGCCGCCGAACCCTTCGGCGGCGTTTTTTATTGCGCGGACTGTGTATTGACGCGTTCGCGCAACAACACGGCCACGATCAGGGCGCCGACCAACAATTGCACCCAGATCGTCTCCACCGAGGGATTTAGCCTGAGCAGCTCGACACGCGGCAAGGGGCCGAACCGGTATCCAGCCCGCCTTGCAAAGCGGCGACGCCGTGCCCGGAAAACGCCTGCGCCGGCAAGGCGGGGATGGCGTTGAGCAGACGCTGGCTGAATTCCATCTGCCCGGCATATTCCGCCTGATTGGTCACCTTGTCGGTGGCCACGGTACCAGGGTAATCCACGGCGATATAGTCTAGCGAATGGCGCACAGGACGGGACATCCATCGCCTTGGCCGCCATAACCGACACGCAACCCAACTGACTCCATAGCAGCTGCAGCGCGCGCGTCACCAAGTGGGATGTAGAACGTTTTCATATGACAGATTCGTCATCTTGAAAGCTTAATGCGAATCATTTTCCATTCACTATTAACCCACACATCAATGGGTTTTTACACACGCCGCTGCGCTGCGCCGCGGCACCTGCGTAAGGCGTCGATTTATATTAAAATACGCCCTCTTTTTGAGGCTGGCTTTCGGACCCCATGACCCACAACCCTGCTCAACACATCGTCGTCGGTATGTCCGGGGGTGTGGATTCCTCGGTCACCGCCCTGCTGCTCAAGCGGCAGGGTTACGCCGTCAGCGGTCTATTCATGAAGAATTGGGAGGACCACCCCGACGGCGAATGCCCGGCGCTGCAGGATTCGCGCGACGTCATGGCCGTGTGCGACCAGCTCGACATCGACATGGACGGGGTCAATTTCGCCGCCGAGTACTGGGACCGGGTGTTCGCCTATTTTCTCGAGGAATACCGCGCCGGGCGCACCCCCAACCCGGACGTACTCTGCAACAAAGAGATCAAGTTTAAGGCCTTCCTCGATTACGCCTTGGCCCACGGCGCTGACAAGATCGCCACCGGACACTACGCCCGGATCGAACTGCGCAACGGTTACTACCGCCTGCTGAAGGCCAAAGATCAGAACAAGGATCAGACCTATTTTCTCTACACCCTGGGCCAGGCGCAGCTATCGAAGACCCTCTTCCCGCTGGGTGAGATCACCAAGCCACAGGTGCGCAAGATCGCGGCGGAGCACCAGTTCGTCAATGCACAGAAGAAAGACTCCACCGGCATCTGCTTCATCGGCGAGCGCAAGTTCAAGGAATTTCTGAGTCAGTACCTGCCGGCCCAACCGGGCGAAATGCGCACTCCGGAGGGCGAACTGATCGGCCACCACGACGGCCTGATGTACTACACCTTGGGCCAGCGTCAGGGGCTGGGCATCGGCGGGCGCAGCAATTCCAGCGGCGCGCCCTGGTTCGTGGTGGGCAAGGACCTGGAAGGCAACATCCTGCAGGTGGCTCAGGGCGAACACCCCATGCTCTATAGTGATAGTCTGGAGGCCGCCAAGCTGCACTGGACCACCGGCGTGGCGCCGCACACGCCACTGCGCTGCGCCGCCAAGACCCGTTACCGCCAACCGGACCAGGCCTGCACCCTCACGCGAATCGAGGGCGACCGCTGTTGGGTCGACTTCGACCGGCCGCAGCGGGCCGTGACGCCGGGGCAGTCGGTGGTTTTTTATCAGGGTGACGAATGCTTGGGCGGGGGCGTCATCGAGGCCACGGCCAGCCACACTCAACTCAAACAACACCTGGGATAAGACGAACAGAGATGCAACACAGCTATCGGGAACAGGTCATGGCCTTCGGCGGCATCTGGCAAGCCGTCAAACTGGTGCAACAGGTGGCACGTCAGGGCCATGCCGACACAGAACCCTTCGAGGCGTCACTCAACACATTGTTCGTCACCGACCCAAAGACCACCGAAGAGGTGTACGGCTCGGTCAAGCATCTGGTCCTGGGGCTGGAGACCATCCTCGACCAGTTCGGCGACGCCACCAATCACCGCGACATGGAGCTGACCAAGTACGTCATCGGCCTGATGCACCTGGAGCGCAAACTGGCGCGCGCGCCGGCGTTGGTGGACAAGCTCGGCAGCGGCATCGAACTGGCCACCTCCCAGCTGCAGCACTTCGGCAGCGTCAGCCACGAAAACATCATCGCCAGCCTGGCCGAGACCTACGCCAACACCATCAGCACCCTGGCGCCCAAGATCATCGTCCAGGGCGAACAGGGCCATCTCAGCAACAGCCATAACGCCGCCAAGGTGCGCGCCCTGCTGCTGGCCGGCATCCGCTCCACCGTGCTCTGGCACCAGTGCGGCGGCCGCCGCCTGGGGTTGCTGTTCAACCGCAAAAAAATGCTGAACCAGACTAAAGAACTCTTGAATGAAACCTACTGACACAGGAATGACCATGGAATTATCACAACTCACCGCCCTCTCCCCCATCGACGGCCGCTACGGCGCCAAGACCACCGACCTGCGCCCCATCTTCAGCGAATACGGCCTGATCAAACACCGCGTGCTGGTGGAGGTGCGCTGGCTGCAAATGCTGGCGGCCCAGCCGAATATCGACGAGGTGCCAGATCTGAGTGAGCATGCCACCAAGGTACTCAACGACATTGTCGACAAATTCAGCGTCGAGGACGCCCAGCGCGTCAAGAATATCGAAAAGACCACCAACCACGATGTCAAGGCGGTGGAGTATTTCCTGAAAGAGAAGATCGCCGGCAACGAAGAACTGGAGGCGGTGAGTGAATTTATTCACTTCGCCTGCACCTCGGAAGACATCAACAACCTGGCCTACGGCCTGATGCTGCGCGCCGCGCGCACCCAGTCGCTGCTGCCCATGATGGACGACATGATCAAGGCCGTCTCCGATCTGGCGCACAAGTACGCCGAACAGCCCATGCTGTCACGCACCCACGGCCAGCCCGCCTCGCCCACCACCGTAGGCAAGGAAATGGCCAACGTCGCGTTTCGACTCAAACGTCAGCGCGAACAGGTGGTGATGGTGCCCATGCTGGGCAAGATCAACGGCGCGGTGGGCAACTACAATGCCCATCTGTCGGCCTACCCCGAACTGGACTGGCAGTCCATCGCCGCCAACTTCGTCACCGGTCTGGGCCTGGACTGGAATCCCTACACCACCCAGATCGAACCGCACGACTACATCGCCGAGTTCTTCGACGCGGTGGCGCGTTTCAATACCATCGTCATCGACTTCTGCCGCGATGTCTGGGGCTACATCTCGGTGGGCTATTTCAAGCAGCGCACCGTCGCCGGCGAGGTGGGCTCCTCCACCATGCCGCACAAGGTCAATCCCATCGACTTCGAAAACGCCGAGGGCAACCTCGGCCTGGCCAACGCCCTGTTCGACCATCTGGCGGCCAAACTGCCCGTCTCGCGCTGGCAGCGCGACCTGACCGACTCCACCGTGCTGCGCAACCTGGGCGTGGGCCTGGCCCACGGCGCCATCGCCTACCAATCCTGCCTCAAGGGCATTGCCAAGCTGGAGGCCAACCCGGCACGCCTGGCGGAAGACCTGGACCACGCCTGGGAGGTGCTGGCAGAACCGATTCAGACCGTGATGCGCCGCTACGGCATCGAAAAGCCCTATGAGAAGCTCAAGGAACTGACGCGCGGCAAGGGCATCGACCAGGACAGCCTGAAGAATTTCATCCAAAACCTGGCGATTCCCGAGGCCGAAAAGCAGCGCCTGCTGGGACTGACCCCGGCGAGCTACATCGGCAACGCCGTACAACAGACGCGTAATTGCTAAGCCAAAGTGTGAACCGGATCACAGAAATCCGGCCGCGCATGGTCATAATTGATCCTACGGACGAGTCTTGTGGCGGCACCCCCACATCCACCCCAACGCTCTGGTCGTCGCAAACCGTCCGGAAACACGCCCGAACTGCGGAGGGAGCAGTTCGGGCTTTTTTGTATCCGGTCACAATGCGGCTTAAAATGGGATCAGTGCTTAGCAAGATGGGGAGTACACATGGCGTTACAGCTAGACGACTATATTCTGGGTGAAAGTGACGAGCTGCTCATGCTCGACAGCAGTGAGGACTGCAGTGCCGCCGTACTCGCCCTCACCCAACAGGCGAAACGGTCACTGGATATTTTCAGCCACAGCCTCGACCGCCGCGTATACAACGGCCAAGCCCTCTACAGCGCCGCACTCAAGCTGGCGACTTACAGCCGTTATTCCCAGATCCGCATCATCCTCAAGGACTCCACCGACGCGGTCAAACGCGGCAGTCGTCTGGTGGAGTTGAGTCACCGCCTCAGCAGCCGGGTGTTGATGCGCAAACCGCCGCTGGAATACCGCGATTTTGCCGAGGAGTTCGTCATCGCCGACGACGTCGGACTGCTGCGGCGCAAGCTCGCCACGCGCTATGCAGGCGAATTCAGTTTTTACGAGCCCTTAACATGCCGCCAACTCAAAAAATTCTTCGACGAGTGCTGGGAAAAGAGCGCCCCGGACCCGGACCTGCGCCGCCTACACCTGTGAACCGCCCACTGCCAGGCCCTGGCCATTGGCTCGCGCTGCTGCTCCTGCTGGGACTGGCGCAACATGCCATGGCCGAGGAAACCGTCAAGATCATCGCCCTCGAGCACCGTCTGGCGGCCGAATTGGTGCCGACACTGGAACCCTTCGTGGATGAACAGGGCGTGCTTACCGCCAAGGACAACAAGCTCATTATTCGCAGCAGCCTGCGCAACATCGGCGAGATCCGGGAACTGGCCGAGCAATTGGACCAGCCGCTGCAACGCCTGTTGATCGAGGTGAGACAACCGCTGGCGGGCTCGCGCGCGGCCGAGCGCACCACCGTATCGGGCCAGAGCGAGTCGCCGGAGCAGACGGCCAGAATCGTGATTGAACGCCACCGCAGCGCCGGTCGCGACCAGGCCGCCAGCGGGCAGCGCCTGCAAGTCCTGGACGGTCGCAGCGCCGTGATCAAGAGCGGCCAGCTCGTCCCCATGGCCAAGCGCCAGCTACGCGACGGTCAGGCCGAGACGGTGATCGAACATCAGGACGTCAGCAGCGGGTTTCGCGTCACCCCTCATCTCACCGGTGACGACCGTGTGATGCTCCAGATTGCCCCCTTCAGCGCCACGCTAGACAGTGGTGGGGGCGGCGTCATCAACCGCCAACAGGCCGTCACCACCGTCTCGGGCAAGCTGGGCGAATGGCTGGAGATCGGCGGGATCAGTGACAGCCAACAGGAACAAGAGCAGGAACAGACGCGCGTCTATGCCACGCACCGGCGCGATGAACAACAGCGCCGTATATTGATCAAAGTCACCAGACTGGAGTAAATAACCGCGATGATGGCCATTCTGGAAAATCTTGCCGATATCTCTCTCGAGGCGGCGCCCTGGCTGCTGCTGGGATTCCTGTGCGCCGGTCTGATCAAGGCCTGGTTGCCGGCAGACCTGATCAACCGCTGGCTCGGCGGCGACGGCATCTGGCCGGTGACCAAGGCGGCCTTGATCGGCGCACCCTTGCCGCTGTGCTCCTGCGGCGTGTTGCCCGCCGCCACCAGCCTGCGCCGCAACGGCGCCTCACGCAGTTCCACCGTGTCCTTCCTCATCGCCACGCCGGAGACCGGGGTGGACTCCCTCGCCCTGTCCTACGCCCTGCTGGGGCCGGTGATGGCGCTGATCAGACCGGTGGCGGCCATCGGCAGCGCCATCTTCACCGGTCTGCTGACGCTGGTCTTCGGCGCCGAACGGGCGCGTGCGCAGGTGCCCGCGGACGGCGACATGCTTGCGGTTTTTGAAGAGTCATGCGGCGACAACCAGTGTTCCGATAAACGCTGTACAACCCCGCCGGTCACACGGCAAGGACTGATCTCCCGCACCCTCGATGGCCTACGCTACGGCCTGGTGGACATGGTGGACGACCTGGTGCTGTGGCTGGCCTTCGGCCTGCTGTTGGCGGCGCTGATGCAGACCTTCGCCCCGCCCATGGTACTCGCCGACTGGGGGAGCGGCCTGCCGGCCATGCTGTTGATGCTGCTGGTGGGGATTCCTACCTACATCTGCGCCACCGCCTCCACGCCCATCGCCGCAGCGCTGCTGATCGCCGGCGTCTCGCCGGGCACGGTGCTGGTGTTTCTGCTGGCCGGACCGGCGACCAATATCGCCACCATGGGCGTGATCCATCAGGAAATGGGAACCAAGGTGCTGATCGCCTATCTGACCGGCATCGCTGTCAGCAGCGTCGGTTTCGGTCTGCTCACCGATGCCCTGCTGCAGGCTTACGGCATCGATGTCCATGCCCAGGTCAGCGCCGCCCCTGACTGGCTGCCGGCATGGCTGGTGTATTCGGCGGCTACGGTACTATTATTGGCCGCCGTGGTGTCGCTGGCCAAGAGGCTGCAGCAGCGCCTGCCCTCCGCGGCACGCGAGAACCACAGCCACTAGCCTGCAATTTCACCGGGCGGCTGTGGCGTCGAAGGCTGACACGGATGGAGGACTCTCAAACCCTGTCGAGCGAGCCGGCATCGCCATTCCTGTTCCCACCTTCGGCCTTTCACGAGTGAGGCGGGGCTGCGCACCCGATGAGACAGGCGGGCTAGCGCCCGCGCAGGAACAGCTTGTCCAATTCCCCCATGGACAACTGCACCCAGGTGGGACGGCCGTGATTGCACTGGCCGCTGCGCTCGGTGCGTTCCATGTCGCGCAACAGGGCGTTCATTTCAGGCACCGTGAGCTGGCGGCTGGCGCGCACCGAACCGTGACAGGCCATGGTAGAGAGGATCGCATTACAGCGCTCCTGGATACGATTGCTTTCCCCCGCCACCGCCAGATCCGAGAGCACATCGGTGACCAGGGGCTTGGCGTTGGCCTGTCGCAGTAAGGCCGGCACGGCGCGGATCATCAGGGTCTCGGGGCCGATGCGATCCAATTCAAACCCCAGTCCACGCAGAAACTCGGCATGTTGTTCGGCCAGCTGCGCCTCTTTGGCGCTGACACTCATGGATTCAGGCACCAGCAGCGGCTGGGCACGCACCCCCGCATCGCCCCAGGCCTGCTTCATACGCTCATAGGTAATGCGCTCGTGCGCGGCGTGCATATCCACCAACACCAAGCCCGTGTCGTTCTGGGCCAGAACATAAATCCCGTGCAGCTGCGCCAGCGCAAAGCCAAGCGGTGGAGCCTCGCCAGATTGCGGCGCGGGCCGCTCGGCGACGGCGCTATCGGCCAGGGCGCGCATACCTTCATAGGCCGCCCGGCCCTCCTGCACGCCGAGGGCGAAGCCGTGTTGGCGCGGCGCCGGCGCGCTGCCGAGACGGGGCTGAGCGGGGCCAGGATTGCCGGCGGGGACGGCATACTCCCCCGGCGATTGCGACTGGGGCTGCCCGCCCCCCGGACGCAGGTCGGCCAGGCAGCGGTGCAGGCTGGAAAACAGGAAATCATGCACCATGCGGCTTTCGCGAAAGCGCACTTCGTGTTTGGTGGGATGGACATTGACGTCCACCTCTTCGGCCGGCACTTCCAGATAAAGCACGAAGGCCGGCTGACGGCCGTGGTACATCACATCCTGGTAAGCCTTGCGCACCGCATGAGCGATGACCTTGTCCTTGACCATGCGCGCGTTGACGTAAAAGTACTGCAGATCGGCCTGACTGCGGGAAAAGGTGGGCAGGCCGACCCAGCCCCACAGCCTGAGTCCGCCGCGCTCGACATCGATCTCGGCAGATTGCTCCACAAAAGGTTTGCCGCAGATGGCGCCGATGCGGCGGCGGCGTCCTTCCTGATCACTGGCGGCGCGCCATTGATGCAGCGACTTCTGATCATGCTTGAGGCTGATCGCCACGTCGAAACGGCTTAGGCCGATGCGTCGCACCACGTCCTCCAGATGTTTGAACTCGGTACGCTCGGTGCGCAGGAACTTGCGCCGCGCCGGGGTGTTGAAAAACAGATCGCGGATTTCGATCGTGGTGCCCACCGGATGGGCCGCAGGCTGTGCCTTGGCCTTACCCTCACCGCCACTGACGGCGATCTGCCGGCCCTGTTCTTCATCCCGGTAGCGCGACACCAGGCGCAGCCGCGAGACCGATGCGATACTGGGCAGGGCCTCGCCGCGAAAACCGAGACTGGACACGTGGCTG
This sequence comes from Candidatus Tenderia electrophaga, assembly GCA_001447805.1. Lineage (NCBI taxonomy): Bacteria > Pseudomonadati > Pseudomonadota > Gammaproteobacteria > Tenderiales (SeqCode) > Tenderiaceae (SeqCode) > Tenderia (SeqCode) > Tenderia electrophaga (SeqCode). The sequence goes on from CP013099.1 coordinate 2,217,241, forward strand.
AGGTCATCGAATTGGCTGATCTTGCTGGTGGCATGACGGCTCAGTGCCAGTACCAGGTCGTCCGGATGTATCCCCGCGCCGTTGTCGCGCACCCGAATCAGGGCGATGCCGCCTTTTTCCACCTCAAGTTCGATATGATCGGCGCCGGCATCCAGGCTGTTTTCAATCAATTCCTTGACCACAGACGAGGGCCGCTCGACCACCTCACCGGCGGCGATCTGGTTGGCGAGATGGGTGGAAAGACGCTGAACTCGTTTCACGGCGGGACCACACTGGCTTGCTCAAATAAGCCTGAGATTATACGGCAAGCGAGTGACGCTTTCAGCGCCCCCACAATTGGCCGCTTAACTGTCGCTGGTGGGAATGTGCAAAACCTGCCCGATACGCAGACTGTCAGACTGGAGCTGATTGGCCAGCCGCAAGGTATCGAGACTGACATGATAGCGTGAGGCGATTTCCGACAGCGTCTCGCCCCGGCGAATCACATGTTCGCGTGCCGCGATGCGCGTGCCGGGCGGAGGGTTGGATATAAAATAGCTGCGAATGCCGGCCATCATGGCGTCGGCCAACTGTTGCTGATAGCGCCATGAACGTAGATTGTGTTCTTCCGTGGGATTGGAGATGAAGGCGGTTTCCACCAAAATCGATGGAATATCAGGGGATTTCAATACCGCAAATCCGGCCTGCTGCACATGACGCTTATGGATTCTGGCAACCCCCTGCAGGCCTTTCAAGATACGGTCGGCCACATCCAGACTGTCTTCGATCGTGGCGCTCTGGGACAGATCCAGCAACACCGAGGCCAGCATATCGTCTTTGTCATCCAGGGTGACGCCACCCACCAGGTCCGAGGCGTTCTCACGATTGGCCAGCAATTTAGCGGCCTCGCTGGTGGCCCCGCTCTGAGAAAGCGCATACACCGATGCCCCCTTGGCGCGCGGATCGGGGAAGGCGTCGGCATGGATGGAAATAAAGATGTCAGCCTTGTGACGGCGCGCCTTCTCCTTGCGATCACCCAGCTTGATAAAGTAGTCACCGTCGCGAATCATCAGCGGGCGCATGCCTTCTTCCCGTTCCACCAGCTTTTCCAGTTTGCGGGCGATGGCCAGCACTACGTCTTTTTCCAGCGTACCCTTGCGGCCTTTGGCGCCCGGGTCGATACCGCCATGACCGGCATCAATGGCGACGATGATGTCGCGGTTTTGCGGCGCCACCACGATTTCCTTTTTGACTTGCGGCGCCGGCGCCACCGGCGCTGGTGTCTTGACCATGCGTTGCGGCACGCCGCCGGCCAGCTCAATCACCAATCGGTATCCCCTCTTACCCGCGGGCGTGAGTAGATACACCTTGCCCGGGGCAACGCGATCCAGCTCAAACACCAAGCGCAGGTCGGTGCCTTTGCGCACGCCGTTGCGCAGCTTGGTAATGGCGCTGCCGTTGAAATCGAGACTGGGTGTATGGCCCTTGCCGACCACATCGAGCAGGTCGACCACGAAGCGATCAGGACGGGAAAGCGTGAAATATTTGTACTTGACCGGACCGTTGAGATCGACCACGACCTTGCTGTGATCGTCGTAATGGCCGACGCGCAAACTGCTGAAATCCAGCGTTCTTGCCGCCCAACTCGCAGTGGTCGGCAGCAGGCAGAGTATTAGCAGATAGATTAGACGCCGCATGACTCCAACCCCTTTGTTGTTATTCCTCGAGGCACGGGATGACCCCTTAAAATAATACTTTAGCTTTTTCTCATATTTTCCAGAAAGATACAAGACTTTCCTAGAAAAAAGACAAATTACGGATGCTTCACCCTTGTTTCTTCGTCTGTACCCGCCATAACTTTAGCCCATAGTGTGGGACAGTTGCGCGAGCGTTGCCTTGAACCGCATCCCGGCATCGCTTATCGGCGTCAGGCTCACCGCCCTGCCCTGACCCGAATACTGGATCTCCACCACCAGATCAGCAGCCGGCAGTACGCCCGCCCCCTTTTGCGGCCATTCCACCAGCAGAATCACGTCCTGATCCAACCAGTCGCGCAGCCCCAGAAATTCCAGCTCTTCGGGGTCGGCCAGACGATATAAGTCCAGGTGATAGACCTGGCATTGCGGCAGGTCATAGGGTTCGACCAAGGTGTAGGTCGGACTGCGCACCGCGCCCTTATGGCCGAGGGCCTGCAAAAAGCCGCGCGCCAGGGTGGACTTACCGGCCCCCAACTCGCCGCGCAGATAGATCACGCAGCGTGGCGGGCAGGTGTGCGCCAGCTGCGCCCCCAACGCGCGCATCGCGGCATCGGTTTCGATGTTCAACATTGTCAGCTTAGGCGCTGGCCAGCCACTTGCAATCGTATTCGGCGATTTGCTGGCGGATATGGTCGACGGCGGAATGGGTCAACACGCTGCGGGTTTCGTCACGCAACTCGCCGCCTAGTTTTTGCGCCAGCTGCTGCGCAACGATCAGCATGGTGTCGAAGGCAGCCAGGCCGCTGGCGGTGTCGTTGGGCATTTGAATAAACAGACTGACACCGGGGGTGGAGAGCTGCTCCAGGTCATCGAGATCGAAGACACCGGGCTTGACCATGTTCACCAGACCGAACAGCGGTGCGTCATTCTCAATATATTGGAAGATCTGCATATCCGGACCATAGCGCAGGCCGCTGCGCTCGATCATCTCGATCAGGGCCGGACCGATGAAGTGTTGTCCCGGCGGCGCCATGACATTGAGGATAATCACCTTGTCAGGCGCCTCGTGCTTGTGGCCCTTCTTTTCTGGGGGGGCTTGCGCCGCCGGCGACTCGGCCTCCTGATGATTGCCGCGCAATTTGCCCAGCACGGAACGCACCCGTTTGGTGACGGGTGCCGCCGCCGTTTTACGTTCGTGTGCGCGGGCATCGTCAGCGTCCACTTTGATTCGGAATGGCTCCGCGCCCGCGTCTTCATCAACCAGGGGGGCATCAACAGTGCGCGGGGGCGGGGATTCGCCTTCCAGGTCGTGCGCATCCGCGGCGCTGTTTGCGACCGGGTGCGGGGCCGACGGCGGTTCGTCGGCGGCGCCCTCCCGCCCTGGTCCGGCCTTGGAAAACAACACACTGTGATCGATATCATCCCAACTGCGGCGCCGCTGGGTCTTACTGCGCATCCTGGCCACCCCGGCCAGAATCATGATGACGCCGATGACAACCAGAACTATGAGTAGCGAATCCATTGGTCTATTTCCGTGAACTCCTATGCGTGAGTGGCTGTTGCTAACCCACCATGCGGACGGCTTCGTCCACATCCACCGCCACCATGCGCGACACGCCGGGTTCGTGCATGGTGACACCGGCGAGATGATCCGACATCTCCATGGTGGTCTTGTTGTGGGTAATAAAAATGAACTGCACCTTCTCGGACATTTCTTTGACCATGGTGCAGAAGCGGCCCACATTGGCCTCGTCCAGCGGCGCGTCGACCTCGTCCAGCATACAAAACGGCGCCGGATTGAGCTGGAAGATGGAGAACACCAAGGCCACGGCGGTAAGGGCCTTTTCACCCCCCGATAACAAATGAATACTGGAATTGCGCTTGCCCGGCGGCCGCGCCATCACCGCCACGCCGGTATCGAGCAGGTCTTCGCCGGTGAGTTCCAGATAGGCATGACCACCCCCGAACAGGCGCGGGAACAGCTCTTTGACGCCGTCGTTGACCTTGTCGAAGGTATCCTTGAAGCGGGTGCGCGTCTCCTTGTCGATCTTGCGGATGGCGTTCTCCAGGGTGGTCAGGGCGTCGATCAGGTCGGCGTTCTGTTTGTCCAGATAATTCTTGCGTTCGGATTGTTCCTCGAACTCCTCGATGGCGGCCAGGTTGATGGCGCCAAGGCGCTGGATACGCTGGCCGATCTCATTGACCTGTTCCTGCCACTGGGCCTCCTGGGCCGCGTCGGGCAGCCCTTGTCTGACCTCGTCCATGACGAAGCCGGTTTCGGCGAATTGTTCCTGCACGGTCTGGCAGCGGACGCGGTATTCCTGACTCGCCATGCGGAGCTTTTCCAGCTGGGAACGGATCTCCTGGGAACGCTGTTCGGCCTGGTTGCGTTCGTCGGCCAGCTCGCGCATGGTGTGGTCGATCTCTTCCATGGCGCGGCGCGCCTGTTGCAACTCCTCTTCCACACCGAGGCGCTTGGCCAGTTTTTCCTCCAATTCCTGTGTCATGTCGGCCACCGGGTCGCCCTCGCTCCGCAGCTGGGCCTGCAGCTCTTCGCGGCGCCGTTCCAGGTGACTCAACTGGCCCTGCATACGCTCCAAGCGCTGCTGGGTACCTTCCAGCTGGGCGCGCAGCGATTGCAGCTTGAGGGCAAGCTCATGGGCACGGTCCCGGTCTGCGCGCGCCTGCTGGCGACTCTGCTCCAGGCGTTGACGCAATGCATCGCGTCGCTGCTGCAACTCATGCCGGGTCTGTTCGAAGTTCTCGGTCTTGGCTAGGATCTCATCCAGGCGGGCGCGCGCTTCTGCCAGAGACGCCTCCATGTCCTGACGCTGCTGGCGCAGGTCGACGATGTCGCCTTCCAGGCGCTGCTTACGGCTATGGAATTGTTGCATGCGCTCCTGGCGCGCGCTCAACTGGGACTCGATGCCGGATTTAGACTGGGTCACCTGTCTGAGCGTACCCTGCAGTTCTTCCTGAGCGCGCTCCAGCGCCTGCTGGCGCGTACGACTCTGCTGCAGCTTGGCCTGCAGCTCATCCACCCGCTCAGCAGTTTCCTCAATCTCGCTTTGCAGCGATTTCAGTTCCTGTTCGCGCTGCAGCACACCGGCCTTTTCATCTACGCCGCGTGACACGCGCAGCCAGTCGCGGCCCAGCCAGACACCGTCGCGGGTGACGATGGATTCCGACGCTTTGATCTGTGAGCGCAGCGCCAAGGCCTGTTCCAGGGTCTCGGCGGCATACACCCCACTCAGCAGGGAGGCCATGGAATAAGCACAGCGGACCTTGTCGAGCAGAGGCGTGCCGGCGCCACCGGTCTCCACTTGACCCGCATCCATGCCTGTATCGAACAGGGACAAGGCCCCCTTGTCCAGATCGCTCAGGGCGTCAGCGACGGCCTCCATGCCCTCGACACAGACCGATTCCAGGTGCAGGCCAAGGGCCGTCTCAACCGCCTTTTCCCAGCCCGACTCGACGTCGATGTTCTGCGCCAGACGCGCGGCGTCGTCCAGCCCTTTGCGCTTGAGCCAGTCGTTGAGCGTGTGATCGTCCTTGCCCAGCGCCTGCTGTTGCAGGGCCTCCAGCGAGGCGCGCCGTCCCTGCATGCTCTGCAGCCGGCCGCGCTCGGCGTCCAGCTCGCCGCTCAGGGCCTGGGTGTGTTCGCGCTCATAGCGGATCTGTTCGGCCTGTTGTTCCGACTCGTGGTGCAGCTGGCCCAGCTGTTCCTCCGACTGCTCGCGCGCTTGGCTCAGCTCCGCGATCTCGCCTTCCAGACTGCCCGGCGACAACAGTCCCAGCTCGTCCTCCATGCGCTGCATGCGCTGATTGACTTGCGCCAGGCTCTGCTCCTGATGCTGGATGCGGGTCTTCTCCACCTCGGCGCTGCGGATGTGTTCGGACGAGGTCTGGTTGAATTCGTCCCATTGCTGCTGCCAGGTTTGCATCTCCTCTTCCGCGCCATCGCGCACCAAGGCGGATTCGCTTTCTTTTTCGCGCGCGACCAGGGATTCCTCTTCCAGTGACTCGAGGGACATTTTCAACTCATCAATGGCGTCACGGTCATTGCTGAGATGTTCAGTGGCTTCGCGCCAGGCCTCTTCCACCTCGCCCATCTCACGTTCCTGTTGCTGGCGTGTGTCACGGACGTGCTGGATGGTCTGTTCCAGGCGCGCGATCTCGGAGCCGATGGCATAGTAACGCCCTTGCACCTCGTTGAATCTTTCGTTGCTCTCCACCTGGTGCTCACGCTGGCTCTCGATGGCCGCCTCCAGCCCGCGCTGTTCGGCCACCTGGCCTTCCAGGGCGGTCTCCTGGGCCTGGATCTGCTTATCACGCTCCTTGACGGTGGCCTCCAGGTTGGCGAATTTGAGCGCCAACAGCTCGGCCTTGAGTTTGCGCTCATCCTCTTTATAGGCCTTGTATTTTTCCGCTGTCTTGGCCTGACGCTGCAAGGTGGCGAGGCGTTTCTCCAATTCCTCACGCAGGTCGTCGATGCGCTCCAGGTTCTCGCGCGTATGCTTGATGCGGTTTTCCGTTTCGCGGCGCCGCTCCTTATATCTGGAGATACCGGCCGCCTCTTCGATGAAGACGCGCAAGTCCTCCGGCTTGGCCTCGATCAGGCGCGAAATGGTGCCCTGCTCAATGATGGCGTAGCTGCGCGGCCCCAGGCCGGTGCCAAGAAAGATGTCGGTGATGTCGCGCCGGCGGCACTTGGTGCTGTTGAGGTAATAATTGGACTGGCCGTCGCGGGTCACCTGACGTTTGATGGAAATCTCGTTGTACTGGGCGTATTCGCCGCCCAGGCGCCCCTCGGTGTTGTCGAACACCAGCTCCACCGAGGCCTGCCCCACCGGCTTGCGTGCGGTGGAGCCGTTGAAGATGACGTCCGACATGGAATCGCCGCGCAGATTCTTGGCCGAACTTTCGCCCATTACCCAGCGTACGGCATCGATGGTGTTGGACTTGCCGCAGCCATTGGGACCGACGATGCCGACCATGTTGCTGGGCAGGGGGATGGTGGTGGGATCGACAAAGGATTTGAAACCGGCCAGCTTGATCTTCTTCAGACGCATTCGTGAGTAACCTTCAGATGTATCCGGGAACGCTTTCGCGTTAAAATATTGCCCGATCATACCAGACCTGCCGAGTGACGCTAGGCTGGTATTTTTTATTCCCGCCACCGGGATCAGAGATATTCGTTAACTGTTTGAGTCTTTTAAAAATTATGTCGACACAGCCCACCAAAGAACTGGAAACTTTCGCCAACCCCATGCCGCAGCGGGATTATACCATCCGTATCGACGTGCCCGAATTCACCTGCCTCTGCCCCAAGACCGGCCAGCCCGATTTCGCCACGTTCAAGATTGAGTATGTGCCCGAGCAAAAATGTGTCGAACTGAAGGCGCTCAAACTCTATATGTGGTCCTTCCGCGACGCGGGTGCCTTCCATGAGAAGGTCACCAACGATATCCTCGCCGATCTGGTGGCGGCCACCGCGCCGCGCTTCATGCGCATCACCGGGGTCTTCAATGTGCGCGGCGGGATTTACACCACCGTCATCGCCGAGCACCGCGCGCCCAACTGGACGCCGCCCACACCGGTCAGCCTACCCTGATCCACGTGTCCCGTCCGCTATTCATCGGCCTCGACCTGGGCACGTCGGGCTGCCGTGCCATGGCCATCGACGCCGACGGCCGCTTGCAGGCCCAGGCGGCCATCGCCCTGCCGGCACCGCTCCGGCAGGGCGCCCGGGCGGAGCAGGCGCCCGAACTGTGGTGGCGCGGGGTGGCCGACTGCCTCGCCGCCCTGCTGCCGCAGATCAGCGCCAAAGCGGTGCGGGCCATCGCCGTGGACGGTACCTCCGGCACCCTGCTGCTGGTCGACACGGACGGCGAACCACTGGGCCCGGCGCTGATGTACAACGATGGCCGCAGTCAAGCCGAGGCGCAGCGCATCGCCGCGGTCGCACCGCGGGAATCGGCCGCCCACGGTGCCAGCGCGGCCCTGGCCAAGCTGCTGCATCTCAAACCGGGCGCCGCGGCGCGCTATGCAGTGCACCAGGCCGACTGGGTCGTCGGCAGGCTGACCGGACACTGGGGCGTCAGCGATGAGAATAACTGTTTGAAACTGGGCTTTGATGCCATCCGCAAGCAATGGCCGGATTGGCTGGACGCCTTGGGCATCGATCGCCGGCTGTTACCCAAGGTGCTGTTCCCGGGCACCCCGGTCGCGTCCATCAAGCCAACCCTGGCCGCCGAGCTCGGCCTGCCGCCCGAGACACTGATCGTCGCCGGCACCACCGACAGCACCGCCGCCTTCATAGCGACCGGCGCCAGCCGGATCGGCGAGGCGGTCACCTCGCTCGGCTCATCCCTGGTGATGAAAGTCATCGCCGACCGGCCAATCTTTTCGCCCGACCACGGCGTCTACTCACAACCGCTGGGCGAGCGCTGGCTGGTGGGCGGCGGCTCCAACAGCGGCGGCGCCGTGCTGCTGCACTTTTTCAACCGGCAGCAACTGGACGCCATGACGCCGGCATTAAACCCGGAGCGACCGACCGGCCTGGATTACTATCCCCTGTTGACACCGGGCGAACGGTTCCCGATCGCCGATGCCCGACTTCAAGCGCGTCTCACCCCCCGCCCCGAGGACGACGTCACCTTCTTCCAAGCCATGCTGGAAGGCATGGCGCGCATCGAACAACAAGGCTACCAACTATTGGCGGAATTGGGCGCGCCCTATCCCGTCTCGGTGCGCAGCGCCGGCGGCGGCAGCCGCAATCCGGCCTGGACGACTATCCGTCAACACCTGCTCGGCGTGCCGCTGCTCGAGGCGGAACAACAAGAAGCCGCCTACGGCAGCGCCCTGCTGGCGCGCCAAGGTTTTTTATCCCAAGGAATTGATGTCTTATGAATCCCTTCATCGGTCCCCTGTACGCCATCAAAGGCTTTAATCTCATCCGCCGACCCGGCCTGCGTCGCTATGTGCTCATCCCACTGTTGGTGAACATTGTGCTGTTCAGCGCTGCCATCTGGCTTGTTGCCAGCCAGTTCGATGCCTGGATGGCGCAATTGCTGCCGCAAGGCTATGAGTGGCTGGAGTGGCTGCTCTGGCCGCTGTTGGCTGCCGCCATGCTGTTGCTGATGTTCTATAGCTTTACCCTGGTGGCCAACCTCATCTGCGCGCCTTTCAATGACCTGTTAGCGGAACAGGTGGAACGGGAACTCACCGGTAGGGTTCAAGGCGAGGAGACCAGCCTGATGCAGGCGCTCAGGGACAGCCCCAAGACGCTCTGGAACGAGCTGGGCAAACTGAGCTATTTTCTGGTGCGCGCCATTCCCCTGCTGATCCTGTTTCTGATTCCCGGTCTCAACCTGTTGGCGCCTTTTTTGTGGATCGCCTTCAGCGCCTCGCTGCTGGCCAAGGAATATTTCGACTACCCCATGGCCAATCACGGTTACAGTTTCGAACAGCAACGCGAGATTCTCAAACAGCACCGTATCGGCAGCCTCAGCTTTGGCGCCAGCGTCATGGTGCTCACTATGATCCCGGTGGTGAACTTCATGGTCATGCCGCTGGCGGTGGCCGGCGCCACCGCCCTCTATCTGGAGCGCATCCAGAAATAAACAATGATATATATAGAATGAAGTGGTATAATTCGCGCCCTGTAGATTCATCGCAATAGCCACCACTCCCGCCGGGTCGTCGCCATTGCCTCAAGACCGCAAAGGTGTGCCCCCATGTCCGCTCCTCAATCTTCGATCCAGTCGTTTTCAGAACTGGGTCTAAACCCATCCGTCCTCCAGGCAGTGATCGAGGTCGGTTACGAAACCCCTTCGCCGATCCAGGCCGAAACCATCCCCTATCTGCTGCAAGGCCGGGATGTGCTGGGCCAGGCCCAGACCGGCACCGGCAAGACCGCCGCCTTCGCCCTGCCGCTGCTGTCGCGCATCGACCTCAAGCGCCTGGCACCGCAGGTGCTGGTGCTGGCACCGACACGGGAGCTGGCCATCCAGGTGGCCGAGGCCTTCCAGACCTATGCCAGCAACATGAAGGGCTTTCATGTCGCCCCCATCTACGGCGGCCAAAGCTACGAGACCCAGATCCGCCAGCTCAAGCGCGGCGTGCACGTGGTGGTCGGCACGCCCGGACGCGTCATGGACCACATGCGCAAGGGCACCCTCAAGCTCGACGGCCTCAGCACCCTGGTGCTGGACGAGGCCGACGAGATGCTGCGCATGGGCTTTATCGACGATGTGGAATGGGTGCTGGAACAGACCCCGCCCAAACGCCAGGTGGCCCTGTTCTCCGCCACCATGCCGGCGGTGATCCGCAAGATCGCCGAGCGCCATCTGAACAACCCGGAACAGATCACCATCAAGGTCAAGACCACCACCGCCGAGACCATCCGCCAGCGCTACTGGATGGTCAGCGGTCTGCACAAGCTCGACGCCCTAACCCGCCTGCTGGAGGTCGAATCCTTCGACGGCATGCTGGTATTCGTACGCACCAAGAATGCCGCCGCCGAACTGGCCGAGAAACTGGAAGCGCGGGGACATGCCGCCGCCGCCCTGACCGGCGACATGATACAAAAACAGCGTGAGCGCACGGTGGAACAGCTCAAATCGGGCAAACTGGATATCCTGGTCGCCACCGATGTAGTGGCGCGCGGCCTGGACGTGGAACGCATCACCCATGTCATCAACTATGACATCCCCTACGACACGGAGTCCTACACCCATCGCATCGGCCGCACCGGCCGCGCCGGGCGCAAGGGCGACGCCATCCTGTTCGTGGCACCGCGCGAAAAACGCATGCTGCACACCATCGAAAAGGCGACGCGCCAAAAGATCGAACAGGTGGAGCTGCCCTCCACCGCGACCATCAATGACAAACGCATCGAGCGTTTCAACCAGCGCATTACCGACACGCTGAGTGAAAACAATTTGGAATTTTTTCAGCAACTGATGGAGAACTACCAGCAGGAACACAATGTGCCCGCGCTGGAAATCGCCGCCGCCCTGGCGAAAATGGTCCAGGGCAACCAGCCGCTCTTGTTAAAAGAGCGCCAAATCCCCGCACCGCATCCGACGAAAAGCTTCGCCCAAGGGGAACGGCCGGACAAACGCAAACCGAAATCGGAACGCCCCAAAAAGAGCGGACCGCCGGAGGCGGGCATGGTGCGCTTTCGCCTGGAAGTGGGCCATAAGGACAAGGTCAAACCCGGCAACATCGTCGGCGCCATCGCCAACGAGGCCGGGCTGGACAGCGAACACATCGGCCGCATCGAGATCTTCGATGACTATAGTCTCGTCGACCTGCCCGAAGGCATGCCCAAGGACGTGTTCAACGATCTGCATAAGGCCTGGGTGGCGGGCAAACAGTTGCGCGTCTCTAAATTTGGCCAGGACACGCCGGGACGTGACTTTAGCGCCAAGGGCAAGTCCAAAAAGCATGCTCCGGCAAAACCCGCCAAGCGCGCCGGCGATAAACCGAAAAAGAAGTTGAAGCACCGCGGCAAATAACACGCGTCCACGGGCGCACTTTATTTACGCGGCGGCAGGACGCTACAATCCAGCACCACCACCATCGGCTCACCGTTACCCATGTTCCGACGCCGCCGCAACACCCCGCGCCTGTTTTCCAGAAAGCCGGAGATCGACCGCTCGCTGCGTCATTCGGTCAAGGACGGGGTGGCCTATGCGGTGATGACCGGTGCCGGCGAGGCCTATTTCTCCGCCTTCGCCATCCTGCTCAAGGCGACACCCAATCAGATCGGACTGCTGGCGGCGCTGCCGCAACTGATCGGCTCGCTGGCCCAGCTGCTGTCGGCCTGGCTGGGGCAGCGCTCGCAGCGGCGCATGCCGGTCATCCTGGGCGGCGCCCGGCTGCAGTGCTACAGCTGGCTGCCCTTGATGGTCCTGCCCCTGCTCGTGCCGGAACACGCAGTGACGCTGTTGCTGCTGGCGGTGACGCTGTACTACTTCGGCGCCAATCTGTCGGTGCCGCAGTGGAGCAGCCTGATGGGCGACCTGGTGCACAAGCGCCGCCGCGGCCGCTATTTCGCCTATCGCACCCGGCTCGCCAGCATTACCTCCTTCGTCGCCATGATCGGCGCCGGACTGGTATTGCACCTGTTCGACCAGAGCGGCTACGCCCTGGCCGGGTTCGTCACCATCTTCGCCATTGCCATGACCGCGCGCCTGGTCTCCATCCATCACCTGAAACAGATGCACGATCCGCCTGGTCACACCGCTGCGCTGGAGATTCCCAACTGGCGGCTGTGGAAAAACCAGTTCCTGAATTCGCCCTTCGCGCGGTTTTCCATTTTCTTCGCCCTGATGCAGTTCGCCACGGCCATCGCCTCGCCGTTTTTCAGCGTCTATCTGCTGCGCGATCTGGAGCTGAGCTATTTCCAGTTCACGCTCAACATGGGTATGGTGATCCTGGCCCAGTTCCTCACCCTCAACCAGTGGGGCCGCATCGCCGATGCCTTCGGTAACCGCCTGATCCTGGTCGTCACTGGCAGCCTGATTCCGGTCATCCCGGCGCTGTGGCTGCTGTCCAGCGAAATCTGGTATCTGATGCTGTTACAAGCGCTGGGCGGACTGGTGTGGGCAGGTTTCAGCCTCAGCGCCAGCAACTTCATCTACGACGCCCTGCCGGCGCACAAGCGCGTCACCCTGATGGCGCTGCATAATACCCTGGCCAACATCGGCCTCTTCGTCGGCGCCGTGATCGGCGGCTTCGTCGCCACCCACGTGAACCAAACCATCACTCTCGGCGGCTACACCCATGAATTCGCCAGTGTGTTCCTGATCGTGTTTCTGCTGTCGGCGCTGGCGCGCGGCCTGGTGGCGCTGATCTTTCTGCCGCGCCTGAAAGAAGTGCGCTACATCAGACCCATGCCCATGCGCGAGCTGATCTTCCGCGTCGCCCGCTTCAATGCCTTATGGGGATTGTTCTTCGATGTGGTGGGCAGCCGCCGCAAGCCCGGGCCCGGCGACAAGAGCGATTAACGCTTGATCACCCGGAAAGAGTTGATGATGCTGGCCAGATCGTCCTTGAGGCCCTGGGTGAGATCACCCTGCGGCACCTGGCTGGCGGTCACCACGTAGGCCTTGCCGTTGCCCATAGCATAGCGTTGGAACTGATACAGCTCATTACCGAACATGTTATTCATGAGCACGATTACGCCGCCGTTGGTCTTGGGGTCGACGCTGCTGGACAACACTTCCCAACCCTGGGCAAGAAGATTTTGCTCGGACAAGGCGATATACTCTTCAATACCCATCTGCCCGATCTTCTCCACCACCACGTTCACATTGGGGCGGAAATTATCCACCACGTCGTTTGAAATGATGGCGATGGGAATATCCACCGTTGCCGGCATCCCCATATTCCGAGCAAACTGACGGCCGATATCCAAATCCGCCGTCCACTCCTGATTGTTAGGCCAACTGATTTTGAAGCCGTGTTCCGTATCGGTATAGGTCGTGTTTTGGATGCCGGTGGTTGCTTGGGGCGTCGGCTCGACGGGCACGACCGAGACCTGGGTCTGGCCGATGGGTGTGTCGAGCGTCTTGATCTCCACGCCGCTGGCGGTAATCTTGAGATCGGTGGTGCGCTCCAGCAAACCGCCAAGTTCGGCCTTGAAGATCAACATGAAGGCGATAATCACAACCCCGAACACAATCCATTTGACCGGCAGTTGAGTAGCACGCGGGCTCGGCGATTTGCTGGAATCCTCGGACATGTCCCTACCCTTTTATAGTTGCAATCATCGCTCTACCCGCAAGCTTATATCAAGTAGATATTTAATCAAGCCGCGCGGTATCTAGTCATGCCCGCGCCAACGCGGGCGCGGGGTAATACACAGGCACGACAAACTCAACAAGACGATCAAACGATTCAACAAAGGACTTATTCGTGTATAAAGCGCTGCAGGCGCTCCACGCCCTGTTCCAGGCGTTCCAGCGCGGTGGTGTAGGCGAAGCGCACATAGCGTTCCGGCTGATTGAAACCGAAGTCCTTACCCGGGGTAATGGCTACGCCCGCCTCATCCAAAAGCCTTAATGCAAAGCCGTAGCTGTCGTCGGTAAAGCGGCTGCAGTCGGCATAGAGATAAAAGGCCCCCTGCGGGGTGACCGGTATCCCGAACCCCAGTTGCAACAGCGCCGGCAGTAGAAAATCGCGGCGCTGGCGAAAGGTTTGCCGGCGCCGCTCCAGGATCTCCAGGGTGGCGGGTTGGAATGCCGCCAGGGCGGCGTATTGCGCCGGCGCCGATGCCGAGAGAAAGATGTTCTGCGCCACCCGGTCCAGGGCCTCCACATACGCCGGCGGCGCCACCAGCCATCCCAGTCGCCAACCGGTCATACCAAAAAATTTGGAAAAACTGTTAATGACGAACACGTCTTCACTGACGGCCAGTGCCGTGTGTTCTTTGCTTTCATAAGTAAGACCATGATAGATCTCATCCACCAGCAAATGCCCGCCGCGGGCGGCGACGAATTCCGCCAAGGCCTGCATCTCAGACCTAGGAATCAGCGTACCGGTGGGGTTGGCGGGCGAGGCGCAGATCACCGCCTTGCTGCGTTCACTCCAGTGCTGCTGCAAATGGGCGGCGCTAAGTTGAAATCCGCTTGCCGCATCCACCGCTACGGCGACGCTGTTACCTTCGACCAGGCGCACGAAATTGCGATTGCAGGGATAGCCCGGATCGCTCATCAGCACCTGCTCGCCCGGATTGATCAACACCGTCATCAGCAATTGCAAGGCCCCCGACGAACCGGGCGTGATGATGATGCGCTCGGGGTCGACCGCCACGCCATAGTGGCTTCGGTAGTAGCCGCTGATGGCCTGGCGCAATTGCGGCAGCCCGCTGGCGGGCGTGTAATGATGGCAGCCTGATTGCAGCGCCTCGATGCCGGCCTGGACAATGGGCGCGGGGGTGTCGAAGTCGGGCTCGCCGATCTCCATGTGAACAATGTCACGCCCCTGCGCCTCCAAGGCGCGCGCCCGTGCCAACAGCGCCATGACATGAAACGGCTCGATGGCCGTCATGCGCTCGGCGAGGTGGGCCCGTTCAGCCATGTTCGGCCTTGTGCAAGGCGCGCACCATGCCCAGATTCAGGTGGCTGAAACCCAAGGCATCGCCCGCTTGAACGGTGAAGGACGCATCCGGTTCGCCCATCTGGTCAAGCACAATCGCGGCACCGTCGAAATCGTCGTCGGCGGTGTAGCCGTTGGTCGTTACGATGGTGGTCAGGCGCGCCTGATGCGCGGAGCGCATGCCGTTATAGGAATCCTCGAAGGCGACACACTGTTCCGAGGCCAGATTCATCTTGTCCAGCACATAGTGAAAGATATCGGGCGCGGGTTTTTTCAAGGGCACCACATCACCCGCGCCGATCACTTCGAACCAGTCAATCGAATCGGCGCCCAGGGTGTAGGTCAACAGTGCGGTGACGTTCTCCGGCGTGGTGGTGGTGGCGATGGCCAAACGCACGCCCGCATCCTTGGCCTCATTGATCAAACGCTCCACCCCGGGGCGCAGCGGAATGGCGCCTTTCGCCATCAGCTTGGTGTAGAAGCCGGTCTTGGCGGCATGCAGACCGGCGACGAATTCATCCAAATCACCCGGGCGTTTGAAACCGGTATTGTATTTATCGAGATAGAAGCGAATGCGCTCCTTACCGCCGGTCACCGCCAGCAACTCACCGTAGAGTTCCGGGCTCCACTCCCAATCCAACCCCGCTTCCTGGAAGGCCAGATTGAAGGCGACGCGATGGCCGTCGCGCTCGGTGTCGGCCAGGGTGCCGTCGACATCAAAAATCAGTGCCGCTAGTGTGCTCATGCTGCATTCCTTTCATCTATCAGGATTTCTCGAGGGGGGCATTTTAACACCAATCGTCCGCGATTAACCTTTTGAACTGAAATGGCTTTTCCTTTTGCGCCGGCATTCCTGCAGACACATCGCGCTATTGCCTCGCACCTCGATTTCTAGTATATATTCGGGTCTTTATGTTGAGGCACCAGGAGAAGGGAATGTCCCCGAAGAAAGCTAGCGCAAACAAAGCGGCGCCCAAGAAAAAGGCCGTCGCCAAGAAAAAGGTTGCCACCAAAAAGAAAGTCGTCGCGAAGAAAAAGGCTGCGACGGGCGGCCACAAGGGCGCGCCTAAAAAGACGGCCGCGCCGAAGAAAAAGGCGACACCGAAGAAAAAGGCCGCCTCCAAAAAAATGAGCGCGACGGAGGCCAAGGCCCGTGCTGACAAGCTGCTGCAGGGCTTTGGCAATTTCGAGCCCTATCAGCCGAAAAAAGGCGAGGAGTACATGAACGATGACCAGATCGCTCATTTCCGCCAAATCCTGACCGCCTGGAAACATGCCCTGATGGAAGAGGTGGACCGCACGGTTCAGCACATGCAGGACGAGGCGGCCAACTTTCCCGATCCCAACGACCGCGCCAGCCAGGAGTCGGACTTCACTATGGAATTGCGCACCCGCGACCGCGAGCGCAAGCTGATCAAAAAGATCGAGGAATCCCTCAAGGTGCTCGACAGTGAAGACTACGGCTATTGCGAAAGCTGCGGTGTGGAGATCGGCATCCGTCGCCTCGAAGCGCGGCCCACCGCGACGCTGTGCATCGACTGCAAGACACTGGATGAAATCCGCGAAAAACAAAAAGGGGGCTAAAGCCCCCTTTTTTTATTTTTCGTTCCGGCGCCCTAACCGGTTTTCACACCTGGCTGCTGTTCCAGCTCGGTGATCTTGGTTTCACATACCTGACTTACCTGCAAGCGATTGGCGCGCACAAACTGCATGATATAGTCGAACGCGGTGGGGTTGGTCTCTTTGAGCGAGTTTTCGACCACCAGGCATTTTTCACCCTCGACCATGCTCGGCTTAACGGCATTGGAGTAATGCAGACGTTGATCTTTACCGAAACTTGCCATTGTCGTGGAGATGCGCTCTATCCAATCACTCGGCCGGAATCTGCGCCCTTCCTCGGTCACGCTTCGTATCACGAGTTTACAACCAGATTTCAATTCCATTTTATGACTACCTAATCAGAATCGCTCGCCTCCGGGCGATTCTGTAGTTGTGGATTTTCAGGGAGTGTAACTAGCGTTGCTATCGGCAAGTCAGTGACATTCATAAGGGGTATTATACAACGAAGCCCCCTCTGGTAGGTCAATACCCTTCCAGAAAATAGTGCGTTTTCGCATAATGGGGTGATCGCCTCATCCGAAACGGACGAATATTTCAAAACAATGACACCACTGGGAGGGATTCATGAGCGTCCAAAATATCGACTCGGTACTCCAGGAAGAGCGTTTGTTTCCGCCTTCTTCCGACTTTGTCCAGGCCGCCGCCATCAACGACGCCGAAACTCTTGCCGCCCTGCGGCGCCGGGCCGAGGAAGATTACGAGGGCTTCTGGGGCGATCTGGCGCGCCAGGAACTCGACTGGCAGACTCCCTTCAATAATATTTTAGATCAAAGCCGGGCACCCCATTTTCGCTGGTTCCACGACGGGCGCCTGAATGTCTCCTACAACTGCCTGGATCGTCATCTGGAGGCGCGCGGCGACCATCCCGCCATCATCTTCGAAGGCGAACAGCACGACATCAAGACACTCAGCTACCGCGAGTTGCACGCCCAGGTGTGCCGCTTCGCCAATGCCCTCAAGGCCCAAGGCATAGCCAAGGGCGATCGCGTGGTCATCTATATGCCCATGACCCCCGAGGCAGTGGTGGCCATGCAGGCCTGCGCCCGCATCGGCGCCGTTCATTCGGTGGTGTTCGGCGGTTTTTCCGCCGAGTCGCTCAAAGACCGCATCGAGGACGCCGGCGCGCGCATGCTGATCACCGCCGACGGCGGCAACCGCGGCGGCAAGATCATCCCATTGAAGCAGGCAGCCGATAAGGCCCTGGCCCACGGCTGCCCCAGCATCGAGCGGGTAGTGGTATTCAAGCGCACCGGCCACGACGTGGATTTCAATGCCGAACGCGACGTCTGGTGGCATGACGCCATCGACGGCATGGATAGCAGCTGCGAACCCGAGTGGGTTGAGGCCGAGCATCCCCTCTTCCTTCTCTACACCTCGGGCTCCACCGGCAAGCCCAAGGGCATCCAGCACGCCAGCGGCGGCTACCTGCTGGGCGCCATTCTCACCATGAAGTGGGTCTTCGACATCAAGGACGACGACATTTACTGGTGTACCGCCGACGTGGGCTGGATCACCGGCCACACCTACGTGGCCTATGGCCCGCTGGCGGTGGGCAGCACCGCCCTGATCTACGAAGGTGCCCCCACGGTGCCGGACAGCGGCCGTTTCTGGGATATCTGCGAACGCCACAAAGTGAGTGTCTTTTACACCGCCCCGACGGCCATCCGCGCGCTGATGAAATGCGGCGACGACATCCCGGCCAAATACGATCTCTCCACACTGAGACTGCTCGGCACCGTGGGTGAGCCCATCAATCCCGAGGCCTGGATCTGGTATCACAAGGTGATCGGCGGCGAACGCTGCCCCATCGTCGATACCTGGTGGCAAACCGAGACCGGCTGCAACATGATTGCCCCCGTGCCCGGCGTGGTGGCCACCAAGCCCGGCTCCTGCACCCTGCCGCTCCCCGGTGTCATGGCCGACGTGGTGGACGATAAGGGCAACAGCATCCGCGAGCCCAACAAGGGCGGTTACCTGGTCATCACAAAACCCTGGCCCTCCATGCTGCGCACCATCTGGGGCGACGACGAGCGCTACGTCAGCACCTACTGGCCCAAGTTCGACGGCAAATACTATCTGGCCGGCGACAGCGCCCGACGCGACAAAGACGGCTATTTCTGGATCATGGGTCGTATTGACGATGTACTCAATGTCTCGGGTCACCGGCTTGGCACCATGGAGGTGGAATCGGCCCTGGTGGCCCACCCGCGCGTAGCCGAGGCCGCGGTGGTGGGGCGGCCCGACGAGATCAAGGGCGAGGCCATCTTCGCCTACGTGGTGCTCAAAGGCGACCGTCCCGAGGGCGGGGTTGACCGCGCACTGACCAAGGAGCTGCGCGCCTGGGTGGCGGAGCAAATCGGTCCCATCGCCAAGCCGGACGACATCCGTTACGCCGACAATCTGCCCAAGACCCGCTCCGGCAAGATCATGCGCCGGCTGCTGCGCAGCATCGCCCAGGGCGAGGAGATCACCCAAGACACCTCGACCCTGGAAAATGAAGGCATACTGCTGCAGCTGCAGGGCAAGGCCTGACGACCGGGGTAATTGAAGCGATGACCTCGGCTCCCGCCAATACACGCACTATCCGTATTGACTTTGCCCACCCCGTTTGCTGTAATGGTTACGACCTTACAGTTTGCATGGTTAGTAGCTGTGTATCATGCCAAGGGGTGCCGCGCGGGTTGGCGCCCAGATACCGAATATGAGTGACACGGCATATTCGACTGCAAACCGGGGTTTAGAAAAATAGAGACACGATCTCCTCCTAAGTCGTCGTCGCTTATTGTTACAACCCACCAGGGGCGCCCCAACCGCCCCTTTTTTTGTCTCCGGAATATGCCAGCCCGAACAAAAAAAGAGGGGCGCCGTTGTGGCACCCCGAAGTTAGGGAGGATATGAAAAAGAGAGGTTTTTCATACCACGTCGGCCGAGCTGGAGGTACCCGGCCAGTAACCATGATGCATGTTACGGACCAAGCGGAATGCGCCCAGCCCTTGACGGCAAGTCTTTAATAATCAAACACATGCTAAAATCCCTCCGCGCCGTGTCTGCCCACTGGCGGTGCCGCCGCACCGATTTGGCGCAATCACTTTAGAATCTCTCCAAATCTGGCCACAAGTACAAAAATCACTTAACATAGCCTCCCATTCTTGGTGTACCAGAATGACACTCCGCAAACAGCGGGGCCGGGGTCCAGCACGGGACCTCAACCCAGCCGCTCCCACCTACGCCCGGCCGCAAACACAGGATGTATGTATGAATCGACACCAACGGCAACTGTTACTGGAGCGCTATTTTCAACAGGTCAACGACGTGATTCTGTCGCGCCAGCACCCCATCACCGGCCTACTGCCGGCCAGTACCGCCGTCAACGCCCACGGCGATTACACCGATGCCTGGGTACGCGACAATGTCTACAGCATCATGTCGGCCTGGGGACTGGCGCTGGCCTACCGCAAACTGGACAACAATCAGGGCCGCGCCTATCTGCTGGAACAGAGCGTGGTGAAACTGATGCGCGGCCTGCTCATCGCCCAGATGAAACAGGCCGGCAAGGTGGAACAATTCAAGGCCGACCAAAGCGCTGAAAACGCCCTGCACGCCAAATACGATACCCAGACCGGTGACCCGGTGGTGGGCGACGACGAATGGGGCCATCTGCAACTCGACGCCACCTCGCTCTACCTGCTGATGCTGGCGCAGATGACCGCCTCGGGGCTGCGTATCGTGTATACCCTGGACGAGGTCGACTTCGTGCAAAATCTGGTGCATTACATCGGTCGCGCCTATCGCACGCCGGACTACGGCATCTGGGAACGCGGCCACAAGATCAACCATGGTCTGCGTGAACTCAACGCCAGCTCCATCGGCATGGCCAAAGCCGCGCTGGAATCGCTGCGCGAACTCAACCTGTTCGGGCCCGAGGGCGGCAGCGAATCGGTGATCCATGTGGTCGCCGACGAGATCGCCCGTACCCGCAGTACGCTCAAGGCAATTCTGCCGCGCGAGTCCGGTTCCAAAGAGGTGGACGCCGCCCTGCTCAGCGTGATCGGCTTTCCCGCCTTCGCTGTCGAGGACGAGGCGCTGGCCCAGCACACCCTTCATGCCGTGATCGGTAAGCTGCAAGGGCGTTACGGCTGCAAACGCTTCTTGCTCGACGGCCACCAGACCGCCCTGGAAGATTCGGAGCGTCTGCACTACGAGCCCCACGAGTTGAAGCAGTTCGAGCATATCGAATCGGAATGGCCACTGTTCTTCACCTATCTACTGCTCGATGCCCTGTTCCGCCAGGACGAGGAAGCCGCCCAAGACTACCGCCGGCGACTGGAACAACTGGCCGTCGACCGCAACGGTCACCCGTTGCTGCCGGAACTGTTCTATGTGCCGCTCGAGGCCATCGAGCTGGAAAAGGCCCAGCCCCACAGCCAGACACGCCTGCCCAATGAAAACGTGCCGCTGGTCTGGGCCCAGAGTCTGTTCTATCTCGGCACCATGATCCAGGACGGCCTACTGGAGATCAGCGATATCGATCCGCTGCAGCGCCATCTCAGCATCGGTCGCCAGCGCGCCACATGTATCCAGGTCGCCTTGCTGGCGGAAGACGAAACGGTGCAGCAGCGCCTGTTGGATCAAGGCGTGGTCAGCGAGACCCTGGCGCAGGTGGCGCCGATTCAAGTGCGCACCGCCCGGGAACTGGCCGAATGCCTGTATCGCTTGGGCAAGAACGACAAGCTGCAACTCACCGGCCGGCCGCCGCGGCGCATCCGCAGCCTGACCACCTCGCAGGTGTTCCAGATCGACGACAAGACGCTGGTGTTCCTGCCCGAGTTTCTCAACCAGAGCGATTTCTATCTTAACCACGACAACAAGCTCTTGGTGGAACAACTGAAAAGCGAACTGGCCTATCATCAACACAACTGGGACATCCCCGGCCGACCGCTGCTGATTCTCCAGATCAGCGCTGCCATGCTGCACCAAGAGGGCCAGAACGATCTCATCAATCTGATCAGGCAACTGCAGCAGGGCGAGTTCAATGACATCCCGGTGCGTATGGGCCGTCTGGCAGAACTCATGACCACCGCCGCCAAGCGCCGGCTGGATTATCTGCATGATTATGAATTCGCCGCACCGCCCCAGGCCACCGCGCGCCTCAGCCGCCAGCGGCTCAAATACGACGCCATGAAGACCCGCCCCATCTCCGCCGGCCAGGAGCAGAAGGTGGACCTGGCGACCAAACCCGCCGACCTCAGCGAACGGCTCGACTACAGCGACAACCCCTATCTGCAGATCGCCATCCTCACGCGCCTGGTGGAACTGGTCGGCTTTGAACACCCCCTCAGCCTGTCCCAGGGCGCTGAGCAAACCGACGTCTGCGAGCTGATTAAAGAGCTTTATACGCGCGCTGTGATGAATCATATCTGGTCAGTGGTGCGCCAGGCGGCCATCCTGCTGAACAAGCACGACGCCGGCCTCGAAGACGCCGTCACCGAACTGCTAGTGCGGCAGAAATGGGTCGACCTGGGGCGTTCCTACACCAACCAGGCCCTGGTCACCGAACCGCGCAGCAACCGCGAGATCGTCGCCCTGATTCAAGAATACGGCGGCGACGACAAGCGCCTGCACGTGCTGTCCGAAGAGGCCTTGATCTCCCTCGGCGCCCTCATCAAGGCCGAACCCGATCTGTTCGAGCAGATCCTCACCCTGCGCATCCACGATCTGATCGCCCTGCTCATCAACAAGATCGCTGCCGAGTATCACATCAACCAAAGCGAGGCCTTCGAAACCCTGCTTCAACTCAGACCCTATGAAATCCAACTGCAGCTGCGCAGCGTGCTGGGTGGCATGGGCTCGGCCCTGGACCAGGTCTTCAACCTGGAGACCTTGCACTATTCAGGTGTCGACAACGAACTTAACCGCGTCGTATTCCGCAAAAAAGAAGATCCGGACGCCTGCGGCGGCTACCCGGACTGGCTGTCCTGGCGCCAGCATCACGGCGTGCTGACGCGCATGGCCGACAGCTTTTACGTCGGCGTCTGGAATGTACTGGGCGGCTGTCCCGGCGTCGTCATCGGCGACCGCTACGAACGCAGCAACTATCTCGACGCCGAGTTGCGTTCCGCCACCACCGCCAACGAGCAAAACTTCGCCCTGATGGTGGCCCAACTGCTGAACAAGATCCACGCCCCGGAATACCGCCATCTGGCCATCGAGGCCCTCACCACCCTGGCCGCCATCTTCCGCGCCAATCCCGACCTCACACTCAACGACGAGATCATCCTCGACGTGCTCATCGGCCACGCCGTGCGCCAGGCCTGGCTGGAACGCCACCCGGAGGATCAAGCCAATTACGAACGGCACAAGGCAAACGCCTGGGAGATGTTTTATCTCATGCCGCCGCACGAGGCCGCCACCGCCTTGATGGACGCCTTCATGTTTTTGCTCAGCCCCGGCAACGCCACCCTGACCGAACCACAATCTTCAGAGGAATTAGCCGGTTAAGCGAAAGATTCAGGGCCGACCGTGTTGACCTTTGGAGAGCATGACAGTAATATACCGCCCTCGATTCAAGCACTCTTCCCCGGTAGCTCAGTCGGTAGAGCAAGTGACTGTTAATCACTGGGTCGGCGGTTCGAGCCCGTCCCGGGGAGCCATATTTGATAGACATCGAAACCGCCTTTCAGGCGGTTTTTTCGTTTCCGGCCATGTTTCGTCCGCATGTTAAGATCGCAGCCATGGCCAAGCACCCCGACATCGATCCCGAAGATCAGGCGTTGTTCCGCCAGGCCATGGCGGATGTGCGGCGCCTCAGCGGCGCGCGCGAGCATCCGGAAAAGCCACGACCGCCCCCCGAACCACGTCAGACCGAGGCCGACGAAGCGCGCGTGCTAGTGGATATGTTGTCGGACGATTTCGATCCCATCGATGAAGCCACCGGCGAAGAACTGCTGTTCGCCCGTATCGGCATCCAGAAACAGGTGTTGCGCAAGCTACGTCAGGGGAAATTCGCCCTTGAGGCGGAACTGGACCTGCACGGTCTGCGGGTGACCGAGGCGCGCCAGCGGCTGATCCTGTTTCTCAACCAATGCCGCGATCGCGGTCTGCGCTGCGTGCGCATCATCCACGGCAAGGGCTTGGGATCACAGCAAAAACAACCGGTGTTGAAAGGCAAGACAAGCCACTGGCTGCAGCAGCGCGACGAGGTGTTGGCGTTTTGTTCGGCGCGGCCGGTGGACGGCGGCACCGGGGCGGTCTACGTGTTGCTCAAACGACGTTAATAATAGTAACCCAGCCCCAGCTGGATGTAATTGTCGTTGCGCAATAGATAACTGATGTCTTGCGGCTCCACCGCATGCAGACCGCGGTATTCCAGGGTCAGGCGCCAACTTTGGCCCAAGCGCCGACTGGCCTCGACACTGGAGCTGGTAGCGGTACCGTCGCGGTCGATAATGACGCCCATCAGGATCTCGCTGCTCTGCATATCGTTGAAGGCCCAGCGCAGCCCGAGCATGACATCGTCCTCGAAGGGCTGGGGGGCCTGCTCGCCGCGTTCGTCATAGAGATACTCAGCGATAAAGCCGAGATCGATGGCGCTGCGGAAGATGCCCACGCGGGTGTATTCGAAACCGGCCACCGCCTCGGTATAGCGCTGGTCCAACTCCCTGGTGGAGGTGGCCTCCAGCTTCCACAGCCACTCGCCCATAATCGCCTGGAGCGTCAGCCCGGTCTGATCGATGAGGTTGTAACGTGGGATCAACACCGGCTGGCCTTGGGCATTCAGACCCGGGACGAAGCGCGGATCGCGGCCGGTGCCTGAGAAATGGGACACGCCGATATCCCAGTCGCCGATGTAGTGTGACCAGCGCACGGCCCAATCCAGATGATTTTCTTCATCCGGCGATTCGTAGATGGCGTCCTGCTCGGTGTCCACCACCAACGGTCCGCGCAGGCGTCCCTCCTCGCCGGGAAAGCTGCGCTCGCGAAACAGCGGCAGGGCAAAGACGTCAAACGTGCCCCAATCGCTGAACCAGCTGAGGTTCGCCATGGGCTGACCCAGCTTGTCCTCTTCATCGGTGTTTTCCACCAGATCCACCTGATTGATCACATCCACCAGGTGGCGCGACTCGGTCACACCCCAGAACACCTTGCCCACGCCCAGGCGCAGCTCCCAGTCGTCCCAGGCATTGAGCCACATCAGTTCGCGGATATCGGCGTGGTTGCGCTCCTCGTCCGCATCGCCGACGCGCACGAAGGGCACGAAGGTGAGACTGCTGCTGCGCTGATTCCAGCTGATATGAAATTCGGGCTGGATCGCCAGCGAGGCAGTGGTCTCGTGCTGCTCGGTACTATAGAGCGGCGCGTCGGTGAAGTGGCGCACTTCGCCCGCCAGGGAACCGGAATAGGTGGTCCGGAAAGTGGGCGGCTTGGGCGGTTTTGGTTTGGGTGGCGCCGGGTAACGCTTTACCGCCGCCGACCAACCCACGTCGGCCAGGCGGTTCTTGTCATACAAGGCTTCGCGGCTGCGCGCATACGGCCCTACCAGCACCACGAAGGCGGGACGGCCGATCACCTCGACTTGGCGTTGCGAGACATTGAACCCAAAGGACTCGATCTGCTGGCGGATGCCGGTGGCCGTGGCAGCATCGGAAAACACCCCGATCTGCAGGTAAAAGCGCTCCTCGGCCTGAGCGACCAAGGCTGCCAGGCCGAGCATGACACCCAGCACCAGGCGTGGCCAATAAGACTTACGCGACATAATCTCGATGTTAGGTTTAGCGCAGCCGTCTCAAGTCGTTCACCTCAAAATCATCTTCCGTCAGACCGGTGCGAAAACGGTAGTTCTTCCAGACGATGCGGGTGGTCTTGCCAGTCTGATGATTCTCCATGAACATCTCGCTGGGACGCCAGTGGTTCTCGAGGTATTTCTTGTAACCGATGAAGGTCAGCGTCTTGAGCAGGGCATTCTTGCGATCATAGTAAACGGTCTTCTGGGGCCGATATTCCTGTTTATCGATCCAGGTCACCTGGCGCGTGTAGCCGGAATACTCATCCACCGGATAGCGCTCCACCACAAAGCATTCCAGCTTGCCGCAGGCCTCGTCACGCAGGTATTTGTAGGTGTATTTCTCCACCTCCTGCGAGCCGATATCTTCATAAGCGA
This sequence comes from Candidatus Tenderia electrophaga, assembly GCA_001447805.1. Classification (NCBI taxonomy): domain Bacteria; kingdom Pseudomonadati; phylum Pseudomonadota; class Gammaproteobacteria; order Tenderiales (SeqCode); family Tenderiaceae (SeqCode); genus Tenderia (SeqCode); species Tenderia electrophaga (SeqCode). The sequence continues at coordinate 2,242,804 of CP013099.1, forward strand.
ATTCACTGCCCATGTAGGGGCCCGATTTGTTGCGCGAGGCGATACGCTTGACGCGTTTCAGGGCCGGCAGATAAAGCCATTGGTCATCCGGTTCCACCTTGTGGGAATAGGTCATCATGGCGGTCCCCTTGACGTCCGCCGGCTCGTCGAAGATGGACAGGCCTTTGTCGCCGTCCCCTTCCACCTCCAGGCCCCAGACCCTCACCTCGCGGCGGCTTTCGTCGCCCTGGGCGTTCTTGAGGATCATTTCCATCTCGGCCTTGAAATCGTCGAAGCCGTTGGCGCGCCGATCCGACTCCTCGGCGATTTCCAGGCCGCGCTCCTCAGGCGTTTGGGCCAGCGCCTGCACGGGCGTCAGCAGGCTTCCCAGCAATACCGCAACAACAATCCTTTTATTGAGCATAGGCAACACCAGTCTCTCCTTGATCTTTCGCTTTATCAAATCTCATTAACAGGGGTGGTAGTAATAGGAAATCGGCAAGCAGCGCCAAACCAATAGTCAGGGCGGTCAACAGGCCCATGCCGGAATTCATTTCGAAGGCTGAAAACATCAGCACCAGAAAACCGGCCATCAGGGCGACCGAGGTGACCCATAATGCCATACCCACGGTGGAAAACGCATAACGCACCGCGTCCGGGCTGGACAGACCTTTCTCGCGCCGGGCGCGCACATATTTGCTGAGAAAGTGCACCGTATCATCCACCACGATGCCCAGCGTCATGCCGATCACCACCGATAGGGCCAGTCCCACCTCACCGACCACCATGCCCCAGATACCGAAGGCCATGGCCGCCGGGATGAGATTGGGTATCAGGCTGATCAGCCCCATCTTCAGTGAGCGCAGGGCGAAGATCAATATAAAGGAAATCAACACCAAGGCGATGGTGGTGCCCTGCAACATGCTGCGGATGTTGCTGAAGCCGATATTGGCGAACATGATGGTCGGCCCGGCGCCCTGGGTCTGCATGGACGGCGGCGCATTGTCGCGCAGCCAGGCCTGGGCGCGCCGCTCCAATGCCAACAGCTCGTTGGTAGAGATACTGTCCAGGCTCACCTGCAGGCGCGTGGCGGACTTGTCCACGTCAATCTGATTATTCAGATCCAGGCCGTAGGGCAAGGACATTTCATATAGCAGCAGATACTGCGCCGCCAGGTCGCGCCGGTCCGGGGTGCGATACCAGGCCTGTTCATCGTTGTGCATATTTTTGTTAATGCGTTTCATAACATCGCTAAAGCTGCTGACGTGCATCACATGGGGTTGCTGGCGATACCACCGGGCGAACTTTTCCAGGGTCTCCAGATAGCCCGGATCGCTGATGCCGCCGCTCTCGCCGGCGGGCACCGAATAACTGATCTGGTACATGCCGGTGAGATTATCGGTGGTGTAATCAGTATCCAGGCGGAACTGGATGGATTCGTCGAAATACTTCACAAATTCATCGTTCAACTCGTTTTTGGGTACAAAGGCCACCAGCACCACGACCAGGCCCACCATGCCCCACATCAGGGGCGTCCGTTTTTCGACTACGAAGTCGCCCAGCCGTTCCATCGAGGTCCAGCCGCCTGCGCGTGCTTTCGGCTTGCGCAGCGGCAGGATCATCATCAGCGCCGGCAGGAACGTTATCGACAGCAGCCAGCCCGTCACCACCCCCATGGCGACTATGCTGCCCAGATCGCGAAACGGCGGCGCGTCGGAGAAGTTCATACTCAAGAAACCAATGGCCGTGGTCAGGCTGGTAAGAAACACCGGCTGCATGTTGATGCGCAGGCTTTCCGTCATGGCCTGGCGCCTGTCGCGGCTGAGACGAAAACTCTGTTGAAAATTGGTAAGGATGTGGACACAGTGGGCCACGGCGATCGTCATGATCACCGTCGGCGCCGCCGTGGTGGGCGGCGACAATTGAATCCCGACCCAACCGGTCAGGCCCATGGCCGAGAGGATGGCCATTAAGATCACCAGCATTGTCGCCAGGGTGCCGGCGATCATGCGCAGCGACAGGCCCACCAACAGCAGGATCAGCAGGAACATCAGCGGCACCAGGGTCTGCATATCCTGCTGCGAGGCCTCGGGGAAGGCATTGTTCATGAATACGATGCCGGTCAGGCGCACGTCGATTTGCGGATACTTGGCCTCGAACTGCTGTGCCAGCCCGCGCGCAAACCCAACCACCTCGGGCACCTCCGCCTGGGCATTCTCGCCCGGCAAATGCACGGTCACATTCACCGCCGTGACGTGGCCCGCGGGCGAAACGATGCGGTTGACCAGGCTCGGCTCGGCCAGCGCGACCTGCCTGGCCTGCTCCAGTTCGGCCGGCGTCAGGGAGTGGGCGTCCTCGACCAGATTCTCCACGATCAGATCGTCGCCGTCGGCATGCGTGTGCTGGAAATTGGTGATCGAATCGACGCGGATGGAATACGGCATCTGCCAGGCCGCCTCGGTCAACTCCTCGACGATACTCAGGGTATCTCGGTTGAACACCTGGCCTGATTTGGGGGTGACCACGATCAGGACATTATCATCTTTACTATAGGTGTTCTGCAGTGCTTCGAAGGCCTGCAGCAAGGGGTTCTCCGCACTGAAGAACACCCGGTAGTCATTGGAAAAGCTCAAAAAACGCACACCGCTGATGGCGGCGAAAACCCAGATCAGGGTCAAGAACAGCGCCAGCCAGCGCCAGCGAATCAACATATTTGCATACCGTTCCAACATCACCTGCAACTCCTACATCAACAGCTTAAGCATCTGTTTTTTCAATCAATTCTGAAGTCGGATTGGGCCGTCGTCGCCAGTCCCTATCGGCAAAAACGGGGAAAAAACAGCCGCGGATGTGCGCTGACGCGCAAATGTGAGAAAATGCGCCCTCCTTGGAACGCGACCATTGTAACCGCAAATACCCGCTATGACGCCAGAGGCCCCGGAAATCGACGCCCCCGCTACACTGCAGGCCGCGCAGCGACGCGACCCCTTCACCCCCTATGTGCCGGACAAACCCGGCCGCAGGACCCTCTGGGCGCGACTCTACGGCAGCAGCTTCGGCATGGTGCTGGGCCAGGGCGCGCGCCGACACGCCGGCCCCATGGTGGTCATCACCGCCGATAACCTGATGGCGGCGCGGCTGGAGCACGAACTGCGCTTCTACCTGGGCGACGACGAACAGGTGCCGGTGATCCCCTTCCCGGACTGGGAGACCCTGCCCTACGACGTCTTCTCGCCGCACCAGGACATCACCTCGCAACGGCTGGAGGCGCTCTACCGCCTGCCGACGCTGGACAAGGGTATCCTCATCATCCCGGCGTCGACGGCCATGCACCGCCTGGCGCCGCGCGACTACATCGAGGCCCACAGCCTGATGCTGGACGTGGGCGAGACCCTGGACATCGAGGCGCTGCGTATGCGCCTGGAGCGCAACGGCTACAGCTGCGTCTCCCAGGTGATGGAACACGGCGAATTCGCCGTGCGCGGTGCGCTCATCGATCTCTTTCCCATGGGCAGCAAGACGCCCTACCGCATCGACCTGTTCGACAACGAGATCGAGACCATCCGCAGCTTCGACCCCGAGACCCAGCTGTCGCGCGACAACGTGGACCGCGTGCGCCTGCTGCCGGCGCGCGAGTTTCCCCTCACCAAGGAGGCCATCACCCGCTTCCGCCAGGCCTACCGCGCCGAATTCGAGGGCGACCCGGCCCGTTCGGCGATCTATAAAGACATTACCGAGGGCATCGCCCCGCCCGGCATCGAATACTATCTGCCGCTGTTCTTCGAACAGACCACTACCCTGTTCGACTACCTGCCCGACAACGCCGTGGTCGTGCTGGAAGAAGGCATCGAAGAGGCCGCCCGGACCTTCTGGAGCGAAGTGGAACAGCGCTACGACCAGCGCAAACACGACCCGGAGCGCCCCCTGCCGGCGCCCGAGCGCGTCTTCGTCCCGCCCCGCGAGCTGGACCGGGGCATGGCGCACTTCCCGCGCATCGACTGCCACCACTTCGAAGTGGAGGACGGCCAGGGCGTGCACAACTTTGCCAGCCGCACGCCGCCATTGCTCACCGTCAATGCGCGCGCCCCACAACCCCTGGCGGCGCTGGAAACCTTTCTCAAAGAGTTCAAGGGCCGCGTGCTGTTCGCCGCCGAGACCGGCGGCCGCCGCGAGGCCCTGTTGGAATTGCTCAAACGCGACGACATCCACCCGCGCCAATACCCGGACTGGCTCAGCTTCCTCGATGATAAGGCGCGCATCGGCATCACCATCGCGCCGCTGGAAAAAGGCCTGTTGTTCGACGACATCGCCGTCATCAGCGAACCCCAGCTGTTCGGCGAACAGGCGGTACAACGGCGCCGCCGCAAGGTCACCAAGCGCGACGACGATGCGGTGGTGCGCAGCCTCACCGAACTCATGCCCGGCAGCCCGGTGGTGCATGAAGACCACGGCGTGGGCCGTTATCTGGGACTACAGAGCCTGGAACTGAACGGCATCACCACCGAATTCCTGACGCTGGAATACGCCGGCGGCGACAAGCTCTACGTGCCGGTCTCATCCTTGCATCTGATCAGCCGCTACACCGGCACCTCGCCCGACAGCGCGCCGCTGCACAAGCTGGGTTCCGAGGTGTGGGCCAAGGCCAAACGCAAGGCTGCGGAAAAGGCCCACGACGTGGCCGTCGAGCTGCTGGACATCTACGCCCGCCGCGCCGCGCGCCAGGGCTATCGCTATCCCGAACCGGACGACCAGTACCGCGCCTTCGCCACCGCCTTTCCCTTCGAAGAGACGCCGGACCAGGAAGAGGCCATCCACAATGTGGTCAAGGACATGGTCTCGGCTCAGCCCATGGACCGGCTGGTGTGCGGCGACGTGGGCTTCGGCAAGACCGAAGTGGCCATGCGCGCCGCCTTCCTCGCCGTACAGGGCGGCAAGCAGGTGGCGGTGCTGGTGCCCACCACCCTGCTGGCGCAACAACACTATCAGAACTTTCGCGACCGCTTCGCCGACTGGCCGATACGCATCGAAGTATTGTCACGCTTCCGTTCCAAGAAGGACCAGGACGCCGTCCTGAAAGACATGGCCGACGGCAAGGTGGACATCATCATCGGCACGCACAAATTGTTGCAGGCCGGCGTTAAATTCACCGAACTCGGTTTAGTCATCCTGGACGAGGAGCACCGCTTCGGCGTGCGCCAGAAGGAACGGCTCAAGTCCCTGCGCGCCGAGGTGGACGTGCTCACCCTCACCGCCACCCCCATTCCGCGCACGCTCAACATGGCGTTGGCGGACATGCGTGACCTCTCCATCATCGCCACCCCACCCTCCAAGCGACTCGCCATCAAGACCTTCATCCGCCAGTGGGACAAGAACCTGGTACGCGAGGCCTGCCTGCGCGAGATCAAGCGCGGCGGCCAGGTCTATTTTCTCCACAACGAAGTGGAGAGCATCGAAAAACAGGCGCGCGACCTGGAAGCGTTGATCCCCGAAGCACGCGTCACCGTCGCCCACGGCCAGATGCCGGAGCGCGAACTGGAAAAGGTGATGCTCGACTTCTACCACCAGCGCTATAACATCCTGGTCTGCACCACCATCATCGAGACCGGCATTGACGTGCCCACCGCCAACACCATCGTCATGAACCGCGCCGACAAGCTGGGCCTGGCCCAGCTCTATCAGCTGCGCGGGCGCGTCGGGCGTTCCTATCATCAGGCCTATGCCTACCTCATCGTGCCGCCCAAGCGCAGCATGACCGCCGATGCGGTCAAGCGCATGGAGGCCATCGAATCCCTGGAAGGCCTGGGGGCCGGCTTCACCCTGGCCAGCCACGACCTGGAGATCCGCGGCGCCGGCGAACTGCTGGGCGAGGAACAGAGCGGCCAGATTCAAGAGGTCGGTTTCAGCATGTATTCCGAACTGCTCGACCGCGCCGTCAAGGCGTTGAAATCCGGCCAGGTGCCCAACCTGGATCAGCCGCTGGACCAGCACGCCGAGGTCGACCTGCGCATCCCGGCCCTCATCCCCGAGGATTATTTACCGGATGTCCACACCCGCCTGGTAATGTACAAACGCATCGCCAACGCCGCCGACGAAGAGGACCTGCGCGAATTGCAGGTGGAGATGATCGACCGCTTCGGTCTGCTGCCGGAACAGGCCAAGAACCTCATCCGCGTCACCGAACTCAAGCTCAAGGCCGAACCGCTGGGCATCAAAAAGATCGAAGCCGGGCCCCAGGGCGGGCGGTTGATGTTCAGTCAAAAGCCCAACATCGATCCCATGCGAATCATCGACCTGATCCAGCACAAGAGCCGGATCTACAAGCTGGACGGTCAGGACAAACTGCGATTTACTATGCCAACCGAGACGCCGGAGCAACGTATCGAGGTGGTGGAAAAGGTGCTGCATGAACTATCGGCATAGCATGCGCGCAATTCAATATACTCAACCGTATGGGGCGCTGTCGCAATCACGATAATGACAACGGAAAACAAACACAGCGTATGTCCACATTGCGGCAGTACTCACGTCAGGGTTTCCCGTTTAAACCAAAAACGGAATATTTTATACCGTCAGTTGTACACCTACTCCCGTTGCCGCAGCTGTCGGCGGCACTTTCGCACACCTAAACGAAACATCAAGCGCATGTCGCTTATAGGCGCAATGGCGACTGTCGCCGTCATACTCTCTCTTGGAGCGCTGTATCACTTTACTGCTCGGTCCAACTACCTTGCCCCCCCGCTCACCGAAAACCAACGGTTCTTAAAAGAGTTGGAATCGGCCCGTAAAGGTGATGCCGAGGCGAAATACCAACTGGGACTCAAATACAAAAACGGAGATGGCATTACACCCATGAGAGCGGAGGCGATCAAGTGGCTGACCAAGGCCGCCGAATCAGGACACGCCAAAGCGCAGCTGGAATTGGGTATGCTGTACTTTGGATATGTTAGCAACGACGATGTGCTTGACTTCAAGCAGGCGGGGCATTGGCTGCAACAAGCGGCGGAACAGGGTGAAGTAGACGCGCAATATGTTTTAGGGGAGATGTATGCCGACGGCCGAGGGGTGATTCAGGACTACGTGCAGGCGGCCGCATGGCTTAAGCGTGCTGCCCAGGCAGGACATTTAGACGCCATGTACAGCCTCGGCATGATGTATGTGGCGGGTAACGGCGTACCCGAGGACTTGATTGAAGCCTACGTGTGGTTCAACCTGGCGGCGGCGCAGAACAACCAAACAGCGATCATCGCCCGCGAAAAAGTGGCTGAACTGCTAAACCCGGAGCAGCTTGCCCAGGGTCAAGCGCGGTCACGCTCATGGGCGCCGTCGACTGGCGTCGCTCCCGCCACGGCGAATAGATAAAACGATATTGAGGTACCGCCAAAGCAAAAATCAGTACCCGCTTTGTAAATCAGGGAGCAGGGCTAACATGAATTAGTTTCGACTTGATCTGACAGTCACTTCCGCAAAATCGGTAACTGTCAGATCAGGTCGCGACTACTACCCTATCCCTCAGCGCTCACACCTGAGACACTGGGTTTCGTACTCGATCCAACCAGTGTTCCATCCCGTCCGCTTTTGTCTCATGAACTATCCGCATCAATTCGCCCAGCTCTGACGACGGGAAACCCTTTTTTGAGAACCAGTCCAAATAGGCCACCGGCAGGTCGATCAGAAGCGCGTTCGAATGCTTGCCAAAGGGCATTCGATAATTGGCCAGTTTGTACATCAGCTTGGGGTCGCCGTAGGTGCCTTGGGTACTCATTTTCCGGCCTCTCTATCTTCGTGGGCTAGGCAGGATATCTCAACCGGACCGTCTGACGCATAGATATTTTCGATATTTGCCGCCGCTGGGGGAACTATCCTGATTCCGGCTGTCTTACGAAGGGACCGATATAGCCGATGGCGTGGTCACCCGGGGTATTTCGCCCGGATGAAAATAAAGATACACATTCGGCCAATATCTGTTAACCTGTATCCCGGCCTGCTGAAACAGACCTGCTTACTGCTACAACGTGACACTGAAAAACTTCTGCTGCACCTCATCTTAATTTTTAAGACCTGATGTCCTGAAGATCTTCACTCTCTGCTGTTTGTCGTCATTAAGTGATTCTCTACACTGGCTTAAACGTGCGATTTGCATACACTATTTTTATCTTTAGGAGACATCATGTCTAAATCAACTGGTACTGTTAAATGGTTCAACGCCGATAAAGGCTTTGGTTTTATCACTCAAGCCGACGGCGGCGAAGACGTTTTCGTTCATTTCCGCGCCATTGCCAGCGAAGGCTATAAGAGCCTGGACGAAGGCCAAAGCGTTTCATTTGAAATCGAACGCGGCCAAAAAGGCCTGCAAGCTGCCAACGTTACCCCGCTGTAACCCGGCTTTACCGCTTGTAAGAGAAAGGGCGCCATCGGCGCCCTTTTTTATGTTATTTCCCGGCTTCAAACTCATTCAGGGGTGTCGCACGCCGCCTCGATATTGTGCCGGGTCGGTGGCCACCTTCATGCCCTCCCCGCTTGAAGGCCGTTTGTGATATAAAAAATCAACCCACCGGATTTTCCAGCGTGCCGATCGGATCGATGGTGACCGCAACCCAGTCGCCTGTCTTCAGGAAGCGCGGCGGCTCGAATCCCATCCCCACCCCGGCCGGTGTCCCGGTGGCAATGATGTCACCCGGCTCAAGCGTCATAGTCTGCGACAGAGTTTCGATCAAGATCGGAATGTCGAAAATCATTTGAGCCACGCTGCCATCCTGGCGTATTTCACCATTCACCGAGGTCTTAACCTGCAACTGCGTCACATCAGGAATCTCATCGCGCGTCACAAGACCCGGCCCCATGGGACAGAAGCCATCCAGGCTTTTGCCGAGGAACCATTGCTGATGTCCCTTCTGCATACGCCGCGAAGTGACGTCATTGATGATTGTGTAGCCGAAAATGTGCTCCATGGCCTGATGGCGTGAAATACCTCGACCACCTTTACCGATCACCACCGCCAGTTCGCCTTCGTAATCGGCCGAGTCGGTCGGGTCTTGGCTGGCGGGTATGGTGTCACCGGGCCCGATGACCGTAGTAGTGGCCTTGGTAAAGATGATGGGTAGTTCCGGTACGCCGTCACCGCTGGACGGCAATGCTGACTGCACTTCACTGACGTGGTCACGGTAGTTTTTACCGACACAGAGAATGTTGCGCAGAGGGCGTGGGATAGGTGCCAGGATTTTTACCTCATTCAAAGCCAATCGAACCTCTCCGGAGACGATAGCTTCGCGAGCTTTATCCAACCCAACTTCGCCCGCATTGATCAATGCCAACATATCACCGGGAAGACCGATTGCGGTTAGGTCGACAACTTCATTGCGGACTGTATCGAGCACACCGATACGACTGTGATTGTTTTGTTTGAAGGTGATTAAATGCATAGGAACACCCGGTTAATGTTTAGGAGTACGTAGGCTTCAGATCAAACCTTACGATGCCTGGAATTGCAGAACCTGCCCCGGTGCCTTTCTAACCAACAGCTGCCGCACTTGGGCCTGTTGCCGCTCACTCAGTTCGGTGAACACGTCTACCTCACCGGCGATGACAGCGGCCAGCGGCACACCGTCACGAAACAGAATACGGTTATTGATCTGGGCCGGGACGCGGCGGCCCGGGATGATGATGCCGACTAGGTTGAGGGGGTCGACGGCACTGATATTCAGGAGTTCACCATGTTTGTCCCGCTTGCGCGTGTCGCGCAGCGCGGCGACGGCTTCGGCCAGGGCGAACTGCTCACCGCTAAAACCCTGCACGAAGCGACCACCGCGGATCTCACCGCGCGCCTCCAGGCGGCGATAGACATAGAGCAGTTCGCGCCAGGGCGGCAGATTGGCCTCCCGCTCCAGTACTTTTCTGAACACCACGCCGTAGCGTTGCAACAGGGTGTGGGCGATGTGTTCCACCGCTTCGCTGTCGAAGGGTTGGGTCGCGTTGTCGTAATCCACCGCGGCACGCGGCGGACGCAGCAGCGACCAACGCCCGGCGTCGTCCACGCTCACCGCGGTGGCGCGGCGTCGGCGTCTGCCGTGACCGAACCCCGGACGTTTGTGTTGCGGTGCGATCAAGGCGCGCAGGCCGGCGAAGCTGTCGGAGGTGACCAGGCCGCGCGCCACCAGCTCGGCCAGGGCCTCTTCCACCTGGGTGCGCAGCAGACCGGTCTGTTGCACCAGATCGATGAAGAACGAGGCGCCGTGCTGATGCAAGGCATCCAATATTTTGTGGGCGCCTGCGGATAGTTTTAGATGTTCAAGCTCGGTGTCATCATTCAGTTTGTGCCAGTAATGGGCGTGTTGCCGCGCCACCAGCGCGATGGGCGTGATGCGCACCGGTGCGGCCTTGCGTGCCTGTTTGCCTTCGCTTTGTTTGGGCAGGTTGAGACGCAACCAGGTGATGCGGCCGGAGAGACAGAGATTCTCCAGCATGTCACTGGTGTAGCGCTCCAGCCGCGCGGGCAGGATCTCTGCCTCCCACCCCACCGCCGGGATGGAGTAGCCTTCCAGCTGTTCCAGCACGCCCAGCAAGGCGTCCTGCCCTTCGCCGCGATCCGTCAGATACTGCCACTGAAACAAAAAACGCATGTAGTCGGCCGGGGCCACGGCCTCAATCTCGCTGCGCAGCCGTTTTAGGGTGTAGCGATGGATGCGCGCCAGCAGACGCCGGTCGCACCATTCGGTTTCACTCGTTGCCTGGGTGGTGAAGCTGCCCTGGATGGCGAAGCCTTCCTGCTCCAGTTCCAGCAGGACGATGTCGAGCTGTTGGGTGGACAACCCCAGGGGCGCGGCCAGTTGCGCCACGGTGACCGGCCCCAGCCCTTCCAGGCGACTGCGGATCAATTCGCGCAGGGCATCCTCTTTGTGCAACGGCTGGTCACCGTTTTCAAACAACGGATCGATAGCAGGTTCACGCACCGCGTCTGGAAACAGGGTCAGGATTTCGTTCAAGCGTTCCGCCGCCACCCAAAGCTTTTTATCTGCATCGATGCTTACCAGCGTGACCCGCTTGTCGTCCGTCAGGCTGTTGAACAGAGGCTGCCAACCAAAACCCAATGCATCTTTTTCAACCAACGGGCCGCGTTGCGCCTCGCCCTCGCTCATGAAACCGAGCATGATAAGGCCGTCGTGTAGCTCGTCGGCGTCACGCGCATCGGGCCAGGCCTCTGACTGCACCCGCTGGATAGCCGCCATATCCAAACGACCGATGTCCGCCGCCGTTTCCGGATCCAGGTAACGGCGTTGTTGGATCGCCAGGGTGCGGCGCTCCTCCGCCGGGGCATCGTCGAGAAAGGCGTAGGGCCGGGCGTTGATTACTTCCATAGATAACGGCGACGGCGTGGTGAGGTCACACGTGACCAGTCGGATCTCGCCCTGCTCCAGGCGGGAAAGCAGGGTGATTAACCCGTCGATGTCCATAGCCTCGTACAGACAATCCTGCAGGGTCTGGCTGACCAGCGGATGGTCGGGCACTTCGCGATCACCGGCGATGTTTTCGAAACAGGCCAGCTGATCGGGAAAGATCACCGCCACCAGATCCTCGGCATCGGAGCGCTGAAACTGGGCCGGCACCCGCTTGCCGTTACGATTGCGAATCACCGCCAGGGCGATGTTGGCGTTCCAGCGCCAGCGGGTGGCGAACAGCGGCGCGGCCAGCAGGGCCTGGATCAAAATCTCTTTCACTGTGGCCGGCTTGAGATAGGCGGCGGGTTCTTCCAGCGGAAAACTGTGGGTCGGCCCCAGGGATAGAATGATGCTGTCCTCGGTGGCGGCGGCCTGAAGTTCAAAATTGAACTTGCGGCAAAAGCGTTTGCGCAGCGCCAGGCCCCAGGCGCGGTTGATGCGCGAGCCGAACGGCGAATGGATGACGAAGTGCATGTCCCCCACTTCATCGAAGAAGCGTTCGAAGATCAGCGTGTCGAAACTAGGCAATGCGCCCAGCGCGGCCTTGGCTGCAGCGAGGTATTCGGTGAGTTGTTGCGCCGCCGGTAACGGCAAGCTCAGCGCCTGCTGCAGCCATGCCTCGGCGGCCTCCATGCCCTGTTCCAGCTGCACGGAGATAGTGTCACGCAGCCTTGCCACCGCCAGCGACAACTCGTCGGTACGCCCCGGCGCCTCGCCGAACCAGAACGGGATGTTAGGCGGCTGGCCGTGGGCATCCTCCACATGGACCTTGCCCTGTTCGATTTTCAGAATGCGATACGAGGTGTTGCCGAGCTGGAAGATATCGCCGGGCAGACTCTCGAAGGCGAAGTCCTCGTTGAGACTGCCGATGGAATAGCCTTCGGGCGACAGCACCACGTCGTAATCGAACAGATCGGGGATGGCGCCGCCGTTGGTAATCGACGTCAGCCGCGCCGCCGGGCGCGGCCGCAGGCGACCGTTAACGGCATCGCGATACAGATAGGCGCCGCGCCGGCCACGGCGGGTGGAGAAGCCGTCGGCCAGCATGCGCACCACCTCGACAAACGCTTCGTTGGTTAAATCGCGATAGGGCCAGGCGCGGCGGAACTGTTCGAATAAAGCGGCCTCCTGCCACTCCTTGCCCGAGACCTCGGCGACGATCTGCTGCGCCAGCACGTCCAGCGGTTGTTGCGGCATGATGATGCGGTCCAGTTCATCGCGCCGGACCGCATCCAGCAGCGCTGTGCATTCCAGCAGATCGTCGCGCGACAGCGGAAACAAGCGCCCCTTAGGCAGACCGCCCACCGCATGGCCGGAGCGGCCGACGCGCTGCAGGAAGGTGGCAATGGAGCGCGGCGAGCCCAGCTGGCAGACCAGGTCCACGTCGCCGATGTCGATGCCCAACTCCAGCGAGGCGGTGGCCACCAGGGCGCGCAAGCGGCCGCCCTTGAGGCGCTGTTCAGCGTCTAATCTGTGTTCGCGCGCCAGACTGCCGTGGTGGGCGGTGACATTCTCCTCCCCCAGCCGCTCGGCCAGAAAGCGCGCCGCCCGCTCCGCCAGGCGGCGGGTATTCACAAAAATCAACGTGGTGCGGTGTTCATCCACCAGTTCGGCCAGGCGGTCGTAGATCTCGTCCCACACCTCGGCGGCCATGATCGCCTCCAGCGGCGAGTTGGGCACCTCGATGGACAGGTCGCGCTCGCGCGCGTGACCGGTGTCGATGATGGTGCAGTCTTGAGCCGGGCCGGTGAGGTAGTTGGCCATGGCCGCGATGGGCTTCTGGGTGGCCGACAGGCCGATGCGATTGGGCCGACTGCCGTGGTGGGCCTGACACAGGGCCGCCAGCCGTTCCAGCGACAGGGTCAGATGGGCACCGCGCTTATTGCCCGCCAGGGCGTGAATCTCATCCACGATCACTGTGCGCACGGTTTGCAGCATCTCGCGCCCCGAGGCGGAGGTGAGCAGGATATACAGCGATTCCGGCGTGGTGACCAGGATGTGGGGCGGCTGACGACGCATGCGCGCCCGCTCGCCCTGGGGCGTGTCGCCGCTGCGCACCCAGGCACGAATCTCCACATCCTTCATGGTCTGATGGAACAACTCCTCGCGGATGCCGGCCAGGGGCAGGTCCAGATTCTTCTGGATGTCGTTGGAGAGCGCCTTCAGCGGCGAGACATACAGCACTTGGGTCTCATCCTCCAAACCGCGTGCCTCACCCTCGCGTACCAGGGCATCGATGGCGGCCAGAAAGGCGGCCAGGGTTTTACCGGAACCGGTGGGCGCCGCGATGAGCGTGTTGTCGCGCCGCTGGATAGCGGGCCAGGCCTGTTGCTGGACGCCGGTGGGGCTGCCGAAGGTGGTGGTGAACCAGGCGGCGACGGCGGGGTGGAAGATGGACAAAGTCATGGATTATAGGACCGTTGGGACGGACGACTGTTCTCGGATAAATAAAACATAAGTTCCCCCCTTTGCAAAAGGAGGGTCAGGGGGGAATGGCACTTACTTAAGCTTCTTAGGGTGACCATTTTTCATCACCTCCGCTCTTGCTTCATGCCGTGTTCTCGTCAATAAGGGATAGGCTTTCGGTCTTCGCTTCACCGCTCTCGGTTCGATTCGGCCGGGACGATTCCCCACCTTTTTCTGCACCATCATGCGGAATAAATAACCGATATATTCATCATCCAAATACTGCGCGTTTTGTAGATAGATCAGCCATATCTGCAAGCAGTGCTTGAAACTTATACGTCTTGGGCTGATATCCGCCAGCAAGGCGGATTGTGCCATCATGAGGCGGATCAGGTTATAGGCAAGTAGATGGATCCATATTTCCTTGATCGCCATCTCGGGCGTTTTGCAACTGAGCACATTCATGCTTATAGTGTCTTTGATGTTGCGCAGGTCCAGCTCGATATGCCAGCGCATTTTGTACAGGGCTTTTAGCTTCTCTTTCGGGTAGTTGTTGTGATCGTCCAAAGTCGTGATCATTGTTTTGCCGCCGGCCTGGAATTCCCTGACCGTGAGTCTTTCTGGCGCCGCGTTATAGTCCTCTTCACTCATCCACTCCGGTCGTCGCTTGGGCTTGTCGATCAGGATCAGATGATCGCGTTCTCCCAGCCTTTGACCGAGACGAAAATCTGTCACGCGCTTTCTGGAACCGTTCTGCTCCATTAGAATATCGATCCCGTCGGCCTGCATGGCGGCAATAAAGAAATAGGTGGCAAAGAAGGCATCGCCGAGCGCGATATCGCCGGGCTGCAAGGTGTTCTGTATGGCGCGCAACAGGGTTTGTTCGTCACCCCCCTTGCCGTTGAAACGGCCGATCGCTGCATTCAATAGCGCACCGCTGGCCAGACTGGTGATGCCGACGATGCGACAAATGGGAAACCCTAAACCAGGCTGTTGACCGCGTTGTTGTGGGAATACGGCTTGGTTGGCAGCCGTGTCGGGCATCGTGACGGTGGTGCCGTCGATAATCCTGATGTGTCGACCCTGCCATTGCCATTCATCAGGCGCTCGTTCGTCAAGCTGGTCGCCCAGATGTTGGGTCAGTTCTGCGACCATCGTCAAAGGCAATCGTTGCCTGGCACGACAATAGCCACCCGTGTATGTGCTTCGGGCGCTAAACCCGCCGGCGAGTCGCTGGACTGCTGCCCGGTTAACAATGCTCTGACAGGAACGATCGGCGCTCATGGCTTGGGCCAGGAACATGGATAAGGTTTCCGTAGGTGGATAGAGGCGTTCCCGGTGCTCGGGCAAGAGCGCTTCCACTTTGTCCAGCAGCGTGTCGCTGGTGAGAAGATTGAAGAAACGATAGCTGTTGCTGTTTCCACGGTATGCCTCAACTCGAGTATGTTGATGTTTTTTGGCAGTATGGCTAAGCTTCATCGAGACCGGTTCCTTTTGGTAGGTTGTGGGTTTGGCGATTTACACCCTACCATGGTGCCGGTCTTTCTATTTGATAATCAAGTGCTTGGGCTTAAGTAAGTGCCATTCGGGTCAGAGTCATTGATTTCTAGCCCTCCGGTACTTCTCCGGTTTCGAGGGTGTTCAAAACACTGTGTCACCAATGCTCACAGAGCCAGGTGCTCGTCCCATTGATCCCAAACCGATCAGCCTGGAGCAGCGCCGGGACAAGCCCTGGTTTCGCGCCGCCTGTTTAGTGACTAATCCCGTCGCCGCGCTGTTACACGAATAGATCTCATCCGGGCGCATCGTCAACTTCGGTCACAAACCCCAAACGGCTTAAGCCGGCCTGCCGAGCCGCGGCCATCACCCGCACCACATGGTAGTAATCGGTGTGACGGTCGGCGCGGATATGCAGCTGCGGCTGGGGGGTTTCGGCGGCCGCTGCGGCCAGCCGCGCGGTCAAGGCCGGGCCCGTCAGTAGGACGTCATTCCAATACACCTCACCCGCGGCGTTCACGGCGACGCTCACCGTCTCCGGCGTGGTCTCGGTGGCACTACTGCTGGCTCGCGGCAACTCCACTTCCAGCGAGCGGGTCAGCACCGGCACGGTCAGCATGAATATGATCAACAACACCAGCATGACATCCACCAATGGGGTCATGTTGATTTCACTCATTACCTCGTCTTCGTCGCGCTCATCGAAAAATGCCATCAGTGCACCTCATCATCATGCTTGTTCGCGACCCCGGATAGAAAATAGGGATGCAATTGATGGGCGAACCGGTTGAGTCTGTTCACCACATTCTTGTTGCTGCGCACCAGGGCGTTGTAGCTCAGCACGGCGGGAATGGCCACCGCCAAGCCGAAAGCGGTCATGATCAGGGCCTCACCCACCGGTCCGGCGATCTTGTCGATACCCGCCTCGCCCGAAACGCCGATGCGGACCAGGGCATGATAAATCCCCCAAACCGTACCGAACAGGCCGATGAAGGGGGCGGTGGAACCGATTGATGCCAGCAGCGACAAACCGCTCTGCAGCTGTTCACGCCGTTCATCAATGGCACTCCGCAGGCTGGCGGACAACCAGTCGGCCAGCGGCAGGTGGCCGTGCAGATCCTGTCTGTGGCTGGCATGGTGCGACACCGCCTGACGCCCCTGCTGCGCCAGATAATAAAACGGATTGTTTCGCCCCTCGGCCTCCAGGAGTTGCAAGCCCTCGTCAAAGCGCTTGGCGTGCCAGAAAGCCGCGGCGTTTTTGGCCATGCGGCGCACACGCCAGAGGACCGCTACGCGCACCACGATGACGGTCCACGAAGCGACCGACATGAGCAGCAATAGCACGGCGACGAATTTGATCACCGGGTCGCCCTGTTGCCATAGGGTCTCCATTCCGTAGGGGTTTGTTTCCATGCTAATACTCGTTCTGTGAATACGCCACCGGCTCAAGCCGGTGACTTCGGGTTACAGCTGTGAGCCGGAGTAATCGGCCATTCGGCCGCTTTGTTTTGCCCCCTCTCTTTGAGAGAGAAGAAACACTCTATTCAAACTCATTCACGCTATCCAACAACCAAGTTCATATCATACGCAGATAGCCGTCGCCGACAGGCGAGGAGGTACTGATCCCCTCTCGGGGACTTTAAAGGATAATTCATTGCTGAGCGCGTGTCAGCGAAAACTCGATGGGCTGCCGGTAACGGTAGTCGATGGCCTCGCCATTGCGGGTGGCAGGGACGTAACGCCAGTTGCGCACCGCCGCCAGGGCGGCTTTATCCAGACGCGGATAACCACTGGAACGCTGCACTTCCACCTGACTCACCGATCCGTCTTTATGCACCACCAGCTCCAGCACCACCACACCCTCTTCGCGTAACCGCTTTGACAGCCGCGGATAGTCGGGCGCTGGATTGTTCAAATGGCGGGCATGCCGGCGCGGCGGTGTGACACTCGCTTGCGGCGCGGCTGTGGCCGCCGCATCCGGCGCCGGCGCCGGAGTGACGTCCGGCTCCTCGGGCGTTGGCTCGGGCGTTGGCTCGGGCGTTGGCTCGGGCGTTGGCTCGGGCGTTGGCTCGGGCGTTGGCTCGGGCGTTGGCTCGGGCGTTGGCTCGGGCGTCGGCTCGGGCGTCGGCTCGGGCGTCGGCTCAGGCGTCGGCTCGGGCGTCGGCTCGGGTTGCGATGACGACGACGCGACCATTACCCCTTGGATCACCGGCGCCTCGACCACCTCAGGCGGTGGCGCATCATTCAGCGAGAGCGCCAACAATCCGGCGGCGTGTGCGGCCATTACCAGAACCAGGCAAACGATTATTCCACTACGCGATAAAACTGCATCATCCCCCCATCATAAAAGGGCCGTTACCACGTAACGGCCCTTACTCAATCAAATGCTGTCGTCCCTGCTCACATCAGAAGCGATGAGTCATGCCCAACGACAGGGTCAGTGGCTTGTTGGGACGGGCACCATCGGGCGTGCGCGCGACGATCTTCTGCTCGTCAAACACATTTTCCACCTTGACGAACACATCCACGTCACTGGCCAACGGATAGTGGCTGACAAAGTCCACTACCACCAGCGATTCAGTCTCGTCGAAGGCGTTGGCGGCGTTGTTACAACCGGTGACTACACACATCTCGTCGATGTATTTGGCTATGGCGTAGCTGTCCCAGCCGCTGCTGTGTTCCAGCCCGGCGCGCAGCGCCAGTACATGTTCCGGCACATCCTTGAGCTGGTCGCCACTGTTGAAACCGCTCGCCGTATTGTCGGCGCTGATCTCGGCCCGGGTGAACGTGTAGGCGATGTTCAAGGGGATATCGAATTGCCCCTGCTTGAATGCGCTGCCGAGCTGCAGCTCCAAGCCGCTGATTTCCGCCTCGCCGGTAACGAAACTGCCGGAGGTGGCGCCGTTACTGCAAGGTGCGCCGAGCGAACAATATTCCGTCTTGTTGGAAAAGTCACTATAAAAACCGACGGCCTCGGCGAACAGGGCATCGGTGCGATAGCGCAGCCCCAGCTCCCAGTTGTCGCTGGTCTCCGGCTCTTCATTGGCTGTGGCACCGCCGCCCAAGGGGGAGAAGCCCTTATGCACACCGGCCAACAACTGCCAGGTCTGATCCAGGTCATAGGTCAAGGAGGCGCCCGGCAACAATTCATCGGACTCATTGCTGCGCGTCGCGGCAACGACGGTGCGCGCCGCGTTACCATATTGAATACGGCTGCTGCTGACATCCTCGTAACGCAGTGCCAGATTGACATTGAGGCGCTCGCTCACCTGCCAATCATCCAGCAACCACAGACTGGTGGCCTCGGCCTCTTCAAAGCGGTTGTCGCCGCCGCTGGGCGCCGTCGTCGACTGATACACCAGCGAACCGTTGACCTGGTCGTAGACATCCACCGGCTGGAAGCGATCCATCTCGTCTTCATGCAGACGCGCGCCCACACTGACCAGATGGCGCCCGGCGGCCACATCCACGTTCAACTGCACGCCTTGTGATACATAGGCGCGGTTGTTGTGTTTGTAATTGAGCCCGGTCACATCCGTCGTGCCGTCGAGTATCCCCTGGGCCGTGGCATTGCCGCTATTGGCATCATCGATAAAGCTGCCGCCGCCGCTGAGTTTGAACCAATCCCGCTCGAAGTAATTGCGATACAGGGTGGTGGTCGACGTGACCCGCTCGTTCCAATCCTTGGTATGGGTGGCCGACAAGCCGCGGTGACGGTTGTCCATCTGATCGATGCTGGAGAGACCGTAACGGCGATTGGGGTCGGCATTGAAGTCGGCGTCGGTCAGCCCCAGATAGGTCTCGTTGGAGATCTCTTCGGAATACTGGGCCTTGAGCAGGATGTCTTGGTCATCCCCCTGCCAGCCCAGCTTGGCCACGTAATCGGCGATGTCGAAGCCGGTATCCCGGTTGCTGCGGTCGATATCCTTATAGCCCTCGACTTCGCGTTGCACCGTCTCCAACTGCCAGCGCCACGCCCCCTGGCGGGCACCGTAATGGGTGTGGACGTCGGTGGAGCCACGCTCGTCGAACATTACCGACAACTCGCCGCCCCGATCCTCGGGGATGGGCGTGGAAATCAAGTTGACCACCCCGCCCGTGGTCTGGGGACCGTGGCGCAGCAGGGGCGCACCCTTGAGCACCTCAATCGCCGACATACGCATGGCAGTGGGGAAATAGTAGGCCGCCGGGTTGGAATACGGGGCCGGCGCGATCAGTACACCGTCTTCCAGCAGGGTGATCTTCTCGCTGCGCTCGGCCGTCGCACCGCGAATACCGATGTTTGGACGCAAGCCGGTGCCTTCTTCCTCACGCACATAAACGCCGGGCACGGTCTTGAGCACCTGGTTCACATCGGTGACCACCTCCTGCTCCAGGCGCTCCGACGTTACCACCGCACCGGAGCCGGGCAAGCTTCGGGCCTGCTCCTCCGTACCGATAATCAATACCTTATCCAAGCTTTCGGGCGGGGCCGCTGGCGCGATGACCGGGGCCAGGGCGGTGATGACCGCGATGGATACTAGAGACCGCTTGTACATAGACATAACTCCCTTCTTACATTTGACAGAACATGCACGGGCCGAGCCGCAACTGATAACCATTCTCATTACTGTATGTGAATACGGATGGTAATTATTATCGTCTGCGTTGTCAAACCATAAATGGGCCGAGCGGATCGATCCCGCGGTAAGCAGATCAATGGCGATCAACGGGGGGAGATTTACTCTGGCCCATACTCTGGCCCCATTGATCGCTCATTGAGTATCCTCCATTGATCCTCCTCGCCCGCGCCACGACGAACGCCACGATTTTGTCCGCTTTTTGTCGTCGCGCGTTCAATGTGTGCGCTCCATCCATATGTCTTCAGCAAACCCGTGATTCGAGACATTGAACGCACGGCCGGCTCGGATTCATTGCGATATTTCAATGCTGCGTGATTCAAACGCACTAGCATGGAGAGCATTAAACAATTGTGCTGTCGCTAACAGGACATAAAGATGGCGCGGCCGTATCGCTGTCCGCTTTCACATCCAAGCCAATGGAGGATTACACCATGAGCACCCTGAAGGTCATTGAAGTCTTATCCGAATCAGACAAAGGCTGGGAAGACGCCGCACAGCAAGCGCTCAGCAAGGCCGCAGAGACCATTCAAAATATCAAATCGATTTATATCAAGGAAATGGAGGCCAAAGTCGAGAACAACAGCATTACCCGTTACCGCATCAATGCCAAGATCACCTTCGAACTGAAATCCTGACCGGTATGACATCCCCCTCCCCCCAGAAGAACGGGATCAGCGGCGCATGCCCTGACCCCGAAATGTTCAGATCATGGACGTCGGGATCCTGAGGAACCGTAACGGCTCCGGGAAAGAGCCGGACATGATGCAGGAGCATGTACTGAAAATGCGTGGATGCAGGGGCGGGATAAAGCGTCACGGCATGGTGAGAGATGATGTAAACGCGCAATGACGGGGTCCGGTCGCTCAATGCGTAGTCCGCGGCAGAGCCCGGCGCCCGCTTTCCCACGCTGTTAAGGAGATGATCTAGATGATCCAACGACTTCGACAGACAGAGCCACCTGTGGATCGCGATCTCGACAGTGAGCTGCGGAAATTCGCCACTCCGCTGCAATCAGACGATGACCTGACGCCGCTGCTGGAGCGTATCGGCGACGCGCGCTACGTCCTCCTTGGCGAAGCGTCGCACGGCACGGCCGAATACTACTCCTGGCGGACCCGGATCAGCCGCCGGCTGATCGAGGAGAAAGGCTTCGATTTCATCGCGGTCGAAGGCGATTGGCCCAATTGCTACCGGCTTAATCGCTATATCAAGGGCTTTCAGGATGCCGGCGCCAGTGCCCGCGACGTCCTCCACGCCTTCGAGCGTTGGCCCACTTGGATGTGGGCCAACGAGGAAATCGTCGCACTGGCCGAGTGGCTACGGCATCGCAACGAGCGCCTGCCGGCGGCGCGAAAGACCGGTTTCTACGGGCTGGATGTCTACAGCTTGTGGGACTCGCTGCATTCCCTGATGGCGTACCTGCGGCGCTCGCGTCCCGAGGCGTTCGAGCAGGCCGTGCACGCCTTCCGCTGTTTCGAGCCCTACGGCGAAGACCCGCAGGAATACGCCTGGGCGACAAGGTTCGTAGACGCCTCTTGCGAAGACGAGGTGGTCGCACTGCTCGCGGAAATACGCCGCGGCGCGCCGCATTACGCCCATGACGGGCGCGAATCGGACTTGAATGCGGAGCAGAACGCGATTGTCGTGAAGGACGCTGAGCACTATTACCGTACCATGGTGCATGGGGGGCCGGAGTCCTGGAACATCCGCGATCGCCACATGGTCGAGACGCTGGAGCGGCTGATGCGCCATCACGGGCCGCAGGCCAAGGCGATCGTGTGGGAGCACAACACCCACATCGGCGATGCGCGCTATACCGACATGAGCGACGAGGGAATGGTGAACGTGGGTCAGCTTGTGCGCCAGCAGCGCGAGCGCGAGGATGTGGTACTGGTCGGCTTCGGCTCTCACCGTGGCAGTGTGATCGCCGGCAGCAGTTGGGAA
This sequence comes from Candidatus Tenderia electrophaga, assembly GCA_001447805.1. Classification (NCBI taxonomy): domain Bacteria; kingdom Pseudomonadati; phylum Pseudomonadota; class Gammaproteobacteria; order Tenderiales (SeqCode); family Tenderiaceae (SeqCode); genus Tenderia (SeqCode); species Tenderia electrophaga (SeqCode). The sequence continues at coordinate 2,264,684 of CP013099.1, forward strand.
GCGCCGATGGCGCGGATGCCTGTCCCCCCCGCCCGACGTGACAGTTGGGAAGACGTGCTGCACCGCATGGGACCGGAAAACCGGCTGTTGATCTTCAACCGGGACACGCCGGGTGAAGCCATGCTGAGGCCCCGCGGACACCGTGCGATCGGTGTGGTGTATCATCCGCGCCACGAAATGCTCGGCAACTACGTGCCGACGGTCCTGCCGCGTCGCTACGACGCATTCCTTTATCTGGACGAGACGACCGCGTTGCACCCCTTGCGCGTGCCGGTCGAGACGAAGCGCGAGGTCCCCGACACGTTTCCCGCCGGCGTTTGATGCGCGCGTTCTCCTTCCTGTGGCTAAGTCCGAAAAAGGCGACCCGCCTTGCAAACGCATTTGATAGCCCCTGAAGCTGGCTGAACCAGCAAATGAGCGACGGCCTGAACAGTAGCGAGGGAACCGGGTCAGGTTCGCCCTGATCCCTTTGATCCTATATCAATCACTACGCTGCGTTGTTAGGCGGCGTTGGCCCACCGTTTATTGGCGTATTACTCGGGATACAACAGATAACAGCGCGCCGAATGGCTGGGACTGGCGGCCACCGCGTCGGGATAGGCCTGGCTGCAGCGCGCCATGGCGTGGGGACAGCGAGGATGAAAATGACAGCCGGCCGGCGGCGCCATGGGCGACGGGAGATCGCCTTCGATGTGCAGCACGTCCCGCTTAGTGTCTGAATCAATGCTGGGCACCGCCGCCAACAGGGCCTGGGTATAGGGATGCCGCGGCGTCTGCAAAATCTCCGTCACCGTGCCACGCTCGACAATGCGGCCCAGATACATCACCGCCACTTCGTCGGCCAGATAAGACACCACCGAGATGTTGTGGGTGATGAATAGATAAGAAATGCCGAACTGCGCCTGCAGCGCCTGCATTAAATTCAGGATCTGCGCCTGCACCGACACATCCAAGGCGCTGGTGGGTTCGTCGCAGATAATCAGCTTCGGGTCCAAGGCCAGGGCACGGGCGATGCAGATGCGCTGGCGCTGACCGCCGGAAAACGTGTGCGGATAGCGGTTGCGCATGGCGGCCGACAGGCCCACGTGTTCCAGCAGGGTGTCGACGCGCACGCGGCGTTGTTGCCTGTCGCCGCCGATGCCCTGGGCCAGCATGCCCTCTTCGACAATGGCGCCGATGGTCATACGCGGGTTCATGGAGGAAAAGGGGTCCTGGAAGATGAACTGCATGTCGCGGCGCTTGCGGCGCAGGCGTTCGCCGCTGAGGTAGGTGAGGTCCTCGCCTTCGAACATCACCTGTCCCGCGGTGGGACGCAACAACTGCAGAATGGCCTTGCCCGCCGTGGTCTTGCCGCAGCCTGACTCGCCCACCAAGGCGAGGGTCTTGCCCTTTTCGATGCTGAGATCGATGCCGTCCACGGCGTAGACGAGACCGCTGCCGCGTTTGAACAGTCTCGGGCGCGCGGGGAAGTGGACCTTAAGCCCCTTCACCTCCAGCAGCGCCCCACCGACCTCGGCATTGATGTCGGCTTTAAGCTCGGCCGAAGCAACGATGTCCTGCGGCGGCCATTGCCTTAACACGTCGGGATCACAACGGTGACAGCGGACATGATGGCCGGCGTCCGTTTCGAGCCAGGCGGGCGCCCGGTCACGACACAGGTCCCAGGCGAAGTCGCAGCGGCTGGTAAAACGGCAGCCGGTGAAGACCTCGGTCAAGGGCGGCACGCTGCCCTTGATCACCTCCAGTTGTCGGTCGCGCTTCTGCAACTCGGGCAGGGAGTCGAACAGTTTGAGGCTGTAGGGATGTTGCGGGTGATTAAAAAAGGTCGCACGCTCGGCCTGCTCGACGATATGTCCGGCATACATCACCGCTACCCGGTCGGCGGTCTCGGCCACCACGCCCAGGTCATGGGTAATGAGCAAAATGGCCATGCCGGTCTGCTGTTGCAGATCGCGCAGTAGTTGCAACACCTGGGCCTGGATGGTGACGTCCAGGGCGGTGGTGGGTTCGTCGGCGATGAGCAGGTCCGGTTCGCCGGCCAGGGCCATGGCGATCATGACGCGTTGTTTCATACCGCCGGAGAGCTGATGCGGATACTCATCGATGCGGCTCGCGGGGGCGGGGATGCCCACCGCAGCCAACAACTCGATGATGCGCCTGCGTGCCGCCGCGCCCCTCATCTGCTTGTGCCGCCACAATACCTCGCCGATCTGCCGCCCCACCGTGAACACCGGATTAAGCGAGTTCATGGGTTCCTGAAAGATCATGGCGATACGGTTGCCGCGCAGCTTGCGCATGCCCGCCTCGGGCAGTTTGAGCAGGTCTGCGCCGTCGAGCAGGATCTCGCCGCCGACCACCTCACCCGGCGACGGCACCAGGCCCATGATGGACAGCGAGGTCATGGATTTGCCGCAGCCCGACTCGCCTAACAGGGCGAAGGTCTCGCCGCGCTGGATATCGAAACCGACGCCGTCCACCACGCGGGCGCTCTGTTCACCGAGGTTGAACCAGGTCTGCAGATTGCGGACGCTGAGCAGCGCGTCGGACATCAGTGCTCGAACTCAACGCGCGGCACGGCGGCCAAGAGCTTCTTGGTGTACTCGTGCTGCGGTACGCGGCTGATGCGATCGGTCGGGCCCTGCTCCACGATGCGGCCGTCGTTCATCACCGCCATCTCGTCGCTGACGTATTCCACCACGCCGATGTTGTGGGTGATGAACAACAAGGTCAAATCGCGTTCCTGGCGCAGTTCCAGCAGCATTTGCAGAATTTCGGCCTGCACCGAGACGTCGAGGGCGCTGGTCACCTCGTCGCAGACGATAAACCGGGGGTTCAAGGCCAAGGCCCGGGCGATGCCGATGCGCTGGCGTTGACCGCCGGAAAACTCATGGGGAAAGCGCCACACATAGTCACCCTTCAAGTGCACCCGCTCCAGAATCCGTTTGGCCAGCTCCAGGCGTTCTTCCTTCGATTCGCCGATGCCGTGCACCTTCATGGGCTCGGTGAGGGTGGCGGCGATGGTGAGGCGCGGATTGAGGGAGGACATGGGATCCTGAAAGATGATCTGCATCTCGCGCCGCAGCGGTTGCATCTGCTTGTGCGGCAGGGCGGTGATGTCGGCACCGTCGAAGTATACCTTGCCGGCGGTGGGATCGTTCAAGCGCAGGATCGCCCGTCCGAGGGTGCTCTTGCCGCAACCCGACTCCCCCACCAGCGCCAGGATCTGGCCCTTGGGGATTTTGAGGTCGATGCCGTCCACCGCCTTGACATGATCGACGGTGCGGCGCAGCACGCCTTTCTTGATAGGAAAATACACCTGCACCCCCTGCAGTTCGAGCAAGGGTTTGGCTGACGCAGTGTGCTCGGAATCGTGGCTGATGATCTCGCGCGGCAGATTCTCCGGCAGGGCCGCCAATAGCTTTTTGGTATAGGGATGTTGCGGCTGGTTGATCATCTGCTTCAGGGGGCCGGCCTCAACGATCTTGCCCAGTTGCATCACCGCCAGCCGGTCGGCCATCTGCGACACCACGCCGAAGTCGTGGGTGATGAACAGGATGGCGGTGCCGCGGCGTTGCTGCAGATCCTTCATCAGGCGCAGGATCTCGGCCTGCACGGTCACATCCAGGGCGGTGGTGGGTTCGTCAGCGATGAGCAGGTCGGGCTCGCAGGCCATGGCCATGGCGATCATGACACGCTGCCGTTGACCGCCGGAGAGGCGGTGCGGATATTCGTCGATGCGCTCCGCGGCATTGGGGATCTTGACCTGCTCCAGGGCGGCGATGGCGCGCTGGCGCGCCGCGGCCTCGTCCATCTCCGGGTTGTGAAGTTGCAGCGCCTCGATGATCTGGTCGCCGATGGTGAACACCGGATTGAGGGAGGTCATGGGCTCCTGGAAGATCATGGCGATGCGCGCGCCGCGGATGGTGAGTGTCTTGGCCGGATCAAGCCTGAGCATGTCCACCTGCTCGATGCGGCCGTCGTTATGGCGATAATCGAATAGAACGCGCCCGCCCGGGTGTTGGCTGATGTCCTGGGGCAATAACTGGATCACGGACAAAGCGGTGATGGACTTGCCGCTGCCCGACTCCCCCACCAGGCAAAAGGTCTCGCCCTTCTTGATCTCGAAACTGACCTCGTCCACGGCGCGCACGATTTCGTCGCCGCTGCGCAGCCAGGTCTGCAGGCCTTCGACTTTGAGCAGCCTAGTCATTATCTGGCCGACTTCTTGAGATGGGGATCGATGGCGTCGCGCATGGATTCGCCGATCAGGTTGTAGGCGAACACGGTGAGAAAGATCGCCCCGCCGGGAAAGGCCGCCATCCACCAGTTGAAGGTGGCGGCCTGTACCGCCTGGTTGAGCATCTGGCCCCAGGAGGGATCGTCCACCAGGCCCAAGCCGAGGAAGCTCAGGGTGGCCTCGGCGAGGATGGCCGAGGCCACGCCGAAGGAGGCCGCGACTAAAACCGGCGCCATGCCGTTGGGCAGAATATGGCGGAACAGGATGGAGTGCAGCGGCAGGCCGCAGGCGATGGCCGATTGCACGAACTCCTGCTGGCGCAGTTTCAAGAATTCGGCGCGCACGTAACGGGCATAGCCGGTCCAGCCGGTAATGCCGATGATGATCATCATGACGTAGAGGTTGCGTCCGAAGAAGGCGACGAAGGTCAGCAACAGGAACAACACCGGGATGGCCTCGAAGATCTCCACCAGGCGCATGCCGATCATGTCATAGATGCCGGAGAAGTAGCCCATCAGCCCGCCGATGATGGTGCCGATGATCATGGCGATGCCGGTGGCGACGAAGCCTATGCCCAAGGCGATACGCGAGGCGTGGATCATGCGACTGAGCACATCGGCGCCGTTTTCGTCGGTGCCGAACCAGTGGCTGCGATCAGTGTCGGCCAGCGGCGCCTCCAGTCCGGTATCGCCGGCGTCGCGCAGGTAGTCCTTAGGCGAATACGGGATGGGCGCGGTGAGCATCCAGTTATACTCGCCCGCCCTCGCCTTTTCCCGATATTCTTCATAGATGCTGAGCTTGGGCGGTGACACCAAGGCATTGCAGGCTAGGCCTGCGATCACCGCGATCAGAATCACGATACCGAATTTGGCGCGAAAGCTGATGCCCACAAACCACAGCGCCACGGCGCTGAAAAAGATGATCAACAATGTCACGTCCGCTGCGCTGAGGTATGTCAACAAGGGGCTGCGCAACTCACCCTGCGCGCTCACTAACAAGGGATGACTGTTGGCCAGAAACGGCGCGAATACCGCCACGAACACCAGCAGGCCAATCCACGCCAGACCGATGCGCGCGCCCCATTTGGTGAACACCTCGCGCAATACCTGGGCGGCATAACTGCGCTGTTGCCGGGGTTTCACAGCCTCACTCATAGCTCACCCGGGGGTCGGCGATGGCGTAGCAGAGATCGGCGATCAGATAACCGGCCAGGGACAACAGGGTACCGATCAAGGTGATCGACAGTACCAGCTCACGGTCGCGGGTCTGCACCGCCTCCACCGCCAGTTTGCCCATGCCGTCGATACTGAACAGGGCCTCGACGATAATGGAGCCACCCAGCAGGCTGGGCAACAGCCCGGCCGCCACGGTAATCAGGGGCAACAGGCTGTTGCGGAACACGTGGCGCCACAGCACCTGTTGATCGGGTACACCCTTGGCGCGGGCGGTGCGGGCATAATCCGAGAGCAGATTTTCCAGCACCGAACTGCGTGTCAGCTTGGCCAGAAAGGCGAAGCCGCCGTAGGAGAGACACAGCACCGGCAACAGCAAATGCCAGACGCGATCGAGCAGAAAGCCACGCACGAACTCGCCCTGCATGAAATAAAAACCCACGCCCGCACCGACACACAGGCCTACCATGCCCATCATGCTGGTGCGCAGGGCGCCGTAATCGGTATAGCCGATAAAGCCCGTGATGAACGCCAGTAACACGGCGATGATGAAATAGGTAATCTGCAGCGACTCGCCCGGTAGGGCATCGGCCATCGTGATGCCCAGGCCTGCGCCAAGCAATGCCATTACGCCTGTGCGCAGCAAGCGCCCGCCCCTCAGACTCAAGGTGATAAACAAGGACAGCGCAATGGCGATGGCCGCGAACAGCAGCAATACATCAGCAAGTGAATGCCAGTGCGGCATAAAGGGCATGTCCAAGGCTTCGCGCCGATTGAGACCGGCGGTGGGAAACCAGCGCCAGTATTGATCGCTGGCAAAAAAACCGATCAGCAGCACGCCGGCGAGCATGGTGGGCACCGACCACAGCGCCAGCATGCTCACCCCCGACCCCACGTCGAAGGCCTTGCCCCGTTGTGTCGCGGCGTGGACACCGATGGCGATGGCGATCACGTAGATCAGGGGGATGGAGATGACATTCAACAGTAGCGTGATGGGCAGGCGTTCTTCAATCAAATCCAGCACCGGGCGGCCGTACCGGAAACTGGTACCCAGGTCCGAGCCCTTGGTGAAGGAAAAGCCCTCGATCTCGTTTTCCTCATTAAAGGTGAATCCCACCGGCGACACGTTGTTGAGCCAACGCAGGTATTGCACCGGGGCCGGTTGGTCCAGACCGTAGAGGCGGTTGTAATACTTCTCCATGGCCTGCTTCACCTCGGGCTCGAGGTTCTGACCTTCCACCAGACTCTGCGCGCTGATGCCTCCGGGGGCCGCCGCCATGACGGCGAAGACCACGATGGTGATCCCGATCAGGGTCGGGAACATCAACAGCAGGCGGCGGATGATATAGGTATGCATCGGGGCCTGTGCTTACCGAGAGTACTTCTGCAGTTCTCCGGGCACGAAAATCTCCACCGGCACCATGCCCATGTTGAGACCGAGCTTGGTGATCTCAAGGTTGCGGATACGGTCATCGATGAACACCAGGGACTCGCGCCGCATCAGGAAGGTATAAGGCTGATCCTCGTACAGGATCTGTTCGGCCTCTCGCCACAGAGGCATGCGCTTTTCTTCGTTCACCGTACCGCGCGCCTGTTCGATGAGCTGATCCAGACGCTCGTTTTGGTAACCGACGAAGTTGTCGCCGCCGGCTTCGATCTGCTTGCTGTGGAAGATCTGGTAGATGTCGGTTTCGACACCACTGGTCCAGCCCAGTGTAATGGCGTCGAAGTCACGTTTGTTGATCAGGTCCAGCATCACCGACCATTCGGTGGGCTTGGGGATTAAAGAGATACCGGCGCGGGCGTAGAGGTCTTTAATAAAAAGCACCATGCGGCGGGTATCTTCATTGTCTTGAAAAAACACCAGCTCAAATTCGAAAGGCTTGCCATCGGGACCCTCCAGTACCCCGTCGTCGTCACGATCGGCAAAGCCGGCTTCTTTTAGCAATTGCTTGGCCTTGTCGAGATTGAACTGGCGCGCATCCAAATCGGGATCATGTTGCTTGCTGCGCGGATTGAAGGGGCTCACCGCCACCTCGGCATAGCCCAGCATGATCTCGTCGATGACGCGCTGACGGTCGGTAAGATAGGTCATGGCCTGGCGCACGCGCTTATCGGCGAAACGGGTGGGCTTGCCGTTGCGTCCCTGATTCCAGCCGATATAGCTGTAGCCCGCCGTCGGACTCATGTACTCGAAACGCTGGGTACGTTCCATTAGCGTGTCATCATCGAGCAGGGTCTGGTACTCGCGCGGGCGGGCGCCATAGGCGTCGATTTCGCCATTGCGGAACGTGGTTAGGCGTGCGGCGTCGTTTTGAATCACCTTCCACAGTAGACGGTCGAATGAGGGCTGCAGACCCCAGTAACGGGGATTACGTTGCAACTCCACCAGCCCTTGGTCCGGGGTCCAGCCCTTGGGATCCAGCAGACGGTAAGGACCGGAGCCCAATAACAGTCCCTTGGACTGATTGAAGGTCTCAGGGTCTTTCAGATAAGGCTCATAAAAATGGCGCGGCATGATGGCCATACCGCCGGCCAGGGCCAGACTGTTGAAATAGGGTTCCTTGAACTTGAACACCACCTTGTAAGGTCCGGTAGCGGTGACGCTGTCAATCTTGTCGTAGATGGCACGTTCACGGGGTGCGGCAATGGCCGGGTTTTGGATAAACTCGAAGGTGAATACGACGTCATCGGCGGTCAACGGTTCACCGTCGGAGAACTTCACATCATCGCGCAATTGAAAGGTGAACGTAAGGCCGTCTTCGCTCACCTGCCAATCGCGCGCAACCATGCCCAGCCATTCCAGTGACTCGGGGTCGCGCGTGAGTAAGGATTCCTGCACATAGGATTGCACCTCGGCGGCATAGGCGTCGCTGGAGATCAAAGGCGTGATGGTCTTTAGACCGGTACCGAAGGAGTTGACCAACCAGTCACCGCGGGCGAAGCCAGGCATGCGGGTGGCGGCGAAGGCGCGTTGGAAGGCCGGCAGCACTTCATCGCCTTGCGCACCGGCGGCCTTGCTGATCACCTGACCGCTGCGCAGGCGCTGATCCAGACCGTTCACGAGGCCGCGCAGGGAGCGGATATCCTCGGCCTGTTCCTTCATTACACTCTGCATGGCGTCCATCTCCCGCCACTGCCGGTCGACCATATACATGGCGAGCAGCAAGGTGATAAACAACAGGCTGAGAAAGGCGAACAAGAAAAAGTCTTTAAAGGTGAAGCGTTTTTCCATGACGGGTTTTCGATCCGAGTGTCGCGGCTAATCCACAGGTTTTTGATGGTACACTATTTTATTAGCGTATCTGAAAGCTCAGAATAACGGCCCCGCCGACATCAAACAAGATGCCCTCACACGGCTCTTCCCCTGACTGAGGAATTTAGGTACCTTTAACAAAATCATATCGAGAGGCGCCCGCCCCGGATGCCGACCGACAAACAAATCAATATGTATCAACACGCAAGGTGAACTATGGGATTTCTAGAAGGGAAACGCGCATTAATCGTCGGCCTGGCCAGCAACCGTTCCATCGCCTGGGGCGTGGCGCAGGCCATGAAGAACCAGGGAGCGGACCTCGCCTTCACCTACCAGAACGACAAGCTGCAGTCGCGGGTGGAGAAGATGGCCTCCGAATTGGATTCGGACATCACCCTGCCCTGCGATGTGAGCAGCGACAAGGATATCGAGCGCGTCTTCGAGCGACTGGACGACTATTGGGATCACGTCGACATCATCGTCCATTCGGTGGCCTTCGCCCCGCGCGAGGCGCTGGAGGGTGACTACCTGGATGCCATCACCCGCGAGAGCTTCAATATCTCGCACGAAATCAGTTCCTACAGTTTCGCCGCGCTGGCCAAGGCCGGCCGCAATATGATGGAAGGCCGCGACGGTGCCCTGCTGACCATGAGCTATCTCGGCGCCCAGCGCGCCATGCCCAATTACAACGTCATGGGTCTGGCCAAGGCCAGCCTGGAGGCCAATGTGCGCTACATGGCGCACAGCCTGGGGCCGGACGGTATCCGCGTCAACGGCATCTCCGCCGGACCGATCAAGACACTGGCCGCGGCCGGCATCGGTGACTTTCGTAAAATGCTGACCCATGTTGAGAATTTCGCGCCGCTGCGGCGCAACGTCACCATCGAGCAGGTGGGCAATGCCGCCGCCTTCTTGTGCTCAGACCTGGCGGCGGGCATTACCGGCGAGATCACCTATGTAGACTCCGGCTACAACACCATCGGTATGGCCATGGAAGTCTAACCGACCCTGCGACTTCCACAAACGGCGCGGCCTCGGGTGCGCCATTTGTAACTTGTAAACGCACCAGATGTTAGGAGTGCGACGTCAGGCGCCGCTCTTCCTCATCGGTGGTCAGCACCCGCTTCTCCCCTTCCAACCGGGCCACGATCACCGCGCCGCAGGAATCGCCGAAGACATTGACGCTGGTGCGACACATATCCAAGATGCGGTCCACCGCCAGAATCAAACCCAAGGCCTCCAAAGGCAATCCTATCGCGGTCAAAATAATCGAGATGGCCACCAGACTGGCCGAAGGAATCCCTGCCACGCCGATAGAGGTCAGCAAGGCCACCACCACGATCATGAACTGTTGGGCAAAACTCAATTCCAACCCATAGGCCTGGGCGATAAAAATCGCCGCTACACATTCATACAGGGCCGTACCGTCCATATTGATGGTGGCGCCCAGGGGCAGGACAAAGCTGCTGGTGCGGTTGGAGACCTTGGCGTTTTTTTCAACGCATTCCATGGTCAAGGGCAGCGTGGCCGAGGATGATGCCGTAGAAAAGGCCGTCAACAAGGCCGGGGCCATGGCGCGATACATGCGCAGCGGATTGACGCCGCCGACAAAGCGCAGCAGCAGCGGCATGGTAACGAAAATGTGAACCCCCAAGGCACCAAGCACCGCCGCGGTGAACCAGGCCAGTGGCAGGAAGGCAGAGAAGCCGGTACCGGCGACCACCTTGGCCACCAGGGCGAAGACGCCGATAGGGGCAAACTTCATCACCCAGTCGGTGATCATCATCATGACCTCGAACACACCTTCCCAAAAGGTGTGCAGGGTTGAGGCGTAACTGTGCGACACCCGGGTCATGAAATAGCCGAACAACAGACTGAAAAAGATCAAGCCAAGCATCTGACCGTCGGCTGCAGCGGCGACAATGTTGGTGGGCACCATGCGCAGAAAAATACCGGCGACATCGCCCGCGCCCTTGCCTTCGACCTTTTCCTCCAACTCGGCGACATCTTCGGACAGACCGATCATATCCCGGGCCGGTTGGCCGTCGATAACCCCCGGCTGCAAGGCGTTGACGAACACCAGCCCGATGAGGATGGCGAGCAGGCTGGTGGTGGCGTAGTACAACAAGGTCTTGGCGCCGAGGCGGCCGAGATCACCACCCGAGCCGATGCCGGCGATGCCGACGATGATAGATGAAACGATCAACGGCACGATCAGCATTTTCAGGGCATTGAGGAACAGCGTGCCGACGAAGGCGAAGATATCGTAAAAGCTAACGCCGAAGATGGCGGCGTCGGTACCGGTGAGGCTGCCGACGATAACCGCCAGCACCAGGGCTATGAGGATTTGCCAATGCAGCTTGAGCTTCATCTACGACGACTCCTTGTGACCCCGGCGCGGCGTTTTGGCAATTGCGTTTACAGGTTTTCCGGATATTCTTTGATGTCAGCGGATTGGCGCATATCGCTCATGGCGCCCATCAATTCGGCGGCACCGTAATAGCGCTCGCGCTCAGCCGCGATGGTATCAATAAGATTCTCATCTGCCGCTGTCACATCGCCGTCACTGACTTCAAATAGGGCGATTACCGCATAGTCACCGTTGCTCATGGCCAGGCCGTCATAGACCGGCGCGGCGCTGTCCGGAGACGGCATTTGGAAGGCGTGCCGGACCAGCTTGGCATCCATCCCTTGGACATCACGCTTGATGGGCTCGGGATGATTCCAGTTCAGCTCACGTTGTTCGGCAAGGGCTTGGATTTCGCCAGCTTGCGCAAGCGTGTCGAGGATTTCTTGTCCCGCCGCTTCGGCCATGGCACGGGCGCGCTGTTGACGCAGCTGAGTGATGATTTGTTGCTTCACCTCCTCGAAGGGGCGAATGGACGATTCCTGGTGCTCGTCTACACGCAGCACGACTACACGGTCGCCGTTGAGCTCCAACACCTGGCTGTTGAGCCCTTGCGCCAGCACTTCGTCGGAAAATGCGGTAGCACGCACATCCGGATTGCTGGCGATACCGGCGCCTTGCTCACGGCTAAACAGGGGAGTCTGTTTGATCTCCAGCTCGAGTTCGTCGGCGGCAATCTCCAAGGTGTCCGGATTCTCGAAAGTCAGATTGGCCAAGATCTCGCCCTGTTCGAAAAACATATCCTCGGCCTGACGACGACGATAGTCCTGTTCCAGTTGCGCGCGCACCTCGGCAAAGCTCTTGGACTGGCCGCTTTTGATATCTTCGACTTTGATAAGATGGAAACCATAGCCTGACCGGACCGGCTCGCTCACCTCGCCCTCGGCCAGGGAAAAGGCGGCATCGGCCAGAGCCGGGTCCATCATGGTGTCACGCGCCATGTAACCCAGATCGCCGCCGTCATTGGCTGAACCGATGTCATCAGAGTGTTCGCGGGCCAACTGCTCGAACGATTCGCCCGCCTGGACCTGTTGGTACAACGACTGGGCTTCCTGGCGCGCCGCTTCGAGCTCCGACTCCGCGGCATCGCCCGGCACTTCGATCAGAATGTGACGCGTACGGCGTTCCTCAGGTACGCCGAACTCCAACTGACGCTCCTGATACAGCTCGCGCAACTTGCCTTCATCTACATCCACATGCCGAGTCAGATCGGCGATACTGAGTTCGAGATATTTGATGCTGAGCTTTTCAGGCGTCGCGTAGCGGATCGAGTGTTCGTCGTAATACGCCTTGGCGTCTTGCTCGGAAACGCTGACCTGTTCAAGATAATCCGCCGCGGGGATGCGGATGTACCCCATGTCGCGCTGCTGTTCCTGCAAACCGATTAATCGCTTATTTTCCTGCTCTGTACTCCAACTGGTGGCGGCCACCGCCAAACGGTATTGCTGCATAATGACGTCGCGCCGCAGCATGTCTTCAAAGGTTCCTGCGGACATGAAATTTTGGTTCAGCCACTGTTGGTACAGTGCGGGATCAAATTCACCGTTGCTTTGAAACGCATCTAAATTGCGGATCTGCTGCGCCAACAGTGCATCACTGACGCGATAGCCCGCGTCCAACGCCGCCTGCAGGATCAACCGTTCTTCTTCCAGACGTTTCAAGACATTGCGCTTGAATTCATCTTCATCGGGAATGAACTGGCTGATGTCGGCACCGCCGAGCATGTTCTGCAAACGCGCACGCTGTTGCTGATAGGCGCGCTGAAATTCTTCAAGGGTGATCTTTTCACCGTTGACATTGGCCACCGGCACCTCAGGGTCGGGGCTGAAGTAGGCATCCCAGGCGACTGTCGAGAGGCCGATAATCAGCATCCCGATAATGGCGATCGCAATCCAACTTTGTGCTCTGTCACGTATATGCTGCAGCATGGCTTAATATCGAATTTCTTCCGGTGAATTTAAAAATGAGATGATAAAGAAAAAGGGTGCAGGCTGGAACAGCGCTGCACCCTTTTTTGACTGTTGGCGGAGTGGACGGGACTCGAACCCGCGACCCCCGGCGTGACAGGCCGGTATTCTAACCAACTGAACTACCACTCCACGCGTTACTTTTTAAATAAAAAGTCTGGTGGGTGCTGAGGGACTTGAACCCCCGACATTCGCCTTGTAAGGGCGACGCTCTCCCAACTGAGCTAAGCACCCCAGCGAAAGAGCGGCTAGTTTACAGCATCTTTTAAGGCTTTGCCAGCCTTAAATGCGGGAACCTTTGCGGCTTTAATTTGAATAGTTTCACCGGTTTGCGGGTTGCGGCCACTGCGTGCGGCACGCTCACGAACGGTGAAGGTACCAAAGCCAATCAGGGACACATCGTCCTGCTTTTTCATGGCGCTGGTGATGGTGTTGACCATGGCATCGACGGCGCGTCCGGCATCGGCTTTGCTCATATCAGCCTGTTCGGCGACAGCTTCAATTAGTTCTGCTTTATTCACTACGAAAACTCCTCTGTAAAAAACGTTATCTACACGTTATAAAAATACGTGCCGACCTAAAATCTCTCTTAACCGACCCACCAACTGCGAGAAACCAAACGGCTAGAAATACACTCCTCAGGACGCTGCGAGAATCAGCGTTAAATCCAAACTCTAGATTAGGTATGGCAGATTCAGGAATGTTTATTTTCTTGTTTAATTCGACCGAGGACCACGACGATCAATTCGGTAGAGCGGATTTTATACTTTTGTCCCCATGATATGTCAAGAGCCAAGGAGGCAACGGGCACCGTTATCAATGGTGCCTGACGCGTTCCTGTTTTGATTTTTTCCGTTTCGAAACGACCTTCTCGGGCACGCCTTCGTTTTTGCCCGTCACTGCTCTGGTCTCAGGCATATGCTGCAAGGCGACTTGTAGAACCTCATCTATCCACTTCACCAGGCGTATTTCCAGTTGGCCTTTGATATGCTTGGGGATTTCTGCCAGATCACGTTCATTCTCCTGCGGGATCAGGACCGTTTTGATACCGCCGCGATGGGCCGCCAAGAGTTTTTCCTTGAGCCCGCCGATGGGTAATACCTCACCGCGCAGAGTGATTTCGCCGGTCATGGCGACACTTGCCTTGACCGGGATATTGGTCAAAGCCGATACCAGGGAAGTGCACATTCCGATACCGGCACTGGGACCATCTTTGGGGATGGCTCCCTCCGGTACGTGGATATGCATATCCTGTTTTTGATGAAAATCTTCATCCAAGCCGAAGATTCCGGCCCGGCTTCTAACGACAGTCATAGCGGCATGCACCGATTCCTGCATGACGTCGCCTACTTGACCGGTCACCGTTAGCTTGCCTTTACCGGGGACAATGGCGGCCTCGATGGTGAGCAGGTCACCGCCGACCTCCGTCCAGGCCAAACCAGTGACCTGACCTACCCGATCCTCTTGCTCCGCCGCACCAAACCGGAACCGCCTAACACCGAGATATTTTTCTAGATTACGAGGCGTTACCGAAATCTTCTTAGTGGTCTTTTTCTTGCCTTGGAGCAGGATGTTCTTGACGACCTTACGACAGACCTTGGAAAGCTCACGTTCCAAACCACGCACACCGGCCTCGCGCGTGTAATACCGAATCACGTCTCGGACCGCGCCCTCGCTGATGTGGATCTCTTTCGGATCAAGACCGTTGGCCTCCACCTGTTTCGGCACCAGATAACGCAGCGCGATATTGGCCTTCTCATCCTCGGTATAGCCGGCCAGACGAATGACCTCCATGCGATCGAGCAACGGGCCCGGGATATTCAGACTGTTGGCCGTGGCAACAAACATGACATCGGACAGGTCGTAATCGACCTCCAGGTAATGGTCGTTAAAGCTGTTATTTTGCTCGGGGTCCAGCACTTCAAGCATGGCGGACGAGGGATCACCACGGAAGTCCATCGACATCTTATCCACTTCGTCAAGCAAGAACAGCGGGTTACGCACTGCAATCTTGGACATGTTCTGGACGATCTTGCCGGGCATGGATCCGATGTAAGTACGCCGGTGACCGCGGATCTCTGCCTCGTCGCGTATGCCACCCAGCGACATGCGCACGAACTCGCGTCCTGTGGCGCGCGCGATCGAGCGCCCCAGCGAGGTCTTACCGACACCAGGCGGTCCGACCAGACATAACACCGGACCTTTGAGTTTGCTGACACGTTGCTGTACGGCAAGGTATTCGAGGATACGTTCCTTGACCTTTTCCAGCCCATAGTGGTCTTCTTCAAGCACCGCTTCGGCCTTAGCCAGGTCATTGCAGATCTTGCTACGTTTTTTCCACGGCACACTGACCAGCCAGTCGATGTAATTGCGTACCACGGTCGCTTCCGCAGACATGGGCGACATCATTTTCAGCTTGTTCAGTTCGGCCTTGGCCTTGGTCTTGGCCTCTTTGGACATGCCGGCCTTTTCAATCTTGTCGGCATATTCATCCAACTCGTTGGGCGCTTCATCCATATCGCCGAGTTCTTTCTGAATAGCTTTCATCTGCTCGTTGAGATAATACTCGCGCTGGCTCTTTTCCATCTGGCGTTTAACACGGCCGCGAATGCGCTTTTCCACCTGCAACAGGTCAATCTCAGACTCAAGCAGGCTCATCATCCTTTCAAGGCGATCGCGCACATTGATTTGCTCAAGCACGCTTTGTTTTTCCTCGATCTTGAGCGACATGTGCGCGGCAATGGTATCCACCAGACGGCCGCCGTCATCAATACCGGAAAGCGAGGACAGTATTTCAGGCGGAACCTTGTTGTTGAGCTTGACGTACTGATCAAACTGATTGAGCAGCGAGCGCACCAAAATGTCTGATTCAGCTTCATCCAAAGAGACACTTTCAAGCACCTCTGTCTCGGCGGTAAAATAATCTTTTTCATGCACGTATTTGCGCAATTTAGCCCGCTCTATACCCTCAACCAGGACCTTAATGGTGCCGTCCGGCAGCTTCAATAACTGCAGGATGTTGGACAAAGTGCCAATGGCATAAATGTCTTCGGGCTGAGGATCGTCCAGTGACGCGCTCTGTTGCGCCACCAGCAGAATCTGTTTGTCCTGTTCCATGGCGGCTTCCAGCGCCTTGATGGATTTTTCTCTGCCGACAAACAGCGGAATAACCATGTGCGGATAGACAACCACGTCACGCAGCGGCAGGACCGGCAACACTTTGCTCACTGTCAACGCACTATTTTCGTGGTCATTCGTACTCATATCTATCAACCTCAACCAGAAATTCTATGGAAATATAAATAGGCAGGGTTTTGACACCCGAACGATGCAAAAACCTGATGCGCGGGACACGTCCCGAACGAATCGATCAACGTCTAATATGGTGGCCGGGCTTGCGAAAATCAAGCCCGGCGAGAAGAGTAAATATTAATTTTCCTTGCTGGCAACCCGGCCCTGTTGTTCGGCCTGGTCATACATCAGCAGCGGTTCGGAAGCCCCGCTAATAACCCCATCATCGATAACGACTTTGGCGACGTTTTCCATGGAAGGCAGGTCATACATGATATCCAGCAGGGCGCTTTCGAGGATCGAGCGCAGCCCGCGTGCACCGGTCTTGCGCTCCATCGCCTTGCGCGCCACGGCACGCAGCGCGTCGTCGCGGAACTCGACTTCGCAACCTTCCATTTCAAACAATTTGGAATACTGCTTGGTGATGGCGTTTTTGGGTTCGGTCAGGATTCTAATCAAGGAATCTTCATCCAACTCTTCCAATGTTGCCAACACAGGCAGACGACCGACAAACTCAGGGATCAAACCGTATTTGACCAAATCCTCGGGCTCGACAGAATGCAGCACTTCGCTGAAATTCTTCTTGTCATCCTTGCTTTTCACTTGAGCGGAAAAACCGATCCCGCCCTTTTCGGAACGATCACGGATGACCCGATCCAGGCCGGCAAATGCCCCACCACAGATAAACAGAATGTTCGATGTGTCTACCTGCAAGAATTCCTGCTGCGGGTGCTTACGCCCGCCTTGCGGCGGCACGGACGCCACGGTTCCTTCAATCAGCTTCAACAAGGCTTGCTGCACGCCCTCACCGGAAACGTCACGGGTGATGGATGGATTGTCCGATTTACGCGAAATTTTGTCGATTTCGTCGATATAGACAATCCCCGTCTGAGCCTTCTCGACGTCGTAATCACATTTCTGCAGCAATTTCTGGATGATGTTTTCCACATCTTCGCCAACGTAACCCGCCTCGGTCAGCGTAGTGGCATCGGCAATGGTGAACGGCACATCAAGCAGACGGGCCAGCGTTTCGGCCAGCAAGGTCTTACCGCTGCCGGTGGGGCCGATCAATAGGATATTACTCTTGGCCAGCTCCACCTCGTCCTTCTTCTGTCCGGCATCCAAACGCTTGTAATGGTTGTACACCGCAACTGACAGCACCTTCTTGGCGGAGGCCTGTCCGACCACGTATTCGTTGAGGATATCGTTGATCTCGCGCGGCACGGGCAACTTGCTGTCCTTGCCCACCACGCTACCCTCTTGCAACTCCTCGCGAATGATATCGTTGCATAGCTCGACGCACTCGTCGCAGACAAACACCGAGGGACCGGCAATCAGCTTCCTCACTTCATGCTGGCTTTTGCCGCAGAACGAGCAATAAAGCAATTTCTTGCTGTCGTCACCCGTGCCGTTTTTCTCGTCGCTCATACTCCCACCTCTGTGTGATCAACCGTCCGCAAATATTTAGCAAGAATCATTCCCGCCATGCGCCATTAGCCCCGTTCGCTCAGGACCTGGTCGATCAGGCCATACTCCACGGCTTCCTGTCCGCCCAGGAAATTGTCCCGGTCCGTATCTTTTTGAACCGTTTCAATCGACTGTCCTGTATGTTTGGCCAAAATCTTATTCAAACGTTCCCTGACCGCCAGAATTTCCCTGGCATGAATATCAATATCCGAGGCCTGTCCCTGAAATCCGCCCAGCGGCTGGTGGATCATGACCCGCGAATGAGGCAGGCAATACCGTTTCCCGGCCGCGCCACCCGCCAACAATAAGGCGCCCATGCTCGCCGCCTGCCCGATACACATCGTGCTTACATCCGGCTTAATAAACTGCATGGTGTCGTAAATGGCCAGGCCGGCGGTCACCACCCCTCCGGGTGAGTTGATGTACACATGTATGTCCTTATCCGGGTTTTCCGACTCCAGAAACAACAGCTGCGCCACTACCAGGTTTGCCATATGGTCCTCGACCGGACCGACCAAAAAGATCACCCGCTCTTTCAGCAGGCGCGAATAGATGTCATAGGCGCGTTCGCCTCGAGCGCTCTGCTCGACCACCATCGGCACCAACCCTGACGCCCATGTCTCCGCACTAGTTCCAGTCATAATATTATCGGCCATCGCTCATAATCCCTTTACTGCCAAATGCCTGCCAAAAACGGCCCAACACTATGTTACACAAAACGATTTCAGACTCAAAAAAAGGGGCAAAGCCCCCT
Source organism: Candidatus Tenderia electrophaga (assembly GCA_001447805.1). Taxonomy (NCBI): domain Bacteria; kingdom Pseudomonadati; phylum Pseudomonadota; class Gammaproteobacteria; order Tenderiales (SeqCode); family Tenderiaceae (SeqCode); genus Tenderia (SeqCode); species Tenderia electrophaga (SeqCode). Next base: position 2,283,235 of record CP013099.1, read on the forward strand.
TCTTCAGCTCTTCTTTCATTGAGCCTCCATGATATCATCAAAGGATTTTGTGACATCCTCGGTCTTGACTTCGGACAACAACCAGTCAACCACCTGGTCTTCCAGCACCAGGGCCTCGACCCCGGAAAGCCTTGATTTATCCTGATAGTACCAATTTAACACAGCCTGCGGGTCTTCATAGCTCTGGGCCATTTCTTCGATTCGGGTGCGCACATTTTCGGCATCGGCCTTAAATCCCTTCTCGCGGATCAGCTCACCGACCAACAGCCCCAGCCCGACCCGACGGCGGGCCCGGTCGCCCAGTGCTTCACGTATTTCGTCGGACACCTCTTGGTCGCCCTGCATGCCCATACTTTGACGCGCCTGATTCGCCATTTGGCGGATTTCATCCTCCACCAGCGCGGCTGGCAGATCAATGGGATTGGCGTCCAGCATTTTGTCCAGCAGCTGCTCTTTGACCTTGGCTTCGATCTTCTGTTTCAGTTCGCGCTCCATGCTCTGGCGCACTTCCTGACGCAGCGTCTCCACACCGCCTTCATTGGTACCTAGCGCCTGGAGGAATTCCGGATCGTCCAGCTCGGGGAGTTTGGGGCCCTTGACCGCTTTGACGCTGACATCGAATACGGCAGGTTTGCCGGCCAAGGCTTCGCTCTGATAATTCTCGGGAAAGCTGACACTCACCTCCTTGCTGTCACCCGCCTTGGCGCCGATCAACTGGTCTTCAAAGCCCTCGATAAAACGCTTGCTGCCCAGCTCGAGCGTATAGTCCTCGGCAGTCCCGCCTTCAAAGGCCTCGCCATCGATCTTGCCGACGAAATCGATGACCAGCTGATCGCCTTCGGCGGCGGCCCGGTCGACGTCTTCCCAACCGGCACGTTGTTTGCGCAGCTTTTCCAGCATACGGTCGACATCGGCATCGGTAACCTCCACGACGGGTTTTTCCACCACCAGATCGGCGGGCACGTCGACCTTGACTTCGGGATAGACTTCGAAGGTCGCGGTAAACGCCAGCTTATTCTCGGCCGAGGCATCGGTTTCGATCTGAGGCGTGCCGGCGGGGCGTAGATTTTCCTGCTGAATGGCTTCGTAAAAACTGCTGCGCACCAGCTCGGATTTCACCTCTTCGCGCACCTGCGCGCCAAAACGCTTCCGGATGACGCTGAACGGCACTTTGCCGGGACGAAAACCGTCAATGCGCACGCGACCGGCCATTCCCTTGAGGCGCTGTTGCACCTCTTGCTCGATCTTGTCGGCGGGCACTTCCACCGTCAATTTGCGCTCCAAACCTTGATTAGATGTTACAGATACTTGCATGACTCAATTCCTTAGGGACACTCGCATGTCACTTGATTAATCGTTAAACCGATGAACTCATTTCACCGCCAAAGCTGTTGGCCAATTTGTCAGGAGACTATTAAATATGGTGCGAAAGGAGAGACTCGAACTCTCACGGGTTACCCCACTGGAACCTAAATCCAGCGCGTCTACCAATTCCGCCACTTTCGCATCATGAAAATTTCGGCGCCTAAACCCCATATCCCACGCCAAGAATAGCGCCATTATACAGAGGCTTGGCCGGTTCAGTCACCCCGGAAGTGGATTTTTTGCCATGTGTTCACGCCTCGCGCTGGGCGGAGGTAACGCGGCCTCGACCCGCCCGCTTCGCCTCATAAAGCGCCTGATCGGAGCGCGACACCCAGGCTGAGGCGGTGTCATTGGTCTGCAGGGCAGAGACGCCGATAGAGAGGGATATTTTGAGGGATTCGCCATCAGCCACCTCGAGGGCGCGTGACTTAATATCCGCGAGCAGTCGATTGGCCAGCATCTCGCCATCATGCAACTGGGTATCTTGGAGGATTACGGCGAACTCATCGCCGCCGTAACGGGCGACAAAATCGGTCTTACGCGGAAAGGTTTTCCTAAGCACCTCAGCCACCTGCAGTACCACATTGTCGCCGCGGACATGGCCATGGCGATCATTGATTTCCTTAAAATGATCGATGTCGATCATCATCAGGCAGGACGTCTGACCGGAGAACAGGCTGAGCTCTATGGTTTTCTCCAGCAGTTCATCGAAGGAGGCACGGTTGTAGAGCCGCGTCATGGGATCCAGGGCCAACTCCTGTTGCGCCTGCAGCAGTTCGTGGCGCATGCGGTTGAGCTGCGTTCCCAGTTCCTCCAGCTGGTCGCGCTGACGCTTTTTGCGATCCTCGATGGCGCGGTTGATCAGGACCACCGCCGCCACCACCTCGGTACGCAGCTCATCGATGGAATCGCTGTCCACGGCCTTGTTGAGGCGTGAAAGGTGTTGAACCACTTCGTTATCGGCGCTTTGTTCGTCCTGAAAGGCCTCGCGCAGGCCCTGGATCACGACCCAGATCATCTGCCTGAAATCGGCAAAGCGCGCCAGCGCGAAATCATGTTCACGCTCCACCAGCTTTACCGCCAGATCGCCGATCTCATTCCAATCCAACCCGGCCTGTTTGTTTGCGGACGCCGTTGAGATTCGGCTCACCAACAGTTCACACTGCTTGACGATCTCATCGCCATCCTCGTCGCCCAGGGCCGCCGCCGATCGAGCCACGGCCTGCAGCACCTCGATGCAAGTCTTTACCGCAGGATGGGCAGTGTGTCTGATATCCTGTGCCATACACTATTTACCAAGGAAATTAACTGGGTACGGAAAGCATACCATTAAATTAAATGAACTGAGGAAAGGCGCGAGGCAGGCAAAAAAAATGGTGGGCCGTCAGGGACTCGAACCCCGGACCAAGTGATTAAGAGTCACCTGCTCTACCAACTGAGCTAACGGCCCCACAAACTTTAAACTGGGGTGAACGATGGGACTCGAACCCACGACAACCGGAATCACAATCCGGGGCTCTACCAACTGAGCTACGCTCACCATAAAACCACATCAATTATAAAATCCGGCGAGTGCCTCGTCACGCGTCTAAGGGCACAAATCAGCGAGGCGGACACCGGACCTGCAAACTGGCGCGCCCGGCAGGACTCGAACCTGCTACCCTCGGCTTAGAAGGCCGATGCTCTATCCGGATGAGCTACGGGCGCACATTAATCCACTATTGTTTCCAACGCCGCCCGTTGAGTCAATTTGGTCGGGGCAGAGGGATTCGAACCCCCGACATCCTGCTCCCAAAGCAGGCGCGCTACCAGACTGCGCTATGCCCCGCTGCCACGCCAGCACCTGGCGAAACAGGCGGGGTGGCGTAAAGGACGGCAATAATACTCGGCAGGCCCCCCAGCGTCAATGGATAATTGGCAGTGTTTTCAACAATGTTACCAATCTTGGGCGCGCAATCCGCGCCACGTGATCAGAAACGCCAGCGCACTCATCAGGGCCGCCGCCGTGAAGGTAACGGCGGCGCCGACACCGCTCCACAGATAACCACTCAACAGACTGCCGACTGCGCCCCCGGCACCGAAACTGAGACTGCTGTAAAGCGCCTGCCCCCTGCCCTGGTGGCGGCCGGTGAAGATATGATGGATCAGATGGATGGCGACGGCGTGATAAATGCCGAAACTGGCCGCGTGCAGCAACTGGGCGAACACCATTACCGACAACCATTCGACGCACCAGCCGATCAAAACCCAACGCAGTGTGGTCAAGGCCAGGCTGAGTAATAACAATATCTTGGGTCCGAAACGCGGCAACAAACGGTGCATCAGCAGAAAAACGCCGATCTCCGCGGCCACCCCCAAGGCCCACAACCCGCCGATCAGGCCGCGGCTGTAATCGCTCGCCTCAAGATAGATGGTATAGAAGGTGTAATAAGGTCCGTGACTGGCCTGCAGCAGAAAACATACCAACAACACCGTGATCACCTGCGGTCGGCGCAGCACCTGCCAGATGGAGCCGCCGTGATGTTCCAGCACTTCACCCCGTTCGCGCGGCACCAGCCAGGTGGACAAGGCCAGCCCGGCCAGCAGCGCCAGGAATACCCAGGGCACCATGCCCGTGCCGAAGGAGTCCAACAACGAGCCCACCAGCACGACCGCCAGAATGAATCCCACCGATCCCCACAGCCGCACCGCGCTGTAACGCTGCGGCTGGTCGCCCAGCATGTTCATGGTGGTGGCCTCGAACTGCGGCAGGGCGGCATTCCAAAAGAAGCTGAACAGGCACATCACCGCCGCGATCCACCAATAGCCCTGATCCAGGAACACGCCGCAAAAGGCGATCAAGGCCAAAAAAGTGGCCAAGCGGGTGATCTCCACCCGCCGGCCGCTGTGATCCGCAACCCAGCCCCAGATGTTGGGCGCCACGATCTTGGTGGCCATAATCAGAGCCATCAGTTCGCCGATCTCGGCCGGCCCGAACCCCAGGGATTTCAGATACAGGGACCAATAGGGGACCAGGACCCCCAGCGAGCCGAAGAAAAACAGATAGAAATTTGATAATCGCCAATAAGGCATCAACCCAGCTTAGCCCGCCGGGATGATGGGTGTTTCCGATTTAACGTCCAGATTCTGGGCGCGGTGGCGCAACAAGTGGTCCATCAACACCAGCGCCAGCATGGCCTCGGCGATGGGGGTGGCGCGGATACCGACACAGGGGTCGTGGCGGCCGGTGGTGACCACCTCTACCGGCGCGCCCTGCAGATCGACGCTGTGACCGGGCAGGCGCAGGCTGGACGTGGGCTTGAGCGCCATGCTCACGATAATATCCTGACCGGTGGAAATACCGCCCAGCACGCCGCCGGCATTATTACTGAGAAAGCCCGCCGGGGTGATCTCGTCACGGTGTTCGGTACCCTTCTGTTCGATGCAGGCAAAACCGGCACCGACTTCAACACCCTTGACCGCGTTGATGCTCATCATGGCATGGGCGATATCGGCCTCCAGGCGGTCGAAGATGGGCTCGCCCAGGCCGGGCATCATGCCGCTGGCCACTACGTTGATGCGGGCACCGATGGAATCACCCGATTTGCGCAGGGCATCCATGTATTCCTCCATCTCGGCCACCTTGCCGGCGTCGGGACAGAAGAAGGGGTTTTGGCCCACCTGATCCCAATCCAACGCCTCGGCCTTAATGGGACCGAGCTGGGCCAAATAGCCGCGAATTTCGATGCCTTGGGTGTGTTGCAGATACTTTTTGGCGATAGCCCCGGCGGCAACACGCATGGCGGTCTCGCGCGCCGAGGAACGGCCGCCGCCGCGATAATCGCGGATACCGTATTTCTGCTGATAGGTGTAGTCGGCATGGCCGGGGCGAAAGCGGTCCATGATCTTGGAGTAATCCTTGGAACGCTGGTCGGTGTTCCGGATCAATAGGCCGATGGGCGTGCCGGTGGTTTTACCCTCGAAGACGCCCGACAGAATCTCGACCTCGTCCGCCTCGCGGCGCTGAGTGGTGTGGCGCGAGGTACCTGGTTTACGCCGGTCCAGATCCCGCTGTAGATCGGCCGCGCTCAATGCCAATCCCGGCGGGCAACCGTCCACGATCGCCCCCAACGCCGGGCCGTGGCTTTCGCCGAAGGTGGTGACGGTAAACAATTTTCCGAAGCTGTTGCCTGACATGGGATGCCTCTGCGGGATGCCGAATGGTAGGCCGCGATTCTACCATATAAACGTCTGTTTTCTATGTTAAAACAGCCGCGTCGGCGGCGACGGGGTTAGTCCGGTGAGAACGGCGGCTAGATCACTTTGGAGAAACGCTGGGCGCTGGTGTGGCGCAGGTACTTGTCAAACACCATGCAAATATTGCGGATCAGCAGGCGTCCCTTGGCGGCGACGTGGATGCCTGCGTCATCGAGGCCGAGCAGTCCGTCGCGTTCCATGTCCCGGAGCGTCTCCATTTCGACCTTGAAGTAATCATTGAAATCGATCTTGTATTGCTGTTCGATCTGCGCCTTGTTCAGGTCGAAGTTACAGATCAGCCGGGTGATCACGGCGCGACGCAGCACATCGTCGGCATCCAGCTCGATGCCGCGAAACACCGGCAGCTGACCGGCGTCGATGCTGGCGTAATACGCGTCCAAGGTACGCTGGTTTTGGCTGTAGCTGTCCCCCACCATGCCGATGGAGGTGACGCCCAGACCGATCAGGTCGCAGCCGGCGTGGGTGGAATAGCCCTGGAAATTGCGATACAGCTTGCCCTCACGCTGGGCCACCGCCAACTCGTCGTCGGGCTTGGCGAAGTGGTCCATGCCGATATAGACATAGCCGGCGCTTTGCAAGCGCTCCGCCGTCATTTGCAGGATATCGAGCTTGGCCGCCGGCGAGGGCAGATCGGCCTCGTTGATGCGACGCTGCGGTTTGAACATCTCCGGCAAATGAGCGTAGTTGAAAATGGACAGACGGTCGGGATCCACCGCCAGCACCCGCTCGAGCGTGCGCGCGAAGCTGTCCACGGTCTGGTGCGGCAGGCCGTAGATCAGGTCGAGACTGATGGACTTGAAGCCCTCCTTGCGCGCCGCCGCCAACGCCGCCATGGTCTCCTGCTCCGACTGGATGCGGTTGACCGCCTTCTGCACCTGCGCCTCGAAATCCTGCACGCCCAGACTCATGCGATTGAAACCCAGCCTGCGTAACAGGGCCACGGTCTCGCCCGTCACTTCACGCGGGTCGATCTCGATGGAATATTCACCGCTGTCGTCGTCATGCAGTTTAAAGTGCTTGCGCGTGGTCTCCATCAGCTCGGTCATTTGTGCGTGGCTGATAAAGGTGGGCGTACCACCGCCCCAGTGCAGCTGGTCGACCATGCGATTGTCGTCGAACAGCTCGGCCTGCAGGGCCATCTCTTTGTAGACCCTGTCGAGATAGGGACTGGCCAGGCCGCGGTCCTTGGTGGCTATCTTGTTGCAGCCGCAATAGAAACAGACCGTGTCGCAGAAGGGAATATGGAAATACAGCGACAGCGGCCGGGCGGAGACATTGGTGCCCTGGGCGACGCGGCGATAGTCTTCCTCGCCGAAGCCTTCATGAAACTGCACCGCGGTGGGGTATGAGGTATAGCGCGGCCCCGATGTGTCGTAACGTTTAATCAGTTCCAGATCGAATATCAGGGATTGATCCACACTCTGCTCCTCCAGAAATGGTTCGCCTTCAGTTGATCGACTGATTATAGGGGAATTCGGCCCGGGATTTAAGTCGTATGACAGGCCTGCCGGAACAGCGCGTGGTACTCGCTCAGCACCTCGGCCTGGAGCAGAAACACGCCGTGGCCGCCGCGCTCGAATTCGAGCCAGACAAAGGGCACCTCGGGAAAGCGGTTCACCAGCGCCGCCTCACTGTTGCCCACCTCCACCACCAGCACGCCGTCGCGGCTCAGGTGATCGCTGGCCTGGGCCAGGATCTGCAGCACGATCTCCAGACCGTCCTCCCCCGCCGCCAGCCCCAGGGCCGGTTCGCGGCGGAACTCCTCGGGCATGGCGGCCATGTCCTCGGCATCCACGTAAGGGGGATTGGAGACGATAAGATCGTAGCGTTTGCCCTTGAGCCCGGCGAATAGGTCGGTCTGCACGGCGCGTACCTGATCCTGCAACTGGTGGCGCTCGATGTTGATCTTGGCCACGTCCAGCGCCTCGGCGGAGACATCCGCCGCGTCCACTTCGGCCCACGGAAAGGCGGCGGCACAGGCGATGGCGATGCAGCCGCTACCGCTGCACAAATCAAGGATCTTCTCGGTACGCTCCTCGTCCACCCAGGGGGCGAAACGCGCCTCGATCAGCTCGGCGAAGGGTGAACGGGGCACCAGCACGCGCTGGTCGACATAAAAACTCATACCGCCGAACCAGGCCTCATGGGTCAGATAAGGCGCCGGCAGACGCTCGACAATGCGGCGCCTGAACAGGCTCAGCACCGCCTCTTTCTCGGCCTCGGTCAGGCGGGCATGGTACATCTCGGGCGCCAGCCCCGGCGCCAAATTGAGGGCGTGCAGCACCAGGAACAAGGCTTCGTCCACGGCATTGTCCGTGCCATGACCGAAATAGAGCTTGGCCTCGTTGAAACGGCTGGCGCCCCAGCGCACAAAATCCACCACGCTGTGAAGCTGCGCCGCCGCCTGATCGAAAGTGTTATTCAAAGGAGTACCACCCGGTTTTGAAGAATGACTCTATTTATCGGATAAATAGGCGGAAAACAAGGGGCGCATGCTTTCCATCACGGCCTCGGCACGCATCGGGAACATGCCGGAAAAGACATCCCACTCCATCAGACTGCGGGCAATACTGCCGTCCTGGCGCGCTGCTTTCAGACGTGCCGACAGACCGGTGTTGACCGTCTCCAGGTTGGCGTAGATCTCGGACAAGCCGTCCAAATCGGCAGCGCCCTCCTTGCCGGCCTGACGGCGCACGAATTGCGCCATGGCATAGGCGGTGACGGCGCGGTAGATGGTCTCCGCCTCGGTGGCCAGGGGCAGATGGAACCGCGCCAGCGGACGGAAATAAGCCGCATGGGGACAATCACTGGTGGCCATCAGCAGGCCGATGAGCGAGCCCAGCGCCTTCTGCACCGTGGCGGAGACAATCACCGCCCGGTCGGCGGTCTTGACCTCAAGTTTTACCGTATCGAGCAGGTCCAGATCGTTGTAGTCCTCCACCAGCTTGACCAGATTCAGGGCGGCGGGGCAATAGGCATGTTCGTTGGGCTTGAGCGGGCAGTTAGTACATTTCTGAAACTCCAGGGCGGCCCACTCCGGCGGCTTTGGGGGCAGCCAGGCCACCGGCACCAGGGTGTCGCTGCGCAGGTGCAGCTCCAAAACCCGCTCCGGGCCGTCAGGAAAGATCAATTTGTACTGAACCTTGTTAATGTCCACGCGCCGCTCCTGTGATTTCGGGATTGATCAGGATTTCAACAATGAGTCGGGGGCGTAATAGTCATACCCCAGATCCTGAGCCACGGCCGGATTGGTCACCCGGCCCTTATACACATTGAGCCCCGCCAGCAGCCCCGGGTTGTGCTTCAGCGCCGCCTCGCCGTGCTCGGCCAGCTGCAGGGCATAGGGCAAGGTGGCGTTGGTCAGGGCCATGGTGGCGCTGCGGGCGCAGGCACCGGGCATATTGGTGACGCAATAATGCACCACACCCTCTTCTATATACATGGGATCGGAATGGGACGTGGGCCGCGAGGTCGCCACACAACCGCCCTGGTCGATGGCCACATCCACGATCACCGCGCCGCGGCGCATCCGCTGCACCAATTCGCGACTCACCAGTTTCGGCGCGGCATGGCCGGGCAGGAGCACCGCCCCCACCAACAAATCGGCCTCCAACGCCAATTCCTGCAGGGAATGGGCCTCGGAAAAGCGGGTGTTGAGGCCCGGCCCGAATAGATCGTCCAATTGGCGTAGACGGCCCAGGTTATTGTCCAGGATGGTGACCTCCGCCCCCAGGCCCAGGGCCATCTTGGCCGCCTCGGTACCCACCACGCCGCCACCGATAATCACCACCTTGCCGCGCGGCACGCCGGGCACACCGCCCAGCAGCACGCCGCGCCCGCCGTTGATCATCTGCAGACCGGCGGCCCCGGCCTGGATGGCGATGCGTCCCGCCACCTCGCTCATGGGCACCAGCAGCGGCAGGCGCCCAGCCTGATCAGTCACCGTTTCGTAGGCGATGCCCACCACCTTGCGTTCCAACAGATGGCGCGTCTGCTGCGGGTCGGGGGCGAGATGCAGATAGGTAAACAGGATCTGACCCGCGTGCAGCAGGGGAAACTCACTCGCCTGAGGCTCCTTTACCTTAATCACCATGGGGCATTCATACACCGCCTCGGGAGCGGGCACGATGGCGGCGCCCACCGCCTCATACATATCATCGTGAAAGCCGATGGCATCGCCGGCATTGTGCTCCACGCACAGCTCATGACCGGCATCGATCAATGCCTTGGCCCCCGCGGGGGTCACCCCGACGCGGTACTCGTGATCCTTGATCTCCTTCGGCACACCGATCTTCATTGCCCTGCTCCTTGCCTGCGAGGTCTGCGCGGTTTAGGTCTCGGCCTGATGTTGACGCCATACCCGGCGCAGCTTGTCAGCCAGGCTCATGGGGTCAAACGGCTTGGCGATCACCTCGATCGCGCCCAATGATTTAAAGTGCTCGATCTCCTGCGGCTGCACCTTGGCGGTCATAAAAAGGGCGGGCGTGTCTTCCAGGCCCTCGAGTTTACGCAACCGCGCCAGCGTGGTGGGCCCGTCCATGCCGGGCATCATGACATCCAGCAATAACAGATCGGGCGCGAATCCCGCCGCCGTCCTGATCGCCTCTTCGCCGCCGCTGCACACCTGCAATTCAAAACCACCTACCGATTCCAGGGCGATCCTGGCGACGGCCTGGATGTCCGGCTCGTCTTCTACGTATAGAATTTTGTTCAAGCCATTAGTCATGGATTTCTCTCTAAGCCGTCCATACGGGTCTTATACATCTATCATGCGTCCCAGTAAAAAATATTCTTCACACCAAGCGCGGCGCGCAAGCGTGGAATTCACCCCCTAAAACCGGTATCCTTAGCGCCTTTAGATCGGCACGGCGCATGTATTTGCCACAGTTAAACACTAGAAACTTGCATGACAGTTAAAAAGCTCCTGGGGTGGCTGCTGGCACTCATTCCCATTCCCGCACTGTGTCTCGATACCGCCCTGACGGGCGCGCAACTCGACCTGCGACCGCAACTGGGCCTCGGTGACGCACACCTGCACATAGCAGCGGCAGCAACGCAGGATTCTGAAATTGCGCCCGCTACCGCCCAATCCGCCGACAATGCCGAATTCCCCCATCTCGAGATCCCCGCCGAACCCGACTGGGACGGCATCACGAGTGACACTAAATTGTTCCTCTTATACCAGGTCGCAGTGGTTGGTGTGCTGTATCTAATGCCCGAGAGCGTGTCGCAGTGGGACGACGAAGACAAATCGGGTAACATCTTCGGCAAGTGGGACAACAACGTCAACAGCCTGCGCAAGGACAGCGACGACTGGGCCATTAACTTTATCGGCCACCCCTATTTCGGCGCGGTCTACTACGTGCGCGCCCGGCATCGCGGTTTCGACCGTCAAGCTTCTTTCTGGTACGGCCTGATCATGTCCACCATTTACGAATACGGCATCGAGGCCCTATTCGAGCCAGTGTCGATTCAAGACATGATCTTCACCCCCGTCGGCGGCGCCGTCATGGGAGAATATTTTATGATCGGACATGAAAATATAAAACGCGGCATCGCCGCGCGCGGTTATGCGCGTACGCGTGACAAGGTGGGCCTGTTTTTTACCGACCCGCTCGGCGCCATCAATGACAAGGTCAACCAGTGGTTTGGTACCAGTGATGAGCAAGCGGCGCGGCTGGAACTGTACCCCATGCTGAGCGCCCGCGACGACACGCTCAGCTCCCTGGAAGTGCGCGGCGTCCAGGCGTTTTATCGCTGGTAAAAAGACCGCGCCATGTCACTCTTGATACGTCTGCCGTTCATCCCCTGCTGCACATTCATCATCGCGACCCAGCTTCAAGCGGCCACCGCGCAGCCCTTTTCCATCAAGAACCTCAACCCCTTCATTCAAATCTACGGAATGCCGGTTACGGAAAACGCCGCCCTTGTCCCGGCGCGAAGCTATGCCGGCGCCGTGGCCTTGGATATGGCCAATAATTCCATCCTCACCACGGCGGGCAAAGAGTCCGTCATCCTCGACGGCGAGACCTATCGGCTCGCGTTTACCCTGCGTTACGGCCTGGATGAACGTACCGAGGTGGGGCTGGAGATACCCTTCATCGCCCACAGCAACGGCTTTATGGACAATTTCATCGAGGATTGGCACGACAGCTTTGGCCTCAGCAACGCCGAGCGGGTGAAGACCACCAGCAATACCCTGCGCTACCGCTATGCCGTCGCCAATACCGCCCTGGTGGACCTGGACAGTCCCAGCGAGGGCATCGGCGACATCCGCCTCTATAGCGCACGCCAACTGAGTAAGACGGCCGACAGTGCCCTGAGCCTGCACCTCGGGCTCAAACTGCCCACTGGCAGGGCGCGCCAACTGCACGGCAGCGGCGCCACCGATGTCTCCGTGTCCCTGGCACATATCAAGCGAGACTGGCTGACCGCCCTGGGGCTGACCAGCTTCACCAACGCCGGCATCGTGTGGCTGGGCGAAGGCGAGGTGCTGCCGGACACGCAGGAGAATGTCGCCGGTTTCGCCAGCGCCGGGCTAATCTGGGACAACAGCCGCATGATCGATCTCAAGGCCCAACTGGACATGCATACCCGCATCTACGACAGCGAGCTGGATCAACTGGGCGCACATACCGTGCAGCTCACCGTGGGCGGCTCGGTCTATCTAGGCGCGCAGACCCGTTTGGACATCGGCGTGGGTGAAAACCTGCTCACCGACACAACGCCCGATTTCCTCATCAATCTGGTGCTCAAGCATGGCTATCGCTAATCCGCACCAGGGTGGTATGATAGCCGCGATAACAACTTTCTTTGGGAGGGAAATCGATGTTGAATGAACAATTTATTACCATCATGGTGGTCGGGGTTTCGATTGTTGTCGTCGCCATGATGATCCTGCTGGTGTTTCGAATCTACAAGGTCGACCAGAACGACAAAAAGGATAGCTCCAACTCCTAAACCGGTTGCGGCCGGTTCAATGAAAAAAGGCGGGAATCCCGCCTTTTTTGCGTTCTGGTTTTGTGTGCTGGCTCCCGCGCCGCCGACTAAGCCGTGGCGGCATATTCACGCGCAATGGCGCTGAATTCCTCCAGATTGTCCGCTTCCAGGCCCAGTTCCTTCAATACCTCGGCCTCGATGCCGCGCCAAAATGCATCCTCTTGCTGCGCATCCCCGTTGGCCGGCGCACTGGCGCGGGCCAAACGATCCGCCAGTATGAGGGCCGCACCCAAGCGGCGTGCCTGGAGGGTGGGAAACAGGCTCAGGTCGTCACTGTGGTGTTGCTGGATGGCATCGCAGACCACTTCCGGCAGCTGCCAGGAGCGGGCCAGTAGATAGCTCACCACGGCATGGCTGGTATTGAAGTTGTCCTGCTCAAAGCGCTCGATATCACCCCCCAGCGCGATTACCATTTGCATGGATTCTTTAAACCGCGGCTCCTTATCCAGCAGCATAGGGATCGAGCTGTCGTGAAACAACCCCGCCATATAGGCGAGCTCGGGGGCGACGACCCGGGTGGTGCGGGCGATCATTTCACAGGTCTTGGCCACGACCAGGGTGTGATTCCACAGTTTAATCGTCGCCTCGGTAATGCCGACGATATCCTTGAGCGAGGAGGCCAATACAACACAATAGAAGTTGCGCAGCCCGAGAATGGACAGCGCCTGAACCATGGAATGCATTTCATTATCGGAGGTGCGGTAAAACGGTGAATTGACCAACTTCAATACCTTGGCCGCCAGGGCCGGATCCTGCTCGACCAAGCCGGCAATGCGCTCGAAACCGGGGTGCTCCTTCTTCATTTCGTCATTGATGGCCAGCAATACTTTCGGTTGCGGCGGCAGCTTCACCCGCTCGACCAGACCGACGAGGACGTCATACTCAGACACTTTATTTTCCACTGCCAGACTACTCCCGGAAAAGTTCAACTGTTATTAAAATTATTGTTTTCGCGTCACTGTCTGTTTATCGTCGCCGCGCGGCGATTTTAAAGCCGACCCCCCTCAGTTTTTTCCGGAGCTAACTAAGCGACTGAATTGGGACTGGTTTCTTCGGGCACTCAACCCGGCGGCCAACGCATGGGGCGTCCGCCCAAGACGTGCAGATGAATATGGAAGACGCTCTGGCCGGCGCCGGCGTTGCAGTTCATTACCGTCCGGTAACCCTCCTCGGCGATGCCATCCTTCGCCGCTACCTGCTGCGCCACGAGATAGAGCTTGCCCACCAGCTCGGCGTCGTCCGCATTCAAATCGTTAATGGTCGAGATATGACGCTTGGGCACCACCAGCACATGGGTGGGCGCCTGGGGATTGATGTCGCGAAAGGCGAGCACCTCGTCGTCCTCGTAAACCGTATCCGGGCTGATATCGCCGGCCACCATTTTGCAAAACAGACAGTCAGTCATTGCTCCCTCCTCCATTGCTCGGCCACGCTCGGGCCTGTGTCATTTCTCCTGTGAGCACAGTACTATACAAAACCAGTGAGTTCGAGAGGAGAGCGCCATGCACGTGACCCTGGTCCATGTTCACGTCAAACGCGAACATATCGATGCCTTCATCGCCGCCACCCGGCTAAACCACAAGGCCTCGACGCAGGAGAGCGGCAATCGCCGCTTTGACATTCTGCAGGCCGCCGATGAGCCAAACCGCTTCGTGCTCTACGAGGCCTACGCCTCGGACGAAGACGCCCAGGCCCACAAACACACCGCCCATTATCTCAAGTGGCGCGACAGCGTGGCCGACTGGATGGCCGAACCGCGCCAGGGGGTGCAATACCACGGACTGTTTCCCAAAGGCTGAGCCATGCTGTGTAATGATTTTTCTATTTCGCGCCTGCCGCGCATTGTCTACGGCGCGGGGAGCTTGGAGCAACTGCCGGGGCTGATCGCCCAATACGGCGAACGCGTGTTGCTGGTAACCGGCGCACGTTCGTTGCGCCAAACCCCGCGATGGCAAGCACTGATCGACGCGCTGGACCAACAGCAGATGCGCTGGGACAACGTGGTGGTCTCCGGCGAGCCCTCCCCCGAGCTGGTGGATGAAACCGTCAAACACTACGCCGGCGCCAACATCGCCACCGTCGTCGCCATCGGCGGCGGCAGCGTGGTCGACGCCGCCAAGGCCGTGGCCGGCCTGCTGCCCCATGGCAATTCGGTGCTGGATCACCTGGAGGGGGTGGGCAAGGGCATCGACTACCGCGGCCCCGCCCTGCCCTTCATTGCGGTCCCGACCACCGCCGGCACCGGCAGCGAGGCGACCAAGAATGCCGTACTCAGCCGCCAGGGTCCGGACGGTTTCAAGAAATCCTTCCGCCACGAATGCCTGGTGCCCGAATACGCCCTTATCGACCCGGAGCTGCTGGCCAGTTGTCCGCCGGCTCTGATCGCCGCTGACGGCATGGACGCCTTCACCCAGCTGCTGGAATCCTATGTCTCCACCAAGGCCAATCCCTTCATCGACGCCTTAGCCTGGAGCGGCATCCAGGCGGTAAAACAGGGCTTCCTCGACGCCTGGCGCGGCCAGGAACCCCAGGCCAGCCAGGGGCGCTGCGCCATGGCCTACGCCGCCTTGCTGTCCGGCATCGCCCTGGCCCAGGTGGGACTGGGCTCGGTGCACGGCCTGGCCTCGCCGCTGGGGGCGTTTTTCCCCATTCCTCACGGAGTGGTCTGCGGCACCCTGGTGGCGGCCGCCACCGAGGTCAACATGCGCGCCCTGCAACAACGCGAGCCCCATAGCCCGGCCTTGGCGAAATACGCCCAGGTGGGCCGGCTGCTGGCCGAGCGGCCCGAGGCCTCGGACGAACAGGCGCGCCGGGCCCTGCTCGAGGTGCTGCACGCTTGGAGTGAACAACTGCAGCTGCCGCGCCTGAGCGCCTACGGCATCACGCAACACGATTTCGACACGATTGTCGCGCATAGCCGCGGCAGCAGCATGCAAACCAACCCCCTCGTACTGACGGATGATGAGATCCGCGAAATCCTGCAGCAACGTCTTTAAAGTCCTGCCACTCGCTCTGGGCCTGGCCTGCAGCTGTGCCCAGGCCCAGCAACGCCCCCTGTGGGAGCTGGGGATCGGCGTCGCCGGCTTGCATTTGCCCTATTACCGCGGCAGCGACAGCGAGCGCGGCTACCTGCTGCCCTTTCCCTACATCATCTATCGGGGCGATTTTTTCAAGGTCGATGACGAAGGCATCCAGGGCCTGCTCTACAGCAGTGATGATCTGGTGCTGGACCTGAGCCTGGCCGGCGGCGTGCCGGTGCCCAGCGACCAGGACGGTCCGCGCCAGGGGATGCCCGAACTGGCGCCGACGGTGGAATTCGGCCCCTCCCTGGAAATCCGGCTCTGGCATGAGCCGCGCAGGAAGCACCGCAGTCTGTGGCTGCGGCTGCCGCTGCGGGCGGCCTATTCAGTGGATGGATTGGATTGGACCCATGAAGGCTGGGTCTTCGCCCCCTACCTGGAATACTACCGCAGGCCGGCCGCCGCCAGCGATCCGGAATACAGCGTTTCCGTCGGCCCCATCTTCAGCGACGATGCCTATCACGACTATTTCTACGGCGTCAAACCGGTCTATGTCACGGCGCAACGGCCGGCCCATGAAGGACGCAGCGGGTACAGCGGCAGCCGTCTCACCCTGACCGCCTCGAAGACCCTCGGCAACCTTTCCGTCGCCGCCTTCCTGCGCCTCGACACCCTCAAGGGCGCCAGCTTCAGTGACAGTCCGCTGCTGGAAAAGCATAGTTATCACGTTATCGGCTTTGCTGTCAGCTGGATCCTGGGGCGCTCCGACACGCTGGTGCATTCCCCTTGAAACATTCTGTCATACTCCTGTAACAGATCTGTTTTCTAATGCCACCACCGAAGACAGCTGAAGCCAAACCTATGTCAGTCAATATCTTTATAGTCGATGACGAAGCCGATGTGCGCGAGATGGTGAGTTTCACCCTCAAGCGCCAGGGCTTCAATGTGGTCAGCGCCGCAGACAGCCGCACGGCACTCAAGAAACTGGGCGAGATCCTGCCCGATCTGATCCTGCTTGACTGGATGCTGCCCGACATCAGCGGTGTCGACCTGGCGCGACAGCTGAAGGCCGACGAGCGCTACGAGGACATCCCCATCATCATGCTCACCGCCCGCGGCGAGGAGGACGATAAGATCCGCGGCCTGGACGCCGGCGCCGACGACTACATCACCAAGCCCTTTTCGCCGCGTGAGCTGGGCGCCCGTATCAACGCCGTACTGCGCCGCGCCTCGCCCAGCCATGGCAAGGATGTGATCAACATCAACGGCCTGTCCCTCGACCTCAAGGGCCACCGGGTACACGCCGGCAACACCGAGGTCAATCTCGGCCCCACCGAATTTAAGCTGCTGCAGTTCCTTATGGGACATCCCGACCGGGTTTTCAGCCGCACCCAGCTGCTGGACCGCATCTGGGGCAGCAATGTCTATATTGAGGAACGCACCGTCGACGTCCACATCCGCCGGCTGCGAAAAGCACTTGAACCGGTGGCGTATGACCGTATGATACAGACAATACGAGGAGCGGGTTACCGGCTGACAGCTGAGGAGTGAGGGTTATTGTCTCCATTGAGTAAGGAAATCTGGCGCCTGACCGGCCTGCTGGGCCTGGCGATGGTGATTGGTTTTGTCATCGAACAGCTGCTGGCCTGCCTGCTGATCGCCCTCGCCGTCTATCTGGGTTGGCACCTGCACAATATCAACCGGTTGGCGCGCTGGCTCAACAAACCGGGCAAATTCCATCCGCCGGCAGGTCAAGGCATCTGGGCCGAGATCTTCGACCGCATCTACCACCTGCAACAGAAGAACCGCGACCGCAAGAAGAAACTGGCCAAGTACATCGCCCGCTTCAAGGAGTCCACCGCGGCCATGCCCGACGCCACCGTGGTGCTCAATCGCTACGACCAGATTGAATGGGTCAACAAGGCCGCGCAGGAGAGTCTCGGCCTGCAACCGGCCAAGGACATCGGCCAGCATCTCAGCAATCTGATCCGGCATCCCAGTTTCATCCGCTATCTCAACCGCAAGGATTATGAGACTCCACTCGAAATACCCGCGCCGGTAGATGAACAACAACAGCTGAGTGTGCGCATCATCCCTTATGGCCAGAACCAGCGCCTGCTGATCGCCCGCGACATCACCCGCATCAAACGCCTGGAACAGATGCGGCGCGACTTCATCTCCAATATCTCCCACGAATTGCGCACCCCGCTGACCGTCATCCACGGCTATCTGGAAAGCATGCAGGATGAAGCCGACGGGCCGCTGGCCGAATGGCATGACACCCTGGAGATGATGATGCGCCAATCGGGCCGCATGCAGAACATCGTCAACGATCTGTTGATGCTGTCGCGGCTAGAAAACGAGGAACTCAAACCGGCCGCGCGCGAAGAGGTACCGGTGCCCAGCCAACTCTATGCCATCAAAGAGGAAGCGCTCGTCCTGAGCGCCGAAAAAGAACATCGCATCACCCTGGAGTGCGACAACGAGCTGGGGCTTTACGGCGTACAGAACGAACTCTACAGCGTCTTTTCCAACCTGGTCTTCAACGCCGTGCGCTACACCCCCAAGGGCGGCAACATCACCATCCGCTGGTATCACGATGAAGCCGGCGCCCATCTGGAGGTGACGGACACCGGCATCGGCATTCCGCCGCAACACCTGCCGCGGCTGACCGAGCGCTTTTTCCGCGTCGACGTCGGCCGCTCGCGCGACATCGGCGGCACCGGCCTGGGCCTGGCCATCGTCAAGCATGTGCTGGAGCGCCACCAGGCCAAGCTCAGAATCAAGAGCCAGGTCAACCGCGGCAGCACCTTCATCTGCGATTTTCCCGCCGAAAGCATGGTCATTTACCCGCAACAATCCGTCATAAAAATGTAATATTAAGGCCGCATACTTGCGCCAGCTCGTCACTTTAGACGATGTTTTCCCCAACGACTGCAGGAGCAATATTCGATGAAACTTCGTAACACTCTGATCGCCGTGGCCGGCGGCCTGGCGCTGGCATCCGGCGCGGCGCTGGCGGACAGCAAGGTCGACCCCAAGCTGCCTGAATACAGCAAGGCCAGCGGCATTTCCGGCAACCTGTCGAGCGTCGGTTCCGACACCCTCGCTAACCTGATGACCCTGTGGGCCGAGGAATTCAAGCGCGAATATCCCAATGTGAATATTCAGATCCAAGCGGCAGGCTCCTCCACCGCGCCGCCGGCCCTGACCGAGGGCACCTCCAACCTGGGGCCCATGAGCCGCAAAATGAAAGATAAGGAAATCGAGTCCTTCGAAAAGCGCTACGGCTACAAGCCCACCGCCGTGCCGGTCGCCATCGACGCCCTGGCGGTCTACGTGCACAAGGACAACCCCATCAAGGGCATGAGCATCCCGGAAGTGGATGCCATATTCTCCGTCACGCGCAAGTGCAAACATGACACTGACATCACCAAGTGGGGCGACCTGGGCCTGAGCGGCAGCTGGGCCAATCAGGATATCCAGCTCTACGGCCGCAACTCGGTCTCCGGTACTTATGGCTATTTCAAGAAAAAGGCCTTGTGCAAAGGCGACGCCAAGAACACCGTCAACGAGCAGCCCGGGTCCGCCTCGGTGGTGCAGTCGGTCTCGGCCTCCATCAACGGCATCGGTTATTCTGGTATCGGCTATAAGACCTCCGGCGTCAAAGCCGTACCGCTGGCGAAAAAGCCGGGTGACCCCTTCGTCGCGGCCACGCCCGACAACGCCATTGCCGGCGACTACCCGCTGTCACGTTTTCTGTATGTCTACGTCAACAAGCACCCCAACAAGCCCCTGGCGCCGTTGGAGCGTGAGTTCTTTAAGATGGTGTTGTCCAGGGCCGGGCAGGAAGTCGTCGTCAAAGACGGCTATATCCCGCTGCCGGCCAAGGTGGTGGATCGGGTGCTGGAGAGCCTGGAATAACACGCCGCCCGCTGCTTTTCATAAGGCCCCGCTCGGCGGGGCTTTTTTTGTCTGAATCACCGCTCAAATATTTCAGTCGGTCACACGAGCGTAACATTGGCTCCGTAAAATGCTCTCGAATTGAGTAATCGCGATTAGGTTTTTTAGTTCATTCATTCACTCAAATCGAGAGGTTAAAATTATGTTTAAGCATTCTCTGGCAAGCAGCCTGATCCTGGCCGGCGGCATGATCGGCACCGCCCAGGCCGACTCCAGCCGCGACTATATCAGCATCGTGGGCTCATCCACCGTCTACCCCTTCGCCACCGTGGTTGCCGAACAGTTTGGCAAAACCAGCAAGTACAAGACCCCCAAGATCGAATCCACCGGGTCCGGCGGCGGCCTGAAGCTGTTCTGCGCCGGTGTCGGCGTGGAACACCCGGACATTACCAATGCCTCACGCCGCATCAAGTCATCCGAAGTAAAAATGTGTGAAAAGAACGGCGTCAAGGAAATCATCGAGGTCAAGATCGGCTATGACGGCATCGCCATCGCCAACTCCAAAGCGGCGCCCCAGCTGGACCTGCAGCTGAAGGACATTTTCCTGGCCCTGGCCAAGGACGTGCCCAACCCCAACGGCAAGCAAGAGCTGGTCCCCAACCCCTATAAGACCTGGAAACAGGTCAATGCCAGCCTGCCCGATATCGAAATCGAAGTATTGGGTCCGCCCCCCACCTCCGGTACCCGCGACGCCTTTGCCGAGCTTGCTCTGGAAGGCGGCTGCAAAACATTCGACTGGATCAAGGCCATCAAGAAAGAGGACAAGAGCCGTTACAAGAGCATCTGTCACACCGTGCGTGAAGACGGCGCCTATGTGGAAGCCGGCGAGAATGACAACCTGATCGTACAGAAACTGGAAAGCAACGCCGACGCCCTGGGCGTGTTCGGTTACAGTTTCCTGGATCAGAATCGTGACAAAGTGCAGGGCTCCGCCATCGATGGCGTGCGACCGAAATTCGACAGCATCGCCGACGGCAGCTACCCCGTTTCACGTCCGCTCTACTTCTACGCCAAAAAGGCCCATGTCGGCGTGATTCCGGGCATGAAGGAATACCTGGCCGAATTCACCAGCAACAAGGCCTGGGGCGAAGAGGGCTACCTGGCCGACCGCGGCCTGGTGCCCATGCCCAAAGCCGAGCGCAATACGTTCGCCCAAGATGCCAAGCAGCTCGATACCCTCAAGATGTAACCAGGCAAATGCATAAGGGGCGGCGACCCTGGCGTCGCCGCCCATTATATTTTTAGGTAACGCCTATGTCCGTGCAAACCCTGCTGCTGCTATTACTCATACTGAGTTCGGCCGCCTACTATGTTGGCCGGCGCCGCGCCTTCAGTGTGAGCGACGGCAAGATCAGCCAGCTTCATTCCCTGCCGAGTTATTACGGCCTGTATACCGCCCTCTGGTGCGGCATCCCGGCACTGCTGCTGCTGAGTGTCTGGTTTGCCTTTGAAACGACCATCATCACCCACCTGGTGGTGGCCCGTTTGCCCGCCGACCTGCAACAGCTGGACCCGGCGCGCCTCAACCTGATCGTCAATGACATCAAGAACACCGTCAACGGCAATATCGTTTCCTCTGACGCCGATCCCGCCATCCTGGCAGCGGCTGAACATTACCGTCGTCTACAGTCCATCAGCCACGGCCTGATCGCCCTACTGGCGCTGTCACTCGCGCTGGGCCTGGCCGCGCTCAAGCTGCGCGCCATCCACATCAAGCATCAGGCGCGCAATGCGGTGGAATCCATCATCAAAGTTTTCCTCATCGTCTGCTCCAGCATCGCCGTTCTCACCACCGTCGGCATCGTGTTGTCGGTACTGTTCGAATCGCTGCGTTTTTTTCAGACCGTGCCGCTCACCGAATTCATGTTCGGGCTGGAGTGGAGCCCTCAGACCGCCATCCGCGCCGACCAGGTCGGTTCCAGCGGTGCCTTCGGCGCGGTCCCGCTGTTCGCCGGTACGCTGCTCATCTCGTTCATCGCTATGCTGGTGGCCGTGCCCATCGGTCTGATGTCGGCCATTTATTTGTCTGAATACGCCGGCCCCAAGCTCCGCGCCTCGGCCAAACCGCTGCTGGAAATCCTGGCCGGCGTGCCCACCGTGGTGTACGGCTTTTTCGCCGCCCTCACCGTCGCCCCGTTCATCCGCGATAGCGGCGGCCTGATCGGGCTGGATGTGGCCTCTGAGAGCGCCCTGGCGGCCGGACTGGTGATGGGCATTATGATCATCCCCTTCGTCTCTTCCCTGTCGGATGATGTCATTAACGCCGTGCCCCAATCACTGCGCGACGGCGCCTACAGCCTGGGGGCGACGCAATCCGAAACAGTGCGTAAGGTGATCTTTCCCGCCGCCCTGCCCGGCATCGTGGGCGGCGTGCTGTTGGCCGTGTCCCGCGCCATCGGCGAGACCATGATTGTGGTCATGGCCGCCGGCCTGGCGGCCAACCTGACCGTCAACCCGCTGGAGGCGGTCACCACTGTGACGGTGCAGATCGTCACCCTGCTCACCGGCGATCAGGAATTCGACAGCGCCAAGACCCTGGCCGCCTTCGCCCTGGGGCTGATGCTGTTCCTCACCACCCTGGTGTTGAATGTGATCGCCCTGCACATCGTGCGCAAGTACCGGGAGCAATATGAGTAATCCAAGCCCCTCCGCCGACTCGCCGACGCCGCCGCGCTGCATCGACGTGGTGCACAAGCACCTGGGCAAGCGCTACCGCGCGGAACGCCGCTTTCGCCGCCTGGGCATCAGCGCCATTGTCATCGGTATGTGTTTTCTGGTCATCCTGTTCACCAGCATCGTCAGCAGGGGCTATACCGCCTTTGTGCAGACTTATGTCGAGTTGGATGTCCACTTCGATCCGGACTATATCGCCGCCCCCGGCACGACTGATTATGCGACCCTGTCGGCGGCCGACTACGGCGGCCTGGTCAAGGCCACCCTGCGCGACATGTTCCCGGCCGTCACGGGGCGCCAGGACAAGCGCAATCTGTATAGCCTGGTCAGTGCCGGCGCCGGCTATCAGTTGCGCGAAATGATATTGGCCAATCCCGATCTGATCGGCACGACCCAGTCCCTGTGGGTTCCGGCCGACTCCGAGATGGATATGCTGATCAAGGGTCACGTCGACCGCGACCTGCCCGAGAGCGAGCGGCGTCTGACAGACACGCAGCTCGCCTGGATCGATCAACTGCAACAGCAACAGCGTATCGAACTGCGCTTCAACACCACCTTCTTCAGCGCCGGCGATTCACGTGACCCGGAACTGGCCGGCATTTGGGGCGCCGCCATGGGTTCCATCCTGACCCTCATCGTCACCCTGGCCCTGTCCTTTCCCATCGGCGTGGCGGCGGCCATCTACCTGGAGGAGTTTGCACCGCGCAATCGCCTCACCGACCTCATCGAGGTCAACATCAACAACCTGGCGGCGGTGCCCTCCATCGTCTTCGGCCTGCTCGGGCTGGCGGTATTCATCAACTTCTTCGGCCTGCCGCGCTCGGCACCGTTGGTGGGCGGCCTGGTGCTGACCCTGATGACCCTGCCCACCATCATCATCGCCAGCCGTGCGGCGCTGAAATCGGTGCCGCCGTCCATCCGCGAGGCGGCCCTGGGCATCGGCGCCTCGCCCATGCAGACGGTCTGGTTCCACGTGCTGCCGCTGGCCCTGCCGGGCATGCTCACCGGCACCATCATCGGCATGGCCCAGGCCCTGGGCGAAACGGCGCCGCTGCTGATGATCGGCATGGTGGCCTTCATCGTCGATATCCCCAGCGGCGTCTTCGACCCGGCCACAGCGCTGCCGGTGCAGATCTACCTGTGGGCCGACAGCCCGGAGCGCGGCTTCGTCGAGCGCACCGCCGCCGCCATCATGGTGCTGCTCGGTTTTCTGATCACCATGAACGCCCTGGCGGTGATCCTGCGCAAACGTTTCGAACGGCGCTGGTAATCGCCGACAACGCCAAGGAGGCGCTATGCAAACGGTAATCAATGAAGAGGTAACAATGACTGAGGCATTCCACGGCAAGATGTCCCCCGCGCGACCGAAACCCGCCCGGAAAAAGGTCGAGCGGGAAGCGCGCGGCACCGTCGGCACCACCACGGTGGACAATCCCCGCATCACCTGTCGCAACGTCAACGTCTACTACGGTGACAAACACGCCATCAATGATGTCAGCCTGGACATAGCGCACAACGAGATCCTGGCCATGATCGGCCCGTCGGGTTGTGGCAAGTCGACCTTTCTGCGCTGCCTCAACCGCATGAACGACACCGTCCCCGGCGCCCGTGTGAGCGGCGATATCCAACTCGACGGCATGAACATCTATGACAAAGGGGTCGATGTGGTCCCCATCCGCGCCCAGATCGGCATGGTGTTTCAGAAGCCCAACCCCTTCCCCAAATCCATCTGGGAAAACATCGCCTTCGGCCCCAGAATCCACGGCGTCTCCAACAACAAGGAAGAACTGCACCAGATCGTTGAGACCAGCCTGAAAAAGACCGGGCTTTGGGACGAAGTCAAAGATCGCCTGGACCAACCCGGGACCGGCCTTTCCGGCGGTCAACAGCAGCGCCTCTGCATCGCCCGCACCATCGCCGTCAACCCAGAGGTGATTCTGATGGACGAGCCCTGCTCCGCCCTGGACCCCATCGCCACGGCCAAGATCGAAGAGCTGATGGACGAACTGCGCCATCAATACACCATCTGCATCGTCACCCACTCCATGCAACAGGCGGCGCGCGTGTCACAACGGGTGGCGTATTTTCATCTCGGCGACCTGATCGAGGTCAGCGACACTGAAACCCTGTTCACCAATCCGCGCCACCAATTGACGGAAGACTACATTACCGGCCGCTTCGGTTAATCAGCGCAGCCGCACAGCAAAGGAACGAGTCATGTCATATCTGCTTGAGGGTCATACGGTAAAACGTTACGACGGCAATCTGAATCAGCTGCATATGCAAATCATCCAGATGGCGGGGCTGGCGCTGGACCAAACCCGGCTGGCGCTCAGGGCCCTCAAGGATGAAGACCTGGGTGCCGCCCGTCGCGTCAACGAGCGCGAAAAAGAGATGGACAACGACGAACTCAAGATTGATGAAATGATCGTCAATCTGATCGCCACCCGTTCGCCCGTGGCGCTGGACCTGCGCGTCATCATGGCCTTTTCCAAATCCGTCATCGACCTGGAACGCATCGGCGATCTCGCCTCGCGGATCGCCGCGATTTCACTCAACATCTATGACAACGAAAACAACGATCCCAGCAGCCAACTGATGCGCGATGTCTTCGTCATGGGCAGGCGTGCCACCGAGCTGCTGGAAAACGCCGTCGAGGTGCTCGACAGCCTCGACCAGACCAAGGCGCAGCAACTGCTGTGCGAACGCGACGAATTGGACGAGGACTTTCGCTCGGCGCTGCGCCGTCTGACCACCTTTGTGATGGAGGATTCACGCAACGTGGGACACGCCATCAATATCGTGCTGATACTCAAATCCTTCGAGCGCATCGGCGAACACAGCCGCAACCTGGTGGAACAGGCCCTCTACATCACCAATGGCACCGATGTCAGACACCAGGACATCTCGGCGCTGTGCGCCACCGATAATGAGTAAGCAACCACGACCCGACTCGTATACCCCTAAAGGATAAACCGAGGCTACGGACCGCAGGTTTGTCATCTTCAAGCCCCACCACAGGGGCTTTTTCTATTTCATTCAATTGCCCTGCATACTACTCTTGTGACAAGGTAGAAAAAATTCGCCTGGCAAGGGAGCAAACAGAATGAATTTCGAAAAGGTTGTGTTCGGTTTTTTTATCGTGCTGGCCCTGACGCTGAACTTCGGCTTTTTCATCGGGGATATCGATAATCCCGACCACCACAACGTCTACGAGCTGTTCGCCGCTTTAGTGATCAGCCTCATCGCCACCGTGCTCAAATTCGGCGAGCGCACCCAGATCGGCGCGGTGCTGCTGGCCACCAGCCTGGTGGCCGACCTGCAGCTCATCGCCGCCGCCATCGTCTGGGGCGGCGCGCTCTACGTTACCGAGGTCGGTCTTACGCCCCATGTCATGAGCTCCATCGTCTCGCTGTCCGGCGGCGCCCTGCTGGCCAATGTCACCTCGGTGGTGCTGCTGATTATCGAAACCGTCACCATGCGGCGCTGATGTTGAGGCTCAGATGCTGATCAGACCGCGACACTCCAATTACAAGGTGGTCTCGTTAGTGCTGCGGCGCATGCGCGCGCCGTTGATCGTCTTGATCAGCGCCTATGCCGTCTCGGTGCTCGGCTTTGTGTTGATCCCCGGCGTGGATGACCGGGGCGATCCCTGGCACATGAGTTTCTTCCACGCCTTTTATTTCGTCAGCTATATGGCCACCACCATCGGCTTCGGTGAAATCCCCTACCCCTTCACCAATGCCCAGCGCATGTGGACCACCTTCAGCGTCTATCTCACCGTCATCGCCTGGCTATACGCCATCGGCAAGATCCTGGCCCTGGCCCAGGACCCGGCGCTGCAGCGCGCCATCACCGAGAACCGTTTTGTGCGTAATGTGCGCCAGATCCGCGATCCGTTCTACCTGATCTGCGGCTATGGCGACACCGGCACCCTGATCACCAAGGCGCTGACCCAGCGCGGCCTGCGCGCCGTGGTCATCGACATCAAACAGGACCGCATCAACGAACTGTTGCTGACCGAGCTGGATGTCTACGTGCCCGGCCTGTGCGCCGATGCCGGCGATCCCAACACCTTGCGCAACGCCGGGCTTAAATCGCCCTTTTGCGTCGGCATCCTGGCCCTGACCAACGGCGACCACACCAATCTGGAAATCGCCATCAGCGGCAAGCTGCTCAACTCCTCACTGCGCGTGATCTGCCGCGCCGAAACCGAGGCCACCCAGGCCAATATGGCCTCTTTCGGCACCGACTATGTCATCAATCCCTTCGAGGCCTTCGCCGAGGAGATGGCCACGGCCCTGCATTCGCCCGAACTGCACAGGGTGTTCGACTGGCTGACCCAGTTGCCGCGCACGCCGCTGACGCGCCACACGCCGCCCCCGGCGGGCCATTGGATCCTGTGCGGCTACGGCCGCTTCGGCCGCTCCATGGACAAACATTTGAAACGTCAGGGCGTATCCACCACCATCGTCGAGGCCGACCCCGTCAGCACCCAATGCGAGGGCGCCTGCATCGTCGGCAAGGGCACCGAGGCCGTCACCCTGCTGGCGGCGGATGTGAAACACGCCGCCGGCATCGTCGCCGGCACCAATGATGACGCCGACAATCTCTCCATCCTCATGACCGCCAAGGAACTGAACCCGGAACTGTATACCGTGGCGCGGCAGAACAAACGCGGCAACGACCTCGTCTTCGCCGCCATCAAGAGCAACCACGTCATGCAATACAGCGAGGTGGTCACCCTCAAGGTGCTGGCGCTGGTCACCACACCGCTGCTGTACGAATTTTTGCGCCTACTCAAACAACAGGGCAACGATCTGGCGCGTGAGGTCATACCGCGGATCGAGCAGGTCTGCGATCAGATCGTGCCGGATATCTGGACCCTGCACATCAATTACAAGTCGGCCCTGGCGGTGACCCATGCCATCGAGAACGGCCGTAGCGTTCAACTGGGCCATCTCACCAGCGACCCGCGCGCGCGCGAGCGCCAACTGCGTTGTTTGCCGCTGTTGATCCGACGCGGCGAGGAATCGATCCTGCTGCCCGAGGTCAATGAGCCGTTGCAAAGCGGCGATCAGATCCTGCTGTGCGGCCGCTACGGCATCAGCGAACTTATGCGCTGGACGCTGCAGAACCACAACACCCTGCGCTATATCGAATCCGGCGAGACCCGTCCCGACGGTTATATTTGGCGCTGGTTTGCGCGGCAACGCTCCTAATGCGCTATCGGGCGTCGCATCGCTGGGATCTCAGCCCGCGCGAGGCGGTCGAATTGCAGCGCGAATTGGCGGCACAGGTGATCCGCACGGATGACTTCGGCACGGTCAGGCGTGTGGCGGGGGTGGATGTGGGCTTTGAGGATGGCGGCCGCGTTACCCGCGCCGCGGCGGCGGTGCTCAGCTATCCCCAATTGCAGCCCTTGGAACAGGCCGTTGCCCGGCGGCCGACCGAGTTCCCCTACATCCCCGGCCTGCTGTCGTTTCGCGAGATCCCGGCCGTGCTGGACGCCTTGAATCAACTCAAGCAGACACCCGATCTGCTGCTCTGCGATGGCCAGGGCCTGGCCCACCCGCGCCGTCTGGGCATTGCCTCCCACCTGGGTGTGATCACCCACCTGCCCAGCATCGGGGTGGGCAAGACGCGGCTGACCGGCCGCCATGGAACGGTCCCGCAACAGAAAGGAGGGTGGACGCCGTTAACCGATGGCGACCAAATCATCGGCGCGGTATTACGCACCCGGGAAGGCGTCAAACCGCTTTATATTTCCCTCGGCCATCGTATCGGCCTGGAAAGCGCCATCGACTTCGTGATGGGCTGTGTGACGCGCTACAAGCTACCCGAGACCACGCGCCAGGCCCACCGGCTGGCCTCAGGTCCACCAGTTTGAGGACCCCCGGCGTCGCAGCCGCGGTACCACCAGCCCCAGGATGATCCCCACCACCAGCACCCCGGCGCCGGCCATGAACCATTTCTGCACACTACTATTACGCAGCCTCGTGTTGTCGCTGGCCAGGCGCGTATTCTCGGCCCGCAGCTGAGCCAGGGCCACGCGAAGGCGTTGGTTTTCACTTTCCAATTCCATAGGACGGGCGGCGACATCCTTGAGCGTTTCGTTCTCGGCCAATACGGCTTCGTGCTTGCCCTTGAGCGCCTGCAACTCCTGCGTCAGGGCGCTGCGGCGCTGTTTCAAATCTTGATTGGCGGCCGCTAGGGTCCTGTTCTCCGCCGCCAGGCGTTCGGCCTTGCTTTGCGCCTCATCCAGCAATAACTCCGCGGTCGGGGTGTCGGTGAGGTACCAGCTTCTCACCCAGCCTTCGGTGCCGTCCGCAGTGCGGACACGCGCGAACTCGCTGTCCTCGCTCTCCTCCAGCAGTTCCAAACGCGTGCCCGAAGGCAATGATTCCAGGATCCGGAACTGGTCCCCTTGACCGCTGCGGAGCGTGATGATGAGATGATCGCTGACGTAGCGGGTGTTATCGGCGGCAAGCACCCCCAAGGATGCGCACAAGGCCAGGGCCGCCACAATTTTTCTATTTGCGTACACCGGTTTCATGGCCTCCAAAAACCGACTCGGTTACAGCGCCTAAGGCGCCCATTCGGCTTGAATATGCAGTTGTAAAAAACTCATTATAGCCACATAGCCACACCTTGTATAAAATCGCCACGACCCGCGAGACATAAAGACGGCAATGTGCTTTCTCTTGAACAATCATATAATTACAATAATTTCCTCTCTTTAAATACGGTTGTAATAAATTTGTCATAAATGCAAAGTATGATGCGCAGCACATCCAAGGACAGCGAATTCCATGGCTACAGCCCTTCCACCCGTTGACTCCCCCGCCAGTCAACGCCACCGCAAAATGCGCCGGGTCAAAGACCTGCTGGCGAAATACATGATCGGTGTCGGCGGACTGGGGGTCATCGCGGCGGTGGCCTTGATCTTCTTTTATCTGGTGTATGTGGTGTTTCCCCTGTTCCTGTCGGGCAGCCTTGAAGTGGAAGCACGCTACCCCAGCCCGGCCGCGGCGGACAGCGAAACTATGCTGCTGGCCATGGAGGAACAGGCCGAAATCGCCGTCCGCTTCGATGACCGTGGCCGGGCGACCTTTTTCAGCACCGCAGATGGGCGGATTATCGACGGCGTCGCCGCGGCGCTGCCGCCGGGAGCGGTGATCACCAGCTTCAGCGCCGCCGATCCGGCCTCACGCATCGTCGCCTACGGCCTGGACGACGGTAGCGCGGTGGTGTTGCGCCACAATTATAAGGTGAGCTATCCCAATAATATCCGCACCATCACCCCCTTCATCGACTATCCCCTGGGCCAGGAACCCATCGTGGTGGATGAACAGGCACGCCCCCTGAGCCAACTGGCCATTCAGAACGCCGAGGATCAGGCCATGATCAGCGCCGTTACCGCCGACGGCGAGCTATTGCTCACCGATATCCAGAAAGAGGTCTCGTTTCTCAGCGACGCGGTGGAGATCGAGGTGGAGACCACCTCCATCACATCCGCGGCGGCGAAGTTCCGTTTTATGCTGCTGGATAAAATGATGGATGTGCTGTATCTGGCCACGCCCCGCGGCGAGGTCACGGCCTATGATGTCAACGATCCCGGCGCAGCGGAAGCGCTGGAGACGGTGAACCTGCTACAACGCCCGGCCGAATTGACCAGCTTTGAATTTCTGACCGGCGATATCTCCATTCTGGCGGGTGATAGCCAGGGCAATGTCAGCCAGTGGTTTCCGGTCAAGAACGCGGACGGCATGCCACGACTGACCCATATCCGCGATTTCAAACTGGCGACGGCGGCCATAACCAGTCTCGCCACCGAGCACGCGCGCAAGGGCTTTCTGGCAGTGGACCGCGCTGGACGCCTCGGCATTTTCCACAGCACCGCCGATCAAACCATTCTCACCGAACAGTTGAGCGACGTCGCGGCTCAACAGGTGACCATCGGACCGCGCGCCAACGCCGCCATCGTCGAGAACGCCGAGGATCAACTCATCTTCGTGCGCCTGCACAACGAGCATCCCGAGGTGTCCTGGTCGTCGCTATGGGGCAAGGTCTGGTACGAAAGTTACGACGAACCGGCCTATGTCTGGCAATCCTCCTCGGCGAGCAGCGATTTCGAGCCCAAACTCAGCCTGGTGCCGATCTCATTCGGCACCATCAAGGCGGCCTTCTATGCCATGCTGTTCGCCATCCCGCTGGCCATCTTCGGCGCCATCTATACCGCCTATTTCATGACACCGAAAATGCGTTCCATGGTCAAGCCCACCATCGAGATCATGGAGGCCCTGCCCACTGTCATCCTCGGCTTTCTCGCCGGTCTGTGGCTGGCACCGCTGATGGAAGAATACCTGCCGGCCATGCTGGCCCTGCTGTTGCTCCTGCCCCTGGCGGTGGTCGGCGCAAGTTATGCCTGGCACAAGCTCCCTCCCCGCATCCATAACCGGGTTTCGGACGGCTGGCTGGCGGCGCTGTTGATACCACTGATCCTGTTGGTCTCCTGGCTGTGCTTTGCCATCAATCATCCGCTCGAGGCGTGGTTGTTCGGCGGCGACACGCAACTCTGGCTGGACCGGGAACTGGGCGTCAGCTTCGACCAGCGCAACTCGCTGGTGGTGGGCATCGCCATGGGCTTCGCCGTCATCCCGACCATTTTCTCCATCACCGAGGACGCCATTTTCGGCGTGCCCCGGCACCTGACCAACGGCTCCCTGGCCCTGGGCGCCACCCCCTGGCAGACCTTGACCCGGGTTGTTATCCTCACCGCCAGTCCCGGCATCTTCTCGGCCGTGATGATCGGTTTCGGCCGCGCCGTTGGCGAGACCATGATCGTGCTCATGGCCACCGGCAACACCCCGGTGATGGATTTCAGCATCTTCCAGGGCATGCGCACCCTGTCGGCCAATATTGCGGTGGAAATGCCGGAATCGGAAGTGGACAGCACCCATTACCGCGTCTTGTTCCTGGCCGCCCTGGTGCTGTTCATGTTCACCTTTTTCTTTAACACCATCGCTGAGGTTGTGCGTCAGCGGCTGCGTAAAAAGTATAGTTCTCTCTAATGCGTAAATGGATCAATAGCGGTTCCCCCTGGGTCTGGTTGACGGCGGCCTCCGTCAGTATCAGCATCATCATGGTCGTAGGTCTGCTGTTGCTGATTGCGGCGCGCGGCCTGGGGCACTTCTGGCCCGCCGATGTGGAGAGCTTCACCTATCAAAACGATAACGGCCAAATCGTGCAGGTGGCGGGCGAGATCCGCGATTCGGAAGAGGTGCCCGCCGCGCGTATTACCGACAGCGGTATCGAGTTGGACAGCGACGCAGAATGGATCACCCGGTATCTGATCAAGACCGGCAACCGCGATCTCTACGGCATCGACTTCCGCTGGCTGATCGCGCCGCGGATCCAGCAATGGAGCCAGGCCGACGATATGATGGTGATCGAGCGGCGCGAATGGGGCAATTTCTACGGCTTTCTGAAACAGGTGAAACGCGATGGCGAGGTGATCGCCGAGGGCCCGGGCAGCTGGGATACCCTGCAGCAACAAATCGAACACACCGGCGAAACCTTCGCCGCCATCCGCGACATCGAAAAGGGCGACATCGGCGCCATCAATTACGCCATGGAACAGTTGCGCCTGGAACGACGCGGCCTGGAACTGGAGGGTGAGGACAGCCCTGAGGCACTGGCCCGCCTGGAACGGGAAAAAGAGAAACTGCAAGCGGAATACGAGCACCTGCAGGACGATCTGCAGGCGCTCTATCGCGAGCTGAACCGTGCCTCGCTCACCGCCGCGACCGTCGACGGCAGGACGGTGGAAATCCCCATCGCCAAGACCGTGCAGGCCTATCGCCCCAACAGCATGTCGGTGCTGGACAAGGTCGGCTTCTACATCGGCAAGTTGTGGGAGTTCGTCAGTGAAGAACCGCGTGAGGCCAACACCGAAGGCGGCATCTTTCCCGCCATCTTCGGCACGGTGATGATGGTGATGATCATGTCCGTGCTGGTCACGCCCTTCGGCGTCATCGCCGCCATCTATCTGCGCGAATACGCGAAGCAAGGTCCGATCATCCGCATGGTGCGCATCGCGGTGAACAACCTGGCCGGGGTGCCCTCCATCGTCTACGGTGTGTTCGGCTTAGGCTTCTTCGTATATTTTCTGGGCGGCAATATCGACCAGTTATTTTTCGCCGAAGCGGCGCCTGCGCCCACCTTCGGCACCCCCGGCCTGCTGTGGGCCTCCATCACCCTGGCCCTGCTCACCGTGCCGGTGGTGATCGTGGCCACCGAAGAGGGCCTGTCGCGTATTCCAAAGTCCATCCGCGAAGGCAGTTTGGCCCTCGGGGCCACCAAGGCTGAGACCCTATGGCGCACCATCATCCCCATGACCAGCCCGGCCATCATGACCGGCCTGATCCTGGCGGTGGCGCGCGCCGCCGGCGAGGTGGCGCCGCTGATGCTGGTGGGGGTGGTGAAACTGGCGCCCACCCTGCCCCTGGACGGCAACTTTCCCTTCCTGCATCTGGACCGCAAGTTCATGCACCTGGGCTTTCACATCTACGACGTCGGGTTTCAAAGCCCCAACGTGGAGGCGGCGCGGCCGCTGGTCTACGCCACCGCCCTGTTGCTGGTGCTGGTGATCATCGTACTCAACCTGGCCGCCATTGCCATCCGCAATCGCCTGCGGGAAAAATACAAGTCACTGGAACAGTAATGCACAAGCAAGCAATCAAGAGACGATGCCCATGAGTGATTCAAGCGCCCCCACCACCCATGGCGTCAATTTGGACGCCATCAAGTCGAAGCAAAGGTCCGCTTCCCCGGCGACCGCCGAAACGGCGCTCACGGTCAAGGACCTGAGGCTCTTCTACGGCGACAAAATGGCGCTCAAGGACGTCAACATGACCATCCCGAAGGAGCGCGTCACCGCCTTCATCGGTCCCAGCGGCTGCGGCAAATCCACGCTGTTGCGCTGCTTCAACCGTATGAACGATCTGGTGGACGGCGTGCGGATCGAGGGCCAGATCATCTTGCATGACCAAGACATCTACCATCGCGACGTCGACGCCGCCGCGCTGCGGCGCCAGGTGGGCATGGTGTTTCAGAAACCCAACCCCTTTCCCAAGTCGATTTATGAGAATGTCGCCTACGGTCTGCGGCTGATGGGGGTCAAGCATCGTCGCACCCTGGACGAGGTGGTAGAGCGCTCGCTGCGCGGCGCGGCGCTGTGGGATGAGGTCAAGGACCGCCTGCACGACAGCGCCTTCGGTCTGTCCGGCGGCCAGCAACAGCGTCTGGTCATCGCCCGCGCCATCGCCATCGAGCCGGAAGTCCTACTGCTGGACGAGCCGGCTTCGGCGCTGGACCCGATCTCGACACTCAAGATCGAGGAGTTGATTTACGAATTGAAATCCGAGTTCACTATCGTCATCGTCACCCACAATATGCAGCAGGCGGCGCGTGTTTCCGACTATACTGCCTTCATGTATATGGGCGAATTGATCGAATTGGCGGATACCGACACGCTGTTCACCAATCCCAAAAAGAAACAGACTGAAGATTACATTACCGGTCGCTACGGCTAGAACCGGCAGCATACGCAACGGAGCCAGACATGGACAACAGCAATTTGCCTCATCATATTTCGCAACAGTTCGACGCCGAGCTGGAACGGTTGCGCAGCCAGGTGTTTGCCATGGGCGGCCTGGTCGAGGAACAGGTCAAGAAGGCGATTACAGCACTCACCGAGGGCGATACCGCCCTGGCCGATGAAGTCACCACAGGCGATATCCAGGTCAATGCCATGGAAGTGGACATCGATGAAGAGTGCACCCATATCATCGCCCGCCGTCAGCCCACGGCCAGCGACCTGCGCCTGGTCATCGCCGTCATTAAGACCATCACCGACCTGGAGCGCATGGGCGACCAGGCCGAAAAGGTCGCGCGCATCGGACGCGAACTGGCAGAGATGGAGCGGCCGCGCAACGGCTACATCGAGATCCAATCCCTAGGCACCCATGTCCAGAACATGCTGCGCGGCGCACTGGATGCCTTTGTCCGTATGGACGCCGAGGCCGCGGTCAAGATCGCCAAAATGGACCTGCAGGCCGACCACGAATACGAGGCCATTATCCGCCAGAACATGACCTTCATGATGGAAGATCCGCGCACCATAAAGCGTGTCCTCGGCGCCACCTGGGCGGCGCGGGCATTGGAGCGTATCGGTGACCATGCCAAGAACGTCTGTGAATACGTCATCTATCTGGTGAAGGGCAAAGACGTGCGCCACACCACCCTGGAGCAGCTGGAAAAAGAGGCGACGGAGGGCTAAATGTAGGTTGGGGTAAGCGCAGCGCACCCCAACACGTCAGGCTGCGAGACGGCGCCATAGGTTCGAGCCCAAGGCAGCGCCTGCTGAAATCATATCCCCACCCCAAGGGATTGGGGGAACCAGGAAGGTCTTTTAAATCCCCCCTACCCCCCTTTTTCAAAGGGGGGACCTACGTGCTTATAGTTGGGCTTTGTCGACAACCGCGCGGCACATCGGTATAGCCCCCTCTTTTTTAAAGAGGGGTTGGGGGAGATTTACAGCCCTTCCCCATGTCTAGCCTCAATAAAACCAAAACCCTCGCACGGGGGGCGTGACGGTCGGACGTGTTGGAGTGCGCGACATTTGCTTCTCCTTTATGCCCCACGGGTACAACCTACGTTAGATACCGTAGCCTGCGGCGCCAGGGTCCAGGCCTTCCGGCACCCTGGCCAAACGCCGCACCCCCGTCTCGAGCTGGCCATCGGGGTGGAGTCGGAACCAGCGATAACCCGGGGGCAGATAGTCGAGTTCGAATTCCTCCACGCCGGGTTTGAACTGTATGCAGGTAGACGGCGTACTCAACAACCGCACGCCGGCGCGCTCTTCGTCAAACTCCTGATGCACATGCCCCCACACCACGGCCTTCACCTGGGGATGGGCGGCGATCACTTCGAACAGTTTTTCCGGATTCCCCAGCCCCAGCGGATCCAGCCATTTGCAGCCCACCGGCACGGGGTTGTGATGCAGAAAGATCATGCTGTACGGCGCATCCGACTTAGTCAGGGCGCGCTCCAGCCAGCGTAGTTCCTTGTCATCCAGATGACCGCCCACCTGGCCCGGCAACTGCGAGTTCAGCAGCAACAGCTGCCATTGCCCCATGCGAATCTGCTTGTCACAGCTGATCACGCCCTGACCGAATTCGGACTGCATGAAACCGGCATCGTCATGATTGCCGGGGATCAGATGAGTCGGCACTTTGAGCCGCTCCAAGACCTGACGCAGGTGTTGATAACCTTGTTCCGACTCGTCGTGCACCAGATCGCCGCTGATCACGGCCACATCCATGGTCTGCTCTAGCGCCTTGTTGACCACGGCCTCGAAGCTCTGAAAACTGTTGACCCCGTACAAGCCGACCGACTGATCCGCATACAGGTGCGGATCGGTCAGCTGAACCAGTTCAATCGCTTTGTCTTGATTGCTCACGATAGGCTTTTATAGTTTTGTTTTTTTTGTGCCACGTTGTCGCGCAGATAGACCGGCACGGCCTGATCGGCAGCGACTGTCCTGCCCTGTTCAAATTCATGTTTCGCCAACAACGCCACCTCCTCCGCCCTGGGCAGCCATTCGGTCATTTCCGCTACCGGCACATGCGTCAGCACATCCGGCAGTTGCCCGGCGTACACCGCCCAGCCATTGCCGACGCCATACCACTCACCCGGGCCGGGCACCGGCACGGCCTCGGGCCGACACACGCACTCATCCCCCAGCAACGATACCACTCCTTGCTGCACCTGATAAGCACCCCAGTAGACCTCCCCCATGCGCGCATCGGTGGCGCACAGCACGGCCTGATAGGCGTTGTGACGATACCCCGCCAGGGCCAGGGCCGCCAGCGTCGAGACCGGCACCACCGGCAGGTCGGCGGCGTAGGCAATCCCCTGCGCCACGCTGGCGGCGACGCGCACGCCGGTAAAGGCCCCCGGCCCGCGACCAAAGGCGACGGCCGTCAGACGGGTCGGCGTCAAATCCGCTTCGCGCAGCAATTGATCGATCATGCCGAGGATCAAATCGCCATGGCCGCGGGGGGCCACCTGATAGCGCTGTGACACTTGTGCGTCGCACAACAGGGCGGCGGAACAGGCCTGGGTGGAGGTCTCGATGGCGAGAATATTCAACAAGGGTTTTCCATATTAACGGCTGAATTCCAAGCACATCATAAAAGGAAATAACGCCGCCATAAAGCGAGTATTTCGGCGTGCGGGACGACCAAGTGTTTCGTCCTCCACAGGATTCAACGACTCCCGACACGAGACGCTTGAGTTCATCCCGGCAACGCATCCGGCGCGACCGTCTCGCCAATATCCGATTTTGCCTGGGCGGCAAAAAAACGCTGTACCAGTTCCAGCTTGCGCGTGCGCAACATGGGCGGCAGGCTATTCAGGAACACCTGACCATAGGGCTTGTCGATCAGGCGCGGATCACACAACACCATCACGCCGCGATCATCTATGTCGCGAATCAAGCGCCCCACCCCCTGCTTCAAGGCGATCACCGCGCGCGGGACTTGCAACTCCATGAAGGGATTGCCGCCCCGGGCCCTCAGGGCGTCGGCACGCGCCTGCAACACCGGATCGTCGGGCGCGGCAAACGGCAGCTTGTCGATAATGACGCAGGACAGCGCCTCGCCGCGCACGTCCACCCCCTCCCAAAAGCTGCCCGTGCCCAGCAGCACCGCATTGCCCTGTTCGCGAAAGCGGCGCAGCAATTCGTTGCGGGGATAGTCGCCCTGTACCAGGAGCGGATAGTCGCAACGTCCCTGCAGTAAGGCGGCGGCCTGTTTCAAGGCGCGGTGGCTGGTGAACAGCAGAAAGGCGCGGCCGCGCGAGGCCTCCAAAACGGGCACGGCCGCCTCCATCACCGCCTCCACATAGCTCGGGCTGTTGGGCGGGGGCATGTCGGGCGGGGCGTAGAGCAAGGCGTGGCTGCGAAAATCGAAGGGGCTATCCCACAGGGCGGTGCGGACCTCCGTTAGGCCCAGTTGATCGGCGTAGTGATCGAAACGGCCGTTGACCGCCAGCGTAGCGGAGGTGAAGACCCAGGCCGCCCTCTGCTCCTGCATGCGTTTCTGGAACGGTTCGGCCACATTCAGCGGGGTGCAGCAGAGCACGAAGCTGCGGCTGTAAATATCCACCCAATAGACTTGGTCCGGCGTCTCCTCCGCGTTGAACAGGGCCAGCCGGCCGAGCTGCGTTTCACAGCGCTCGAGGCAGTTCTCCAGACCCTTGCTGCGTTCGGCCACCGGTTCCAGTTGTTGCTGCAAGGCCTGCAACGCGTTTTCCAGGCCCTGCAGCTGCTCGGCCACCTTGGACTCAGCGCGCAGGCGGGCCCAGGGCTGGCGCTGACTGCTGTCGTTACCCAGGGCAAGACGGAAATCGCGCACGGCATAGTCCAGCTTGTCCGCCGCCGTGGAGAGCGCCGCGCTGTCGGCGGCACTGCTGTGAAATTCCGCCAGCGCGTCCTTGGCCAGCTCGAACAACTGCCGTCCGCTGAGGGTCTGGCCGAAGAAATGGGTGGCGATCTCAGGCAGCTGGTGGGCCTCGTCGATGATGTAGGCATTGGCCGTCGGCAGCAATTCGCCGAAGCCGTCCTCGCGCAGCACCATGTCGGCCAGCAACAAATGGTGGTTGATCACCACCACGTCGGCGCCGGCGGCCTCGCGGCGCGCCCTCATTACATGACAATCGTTAAAACTGGGACATTCGGCGCCGAGACAGTTGTCCACCGTGGAGGTGACCATGGGCCACAAGGGCGAGTCCTCACCGATATCCATAAACTCGGTGATATCGCCACTGTCGGTGCGCCCTGCCCATTCGCGCACCCGGCGCAGCTGATGCACCAGTTCGCGCGAGGCCAGACGGCCCTCCTGTTCCGTGACCTGCAGACGATAGAGGCACAGATAATTGCTGCGTCCCTTGAGCAAGGCGGTCTGCAGCGGCATTTCCAGGGCTTTGCGCACCAAGGGCAGGTCTTTCTGGAACAACTGGTCCTGCAGATTCTTGGTGCCGGTGGAAATGATCACGGTCTGGCCGGACAGCAGGGCCGGCACCAAGTAGGCGAAGGTCTTGCCGGTGCCGGTGCCGGCCTCGCAGACCAGGGTCTGCTCGTCGCGCATGGCCTGCTCCACCGCCGCCGCCATTTCCTGCTGCTGGGCACGCGGCTGGAATCCCTCGATGCACCGCGCCATGGCGCCCTCGGCTCCCAGGACCTCGGCTGCAGTTTGAAACGACATAATGGCTAAGCGACGCTGATGATCTCAGGACCCGGAGCGGTTATCCCAGACCTCGTTCTCTTCGCCAAACTCGCGCGTCCAGACCAACTGGCTGATGGCCTTGAACTTGGCCACCGACATGGCGCCGCGCTTGGCGCGTTTGCTTTGGCCGGCCTCCTGCGCGGCAACGATCTCGTCGCGCTCGGCCTCATAGATTTCGAAGGGTTCGAAGTGATCGTCCATCAGCACCAGCACCACGCTGTCCCACTCTTGCTCCAGCTTGAGCTGGCCGATGCGCTGACCCGATCTCTCTTCGTCGAAAATCACGCGGCCCTTGATCTGGATCTTTTTGCCCGCGCGTTTGCCGCGGCCGACGGCGTCATAACCGCCCTGGGTACCGGGCGGCACCGGCTCCAGGTCGAGCTGTTTACAGGCGTCGAACTGGGCGATCTCGCCGCTCACCCCGCCCAGCGGTTTGCCGGTGGCGTTGCGGTAGTCGCGCGCGATGCGGCGCGTCTCGGCGATCAGTTTTTCCAGAGAATATATGGACACATCCGTTACCCGGGCAAATTCATGCATTATAGTGCCAGATCAACCAGATAAATTCAGCAATTTGACTGTGGGCCTGAAAACACCGCCTCGCCCTGTTATCCACCCGTCGGCATTTGCCATAATACACCCATGTCAGCCAACACGCTCATATCCGCGCTGCAGGATCCGGCACGCTACGACCACGCGACCGGCAAGATCAAACTGTTCGAAACCCACATCTCCTGGGTCCTGCTCACCGGAGACTATGTCTATAAGATCAAGAAACCGCTGGACTTGGGATTTCTCGACTTTTCCAGTCTGGCGCAACGGCACCGCTATTGCCAACAAGAGCTGGAACTCAACCGCCGTCTGGCACCCGAGCTCTATCTCGGGGTGGTGAAGATCAGCGGTTCGGCGCGACATCCGCGCATCAACGGCCCCGGCGAGGCGATCGAGTATGCCGTCAAGATGCGTCAGTTCGACCCGGACATGCAGTTCGACTCACTGCTGCAACGCCAGGCCCTGACAACGCAGCACATCGACGCCCTGGCCGACAGGATCGCGGCATTTCATCAGGGCATCGAAACCGCCCCCGCCGACAGCCGCTACGGCACTGCGCCGGCGGTATGGCAACCCATGCAGGACAATTTCGACCAGATTGAACAGCGCTTGCAGGATCGGGCTGACCGGGACCGTCTGGAACGACTGCGGCAATGGAGCCGGCAGCGTTTCGATAGCTTGCAAACGGCAATCAGCGCACGCAAGCGCAATGGCTTCGTGCGCAACTGTCATGGCGACATGCACCTGGCCAATATCGCCTGGGTAAACGATGCGGTGACCATATTCGACTGCATCGAATTCAACGATGAATTCCGCTGGATCGACGTCATCAGTGAGATCGCCTTCACCACCATGGATCTGGTGGACCGGGAGCGCCCCGACCTGGCAGCGCGATTGCTGGATCGTTACCTGCAGCACACGGGCGACTACGGCGGCCTGCGGCTGCTGCGCCTCTACCAGGTCTATCGCGCCCTGGTGCGCGCCAAGGTCGCCATCATCCGTCATAGTCAAGGCGACATCAGCGCGCAGGAAAGCGCGCAGGCGCTGGCACAATATCGAGACTACGCCCGCTTGGCGGAGTCCTTGACCGCAACGACACCGATACGCCTGTACATCACCCACGGCGTCTCGGGGGCGGGCAAGACCACGCTGTCACAGCCGCTGCTGGAGCAGTTCGGCATGATCCGCCTGCGCTCCGACGTGGAACGCAAACGCCTGTTCGGACTGGCCGCCCAGGACGAGAGCGACTCAGACACAGGGGCGGGCATCTACACCTCATCCGCCAGCGAACACACCTATGCGCGTTTGCAAGCACTCGCGACCGAGGTCATCCACGCCGGCTACAATGTCATCGTCGACGCCACCTTTCTCAAACGCATGCAGCGCCGGATGTTTCAAGGCTTGGCGCGGCAATTGGCTGTGCCCTTTGTCATTCTCCACTTTCACGCCGACGAGTCACTGCTACGCCGCTGGATCAGGGAACGCCTGGCCGCCGGTCAAGACGCCTCGGAAGCCGATGTGCAGGTATTGGAGCATCAACTGAATAATCAAGAACCGCTCATTGAAGGCGAGGCCGACCATATTATTGCCATCGACAGCGGCCGCGACGATGCCGCCGAATCACTCCTTTACGCGGTGAAACGCTTGCCCTAGCTGTCAACCGTGATACGCGCGACCACCCCCTTTTCCGCTTGATCAAGCGCCGACGGCACGCCGGACAGGATCAAGGTGTCGCTGGCGCACAAGCTCATATCGGCGTCGGGCCGCGAGATGCGCCTGCCCTCGTGCAGCAAGGCCACCAGCGAGACACCGTAGCGCTCCAGTTCCAGCTCGCCGACCTTGTGGCCGCTGGCCCAGCTGGTATCGGTGAGTTCCACGGCGCGTAATTGTTCCTCGCTATCGAGCCAATCGGACTCCAGCACACCGCCACCCGGAAACAGGCGCCGGAAGGTTTCATAACGCGCGGCGCGCACATCGCGAATCTTGTGAACGATGCGCGAGGCCGGCACCTTGAGCATAAACAACAAATAAGATGACAACATCAGACTGGCCTCCAGGGTCTCCGGCACCACCTCACTGGC
Source organism: Candidatus Tenderia electrophaga (assembly GCA_001447805.1). NCBI lineage: Bacteria > Pseudomonadati > Pseudomonadota > Gammaproteobacteria > Tenderiales (SeqCode) > Tenderiaceae (SeqCode) > Tenderia (SeqCode) > Tenderia electrophaga (SeqCode). The sequence goes on from CP013099.1 coordinate 2,324,494, forward strand.
ACCGGCGTCGAGCAATTCCTGCATGTGGCTGTCGTCGGAGGTACGCACCAGCACGGGAATATCCACCTCCGCCCGACGCACCTGTTTTAAAATTTTCAACGCCGTGGACGGGTCGTTCACACTCACCACCAGCGCCGCGGCGCGCTCGATACCGGCCGCTTGCAACAATTCCAGGTTAGCGGCGTCGCCGTAGCTGACAGGCTCCTTGGCCAGCACGGCGTTCTGCACCAGCACCGGATCAAGCTCCATGGCGATATAGTTAAAGCCCTCCTCCTTCAACAAATGGGCGATATTCTGCCCCACCCGGCCGTAGCCGCAGAGGATGATGTGGTGTTTCAGATCCTGGGCCAGGTCCTCGACTTGCTCCTGGACCTTTTGTTTGCTGAGGCTGGCGGTCTTGGGCGTCAGCCAACGAATCAGGCGACCGTTGTAACGAATCACCAGCGGCGCCAAGGCCATGCTGATCAGCAGGGCCGCCAATACCACCTGACCATAGCCGTTATCGATGATCTTCCCTTCCAGCGCCAAGGTCAGAATGGCGAACCCGAACTCGCCGCCATGGGCCAATACCAGCCCGGTACGCAAAGACACCGCCGCGTCCCAACCGGCGATGCGGCACAGGACGGTAATGAACAAGCCCTTGAACAGGATCAGCGCCGTCAAGGTCAGCAGCACCGAGAGCCAGATGTCAGGCAACAGCTGAACATTGAAGAGCATGCCCACGGTAATGAAAAACAGCCCCAACAGGATATCGCGAAAAGGTCGGATCTCGGCCTCGATCTGATGGCGGAATTCGGTCTCACCCAGCATCATGCCGGCGACGAAGGCGCCCAAGGCCAGGGACAGGCCCAGCTGGTTGGTAAGCCAGGCGGCACCCAGGCTGATCATCAAGGCGGTCAGGGTAAACAACTCCATAGAGCGGTACTTGGCCACCAGATGAAACAAGGGCCGTAACACCCAACGCCCGAGAATGAAGATTAAGGCCAAGGCCGCCAGGCCCTGGGCCACCGCCACCAGCACGGTTATGCCGGCGCTGGTGTCGCGCGCCACGGACGGCGGCGACACCAGGATCAAGAACGGGATCACCATCAGGTCTTGAAACAGCAGAATACCCACCGCATTGCGGCCGTGGCGCGAGTGCAGTTCCACTTGGTCGGTCATCTGCTTAATCACCAGGGCGGTGGAGGACATGGCGACGATGCCGCCCAGCACCAGGGCGGACTCCAATTCAAGGCCAAAGCGCTGCGCCAGCAAGGTCACAATCGCCGTGGTGCCGAGCACTTGGGCGCCCCCCAGACCCAGCACCGCCCCCTTCATGTGCACCAGTTGCGACAGGGAAAACTCGAGGCCGATAGTAAACAACAGAAACACCACTCCGAACTCGGCCAGGGCGCGGGTATGTTCGGTATCGGTGACGAAGGCCAGACCATAGGGTCCGATCAAGACGCCGATGAGCAGGTAGCCCAGGATGGGCGGCAGACGCAAATGCAGACAGGCCGCCACTGCCGCGACGGCGACGGAAAACAGAATCAGGATTTCGTTTAAATAACCGTGGTCCATGGATAGCGGCAAACAGGCTGTGTTTTCCCCACTCTAATTGACTCACCCTGGAAATGCCAAATAAATGAAGGGTATTAGGCGCTGCCTGCGCTCACGGCCTCATGAGCCGAGTTATTTAGCGCGGCGGGCGCGAAAGAAATCAGTCAACAGTTGGGCGCATTGGTGCTGTAAGACACCGCCGTTCACTGCCACGGAATGATTATGTTCGGGACCGCCGAAGACGTCGAAGACGCTGCCGGCGGCGCCGGTTTTCGGATCGTAGGCGCCGAATACCAAGCGCTTCACTCGGGCATGAATCATGGCGCCGGCGCACATGGTGCAGGGCTCCAGTGTGACATACAGGGTGGTGTCGGGGAGGCGGTAGTTGCCCATGGACTGACCGGCGACGCGCAGCGCCACCATCTCGGCATGGGCGGAGGGATCGCTGCATTGGATCGACCGGTTCCAGCCCTCGGCGATGAGCCTATCGCCCTTGACCAGCACCGCCCCCACCGGCACCTCGCCCTCGAGGCCGGCGCGCTCGGCCAGCCGTAAGGCGTGGCGTATCCAGTGCTGATCAGGGGATTCGATTTGCATCATTTTCTATTCAACCGCAAAGGACAAGGGACGCTGACAAAGCATGAGTCCCATCGAGTAGTTATTAACCCGGCAAGCTAGTATGCCGGGTTAATAGAAGGTGCGACCCAATTTAGGGGCAGGAGACCCAGGCATGTTGTAAGTGTGATTAAAAAGACGGTGAAATTGCAAGGATTTCCTGATGCAGCGCGTCTTCCGCCTTGCCCTCCTGCACCAAACCGATCACTGCGTTGACTAGCACCACGCCGGGGATGACGATGGTGTCCAGCCAGTAGCCCATCGCCCCGGCGATGAACCCCGCGCCCGGCAGCACGTAGATAAGCAGGTTGTGGAATTGCGACAACAGGCGCACGAGCGTCCCGCGCGCCTGGGGAATGCACCCCAGCCGCCGCCGATGGCGGGACCGGCTAGGCGATCCGCCTTCCTTGAATGATTCGTAGCAAGATCACCACCACCGCGATGACCAGTAGAATGTGAATGAACCCGCCCAAGGTGTACGAGGAAAGCAAACCAAGCAGCCATAAGACGATTAATGTGATTGCAAGCATTTCGAGCATGTTAGCGTTTCCCCTAAAGGTTGCCGGACAACCTCACGTTGCCCGGCTATCGTTCTATAATATTGGACCTTCGCCGCCGTCACCGGTCAGCGCGGATCGATATCACGTTCATCCTCGGAAATGACCATCTCCACGCGGCGATTGCGTTGTCGAGTGGCAGGGGTATCGTTGCTCGCAACCGGATTCGACTCACCATAGCCACGCGCGGCGACGCGGTCCGCGCTGATGCCGTTCTCGGTCAAAAACGCGCGCACGGCTTCGGCGCGCCGTTCCGAGAGCATCTGGTTGTAGCTGTCGCTGCCCGTGCTGTCGGTAAAACCTTCGATCCTTACCTTGCGTTCCGGATACTCCTTCAGGAACTCGGCGATCTTCTGTACATTGCGCTCGGATCCCGGTTTCAGCTCGGCTTGGTTGAAATCGAACAGCACGTCACCGAGTGTGATGACCAGTCCACGCTCGGTCTTCTTGGCATTCAACTCCGCGAGTTTTTTCTCCATTTCACCCACTCTTGTGGTGGCGGCTTTCAGTTCACCCGCCGCCTGTGCGGCGGCGGCCGCGGAAATCTGCGCTTGGCGGGCCTTGTCGCTGTCCCTTTTCGCATCTGCGGCGGCCGTTTCCTGCGCTTGTCGCACAGCGGCATCCTGAGCTTCCCCCACTTGCCTACGAGCCGCATCGGCTTCGGCGGTTCGAACCTCAAGGCGTACCGCATCGCGCCGTGTACCGGCGCTGGCGACGGCCATTTCGGCGGAACGCAGCTTTGCCGTGTCCTGGGCAATCAATGCGCGCTGCTTGGCGAGGTAAGCCAAATGATCCACCAAGTCTGCATCTTCCTGTTTGCTCCAGGCATTCTCAGCGCTTTCCAGTGCCTGGCCGGCTTGTTGCAGTTCCACTGCCGCATGTTTTGAAACATCGGGATCGCTCCGCGCCGTGCTGTAAGAGCTGCGGGCCTCTTCAAGAACAGCGTGTTGCTCCGGTACAGTGCTGCAACCCACGCCCACCAGACTGGCGCCCATGATGAGGAGGGTGGGTACAATATAGTTACTTCGCATGATCAATTCCTTATATGTGGATTAACGGCTGTTGCTGCAGGTGCCATTTGGTTTCACGGCGCGGTGCGGTCGAGTTCTTGGCGCAGAACGCGATTCGACTCCTCCGCGTTTCTAACCGCTAATTGAGCTTTGGCCAAAGCGGCCTTGGTTTCGGCGAGCGTGGCGTCTGCCTGCGCTTGTTCCGCCAGACGTTGCGCCTTGACGTAGTCCTCGTCGGCCATCGCCTGTTCGGCCGCATTCATCTTTTCAGTGGCGGATTTCAATTCAACGGGGGCGTACTCATTGCCCCCCACACTGGCCGCGCGAGTGACCGTCGCCTTAGACACCGCGATCTGTTCCGTCGGCGGCGGCATGCTTGCACAGCCCGTCATGAACAGCGCCATGCCGGCTATGCCGCCCAGGCCGACTCGCGTCATAATTCGAAGAGGATCGTGGTGATTGGATATTTTCATAGTCATTTTCGCCCGTGAAGAGTTGTACTGCGTCGTCCGCAAGATCGACACTGTAGTTTGTCGAGGAGGATTGCTGGCCTTTACTACAGCATGAATGATATGGGACGGCCTGCATTGCGTCGGTGCGGTGTCGCACATAGACGGCGAGATCAGCGATGTCCCATACGCTGTGCCGGGCGGTATGATGGAAAGGAAGGGCGAAAAATCGTCATCCGCCTACTCACTGAGGCGCTTTAACCTCGCGCAATATTCTCTATCACCTCGGCACCCTCTTCCTGAAGGAAGCGCAAAAAGACCTTTGCTGCCGGTGACATGTAGCGGTCCTTCGGATGAACAATGTACCAGCATTCCATCAGCGGAAATCCTTCTATATTCAGCTCCACGAGTTCGCCACGTTCACACTCACGCGCAACGCAATACCTCGATAGTACCGACAATCCCATATTGCTGGCGACGGCGTGTTTGAGCGCCTCGTTACTGCTCAACTCCATACCGATGTTCAACGTGATTTCCTGACCATCAAGAAAGCGCTTCAACGCAATTCGCGTACCTGAAGTGCGTTCTCGCAGGAGAAATGTCTCCGTCTTGATCGCGTCCATAGAAAGATCCTCTCGACGCGCGAGTGGATGATCCGACGAGGCGACGATCACCAACGGATTTTTAATAAACGGAATTACATTGACTTCAATGTCGCTAGGCACTTGGTCGATCAGACACAAATCATCGAGGTTATCTTGCAGCCGCCGCGAAAGATTTTCTCTATCAACGATGCTTAAAGAAAACGTCACCTGAGGATAGAGCTTTTTAAATACCCCCAATAAAACCGGAACAAAGTATTCCGTGGTCGTTGCGCCGGCGAGTGTCAGCGGGCCACTCACCGTATCAATTCGGTTTGAAATATGTTCATCGAACCGCGTTACACAAGCAAATATCTCGCGACATGTCTTGAGAAATTCTCGGCCCTCATAAGTGAGATGGACCTGCCGCCCAACCTGCTCGAAGAGCCGGGTATTCAAACACTCTTCCAGCTTCTTCATCTGCATGGATACCGTTGGCTGCGTAATGAAAAGCTCCCGCGACGCGGCAGTAAAGTTACCTAATCTGGCGACGCATTCGAATACCTGAAGTTGTCGAAATGAAACGTTTCGTAAGCTGCGCGATGCAAGCGTCACTTGGTTTGTGTCGATATGAGTATTCATAGATACCTGGTGATGGATCCGATACGTAATGGTGATTGGATATTGTACGCAATAACGCGCATTGTGGCTTTACCTGCTCGCTTGAGCAGCTTAGGCGGCATCTCCTGACGGGATGGTTGCCTGATCACTGAAATGGAGAAACAAACATGAACACAGATAGATTACATTTTGATCTTAACCAAAATATGGCGAATAGTGACAAGGTCGCCCGATATGCCCTGGGTGCCGTACTGATTGCGTCGATATTTGTAGTGGCGCCGGCCTATACCAGCTCAGTCGTCTTGCTCCCGTTGATAGCGATACCGATTGTCATCAGCGCAATCATCGGTTGGGATCCAGTCTACGCATTGTTTCAGAAATCGCCGATTCCCAAGCTATTAGCTTTCAATATGCTGAAGCCCGCGACCGAATGAACGCCGCGACCCGGCACCTAATCCGGCACGACGTTAAGTTATACAGGATGGGCACATAAAACGTGCCCACCCTCCACGGCCCACAATGGCATGGGCTCATCATCTAGCCGCTGTAACACGCCAGCAGTCCATACAACAAAAAGCGAGACAGGAACGCCACGAAGGTCCAGAGAGGTAAATATTGAACCATTCAGATCGTTTGCCTCCATGGACTAGCCTTAACCCGGCGCACCCGACGAGCAATATCCGCATACGTCCCATGCACCGAGCAAGAATCCCACTACAGACATGATGGCGCTAAGAAGAGTATCGGGCGCACAAACTCCCTTTTCCGGACTAATCAACGGGTTATTCACGGGCACCCGCGAGACACCTGCCCTGCGACCACCGCGACATCTCGCCGCATCAACGCCCAGCAACGCATTGGGGGGGCGTTGACTGGAGCGCCGTTTGATCGCTGCGCATCAAGGTTGCCAGGAACCGCGAGTTATACCGAACAAACCGACAATGGCCACGCCAACACCACCGATCATCAGCAACACAGACTTGTCAGTTGGAGAGCCGGTAAACCGGCGTGAGATATCAGAGCTGACCGACTCCGAAACGCTGAAGCCCCAGAAAAACAACAAACCCCCGACGATCAACAGGAAAAACGAAATGCCGGTGTTCATAAGCAGTACCCCAGTAAAAGTAATCGGCAATGATTGCCGTATGCAAGGCTAACCCAACCAGAGGCGGGTGCCTGTGCGTTACCGAACAGACCAGGCCAGCCATCTTCGAAATAATGATGTGACACTCGATGGGGATGATGTGCAAGCCCTTATGTGGTGCCTATGATGCGCGAGGTGTCTTGATGATAAATATATTGGAAGATGATAGCGGAACCCTCGATTGCGCCAGCCAGTCGTTGTGCGCGAAATGCAACAGTCAAGATTCGGGCACATGACTTCCGTGCCAACCACGGTGCTGCTCGTTGAGGATGACCCTACTGATGCTGGATTGATCCGGGCGGCGCTTGAGGGGCATGGTCACGGAATGTTCCAGGTTGTATGGCTGACACGACTCGACGATGCGCTTGAACGACTGGGGCAGATCTGTTTTGACGTTGTGTTGCTGGATTTGACCCTCCCGGATGGCATGGGTATCAAGGCGTTTGAGCGGGTATTTCAGGCGGCACCCGATGCGCTGATTCTGGTTCTGAGTACCGCGGATGATGAGGCCGTCGCGCGTAAAGCGGTGCAGCAGGGCGCGCACGATTATCTGGCCAAGGAACATGCGGACGCCTACTGGCTGCCTCGCGCGCTGCGCTATGTCACTGAACGTAAGGCGACCGAGTTGATGTTGCGTGAGACTGAACAGACGTTGTTCGAAGAAAAAGAGCGCAATAGAGTCATGCTCGACTCGATCGGTGATGCTGTATTGGCCACTGATATCCATTCCAATATAACCTATCTGAATCCCATCGCGGAAAGGCTGACCGGTTGGTCACATGCGGACGCCTTAGGTCAACCACTTACGAAGGTATTCAATATTATTAATGGCAAGACACGCGAATCCGCCAATAACCCCGCACACTATGTCATAAAAAATGGAACAAACACCGAGCTTGGAATGAATTGTATATTGATCAGTCGCACCGGCGGCGAAACCGAAATCGAGGATTCCGCCGCCCCCATCCGCGACCGTGAAGGTAAGGTTACGGGTGCGGTGATCGTTTTTCACGACAGCAGTCAATCACAACAAATCACCGAGAAAATGGCGCATATGGCCCAACACGATTTTCTTACCGGATTGCCCAATCGTATGTTTTTGACAGAAAATCTGCCGCACATGATCGGTCTCGCAAGCCGGCGTCACAAACAACTCGCGCTGCTGTTTCTTGATCTTGATGACTTCAAGGATATCAATGACCTGCATGGCCATGCCATCGGCGACCGACTGTTGCAGTCAGTGGCCGAGAGGCTGACAAAGCGTGTGCGTGCCTCGGACGTAGTCTGCCGCCTGGGGGGTGACGAGTTCGTGATTATGTTAGCTGAAATCGAGAAGCCTCAGGATGCGGCCTATGTGGCTGAGATGTTGCTCATCGAGCTGGCTGTACCGTTCCTTGTCGAGGACAGGGAATTGCATGTCAGCCTGAGTATCGGCATCAGTGTATATCCGAATGATGGGGATAACATGAAGGCTCTGTTACGGGTTGCGGATGCGGCGATGTACAAAGCCAAGGCTGATGGCAATAATAACTACAGGTTTTTTGGAGCCGAGACACATGGCCTCATTAAAGATCAGAATTTCGTCGAAAACCGTCTTAAGCACGCCTGATTGGACAGTTCCTTTTGGTGAAACTGGTTGTTTGAGTAAGCTAACAGCCAAAACGCGCCTGCATGGTGAGTATGGATCAAGTTTTGGATGTGCTCGCCGCGTGTGTTGCCGGTGAATACAGCGGCGTCCTGCTGATGGTCGTCTTAACAGGGTCGGGTTGCGGGTGGGAGTGAAAAGGCAGCAACCTGTCAGTTTCCCGTTTGATCACGAAATAGCATTCGCAACTCAGTTTTTCCAATTTGAGCCGGTCCAGGACCTTGATGTGGCCACGGTGATATTCGATTGCGCCGACCCCCTTCAGCTTGTGGGCCGCCGAGGTGATACCCTCGCGGCGCACACCCAACATATTTGCGATCAACTCATGGGTCATGATGATCTCATTGTTCGGAAGGCGGTCTGCGGCCATCAACAGCCAGCGGGACAATTGCTGGTCGATGCTGTGATGACGGTTGCAGACCAAAGTCTGCGCCATCTGTGTGATCAGGGCCTGACTGTAGCGCAGCAGCAGCATCCGTAATATTGCATCAGGCTGATTGAATTCATCCTTGAAATGCTGGGCAGATATCCGGCAAACAGTACCGCTGGTTAATACAATCGCCTGGTTTGGGGTATTGTTGCCGCCCATGAATACGGAAACACCAATCATGCCCTCATTACCTACCACGGAGATTTCCGACGTTTCCCCGTTTTCCAATACGTGGACCAAAGAGATGATGTTATCGACGGGAAAGTAGACATTGGCCAGGTTGGCCGCTGCTTCGTGCAAGACCGAGCCTTGTGAAATACTCATTATTTCCAGCTTCGGGATCAGACGGCTCTGCACTTTCTGCGGCAAGCTGTCCAGCAGCCGGTTTTGCAGTGGCGAGGGTTGTTTTATCATCCTGATCTCCAACATCCTTGGTTTTTATTGGACCTTAAATGGTCCCCAGGCGATACAGTGCCATAAATATCGGATAGAGCCGCTGCGCGCTAACGCATAGGCCTATATAGCAAGGCCAACTGCAGCCAGCAAGTGTAAAGCCTTAGAAGTCGCACAATCGTTGGCGTCTATACATCAAAGATTTGATGCTGGCCGCATAACCCGAACAAAAACAATTGAATTAGGGACATTGGAATTCAGACAGTTTATACTAATGGCCGGTGCTTGGTGAGTTTTGGTGCACGCCGGCATGGAGGCCCTGATCCATGCGCCTGCATGGCAGGGACAGAGCATCACGATTAATACTACCGGGGGGGCTCTATGTCCAAGACCATCACTGACGTTACAGTTCAACAGCAATTGCGCCACGCCGCCGAAGCCAGTCTCAAGCAAGGCACTACACCACCTACCAAAGGCTGGTCGATCAGTGCGGATACCCTGACACTCTTGTATCGGCTGGCCAGTACTCCCGAAAGCGCCGGTGACGCACTCAAGCTGCTGCATGAATTGCAGGCACATCAGGTTGAGCTTGATTTGCAGCATCAACAGCTCGAGGCCAATGAGCGGGAATTTTCCCACGAACTGGAACGTTACAAGGCGTTGTTTGAACGGGCCCCTTTTGGCTATTTTGTTGTGAGTACAGATGGCCTTGTCATCGAAGCGAACCTGACCGGCGCCGAATTGTTTGGCGTCGAACCCGGCGACTTCGGGGGGAATGCTATTGACAGCTTTCTGGCCCCCGCAAGCCGACCGGTACTGGGTGAGTTACTGCAACAGCTGCGCCAAAGCGATGTAGCATCCTGTGAGGTGCAAACCGGCGACAAGGCAGGCCAGTTGCGACTGCTGCAGGTTATTGCAAATGCCTCGCCGGGTGACGAAGCTGTTTTATTGGCGTTTCTCGAATTAGGCCGATGACCACCCTTGAACCGTCTCGCCACGAACGGTGGTGAGAAATGCGGGCTATTCCATGGTTTCATCTATTACCGTTGATTCACCTCAACAATCAATGCCGACGACACGCATAGTGGGCGTTGGCGCCTCGGCCGGTGGCCTGGTGGCCTTGGAGCAGTTTCTGAGCCAGACCCCGGCTGACAGCGGGATGGCCTATATCGTGGTGCAACATCTGGATCCCACCCATAAGGCGCTGCTGCCGGAATTGTTGCAGCGCTTCACCAGGATGCCCGTGCGTGAAGCGCAGCAGGACATGCATATTGAGACCGACTGTGTCTATGTCATTCCACCGAATACAGAGCTCAGCGTCATCAACGGCAGACTAAAACTAGCGAGTCCTACCGTGCCGCGCGGTATGCGCTTGCCGATCAATGTCCTGTTTTCGTCCCTGGCCAGCGCCCAGGGCGAGCGCGCCATCGCCGTGATTCTCTCCGGCATGGGGTCGGATGGTACCCTGGGCATGCAGGCGATAAAGGCCGTCGGTGGTCTGAACGTGGTGCAGGAGCCAGGCTCGGCGCAATTTGATTCGATGCCACGGAGCGCCATTGCCGCAGGCTGTGGCGACATCGTTGCCCCGCCCGAGGAGTTGCCGCTCCGTATCCTGGCTTACGTTGCTCAGGTTCCGGACCCTGACACAACCATGGATGCAGAGACGCAGCCCGCTGCGCCGTCCGCACCACTGCAGAATATTATCAAGCTGTTGCAACAACGCACCCGGCATGATTTCACGCTCTACAAAAACAGCACCCTACATCGCCGGATCGAACGACGTATGACGATTCATAAAATCGCAACGTTCGCAATGTATGCCGAATTTCTCCGCCACAATACACAGGAAATTGACCTGCTGTTCAATGAATTGCTGATCGGCGTCACTAGCTTTTTTCGTGACCCCGAGGTCTGGCGCTATCTGGAGGATAACGCCTTGCCGGAATTGCTGGCGCGACGCAGGAGCGAGCCCAATCTGCGCGCCTGGGTTATCGGTTGCTCGACCGGCGAGGAGGCCTACTCCCTGGCGATGATATACAGCGAAGTAACGGAACGATTCCCCCGGCGCAACCAATTTACATTACAGATTTTCGCCTCGGACCTGAGTCCAGACGCCATTACGGCGGCACGCCGCGGCCGATACCCGCTGTCAATCAGTGATGTTGTATCGCCGGAGCGGCTGGTTCGATTTTTTACCTTGCATGACGGATATTACCAGATCAATAAAAAAATCCGCGACATGGTGTTATTCGCCCAGCATGACGTGGTGCTCGATCCGCCCTTCACCAAACTCGATCTGATTGCCTGCCGCAACCTGTTGATCTATTTTGATCCAGAATTACAACGCCGACTGTTGCCCCTGTTTCATTACAGTTTGCGCTCTGGCGGTATTCTGTTGCTGGGCAACTCTGAGACAGTTGGGCGATTCAGTTATCTTTTTACGCCTATTCATGCCAAGTTGCGGCTCTATTTGCGTCAGGACGATGTACGAATTCGTATGCCGAACACCCTGCTGAGCGCGCTTCCTTCGCGAACCAGTCCAACCGAGGAGTATCCTGTGTCATCCACCGATAGCAGCAAACCGTCTACGGATAGCCTACAGGCAGCCGCTGATCATCTCCTGCTGCAGGTCTATGCCCCGGCTGCCGTGGTACTCAACAGCGAAGGCGATATTGTCTATATCAGTGGGCGTACTGGAAAATACCTGGAGCCGGCGGCCGGCAAGGCCAACTGGAATTTTCATGCCATGTTGCGGGATGGTCTGCGCGAGCCGCTCGCGGAAGCACTGAAAAAGGTTGAAACACAAAGCGAGCCCGTGCATCTGCGCGGCCTGCGGGTGTCCATCCCGGGGGGCGTGCAACTCGTTGATGTCACGTTGCAGAAGTTATCTAAACCCGCCGCCCTTGAGGGCATGACCATGGTGGTATTCCACGATGTTTCCTTGGCACCGACCGGCAAGGGCAGGCGCAAGGATCAGGACGCGCGTGCATCAGCGCATGAGGCGGTAATACAACAGTACCTCCAAGAAATCGAATCCTTGCGCAATGAGGCGCGCACTTCCCGGGAAGAGTTGGAGGTATCCAACGAGGAATTGCAGTCCACCAATGAAGAATTGCAGTCGGCAAATGAGGAACTGACCACCTCGAAGGAAGAAATGCAGTCCATGAACGAGGAGCTGCAAACCATCAACAGCGAGCTTCAGGCCAAACTCGATGATCTATCGCTCGCCCAGAGTGACATGCAGAATGTGCTTAACAGTATCGATATTGCCATCCTGTTTCTGGATCAAGGGCTGAATGTCAGGCGCTACACAGATCAGGCCGCGAAGATTATAAATCTGCGTGAAAGCGATATCGGCCGACCGCTCAGCGACCTGACCACCAGCCTGGACTATCCTGAACTGCATGAGGATGCACTCACATGCCTGCGTACCCTGCTGCCCACAGAGAAGCAGGTCCTGTCCGTCGACAAGCGCTGGTTCGCGGTGCGCATCATACCCTATCGCAGACTGGATAACATGATCGACGGCGTTGTGATAACGCTGGTGGATATCACTGAGACGAAAAGTCTTGAGTTAGAATTGCGCCGCGAAAAAAAGGCGTGATACGGAGCGCGGATTCAACGCGTAAGTACAACTCAACCAGTCGGAATAGAGGACAAGCCGCGGTCACCTGGCCTATAAGATGCGCTTAGCCCAGCTCCACCTCGACGAAGTGCTCCCGGCGGTCGTCGACCAGCGGAATGCGGGTGTCGGGACGTTCAGTGCCGTCCACGGTCACGCGACTGACCTGCTGCGATGCTTCGCCGACGCGGCTGACGGTGATGTGGTAGACGGTGTCGCGAAAGCGGTAGTGAATTTTGTAGGCATCCCAATCGGCAGGGACACAGGGGGCAATGCGCAAATGGTCCACTTCCAGTTGCAGCCCCAGCAGGGTTTCCACGCTCAGCCGGTACATCCAGCCCGCCGCCCCGGTATACCAGGTCCAGCCGCCGCGGCCCGTGTGTGGCGACACGCCATAGATGTCGGCGCACATGACGTAGGGCTCGACCTTGTAGCGTTCGATGGCCTCGGGCGTGCTGCCGTGATGGATGGGATTGAGCATGGCGAAGAACTCCCAGGCGCGTTGCCTATCGCCCAGCATGGCGAATGCCATCGTGGTCCAGATCGCGGCATGGGTATATTGGCCGCCGTTCTCGCGCACGCCGGGGATGTAGCCCTTGATGTAGCCGGGCTCCAGGTCTGATTTGTCGAAGGGCGGGTCGAGCAACTGGATGATCTGCTGGTCGCGCCGCACCAGGCGCTGGTCGACCGCCGTCATCGCCTGACGTGCGCGTCGGGGATCGCCGCCCTTCGAGATCACCGCCCAGCTCTGGCTGATTGAATCGATCTGGCATTCGTCGTTACTGGACGAGCCCAGCGGGGTGCCATCGTCGAACCAGGCGCGCCGATACCAGGCGCCGTCCCAGGCCTGGGCCTCGATGTTGCTGCGCAGCAGCGCCGCCTGCGCGCTGCATAATTCGGCAAATTCCTGATCGTCGCGGCTACGCGCCAGGCCGGCAAACAGCTCGAGATTCTCGAGCAGGAACCACGCCAGCCACACGCTTTCGCCCTTGCCCTCCTTACCGACCAGGTTCATGCCGTCGTTCCAGTCGCCGCAGCCCATCAGCGGCAATTGATGGGCGCCAAAACGCAGGCCGTGCTTGAGGGCACGCACGCAGTGCTCATACAGGCTGGCCGCCTCGGGCGAGCGTTGCGGCTGGTCGTAGTAGGCCTCCTCTTCCGGATACAACTCGCGCCCTTCCAGGAAATGAACCGACTCATCGAGCACGCCGGTATCGCCGGTCGCCCGCACATACCGGCAGGTGGCATACGCCAACCACAGATAGTCGTCGGAGAAATGGGTGCGCACGCCCTGGCCATTGGGCGGGTGCCACCAGTGTTGCACGTCGCCTTTGAGGAACTGTCGCCCGGCGTGCCGGATCAGCTGCTCGCGGGCGAGCCATGGCGTCGCATGGATCAGCGCCATGGTGTCCTGTAATTGATCGCGGAAGCCGTAGGCGCCGCCGGACTGGTAATAGCCGCTGCGTCCCCATAACCGGGAGGACAGGGTTTGATAGACCAGCCAGCCGTTGGCCAGCACGTTCAGCGCCGGGTCCGGGGTGTCCACATTCACCGCGCCAAGCGTGCGGTTCCAGTGTTCCCACACCGCCTCCAATGCCTGGCGCGCGCCCGCCGGTCCGCCGTATTGTTGGATGAAATGCCGTGCCTGGTCGGTGTTGTCGGCTGCGCCGAAGACGAACACGATCTCTTGTTCCTGCCCGGCGGCCAGTTCGATCCGGCTCTGGATCGCGGCGCAGGGATCGAGGCCGGCCCCGGTCCTGCCCGACAGGCGCTTGCGGCGCATCGCCGCCGGGTTGGCGAGCGAGCCGTTGCGACCGATGAACTCGGTGCGGTTTCCGCTCATCGACCGCGCGCGTTCACTGACATAGGCAAACACCACTCGGTTGGCGCATTCGCGGCCGTAGGCATTGCGGGCAAGCAGCGACCCGCTGTGCGGATCCGTTTCGGTGACGATGTGCATCAGATTGGCGTGGCGCCACTCGCCGAGCACCAGTTCCCAATACCCGGTCAGCGACAGGCTGCGCGTGCGCTGCGATTGGTTGCGCAACTTGACCACCACGAACTTCACCGGCGCGTCCATGGCGACGTAGGTAAACAGCTCCGAGGCGATGTCGGATTCAAAGTGCTCGAACACGCTGTAGCCGAAGCCGTGCCGGCACACATAGCCGGAGTGGCCGCGCGCGGGTAAGGGCGTCGGCGACCAGAACGCGCCGGTCTCCTCGTCGCGGATATAGAGCGCCTCACCGCTGCTGTCGCAGAGCGGGTCGTTGTGCCAGGGGGTGAGCCGGAACTCGTGCGCGTTCTCCACCCAGGTATAGGCGCTGCCACTCTCGCTCACGACCGTGCCGATGTGCGGGCTGGCGATGACATTGGCCCAAGGCGCCGGCGTGGTCTGACCGGGTTCGAGGGTGACGACGTATTCGTGCCCGTCGGGGGTGAAGCCGCCCAGGCCGTTGCTGAAAATGCGCTCGCGCGGCGCCAGCGGATACACTGGCGCGGCAGCCGCCTGCTGCACGGTCTCCAGACGATCCGAGGCACGCTCCGCCGAGACGTGGCGTTCCACCTGCTCGATCAAGGTCGCGGCGGTATCGCTGAAGACGATGCGGGCGACCGTTTGCAGCAGCACCCGCTCGTCCTCGGAGAGCTCTTCGGCACGATGCACGAAGACCCCGCCCGGTTTGTCGAGCAGCTGCGCTTCGGGCCCGGCGTTGATCAGCCCCATGATCAAGTCCTGCAGCATCGCCCGGTAGCCCGAGAAATCCTCGTTCAGGATCACCAGGTCGGCGACCAGGCCCTTCATGCGCCAATAGGCGTGCGCCTGCAGCACCTGCTTGACCCGGTTGATGCGGTTGAGGTCGCCGATGTGCAGCAGGACGATCGGCAGATCGCCCGAGATGCCGAAGCGCCACAACCCGGACTGTCCCAACTGATTGCGGGCAATGATGGCGGGCGCGGCGCGGTGCAGGGCATTGCCATAAATCACGGAACTGGCCAGACGGCCAAATACCTGGGCATCGGCCTCGGTCGCGTTGAGGTGACGTAGCACCTCCTGGCTTTGGAACCAGGCCATTTCAAAGGCGCGCTCGACGAAGTGCCGGTCGCGGTATTTCTCGAGCAAGGCCAATGCGCCCGCGCGCGTATCCGCAACACCGGAGATGATCTGCACGGTCGCCGACTCGTCGGGCGACAGTTTAAGGGTGCGGCGGATCGCCACGATGGGATCGAGCACCGATCCTTCGGTGTTCGACAGCGCGGACGGGCTGTCGCGGTCATCCAGCACCAGCGGGTTGGCCGCCGTGCGACCGCGCCCGATGAAGCGGGCGCGGTCGGTCTCGTAGGACGGTACGTCGGCCACCGCGCCCGGTGCCGCCAGCAGGTGGAACATCCAGGGCACCTGCTCGCCCGGCGTGCGGGGACGCCGGGTGCAAAGGATCGCCTGGAGGCCGGGCAGGATTTCGGTCTGCACGAACAGATTACTGAACGAGCGATGCGCCAGATCGGCACTCAACGGCGCCAGCACGACCTCCGCGTAACTCGTCACTTCGATATGCCGGGTACGTGACGACTGGTTGGTGAGCTTGACGCGACGGATCTCGACATCGTCTTCAGGGGACACGCTGATCTCGGTGTGCGCTTCGATCGCCTGGTCGCGCCGCCGGTATTCGGCGCGCGCCTGCACGAAGATGGCCTCGTAGTGGTCGGCGCGGCGCAGGGTCGGCTGGTGTGCGGTCGACCAGTATTTGCCGCTGGCGCGGTCGCGCAGGTAGATGAAGGTGCCCCAGTCATCGGAGGTGACGTCCTCGCGCCAGCGGGTGATGGCGAGGTCGCGCCAGCGACTGGCGCTGCCGCCGGCATGGGTCGCCATGACATGGTAGCGGCCGTTCGACAGCAGGTGAACTTCGGGGATCGGCGTGTCCGGGTCGGTGAACACGCGCATGATCGCGCCGACGTCCGCGCTGGGGGGGCGGGCGGCGGCGCTGACTTCGGCCGCGTGCGGGTGCAGGGTGGCGCCCTTCTTCGGCACCCGCTCCTGCAACAGCAATTCGGTTGCCCGCGCCAGCGGGTCGGACATGAAGCGGCGCTGCATCGGCTGATCGAGCAGGACATGCGCAAAGGCCAACAGGCTCATGCCCTGGTGGTGCGCCATGAACGCGCGCACGATGGCGTGCGGCTTGCCGCGCTGCACCCGCGAGGGCGTATAGTCGACCGCCTCGTAGAAGCCGTAGGCGCCGAGGAATCCCTGATCGGCCAGCGACTGCAGGTTGCGGCACGCTTCCCGCGGCATCACCGTCAGCGCCAGCGCGCTGGCGTAGGGCGCGATCACCAGGTCGTCGCCCAGCCCGCGCTTGAAGCCGAGCCCGGGCACACCGAACGCCCGGTATTGATATACCTGGTTGATGTCGGTGGCGTTGTAGCAGGACTCGGAAATCCCCCAGGGCACCGCGCGTTGCCGGCCGTATTCGATCTGGCGCGCCACCGCGGCCTTGCAGGTCTGCTCCAGCAGGGTATTCGGGTAACTCGGCAGAATCAGCTGCGGCATCAAGTACTCGAACATCGAGCCGCTCCACGAAATCAGGCTGACGTCGCCGCCATGGCTGGTGAGCAGGCGGCCGAGCGCGAACCAGTGCTTCTGCGGCAGCTGTCCCTGCGCGATGAGCAGGAAACTGGCCAGACGCGCTTCCGATGCCAGCAGGTCGTAGCAGGACGGATCGCGGCGCCGTTCGCCGACATCGTAACCGATGGTCAAGAGGCCGGACGCGGTATCGTAGAGAAACTCGAAATCCATCGCCGCCAGGACGCGGCATCGGTTGATCAGCTCATCGATGAGGCCGAGCTGCGTCACAGCGCCCGCCGCCCCCGCGCCGGCGAGTTCCCCCCGGGTCGGGAGGGCACTGCCCTGCCACGCCGCTGGAACCAGCGATGCGAGCTCGTCCCCCAGGGCGCGGGACTGTCGATCGAATGCCTGCGCCCAGTAGCACAGTTCGTCGCTACCGGTATCCGCCGGCAGCCATGCCAGCAGCTCGCCGCCGATTTGGTGTATCTCGCTCAGCGCGCCGGCGGCGGCAGCCAGCGTCTGTGGCGGGCCCTCCAGTGTGAGGGCGCGCAGTGTGTCCTGCAGTAGGCCGATCTTTTTCGCCAGTTCGGGGGCGGGTGCGGCGGGCAACTGCTCGGCCAGTATCTCCAGGGTGTCCTGCAGACCCTGGAAAGTGTTGGCTGACAATACCGGCTGATGCTTCAGCTCGGCCAGGCCCGCCTGCAGGGTGAGCAGGCTGCCGGCCAGATTGCCGCTGTCCACCGACGAGACGTATTGCGGCTGCAGCGGCTGCAGCGTGCGGGTGTCGTACCAGTTGTATAAATGACCGCGGTAGCGTTCCAGCTTCTCCATCGAGGCCAGGGTGTTGCCGACGCGCTGCAGACATTCCCCGACCGTGAGATAACCGAAATCGACGGCTGCCAGGTCGGCCAGCAGCGACATGCCGATGTTGGTGGGCGAGGTGCGCGAGGCGATGGCGGGTGCCGGATACTCCTGGAAGTTGTCGGGCGGCAGCCAGTTGTCCTCCGGACCGACGAAATCCGCGAAGTAGCGCCAGGTGCGGCGCGCCGATGCCCGCAGGAACACCCGCTGATCGAGGCTCAAGGCCGCTTCCGGTGTCCCCAGGGGCCGGCTGATCCACCAGCCGACGGCGGGCGACAGCAGCCACAGCAGCAGGATGGGCGCAGCGACGAGCCACGCACTTCCTGTCATGGCCAGCGCCACCCCCAGCGCCACCCCCAGCAGCGGCGCGATCCACATCTCGCGAAAAAAGTCGGCCAGCGACTGGCATGCATTGCGGCGTGCGTAAGAGGGCAGTTGCCACAGGAGCAAGCCGTGTCGGGTGAACAGCATGCGCACCCCCGAGTGCAGGATCGCCCCCAGGCTAATCAGGGCATCGTAGGGCAAAAAGGCCAGGGTCAGCAGGGCGAGCATGATCGGGCGGACCGCGGATTTGCCGGTCAGGCTCAAGTGCACCAGCCAGTCGCGCTCCTCCGGCTTGCGAATCAGTTCGATTGCCGTGGCCAGCAGGGAGGGCAGGCACACCACCGCCACCACCAGCAGGCTCGCCAACCACGCCGAGCCCGGAGCAAACAGCCAGCCCCCGACCAGCAGGGCCAGCAGCGCCGGCGCCACCAGGCTGCGGCGCAGGTTGTCGAACAGCTTCCACCGCGACAAGGCCGAGAGCGGGTTGACCTGTCGCTTTCCCGTCGATCCATCCGCACTGGGCGGCCCCGGCACGCGCGGCAGCAACCAGCCGGCCAGCTGCCAGTCGCCGCGTATCCAGCGGTGGCGCCGGCTGGCCTCCATAGCATAACTGGCGGGATGCGCTTCGATGAGGTCGACATCGGTCACCAGGGCCGAACGCGCATAGCCGCTTTCCAGCAGGTCGTGGCTGAGGATCAGGTTCTCCGGAAAGCGACCGTCGACGGCCTGGCGAAACGCATCCACGTCATAGATGCCCTTGCCGATGAACGAGCCTTCCCCGAACACGTCCTGGTAGACGTCCGACACCTCGCGTGTGTAGGGGTCGAGCCCCGCGTCACCCGCGAACAGCTTGGTAAAGCGCGACTGGCCGGCACTGGTCAGGCTGATCGAGGCGCGCGGCTGCAGGATCGCGTAGCCTTCGACGACGCGGCCCTTGGCGGCATCATAGACCGGCCGGTTGAGCGGATGGGCGAGGTTGCCGATCAGGGTGCGTGCCGCGTCGCGCGGCAGCTGCGTGTCGGTGTCCAGGGTGATGACATACTGGATCGAAGCGAGGATGGACGTATCGCCGACGATATCCGAAAAGGCCGTTTGCGCGCCGCCCCGGAGCCGGGCGTTGAACTGCTCCAGTTTGCCGCGTTTGCGCTCATAGCCCATCCACACCCGCTCGACCGGATTCCACACCCGCGGCCGGTGAAACAGATAGAAGATGCACGCACGGTCCTCGCGGTAGGTCTCATTGAGCGCCTGCACCGCGGCGCGCGCGTAGGCGAGCAACGCGGCGTCATCGGGCAGTGTCTGCTCCGGCGCATCCCGAAAATCGGTCAACAGGGCAAACAACAGATTGGGATCGCGATTGCCGAGATAACGTATCTCCAGGGCCTCGAGCAGATCATCGATCTCCCGCCGACTGCTCAGCAAGGTGGGCACGATCACCATACTGCGGTGAGCGGCGGGTATGCCCTGTGAGAAATCCAATCGTGGCAATGCACGCGGCGGCACGCACAAGGTGACCGCCAGGTTCACCAGCGCCAGCGCCAGCGCCAGCGCCGAGGTGCCGATCAGGCCGGCGATCGTCAAGAACAGCGCAAAAAACCAGTCGCGCCAGTCATGCGGCGCGACGCCATCGAAGGCCCAAAGCACACCCGCCGTCGTGAGCAGCGTGAGCGACAGGATGGCGCCGAGATAAAGGGTCAGGCGAAGCTGCCGGAGCGCCCGACCGGCGCGCAATCTCCACGGCACGCGGCAACCGACCGCGTGCTCCAGGCTCGGCCGTCCGCGGTCGATCAGATAATACCCGACATGCGCGCTGCGGTCGTGGACCCCCAATCGCTCAGCGGCCGCCTGCGCCAACGCAATGGCCGCGCGCGCCACCGCCATTTCGCTGCCCGTGCTGCGTCGCGCCACGTCCTCGATGACATGCCGGTAGCGGTCGCGGGTGGCGAAATCCTGGCCGGTGTACATCGCCATCGGGTCCGCGCGTAAGATCTGTTCGACGACACTGAGCGACTCGACGAAATGCTTCCAGTCCATGGTGCCGATGAAACGCAGACTGCCGATACTGTTGGCGATCGAGATCTGATTGGCCGCGGCGGTTCGGCCGGCCGCCTCCGATAACTGCGCTGCGGTCACCCCCTGTTCGAACAGTTTATGTTCGACCCAGGTTTGCACGAACGCCATCGCGGGACCTTGAGACTGGAGCCTGGCGTAAAACTCCTCCACAAACGGCGCGGTCAGCGGCACGTCGGCATTGGCGAACTCGGCCAGCAACTGGATCAGCTGTTTGGGTTCGCTTGCGGCTGCGGCGAGCATGCGGTCGGCCCAGGTAATGGCCGCGTCGCGCTCCTCGCGCCGGCGGGCGATGCGCACACCGACGCGGCGCAGATTCTCCAGCAGCGCCAGCTGCAGCATGATGGGGAAGGCCCACAGCTCACCCAGCTTCAACGGCTCGACGGTCTGGTAGGCGGCGACGAACTGGGTGGCGTTATCGCTGTCGACGCGACCGTCCATGCGGGAGATCAGCTCCAGCGCCAGGTCGTAAATGCGGGGAAAACCGGCCGACGGGCCATCCGCCAGACGCGGCAACTGGCGGCTGTATCCGCGCGGCAAGTGCCGGCGCGCCAGGCTGATCTGCTGCTCGATCAGGTAGAAATTGTCGAGCAACCAGGCCTCGGCCGGCACAATCCGTTGCCTCTGGCTGGCAACGGCGGTGACGACGTCATACGCCGCCAGCAGAACCCGCGCATTGTCGGCCAACCGTGGCAGCAACCGGTCCGGCCCCGGATGCGGATCGATCCTGTGCTGGCCGGCCAGCGTGACTGCGTGCCGCTTCAGTTGCTCGATACTGAACAGCTCCGCGCGCAGCAACCCGGGATCTTGGTCGTGGCGCAGTGTATTCCGTGTGCGCGCCGAAAATCTGAGCGATTTTATGCTTATGACATGCTCCTTGCTTGAACACTGGACGCTCAACGCTGACCTATGACGGCGATCTAGCGAAGCTACAGCCCACGTGCTTGCGCACCCTCAGCCTTTATCGATTGATTCGGTCACCATTGATTGTAAGCTGTTTTAGCAGGCAATGACGCCGTCAAGCTGAAAAGAAAGTGCCACATCATCTCCGGCGGCCAGACCAGGGCACTACACCTTGGCGCAGATCATGCGATACCTGTCTGCCAACGTGGTAATGACGCTACGGCGTTGCGGCACAGCGGACGCGTCTTGGTAGACCTTTCCGCCTCCGCCGTCTGGCCGCCCTGGTGTCGGCACCCGCCAGTGCCCTTAACGCTATAAGTTTATTTCGCCATTGACACACTGTGGCCGTTTTCAATTGATATTTTTCACTGAAACTGCCCGACACTGGGGCTAACTTAGGCTCAGGGGTCGACCTGCGAGCGAATAACCATGAACGCAATGGCTTCAGGTCGAAATGTTTATCAACCACTCATTTAGAAGGAGTCACTCATGAAGAACACGGCAGCAGTAATATGTTTCTTAACCACCGTTATACCCGGTCTGTCGATGGCGCAGCTTGGATATGGTCCCGTCGAAGGGGATCGAGAGTTGTCCGTTGCCGGGACCGGCAGTAGCGAATCGGATTTCGACAACGGAAGCTTCGGCATCACCGGCGACATGGGCTGGTATTTCCGTGACAATATGGTGGCCGGGGTGCGCCAAAGCATCAATTACGCCAGCATAGAAGGCGCATCGCTGAATGATGATTTCTGGAATGGCGCGACACGTGGCTACCTGAACTATCAATTCGGCTCGTCGCAATGGCGACCCTTCGTCGGCGGCAGTCTCGGCCTGATCTATGGTGATGGCGTCAATAACAGCGGCTTTGCCGGGGTGGAGCTGGGAGTGAAGTATTATGTCCTCGCCAAGACCTACATCCTGGCGCGTCTCGACTATCAGTGGTTCTTTGATGACGCGGAAGACCTCGATGACACCTTTGACGACGGCGCCTGGCAAAACACGGTAGGCATAGGTTTTAACTTCTGAATGTCGGCACGTTCGCGTTGTCTGCAGCCGACGGTGCTGCGGTAGGTGGTGCTGTGCGCCAATTGCGTGTACCTATAACCAACTGACTTTGTTGTGAAAATGTGTCGGACACTAGTGGCCGGGGACTTGTCTAAAAAATGACTCCGCATAAGTTCGGCAACGCACAGACCGGACTTCAAGCTTCAACTATCTTGGGGACCTCACCCTGCATCTACATGAGTTCATGGCAAGAGGCAGAACCCAAACGGAATAATCATCTGGAGATCAACACATGAACAAGAATCAGGTCAAAGGTCATGCGAACGAGGCGAAGGGGAAGATCAAGGAGGTTGTCGGCAAGGTGACCGGCGACGAAAGCACGGAGTACGAGGGTAAAGCCGAGAAGCATGCTGGCAAGGCTGAAGCCAAGTACGGAGACCTCAAGAGCGACATCAAGAGGGCAACCGAATGAACCCTACAACAACCGAACAGCAGATACGACGGCGCCGATAATATGCAGGCCGGAGCCACGTTGCTGAGTGCCTCCTCCATTACTGGCGACGAAGTCTGTAACATGCAGGATGAAAAACTCGGTCGGATCACCCTGGAGGCTGAGCGTGGATGTTCGACGATCTCGACGATTTCAAGCAAATCGATGACACCCTGGGGCACGCGGCTGGTGCCGCGACCCTGATCGGCCGTGCCGACGAGGCCATGTACGGGCCAGGCCAAGACGCATAGCGGCGGCAAATGCCAGCTGTACCTCCAGAAAACCATCCTTGAATAACGGGCTAATGATCCCTCCTCCACTCGTAAAGAGATTAAAATTATGAATAAGAGAATTTTGGCTATTGTGTTGCTTGTTGTCGGTTTGATCCTGTTATTCTTTGCCTATCAGTCATCCCAAAGCCTGGGCGATCAGGTGACGGAGGCCGTTACCGGCCGCTTCACTGACTCCACCACCTGGTTCATGATCCTCGGCGCGGCTTCTGCGGTGGCCGGTGTTGGACTGCTGCTGTTCGGTAAATCCGGGAGCAATTAACGCAGGGATTCGCAATGCCCCACGACACGCAGGAATCCCTGGTTGGCGGGGCGAAGGATACCGGTAAAAACCCGGCGGCGTCACGTTCGGATAAACGACTGTTCAACCCGGCTGAGCTTCGCCTGTTTCGCTACACGGCGGTTCTGTTGTCCCTGGTTATGCTGATCGCACTGACCGGGTTCATCGTGTGGACATTTGCCTGGATACTGAACGCGTTCTACAACCTGCTCCTGTCGCTCGCCCTCGCCGGTGTTCTGGCGCTGGTGCTTCATCCTGTGGCGGAGTTTATCGAACGACGACTTCACTTGCCGCACTTGCTGGCCATCATTCTTCTGCTGGTGGTCTTTGTTGTGGGTATCGGCGGCCTGATTTTCCTGCTTGTCCCCATCCTGGTCAGCCAGGCCGTCCAGTTGATGACCGTATTGCCCGACATACTGGCAAGCTGGCAGGCACGTTTCTCCTCTCACTTCCCGGGACTCAGCTCCATGATTTCCACCCGCATGGAGAGCAGCGGTGGGGCGGAGTCCCAACCAGTCCTGGAAGACCCGGGCAGAGCCATCATGTCCTCCCTGGGGCTGTTGGCGGGTATCAGCTTCGTGCCCCTGTTCCTGTTCTTCGCCCTGCTCTCGGGGGACTTGCTCCGCGGGCAGGCATCCGAACTGCTATCCGTCTTCCACAAGCGCACCCAGCAGAAAGTGCTGTATTTCATGGATGTGTTCGTGGGATATGTCACCGCCTTCTTTCAGGGCCAGCTGATCATCGCCGTGTGCATGGGGACCCTGTATGCCCTGAGCTTTACGCTGATCGGCTTGAAGTTCGGCGTGCTGGTCGGTCTGGTGCTGGGACTGCTGAATATCGTCCCCTTCCTGGGCACCCTGATCGGCCTGCTGGTGGTCCTGCCCATGGCCTATCTGCAGCCGGATGGCGGCATTGAGTTACTGCTCTTGAACGGACTGGTGTTTGCGGCGGTGCAAGTGATAGAAAGCTGGCTGCTAACACCGAAAATCATGGCCAACCGCTCGGGCCTACACCCCGCACTCGTGGTTATTTCACTGTTCTTCTGGGGCACGGCCCTGGGCGGCATTATCGGCATGATACTCGCGGTTCCCCTGACAGCGTTCTTTGTCGCTATCTGGAGCGAGATCAAGGCCAGTCTGAAATGCTCGCTGAGCAACCGGGATGCCGACTCATGAAGGAAGAGGATCCCTTCCAGGGCGAAGCCGGCGGGAGCGACAACATCCGGGATATCACGCGCCTCCTGAAGGCCATGTCGGCTGACATGATACGCCTTGTGTTGGTGGAGGCGCGGCTGTTCGGGCACACGGCCCTGGCCATGATCGGACTCACCGTGGTGATAGCGCTGCTACTGGTGGGTAGCTGGCTGTTTATCGGCGCGGCGCTGGTGATGGCTCTGGCCAGCCTGCAGCCCTTCAGCCTGACGGGCGCCCTGCTGACGGTGGCGCTGGCGCACCTGGTGCTTGCGGCCCTGGCCTTCTGGCGGCTGCGGTACATTACACGGGGCCTCACGTTTCGTGAAAGCCGCGCGAGCGTGAACAGCTTGCTCGTCCATGCCCGGTCTCTCGTTGAGGCTGCAGGGCAACGAACAGAGGATAAGTGAGCAAGGTTCAGCGGGCTGGCGAGTCGATGAGGCTGGAGACGATCTGCATGGCTTTCACCTTGCCGGCCAGGAATCCGTAGGCACATTTGATGCCTGGCACATGCAGGCGTTCGGCCAGTATGCCACAGACAAAGGCAACGGGCAGCGCGGCAGGGCTTCGGGCCAGCGCCCGTGCCTGGTGCATCAGGCTGTCGACACGCTGGCGAATAAGACAGGCACGACAATCAATTCGGCCGCGCGCCTGCGCGGCCTCCTGCCTTAACTGGTTGCAACGAGACACTATGACCGGCGTCTTAATAAGGCGGTCAGCAAGGTCCCCGCAGCAAAGGCGAGGCCCAGGGAGATCAGGGGTTTGTCCCGCACGAGGCCGCTAATGGACTGCAGGGCTTCATTGGAGCGCTTTTTGGCTTTCTGTCCCGCATCCCTGACACGGGCCTCCGCATCCGCGGCCCCATGGCGGATCCGTTCCTCGCCCTTGCCCGCTATCTCGGCGACCCGGTCCACTGACTCGTGGGCGCGCTCTGAAATACGGTCTGTGGTGGCGTGGTCGTTACTGGCTGGTTTACTCATGGGATTTGTTCCCCGTTGCTGTGGTGGGACATGGGTGGAAGCTGTTCGGCGTCCACAGATTCAGTACCGAGAAGTCTCTCGCAAATACAACCGCCTGTCTGCGCGACAACGAACATAGGCGCGAATCCACCACTATCATTGACCAACGCACTCATTCGCTCCTGCAGCGCCAGGTGACCAGTCAACCGAGGGCAGTCCCGCTTGAGTGCTATATACGCCTGCGCGAAGATCATTTTGCGACATGCCGTCATGATTCAATCCAACGCTGTGAATCAGAGAAGAATCACTATGACTCCCATCAATGCGGACACTTCATGAACCGTCTGCGCCTTTACAGACGTCGGTGCAGATCCTGTGTATTACAGCAATCAAAACGTAGCGAAAGAACCATGAAACTCAGCGAAACCATTGCAGCCGCCCTGCTAGTGAACGCCCTGATGATCACGCTGCCTGCCTGCGATCAGCAAGCTCCTCTCGATGAGGCTGGTGAGGAAATTGACGACACAGCCGAAGACACGGACGATGCCATCGAAGATGCCGCCGACGACGCAGGCTGATCCGCTGCCTCTTCCCAATTGGCGTGCCCCACCAGCCGCTGAAATGCTCCGCAAAGCGGTTCTGGTGCTTCGGTTCAGGTAGTACGCACCGGGGCATCACGAACGAAAATTGGCTTGTAACGGCGCATAGTGACCCGCCAATTATTGCAGGGGACTTCAACGATGTAGCATGGTCCTATACCACGAACCTGTTTCAAAAAACCAGTGGCCTGCTCGACTCACGCGTCGGGCGGGGGATGTACAACACCTACAACGCCAGGAACCCGATCCTGCGCTGGCCGCTCGATCACGTCTTCCACTCCGATCATTTCAAGCTCGTGCGCATGGAGAAAGGACCCGCCTGGGGATCAGATCATTTTCCCATCTTCATCGAACTGAGCCTTGAGCCTGGAGCAGAGGCCGATCAGGAAGAATCTGATACAAACCGGGCGGAAGAGGATAAGGTAGATGAGAAGATCGAAGATGGTGAGCAGCAAACGGAAGAATGAGCCACGCCTTTCGATCACCACCTTGCCCAGATACGGGCACGCGGCGCCTCGGCTTATGTACGCTACCGCGCAGACACACGCAGCGCTTTACTCCAAGCTGCCAAGAATTGCCAGAGCACGCCGGGAGATTGCATGTGCCGTCCACCGAGTCATCACCTTCTGCCAATCGCCTGATCGCCGCCCTACCACGTAAGGACCGCCAGCGGTTTTTGGCCGGCTGCGCGCCCGTCGAACTCGTGTTTGCGGAAGTGCTTGCCAAACCCGGCACACTCATCGCCCACGTCTACTTCCCCACGGAAAGTTCCATTTCCCTGACGACGCCGACAGATGCCTGCGCCAGTCTTGAGGTAAGCATGGTAGGCGATGAAGGCATGCTCGGCACCACCCTTATACTTGGGGTGGACATCTCTCCGCTGCACGCCGTGGTGCAGGGCGCCGGCCCGGCGCTGCGCATGGACACCGCCCGGTTTCGCCGCGAACTCACAACCAGCACTACGCTGCAACGGGAAGTGAAACGATATCTCTATGTAACGATGAATCAAATGGCACAAACGGCTGCCTGCGCCCGCCTCCATGTGGTAGAGAAGCGGCTTGCCCGCTGGCTGCTGATGACGCATGACCGCGCGCACTCCGATGAGTTTTACGTCACGCATGAATTCCTGGCCTATATGCTGGGCGTGCGCCGCGTCGGCGTCACCATGGCCGCCACTTCGTTACAAAAGCGCAAGCTGATCAGCTACAGCCGAGGGAGAATCACCGTTCTCGATCGTGTCGGCCTCGAAGCCGCGGCCTGCGCGTGTTACGCGGCCGACAAGGCGGCCTATACACGGATAATGGCTTAGCGTTACCGCGGCTGGAGAACTTGTCCCCTTCATCAATATAGAGGTGCCCTAGAGTATATGACTCGTTAGATACAATGCAGATGCCCCACGCAACCCATGCACTCCTCCACCGGAACACTTGGCGAAAGCGCGGAAGTTTTACGGACCACCCACTGTTGCGTACCGTTGCGGGGCAAAGCTGCGTATCAATGGCGTGAAGTCGATCATTTGAAACTCGAGGTTACAAATTGTACGGAGGCACACCATGATTCGTCTGTTGTTCCATGGCCCCTAGGGCGGCAAGTAGAGTCTATGCGCCGGGACTACTGCCGATTACATCAGCCACCGTTTCTTCATTAACTGATAAGACAGGAAAGAGGTCAAAAGCCCAACTCCGAAAAGGGCGATCAACTGCAACGGAAAATCCGCGAGACCACCCCCTTCCAGCAGAATCGACTTGATCGGCCGGTAAAACTGGTAGGAGGGAAGCAAGGGCGCCACACTGTTAAGTTTCTCCGAGAAATCGGCGAGCGCGGAAGGAAGAAGGTGCGGCAGATAGAAAACCACGCCCAGGGTTCGCGCACTGGCCTGGGTTCGGCACAAAAAACCGACGAAGATACCGAACGAACTGAAACAGAATCCGCCCGCCATCAGAAAGACGACATAGCTCAAACCGCCGCCGGGCGCCAATTCAAACGTCATCAGCAGATGAAGCAAGAGCGACGCGGTGGCTATCAGGATCATCCCCAGACATACCTTGGCGAGCAACCACTCGGCCTCATGAATCGGCGTCTGCAACAAGCCGAGGAGCAGCTGCTTCTCTTTTTCTTCGGCCACCTGCGTCGGCAGGACGATGAAACCGACCAGCAGGACCAGCATCAATATCCAGGTCGGCAGCATCTGTCTCTGAATCCCGCTCTCGTGAAGGGAGCGGATCTCCGAGATCCAATTGTTTCCCTTCCCCTCCAGCGCCCGTTGCAGCCCGGAAACGGTTTCGACGATCGCCAGGGTCTGAAAAGAGGCCTTGTCCAGAACGATCAGCGCACTGCCTTGCGTCTCCTTACTCCACGGAAGCAGAAGCCCGTCACCGCTCCGATCCATCAACCAGCGGTTCCCTTGCTCTTCGTTCAGAAGCCGGGAAACCGCAAAGGCATGATCGGCCGCCTGGAGACTTTGAATCAATGCGGGAGGATAGTTCCCATTTTCAAGTAAGCCGATATTGATCTTCTGAACATGCGGTTGCTCCGTGTCGACCAGTTCCAACGCCACGAAAACAAAGAGAGGCACAAAGAGGACCAGGTAGAGGGTCTTGTTCTTGAATGCAATCGCCAAATCATTAAAAGTCAGTATCGCGACGTTTCTGATCATGAGTAGAGATTCTGATGAATGCGTGACTCGAAATATTCACCTGGGAGACCGTCGAAGACGAGGCTTCCTTGATGGAGGACCATGATCCGTGTCGCGAGGGTTTTGATGTCCTCGGGTCGATGAGAGGTGAAAAGTATCGTCTTCCCTGACGCATGGATGTTTTTCAACAGAAGGTAAATCTCTTTCGTCATTTCAAAATCTAGACCCGAAGTCGGCTCGTCAAAGAGAAGTAGGGGTGGATCAGCGAGCAGCGAGCGCCCGATGCTGACCCGCTGCTTCAATCCTTTCGACAACACCTGAACCCTGTTTCTACGAAACGGGAGAAGATTGAATTCCCGCAACGTCCCTTCGATTCGCGAGACGGGAATCTGAAAAAGACGGGCAAAAAGGCCGAGGTTGTATTCGACCGAAAAGAAATCGAACAGATTCGGTGTTTCGGGAACGAATCCGATCTTCCTGACAAGGGCCCGCCTGTTATTGAGACTGATTCCGTCGACCCGGACTTCCCCACCGTCTGGAACCAGCCAACCGCCCAGCAGTTTTAGCAGGGTCGACTTCCCGGCGCCGTTGTGCCCCACCACCGCAATCAGCTCTCCCTTGTCGACGCTAAATCCGGTGGCAAGGAGACCTCTGTTTTCTTTATAAAGTTTGGAAAGATGATGAACTTCGAGATGCATGGAAGAGGTTACTTCGCAGAAACGTGCCGAGGCGGCGTACTCCCGCCGGCCCCGTCCAACTCCTGACGTCTGGGACGGGGAATCCAGAGATTCTTTCTATACGCGCTTTGCCAGAAAGACAACCAGAAGGACTAAAACAACTACCACCAGTACACCAGTCATAACGATCTCCTTTATTTTAGCTTTTGTGAATTGACCTGAATCTTGCGTGCGCCCGGTTTCGAACGCGCTATATCTTGCCCAGCAGCAACAGAATGAGGAGAATTACCAGCACCAGGCCCAGGACACCGCTGGGCGCATAACCCCATCCACGGCTATGGGGCCAGGCTGGAATCACGCCGATGAGCAGCAGAATCAGAACGATCAGCAGAATGGTTCCTAATGACATTTCATATCTCCCAGGTAAGGCGCAGCTGCGCAGTGTCAGGAAACGCTTCCGAATTGATCCCGGAAGTCATCGTGATTTCCTTACAGGCCATGTTACTCTGGCGGGGACCCTCGTCTGTACGATGCCGCACATAGAACCCGGTACCTGGTCGTCGTAAGCGATGGCTCTCAGCAGTCCGCCAGTACCGCTCTGCTGAAAAAAGTTCGACGACAATACACAATCATTCCCATTCGTCACCCCCCTTCATTTGGCTATAATCCTACCGGGTCAACCGGTCACCGGGGTCGGCCCAAGTCAACCCACTGAATCTAAAAACAGAACAAGCCGATAAATAAGGTATTCCAGCGCTTGCTTTCCGTCGCCAATCGATGGACTGGCCTGGTCCGCCCCAGGAACCACGGGAACCGCGGTTTCTCCTTTGCGTGGTGCATGGCGGCTCACGGTTGCGAGTTATTATGAGATTCCCGTTTCTGTCAAACTACGCCAGTCTCCCCAGCAAAGGGGCGGGATCTCCATTTTGGAGCCGTGATGTTTACCGTCGGATACTTTGATATCCACTCTTACCTTACCGCCCATCCGTTACCTCTTCAATCTTTCTGCGCCCGCCTTAGTACGCCAGCGAACAGACAGACCAACTGCTTCGGCGTAATTTAAACCCTCATCCTGAATTCCATGTCTCGTGGCGATTCAATCCCCTTCCCGGTAATGATGCTGGCAAGGAAAAGCTGTGATGGAGCGTTAAACAGGACATTCCGTCCGACTAACACACCCGATTCAAAGGAGATTCATATGAAAAAACTACATTCATTTGCCTTATATGCATTGGTCACCCCCGTCATGACATTAGGTGCAGGTTCTTTGCTGGCTCAACAACCCACTGGCCAGAATAATGACCGTAAAATGCAGAGCGCACAGCAGGACCAGTCTCGCATACAGAACCAGGGCTATCTACGCTCTACTCCGGCTAATTAATGGCATACAGGCGAGCAACCTGATCGGTGCCGATGTTAGAACCTCTGGTAATGAGGATGTCGGCTCGGTGAGTGACCTGATTATTGACGAGCGCGGTCAGGTCGTGGCTATTGTCGTCGGTGTCGGCGGGTTCCTGGGCATGGGCGAGAAGGACGTAGCCATTGGCTGGGGTAATGTAACCCGATCTGAAAAATCTGATAAGAGCAAGATTCAGGTTAACGTGACCCGTGACAGTCTGATGTCTGCGCCGGAATTTAAACGCGCAGATTGAATTCCAGTTATCCACTTATTAATAGTGAAATAATAGGCGGCAGCGACGAAAGTCGTTGCCGTTTTCATATTCGGCCGACACAAACCCGTAACCAGGTGCCCTCATCGGCATCCCGTGCCAGCTCCACACTGTCCCAGCACAGGCCGACCTTCTTCTCATCCATGCCAAGTAGGTCGCCGACGATTAATGACGGGTTATCTGATGGATCCGATCTCCTTGTCCTCGATCGTGATGATCACGGAATGATCGATCAGATTGTTGGCGTGATACGCCTCGTCGCTCACCTTCTGGGCCAGTTGGGTAACGACGCCATTGGCCGGTCCGCCGTCATCGGCGGCACGCCCGTAGAGCAGCTGGACGCCACGCAGATCGCCGGGCTGCAGATCGTCGAAGGCCTCGGTATAGCGAAACGCCATCACCTGCCCGGATGGCCCGGGATGGTCCAGGCCGATGGCGTGACCGATCTCGTGAATCAGCGTATAGCGGATGTCGTATACATCCTCATCGCCATCAAACCCAACCTTCCACTCGTGGTCGGGATTCAAGCACACCAGCGCCTGTTCGATGGCGCGCACACCCTCCTCCGGATCGGGCGCGTAGGATACGTTGGCGAATGCCCGCCCGCGCGGCTGCCCCTGGGCACCGAGGATGATATCCGCCTCCCTCGCATCGTCGACCTCGTGAAATGACAGACCGGCAGCGCGTTCCCAAACCCGAAACGCCGCCGCGGTCTCGCGCGCCAGCGTCTCCCTGGAGAGGTTTCCCCCAAAAAGCGCATCGATCGGCGCCAGATCACGACAGTTGCGCGCATCATCGAACCGTAGCGTCTTCCCGGCAAAGGCATAGCTGACACTGGCCCCCGCCCCCAACCGCCGCTCTCCCCACTTCACCTTGTAGCCGTCCAGCTCGAGCAGCCGGTACCCGGCTTCGCCGGCATAGGCAGGCAGCGGAAACGCCAAGGGCAGCAGTCCGGCCGTTATTAACGCTAGTATGGGAAGGGTTGCACACGGAACTGATCGCACCGCAGTCTCCTAACTAAAGATACCTGAAAGCACGGGAATCGATGCGCTTTGAAGGCGCATGGGGACTCCGGCACAGGATAACGAACATCGAACTAATAGGTGCGGCACCGCACCGACAAAACTTTAGTTTATACTCAGACCTGAATCCGTGGCTTAACCGCGGCGCCTAGCACAAGCTCCTGATTCCACAGCGAATCGAAAAATGCCCGCATAACCTAAGGGTGAAGCTAAGATTTTTGAAACCCCCGGGCACTGGCCGTAGGTAGAGAACGATCCAGGCGCCAGCCTCACACTACAACCCCATGGATTTCCGGGAATGCGTAGCAAAAGACACCGCTATGGTTGCGGAGTGCGTAGACAGCTTGCTCACTTTGTTCGTGGTGGCGGACGACCATCGTCTTGTGGGTTACAGAATTAAAGGTTTTCGTTACCTCTTCAATCTTTCTGCGCCCGCCTTAGTACGCCAGCGAACAGACAGACCAACTGCTTCGGCGTAATTTAAACCCTCATCCTGAATTCCATGTCTCGTGGCGATTCAATCCCCTTCCCGGTAATGATGCTGGCAAGGAAAAGCTGTGATGAAGCGTTAAACAGGACATTCCGTCCGACTAACACACCCGATTCAAAGGAGATTCATATGAAAAAACTACATTCATTTGCCTTATATGCATTGGTCACCCCCGTCATGACATTAGGTGCAGGTTCTTTGCTGGCTCAACAACCCACTGGCCAGAATAATGACCGTAAAATGCAGAGCGCACAGCAGGACCAGTCTCGCATACAGAACCAAGGCTATCTACGCTCTACTCCGGCTAATGGCATACAGGCGAGCAACCTGATCGGTGCCGATGTTAGAACCTCTGGTAATGAGGATGTCGGCTCGGTGAGTGACCTGATTATTGACGAGCGCGGTCAGGTCGTGGCTATTGTCGTCGGTGTCGGCGGGTTCCTGGGCATGGGCGAGAAGGACGTCGCCATTGGCTGGGGTAATGTAACCAGATCTGAAAAATCTGATAAGAGCAAGATTCAGGTTAACGTGACCCGTGACAGTCTGATGTCTGCGCCGGAATTTAAACGCGCAGATTGAATTCCAGTTACCCACTTATTAGTGGCCGTTTTCAATTGATATTTTTTAATGAAACGGCCCGGCACTGGGGCTAACTTAGTCTCAGGGTTCGACCTGAGAGCGAACAACCATGAACGAAATGGCTTCAGGTCGAAATGTTTATCAACCACTCATTTAGAAGGAGTCACTCATGAAGAACACGGCAGCAGTAATATGTTTCTTAACCACCGTTATACCCGGTCTGTCGATGGCGCAGCTTGGATATGGTCCCGTCGAAGGGGATCGAGAGTTGTCCGTTGCCGGGACCGGCAGTAGCGAATCGGATTTCGACAACGGAAGCTTCGGCATCACCGGCGACATGGGCTGGTATTTCCGTGACAACATGGTCGCGGGGGTGCGTCAAAGCATCAATTACGCCAGCATCGAAGGGGCGTCGCTGAACGATGATTTCTGGAATGGCTCGACACGCGGCTACCTGAATTATCAATTCGGCTCGTCGCAATGGCGACCCTTCGTCGGCGGCAGTCTTGGCATGATCTATGGTGATGGCGTCAACAACAGCGGCTTTGCCGGGGTGGAGCTGGGATTGAAGTATTATGTCCTCGCCAAGACCTACATCCTGGCCCGCCTGGACTATCAGTGGTTCTTTGATGACTCGGACGACATCGATGACACCTTTGACGACGGCGCCTGGCAAAACACGGTAGGCATAGGTTTTAACTTCTGAATGTCGGCACGTTCGCGTTGTCTGCAGCCGACGGCGCTGCGGTAGGTGATGTAATGCCCGAGCAGTTGAGTCATCGGGTCTTCATTTACCGCATTCTCAGCCAGATAAGTAAGCATTCTCGGCGTCCCGCTCGTAACCCTTGCCGTTCGAGAAAAACGGCCGGCACGGTGGACGATGCTGTGCGCCAATTGTGTGATTTACTGATAACTCGGCGCTTTGACCCAACGGTACCGGGCCGTGCCATCCCATCGGGGCGGTCAATGTACGTATGTGGAAGTGAATATTTAGATTCAGCGCCGAGCCAAACCAATAGGTCAAGGTGACTGCTCCCGTATGCGCCGTCTTGTGGACTACCCCCGGTACCATAGACACCTCGCAACCTCATTTTGAGGCATGTTCGAATGCCTCGGGACTGAACCCACCAAGATGACTATGACGTCGTATACGGTTGTAGAACATCTCGATGTAATCGAAGACGTCGGCCCTGGCAAGATCACGGGTTTTATAGATCCGTTTCTTTTCATGTTCCTTCTTTAGGCTGCTGAAGAAAGATTCTGCCACGGCATTGTCCCAGCAGTTGCCGCGTCGCCTCATGCTGGGTTCCAGGTTATTGGCTTTCAGAAAGCGCAACCAGTCATCACTGCCATACTGTGAGCCCTGGTCGGAGTGTATCATCACTCGACTTTGGGGGCGACGACGCCACACTGCCATGATCAATGCATCCAGCACCAGCTCACGGGCTAGCATCGGCTTTACCGACCAGCCCACCACCTTGCGCGAATACAGATCGACCACGACAGCCAGATACAGCCAACCCTGCCAGGTCCTGAGGTAAGTGATATCCGTCACCCAGGCTACGAGGCCGGAGATGTCCACAATACTCGGGGAAGTCCACACCACCTGACAGGCAATACCTGTACAGGTTATCCTATCCGCCTAGAAACGGATTCCAGCGTTTTTCCATTGCACCCCGGCGGCAAATCATTGAGTATGGGTTAACACGTTTTTGACTTCCCTCTCACTCACGAAGGTGTGGATACAGGGGGTCCACTACTGCCTTGCCGGATCGGTTAACCCATGACGGACGTGTCATCAATACCGGAAAAGAGGGTTACCCCTTCAGGCGCCCTACTTGTCAACAACAGCAGCACAAAAAACTAGAAAAAAACAATAAAATCAGGCCATAATCTGACCAGACAGGCGTGTCATTTTTCAGATGCGACACCCCTGGGTCAATTTTAAATGCACATCAACATTAGACACACCAGGTCATCGAAATGAAATCTTTCAGTTTTACCGTATTACTGTTTCTTTTCTGGATCTTTTTGTCGGGACATCTGGAACCCCTACTGCTGGGGCTGGGGATGGCATCTGTCGCGCTCACGGTTTTCCTGTCACGGCGGATGAATGTCATCGATCATGAAAGCTATCCGCTGCATCTCTCGGCGAAGTTCCCCGGCTTTTTTGTCTATATACTCCGAGAGATCGTCAAGGCAAATATCGATGTTGTTAGACGGATCCTGAGCTGGAGGGCGACGCCGATAAGTCCGCAGATGATCGAAATCCCACAGCCGCAGGAATCCGATCTGGGGGCGGTGATTTACGCCAATTCCATCACCTTGACCCCCGGCACGGTCACGATCAGCTTATCGAAGAACAGTCTCACCGTTCATGCGCTCAGCAAGGAGGCGGCCAACGAGCTTGCCACGGGCGCCATGTCAGACGAGATATCTAACCGGGTTTTCAAACAATAGTGTTTATCGCAGCTGCACTGGCGATCCTTGTGACGATGGGATTGGCCCTCGCGCGCGCGCTTGCCGGGCCCACGACCTATGATCGTATTGCGGCGGTCAACATGTTTGGCACCAAGACTGTGCTGCTGATCGCTGTCTTGGCGTTTATCTCCGGCAGAGGTGATCTGCTGGATATTGCGCTGGTCTATGCCTTGATCAATTTCATAGGTGTCGTCGCAGCGCTGAGGCTGGTCACTCGAGGCGATTTTCACTCCTCCGACAGTGATGAAAGCGAAGCTAAGTAAGGGAGCGCCGGAATTATTATCGACATCCTCAGTTGGATCTGTCTGTTGGCCGGCGGGGCGCTGGGTATCGTTGGCGGCATCGGCATCCACCGTTTCCCCGACTTTTACAGTCGCCTGCACGCTGCCGGAATAACCGATACTCTTTGCGCCATGTTGATCCTGTTGGGCCTTGGACTACAGGCCGGCTGGAGTCTCACCGCCTTTAAATTGACCTTGATTTTTGTGTTCCTCTTTTTTACCAGCCCGACCGCGTCCCACGCGCTGGCAAACGCGGCGCTGCACAGTGGCCTGCGACCCAGGCTGGATAACAATGAACCTGGAGCCGGATCATGATCGATACTGTTATCGATGTCACTTTGCTGGCCTTTTTGGCGATCACCGCAGTAGCTATCTTGCGCCTGACAAACCTGTTTGCCATCGTCATGCTGTACGGGATTTTCAGTCTGCTGTCAGCCGGTCTGTTTGTGGTTATGGATGCCCCCGACGTCGCTTTCACCGAGGCGGCAGTGGGGGCGGGAATCTCCACGGTATTGCTATTGGCCACCCTGGCCTTGGTCAAAAGATCACAAAAGCCCTACTACGTAGAGGCGCCGCGGACCCACCGTCCATGGTTGCCGCTAATCGTCGCGGTCATAACAGGTTCAGCACTGGTTTACGGCACCTGGGATATCCCGGGGTTTGGTGCGGCCGAGGCGCCGGCACAAAGTCATGTTGCGCGCTACTACATCGACAATGCATTGCAGGAAACGGGTGTGCCGAATGTTGTTACCGCGGTACTGGCGAGTTATCGCGGGTTTGACACCCTGGGCGAGGTCGTGGTGGTTTATACCGCTGGCGTGGCTGTGCTGCTGCTGATCGGTGGGAGGCGCGCCAAAATGGCGGCCAAACCCAAGCACGAGGAGAGACCAGATGAGTCCTAACCTTATCCTGCATGTTATTGCCAAATTCGTTATTCCACTGATTATTCTGTTTGCACTCTATGTTCAGTTTCATGGCGATTTCGGGCCGGGTGGCGGTTTTCAGGCCGGGGTCATTTTCAGCGCCGCGCTCATTCTTTACGCCTTGGTGTTCGGGCTTGACGCCGCAGAAAAGATCATCCCCTCACATTGGTTACACAGACTGGCTGCGCTGGGCGTGGTGATCTATGCCGGGGTTGGAGTGGTGTCCTTGCTGTTAGGTGGCAATTATCTCGATTACACAGTGATGGGCAGCACTCAGATTGCCGGGCAACATCTGGGAATTCTGCTGGTGGAGCTGGGCGTGGGGATTACGGTGACATCGGTTATGTTGATTCTTTTTTTTGCCTTCGCAGGCAGGGCTAGAGAATGATGGATTTCTTTATTGGCCACTACAACTACTGGATCGTGATTTTTTTAATGATGGTCGGGCTCTATACGGTAATAAGCCGCGGCAACCTGATAAAAAAGATTATCGGCCTGAATATCTTCCAGGTCTCGGTCTTTATTCTCTATATCAGCCTCGGCACCGTGGAGGGCGGGGCGGCGCCTATTATCACTGAGGGCGTCGAGGTCTATTCCAACCCCCTACCCCATGTGTTGATCCTAACTGCCATCGTGGTGGGCGTGGCAACGACGGCGCTGGCGCTGGCTTTGGTGGTACGCATCAAAGAGTCCTACGGCACCATTGAAGAGAATGAAATTCATAATCAGGATCATTCGCTGTAATGGAGAATCATTTTAGCCTGTTGTTGGTGGTGGTACCGCTGATCGCAGCGCCTGTGGTCGCCGTATTGCCCCGTGGCCGATGGCCCTGGGCGGTTGCGTTTATTGTTGCGGCCTCGTGTGCCGTACTTGCCGGGATGCAGCTGTGGACGGTGGTTCATGAGGGGACCATCAGTTACGCACTGGGTGGCTGGGCGCCGCCCTGGGGGATTGAGTACCGTATCGATGCCGTCAATGCCTTCATGGCCTTGATCGTAGCCGCTATTGCTGCGATCACACTACCCTATGCTTTACTCAGCGCAGAGCGGGAGATCCCTGATGAAAAGATCCCGCTTTTCTATAGCGCCATGCTGCTCTGTTTGGCCGGTCTTCTGGGGATCACTCAGACCGGTGATATCTTTAACGTGTTTGTCTTTCTGGAGATATCATCACTTTCCTCCTACGCATTGATCAGCCTTGGTAAAAAGCGGCAAGCGCTCACTGCCGCCTATCAATATCTGATCATGGGCACCATCGGTGCCACCTTCTATTTGATTGGCGTCGGCCTGATCTATTCCCAAACCGGCAGCCTGAATATGCTGGATGTCGCAAGCATTCTACCCGGCGTGCAGCATCTGAAAACGGTGGAAACCGGCTTCGCCTTCATCATGATCGGCATCGCACTCAAGCTGGCACTGTTTCCTCTGCATCTCTGGCTGCCCAATGCCTACACCTACGCACCTTCAGTGGTCACTGTTTTTCTGGCAGCGACGGCTACAAAAGTAGCGGTCTATGTGCTGCTGCGCATACTGTTTACGGTTTTTCCGGAGGGCTTTGCGCTGGCCACGCCCGCCAACGAACTGTTCATCGTTGCAGGTATCACCGGCATTATCAGTGCCTCGATCTATGCCATCTACCAGGCGGATGTCAAACGATTGCTGGCCTACTCCAGCGTGGCGCAAATCGGTTATATGGCGCTGGGGATCGGGCTTGCATCGACGGCAGGCATCGCCGCCGCACTGATCCACCTGTTCAACCATGCCTTGATGAAGGGTGCACTATTCATGGCGGTCGGCGCGATCATCTACCGTATCGGCGCATGCCGTATGGAAGAGATACAGGGCCTCGGCAGGACGATGCCCTGGACCTTCGGCGCCATCGTCATCGCTGGTCTTAGCCTCATCGGCGTACCGGGTACCGCCGGTTTCGTCAGCAAATGGTATCTGGTAATCGCAGCGCTTGAGCAACAGGCGTGGATCTCTGTCGCCGTTATCCTGCTCGGTTCTCTGCTGGCTGTGGTCTACATCGGCAAGATCATAGAGGCTCTCTACTTCAAGCCGGTCACGGACGCCGGAAAAACAGTCAGCGAGGCGCCCATGTTGCTGCTGGTACCGACCTGGCTCCTGGTGCTTGCCAATCTCTACTTCGGTCTGGATACCGACCTGACTGTAGGCGTGGCTGAGAAAGCGGCGGCCGTTCTTGGAGGCATGGCCCCATGAGTGCCGAGATTCTGCTGCTGACAACCCTCCTGCTACCGCTGGTGGGCGCGGCCGGCATTATTATTGCCCGCCACACCCCTGATATTAGAGAGGGGATCACGCTGCTGACATCGACGCTGATCGCCATCCTGGTGCTGATGATCGCAGCGCGCTTCATGGATGGCGAGCAGTTTACCCTCACCGTGATGGAGCCACTGCCGGGCATCGCCATCGCCTTCGAGATCGAGGCATTGGGGATGCTATTTGCCCTGGTTGCCGGACTGTTGTGGGTGGTGACCTCGATCTACGCCATCGGTTATATGCGCAGCCATAACGAGCAGAATCAGACACGATTCTTCGCCGCATTTGCCGTGTCTATCGCCGCGACGATGGGCATCGCCTTCTCGGCCAACCTGTTCACGCTGTTCCTGTTCTATGAGATGTTGACTCTGGCCACCTGGCCGCTGGTCACCCATGCCGGCACAGCTGAAGCGAAGCGCGGCGGACGTACTTATCTCGGCATCTTACTCGGCACATCCATCGGCCTGTTCCTGCTGGCCATCCTGGTCACATGGTCGCTTACCGGCCGTGTCGACTTCCAGCACGGCGGTATACTGTCCGGCCATATCGATCCTGCCTGGGCCGGTTTGCTCTATGCTCTGTTCCTGTTCGGTATCGGCAAGGCCGCCGTGATGCCCTTCCACCGCTGGCTACCCGCGGCGATGGTGGCGCCCACGCCGGTCAGCGCCCTGCTGCACGCGGTAGCCGTGGTCAAGGCCGGTGTCTTCACCCTGCTTAAGGTGACGATCTACATCTTTGGTGGCGAATTCATCCTTTCCAATGATGTGACCGGCGGCCTGATCTGGGTAGCCGCCGCCACCATATTGATCGCCTCCATGGTTGCGATGACCCAGGACAATCTCAAGGCACGGCTGGCCTACTCCACCGTCAGCCAACTGAGTTACATTGTACTGGGGGCCATGTTGGCCAGCAAAGCGGGGTTGATAGGCGCCTCCATGCATATCGCGATGCATGCCTTTGCCAAGATCACCCTGTTTTTTGCCGCAGGCGCCATTTTCGTCGCCAGCCATAAAAAACGGGTCAGCGAGCTGGATGGGCTGGGTCGCGCCATGCCCGTCACCTTTGCGGCCTTCTTTATCGGCACCTTGAGCATCATCGGTATGCCACCTTTCGGCGGCATGTGGAGCAAGTGGTACCTTGGCCTGGGTGCGGTAGAGACGGCACAGCTGTTGCTGCTTGCCGTATTGATGATCAGCTCACTACTCAACATCATGTATCTGCTGCCCATCCCTATCCGCGCCTTTTTCAGCAAACCGGAGAGTGGTGAACACTATAGCAACATCGCGGAAGCGCCGACGCCGATGCTGCTGGCAATGGTGATTACCTCGACCGCCTGCGTCATCCTCTTCTTCTATCCCGACCCTTTCTATCGACTGGCGGGTTTAGCTGCCGGAGGCTACTGACATGTCAGATAAAAAAGAGAAAATCCATTTATTTGACCGGCCGGAGAATGTTAAACGCTTGCTCACGGGCTTCTATGCCATCTGCATTCTGCTGCTGCTGGCCGACTTTGTGCTGCACCGCCACGTCGGCTTTGACTGGGAGAAGATACCGGCGTTTTACGCCTTGTACGGCTTTATCGCCTGCGTCCTGCTGGTTCTCATTGCGAAGAAACTACGCAATGTCGTGATGCGCAAGGAAGACTATTACGATGAGTGAGTTCCCCCCGTTTCTGCTCTTTTTTGGAGCGGCGGTATTAGTTGCCATTACCCGCGGCTTGCCACGACAACTGATACTGCTGGCAACCCCCGTAATTACGGGACTCTATCTCTGGCTGGGCATCAATCCCGAAGCCGATGTCGCTTATACCCTCATGAGCTATGAGCTCACGCTCGTACGGGCGGATAAACTCAGCTTGCTGTTCGGCTATCTGTTCTGTATCGCCAGCTTTTTTGCAGGCATCTTCTCCCTCCATGTAGAGGATACAAAACAGCATATTGCCGGGGTGATGTACGCGGGCAGCGCATTGGGTGCGGTATTTTCCGGTGATCTGATCACCCTGTTCATCTTTTGGGAGCTGTTGGCGATAAGTTCCGTGTTTCTCATCTGGGCACGCGGCACAGAGCGGGCATTGCGGGCCGGCATGCGCTATCTGGTCTTTCAGGTCCTGTCGGGGGTACTGCTGCTGGCCGGCGCACTGGTCTACTATCGCAACACAGGCTCGCTCGAATTTGACCACATCGGTCTGGATGCGGGTATTGCAGGCTGGTTGATCTTTATCGCCTTCGGGATCAAAAGTGCCTTTCCGTTTCTGCACAGCTGGCTTACCGATGGCTATCCTGAAGCGACAGTGACCGGCACGGTCTTACTCTCCGCCTTTACCACCAAGGTTGCCGTCTACGCCCTTGCGCGTGGCTTTGCGGGTGAGGAAATCCTGATCTATATCGGTGTCACGATGGCTTGCTTCCCGATTTTCTACGCTGTTATCGAGAATGACCTGCGTAAAGTGCTGGCCTATAGCTTGATCAACCAGATCGGCTTCATGGTGACGGGTATTGGTATCGGCACCGCCCTGGCACTGAACGGTGCCGTTGCCCATGCGTTTAGCGACGTGATCTTTAAAGGATTGCTGTTTATGAGCATGGGTGCAGTGCTCTATCGGGTCGGCAACATCAATGGCTCGGATCTGGGTGGGCTCTATAAGTCCATGCCCAAAACAACCGTGCTCTGCATTATCGGTGCACTGTCCATCTCGGCGTTTCCGTTATTCAGTGGCTTTGTCAGCAAGTCGATGGTGATGACCGCACTGATGAAGGAGGACTATGCTTATATCTGGCTGCTGATGCTGTTTGCCTCCGCCGGTGTATTCCACCATGCAGGCATCAAGATCCCGTACTTCGCGTTTTTTGCCCATGACTCCGGCATTCGTACTCAAGAAGCGCCCCGGAATATGCTGGTTGCCATGAGTGTGGCTGCACTGCTCTGTATCTTTATTGGTACCCAGCCCCAGTATCTCTATGCGCTGCTGCCCTGGGAGATGGACTACTGGCCCTATGATACGACTCATGTCCTGGCCCAATTGCAGTTACTCTTCTTCTCCGCTCTGGCCTTTGTCTGGTTGAATAAACGAGGGTTGTATCCACCGGAGCTGCGCTCGGTCAATCTGGATATGGAGTGGTTCTATCGCAGGTTGGTGCCTGCTGGCGCGCAACGAACCCTGAACCTTCTGCACAGTGCAAAAGAAACTACGCTGGCAACAGTAAGGGCATACATGCAGGGTATGCAAAACGAATTCGGAAAATCTCCGATGGCCAAATATCATCTCTCGGAGAGTTGGCCTACCGGGAGCATGATCTTCTGGATTTCAGCCATCCTTGCTGCTTTTCTGTTGCTGGATCTCTTTGGTGTGGGGCGTTAGCCTGAAGTGGCTGAGAAAAACCCCCGATAGAGTCGATATACTCTCCTACCCCATAGCGCTATATTTATCCCTATATTCTCGCGCCAACGAGGCTTAACTTAGCGCCATTCGCTCCAGACCCGATTGATTTCTATCTCCTGCTCCACGGTGATGACATGCTTCAAATTCTCGATCAGCCCATTGTATTCTAATACCCAATAAACCATGACAAGGCCTACCCCCCTCTATTGTAAAC
Source organism: Candidatus Tenderia electrophaga (assembly GCA_001447805.1). NCBI lineage: Bacteria > Pseudomonadati > Pseudomonadota > Gammaproteobacteria > Tenderiales (SeqCode) > Tenderiaceae (SeqCode) > Tenderia (SeqCode) > Tenderia electrophaga (SeqCode). The sequence goes on from CP013099.1 coordinate 2,367,256, forward strand.
GAGCCATTATTATCTTTTATATTCAATGGCTTATTCTCCTGCTAAATCGTAATACCATGAAAAATACCATGCTCAGAAAATCCTTAAAAATGCTCGAAAAATATTACCGACTAAGCGCCCGGATTATGAGTCAGGTGTAATAAATCTCGGGCCGGCAGCCGATGCCGTTGCGACGCAGGACGCGCGCGAATGCATCGGCATATGTCTTGGCGGTTTCGGCGGACTGGCCGATGCGTTCAGCAGAAATCGCGTAGCCGGATTTGTAGTGACGGTGGCCCCGCCCGTTCTTGCGCAACCAACGCGCAAGCGATGTGCGCCCGTCTTCGATAACGACGATAGCACCTCCGCGATCGCCCTCCATATAGACCTGGTTTTCGACCACGAGTGGCTTGGGCACAAAGGCGCTCATGGCCTCCAGACCCGCCGCATGTGCGAGGTCGTATAGCGCCTGCCAGCGCTCGTCACCTTTCAGGCTGTCAGAGACGAGAGGCGGCGGTCTGGCCTGCTCTTCAAGCGCAGCATCCTTCTCGCCCGGATAGGCGGTAACAAATGAGGCGCGCTCGCCAGGTCGCACAATCCAGCCGGTCTCGATTGTCGCGGTCTCCCCGTTCTTCCCGGTGACAGGCAGATTGGCAGTGAAGCGGACGCCATAGTCATCAATGCGCACATTTTCATAGGTAACATGACCAAGGGCATCTACAAGCTGTCCGTGAAGATAGGTCGAGTCTGATTTTGTAATACCAAGATGCTCCGCAAAGAATTTTGCCTTACCATTGTTGTCCTTGTGGTCAGGGTTGAGCAAATAGTCTGTGATTTTGGTAGCCTGTACATTGACCTCATCCGGCGCATCCGGAAGCTGGGCAAGATCCCACTCAAAGTCACGCTCCAGATTGCTTAGTGACGGGCTGTAACTCAAATCACGCATGACCTGCTGATGAACATCGAGCGCCATACGCCGCTCCATGCGCATTTCGCTGACGAGGCCACGGGCACTAAGCGTCGTGGGGAGAACTAGCGGCGGAGCGACAGCATCAAACTGATCGTAGGGTACGACCCCTAGTCCGCCAGAAGAAAACGTATCGGCCCCGATGAAAGAAAGATTGCCCGTCCCTGGTATACCGCCGCGAATATACACACGGCCTCCACGCAGGAATGCGTCCTTGAACATCACCTCAATAAACAGGTAGCGGTGAAGCGGATTGCCCAGATCGGGCGAAACGGCTCCTATATAAAGCGGATGGGAACGCAACTCCTTGTCCATCCGCTCTGCAATATCCGGCGCGACCGCCGGCACGAATGTGGCATCGAGTGAGTGGTGGCCGACATTTTCCCAAAAGGTCTCTCGATCTACCGTATGCCATCTTTCAAGGCATGACTCCACGAAGTCTCTGACGAGAGTGGCATAGAGACCCCGATCAGAACGCTCAGTATGACTCGTCTTCGAAGTCACTGGACCGTCAGGTTTGCGGCGCCTTGCCGGTTCGCCTTTGACTACTGCCGTCTTATAGGAAAGCCGCGCAAGCAGGACACCACCGCGATAAACGCGCGTCTCCACCGTGCCGTCTGGATCAGCAACTTTCAGTGCGCGCAAGAAAGCTTCGTCCAACCACTCGCCTTTCTTCACAGGCTCATGCGGTACAACGAACAAAAAAGCAACAGGCAAGGTTTCCGGCGAATCTACAGCCATGCGATACCACCATCCTGCTGTACACGCCCTACACGCCAGTTTCTACCCTTAAGAACCTCAATCTCTTGGGCGTCAAGATTGTCCCGCATTGCAATTGCCAGCAAGTGGGTTGGCCTCGTAAAAGCAACATAGTGCTGCTTGAGACGAGATTGCATGCGAGCACCTTCGGTGCCTTGGCCGGTCTTCTCGCCTAAAAGCCAGGGACGGAGCGCATTTAAATGGTGGTCGTAAAAGTAAGTATCGAGCACGAGCGTTGCCGTGTGAGTTTCGCCTTTAACCGAATGGATTGAGCCAACACGGACCTCAACGGTAGGGGCATCCGAAGGAAAGCGGTAAACATTGTCTTTGCGCCTCGCTTTTCGTACTACTTCCTCATCCGGTTCCTCATCAGGCCAGACCAGGAATTCATCCAGATGGACAGGGTTGATGTCGCCCCCTGTCAATAGCTCGGCAAGCTGAAGAATCACAGGCACCCAGGTCCCTTGCCACTCTTCTGGCCCAATGTCTGTTTCATCATCAATGATGCGCACAACGAGAGCCAGATAACGCTCTTTCAAGTCGGCCTGCCCTTCCAGCAATTCCAGGATCGAGCGATGCCGTCTCTTATGCTGCGTACGCTTCACAGCAGGATCAGCAATCTGTACAGCGCGATAAATACCGTCAGCTATGCGATCGACGACGAAATGAATATCACCATCCGCACCAGCTGCATTCCAGCCAGCTGCAATATATTGATGAAACGTCTTGGGCCTGGGCTCGGCATAGCTCATCTCATGGTCATACTCAGGCCAATAATGCGCGACAAAACGTGGTGCGTTAGTATTTTCACCGGGACGGTGAACACCACCAACAGCCGTAAATGTACCCTCCGCCAGGTCTTCGTCGGAAAACAGCGCGCGCAGGTATCTCGCGTAACATTCGAGCACGCTGGTGATCGTGTCGTCTCGAAATAGAATGACGGCATGCCTGCCGTGCGTTTCGGCTTGCACCTTATGCACGGGCGGTCCCAGCCCAATCAGACCCTGTGGATTCAGACCAAGCGGATTGGCAAGATCAGCAATTTGCTGACCGAAGCGGTGGCTATTGGGAATATCGCGCCTGATGGCATCCACGGGAAACAGGTCACTCTGCGCGCCGGTCGCCCCGGTGTGCGCATAGATCGCTTGATTAGAGTCTCCATAGCGCTGTCGAATGACAGGATCATCGCCAGCGATAAAAATACGTTGAAGCAATCGTGATTGTGACTCACTATTGTCCTGCACTTCATCAATGAAGAGCAGCGGAAATCTCTGCCGAATGATTGCGACAGCTTCCGGATGCTTGTTAAGCAAGTCTTCCGCCCACATAAACAGCTCTTCGTACCGATAGTACCCGTCTTCTGTACACTGACGAGCAAGCCGACAAAGTTGTTGTGCTGCTGGCTTATTTGGATCCACGAATACCTGATTGCCGTTTTCCTTGAGAATCAGGAAATCAGGCGACGCAACATGCCAGCTACCGACAAAGTTTACGTTGGGATGCTTCTCCTTGTTAGCGACAGTGGTTCTAAGCGCCGTGTATTGATTGAATGACAGTAGACGGCGCCGATGCTGTTCACAAAGAGCATCGTCTATAACTGCAATGGGATAACCCAGTGAACGCAGCCACGGGATGGCGAGAAATTCGTTCACGAAACCGTGAATCGTCCCGACATAGTGGGGATAGGAAAGCAGCGTTGCTCCGGTGGCCGTACGACCGAGACTGCGCTCGATTTCACGGCGCGCCGCGTTTGTGTGCGATAACACGCAGATGCCTGAGCGCCTCGACTTCCACTTCCGCGCGAGAATCGCGAGTTTGGCGATAAGCAAGGTCGTTTTGCCGCTACCGGGACAGGCTTCGACATCAAGCGTTTCATCGCTGAGCAGCACGGCCGCGCGCGGATCATTGCCATCATCTCCGTGAAATGCCGTAGGCGGTAACCCAAGCACTTCACAGGCCCACCGGATATCACGATCATCGACAGGCGGCACTCTGAACATTGGCCTAATCCTGCATCTGATCTTTTGCAGCGGGTTCGGCTTCTGGCGCTGGCGAGTCGGAGGTCACATGCTGGATAGCATCGACGATGTAATTCGGAAGAACAGCCTTCCATTCCGCCGGTATGCGCACGTGACTTTGACCAGTACGCGCGAGGATTCGTGCGAGATACTGGGCCGTGACAGACTTCGAGACTGTGCCCTTCGCGAGGGGCGCATAGATCCGGGCCGCACGCTCGTCTTCTGACATGGCCTCCTCGGCGAATGTCTTCCAGTCCTTTAGTGCCTGCCGCGTAACACCAATGGCCTTTACCGTCTCCGATGCGATGTCGTCGTCCTTCTTCGCCAAGGCAATGGCCAGAAACAGTTCGCGCCCCAGTCCGGCACGGGCAAGATCGTACTCAAGCGTCCAGTAGTCCGAAACAAAGGTCTCAACGCTCTGGCCGCTTGCCCGCGCACGGATCGCCTGTTTGTGCTGGTCCAGCTCCCCTTCCCCGAAATCTAATTCGGCCTTCCAACGGCGATTCTGGGGCTGGGGCCACGCCTCCCCGGCATTCACCTTACCGATGATCTTGGGAGCACAGTCGGGCATCACATCCGTATCGGCGATACACGCAACCGGAATGCCGATCTCGCCGCCCTCCGCGGGATTCATTCTCTGGAAAATCCGTGCATATCGCCGGAACCCGGTACCCCCGACATTGACAATGGAAACCCCGCTCTCGGTCAGACCGTGGTCAATCAACCCAGCAATTGTAGGCACAAGAATATTTTCGGCATCGCCTTCAACAATGATGACACCGCGCGCGAAGAATAGATTGGCCTTCGTTACGTCGAGGAAACGCTGCAGGAACCGGTAGTCGGAAGGACTGAGGTTCGTCTCTCCTGACGCGAGGGAAAACGCTTTTCCTCCCTGAAGCAGGAGAAGATTGTCAAGGTCGATTGCGGATGCAAGATTGGGGCTGTGTGTTGTGACAAGTATCTGAATGTCGTGGCCGCCACCGACTGGCTGCGCTCTGTCTTGCAGAAAACGCATAAGTCGAAGCTGCCGCTGCGGATGAAGATGTGCTTCGGGTTCCTCAATCATCAGGAACGGGAAACCATCCTCTTCGGAACCGAGCAGAAGCAGTTCACAAGCCATGAACAGGATATTGTTCGAGCCGAGTCCTCTGTTGCGTGGCAAATGATCGGCTCCGGCCTCTTGAAGCTGAAGCTCAAGCTTTTCCAGGAGTTGCCGCAATCTCGCCGCTTCATCACCGGTCGCTACACCGATATCACCGCTAAGATCGGAGCCTGCAAAGGACAGATTCTTTAGATAGTCTTCGTTCAGTCGGTCGCGTGCACCCGTGAGGCCGACGTGACCTTTGAGGAGCGCGTTGGCGAAGTCCCCAATTCCAAGAATGCTGAGCGTTGCCGGGTCAGCCGGCGGACCAGCGGCATGGTCGTATGGCACACCGGCTGTAGCGATGTCGTCCGTGTACTGGAGAATATGCGAAAGACGTGATCCACGTCCAGCAGACAGCGCACGCTCTGCGTCTCGCAGGGGACGAAGATAGGTTGCGCAAAGCAGGTTTCGACTCTCCGGGTCGAAAACCGGGCCATCCGCGTCGACGCCGGAGCGGACTTCAACTGACACATAACGGCGGTGTCTTGCGCGCCTTTCGGTGGCGAGCGCTTTCCAGTTCAGGTAGATGACAGGTACGCGACTGCCTTCGTGCTCTTCATATGTCAGATATTCGGCAAATGCACCGGTGTCAGAACGTGTAAGCCCAGCGAAGCTGGCAGCGTATGCGAATCTCTTTACTCTGCGTGCCTTCAGCGGGGCAGTGAAAGTCATCATCATCGATGCGAAAATATTCCTGATCACGGGTACCGAGCGCAAGCCGCAGCGCGTCAACAATTACGGTCTTCCCGGAGTCGTTTTCGCCAACGATTGCGGTTAGTCCCGGCCGCAATCTGAGCAGGGCGGCATTCTCGCCCTCACCAAACAGGCGGAAGTTCTCGACTTTGAGCTCCGAAATATACATCGCCGCCTCTCGTACGTCATTCGTTAGCTATGAGCCACTTCCCAGATGACCAAACCACTTGTTCTAAGCAGCAATTTCAATCTTGATATTCTTACCCAACGCTCTGGCTGCACGCTCCAGGGTCAGCAGCGTCACTGAAGGATTATCGGGATCAAGCAACCGTTCCAATGCGGAGCGGCTGGTTTTCATCCGCTTGGCCAGTTGGGTCTTGTTGAGTTTCTGCGCCTTCATCAATTCCTCGAGTTGAAAGGCAAGCACACGTTTAACTGCGATAGCTTCCGCTTCCGCAAGCACACCTTCCTCTTCCAGAAAATCATCGAAGTTACTGCCAATGTGTTTGCTCATGTTACTTCTCCAGGTTGGCTTTGCGATCTTTAGCCAATTGCAAATCAGCTTGAGGTGTCTTCTGGGATTTCTTGATGAAGCCATGCAGCAAAATCATCTTTTCACCCTTTACTGTAAACAGAATTCGAGCAATACGTTGATCAAGCCGACACCTGACTTCCCATAGTCCGGGCTCCATTTTTCGAACCACTGGCATTCCGATAGGCCAGCCATATTGAACGGTCTTAATGTCGCCACCGATCGTCCTCTTGTCTTGTTTGCTCAGGCCCTGTAACCACACGCGAACCGGTTCATTTCCCGACTCCGTTCGGTAAAAAACCACTTCAAGAGGCATATCGGCATCCATGTGAAAAAGTGTACCATATTTGGTACAATTTACAAGCCTTTGATCATGAAAGCTAGAAATCTGAGAACAAACAACTTTGCCGCCCAGAGAGGGAGGGAAGTGATGTGAATGAGTTCATGGTCCTACAGGCGCCTGATCCAGTGTGACTCGTACTTGGTAACCAATACCATGACGGGCTCGACATGCATGGCATGGTATAGGTGCGTCACGCTGATTGTGAGTATGGCGATACCATGATCTATACCATTGGAAAACGGTACTAACTGCTTGCCGATGCCTGTCAGTGCCAGATGTTGCCAGACAACAATGTGGGTAAGTCATTGGTTTTGCGGGCTGACTGCGTATTGATGCCTGTCAGTGCCAGCCAGTGCCAGATCTGGCCTACTCCCACTCGATTGTAGATAAGCCATTTTTATCTTTTATACTCAATAGCTTTTTTTCATGCTAAACGGTGATACCATGAAAAATACCATGTTCAGAAATTGCTGCTCAGGGCCAGAGAAAATTGCCGAAAAAACGCTGCCGCACAGCGCCCTAAACCACCTTATCCTCATCCTGGTACTTCAAAATTTCACCGAATTCATGCTTATCTCAGCAAGCATTAATGCTCGCAGATCTCCGGGATCCAACCAGAGGTGCAGAATCCAGAACCAGTTAAGCCTGGTGCTAGGTAATCGAGTGTCCAGTTGTTATCGAAACTGATTCCAGACTATCCACGTTCAGCATCAATCAAGTTATGATAACTTCTCTTCAAGAAAGTTGACGAGTGCACGTACCTTGGGAGCGACGTGTTTGCGTGTCGGGTAGACGGCATAAATGCCCAACTCAATCGAACGGTATTCTGGAAGTATTTCAACGAGTCTGCCAGTCGCTAGATCGTCCCCGACGAGGAAAGTCGGCTGTAGAATGATACCCTGATGCGCAAGTGCAACGGCCCGGCATGTATCCCCGTTGTTTGTGGACATCCATGGGTGAATCTTCACGTTGATCGGACCCTCAGGACCATCGAATTCCCAGGCATCCCCACCCATCCAGTAGCTATATCCGATGACTTTGTGCTCGGCCAGATCGGCTGGATTTGAGGGCTCACCATATTTATTCAGGTACCCTGGTGAGGCACAAAGAACAATTCGAGTACTGGCAAGACGCTTGCTGATTAGTGATGAGCTGGACAAGGTGGCAATGCGGATCGCCAGATCATATCCCTCCTCAACCACATCCACGACACGATCAGAGAGTTCTATATCGAGCCGTACCTGAGGGTGCATTTCGTGGAATGCATCCCAGAGGGGTGCAAGAGTTTGAACGCCAAAGGACACCGGTACATTCATTCGCAGGAGTCCGCGTGCCGCACCACTGCGCGAGCTAACCTCGGCTTCGGCCTCTTCAAGACCGGACAACAATTCACGGCAACGGGTATTGAACACGGCACCCTCTTCCGTGAGTGAAAGCCGCCGCGTGGTTCGATGCAGCAACCGCACGCCGAGTCGCGCCTCAAGGTCGGCCACATAGCGAGACACCGCCGGCTTTGACATGTGCAGCACCTCAGCGGCCTTGACAAAGCTACCCGCATCCACCACCGCGCAAAAAGTCTGCATTTCCTGAAATCGATCCATTGTTCCTAATATCGGTATAGTTCATTTCATATTTACGTGTTTATCTCAATTTACAGAACAAGTAAAGTTTTATTCGTACTCGGGATACACCCGAATCCGCCGTGAGGCGGCTTTTAAAACACTGTTCAAACCAGGAGATAGACAATGAATATTACTGTTATCGGAGCCGGCAACATGGGCTCGGCCTTCGTCAAGCAATTGGCCCATGCTGGACACCAGGTCACTGTCACCGCCCGCAATGTCGCCAAAGCCGACACTGTCGCGGCAGCCCATCCGGGGGCAAAAGCGGTCAGCCCGGAGCTGGCTGCTGACCAAGCTGAAGTCGTGATCATCGCTACGGCCTATGACGATGCGGTGAACGCGTTGCGTTCTGTGGGCGATCTTCAGGGCAAGGTCGTCATCGACATCACAAATCCTCTGACTCCCGACTATATGGGCCTGACCGTTGGCCATGAGACCTCTGCCGCCGAGGAGATAGCCAAGGCTGTACCTGGCGTAGATGTCGTAAAAGCCTTCAATACCGTGTTTGCCCAGGTCCTGGCCGAAGGCGGAGATTTCGGCAACGGTCGCAAGGTGACCGTATTCATTGCCGGAGACAGCAAACAGGGCAAGGACAAGGCTCGTGCAGTCGCCGAAAGCATGGGGTTTGTAACGATCGACGCCGGTGGACTGAAGAATGCGCGTTACCTGGAACCGCTGGCTGGCCTGAATATCTATCTCGGATATGGCGCAGGCCTAGGCACACACATCGCGCCAACCTGGATGCAGGACGCCTAATCAGATCGATAGGCATATCTATCAACCTATGTAAATTTACTGAGGAAAACATCATGAAAACCTTAGTGAAAAAAGTTATGGCAACCGACACCAGTTTTGGCCAATTGGCCCTTCGCATCCCGATCGGCATCATCTTTGTCGCCCACGGCGCGCAAAAACTGTTCGGCTGGTTCGGTGGGTATGGCCTGGAAGGAACCGGTCAATGGATGGCCTCGATCGGCCTGAACCCCGGCTACCTGATGGCATTACTGGCCGGCAGTGCCGAATTTTTTGGTGGCCTTGCCCTGATCCTAGGCCTGCTGGTGCGGCCGGCAGCGGCGGTACTCGCCTTTACGATGATCACCGCAATTTTTGCTGTTCATATCGGTAACGGCCTGTTCATGAGCAATGACGGCTACGAATTTGGTCTGGCATTACTGGCTGCATCGGTTGCCCTTGCCATCAGTGGTGCAGGCCGGGGTTCTCTCGATGCCTTGTTGTCCAGGAACTGATCAAGGTCATGTGTACAGGCTCGACATAGCCGGGACGAAGCGTCCCGGCTTAAATTGAGCAGAAGCGTTTATAGGAGGTTTGAAATGTTAATCAATGGGCAGTGGGCGAGAGATTTTCATCCCGTACAGGGTACCGACGACGAAGGCGGATTTGTTCGAGAGCAATCCCAATTTCGCAACTGGATCACAACTGATGGTAGCCCGGGACCAACCGGTGAAGGAGGTTTTGTCGCGGAACCTGACCGCTATCATCTGTATGTTGCACTGATTTGTCCCTGGGCCTCGCGCACATTGATGGCTCGTAAACTCAAGGGCCTGGAAGATGTCATTTCGGTTACCGTGCTCGATCCCCGCCTGACTGAAAAGGTCTGGCGTTTTGGTGACGACAAGAGGGCAATTCCAGGAACTCAATCTGACTCACTGTACGGCGCTGAATACCTTTACCAGATCTACCTGCGTGCAAAGTCTGATTATACTGGTCAGGTCACTGTTCCCGTGCTTTGGGACAAGCATAAAGAGACCATCATCAACAACGAATCTTCCGACATTATTCGCATGTTAAATGACGGGTTTGGCAACCTGGCCAGGGAATGCATCGATCTCTACCCAATTGATCTACGCACTGAAATCGACGACGTCAACGATCGTCTCTACGACAATTTCAACAACGGCGTGTACCGCGCCGGTTTTGCGACAACCCAGATAGCCTATGAACGAGCTGTCCAGGACAGTATTTGATAGTCTGGACTGGATTGATCGGCGACTCGACAATCAAGACTATCTGGTTGGCGACCGTCTCACCGAGTCTGATGTGCGAGCATTCGTCACCCTGATCCGCTTCGACCTCGCCTATCACGGGCTCTTCAAGACCAATCTCCGCCAGCTGCGCGACTATCGGAATATCACTGCCTATATGAAACGTATCTACGAGCTGCCGGGCATCGCAGAAACGGTATCGCCAGAGCATATTAAAATTGGATACTACTCCATCCGCGCCCTGAATCCTTCGGGTATCGTCCCGATCGGCCCCACGGAATTATGCTAATACTGGCCGCCCTTGGGGGAAAAACATTCACATGAAGAACGGGCTAACCTGACAGGAACTAAAAATGATCGAAGAAAAACGCGACCAATCCCATGACCGAATGCCGGTGGTTTTTGTTGGTCACGGCTCACCCATGAATTTAGCTCAAGTCAATCAGTGGAACCGTGGCTTTGCACAGTTACGCCACCACGTACCAAAGCCAGCGGCCATTTTGGCAATCTCGGCACACTGGTATGAGAGCGGCAGCTATCTGACATCTAATCAGCAGCAACCAACCATTCATGATTTTGGTGGTTTTCCAGATACGCTCTATAACATACAGTACCCTGCTCCTGGAGACCCGCTACTTGCTGAGCAAGTGCACGATCTCCTTGGGGAGTGGCAAGTGCAGCTTACCGAGGATTGGGGACTGGATCATGGAATCTGGTCAGTGCTGCACTGGATGTATCCAGAAGCAGATATCCCTGTCGTGCAGCTTAGTATAGATCGAATGCTTGATGTGCGGCAGCACTATGCGATTGGCAGATCACTTGCCGGATTGCGTGATCAAAACATTCTCATAATGGCCAGCGGGAATATTGTGCACAATCTTCCCGATGCTTTCAAACATATGCGATTTGGTACAACTACCACTCCTGAATGGGCCAGTCGTTTTGACGAGGCCGTCAAGCAAGCATTACTCGCACATGACACTGAAGCTCTTTTGTCGCTGTACCCAGATTCAGCCGATGGAAAACTTGCACATCCCACTCCGGATCACTGGTTACCGTTGATTTATGCAGCAGGTGTGGTAAATGCAAATGATCGTGTAAGTTTTCCAACCGAGGGATTCGATTTAGGGTCTCTTTCAATGAGAAATATTATTTTCGGATAATATCGACTGCGCTAGCATCTGGCTGCGAGAGCTTGAAGCCTCAGCCGAAATGCCAGTCAGTGCCAGTCATTGCCTGGCAGTGCCGGCTACTCCCACTCGATGGTCCCCGGCGGTTTGCCGGTGATGTCATAGACCACGCGCGAGATGCCCTTCACCTCGTTGACGATACGGCGCGAGACGTGGTCGAGGAATTCATAGGGCAGATGGGCCCAGCGCGCGGTCATGAAGTCGATGGTCTCCACTGCGCGCAGGGCTACCACCCATTCGTAACGACGCCCGTCGCCGGTGACGCCGACGGATTTGACCGGCAGGAAGACGGCGAAGGCCTGCGAGGTCTTGTCATAGAGATCGTGCTTGCGCAGTTCTTCGATGAAGATATGATCGGCCAAACGCAGCACGTCGGCGTATTCCTTTTTCACCTCACCCAAAATACGCACACCCAGACCGGGGCCGGGAAAGGGGTGGCGATAGACCATGTCATAGGGCAGGCCCAGTTCCAGGCCGAGCTTGCGCACCTCGTCCTTGAACAGCTCGCGCAGCGGCTCTAATAATTTCAGTTTCATGGTCTCCGGCAGGCCGCCGACGTTGTGGTGCGATTTGATGACATGGGCCTTGCCGGTCTTGGAGCCGGCCGATTCGATGACATCGGGATAGATGGTGCCCTGGGCCAGCCACGTGGCCGCGGTCAGCTTACCGGCCTCTTCGTCGAAGATATCGATGAACATGTTGCCGATGATTTTGCGCTTCTTCTCCGGATCGCTTTCACCCTTCAGGGCATCGAGAAAACGCTGTTCGGCGTCGATGCGGATCACCTTCACGCCCATGTGTTCGGCGAAGGTGGCCATGACCTGGTCGCCCTCCTTGTGGCGCAACAGACCATTATCGACAAACACACAGATGAGCTGATCACCGATGGCCTTGTGCAACAGGGCGGCGACCACCGACGAATCGACGCCGCCGGACAGACCCAGCACCACCTCGTCGTCGCCCACCATCTCACGCACCTGAGCGATGGCCTCCTCGACGATATTGCCCGGCGTCCAGGCGGCGGCGCAGTCGCAGATCTCGTGCACGAAGCGTTCGATGATGCGCTGGCCCTGGTTGGTATGGGTCACCTCGGGGTGGAACTGCAGGCCGTAGAAATGCTTCTCTTCATTGGCGATACCGGCGACGGGGGCCGAGCCGGTAGAGGCCATGAGCTTGAAGCCCGGCGGCAGGTCGATCACCCGGTCGCCGTGGCTCATCCACACGTCGAGGATGCCGTAGCCTTCCTCGGTGGTGTGGTCTTCAATATCTTTAAGCAATTGGGTGTGGCCGCGGGCGCGCACCTGGGCATAGCCGTATTCGTGATGATCGGCGTTTTCCACCTTGCCGCCCAATTGCTGGGTCATGGTCTGCATGCCGTAACAGATGCCCAGCACCGGCACGTCCAGTTCGAACACGACTTGCGGCGCCAGCGGCGCATTGGCCGCCACGGTGCTCTCCGGCCCGCCCGAGAGGATAATGCCCTTGGGCGCGAATTCGCGAATGGCGGTTTCATCCATGTCCCAGGCATGCAGCTCGGAATAGACGCCGGCCTCGCGCACGCGACGGGCGATCAGCTGGGTGTACTGGGAACCGAAATCGAGAATAAGGATACGGTCGTGATGGATGTCTTTGCTCATCGGCGTCTCTGGCTTAAGGGTTAAAACAAACAGGCCGACAGAACACCGGCTGCTGGCTTATTTAGTCGATGCGGTAGTTGGGCGATTCGCGGGTGATCGTCACATCGTGGACGTGGCTCTCGGTCATACCGGCATTGGTCACGCGCACGAATTGCGGTTTGGTGCGCATCTCTTCCAAATTGTGACAACCGGTATAGCCCATACTGGCGCGCAGGCCGCCCATCAACTGATGCACGATGGCGAGCATGCTGCCTTTGTAGGGCACCCGCCCTTCGATACCTTCCGGCACCAGCTTCTCGACGCCTTCAGACGAATCCTGGAAATAGCGGTCGCTGGAGCCCTGCTGCATGGCACCCAATGAGCCCATGCCGCGATAGGCCTTATAGGTGCGACCCTGGAACAGCTCCACCTCGCCGGGCGACTCTTCGGTGCCGGCGAACATGCCGCCAACCATGACGCAATAGGCGCCGGCCACGATGGCCTTGGCCAGGTCGCCGGAGAAGCGCACCCCGCCGTCGGCGATGAAGGGCACACCGCTGCCCTCCAGGGCTTTGGCCACATTGGCCACTGCGCTGATCTGCGGCACGCCGACCCCGGAGATGATGCGCGTGGTGCAGATCGAGCCCGGCCCGATGCCGACCTTGACGCCGTCGGCGCCGGCCTCCACCAGGGCCTTGGCCGCCGCGGCGGTGGCGATGTTGCCGCCGATCACCTGCACGTCGGGATAATTCTTTTTTACCCAGGCGACACGATCGATGACACCCTGGGAATGGCCATGGGCGGTATCCACCACCAGCACGTCGACACCAGCATCGACGAGGGCGCTGACACGCGCCTCGGTGTCGCCGCCGGTGCCCACGGCGGCACCCACCCGCAAGCGCTCGAATTCGTCCTTGCAGGCATTGGGTTTGTCCTGGGCCTTCTGAATGTCCTTGACCGTGATCAGACCGCGCAGGTGGAATGCCTCGTTCACCACTAACAGTTTTTCAATGCGATGCTGATGCAGCAGCGCCATCACCTCTTCGCGCGAGGCGCCTTCCTTCACCGTCACCAGACGCTGCTTCGGCGTCATCACCTTGGAGACCGGCTCGTCGTAACGTGTCTCAAAACGCAGATCGCGGTTGGTGACGATACCCACCAGCTCAGCCCCGTCCACCACCGGCACGCCGGAGATATTGTGTTGCCGGGTGAGCTGCAGCACTTCCTGGATGGTGGTCTTGGGCGAGACGGAAATCGGATCTTTGATGACTCCGCTTTCGTATTTTTTGACCTTGTAAACCTCGGCCGCCTGGGTCTCGATGGAGAGGTTCTTGTGGACAATGCCGATGCCCCCCTCTTGCGCCAGGGCGATCGCCAGACGGGATTCGGTCACCGTATCCATGGCGGCCGAGACCAACGGGATATTCAGGGTAATCTCGCGCGTCAAGCGGGTGGACAGGTCCACCTGCTTGGGCAACACGGTGGAGTGCGCCGGCACCAGCAAAACATCATCAAACGTTAAAGCTTCTTCTATGATGCGCATGACCAAATCCCGTCAGTTAAAACGGCTGGATTATACTTTGTCGCCCATAGCCGGTAAAGCAAAGTCAGACATCCCCTTTTCCCTGAGCGCCATGGCTTGAAGACGCGCGCCCTCCCCATATTGCCAACTGATTCCGCTTTTTGCGCCTTAGGTGCCCCTTTCCATCACCTCGAATAATGATTAACAAAAATCCCCTATCAGTTGTTTTATAACATTTTTCAGCGGATATATGCGCCCGAGAGTGACGCCAAGCGGCACAAAGTGACCATTTTTGTCAAGCCGTTTTGAGCAATAGAACACGGTTAATTCATGAATCGTTAATAAACAATCACTTAGGCCGATAACCTAATAGGCCCGCCGGACAAAGACGATCCGCGCTTATCGCCGGCATCACAAATACGTTTCAACTTATTGAATTAAATATATTTTTTTAGGTTTTTTTTAGACGGCACGGTTCCTGCAATTTAAACAGTCAAGTGTATGCAAATACCGCAACGGAGATAAACACGTGAAGCAAGCATTCAACATTCAACCTCAGCACGACAAGGAAACCACCATGCACAAGTCAATCATTACCGCCCTCATCAGCGCCCTCATCTTCTGCCTGGGCTGGGGCAATGCCCTGGCCGCAGACACCCCCATGGAACTGAAGATGACGGTGGAAGAGGAAGTTGAAGTCATCGACGCGCAAGGCAATACCAGCCTCAAACGCACCAATGCCGAGAACGTCATCCCGGGCGACACCGTGGTCTACACCACGCGCTACCAATACACCGGCAAGCAAGCGGCGGACAACGTCGCCATCCGCAACTTTATCCCGGCCGAAGTGACCTACCTGCCCGGCAGCGCCATGGGCAGCGACAGCGTCAGCTTCTCGGTAGATGGCGGCAACAGCTTTGATGCAGCGGGCAATCTCACCATCACCGATGGCTCGGGCGAGACCCGCCCCGCCACGCCCGAGGATTACACCCATATTCGCTGGCTGCTGCCGCGCGTCGAGAGCGGCCAAACCGGCAGCGTCAGCTTCAAAACCAAAGTCAACGAGGAATAAACCATGTGCTCCCCCAACAACGACCTGACTTGGAATGCCCACTGGGCATTTTTGCATATCAAGACCCTGACATTGATACGAGGATCGCCGCCATGAACCCGGATAGCGGATAGGAAATAGCAACACAGAAATTCAATCAACCCGCGATACGGACATCATCTCCCGCCAAGGAACCGGCAAACGAAACAGGAGATACACAATGAAAACGTATAAATCCATAACAAGGTTCCTCGGCGGCGGTGCTGCGGCCTTGTTACTCGCGGCCAGCCCGCAGGCGGTCTTCGCCGTAGCCTCAGGCACCTCGGTCGACAACACCGCGACCGTGGACTACGAGGTCAGCGGCGTGGCCCAACCCCAAGCAAGCGACAGCGTCAACTTCGTGGTCGACAAAAAGGTCGACGCACTGGTGGAAAATCTGGACGGCGCCGCCGTCTCGGTCGCCCCCGGTCAGACCACCGTCGTGCTCAAGTTCCGCGTTACCAACGAAGGTAACGATGTGCAGGACATGCTGCTGACCGCCACCGCCCTCGCCGGCGGTGCGGGTAAGTACGGCGGGACGGATAATTTTGATGCCTCCAACTTCAAAATCTATCTGGACGACGGCAACGCCAGCTGGGACGGCACCGGAACGGAGACCGACGTTACCGCCAACGCCTACATCGACGAACTGGCCAGCAGCGGCCAGCAGGTGGTTTACCTGGTCGGTGATATTCCCAGCGGTCAGGCCGACGCCTCCATCGCCTCGTACTACCTGGAAGCCCAGGTCGCCGTCGGTGGGGGTGCCGCGTCCAAGGGCGCGGCCGAGAGCGAAACCGGTGACGGCAGCGCCGATACTGAAGGCAGCGTCGATATCGTCTTTGCCGACAGCACCGGTGACAACAGCGATGCCGCCCGCGACGGCAAGCACACCCTTCAGGGTGAGTGGAAGGTCGCCGGCGCCACGTTGACGGTGACCAAGTCCTCGACGGTGATCAGTGACGGATTCAGCGCCAGCAACCCGAAACGCATCCCGGGCGCGGTGGTGGAATATCGCATCGATATCGCCAACAGCGGCGGCACGGCGGCCACCAATGTCACAGTCGCCGATGACCTGAGCGGTGAACTGGCCAACATCACCTTCGCGGCTGACCAGTACAACGGCAGCACGGATGAGATCGAGGTCACCTCCGACCTGTCGGGTACGCCGAGCGTCACCACCTACACCCAGGAGAGTGACGGCGACACCGGTGATTACAATGTCACCACGGCGGATACCGTCACCATCACGGGACTGTCGGTCGCCGCCGGCACCACCACGCGCGTCGCCTTCAGAGTGACCATCGACTAAGCGTGCCGGGTCGTTTCGCAGTTCGTAGACAGGCCTTCATGAGCGGCGTCCGCGCCGCTCAAAAGGCCGTGTTGCGTCTGCGCACGACGTTTCTTTTGATTTGCCTGGCCACGCTGTGGTGGCCAGGCCTTACTTTTGCCGTGCCTGCCGGTACGGTTATCAACAATACCGCGCAGGTGAGTTACGACATCAACACCGCGCATTACAATCTGACATCCAACACAGAACAGTTTACCGTTGACTCTACCCTGTCGCCTGATTTGGGCAACATGGCGGTTGCGGGACAGAACAGCAATCACTACTATCCCGGCAGCAGTGCAAGCCTGGATATCAGCATCGACAATACAGGCGGAAACAGCCTGGATAACGGATTTATTACCATTGACACCGATCCCGACATCAACGTGGAGTTAAACGGTGCCAATGTCAGCCTGGTCACAGAGAGCACCTCGGAGAGCGGCAAACGCAAAAAATACAGCGTCAGCGATCTTGCCCAGGCGAGCAGCGTAACCTATCAAGCGCAAGTGGATCTGCCTCTGACCGCAGCAGCGCGAAGCGCGTCGATGAAAGTCACTTACGAGGCGAATGACAAACAGATCTACAGCGAAGACATTACGCTGAATATCAGCGCCCGCAGTTCCGGTACGCTGAAACTGATGCAGTACTCCACTGCGAGCGATGCCGACGCCACCGCGGTCATGCCGAGCGCATACCTCGACAGCAACAATACCTATCAACCGATACCGGCGCCGCAACTGATTCAGGCACCTGGGCTGGACGTCACGGCCAGTCCCGTACCGCTGAAAGAGAACGCCACCTTCAGCCACGACCAGGTGATCTTCATTGTGCTGGATGATCCCGATCAAAATATCAGCGGGGCCAATGCGGAAACCGTCGAGATCACCCTCAGTATCCCAGCAGGGGAAGAAACCGAAACCATCAAACTACAGGAAAACGGCGCCGACAGCGGCGTCTTCACCGGCTATATCACACTCACGGCAAAGCCTGCCGTCAGCAATGACGGCGTTCTTGATGTCAACACCGATACCACGGTTAGCTTCAAATATGTCGACGGCGTCGATCAGAACGATACTAATCTGCAAGAGGTGCTGATAGATCCCTACGGCATCATCTTTAACAGCACCACTGGCGCACTGCTCAACGGCTATACGGTCAGCATGGTGAATGCCGATACCGGCCTGCCCGCCAGCGTTTACGGCGACGACGGAGTGAGCAGCTATCCCGCCACGGTGGTCACCGGCGGCAGCGTCACCGACAGCGGCGGCACGGTGTATCATTTCGCCGACGGCGCCTACCGCTTCCCCTTCGCCCCGGCGGGCAATTACAAGCTGGTGGTGACGCCGCCCGCCGATGTCCCATACCGCTGGCCGTCGAGCCAGTCCGCGGCGCTGATCAACCAACTGCCCGCGGCGCCCTACGCCATCACCCTGGGCTCGCGCGGCGAGGTATTCCCGCTCAACCCCGGTCCACCCCTGCACATCGACATCCCGGTCGACCCCCTGAGCACGCAAATGTATGTCCAGCGCAGCGCCGACAAGAACAAGGTCGCCCCGGGTGACTTCATCCATTATCAGGTCTCAGTGGAAAACGTCGCCGCCGTCACACTCAACGATGTAGTGCTGACGGACACCCTGCCCCACGGTTTCCGCTTCCAGGAACAATCCTTGTTGGTCAACGGCCTGCCCGCCGGTGCGCCCCAGACCTCAGACAACGGCGCGGAATTGACATTCGACCTGGGCAACATCAACAGCGGCGAAACCTATAGCGTCGAATACGTCGCCGCGGTCGGCGCATTGAATCGCGGCGCGGTGCGCAGCGGCAGCCGCGCCGGCGCCAACGGCGGCGCCGCCGGCTCCAATACGGCCGAACATTATGCCCAAGTGATTAACGCAATGATGCGCGACCGCGCCCTGCTCATGGGACAGGTCCTGATCGAGCCGCGCGAAGGCGACGCCGACGTCACCCGCCGCGGATTGGAAGGTGCGCGCATCTACCTGGAGGATGGCCGTTACGCCGTGACCGATGAACGCGGCATGTATCACTTCGAAGACATCAAGCCGGGCAGCCACGTGGTGCAACTCGACCTGGATACCATTCCCGATCAATACGAAGTGATCTTGAGCGAGGACAACACCCGCTTCGCCGGCCGCGCCTGGTCGCAGTTTGTCGATGTGCGCGGCGGCACCCTGTGGCGCACCGACTTCCATGTCGCCAACAAACCCATCCCCGTGGGCAATGTCTCCCTGCAGCTCAGCAATGAAATGCAGCGGGATAACCACACCGTCCCCTATCGGGTCGACATCCGCAGTGAAACGGTGGCGATCGAGAACATGCGCTTCAATGTCTTGATCCCCGAGGGGGCGGTGTACCTCTCCGGCAGCAGTCGCATGGGCGAGCGCGCCATCGAGGATCCGACGATTAATGACAACATGCTCAGCTATCGCCTCGGCGACGCCGACGCCGCGCAAGGGCATCAAACCTTGCGCTACGCCATCTTGCCGCCGCAGGTCGATACGGCCGGTGAAATGATCACCAAGGGCTTTCTGTTGTTTGACACCCCGGCCAAGCGCAACCAGCGCACGCCGGTGGCGGATCACCTACTCATGCTGGTTCCGAAACTTAGTGACAACGCCTTAGTCGGGAAAGACTTTATCTTCACACCGCGCTTCGAGACGGGAACCGCGACCCTGAACGCAGATGACAAATTCGCCCTGGCCAAGCTGGCGGAGAAACTGGCGGGCGTCGACGACATCCGCATCCATACCATCGGCCATGCCGACGGCGGCGACCCGGGCGATAAAACACGGCTTTCGCAACGCCGTGCCCTGGCCGTGGCCAATGAGCTGCAGCAGTTACTCCAGCTCAGCCCTGGATCCGTCAGCGCCGAGGGCAAGGGCACGAGCCAACCCTTCGGCATCGAGGACGACGAACAGGGCCGCCAGATGAATCGGCGCGTGGAGATACGTATATATAGAATGGATCACGTCACCGGAAAGGCAGTTAAAATCGCTGAAACAGATCCGCGCCTCGAGGCCACCGCGGGGCAGCAACAGACCGTTGCCACCCAGGGCAAGGACCCGGCCGCGAGCGCGACAGACGCCACCTCCAGTGTTAAAGAACCGGAAACGCCCAAGATTGTCTATGACGCTGCCTGGCTGCAAGGCAAGGATTCCGACCTGGAATGGTTGCAGCCGGCGGCCGATGGACTGCCGGACCAGACCAGTACCGCGATCACGCTCAAACATGGCAAAGGCCAGTTCATCGAACTCAAGCTCAACGGCCAAACCGTGCCACGCGTCAACTATGAAGGCTCAGTCAAAAACCAGCGGGGTGCCGTACTCAGTCTCTGGAAAGGGGTCGACCTGCAGATCGGCGACAATATGCTCGAAGCCGTCGTCAAAGACTCCGGCGGCACGGTAGTCGCACATCTGAAACGCAGCGTGCATGTGTCCGGCGGCTTCGCCAAGGCCGAATTGGTAAGTGACGCATCCAGCTTGGTTGCCGACGGCCGCAGCCACCCCGTCATCGCCCTGCGCATGACCGACAAGGACGGCTACCCGCTGCGCCCGGGCATGGGCGGCCAGTTCCGCGTCAAGCCGCCCTATCACGCGGCTGACAATACCGAGTTCGACCTGGACGTCATGCCCGGTGCCGCACCCCAGGATCTGCGCAGCTTCAACGTCGGTGCCGACGGCATCGCCCGCATCAAGTTGGCGCCCACCAGCCGTTCCGGTGAGGTGGAAATCGAATTGCCACGCCCCAATCAGGACGCGCAAGTGATCAAGGCCAGGTTGCAGGCGGAACAACGCGACTGGATCTTGGTGGGCCTGGCCGAAGGGACGGCGGGTCACAACCTTATCAAGGGCAACAGCGCGCCGCTGCAAGGCGACTCGGCGCAACAAGATATTTACCAGGACGGCCGGCTTGCCTTCTTCGCCAAGGGACAGGTGCTGGGCAAATGGTTGTTGACGTTAGCCTATGACAGCGACAAGGAACGCGTACCCGGCGAAGACCCCAACCTGTTCCAGATTGTCGACCCGGACAGCTACTATACGGTCTACGGCGACAACGCCAACGACGGTAATGACGCAGCCAGCAGCGAAAAGCTCTATCTGAAACTGGAGCGGGAGGCCTTCTACCTGCTGTTCGGTGACTACGAAACCGACTTCAACGAAACCGAGTTGGCGCTCTACAGTCGCACCCTGACCGGGGTGAAATCGCAATATGAAGACGAGAAATACGATATTACCGTCTTCACCAGCCAGACCAACCAGTCCTTCGTCAAGGACGAATTCAGAGGCGAAGGGCGCAGCGGCCCCTACCGCTTGTCGCGCAGCAACATCGCCATGAACAGTGAAAAGGTCGTCATCGAAACCCGCGACCGCTTGCGCAGCGAAGAAATCCTGGAGCGTGTCGAAATGCAGCGCCACACCGACTACAACATCGACTATCGCGAAGGAACCATCACTTTCCGCGAGCCGATATTCAGCGTCAATCAGAATTTTAATCATGTCTTCATCGTGGTCAAGTACGAAGCCTATGACGCCGCCGACGAACGAGTCACCTATGGGTTACGCGCCCAGACCCGGCTCAGCGACAAGCTCAGTGTCGGCGTGACCCACGTCAACGAGGGCCGCACCGGCGGCGAGGCCAAACTGAGCGGTGTGGATGCGGACTACCAGATCAGCGACAACACCGAGTTGCATGTGGAAGCGGCCCGCAGCGTCGATCGGAACATCGTCGGTGCCGAAGGCCAAGGCGATGCCTATATTGCCGAGCTCAAACACGAGACACCCACCAACAGCAGCAAGGCCTATGTGCGCGAGACCGACACCGGCTTCGGTCTGGGTCAGACCAACGGCTCGGAAGACAGTACGCGCAAGATCGGCGCCGAGACCCGTATCCAGGCCAGCGCATCCATCAACCTCAGCGGCCAAGCCTATCGTCAGGAACACACCGCCACCGAGGCCAGCCGCGATCTGGCCGAGGTGCAGGCGGAGATGAATCTAGACAGTACCCGCTTGCGCCTGGGGCTGCGTGGCGCGGTCGACAGCCGCGGCGATGGCAGCGAGCAGAAATCGGAACAAGTCACCAGCGGTATCACTCAGGGCTTTTTCGACAACCGTCTGATCGCCCGCGCCGATCACGAAAATAATGTCAGTGACGGCAATAGCATCGACTTTCCCGATCGCACGCGCCTGGGTGCAGACCTGCGTCTCAACGACAAGATCAGCCTGTTCGCCGAACAGGAAATCAGCGACGGTCAAATTCGTGATACCCGCCACACCCTGATCGGAGTGAAATCCACGCCGTGGTCGGGCGGCACACTCTATACCGGCGTCAGCGCCTCACAATCGGCCGCAGGCGAAAGCACCGCCGCGAATGTCGCCGGCACCCAGACTTGGCAACTCAGCCAGGCCTGGTCAATGGATATCGGCGCCGAACAATCCAAGCTATTCAGTGAAAAGTTGGGCATGCCTCTGGACAACAATGTGCCCTTTGTCAATGGCCCTGCTGTAGAAGAGTTTGTCGCCGCCTCGCTGGGGCTGACCTATATGGCCGGCGACTGGATGTGGACCGGCCGTATCGAAAACCGCAACGGTGACAGTCAAAACAGTCACTCACTGGCCACCTCGATGCAGACCACGCCCCACAACTCGCTTTCCATGCTGGCCAGTCTGACGCTGAATCAAACCGAGCGCAGCACCGGCGAACAACAGGAGCGCAGTAATGTGGGCCTGAGCTTCGCCTATCGCCCCAATGCCTCGCGCTGGATTCTACTGGATAAACTAAACCTTATTTCGGACGAAAGCAGAGGCGCTGCGTCTAACAGTGAGGCACAGCGTGTCATCAACATGTTCCATGCCAACTACAAACACAAGCGCTGGCAACTGTCGCTGCAGTACGGCGCCAAGCGCGTCACTGAAGTCATTAACCTGCAAACTTATACCAGCTTTACCGACATGCTGGGCGTCGAGACGCGCTACGACCTGAGCCGCAGCTGGGATATCGGCCTGCACGGCAACGTGCTGCGCGCCGCCGAGCTGGACCATTACGACTACAGCGGTGGCCTCTCCATCGGTCACTCGGTGGCGAAAAACATCTGGATCAGTATTGGATATAACTTTTTCGGCTTCCGCGACGAGGACTTCTCCGGCGCCAATTACACCAGCCAGGGCGTGTTCCTGCGCTTCAGGATGAAATTTGATCAGGTTTCAGTACGCGAGGCCGTCAAGTGGGCCGGGCAATAGGACGATGAAGACATGATGCATAAAGGAATGGATACATTCATCAAGCCTGCCTCGATCTACGTATGGATCGGCGTGCTGCTGTGCCTGTTATCAAGCGCAACGGTCGAGGCCGGCACCACGACCTTGTACCCGTCCGGGGCCAATGCCGGTGACAATGCCGCTTATCAGAACTCCGCCAGCACCGACCTGGATGACAATGACAGCACCAACTACGGCACCTCGTCCGGCAGCAGCAATGACTTCTATCTGGATATGGATGATTCCAGCAGCGGCGGCAGCATCGACTCGGTGCGGGTCAGCGCCCGGCTGCGCTGCGTCAATACCTGCGACGGTGGCTGGAGCGCGGACAATCCAGCCACCTTCAGAATCGGGGTAAAGACCAACGGTTCGAGCTATTTCGCCAGCAGTGACAGCCACAGCTCCACCGGCTACTCGCTATATAACGGGTCGAGCTACAGCACCAATCCGCAAAGCGGCTCGGCCTGGACCTGGAGCGAGATTGACAATCTGGTGGCCATCGTCGACCACACCAACTCCACCGCCATCCGCGTCACTGAGCTCTATGTCACCATCAACTGGACCGACAACACCGCGCCCGCGGCGGTCGCGGATCTGGCCGCCGGTAATCCCCAATCCACGACTATCGATCTCGATTGGACGGCACCGGGCAACGACGGCAGCAGCGGGACGGCGGACAGCTATGACATCCGCTATTCCACCTCGACCATTACCGCGGGCAACTGGTCCAGTGCCACCCAGGTGACGGGCGAGCCCTCGCCCAGCATAGCCGGCAGCAGCGAATCGATGACCGTGACGGGACTGAGCAGCAGCACGACCTATTACTTCGCCATCAAGACCGCGGATGCCATACCGAACACCAGTTCCATTTCCAACATCGCCTCGGCGACCACGGCCGCCCCGGATGTTACCGCGCCAGCGACGATCAGCGATCTCGCCATCGGCACCGTCACCACCTCCTCGGTGGGCCTGACCTGGCACGCGCCCGGCGATGACGCCAGCAGCGGCACTGCCACGAGTTACGACATCCGCTATTCCACCGCGGCCATTAACGACGGCAATTGGGGCAGCGCGACCCAGGTCAGCGGCGAGCCCTCGCCCTTGAGCGCAGGCACCCTGCAGTCGTATACCGTCACCGGACTGTCAAACGGCACGACCTATTATTTCGCCATTAAGACCGTCGACGAAGCCTCTAATTGGTCGGGCACGTCCAATTCGCCAAATGCCATTACCCCCTCGGGCACCTCGGTCACCCTGCACCCCTCCGGCGCCAACGCCAGCGACAATGCCAGCTATCAAAGCTCCGCCGCCACCGACTTGGATACCAATGACTCGACTTATTACGGCACCTCCAGCGGCAGCAGTAACGATTTTTATCTCGACCTGGATGATTCGGCCGTCGGCGGCGCGATTGATGATGTCAGAGTCAGCGCCCGGCTGCGCTGCGTCAATAGCTGCAACGGCGGCTGGGACGGCGATGATCCGGCCACATTCAGAATCGGGGTAAAGACCAACGGTTCAAGCTACTTCGCCGGCAGTGACAGCCACAGCTCCACCAGCTACTCGCTATATAACGGGTCGACCTACAGCACCAACCCCCAAAGCGGGTCCGCCTGGAGCTGGACTGAGATCGACAACCTGGTGGGCATCGTCGACCACACCAACTCCACCGCCATGCGTGTCACCGAGCTGTACGCGGTGGTCAACTACACGCCGGACAGCATCGCCCCCGCGGCGGTCTCCGACCTCGCCACCACCAACCCCACCTCCACCAGTGTCGCCCTCACCTGGACCGCGCCGGGAGACGACGGCCTGATGGGCACGGCCAGCAGTTACGATATCCGCTATTCCACCTCAGCCATCAACGACGGCAATTGGGCCAGTGCGACGCAAGCAAGCGGGGAACCGACGCCGAGCGCGGCGGGCAGTAATCAATCCTTTACCGTAACAGGCTTGAGCCCGGGCACGACCTATTATTTCGCCATCAAGACCTCGGACAACGCCAGTAACACGAGTGCGCTGTCCAACTCGCCCTCACAGGCCACCAGCGCCGCCGACCCGACCGCCCCCGCGGCCATCAGCGGCCTGGTGGCGGGTTCTCCCGGCGAGGCCTCGGTGCTGTTGAGTTGGACCGCGCCCGGGGATGATGACAATACCGGCACGGCCGCCAGTTACGATGTACGTTATTCGACCTCGGCCATCAACGACGGCAACTGGGCCAGTGCCACCCAGGCCACCGGCGAGCCGGCGCCCCAGATAGCGGGCAGCAGTGAGTATTTCACCGTGACCGGTTTGAATTCCAGCACCACCTATTATTTCGCCATCAAGACCTCGGACGAGGTGCCGAATACCAGCGCCCTCTCGAATGTGCATAGCGCCACCACCAGCGTCTCCACCGGCGGCGTGGTGACCTTACACCCCTCCGGGGCCAATGCCAGCGATAATGCCAGTTACAGCGGTTCCGCCGCCTCGGACCTGGACAGCAATGACGGCAATACCTCCTACGGCCTCTCCTCCGGCACCGGCAATGATTTCTATCTGGATATAGACGATTCATCCCAGGGCGGTAGCATCGATGACGTGCGCGTCAGTGTGGTGGCGCGCTGCGACCCGGATTGCGGCGGCTGGGGCGGCACTTCGTCGCAGTTCAAGATCGGCGTAAAGACCAACGGGGCGGACTATTTTGATGGCGGTAACACCGAAAGCGACCAGACCTACAGCCTGCACAACGGTGCCACCTACGCCACCAATCCCGACACCGGTTCGGCCTGGACCTGGAGCGAAATCGACGCCCTGGTAGGGATCGTGGACCATACCGCGGGCGATGGCCTGCGCGTCACCGAGATGTATGTCGAAATCAACTACACGCCGGGCGACAGCACCGCCCCCGATGCGGTCAGCGACCTGGCCAGCGGCACGCTGACGGATACATCGGTACAACTCTCCTGGACCGCGCCGGGCGATGATGGCGCCACGGGCACCGCCACCTTATATGACATTCGCTATTCCACCAGCCCCATCAACGATGCCAATTGGGACTTCGCCGCCCAGGCCACCGGCGAACCCGCGCCCGCCGTGGCGGGCAGCAGCGAATCCTTCACGGTGACGGGTTTGAGTCCGGGCACGAGCTATTATTTTGCCGTCAAGACCCGGGACGAAATCCCAAATATCGCCGCGTTGTCCAATGTGGTCAACGTCACGACTTATGATCCCCCGGTGGGCGGCTACACGGCCGACAACCTCATCCCCGCGGCCCAGGTGAGTCAATCGAGCAGCGGCGACGGCGTCATCACCATCAATTGGAAGGGACGTGACAATCAATCCGACAATGTCACCCTGAATAGCTTTGAGTATTCCGTCGACGGCGGTTCCACCTGGAACGCCCCCACCAATGGCGACGCCTCAGCGGCCTTGTCCAGCGATTGGGACGACAACGGCGGCAGTGACTGGAGCACAGCCACGACCTTCGCCAGTGCCCCCGCGCATAACTTCAGCTTCGATACCCAGCATGCCGACGTCAGCGGCCTGGACGGTGTCGACCAGTCGGATGTGCAGATCCGGTTTACCTTGAACGACGGCAGCATGGACAGCAATTCACCGGTCACCTCGGAAAGCGTCCAGGTGGACAATGTCGCACCCACTGCAACCATCACCGGCGCTTCCTACTCGCCCGCCAGTGATACCCTGACCATTACCGGCACCGACTTCACCACCATTGCCGCCGCCAGTACCGACATTAAATCCTATGTCGACTGGACCAAGTTTGTTTGGGACATCAACGGTGATGATGCAACCACAGCCAACATCAGCTTTGTCGAAGGTGATGTCACCAGCCTGACCGTCACCGATGCCACCACCCTGACACTGGTGTTTACCGGCGCCAAGGGGACGGCCATCGAGGGCACCAGCGGCTATGGCAGCGCCGGCGGCGCCGATACCCTGGATGTGAGCGTCGGTTTCATCAAAGACGCCGTCGGCAACACCGCGAGTACAGACGCGGTCGCCGACGGCGCCTTGACGATCGCCGTGCCCAACATCGGCGTCACCAAGCTCAGCAGCGTTATTTCAGACCCCATCAGTGCCAGCAATCCGAAACGCATCCCCGGGGCGGTGATCGAATATATGATCACAGTGTCCAATTCCGGCAATGCCTCGCCCGATGCCGATACCACCATCGTCAGCAACAGCATCGACAGCAATAAGATCGAGTTTTACTACGACGGCGGCGTCAGCTTCACCGACGGCGCCACCAGTTCGGACCTGGCCATCGATACGGTCAGCTATTCCCAGACCGCCGCACCGGGGCCTTACGTGTATGACTACACCCCGTCACCGGACGGTGATGGCTATGACCCCAACATCACCAGCTTCGAGGTCACCACCAGCGGCACCTTCGCCTATGGCGGCAGCCCGTCGGCCAGCTTCACGCTCAAATATAGAGTCCGGGTGAAATAGATTAGGGGTGTCCGAGCCGCGCACGCATGCGGCGCGCTTTATCGGTTTGACCGGTGTGCTCATAGGCTTGCGCCAACAGATCGATAACCTGGGGATTGTCGGTGGTGTAAAGCTCAAGGGCCTGCTCGAAGTACGCGACGGCCTGGGGATACTCCGCATGGCGAAACGCGATCTGACCCAGCCACTTGTAAGATTCGGCGGTCGGCTCGACGCGCAAAGATCTCAGAATAATCGGCCGCGCCGCATCGATGCGATCGGCCTTCAACAGCGCCCATGCCGCGGCGCGATAAACACTTTGGTCAAAGGGGAACAGTTCGATGATCGCCTGATATTCCGCCGCAGCGGCATCGATGTCGCCCTGCTCTTGATACTCCCGCGCCAACGCCAGATGGGCCTGGATTAAATCCCGCTCGCCGTTGTAGACCTCCAGCGCCAGGGTTTCAATTCTGGACTCAGGCCGGTATCGTTCAAGATTTTCCCCCGCCGCCGCAACGCTGGTAAACGGCCAGTGATCCGTCAGCTTCATCACGGAAATCCGGGCCAAGGCCCGATCCAGCGCGGTCACCCCCCACTGCGCCCGGTAACTTCGACCGGCAAGCGTCTCGGGCCAGTCACGGCGGATCCAGCCGGCCCGCCGCATGGCGTCCAAGAACGCCTCGCTCATAAGAAAATAGCCGTCGATGTTGGGATGCAGGTGCTCCAGCATCAAGTTAGCGCCGATCAGACCATGGCTGGAGTCGCCTTCAAAATAGGTCTGCATGGGCACCACCGGCACCTCATAATCAGCCGCCAGGCGATGAATAATCCGGTTGAACTGTTCCGGCGCGCGGAAGCGCAAGGCATCCAAGTCCTTGGCCCGGTAATACATCTCCCGCGCCGCCGGATACTCGCCCTGCTGCTCCAACTGACGCGCAGCTTGATACACTTCGCGTGCCGGCTCGTACGCTTGGGTGGCAACAGATACAAATGGAGCTTGATCCTGTACATTGCTAACCAGTTCGCTGATGATCACATCCACATCCGCCTGGCGGAAACGGCGCAGTATTTCATCGAGATTTGCTTGAAACTGCTCCACGCCCCTTTGATAGACCGCACCCTCGAGCGGAATGGTTTTCTCGGCCACCATGCGCTCCATCAAGGTGCCTTGGGCGAGGCGCAATTGCAGCGACGCCTGCGGCGTCAGCCAATGGATTAGATCCTGCAACAGCCGAAATACCTTATAGTGCTGAAATTCGAGATAGGCCCTGACCAGCCAACGCTGATCGCCGACGGACTTGGACGACCCAACGCCCAAGACACCGTAGAATTCGTTATGACCGCTGTAGATCAACACCGCATCCGGTGCCTGCGCCAGTATCTCGTCGACAAAATCCAACAGCGTGTAGGTATTGATGGCGGAAAAGGCCACGTTGACCACTTCGATGTGCCGATCCGGAAAGGCCTCGCCCAGGCGGGTGGCTATGATCCTGGACGGCATCATATTGTCGCGATAGGGCCAGCCGGCAGCGGTGGAACCGCCAAGCATGAAAATACGAAAACCGTTGTCGGGCTTGTGCTTCAGAAACAGATCATTGCGCGGATAGGGCGGCGCATCCTCCCTGCGAAAGTAGCGTAGGCCGACATCGGGATTGACGGTCAGATAGGCGGGGTATTTATCACCGGCGGCGATAAACAGCGGATAGGATTGGCCGTAGTCGAACAGGCGCAAGCCGGCCTCCAGCAGCAGCAGCAGAAGCACGGGCAGCAACACCAGGACCAGATAAAAAACCGGTCGTCTCCGCGTTAGCGCGGCACTATCCTGTCTCCGCGACGTATCCTTGCTACGCTGCTTTACCATGATTTGTGGTTATTGGCCTTGGCACCATACATTGTAAATCGGACTGTCCAAATCCACCGGCAAATGATCCCTGGTAACAAGACTGGAAGAATAACACGGCGCCAGGTTAAGATGCCTTCATGCAAGACGCGTTGAACATACCCGGCCGTGATATCTACAGCGTCTCTCGCTTGATTCGCGAGACACGGGCGGTCTTGGAGGGCAGTTTTCCCCTGCTCTGGATCGAGGGCGAAATCTCCAACCTTTCGCGCCCCGCCTCCGGTCACATGTATTTTTCCCTCAAGGACGAGGCGGCCCAGGTGCGCTGCGCCATGTTCCGCAATCGCAATCTGCAACTGCGTTTCAAACCGGAAAACGGCATGCGTGTGCTGGTGCGCGCCCGTGTCACGGTCTACGAGGCGCGCGGCGATTTTCAGATCGTCGTCGAGCACATGGAAGAGGCCGGCCTGGGCGCCTTGCAGCGCGCCTTTGAAGAACTGAAGGCGCGTCTCGGCCGGGAAGGCCTGTTCGAGATGCAGCACAAGCAAGCTCTACCGGTGTTGCCGAAACGTATCGGCGTCATCACCTCGCCCACCGGCGCCGCCATCCGCGATATTCTCAGTGTCTTGAAACGGCGCTTTCCCGCCATTCCCATATTGATCTATCCGGTGCCGGTACAGGGCGCGCAGGCCGCCGGCGAAATCGCCCGCATGATTCAGACCGCCGACAGCCGCCGGGACTGCGATGTCCTCATCCTGGCCCGCGGCGGCGGCTCGCTGGAGGACCTGTGGGCCTTCAACGAAGAGGGGGTGGCGCGTGCCATCTATGCCTGCAACACGCCGCTGATCGCAGCCGTGGGCCACGAGGTGGATTTCACCATCGCCGACTTCGTCGCCGACCAGCGCGCCCCTACCCCGTCGGCGGCGGCGGAGTTGGTCAGCCCCGATCAGTATGAGTTGCAACAGCGGCTGAGCAGACAGTCCGGCCGTTTGCAGCAGCAGATCGCCCACGTGCTGCGTCAATCGACCCAATCCCTGGACTGGCTGAACAAACGCCTGCAACGTCAGCATCCGGCCCGGGAACTGCAGCTCAAGGCACAGCGCCTGGATGAGCTGGAACTCCGCCTGAAACGGCAGATCAAACATAATCTGAAGCAGAACGGTCATCGGCTCGGCCGGCTCCAGAGCCAATTGCAACGCCATGCACCGCTGCAACTACTCAGCCAGCTGGACGCTCGGCGGCAACATCTGCAGCAGCGTCTACAGCACGCCTGGGAGCGCAGCATGACTCAAAAACGTCAGCGTCTGGCCATATGCAGTCGCACCCTGGACAGCGTCAGCCCGCTGGCCACCCTGCAACGGGGCTATGCCATTGTGCAGGATATGCCCGCTAAGCATATCTACCGGGATGCCGCTGAGTTGAGCCAAGGAGACAGGATCTCGGCCCGGCTGGCCAAGGGTAGCCTGATCTGTACCGTGGATGAAATCCATAAAGAGACGTCATGATATTTAGACTTCGATCGCCCGTTGCCGTCGTATGCGGCCTGCTGATTTCCTTGGCGACCTGGGCTCAGGCAGCTGAATTGCCCAGGCAGGAGAGCGTGCCCGGCGGCATCGCCGTCATCAAGCTGGATACGTCCGCTGAACACCCTCCCAAGGCAAGCTACAAGGGCAAACCGGTGATGGTGCTCCGCCATCAAGACGGCTGGTATGCGGTAATCGGCATTCCCCTGAGCGCCAAGACCGGCAAACACCTGCTCAAGACCAGCAGCGCCGGGCGGGACAAGACTTACCGCTTTCAAGTCAAGGACAAGGCCTACGAGACCCAACACATCACCATCAAAGACAAGCGCAAGGTGACACCGAATGCAGACGATCTCAAGCGTATTCGCGCCGAGTCCAAGCAAATCAGCGCCGCCCTGAGCCATTGGGACGACAGGGCTTATACCGACTCGCCCCTACTTGAACTGCCCGCCGAGGGACCACTCAGCAGCCCCTTCGGTCTGCGGCGCTTTTTCAACGAGCTGCCGCGCAAACCCCATAGCGGCATCGACATCGCCGCGTCCAAAGGGGCGCCGATCACCGCACCCGCTGGCGCCAAAGTCATCCTCACCGGCAACTTTTTCTTCAATGGCAATTCGGTGTTTCTCGATCACGGCCAGGGCCTGATCACCATGTACTGTCATATGGACACAATCGAGGTCAGGGAGGGGGAGATGGTCGAACGCGGCCAGCGGATCGGCACGATCGGCATGACCGGCCGTGTCACGGGTCCCCATCTGCACTGGAGCGTGAGTCTGAATGATGCGCGCATCGATCCGGGCTTGATCGTACCGGCCTTACAACCGAGTCTCGCTGCGGACCAGCCCGCCCCCGGCGAATAGGGACAGGCATGAAGCATCTGGCCGCCCGGTGAGTAAGGCGCGGGCTAGTTAACCCCCAGGGCGTTATCCAATTCAGCACGCACTTGAGAAAATTTATCGTAGAGTTTCGCGCCCGATTTGAAGGTTTCGGTTGAGCGTTCGCGCCCCTGGATAATGATCTCGCGCACCAGATCTTCCTGATTAGCGGTGAGCCCCAGGTCGAGCATGGCCTCGTCAAGCTCGTCGATCATATCGGTGATCACCTCGGCATTCTGCTGCTGGATCTGGGTGAACATGGCGTCCACCTCCTCCATCATACTGATCACCGCGTTGACGATGCGCCTTTTCCGCTGCGCGGCGTTTTCATGCAACAGGAATTTGATGCGCGCCTCGACGGCGTTACACAAGGCACCCAGCGCGTCCTTGAGTGTGCCGTAACGTTCCGGATCGTCAAGCGGCATGTTTTTCACCAACAGGGAGAAGTCTTGGTAGTTGATCAGGGTACGACTGCCGAAATCAAAAACCCTGCCTTTGCCGCGCGACAACTCAATCACATTCGCCTCCAGCGGCGACACGGCACCCTGACTGCCAAAATTCACGATGTGCTCAGGGGTGACGATTTGCAGCGAACACTTGAGTCCGTAGCCCCGGGTGACATCGAACAACAGCCGCGCCACTTCATCGAAACCGGCGGCATTCAAGGCGGATTTGTAAAATTCCAGAATCTGCCCCAGGTCGCTGGAATAGCTCATTGCCTGCAAGGCAACGTTGTTGGATTCGCTCAACTGCTCGCTGAGCTCCCGGTTTTTGACTCTGAACTTGAGCAGGTTGGAGATCTTAAAGCCCAGTTCCTCGGGGCTGATCGGCTTGGTGATGTAATCGTCGGCGCCGGCCTCGAAGCCCTTCATTTTTTCAGCCAGGCTGCTGAGTTGCGATACAAAGATGAGCGGTATTTCACACGTGGCGACATCGCTTTTGACCGCCCTGCACAAGGCATAACCGTCCATCTCGGGCATGACAATATCGGATAGGATAATGTCGATGTCAGCGGGAAATTGGCGCACCTGCTCCAGGGCGCGTCGGCCGTCTTCAGCGGTAAGCACATCACAATCCAGCGATACCAGATGCAGCGAGTGCGCTGCCAGCAACGCCGGATCGTCATCTACGACCAGCACACGTGTTTTAGTCGATTGGTACATGCATTCTTACCCGCTCTAGACATTGCCTAGATGAGGTATCGACAGAATGTTCGTATAAATGAATATATCGCCGGGATGATGTAACAATTGTTTATTGTTGTACTCATTACAGCCGCCGACGTGCGCTCGTGTCGGGCCGTGCCGGGACTAATTGTGCGCGGCGCCCTCAGCGTTCGGGCCGTGCCAATCGTTAAGCTTTCTGAACAGAAACTTCACATACGGCCCTTTCAAGCCTTGCTGGCTGTAATACCAAAATTCCATCCCGCCTTTTTTGACCTCTACCGGGTCGCCCAATAGTTCGCGCACCTCTTCGTAGTCGTATCCCACCTTGAGACGCGCCCAGTTGGAACGATCGCCGCTGTCGCCCGGGTTTTGCGGCGCACTCAGCTGCCGTGCCATTTGCTTGATCTCGGGCGATTCCAGTACCTCCAGACGCCGCTCCAGCTCGGTCACACGCGCGCTGAGGGCCTCAAGTTGCTGTTGCATTGAGGCCTCACTATCTGCAAAACTCACGCAAGGACAAACCACCGTGATTGGCAACAAAACCACCAAACGAGTGAGAAAATGCATTAATTTCCCTTTCAAGTGAACAACTTAGAAACAGATTCTAGCCCGGTCCCGACCGCCCTGTCGAACCGGTCTCAGGCAGGCATGGCAATAATATAAAAATATGAATAATAATCAGCGAGTTATAAACATTTTCTACCCTCTGTTGCGGCCTTCGGCACACTCGCCTGCGCGGCAATTCCTCATCAAGTTGGCGCGCTTAGCATCCGTAAATACTAATACTCCTTAAATTATTGCCAGGGTCTGCAAGCCAAGACTAATTCGGATGTCAACGTCAGGGATTCAAACGCAACGATTGCGGCCGGGCACACGTTATTACGTGTTGGCGCTGATCTTGATTACCGTGTTGCCGGTAATCGCGCTGATTTTTTACAATGATCTGGAGGATCGCCACGAGGCCCGCAAACAGGGCCGCAACCAGGCCATGGGCATTCTGCGTGCCATCCACCTGAAGCAGGAAAACATTATCGAAAGCACCGACCAGGTGCTCACCGCACTGGGGCAACTGCCCGCCATCCAAGAACACGATCGCGCCGCATGTACCTCGCTGCTGAATTCCCTGCTGGGACGATATCGACAGTTTTCCTCCCTCAGCGCCTTCAAGCCCGATGGCGAACTGTTTTGCAGTGCTCCTCGGTATGAACAGCAGATCAGCATCGCGGGTCAACCCCACTATCAACAAGCGCTGGAGAGTAGGCAGCTGACGACCAGCAATTACATCATCAGCAACCTTTTGGAAAAGCCGGCGCTGTTTGTCATCAAGCCCATACTGGACAGTACGGGCGAGCCGTTGGTCCTGGTAGACGCCGCGATCGATCTAAGCTGGTTAAATACTCAGATCCAGCAATTGCCGCTGTATGACTTTTCCATATTGACCATCTTCGACGCCCAGGGCACCGTGCTGATGCAGTATCCGAGTCAGGACGACGTGCACGTGGGCGACCGTTTCGCGGAAACCGAAGTGGTCACCACCGCTGTCAAACTGCGTCACCTGGGCGTATTGGAGCGCAGCGACGCCGCCGGGGTGGAATATATCCATGCCTATGCCCCGCTGGGCGGCCACGATATCAACGCCTTCGTCGCCGTGTCCATTCCCGCCGACGTGGTGCTGGCCGGCGCGAATGAGGATCTGCGCCATAATCTGTTGATGTTAACCATCGTCACCGTAATCGCCATCCTGATCGCCTTCAGCTGGAGTCATCGCTTCTTCGTTAATCCCATGCGCCGGCTGGCCGAGGCCGCCACCCAGGTGCGCCACGGCAAGCTCAACATCAACGTGGCGGGCGACGGCGGGCCGGCGGAACTGCTGCAGCTCGGCACGGCATTCAATCAAATGACCGAGGCCCTGCAGCGTCGCGCCGATGACCAGGAACGTATCGAGCATGCCTTGAGCCAACTGATACAGCAGCATCGCAATGCCACACCGACGGAATTCCTGGTCTCTCTAACCTCGATCCTGGCCGATTCACTGGACTCAAAATACTGCCTGATCGCGCTGCTGGACCCCGCCCATCCCGAGCAGCTCAAGACCCGCGTCTTATGGGCCAACGGCAGCCAACTCGATAACATCTCCATCGCCCTTGAGAACAGCCCTCATGAAGAACTGATCGAACGCGAACGCTTTCGCATCTATCGTAACGGTGTGCGCCGGCTGTTTCCCGACAGCCCGCTGCTCAACGAGCTAGAGGTGGACAGCTATGCCGGTATCACCCTGACGGACTTCGACCAAAAGGTGCGCGGCCTGTTGGTGGTGATGAACGATCAACCCATCCGCAGCGATGAGATGTTTCACTCCCTGCTGCAAATATTCGCGGCACGGGTAACGGCCGAACTGGAACGCGAGGACATGGAACGCCAACGTCTGCAACTGCTCGACGAGGCGCGCCTGGCCGCCACCGCTTTTGAAAGCCACGAGGCCATGTTTATCACCGATGCGCAGCACCGCATTCTCCGCGTCAACCGGGCCTTTATCGAAATCACCGGTTACGACGAGGCGTTTATTTTGGGCAAACGACCCAAAACGTTGTTGGTCGACGATGTCGATGAAGAGTTCTGCGAGCGGATGTGGAACGAAACTATCAAGCACACTAAGTGGTCCGGCGAGGTCGAATTCAAGTGCAGAAACGGCAAGACCTTCACCGCCAATCTAACCGTCAGTGCCGTGATCCCCGCCAGCGACGAACGCATCAGCCACTTCGTGGCCCATTTCCAGGATGTTACCGAACGCAAGCTGGCCGAGGCGCGCATCCAGCACCTTGCCTATCATGATGACCTGACCGAACTACCCAACCGCACGCTGCTGCTAGACCGGTTGGAAAAGGCCATGGCTCGGCTCAGGCGCCACGGCACCTTCGGCGCCCTAATGTTCATCGACCTGGATCATTTCAAAAACATCAACGACTCCCTGGGCCACCCCGTCGGCGACGGTCTGCTGATCCAAATCTCGGAACGTCTGCGCCAACACCTGCGCCAGGAAGACACCGTCGCCCGCCTTGGTGGCGACGAGTTTGTCGTGCTGCTGCCGGAACTCAACGATAACAAGGATCTCAGTTTACACGAGGCGCACAGCCTGGCCGGCAAACTGCTGGACATCCTCTCCGATGAATACAACGTTGCCGGCCACACCATCAAGACCAGCGTCAGCATCGGCATCGTCCTGTTTCCCGAACGCGACCTCGACGCCGACGACATCCTGCGCCATGCCGACATGGCCATGTACAGTGCCAAGGGCGCCGGCCGCAGCTCGGTACGCATATTCGAACCGGAGATGCAGGCGCGCCTCATCGAACGTCTCAAGATCGAAGACGAGCTGCGCAAGGCCTATGAGAAGAACCAGTTCGTGCTCTACCATCAGCCCCAGGTCAAACTCGACACCAACGCCATCATCGGCAGCGAAGTGTTGCTGCGCTGGCAGCACCCCGTTAACGGCCTGACCGTGCCCGGCGCCTTTATTGCCATTTTGGAAGAAAGCGGGCTGATTCAGCCTGTCGGTCAATGGGTGTTACGCGAGGCCTGCGCCACCCTGGCCGAAAACAGCCTGCTGGCCAACCATGTCAATCAGCCGGTGATGGCGGTCAACATCAGTCCGCGCCAGTTTTTGGAGCGCGACTTCGTCGACTACGTGATCGCCCAGCTGGATGAATTCGGCATTGAAGGCGAACGCCTGGAGTTGGAAATCACCGAACGCGCCGTGATCAAGGATGTGGACGAGACTATCCGCAAGATGAAACGGCTGCGCGAATACGGCGTACGCTTCTCTATCGACGACTTCGGCACCGGCTATTCGTCCCTGGCCTACATAAAACAACTGCCTATCGATACCCTGAAGATCGACCGCAGCTTTATTCAGGATTGCCTCACCGATGCCAACGACAAGGCCATTGTGCGCGCCATCGCCAGCATGGCCAACAGCCTGGAGCTGGGCATTATCGCCGAAGGGGTGGAGACCCGGGAACAACTCGAATTCCTCAAGCAGATCGGCTGTCAGGCCTATCAGGGGTATTACTACAGCCATCCCCTGCCTGAGGCGCAATTCAATCTACTGCTGAAAGAAAACGATAAAGTCGCCTAGGGCCGACAGAGCGCTCAGCGCCGCGACTGTTTGACAAACTTCTTGAGCCGCTTCTTCTTCTGGATCTGGCGCTGGGTCAGCACGTTGCGCCGCCCGGCGTAGGGATTGTCGCCCGACTTGAATTCCAATCGCACCGGCGTGCCGTGCAGTTTAAAGGCCTTGCGAAAGCTGTTCATCAAATAACGCTTGTAGGCGGCGGGCACCGCCTCGGTCTGATTGCCGTGAATGATAATCAAAGGCGGATTACGCCCCCCTTGATGGGCATAACGCAGTTTGATGCGCCGGCCGCGCACCAGCGGTGGCTGATGCTGAATCACCGCCTGCTCCAGCACCCGCGTCAACTCGGGGGTGGAAAGCTTCTGCACCGCCGCGGCGTAGGCCGCATCCACCGCCTCGAACAAATGCCCGACACCGGTTCCGTGCAGGGCGGAGATAAAGTGCATCTCGGCGAAATCCAGAAACAGCAGGCGCCGGTCGAGTTCGGTCTTGATGCGCTCGCGGGCGCTCTTTTCAAGGCCGTCCCATTTGTTGACGGCGATTACCATGGCGCGGCCGGCGTCCAGGGCGAATCCGGCCAGGGTGGCGTCTTGATCCGAGACGCCCGCGTGGGCATCCAGCACCAGGATCACCACGTGGGCCGCCTCGATGGCCTGCAGCGCCTTGATGACGCTGAACTTCTCGATCACCTCCTTGACCTTGCCGCGGCGCCTCACCCCGGCGGTATCGATGAGGGTATAGCGCTGGCCGTCGCTTTCGAAGGGAATGAAGATACTGTCGCGGGTGGTGCCGGGCAGGTCGAAGGCCACTACCCGCTCCTGGCCCATAATGCGATTGATGAGCGTCGACTTGCCCACATTGGGACGCCCGATGATGGCGACCTTGGTGCCGCCCTCCTCGTCCGCGTCCGGCGCTTCGGCGGCCGGAGGCAGAGCGGCCAGCACGCGCTGCATCATGGCCGCGATACCGCGGCCGTGGGCGGCGGCGATGGCCAGCGGCGCGCCCATGCCCAAGGACAGAAACTCGCTTACCGCCAGGTCGGCGTCGGCGCCGTCGATCTTGTTGACCACCAGGTAGATGGTCTTGTTAAGCCGGCGCAGCTGCTGCGCGATCTGCTCGTCGGCGGCATTCAGCCCGGCGCGACCATCTACCATAAACAACACCACATCGGCCTCGCCGATGGCCTGGTAGACCTGGCCCACCATGTGTTCCTCGACGCCCGCCTTGTCGTCGCTGAGTCCCCCGGTATCCACTGCGATGTAGGGCCGATCGCCGACCCGGCCTGTGCCGTACTGGCGGTCACGCGTCAAGCCCGGATAATCGGCCACCAGGGCGTCACGACTCTTGGTCAGTTGGTTGAACAGGGTCGACTTGCCCACATTGGGACGGCCGACCAGGGCGATAACGGGTTTCATAGGCGACTACGGTTGTTGTGTTCTCAGCCTCAGGGCCTCGACCTTGCCGCTGCGACTACGGCTGTAGAGGATGCCCTGGCGCTCCAAGGGCGCCACGCGGATGCCCGCCTCGTCGACCTGGTAACGGGCGAAGATGCGACCGTCGCTTTGCGCCAGCCAATGCAGGTAGCCTTCGAAATCGCCTACCACGACGGCGCCATCATACGCCAGCGGCGCGCCGACTTCGCGATATTTCAGTTTTTCGCTTTTCCATAGGGTAGCGCCGTTGCGGCGATCCAAGGCCCAGATCTGACCCGCGTCATCCACCAGATAGAGAGTTTGCTGGTCCAGCGCCAGGCCCACCGAGCCGCCCAGGTCGCGACTCCAGAGCGTGGTGCC
The DNA here is from genome assembly GCA_001447805.1 of Candidatus Tenderia electrophaga. Taxonomy (NCBI): domain Bacteria; kingdom Pseudomonadati; phylum Pseudomonadota; class Gammaproteobacteria; order Tenderiales (SeqCode); family Tenderiaceae (SeqCode); genus Tenderia (SeqCode); species Tenderia electrophaga (SeqCode). Next base: position 2,406,093 of record CP013099.1, read on the forward strand.
GGTCAGTTTAGAAAGCGCCAACACCCGGCCCTGATGGGCGGTGACGTAGACCACATCGCCGACCACCAGCGGCGCCGCATCCACGTCGACCATGCGCTCCAGATCAGTGCGACCCTGGGGCACAACCACGGTGGCCTCCCACTGCAACACACCGTCGAATACCGACAGGGCCGCCAAATGGCCGTTGGCCAGGCCCAGCAGCACCAGATCGTCGCTGACCACGGGCATGGCGACGCCGCGCAGGCTCAGCGACGGCACCTGACTGGCGAAACGCCACAGCTGCTCGCCGCTGTCCAGGCTCAAGGCCTCGGTGACGCCGTCGCCGCAGCGCACGATGACCAGATTGTCCTTGGCGGCCACCGGCGGCGCCAGCACTTCACTGGAGACGCGGCTGCGCCAGCGCAGCGCGCCGTCGCTGCGCGACAGGGCCAACACCTCGCCCGCCGCGGTGCCGAGCAACAGCAGCTCGGGGCTCGCCCCGAGACCGGCGGAGATGACCGTCTCCAACTCGACTTTCCATAGGCGTTTGCCGTTGCTCACGCTGTGCGCCTGCACGATGCCTGCGGCGCCCACGCTATACAGCACCTCGCCGCTCAACACCGGCCGCAAGGTATCGTAGATCGTGTCCTCGGCGCCGGCGGGCGTGCTCACCGACCACAAAGACCTGACACCGGCGCCGCTCTCCAGCGGTTCCAGCGGCGTCGGTTCATGGATCGGCCCCGAGCTGCTACATCCAGCCAGCAGGCTCACCATCAGTGCCGGCCACAGCAATCGCATTAAGATTCCGCCTCCGGCCCGCCGACTTCATCCAGCTTCATTTGCAGGATCGAGGGGTCCAGGCCGGCCTCCATGGCATCGAGCGCTCGCTGATAGGCTTCGCGTGCCTGCTCGCGATTACCCAAGGCGACATGGATGTCGCCCTTGAGTTCATTCAGCACTAGGTCGAAGCCGCCGGCCTCGATGCCGTTCACCAGCGTCAAGGCCTGGCTGGCCTCACCCTCGGCCAGTAACAGGCGTGCCAGGCGCAGGCGCGCCACGGTCTGCAGCTGCGGCTGCTCATTTCGATCGATCACTTGTTGCAGATAACTTCTGGCGGAGGCGCGATCGCCTTCAGCAAGATAGGCCTTGGCCAGTCCCATGGCGCTCAGAGCGGCGTAGGGCGTGTCCGGATACTGGGCCAAAATGCGGCTGCCGCGATCCTTGACCGCCTGCAGATTGCCGTTCTGCAACTCGGCCAGCATGACGTCGTATTCCAGCGAGGCCGATTCCCGCGCTGCCTTTTGATTGGCCTGCCACTGCTGCCAGCCGATCAGGGAACCGAAGCCCAAAATGGCACCGATGATCACCGCCTTGCCGTTTTCCTTCCACCACTTTTTAAGGGCGTCTATCTGATCCCGTTCGGATTCGTATACTTCCACGGGGCAACTCCTTCTTCGGTTGTCAGTGTAAATTCAAATGCTGCAGCAGGAAGTGGCCGAGTTCATCCCAGGCAACGGTCTGCTGTTCGAAATCCGGATCGCGCAGGTGTTTGATCGAGACGCTGCGCTGGCCGACCTCTGCTTCACCCAGGATCAGCGCAAAGCGGGCGCCGCTTTTGTCGGCGCGCTTGAACTGGGCCTTGAAACTGCCGCCACCGCAGTTGCTGCGGATGCGCAGGCGCGCATCGGCGTCGCGCAGCTGCTCGGCCAACAGCAGCCCCGCTTCGAGGGTGCCCGCGCCGGCCATAACCAGGTAGACATGGGGCGCGCTGTCCGGCTCGCGCTCACCCTGATCCATCAGCAAGGCCACCAGCCGTTCCAAGCCCATGGCAAAACCCAGCGCCGGCGTATCGCGGCCGCCGAGCTGCTCCACCAGGCCATCGAAACGGCCGCCGGCGCAGACCGTGCCCTGGGCGCCGAGTCGGTCGGTGACCCACTCGAATACGGTCTTGTTGTAATAGTCCAGGCCGCGCACCAGACGCGGGTTCACCTCGTAGTCGATGCCCGCCGCGCGCAACAGGCGACAAAGTTCGCCGAAATCGTGTTGCGACGCTTCATCCAGGTGATCCACCAGGCTGGGCGCCGCGGCGAGCAGCGTCTGCATGGCGGGATTCTTGCTGTCCAGGATGCGCAGCGGATTGCTATGCAGACGGCGCTGACTGTCCTCGTCGAGCTGCTCATGATGCGCCTGCAGGTAGGCCACCAGTTTGTCGCGATAGGCGACGCGCGCCGCGGCCGAGCCGAGGGTGTTGAGTTGCAGCGTCAACCCGTGCAGCCCCAAGTCGCGCCACAACCGCGCCGTCATCATGATCAGCTCGGCGTCGATATCCGGACCGGCCAGACCGAAGCATTCCACGCCGAGCTGGTGGAACTGGCGATAGCGCCCCTTCTGCGGCCGCTCATGGCGGAACATGGGTCCCTGATACCAGAGCCGTTGAATCTGATTGTGGGTCAGGCCGTTTTCGATGCAGCCGCGCACGCAGCCGGCGGTGCCTTCGGGGCGCAAGGTGAGGCTGTCACCATTGCGGTCCGCGAAGGTATACATCTCTTTTTCGACAATATCGGTGACCTCGCCGATGGTGCGTTTGAACAGCTCGGTCTTTTCCACGATGGGCAGGCGAATCTCGTCAAAGCCGTAGGCCGCAAAGATACGCCGCGCGGTGTCCTCCAGCAGGCGCCAATAGGGCGTCTCCTGCGGCAGGATATCGTTCATGCCACGCACGGCCTGAAGTTGCTTGGACATCGTAAACTCGCGCTCTTATTTTTCTGATATCGCCGCGGGCGATGCCGCGGGACAGCTCTCACAACCGGCGGCTTGCTGTTCTTCTTGTTTGATCTTGATGCGGTGACGGATGGCCCGCTCCAATTCATCCACCATGGTCTCGTTGCTCACCTTGTGATCGGGCTTGCCGCCCACATAGAGCAGATTGGGCTCGCCGCCGGTGAGACCGATCTCGGCCTCGCGCGCCTCACCCGGGCCGTTGACCACACAGCCTATGACGGCCACGTCCATGGGCTCAGTGATGTCTTCCAGACGTTGTTCCAATTCGTTGACCGCGGCGATGACATTGAAACGCTGGCGCGAACAGGACGGACAGGCGATCAGGTTAATGCCCTTGCTGCGCAGGTGCAGACTCTTGAGTATATCGAAACCGACCTTGATCTCTTCCACCGGATCGGCGGCCAGGGAGATGCGCAGGGTATCGCCGATGCCCTCGGCCAGCAACATCCCCAGCCCCACCGAAGACTTGACCGTACCGGAACGCAGACCGCCCGCTTCGGTAATCCCCAGATGCAGGGGTTGTTCGATCTGGTTCGCCAGCAGCCGGTAGGCGGCCACGGTCATGAATACATCCGAGGCCTTGAGGCTGACCTTGAATTCCTGGAAGTCGAGCTTGTCGAGGATGTCGATGTGGCGCAGCGCCGATTCGACCAAGGCTTGCGGCGTGGGCTCGCCGTATTTCTTCTGCAACTCCTTCTCCAGCGAACCGGCGTTGACGCCGATGCGTATGGGAATGTTTTTGTCCCGGGCGGTCTCCACCACCGCACGCACGCGCTCGTCCTTGCCGATGTTACCCGGATTGATGCGCAGGCAGTCCACCCCCAGCTCGGCCACGCGCAGGGCGATCTTGTAATCGAAGTGGATGTCGGCCACCAGCGGCACGTCGACCTGTTTTTTGATTTCACCGAAGGCCTCGGCTGCTTCCATGCTCGGTACCGAGACCCGCACGATGTCGGCGCCCACCTGTTCCAGGGCGCGGATCTGGGCGACGGTGGCGGCCACATCGCAGGTTTCGGTGTTGGTCATGCTCTGCACCGAGATGGGCGCGTCACCACCGACCGGCACCTTGCCGACCATGATCTGGCGTGATTTGCGACGTTTGATTGGGCTTTGATGTTCCATAGTCAATTCTCTAGGGGCTGTTAACAGGCCCTTTATTCACCGAGGGTGAAGCGCGCCACGCCCTGGCGATTGTGCGCGGCGTGTGGGTAGACCTCACCGTTGTATTCAATCGTGACCGCCGGGGCATTGCCCAGCAAAATCTCAAAAGGCGCCTCACCTTGCACACGCGTGGTCTGACCCGCGCGGGCCAGATCCACGAACAGTCGCTCACCGCGGGCGTCTTCGATCTCCACCCAGGAATCTTCCGTAAAGCTGAGCTGCACGCTATCCAGCACCGGCGCAGCGGCCGGCGGCTCGGATGGGGCCGGGGGAACAGCCGCCGGCGCAACGCCCTGCGGCTCACTTTCAATGGGCCCCTCAGCGCTCGGCGCTGGCTCGGATTCTGGCACGGCGGCGCCCGGCGGTGGCGGTGTGAAGGCGGTCTCAGGTTGCGGCGACGCATCGATTTGCGGTCCGAAGGATGGCGTGTCGCTGGCGGTGCTTTCCACTTCCATCGGCGCCGACACCTCAGACCACCACCAGACGCCGAAGGACACTACCAGCACGATCACCACAATCCAAGCGGCGTAGCGCGGCGCGGCGTCGCCGGAAGACACATCCTTGATCTTGGTGACCTGAGTCAGCGGAGGCTCCTGGTTGCCGCAGACCTTGCGATACGCCTCAATTAGCGGCTCGGAGTCCACTTCCAACAACTTGGCATAGTTACGCAGATACCCCTTGACATAGGACGACCCGGGCAGGCGGTCGCAGTTCTCCGTTTCGATGGCTTCGAGGAGCGATAATTCCAGATGCAGGACGCTGGAGACTTCCTCGATACTCATACCGCGGCGGACACGCGTCTCGCGCAGCTGCTCACCCCAGGGCGGCCGCGCCTCGCTCTGCGAGGCATCCGACTGTTGCGCATCGATCTCTATCTGCTGATGTTTAGACATGATTCGGCAACGCCTCTGTGGTGTTATTCCTGCGCGGCATCTGGAAACCGGGTTGACAATAATTTCCGATACTTGTCGGCGGCGGCCTCGGCGCCCAAGGCCTCTTCGATTCGAATGCCGAGTTTGAGACTCTGCGCCGTGCGGCCGATGGCATGAAAACGCTCGATGAAGGCGCGCGCCGACAGATACTCACCCTGCTGATAGCTGATCAATGCCATCTGGTAAAGCGATTTCGGCAGGGACGGGCGAATCTGCAAGGCCTTGCGGAAATAGGCTTCCGCGGTCTCCGGGTGTTCCGTCTGCAGGGCGCACAAGGCCAGGTTTTCATAGGCCAACTCCGGGGTGCGGTAAGTGGGCAAATGGGCGGCCTGGAGAAAATATTCTTCCGCTTCCTTGAGGCGCCCCTGCTCGCACAGGAAGGCGCCGTAGTTGTTCAGCAACATGGGATTGTCAGCGTCATAACGCACGGCCTTGCTGTAATGCTGAAGGGCCAGTTCACGGTTACCCAACTGCTTGTAGACCTCGGCGATGTAATGATGAGCATCGGCGTTTTTGCCTTCCAGTTCCAAACTGCGTTCCAACTTGACCCGCGCCAATTCTAGGTTGCCTTGGCGCAGATACTGTAGTCCCAGATCGGCATAGATCTGAGCCGCCTTTTCCGGGTCGGCTTCGCGTTTGTCCATAGAAACGCATCCTGCCGTCAAAAATAGGGCCGCGAAGACACCGATGAACAACTTGCCAGGCTTCATGCCCGCCCCTCCTGCATTTCGATCCGACGCGCCTGGCGCTTGGTCTTGTCCATCACCTTACCCACCAGTTGGCCGCAGGCGGCGTCGATATCGTCGCCGCGGGTACGGCGGGTGACGGTGGTAATACCGGCGGCCATAAGAATCTCCCAGAAACGGGTAATGGCCTCCTGGCTGGAGCGGGTGTAATCGGTCTGCGGGAAGGGATTGAAGGGGATGAGATTCACTTTGGCGGGCACACCTTCGAGGATCTTCACCAACTGGCGCGCATGTCCGGGCGTATCATTAACGCCGTCGAGCATGACGTATTCGAAGGTGATCTTGCGCTTGCCGCTACCGGCAAAGGCGTAACGTTTACAGGCCGCCATCAATTCGTCGATGGGGTACTTATTGTTCAACGGCACCAACTCGTTGCGCAACTCATCATTGGGGGCATGCAGCGACACTGCCAGACTGACATCGCTCGCCTCGATGAGACGATCCATGGCCGGCACCACGCCCGAGGTGCTCAAGGTCACGCGGCGCTTGGACAGGCCGTAGGCGTCATCATCGGTCATGATATTCATAGCCGCGACTACGTTGTCGAAATTGAGCAAAGGTTCCCCCATGCCCATCAAGACCACGTTGGTGACAATGCGTTCATCGCGATGCCTGGCGCCGAAATACTGGTACGCGGCGCGCAACTGGCCGACGATCTCGGCACTGCTCAGATTGCGGTTAAAGCCCTGCTGGCCAGTGGAACAGAAAGAACACTCCAGCGCACACCCCACTTGTGACGAGACACACAGGGTGCCACGCTCGCCATCGGGAATAAATACGGTTTCAATATGATTGCCGCCATCCAGCCGCAATACCCACTTGTGGGTACCGTCGCTGGAGCCTCGGTCCAACACCACCTCGGGCGCGCGGATCTCGGCGCTCTCGCCGAGACGCTGGCGCAGAGCCTTGCTCATATTGGTCATCTGCTCGAAGTCTTCCACGCCGAATTGATGGATCCACTTCATCACCTGAGAAGCACGAAAGGCCTTCTCCCCCATGGCGGTGAAGAAGGCCTCCAGTCCTTGCCGGTCGAGACCGAGCAGATTGACCTTGTCGGTATTCAAATGAGATCAGCTCCGTGAATACAACTCGTCGCCGAAGAAATACGCGATTTCGGTGGCGGCGGTTTCAGGTGCATCGGAACCGTGCACGGCGTTGGCGTCGATCGAGTCGGCAAAGTCGGCGCGGATGGTGCCGGCCTCGGCTTCCTTGGGATTGGTGGCACCCATCAGTTCGCGATTCAAGGCGATGGCGTTTTCACCTTCCAGCACCTGGATCATGACCGGACCGGAGGTCATAAACTTTACCAGGTCGCCGAAGAAGGGACGCTCTTTGTGCACAGCATAGAAACCTTCGGCCTGCTCACGGCTAAGGCGGGTCATCTTGGCGGCGATGATCTGCAGGCCCGCCTTTTCGAAACGGCTGTAGATTTCACCGATAACATTCTTGGCGACGGCATCGGGCTTGATGATAGAAAGGGTACGTTCAACGGCCATGGTCAATATCTCTCCAAATTTTCAGATCTATATATAGGACAAACCCGCGGTCAACGCGGGTTCAAAAACTGTTGCATTTTAGCTGGTTACCGACTAACAAACAACGTCCACAGGCATCGGGCCGGCATTACTCACGCTCCTCGATCCAGGCCATTTGGATACCCTCAAGGATTTTTTCGCCGCAGTGGTCCGGATCGTCGTCGAATTCCTCCAGGGCCATGACCCAATCCATTAAATCGGTAAAACGGATGGTCTTGGGATCGACCTCGGGATGGGCCTCATCCAGGGCGATGGCGATCTCCAGCGAATCAGTCCATTTCAGGCTCATTTGCCTATCCTCCCTTTAAAATCAATTGTTTTCGGAAACCATGTTAATCGTGTATTTAGGAATCTCGACCACCAGTTCCTCCTCGGACACCGCCGCCTGGCAGCCCAGACGCGAATCAGGCTCCAGGCCCCAGGCCTTATCGAGCATGTCCTCCTCGGCGTCACTGGCCTCGTTGAGGGAGTCAAAGCCCTCACGCACGATGACGTGACAGGTGGTGCAGGCACAAGATTTTTCGCAGGCATGCTCCAGCTCGATGCCGTTGGCGAGGGCGGCATCCAGGATGGTGGTACCGCGTTCGGCCTCGACCACCTGGCCTTCCGGACATAATTCTGCGTGGGGTAGAAATATAATCTTAGTCATTCTTTACTCTGAAAATTCGTCTAGTGTATGGCCCTTGAGGACCTTCCTGACACTGGCGTCCATACGCCGCGCGGCGAATTCCCCTGCCGCTTGATCCAGCGCCTCCACGGCCTGTTTGATGGCCTGCACATCTTCACCAGCGCGCGCCTGTTGTAGCGCCGCGATGGCCCGATCGATGTTGCGCCGCTCCTCCGCCGACAGTAAGGCCTCGCCGTCGGCGGCGAGGGCGGCGTCGATGGCCTCGAGCACGCGGTCGGCCTCCACCTGCTGCTCGCGCAGACTGCGCGCCTGCATGTCCTTTTCGGCGTAGTCGAAGGAGTCGCGCAGCATCTGCTCAATCTCGCCCTCGCTCAGACCGTAGGCGGGTTTAACCTCGATGGCACTCTTGACGCCGGTGCTCAGCTCTTCGGCCATGACGCTGAGCAGACCATCGGCATCCACTTGAAAGGTGACACGAATGCGCGCTGCCCCCGCCACCATGGGCGGAATGCCGTGCAACTCGAAACGGGCCAGGGAACGGCAGTCGCTCACCAGTTCGCGCTCGCCCTGCAGCACGTGAATGCCCATGGCGGTCTGGCCGTCCTTGAAGGTGGTGAATTCCTGCGCCCGCGCCACCGGGATGGTAGTATTGCGCGGAATCAGTTTTTCCACCAAACCACCCATGGTCTCCAGCCCCAGGGACAAGGGAATCACATCCAGCAACAGCATCTCGTCGTCGGGCCTGTTGCCGGCCAGCGCATCGGCCTGCAGGGCGGCGCCGACGGCCACCACCCGGTCGGGGTCGATATCCACCAGGGGCTCGGTCTGAAAAAACTCGCCGACCATTTCACGCACCAGCGGCACGCGGGTGGAACCGCCCACCATGACCACGTCTTCGATATCCTCCAACTCCACGCCGGCATCACGCAGGGTGCGGCGACAGGGCAATAAGGTCTTGCGCACCAGCGGCTCGATCAGTTCATTGAAACCCTTTCGTGTCAGCACGCCCTGCCAGGGGGTGCCGGTCGGCCGCTCCAGACTGACCTCTACCTGTTCCGCCTCGGTGAGTTGCTCCTTGATACTGCGCGCCTGATGCATCAGGGCGCGGGAATGACGCTGGGCGGGATCGTCGCCCATATCAGCCTGCTGCAACAGCCACTCGACGATCAGATGATCGAAGTCGTCACCACCCAAGGCTGAATCACCGGCTGTGGCCAGCACCTCGAAGACACCGCGACTGAAGCGCAGGATGGACACGTCGAAGGTACCGCCGCCCAGATCATACACCACGTGCACGCCCTCCGAACCGCGATCAAGGCCGTAGGCCACCGCCGCCGCTGTCGGTTCATTCAACAGGCGCAACACGTTCAAACCGGCAAAGCGTGCAGCGTCCTTGGTGGCCTGGCGCTGGGCATCGTCGAAATAGGCCGGCACGGTGATCACCGCACCGCTCAGCTCGCCGCCGAGCGTCTCTTCGGCGCGCTGTTTGAGCGCCTTCAGGATCTCGGCCGACACCTCCACCGGACTCACATCGCCGGCGACGGTGTGGATGCGCGGCACAGCGGATTCAGTCTCGACGAATTCATAGGGCAGATGCATGCGCCGCACCTCTTCCGGCCCGCGGCCCATCAGGCGCTTGACTGAGGAAATACTGTTGCGCGGATCCTTGGGCGCCGCCGCACGGGCAGCCTGTCCCACCTCGAGCGTGCCGTCGGCCAGATAGCGTACCACCGAGGGCAGCAGGTGGCGGCCCTCGTGGTCGGGAAACGTCTCCGCCACGCCGCTGCGCACCGAAGCCACCAGCGAATTGGTGGTGCCGAGATCAATGCCCACCGCCAAGCGATGTTGGTGCGGCGCGGTGGATTGTCCCGGTTCGTTAATCTGTAGCAATGCCATGTGCTTAATTGCCTTTAGTTGATACAGGCGAAAAAAATTTTAACGTGCTTTATGTGGCGTCAAATCAGCGCTTCTTCAAGGGCCTCCGCCTCTTGTCTAAGACGATACAGAAACTGCAGCTGATGAACCGCCGTCTGAGCCCGAAGCAACGCGGCCTCATCACCGCGGGCGAAATCCTGTTTCAACTGTTCGACACAATCTTTCACGCGCTGATCCAATTGCTTCATGAAACGCATTAACGCCGCCATCGGATCGTCGCCGAGTTTGATTTCCGCCAATTCCTCGCGCAACCCCATTTGTTGCTCCAGAAATTCGGGATCGCGAATGGTCGTCGCCTCGTCATTCGTCACCGCACCGCGCAGCTCGAGCAAATAGCGGGCCCGGGCCAAGGGATCCTTCAAGGTTTGGAAGGCCGCATTGACCTGCGCCGCCTGCTGCAAACTGATACGGCGCTCGCGCTCGGAAGCGCTGGCAAAACGATCGGGATGGAAAGTTTTCTGGAGCTCTTGATAGCGCGCCGACAGGAGCTTCAAGTCTAACTCGAAGGCCTCGGGCAAACCGAACAATTCAAAATAGTTTTGCTTGAAATCCACAACAAGGTTTTCAAATCAGACGTTAAAGCTTTCACCACAACCGCAGGCGTCTTTGACATTGGGGTTGTTGAACTGAAAACCTTCATTAAGGCCTTCCTTGACGAAATCCAGCTCGGTACCGTCCAGATAAAGCAGGCTCTTTGAGTCGATCACCACCTTCACGCCGTGATCTTCGAAGACCTGGTCTTCCGCGTCGATCTTGTCGGCGAACTCCAGCACATAAGCCATACCGGAACAGCCGCTGGTTTTTACACCCAGGCGCAGGCCTGCGCCCTTGCCGCGGCTGGCAAGAAATTTCTTGACGTGGTTGGCTGCCTTTTCTGTCAATGTAATACTCATTGCTAACTATCCTCTACTGGCTACCGACTTCGGAATATCACTCTGCGTCCGCGGCACCTGTTTGTTGCTTGGCTCTAAAATCTTCAATGGCCGCCTTAATGGCGTCTTCCGCCAATACCGAACAGTGAATCTTGACCGGTGGCAGGGCCAGCTCTTCGGCGATATCGGAGTTCTTGATCTGGGATGCTTCATCCAAGGTCTTGCCTTTGACCCATTCGGTAAGCAGTGAGCTGGAAGCGATCGCCGAACCACAACCATAGGTCTTGAAACGCGCATCCTCGATCACGCCCTGTTCGTTGACCTTTATCTGCAACTTCATCACATCGCCGCAGGCCGGCGCGCCAACCATACCCGTACCGACACTGGCCTCCTTTTTATCCAAGGAACCGACGTTGCGCGGGTTTTCATAATGGTCCAATACCTTTTCACTGTATGCCATGCTTGTATCCTCTCAATCCTGCTCCCTGCCGATTAGTGTGCCGCCCATTGGACGCTATCCAGATCAACACCTTCTTGATACATCTCCCACAGGGGAGAGAGTTCGCGCAGTTTAGCCACTTTCCCTTTGACCAGCTCCACGGTGTAATCGATCTCCTCCTCCCTGGTGAAACGTCCGATACTGAAACGGATAGAGCTATGCGCCAATTCATCGCTGCGGCCGATGGCGCGCAGCACATAAGACGGTTCGAGGCTCGCCGAGGTACACGCGGAACCCGAGGACACGGCAATGTCCTTGAGCGCCATGATCAGCGACTCGCCCTCGACGAAGTTGAAACTGACATTCAGATTACCGGGAACGCGCTGCTCGGCATCGCCGTTAAGGTACACCTCGTCGATATCCCGCAGGCCGTTCCAAAGCCGGTTACGCAACTTCAAAATACGTTCATTCTCCTCTGCCATATCTTCCTTGGCGATGCGGAAAGCCTCACCCATGCCGACAATCTGGTGCACAGGCAAGGTACCTGAGCGCATTCCACGCTCATGACCGCCGCCGTGCATTTGCGCTTCGATACGGATGCGGGGCTTACGCCGCACGTATAGCACACCGATGCCCTTAGGCCCGTAAATTTTGTGCCCGGAAAAGGACATCAGATCGACGTCCAGCTGCTGCAGATCGATCTCGACCTTGCCGGCACTCTGGGCAGCATCGACATGAAAAACGATACCGCGTGAACGGGTCAGTTTGCCGATAGCCTCGATGTCCTGAATAACACCGATCTCGTTGTTGACGTGCATGATAGACACCAGGATGGTGTCGTCACGCATCGCTGCTTCCAGCTTGGCCAGATCGATCAAACCATTCTTTTCCGGCTCCAGATAGGTGATTTCGAAACCTTCACGTTCCAGCTGACGACAGGTATCCAACACCGCCTTGTGCTCGGTCTTACAGGTAATAATATGCTTGCCTTTGCGCTGATAGAAGCGCGCGGCACCCTTGATGGCGAGATTGTCCGACTCGGTGGCACCGGACGTCCAGACGATCTCCTTTGGATCGGCATTGATCAAGGCCGCGACGTTGGCGCGCGCCTCATTCACCAGTTCGTCGGCCTTCCAGCCGAATGAATGGGAGCGGGACGCAGGATTACCGAACACCCCGTCCATGGTCAAACAACCGGCCATTTTTTCAGCCACTCTTGGATCGATTGGCGTGGTCGCCGAATAATCCAGATAAATAGGCAGTTTCATACTCACAATCTCCAAATCGCGTTGTGTTCGTTAAGACTCTTCAGGCCCACGCCAACATGGCATTGTCCTGCAGAACCTTCGCTTGCCGGTTCATAACCTGCAAAAAATTCTCTATGTCGCGCTCGCTATTGTCCTTGCCGATACTGACTCTGACAGCGCCGCGGGCCAGAGTTTCATCAACCCCCATGGCGCGCAGCACATGGCTGGACCCGGGCTTGCGGCTGTCACATGCAGAGCCGCTGGCGACAGCCACGCCGACGCGGTCCATCTCCATCAAGAGTGTTTCACCCTCGATGCCGGGCAGGGCCATATAGACCGTATTGGACAGGCACTCGGCCTGTCGGGCGAATACCACTACACTTTCTATTCGCTCCAGCCCTTGCAACAGTTGGTGGCGCAATGCCGCAACCTTGGCTTGGCGCGGCGCGAGTTCCGCCAGGGCCAGCTCGGCCGCCCTGCCAAAACCGACGATGGCAGCGACATTCTCCGTACCGCTGCGATATCCCTCTTCCTGGCCGCCGCCAACCAACTGGGGCTGAAGATCAAGATGCTTGTCAAACACCAGAGCACCTGCGCCCTTTGGGCCGTAGATCTTGTGTGCCGACAAGCTCATCAGGTGCACGCCTAAAGCGGCAAAATCGACCTCTATTTTACCGGCGGCCTGAACCGCATCGGTATGGAACAGCACACCGCCTTCCTCGGCCAGACCGGCCAGGCGGGGGATGTCTTGTACGACACCCGTTTCATTGTTCGCCAACATCACCGAGACCATATCGGGGCCCGCCGCCAAGGCCTCCCGCATGGCGGCCTCGCTCACCCGCCCGTGCTGATCGACCGCGATTTCTATCAGCTGTCGTCCACGCGTCACCTGACGCGCCGGCGCCATCACCGAGGCATGTTCAATGGCGCTGACCGCCAGGCAGTTAAGCCCTGCGACCGCGCCCTTAATGGCGAGATTGTTCGCCTCGGTACCGCCGCTTGTGAAAACCACCTGCGAGGGATGAACATTAACCAGCTGGGCGACCTGCTCACGCGCTGTCTCTATCGCCTGCCTCGCCAAACGCCCCTGCCGATAAACTGCGGAAGGATTGCCATAATGCAGCCGCAAAAAAGGCAGCATGTCGTCGAGTACACGTTCATCGAGCGGCGTGGTGGCATTGTGATCCAGGTATGTCTGCATACCCTGACCTACTCCAGATATAAGATGTTAGGCGTGCCCCGGAGTCGCCGCCACTTCTTCGATAGTCGCGCCGAGGGCCGCACTGTCTTCACGACCGTCCTGACGCTTGGACACTTCCCTAACGAAGCGCCGCTCAACCAGCTGCTGCAGGTCAATGCCGGCCAGGAAGTCATGGATCTGTTTGCTTAGATCGCACCACAGCTCATGAGTCAAACATGGCTCGCCATCCTGGCAGTCGCCTTGACCGCCGCAGCGGGTGACGTTGACGTTTTCATCAATGGCGTTGATGACGTCGACCACGGCGATATCTGCCGCCGAACGGGACAAGCGATAACCGCCACCCGGACCGCGCGCGCTGTCCACCAGTCCCTGACGACGTAGGCGCGAGAACAGCTGCTCCAAATAAGAGAGTGAAATCCCCTGGCGCTGTGAAATGTCCGCCAAAGGCACGGGGCCTTCGGTTGCATGCAAAGCCAGATCCAACATTGCGGTTACGGCGTAACGACCTTTAGTGGTAAGTCTCATGGCAATCCCTCTTGCTGTCTTCAACGACCAATATTTAAATGATTCATAATGCCACATCCATACTGGGGATAATACTATACCTGAGTACAGTGGTCAAGTATTAATCCTTATTCTTGACTAAGGTATTGTGGACCTTTTGCGCCGGTTTTTCACCCCCGTCCTGGATCTCGTCGACATCCAGCTCTGGCATGGGGACATTTTCGATATTTCCGCCCAACTGCTCGATTTCACGGCACATCGCCTCCATTCGGGTATCCATGGCGTGAATGTGGTCAAGCATGTGGTTGATGGCGTTGGTCATGGGATCTGTCATGTCCTGGGACATGCCGTAGGCATCGAAGCCGATCTTTTTCGCCATGGCCTGCCGAGTCTTTTCTTTTGCGCTCGTCGGACGCGCCATCAGGCGCCCTGGAACACCGATAACCGTTTGATTTGGAGCCACATCTTTCACCACCACCGCATTCGAGCCGACGCGCACGCCGGCCCCCAGGGTGATCGGACCCAGCACCTTGGCGCCGGCGCCCACCACAACGTTGTTACCCAGGGTGGGATGGCGCTTACCCTTGTCCCAACTGGTACCCCCCAAGGTCACGCCGTGGTAGAGGGTGCAGTCATCGCCAATTTCCGCGGTTTCCCCGATAACCACGCCCATCCCATGATCAATGAAAAAACGGCGCCCGATTTTGGCGCCGGGATGAATCTCGATACCGGTCAGCCAGCGGGCCAGAGTTGAGTTGAAACGGGCCAGCCATTTCAGACCGTTGTTCCACAGCCCATGGCTGACGCGGTGGGCCAGGACCGCATGCAGCCCAGGATAGGTGGTCAGCACCTCGAACACATTGCGCGCCGCCGGGTCCCGTTCGAACACACATTGAATATCTTCGCGAATACGTCGAAACATGCGCAAACACTCGTCCTTTGCTTGATACCTATTATACTAATACCTGAGTCAACTATAGCCTGAGCGCGCCAGTCGAAGCCAATCAGCGCCCTGTTTTCTTAGACAGCTTGCGCCCCTGAGCGGCGGAGAACACACCGCGCAGAATGTTGACCTCGGTCTTGTCCAGCCGGGCGCGGTTGAACAGGCGGCGTAGACGGCGCATCAGCTTGCGCGGTTGATTGGCGTCGAGGAATTCCAACTCCACCAGGGTTTGTTCCAGGTGGCCGAAAAATGATTCCATCTCGTCCGCCGGGGCCAAATCACGCCGATCTTCCCCAGGCCCCGCGTCCTGCTCCGTGTGCGCCATCATCAACTCATAGCTGAGCACCTGCACCGCCGCTGCCAGATTTAACGAAGAAAAATCGGGATTGCCGGGGATGTGCACCAAATAATGGCAGGTTTCCAGTTCCGCATTGCTCAAGCCGGAGTGTTCACGCCCGAATACCAGCGCCACCTCCCCCTGCTCGCACTCTTGCAGCATGCGCGCGGCGCATTGCCGTGGGTTTTCCACCGGCCAGCTGATGCGCCGACTGCGGGCACTGGTGCCGACCACGAAGCGACAACCCGCCAGGGCCTGTTCCAGGCTGTCACACACGACCGCATGGGCCAGCAGATCGTCGGCGCCGGAAGCGCGGGCGGTGGCCTCGGCGCAGGGAAACCCCTGCGGCTGGACCAGATAGAGCCGTGTCAGCCCCATGTTCTTCATGGCACGGGCGGCGGCGCCGATGTTGCCCGGATGGGTGGTATTGACCAGGACGATGCGTATGTTCGATTTCATGGGGACGTATTCTAAACGAACAGCGCGCGGAAGCCTCACAAAAATCGCCATTCTCTGGTATCCTTTGCGCCCCGTTCAGCCGCAGCAGGAAGCAGGAATCCGCCATGCACCCCATCGTCAACATCGCTATCCGTGCCGCCCGCAACGCCGGCGACATCATCATGCGCGCCACCGCTCGCATGGACTCGCTCACCGTCAAGCACAAGTCCGAAAACGACTATGTCAGCGAAGTGGATCAGATGGCCGAACAGGAAATCATTCGCACCATCCGCAGGGCCTACCCCGATCACGCCATCCTGGCGGAAGAAAGCGGCAGCAGCGCCGCCAGCAACGACAGCGAATTCGAATGGATCATCGACCCGCTGGATGGCACCACCAATTACCTGCACCAGTTTCCCCAATATTCAGTCTCCATCGCGGTACGGCAAAAAGACCGCCTGGAACATGCCGTGGTCTATGATCCACTCAAAGACGAGATCTTCAGCGCCAGCCGCGGCGCCGGGGCCCAGCTGAACGGCCGTCGCCTGCGCGTCAGCGCCGCCAAGGGGCTGGACGGCGCCCTGCTCGGCACCGGTTTCCCCTTCAAGGACCAGCGCTATCTGGACCTCTATCTGCAGATGTTCAAGGCCATGGTCATCCCCACCGCCGGCATTCGCCGCGCCGGCTCCGCCGCCCTGGATCTGGCCTATGTGGCCGCCGGCCGTCTGGACGGCTTTTGGGAACTGAACCTGAATCCCTGGGATATGGCCGCCGGCCTATTGCTGATCCAGGAGGCCGGCGGCATGGTCTCCGATATCAAGGGCGGCCACCATATTTTCGAGACCGGCCACGTCATCGCCGCCAATCCCAAAGTGTTCAAGGCGATGGTCAAGGCGTTGCATCCCTACGCCAGCCAGATCGATTAATTTTCGCGCTTTAAAAACATCTCTTAAGCCGCTGATAAGCCAGTGACAATCCACTTCAGATAGCCACGCAACCCGCCTTCCGGAGCGACTTTCCTGGGTGATTTTTTCAAGTTCGTCCCTGCTTTGCCCGATATATTGGTTAGCAGTGAGGTGAGGTAGGGCAATGTCAGATAAGCTTTGCAAACGGGCCATTTCCGGCAATAAACAACAGGAAATCATCATGAAGGACGTACTTGGGGGGCTGGAGGAAATCGCCAGCATGTTGAGTTACGATCCCTGGCCCGGCGACTTCGAGATTATCGCGGTGTACTCTCCCGAGGAAGAAGAAAACGTCGCCACTCAGGAACAGGTCGTAGTCAAATCCCAGGCCGACGAGCGCCCCACCCACACAGCGCAGGTCATCTGCTATCAGCAACAAAAAGAACGTCTGCTGAAATCCGCATAACCACAGTTTTTGCCTATTTGATTCCAAGGGCCGAGCCGGGCCAAGCTTATATTCCGGCCCGCCAGCACCAAGGGAGTTGATCATGACCGAACCGGAACTGCCGCTCATTCTGGAAGCGGAGCAGTTGCTGCCGCGCCTGGGTGACGAACAGCTGCTCATCATCGATGTGTCCGATCCGGAAACCCACCGCGCCTACCATGTCCCCGGCGCCGTCCATTTACCCTATCAACAACTGACCTGCGAACTGCCGCCCGGCGCCGGTGAACTCTCGCCCCAGGCACCGCTGGCCCGGGTCCTGAACCGCATCGGTCTGCGCCCCGGGGCGCATGTCATCGCCTACGACAACGAGGACAACGGCCGCGCCGCGCGCCTGCTCTGGACCCTCGACCTCGTCGGCCACCCTCACTATTCCCTGCTCAACGGCGGCCTGCCCGCCTGGCTCGATGAACGTCACCCGGTCGAAGAAGGTGACACGCCGCCCGAACCCGTTGAGCGCAAATTCAACTACCAGCCTGACGGAAGCGCCGTCGA
The DNA here is from genome assembly GCA_001447805.1 of Candidatus Tenderia electrophaga. Taxonomy (NCBI): domain Bacteria; kingdom Pseudomonadati; phylum Pseudomonadota; class Gammaproteobacteria; order Tenderiales (SeqCode); family Tenderiaceae (SeqCode); genus Tenderia (SeqCode); species Tenderia electrophaga (SeqCode). The sequence continues at coordinate 2,423,673 of CP013099.1, forward strand.
TCTGCTCTATCTGCTGCAACACCTAAATGACAGCTCGATCACCCTGCTTGACGCCCGCACGCCAGAAGAATTTTCGGGGCGGGAAATACGTGCCCGACGCGGTGGCCACATCCCCGGCGCCGTCAATCTGGATCACCGCCGCCTGCTCGCGCCGGAACACAGCATGCGCCTCAAGCCAGAGAAAGAGTTAAATAAAATCATCAAAGAGTTGAAGATAAAACCTAAACAGGAAATCATCACCTATTGCCACACCCACCGCCGCTCGGCCCTGCTCTACATCGCCCTCAAAAGCCTCGGCTTCGACAAGCTCAAGGCCTATCCAGGCTCCTGGGCCGAATGGGGTAACAATCTGGACACACCGGTGGAGTAACGGCCTTTGCGGCAAAAAAGTCCCTGAAAAGACCCTCCCGCTTGGGTTAGAATTACTCCCTACACCGGTCGCCATCATCCGTCTATATTGTCTAACAGCGTGTGGCGAAGCGTGTTTTTTACCCATTCAAAAAACCAAGGAAGAAACCCCATGAACATAGACATCGGCATTAATGAACAGGACCGTCTCAATATCGCCGCCGGTCTAAAGCGGCTGTTGGCGGACTCCTACACGCTTTATCTGCAAACGCACAACTTTCACTGGAATGTCACCGGCCCTCAGTTCCGCGAGCTGCACCTGATGTTCGAAGAGCACTACACTGAACTCGCAACCGCGGTGGACGAAATCGCGGAACGCATACGCACATTGGATGTCGCCGCGCCCGGCACCTACAAATCTTTCGCGGAACTGAGTTCCATTAAAGAAGTGGAAGGCGTACCGGCAGCGAAAGAGATGATCGACATTCTGACTCACGGCCATGAGCAGGTTGTAAAAACCTGCCGCGAAGTGCTGGTGCCGGCTCAGGAAGCGAGCGATGAATCGACGGCGGCATTGGTCTCCGACCGCATGCGTGTCCATGAGAAAACAGCCTGGATGCTGCGCGCCTTGCAATAAGGGCCCACTGCTCCGGCCACTCCGCGAACCCTCGTTAAGTAATTAACGAGGGTTTAATCACGCCCCCAAACGGCACGCTCATCCGGCAGCGTAGATATGCGTTGGTGAGCAGACCCACCGACACGCAAAGCCAGGCCGCTGTCCAACTAATTTCCATCCACATCGCCATTTCCAGAAGCAGCCGAGGCCATGTCCTGATTGAGTGACAAAGCACTGCCATAAATAGTAATAAGAATTGTTTTTATTTTCCATTCAATAACTTATACTTGACACCCCGCCCCCTTTCGGGCCACCATCCCCCTCCATTGACCTATCCCCGGTCATCGCCAGCCATTCCGTTCGGATAGCCAGCCCACCCCATAACTAATCATCTGCCGAGGAAGCAAAGGAATCTGCCATGAAAGGTAACAAGCCTATTATCAAACTCCTCAACCGTGTTTTGAAAAACGAACTGACGTCGACGAGCCAGTTTTTCCTCCATGCCCGCATATATAAGAACTGGGGCTTTAACGAACTCAATGAAACGTCCTACAAGGCCTCCATCAAGGCCATGAAACAGGCCGACGATCTCATCAACCGGGTACTGTTCCTGGAGGGTCTGCCCAATCTGCAGGACCTGGGCAAGCTCCGCATCGGCGAAGACCCAAAAGAAATGATCGAAGCCGACCTGGCCCTGACCACCGAGATCCGCAGCCAATTGGTAGAAGGTATCGCCCAATGTGAATCCGCCCCCGATTACGTCAGCCGCGAGCTATTGGAAGAGATGCTGGAACACACTGAAGAATATCTGGATTGGCTGGAGACCCAACTCTCGCTGATTGACGACATCGGCATTCAAAACTATCTGCAAAAAATGATGTAAGGAGCACACCATGAAAGGCAATCAAAAAATCATCGACACCCTCAATACGCTCCTCGCCGGTGAACTCACCGCCATGGATCAATACTTCACCCATTCACGTATGTTTGACGACTGGGGGCTGAGCAAACTCTACGAACGCATCGACCATGAAATGGACGATGAAAAGCAACACGCTGACGCCCTCATCAAACGCATTCTGTTTTTAGAAGGCACACCGCAAGTGGGTAACCGCGCGCCGCTCAACATCGGCAAAGATGTACCGGAGATACTGGCCAACGACCTGGCACTGGAAAATCAGGTGATCAACGCACTGCGAAAAGCCATCGCCCAGTGTGAAAAAGAGCAGGACTACCAGACCCGCGAAATCCTCGAAACCATGCTGGCCGACACCGAAGAGGATCACGCCTACTGGCTGGAAAAACAACTGGGCCTGATCGATAAGATCGGCCTGCAAAATTACTTGCAATCACAGATGTAACAACAGCTATTCAGGGGCGCGCGGCTTACAAGCGCGCCCTGGCTACTATTTCGATGGGTTGGTTACAAACCCAATAACGGCTGATCAATGCGCTCTGCTTTTATTTGGTAAGAATGAGCTTGCCTTGTTTCGTTTTTCGCAAACGATACTCTTCTCCGCCATGTTCGATAATGATCTCTTTCTGCCCCGCAAGTAGTTCGTCACTGGTCACTCTGAGCGTCTCGAGGCCCGCTTGTCCTTTGGCTTGCGCTAGCGGCGTCGCCTGAGACGGGGAATTTTTAAAATCTCTCATTTCGCAACTCTCAATTTAAATAAGATAGCTGTTTAAGAGTGAAAGCGGAAAGCACGATGCGCCCAGAAGGCGCAGCCTTTCCCCGTCATCTTGCTAGCTAATCAACAAGCTTGGCTGGCTAACCCGAAAACGAACGAGATGGCTGGCAAATCGAATTTTATACGAATACTAATACGAACGATTCGTATTGGCAATATCGCATGGATTATTTTAAAATTTAGACCGTTTCCATCTACCCGGCGCAACTGCCTGCGAGTGTCGTCGCCTCGGTCTTGGGCGGCAATAGTTTCATCGACTTGTTGGCCAGACGACAAACAGTGGAACCACGCGCTTAATACTTACCTCAACGCACCCGTCATCGCTCGCTGCGCCGCAGCTCGGGAGACCGTGAATCGGGCCTCATCCACTTCGCCTGGCTTCAGTGATGCTACTGTTCTGGAAGTTAGAGGTTTGTTACTCTGCGCTGCGGCCACCGGCATCCTCTTGAATGTGTATCGATTCATACCAAGCGCCGGCAAAGTATCGCCTAGACCTAAATTTACCTCGCCACAGCTCACGCTCACGTGACACTTTATGGACGAGATTGGATGAGATTTATTGATACCTTCAGCCCCCTCGAGAGACGCCATAAAAGAAGAAGATATTTAAATATCAATAATTTAAAAAATATAACCCCATGAGTTCCGAAAAAAAAATCAGCCCGCACACCCCCATGATGCACAGGTGTTACAGCATTGTTTATTAAGCATTTATAGGAATACAGATTTAAAAGCTACACTATAGGTTACAGTTTTTAAGATTTTAAAGATTCTGATGCTAAAACAACTGCGCATTGATGATGCCGCTGCCTGTACCAGATGGCCGAGACGCTACATATATCGGCTCGGTGGAGCGTGGCGCCAGCCGGATGCGCCCAAACCAGTGTCACTTAAACCTTTTAGCTGAACTCTAAAGTTGACTTGCAGACAGAAGGGTTTGTAGGTGGCGGTTTAGATCGTGAACACGTTCAACAATGCGTCTCATAGATTGGCCGCCATCACTGTAGAGACGATCGGTTTCCAGCAAATGGAGGTCGTGACCAACCGAGCGAAGCTCACCCGTAAATTGCCCGCCCGGCTCATCAAGCCGGTAATGACCTACCAGGAGCAGGGATCGACCGATACTGCTTGCTGCCTCCTGTAGATCTTCGACACGGCCATCTTCAGCCATTGCTTCCGCCCTGTTATCGAGGTCCGCAAGCTCGCGCGAAGATCGGCTTATCATATCTGCAATGTCCCTCCTGGACTCATCCGAAAGCGGTACGGTATCAATGTGCTCTTTCTTTATTTCAGCTGCCTCCCTCACTGCATCTGTAACATACCCCAAAAGCGTACTCCATGATTCCTTACCCAAAGTCAGGCGATGGGCCGCAGCGGCATCGAGTTTATCAGCTATGGAGCGAAGCCGATCGTCCAGCCTCTTTTCAATTGCGGTGTCATCGGTTGCAAGACGCCGTAATTCCTCACCTGCACTACCAAGCTGGGTTCGTGAAAGATCAAGCCAGGGATTGACGTTTCTTTTTTCAAACTCACTACCATAAATAAGGACATCAATAAGCGTCGCTGCGAGAGAGGACAAAAAGCGGCTGCTCGGGTCCTCTTCTGCCGAAGCAAGTGGATTCGATTTCAGCCATTCTCCGACCCGCTCGATGACTTCGTGCGGTTCGGCGGGCCGTGACTGGGACAGATGACGCACATACGGTGTGTTTTTGCTGTAATAAATTGGCTGACTGCCACGGGGAACCTCTATTGCAAGCACGACAGATTCGGCTTCCATTGCAAACTTCACGACAGGCGTTATCGCGGGCCGGACATTCCCGGAGCAAACGCCTTCAATACGCCTGCAAAGACGGTCGCGGCCCTCTGGGCTGCCTACGTCCTCAAGACCGGCAAGCGTACCATCGTCACCGACACCAATAAGGATAGTACCGGCATTTGAAGATGCGAAGGCCGCGATCTCCCGGCTCAACTCATGACCGTTTTCTGGATAGCGCACCATAAACTCC